>CAVSCT010000010.1:0-228386 GCA_963726555.1 uncultured Alphaproteobacteria bacterium | reverse complement strand
TGGCCGCCGTCCCCGACACGTACGAGGCCGCGATCCCACCTTTCAATCCGCTCGAGCTCTACGCGATCAACAAAACCGCCGGCGAAGGCGACGAGACCGAGACGCCGGCGACCGCACAGGGCAGCGTGAAGATCAACGTTGTCGAGCTCCTGGGCGGCAACCTCCCGACCGAGGACGGCCTCGCCCTCGACGACGCGGAGGTCGCACAGCACATTGCACTCGCGGAAGCCGCAGAAGCAGAGGCCGAGAAGATACGAGCCGGCGCCGACGCCGATGCGAGCCGCGGCGCCGCCGACAACGCGACGGTAGCCGGAGACAAGGCCGCCATCGTCCCGCCGCACACGACCGTACTCACGAAGCCAACGCCGGACTCCGACGACAGCCTCGCCGACCTGGAAGGCCGCGAGACCCTCGTCGTGAAGGTCGGCGACAACGACAATCTGCGCAAGATCCTGATCCGCGCCGGCGCCGACAATTGGCAGGCGCGCGGCATGATCGACGCGGCCCATAACATCTTCCCCGAATCAGCATTGAGTGCCGGGCAAGAGGTGCGCATCACGCTGGTGCGCTCGCTCACGCAGAAGGATCGCAAGGAGCCCGCGCGCTTCAGCGTTTTCTCGGGCGGCCACGATCATCTCGTCAGCGTCATGCGCAACGCCGCCGGCGAGTTCGTCGCCAGCAAGTCGCCCTACATCGAGGAGGAGATCGCCAACGCCGCGCTCGGCGACGCCGACCGGGCGACGACCTCGAGCATATACGCCAGCGTCTACTACGCGGGCCTCTTACAGCATGTGCCGCCCGACACGATCATGAAGGTCATGAAGATCCATGCCTCCGAGACCGACTTCCGCCGGTTGCTCAGGCCCGGCGATGCGGTGGAGATGTTCTGCGACATGAAGGACGACGCCGCTCCCGACGCGCCGCCGGGCGAGCTGCTCTACACGTCCATTACCAGCGGCGGCGAGACCTACCGCTTCTATCGCTTCCGCACGCCCGACGGCATCGTCGACTACTATGACGAGAACGGCAGCAACTCGAAGAAGTTCTTGATGCGCCGCCCGGTGCGCGGCGACGTGCGCTTGACCTCCGGCTTCGGCATGCGCTTCCATCCGCTCTTGAACGAGCGACGCATGCACACCGGCGTCGATTGGGCGACGACGCCCGGCACCCCCGTTCTGGCTGCCGGCACGGGCGTCGTCGAGGAGGCCGGCCGCAAGGGCCAGTACGGCAACTACATCCGCATCCGCCACGCCAACGGCTACCACACCGCCTACGGGCATCTGTTGCGTTTCAAGAAAGGCATCGTGCCGGGCGTGAAGGTGCGCCAGGGCGAGATCATCGCCTACGTCGGCTCGACCGGCCTCGCCTCGGGCCCGCATCTGCACTACGAGGTGCTGATCAACAGCCGCTTCGTCGATCCGCTTGGCATCCAGGTGCCGCGCGAGCGCGAGCTGACAGGCCGCCAGCTCGCCGACTTCCAGAAGGAGCGCACGCGCATAGACGACCTGCGCCACCTCTCGCCCGTGATGACCGCCAGCAAGTGAGCGGAAGTTGCGCGCCGTTGCCGCCAACCCACAGCCGAACAGCTTGAGTTTGCTATGATTCCCCCGCCGAATCATGGAGGGGGAGCTACGGCATGGGCGATTGCCCACTCGTCATCATTCGCTGGCAGGACAGCCGCCAGCCGTGCGGACACTGGCGCTTTCTATCGGCGCTCCCGGAGACGAGCGCGGTCGAGGTCGCGACCGTGGGCTGGCTTTTGAAGTATACGGCCGACGTGATGGTCGTCTGCCAGAACGTGGGCGATCTGGCGCACGCCGAAAAAGCACAAGCGAGCGGGATCATGACGATACCCACTCGCTGTGTTCTGTCGGTCGAACGATTGACCGAGGCAGACGGGATTATTTCTTCTGAGATTGCTGGTTCTGCTGCGATTGCTGACGATCTTGAGATTGCGTCAGCACCGATGCGGCGAGCTCTTTGATCTCCTCCGCCGACAGTGAGTTGGGATTGTTCAGCGCCTTCGAGGCGATGGCACTCACTTTCGCTGATGTCTTCTCGTTCTGAGCCATGACTATCACTCACTTTCTCAAGTTGAGACCCTAAGTGCAGAACCCCGCCGGATTAACACGCGGGCCAAAGCCGTGTGCACACGGAGTGTGCGGAGCTCGGACTTATCCACGGCTTTGTAGGGAATAGCCCAAAAGACAGGCACCCCGTCGCCGCGCGGTCACACTGCGCGCGGCCGGGGCGTGCCTGTAGCCCTGTGGAAAACTGCCCTACGCCGCCGCCTTCACCGGCTCGCCGTTGAGCGCGATCTCGCCGTCGCGAACGCCCACACGCACGGTGTCGCCGTCCTTGATGCGGCCGGAGAGGATCTGCTCCGCCAGCGGGTCCTGCACGTGACGCTGGATCACGCGCTTTAGAGGCCGCGCGCCGTACGCCGGATCGTAGCCGCGGTTGGCAAGCCACGTGCGCGCCTTGTCGTCGAGCTCGAGCGTGATCTTGCGGTCGGTGAGCAGCTTCTGCAGCCGCGCCATCTGGATGTCGACGATCTTGCTCATGTCCGAGCGCTGCAGGCGATGGAACAGGATGATGTCGTCGAGGCGATTGAGGAACTCGGGCCGGAACTTCGCGCGCACCTCGGCCATCACCTCGTCGCGCACGGCGTCGGTATCCTCGCCATCCTTCTGATTGACGAGGTACTCCGCGCCGATGTTCGACGTGAGAATGATGATGGTGTTGCGGAAGTCGACGGTGCGACCCTGGCCATCGGTCAGGCGGCCGTCGTCGAGCACCTGCAAAAGCACGTTGAAGACGTCGGGATGCGCCTTCTCGATCTCGTCGAACAGGATCACCTGGTAGGGGCGCCGGCGCACGGCCTCGGTGAGCGCGCCGCCTTCCTCGTAGCCCACGTACCCCGGAGGCGCACCGATGAGGCGCGCGACCGAGTGCTTCTCCATGTACTCGCTCATGTCGATGCGGAAGAGCGCGGACTCGTCATCGAACAGGAACGCGGCAAGTGCCTTGGCGAGCTCGGTCTTGCCGACGCCCGTCGGCCCTAAGAACATGAACGAACCGATCGGCCGGTGCGGGTCCTGCAGGCCGGCGCGCGCGCGGCGCACCGCCTTGGAGACGGCGTCCACCGCCTCGCGCTGGCCGATGACGCGCTTGCCCAGCGCCTCTTCCATGTTGAGTAGCTTTGCGCGCTCGCCTTCGAGCATGCGGTCGACCGGAATGCCGGTCCAGCGCGAGACGACGGCGGCGACCTGATCGGGCGTCACCGCCTCTTCGACCATCGCGCCCTTGTCGTCCTGCGTCTCGATCGTCTTGAGCTTCTTTTCGAGCTCGGGGATGCGCCCGTAGGCGAGCTCGCCCGCGCGCGCGAGATCGCCGCGCCGTTGCGCCTTATCGAGCTCGGTGCGCGCCGCATCGAGCTCCTCCTTCAGCTTCTGTGCGCTGCCGAGCTTCTGCCGCTCGGCTTCCCAGTTCTGGGTCAGAGCGCGGCTGCGCTCATCGAGGTCGGCGATCTCCTTTTCCAGCCGGCCGAGCCGGTCCTTGGACGCGGCATCGCTCTCCTTCTTCAAGGCCTCGCGCTCGATCTTGAGCTGCATCAGCTCGCGATCGATGGCGTCAAGCGCCTCGGGCTTGGAATCGATCTGCATCTTGAGGCGCGAGGCGGCCTCGTCGACGAGGTCGATGGCCTTGTCGGGCAGGAAGCGGTCGGCAATGTAGCGGTTCGATAGCGTCGCCGCGGCAACGAGCGCGGAATCAGTGATGCGCACGCCGTGGTGCAGCTCGTACTTCTCCTTCAAGCCGCGCAGGATCGAGATCGTATCCTCGACCGACGGCTCCTCGACGAAAACGGGCTGGAAGCGCCGCGCCAACGCTGCGTCCTTCTCGATGTGCTTGCGGTACTCATCGAGTGTGGTGGCGCCGATGCAGTGCAGCTCGCCGCGCGCCAGCGCCGGCTTCAGCAGGTTGCCGGCGTCCATGGAACCTTCGGTCTTGCCGGCGCCGACGATGGTGTGCAGCTCGTCGATGAACAGGATGATGCGGCCGCCCTCGGCCTGCACCTCCGATAGAACCGCTTTCAGGCGCTCCTCGAACTCGCCGCGATACTTGGCGCCGGCGATGAGCGCGCCCATGTCGAGCGAGAGCAGGCGCTTGTCCTTGAGGCTGTCGGGCACGTCGCCTTTGACAATGCGGAGCGCGAGACCCTCCGCGATTGCGGTCTTGCCGACGCCCGGCTCGCCGATGAGGACGGGATTGTTCTTGGTGCGCCGCGACAGCACCTGAATGGTACGGCGGATCTCCTCGTCGCGGCCGATGACGGGGTCGAGCTTGCCTTGGGCCGCCGCCTCGGTGAGGTCGCGCGAGTAGCGCTTCAAGGCGTCGTAGCCCTGCTCGGCCGACGCAGTGTCGGCCGTGCGGCCCTTGCGCAAATCGTTGATCGCGGTGTTGAGGCCCTGCGCCGTCACGCCGGCATCGGCAAGGATCGTGGCGGCCTCGGTGCCCCTCTCGAGCGCCAGCGCCAGCAGCAGACGTTCGGCGGTCACGTACTTGTCGCCGGCCTTCTCAGCGATTTTCTCGGCCTGGTCGAATATGCGCACGAGCTCGCGCGTCGCCCCGGGCTGTCCCGCGCCGCCGCCCGAAACCTTCGGCCGCTTATCGAGCGCCGCATCGACGGCGGCCAATGCGGCTTTGGGATTGCCGCCCGCATTGCGGATCAGCCCGGCCGCCATCCCCTCGCTGTCGTCGAGCAAAGCTTTCAGAAGATGCTCGGGCGTGAGCTGCTGATGACCGTCGCGCAGCGCAATGGTCTGCGCCGCCTGCACAAAACCGCGCGCGCGGTCGGTGAAGTTCTCGAAATTCATGGTCCCTCCTAGAGCACGCTTCCTCCGCCCTTAGCGGCACGGGTTCGAGCGCCTTCGCCTGGGGAAACGAGGCTCCTCCGACGTACTCGCCGGTGAAGCGCAGCATCGTCCGGAAACCTTTCCAACAGGTGATATAGGACGGCGCAATTCCGGCAAAAGGGGGCGCTGCCGCCGCCCTCAGAGTTGCATCGGCTGAGGAAGTTTAGCAACGATCAATCGTCGTTGCCCGTAATGGCAGCCGCATTGACGGCCGTCATGGCGCCCCCAGGAAAGTTCGGGGCGCACGTCGAGCGCAAAGGCCGATGAGCAAGGAATTCCGACGCGCAAGCGCTCAGCAACTGTGAAGCCGTTTGAGCAGCGCGGGCGCGGAGAAAGACGCAACCGAGCGTCAGTCGCGGTCGGTGTCATCCGGTCCGCCGCCGTTCGGCTCGCCGTTACCTTCGCGGCGCGGACGCCGCACCGGCCGACGCAAGAATTCCGGCTGCTCGTGCGTAGCCTGCTGCGGGAACCGCTCGCGTCGCCGCATCTGGTTTTCCGGCGACGGCTGCTGCGGCCCTGCGCCCTCGACGCCGGCGTCGGCATTCTGCGGCGGAGGAGACGGCGGCTGGAAATGACGCTGCTCGCCACCACGGTCCTGTCCGCGGTCTTGTCCCCGATCTGGCCCACGGTCGTGCCCGCGGTCGCGGTCTGGGCCACGGTCCTGCCGGTTGTAGTTGTTGTGGCGATGCTCGCCCCGGTCCCGGAAGCGTTGCTGGTCGTTACCGCCCCGGTGCCCCTCGTAGCGCGGGCTGTCCATGCGCGGCTGGTGATCGTTCTGGCGCATCGGCTGCATCGACGGCTGGGCGTCGCCCTCGTCGCCGTCATCGTCGCCGAACTCGTCACCCGGCTCCAGGCGCCCGCCACCATTCATGCCGTCCTGACCAGGACCCATGTTCTGGTCGCGGAAGGCCATGATGATGCGATTGTAGTGCTCGGCGTGCTGCAGATAGTTCTCCGCCAGCACCGGGTCTCCGGAGGACGAGGCATCGCGCGCAAGCGTCATGTACTTTTCCGCTATGTGCGCCGGTGTTCCGCGGAGCTTGACGTCCGGGCCTGTGCTCTCGAAGCTGCGTGTAAGCGGGCTTTGTCCCTTGCGGTTACGCCCGCGACCCCTGCGGTTCTGCTGTCCTTGCCTCATTGGCTCCGTTCTCGGTGGTGATGAAAAGCGAAGGTGTGCGGTTCGTCGTGCCCCGGCGGTATTCGTCGCTCGTGCCCCACCCTCAGGGCAGGCGTGGCGGACCAAGCTCAACCGAGCGTCGGCCGGCGCACTCCGTTCATCTCTCTTTCGTGACGCTCAAAAGGCAGTCGCTGCATCCCGTCGGAAGGGGCGTTCAACGCCAAGCCGCCAGCGATCGCCATTTCAGCGGGGCAAGAGGATGTTCGCGCTTGCGCGCCAGCCCCCTTGCTTCGCAATCCCAAGTCGTGCGGTTCCGCAGGGCTGAATGCCACCCGCGCGATGCACGATCAATACGGCTGGCCCACAGATTAGCGCGGAACGCCGCTAATTCAAACTCTTTATTTGCGACATCGTTACAACTGTATCTCCATGGACACACAGCGCGTGTGGCCCCCCAGATCGACATGGCGGCGGAGCGCGGCTTGCCGGCTCAAGTCCATGGAAGATAGCAGCATTTGCGCAACGGCTTCGGCTTGGCCCGCGCCTACCTCCAGCACCGCATATCCCTGCGGTACGACCCGCGCGATCTGGGGGACTAACTGGCGGTAGATGTGGAGGCCGTCGGGGCCGCCGTCGAGGGCGGCGCGCGGGTCAAAGTTGCGCACCTCGGGCGCGAGCCCCGGGATATCCCCGCTGGCGATATAGGGCGGATTGCACACCAGAATGTCGAACAGCCCTTCGATGCCGGCGAGGCCGTCCGCGAGCCGGAACTCGCAACGCGCCGATATGGCGCTATCGCGCGCGTTCATGCGCGCAATGTCTAGCGACATAGGGTCTATGTCGGTGCCCATGCCGGTCGCGCATGGCAGCTCGGCGAGCAGCGTCACGAGCAAGCAGCCCGAGCCGGTGCCGACGTCGAGAATGCGCAGCGGCCGCTGCCTTAAGCCCTTCGCGTCCACGTACGCCAACGCCGCCTCAATCAGCGTTTCGCTGTCGGGGCGCGGATCGAGCGTCGCCGGCGAAAGCACGAACGAGCGCCCGAAGAATTCGCGGACGCCCAGAATGCGCGAGACCGGCTCGCGCGCGTAGCGGCGGCGCACGAACTCCGCCATGCGGTGCCGGGCGGCGGCGTCCACCGAAAGATCCGGGCACGAGATCAGCTCGGCCGCCGAGCAACCGATCGCCGCCGCCGCGAGCAGCCGAGCGTCGCGCTCCGGCGTTTCCACGCCCGCCTCCGCGAGCGCCCGCGCGGCCTCGCGCACAAGCTCGCGCAGCGACATGGCCCCGATCCCGTGGCGTTCCATTGACTTGGGCTCAAGCACCGACAGGGCTCTCCATGGCCGCGAGCTGCTCGGCCTGATGCTCGGTGATGAGGGCATCGATGAGCTCGTCCAGCGCCACGCCGTCGAGCACCGCGTCGAGCTTGTGCAGCGTCAGGTTGATGCGGTGATCGGAGACGCGCCCTTGCGAAAAGTTGTATGTGCGTATGCGCTGCGAGCGGTCACCCGAGCCGACCTGCCCCTTGCGCGCCTCCGCGCGCGCCGTGTCCGCCCGCTCACGCTCCATCTCGTAGACGCGCGAGCGCAGCACCTGCATGGCCAGCCGCCGGTTCTGGTGCTGCGACTTTTCGGCGGAAACGACCACGATCCCGGTGGGGATGTGCGTCATGCGCACCGCCGAGTCCGTCTTGTTGACGTGCTGGCCGCCGGCGCCGCCCGCACGCATGGTGTCGATGCGGATGTCCTCGGGCCGGATCTCGACATCGATCTCCTCGGCCTCGGGCAGCACCGCAACCGTCGCCGCCGAGGTGTGAATGCGCCCGGCGGTCTCGGTCTCGGGGACACGCTGCACGCGATGCACCCCCGATTCGAACTTCAACCGCGCGAAGACGCCATCGCCCGATATCGAGGCGATCACCTCCTTGATCCCGCCGAGATCGTTCTCCGACAGGCTGATGATCTCCGTCTTCCACTTCTTGAGCTCGGCGTAGCGGGTGTACATGCGGAACAGGTCGCCGGCGAACAGCGCCGCCTCGTCTCCGCCGGTGCCGGCGCGCACCTCGACGATGACGCTCTTGTCGTCGGCGGCGTCCTTGGGCAGAAGCTGGAGCTTCAATTGCTGCTCGAGCGCCTCGCGGCGCGGCTCGAGCGCATCGAGATCGGCGCGTGCGAGCGCGCTCATCTCCTTGTCGACGGCGGGGTCATCGAGCAGCGCCTCCAGATCGGCGCTCTCCTTCTCGACCGCGCGCAGGGCCGCGATCGTCGAGACGATAGGGTTCAATCCCGCGAACTCCTTGGTCAGCTTGGTATAGACGGCCTGGTTCACGCCGGCGTTGAGCTCGGCCTGGATCGCGTTCCAGCGGCCGACCAGCTTGTCCAACTTCTCTTTGGGGATCGTGCTCATGCTCTAGGACGGCTGCTATTCTGAGGTGCTGATTGGTGCGCTGCGCAAAAGCCGCTATTGCAGCCGCCGCAGTCCCATTCCATCGGTTGGAACATGCCTACGCGGCCAACGGCGGCGCATCTAATCCGATTGCGTCGTCGTCCGCAATTTATCGGTGCGGCGCGAGCGCGGGTCGCGCACGTCGATCCAGCGCAGGCCGTCGCGAACCGGCGCCAACTGCACCGTGACGTAGTCCTGGGCGCCGCGCACAATGCGGGCGACCGAGGGCGGGAGCTGGGCCACCGCGGCTTCCAGCACGGAGGTCTGAGACAGCAGCACCAGAAGCCCGACGGGGACAGCGATGGCGAACAGGACGCGGCCGTTTCGTCCCTTCATAAGCCGGCCGAAATTGGCCGAGACCGCCGCGATTGCAGGATTTGCCGCCGGTCCGGGCCGTGCCGGCTGCGCGGCCTTCGCCTCCCGGCGCAATCGGGGAACGAACGAGCGCTTCGGAGCCGGCTTGGGCGTGCGCGCCGCTAGCGCCAGCAGCGTCTCGAGCGAATGCAGGATCGGGCGCGGATCGAGACCGACGGGCGCCGTATAGGTCCGCACGATGCGGCAGCATTCGGGCCACGGCGGCAGCGCCGACACGTCGCCGGTTTCCAGCGCGCCGATGATGTCCATGCGCGTCGCGAGCCGCTGGGCGGCCTGCGCCGGCGACAACTGCATTGCCGCTCGCAGATCCCGGAAGAAACGGGCAACCTCCGCCTGCATGGCAGACGAGGCCGCCTCGGCCCGGCCGCGCGCAGGCGCCGGAGCACGTCCACCTTGCGGACGCGCGGCGGAAGCAGGTCTCGCCGGCACGGAGCCATTACGCATGACCAACGCCACGTCAGATGCTCAGAAACTGAATTTCCCCGCGCGCATCGTCCGGCAAAAGCCGACGCTTGTCAAAGCCGCCTGCGCATCACAACTCGATGCCTTCCGACTTGGCAAAGGATTCAAGCTCTTCGCGAATGTTGCGCGTGCTCCGCTTGAGCAGATCGTCGACGAGCTTGGTGGCGCGCCCTGCGTGCAGCGACAGGATCATCGTCTTGATCGGGCCGATCGAGGCCGGCGCCATCGACAACGACCGGAACCCCAGCGCGATGAGCGCGAGTGCGTCGATGGGATTTCCCGCCATCTCTCCGCACAGGTTGAGCGGCACGTCGTGCTTTTTTGCCGACTTCACGAGGCTCCGAAGCGCCTTCAGCGGCGCGGGAGACAATGCGTCGTAGCGGCTGCCGACGCGCGCGTTGGTGCGGTCGGCCGCATACATGAACTGCATCAGGTCGTTGCTGCCGACGGAGACGAAGTCGACCTTCTTCATCAGCGCATCGAGCTCGAACAGCAGGCACGGCACCTCGATCATGGCGCCGACGAGGACCCGCTTGGCCGCATCGTGACCCTTGCTCTTGACGATGGCGCGTTCCTTGTCGACGAGCGCGCGCACTTCATCCATCTCCTGCGCCGCCGAGATCATGGGGATCATGAGTCTGAGCTCGTGCCCCGCCGCGGCGCGCAATAGCGCGCGGACCTGGGTGCGCAGCAGCGCCGGGCGGTCGAGGCCCATGCGCACCGCACGCCAGCCCATGGCCGGGTTCTCCTCCTGCGGCTGGCGCAGGTAGTGCAGGACCTTGTCGCCGCCGATGTCGAGGGTGCGGAAGATCACCGGCCGCTCGCCGGCCCGGCCGAGTATGGCGCGGTAGGATTCCACCTGGCGCTCGAGCTTGGGCAGCGTGCTCGACAGCATGAACAACAGCTCGGTGCGGAACAGCCCGACCCCGTCGGCGCCGGAATCGCGCAGGTGCGACAGGTCGACGAGGAGGCCGGCGTTCATGTGCAGCTCGACGCGCTCGCGGTCCTTGGTCACGGCGGGCACGTCCTTCAGGGCACGATACTGGCGCTGCCGGCGGGCGAGGAACCGGACCTTGTCGGAATAGGCGGCCACGACGTCGGCCGAGGGGCGCAGGTGCACCTCGCCGGTGAGGGCGTCGATGATCGCCGCGTCGCCGGCGCTGACGCGCTCCACGATGCCGCGCGCCTGCCCCACGGCCGCGATGCCGAGCGCCTTGGCGACGACGGCCACGTGGCTCTGCGCGCTGCCGTCCTCGATCACGAGGCCGCGCAGCCGCTTGCGGTCGTAGTCCAGCAGCTCGGCCGGACCCATCGTGCGCGCGACGAGGATCGTGTCGGGGGGTAGCTGCGTCGGCTCGTCGGCGCTGGTGATGCGGCCGGCGAGGATGCGCAGCAGGCGATCGGAGAGATCGCCGAGGTCGCGCTGCCGCTCGCGCCAATAGGGGTCGTTCTGGCGCAGCATGCGCGCGCGCGTGCCGTTCTGCACGCGCTCCACTGCCGCATCCGCGGTGAGCCCGCCTTCGACCGCCTCGCGCAGGCGGCGCACCCAGCCCTTGTCGTGGGCGAACATGCGGTAGGCCTCGAGCACCTCGCGATGCTCGCCGGCGCCGGCCAGATGCTCGTGGCCGAACATCTCGTCGAGCTGGGCGCGCAGCGTGCCGATGGCAGTGTCGAGCCGTCCAAGCTCGACGGCCGTGTCCTCGGCCAGCAACTGGGTCACGACGATGCGCGGCTCGTGCAGCACGATGTGGCCCAGCGCGATGCCGGCCGAGAGCGGCTCGCCCTCGATCACCGCCGACAGCGACTTGCCGATCTCCACTGCGGTGCCGGCGCCGGCGACCGCGCCCGAGACCAGATGCTCGGCGACGACCATGGCGGTCGCCTGCAGCACCTCCACGTCCTCGTCGGAATATTCCTTCTGCGCGCGGTTCTGCACCACGAGCACGCCGAGCACCTGGCCCGAGCGCGCGATCGGCACCGCCAGCAGCGAGTGGTAGATCTCCTCGCCCGTCTCCGGCCGGTAGGAGAAGGCCGGGTGGCTCGAGGCCTCGGGCTCGTTGACGGTGATGTTGAGCTCGGCGCAGCGTCCGACGAGACCCTCGCCGCGCTTCATGCGCGTGGTGTGCACGGCGCCGGCCTTGAGGCCTTCGGTCGCGAACAGCTCAAGCGACCCGTCCTGGCGCTTCAGGTAGATCGAGCAGACCTCGGTGACCATCACGCCGGCGATCTGCTTGACGATCTTGTCGAGGCGCGCCTGCCCGTCGCCGGACTCGGACATGATCTCGCGCAGACGCCGCATGATGACACGCAGCGCCGGCTCGGATGTCAGGACTCGTGGCTCGTCGCCTCGCCTCTGCATCGCTCGTGCCGTTCTGTGGTCCGCCGGGGAAGCGGGCTTAAATGCTCGATCGTGCCCTCGTGCGCCGCCGCCGGCCCCGCCGCAAATTCCGGCGCTAGTCCGCGTCGAGACCGTAAATTGAGTGCAACGTCCGCACCGCAAGCTCGGCGTAGGCAGCGTCGATCAGGACGCTGATCTTGATCTCGGACGTGGTGATGGCGAGGATGTTTATGCCCTTGCCGGCAAGCGCCTTGAACATCATGGCGGCGACGCCGGCGTGGCTGCGCATGCCGACGCCGATCACGGAAATCTTCGCGACGTCGGCGGAGCTTTGCACATCGAAATCGCCGATGTCTTTCTTGGCTGCCTTCAGAGTTTCGAGCGTGCGCGGCAACTCCGCTGCCTGCACGGTGAACGTCATGTCGGTGTGCTTTCCGTCGGGCGTCACGCTCTGCACGATCATGTCGACGTTGATGTTGGCATCCGCCAGCGGCCCGAATATCCGCGCGGCCACACCCGGCTTGTCCTCGACCTTGATGAGCGTCACCTTCGCCTCGTCCTTGACGTAGGCGATGCCGCTCACAACTTGGCTCTCCACGATCTCATCCTCATCGCAAACGATCGTTCCGATATCTTCAAGGCGGTCGGCTCGTGCCGGCTCCATCGCCTCGGGTGCCACGAAGCTCGACAGCACGCGCACCCTCATGCGGTTGACCATGGCGAGCTCGACCGAACGGGTCTGCAGCACCTTGGAGCCGAGCGAGGCCATCTCCAGCATCTCTTCGTACGACACTTTCGGCAGCCGGCGCGCCCTGGGCACGATGCGCGGGTCCGTGGTGTATACGCCGTCGACGTCGGTGTAGATGTCGCACACATCGGCTTTGAGCGCGATGGCCATGGCGACCGCGCTGGTGTCGGAGCCGCCGCGTCCCAATGTTGCGATGCGGCGGCGCTCGGGCTCGATGCCCTGGAAGCCGGTGATGACCGCGACCTCGCCCTGCGCGAAGCGCCGTTTGATCTCTGCGCCGTCGATGCCGGTTATGCGGGCCGAGCCGTGCGCCGCCGACGTCGTCACCGGAATCTGCCAGCCCTGCCAGGAGCGCGCCTGCAGGCCCATCGACTGCAGCACGATCGCCAACAGACCCGCCGTCACCTGCTCGCCGGTGGCGACGATTGCGTCGTACTCGCGCGCGTCGTGCAGGACGGAGGCCTCGCGCACCCAGCCGACGAGCTGGTTGGTCACGCCGGCCATGGCGGAGACGACGACCGCGACCTCGTTGCCGCCGTCGACCTCCCGCTTCACGTGGCGCGCGACGTTGCGGATGCGCTCGACGTTGGCCACCGAGGTGCCGCCGAACTTCATCACAACCACAGCCATTGCGTTTCCCGCCGTGCGCTTTTCGAATGCGTTGGAGCTGGCCTTGAGGGGCGCCGGCCGCGGACAGGCCTGACTGGCCCGGTCGGCTATAGGCGGCCTTTCCGGAAAACTGAAATCCCGTTTACGGCCCGTTCTCTTAACGGCAACGGCCGGTCCCTGCAATATCCGTACCTTGACAATCTTGGCCCCGGCGGCCCGTATCGCGCCATGCAGGCCGACCCCGCAACGCTTCCCCCCGGCGATCCCACGCTGGACCCGCGCGAGATCGAGCGCTTCGAGCGCCTCTCCGGCGCGTGGTGGGACCCCAATGGAAAGTTCCGCCCGCTGCATCAGCAGGGCCCGGCGCGGCTGCGCTTCATCCGCGATGCGCTTGTCGGCCACTTTGGCCGGCCCGAGCGCGATCTGAAACCCCTTGCCGGGCTTTCGGTGCTCGATGTCGGCTGCGGGGGGGGGCTCGTGTCGGAGCCGCTCACTCGCCTCGGCGCGCGCGTCACCGGCATCGACCCGACGGCGGAGGCGATCGCGACCGCGCGCCGCCACGCCGAGGCGCAAGGCCTCCCCATCGACTATCGCGCCGCGCGCGTCGAAGACCTGCACGCGGCCGGCGAGACATTCGACGCGGTCGTCTGCCTCGAGGTGGTCGAGCACGTGCCGGATGTTGCCGGCTTCGTGCGCATCATCGGCGAGCTGGTGGCCCCCGGCGGGGCGGCCGTGCTCTCGACGCTCAATCGCACGTGGAAGTCCTATGCGCTGGCGATCGTCGCGGCCGAGTACGTGCTGGGGTGGCTGCCGCGCGGCACCCACGACTGGCAGCGTTTCGTCACGCCCGACGAGCTCGGGCGCCATCTCGCGGCAGCGGGGTTTGCGAGCCCGCGTTTCTCGGGCCTCGTCTATGACGTGATGCACGACGAGTGGAAGCTCGACGCGAACGACGTGAGCGTCAACTATCTCGCCGCCGCCGCGCTCGCGCGCTGAGCGTTACCACAGGCCGAGGTCCTGCCACTTGTCCGGCGGGACCTCGGCCCCGATCTCGTAGGTGAAGGCCGTCGCCTTCATCTGGTCGGCGGTGACGGTGCAGCTGAACTTCAGCTTGTACCAGTGGTCGTGTGCCTTAACCGCGCCGCCCTTTGCCGTGACCTCGTTGCCGACGTACACAGCGCGTCCGAAGATGCCGGTCTTGAGGTGGTCAGCGCCCGGAAGTTTCTTATCGTGCCGGATCACTTCGAGACCCTTGATGGCGCAGGCCTGATGCGCGCGCTCCTCCGGATCGAGTTTCGCCATCTGATCCTTGATGGTGCCGGCGAGCGCCGGCAGCGAAGCGAGCACACAGCCGGCGGCGGCGAGCGCGAACCAAGCACGCACACAGGCGCCCGGCGCAAATGCCAGTGTCATTGTTTCCCCCATTCCCCAATCCGGGCGCACATTACGCGGATGCGCCGCGCCGTGCTTGCCCTGCCTTAGCCGCGCATTGGGCAGAATTTATGGACAAAGGAGAAAGCGGCCGGGTCAGCCGCGCCGCCGCAGGCGGCGGAGCGCCTCGAGCGCCGGCGTGAACTTGGGGACGAGCGCAACCGCCGCCTCGAAATCGCTCTTGGCACTGGCAGTGTCGCCGATCTCCCGATAGGCCTCGCCGCGCCGATGCAGGGCGAGCGTATACTTGGGCGCGATCATGATGGCGGAGCTGAACTCCACGATGGCGGCGCTCGGGTTCTTCATCGCCGCATTGGCTTGCCCGGCGATGTAGTGCTCGACCGCGCTCGGAGTGATATCGAGCGACTTTTTGCTCCACGACAGCGCCGATTGATAGTCCTTGATGCGCAAGGCAGCGTAGGCGAGCTTCTTGTAGACGGAGACCTTGGTCGTCTGCGACAGCCCCGCGTTGTTGTTGAGAAAGACCTGGCAGATCCCGATCGCCGTGCCGGGATTCTCCTCGTTGAGACACGGGCTTGAATCGGCTTCGCGCACAGGCGCCGCGTCGTCGGGGCCGAGCCTGCTGGATTCAGGCTCGGTGGAACGGTTATGGTCCAGGCCAGGTCCCGGCTCCGGCTGTCGCGTAGTGCGGTCGGCTGGCGCCTTGGCCGGCTCGTCGTTGCAGCGAACGGCCACCGATCTGCCGATCTGGGGAACGTAGCGCATGCAGCCGAGCTCTTCGGAGCGCGCCTGACCGGCGGCGAAGAATGCCACCAGCAGCAAAATCCCCACAGCTCGGCAAAATGGCGTCACGACCCCTCCGCGGCAAAGTCTCATTGTGAGGGAAGAGTACTCGGCTGGGAAGCGCGGGATCGAAGTCTGGTTGCCTATTGGCGGCGGCAACGAGACCCACCGCGGCGATCCAACCGTAGGGCGAGGTCGATCTGGCTCAATGAGATGGTACCGCCTACCCGGATCGAACGGGTGACCTCTAGATCCACAATCTAGCGCTCTAACCATCTGAGCTAAGGCGGCACACGCGACGGCTGGCATAACGGCGTAGCCTGCCCGGCGCGTCTTAAAACCCTTACACCAACCGCATCGTCAAGCAAAAAACGGGCGGCTGAGGGGCGATCCGGCGCGGCAGAGTCCGGCCGAGGGGTGCAGGCCGCGGGGGGCGGGGCCTGCCGGCCTCAGCGCTTGGGCTGGGCTTTCTGGGCGGCCTCGCTCAAGAGCTTGCCGAGCTCCTGGGCCTGCAGCGCATAGGTCTGCATCTGCTTTTGCGCGTAGCGCTGCTGGATCTCCAGGTACTCCTTGAGATCGCGGGCGCGCGCGAGGTCGAAAGCGAAGGCAAAGCTCGCCTGGATGTTCTCCTCGGCGAACTTGGCGACCCTCGACTGCAGCTCCATGGCACCGGACGCCATGGCGCCCTGGGACTTGGCCAGCGTTTCCTGTACCTGCCGCGCCATGTCCATGAACTGGTTGTAGGCCGACCGCGCCTGATCCACGTTGCGCTCGGCGAGCTCACGCACGGCCTCTGGAATCTCGAACTGCGGCTTGTCGTACATCGGCAGTATCCTCCTCGGCTGCCAGGAGGTTGTTCTTAGGGGACCCGCTCCCGGTCATCGGGCATTATGCAATTATAACCGCCGCGCGCGCTGAAGCGACCGCGAAATGAGTGTGGATAGCGGGTCGCCGCGGCTTCGGCTCATGGACGGAAGCAACTGAGCGCGCTAACAGATTTTGAGCCCTGGTGTTTCAACCATGTCCGTGGACGCGCCCCGTGTTGCCTTGCCTTCGACAGGCCCCGATGCGGCGCTCGCGCGCTGTTCGGGACCCGCGTGGGTGATCGATCCCGCCAGGGGGCGCGTGCTCGCCGCCAACCCCGCGGGTGCCGCGCGCCTCGGCCTGCGCCCCGACGCGGCCTCCGGGACCCTCGATGCCGCCATGCCCGGTCTCGTCCGCCTGCGCGCGCTGATGCGCGAGCCGCTCGGCGGCGGCCGGCGCGAGCCCTTGATCTTCTGGACCGCCTACGGGGCCGAGAGCCTGCTCTGCACCGTGAGCGCGCTCAACGAGCCGGCCTCGCCGCCGCTCGCGCTGGTGTGCGTCGCGGGCGGCGAGGAGAAGCCCAAGGCGAAGGCGGCGGCCACTGCCCTGAAGGAGTCCGCGGCTCCATCGGGCGAGGACGCCGAAACGCTGAAGAAGATCGCGCGCGCGATCCGCACCGGCTTTGTCGCGCCGGCGCAGACGACGCCCGACGACGATGACGAGCCCAACGCGGCGGCCGGGCGCGAGGCCTTCTCCAAGCTGGCGCACGAACTAAAGACGCCCTTGAGCGCCATCGTCGTCGCCGCGGAGATCATGAAGGACCAGCGCTTCGGCGCCATCGCCAACGAGCGCTACCGCGGCTACACCTCCGACATCCACGACAACGCCCGCCACGCGCTGGCCGTCATCAACCGCATCCTCGGCGACGGCGGGCCCGAGCCCGCCGCGGGCCGCGCGCAGGCCGCCGAGCTCGACCTCAACATGCTCGCCCAAAGTGCGGTCTCCGCCGTGCGCCCGCTTGCCGAGGAGGCCGGGCTCGCCCTCTCGGGCGAGCTGCACGCGCAGCTCCCGCACGTCCTCGCCGATGCGATGATGGTGAAGCAGATCGTGTTCAACCTGCTCACCAACGCCATCAAGTTCACCAAGCGGGGCGGCGTCGTGCGCCTCGTCACCGGGCTCGGCTTCGACCGCAGCGTATTCGTCGCCGTGCAGGACACCGGCCCCGGCATGGGCGCCGACGAGATCGCGCGCGCGCTCGACGTCAACGCGCCGCCCAAGCCCGAGCGTGGCCAGGAGGGCGGCCTCGGCATCGGGCTGCCGCTCGCCTCCGGCCTCGCGAAAGCCAACGGCGCGCGCATCGAGATCGACAGCGCGCCGGGCGAGGGCACGGCGGTGGCGTTGATCTTCCCGAAGGATCGTCTCGCCGCCGCGTGAGCCGAGCGACGCGGCCCCGCGCGAGTTTGAATTAGACGATTTCTAATCTATTGGTCTTGCACGCACTTTTGTTGACTGTGCGCTGAGCGGCACGTTAGGGATTGAGACGCGGGCCCCGAGGCTCGTACCGTCCTTGAACCGTCATCACCGATACCGGGGCCTTGAACCCCGACTATTGGAGCCGCCGATGCCCACCACCCGCGCACATCTGCGCCGCGCCGCCCGTCTCGAATTGCACGCGCTCGCGGGCGCACCGGCAGCTAGGCGCGCATCGGTATCCCGGCTCCGCGCGCGCGTTCAATCCGACCGGGGGGCTACTGATGTCGCAGATCGAAACCTTTCCTAAGGGGCGCCCGCCGCGCGACGCCGCGATGTCGGCCGCCGCTATGCTATCGGCGCCCGAGCGCCTCGTCGGCGTCGGCTTCCGCTGCTGGCTTGCCGGCTTCCAGACCAGCGACATCGGCTGCTGGGAGGTCGCCTGGGAGGAGATGTCGCGCGCCGTCGGTGCACGCGCGGCCAAGCCCCTGATGACCGAGCTCGCCTGCTGGGTGCGCGCGGTGCAGGATGCAGCCGAGCGCAGGATCGAGGTCTATCCCGCGCAGTGCCGGCAGTTCTGCCGCGACGAGTGCCTGGCGATCAGCATGGTCGCCGCCTGCCAGCACAGCGCCTGCCCCGCCTTCCGCGCCTGCGCCGTCGCCCTGCTCGGCTCCAATGAGATCGACGAAGCCATCGAGGGCGCCGACGGCTTTGCCCGCCGCCTCAAGGAGGCCGATCAGGTTCTTTCGCCCGGCTCGGTGTTCATGGGCTCGGGCCTGATGTCCGCACCCGTCAAAGGTCACGGCTGAGGCACGGCCGGCTCGAGCGGCGCGAAGCGGCAGCTCATTCGATCATCTCGTCCTCGTCGGACGCCGGCTCGTCGACGAGGTCGCGCTCGGGCGACGCGCCGGCCTCACCGAACTCCTCCGACCAGCCGATGTTGAGCAGCGCGTCCCCCATGTTGACGATGGGAAGCGTCGTGCGGCCGATGAGGATGCCGCGGCGCGGCGCGCGCACTTCCACCGCGCTGTCCTCGTAGGGGTTGGCGACGTGGCCCACCACCTCGTTGCTGTTGACCGCGTCGCCGATGCGCTTCGTGGTGCGGAACACGCCGCCCTCGGGCGAACGCACCCAGCTCGAGGCGTTGATCAGCACCGGCGTGCGCCGCTCGCCTTGGGGAAGCTCGACTCCGTCTGCCAGCTGCAGCATGCCGGCGTGCAGCATGACGCCGGTGATGCCTTCGACGCCGGCGCGGATCGCAAACTCGTCGAAGCGCAGACCCTCGCCGCCCTCGTAGCTCAGCACGTCGACCCCCACCTCGCGCGCGGCCTGGCGCAGCGAGCCGGGACGCTCCGGGCTCTCGAGCATCACCTCGGTGCCGAACGCGATGCCGAGCTTCTGGCAGCGCGGGCGCTTGCGGAACACGCAGCGCACCTGCGGCAGGTTGATGCGATGGATGGCGGCGGTATGCAGGTCGATGCCGATCTGCGAGCGCTTCACGATCTCCGACAGGAACAGATGCGCGAGCCGTGCCGCCAGCGACCCCGTCGCCGAGCCCGGGAACGAGCGGTTGAGATCGCGCCGGTCGGGCAGGTAGCGCGAGCGGCTGATGAAGCCGAACACGTTGACCACGGGCACGCATAGAAGCGTGCCGCCGATGCTCTTGGGATCGAGCGTGCGCAGCAGCCGGCGGATGATCTCGACGCCGTTGAGCTCGTCGCCGTGTATGGCCGCGCAAACGAACATCGTCGGCCCCGGCAGCGAGCCATGCAGAACATGCACCGGGAGCGCGACCGGGGCGTGGTTGGACAGCTTTGAAATAGGCAGATCGACGAGCCGGCGCTCGCCCGGCTTCACCGACAGACCACCGATGACAAAAGGCTGCCTCACGACCGCAATTTCCGCATCGGCTTCGAGCATCGACCGCGTATGAAGTGCACGACGGTTGTGTGCGCGCAAGCACGCACGCCCCGCATCCTTTCCAATATTGGCAAACAAAATTTCTGTGCACCCGCCGCCATAGCCGGAAGTTCTCCTAACAACATCGCACTGCACAATTGTCGACGCGCAGTCGATCATCTTCGCAGCGCGCGCGGATACTTCATCTCGCTTTTCGTTTTCACACGCGATACAAGATGATTCGTTGCGTGACGCGTCGTTTCGCATCGACCGCGATTGTTCGGAATGCTTGCACCACCCGATCCACCCCTTTAAGACTGGCGAGGTCGGGAAGGCACCAGGGGATTGCCATCCAGCCAACACCGGCGTTTTCGGCGAATTTGTTCGGCTTGGGGTGGCGTGCGCTGAAACGGCAGGGTTCATGAAACGCCCGAAGCATCCGCAGCGACCTTCATCGATCGCGCTCGCGGTGCTGTGCTGCCTCGGCTTCCTGCTCATCGCCCCCTATTTCGTCTCCGGCCGCCACCTCGATCTCAAGGGCGCCGCGGTGTTCGCTGCATCGCGAGACAGCTACAGCCTGAGCGCGCCCGTGCGCCTGCTCGGGGCGCCGGTGGTGGAGCTCGAGAGCGGGACGCTCTCGCTGCCCCAGAGCCGCAGCGGGCTTGCTCGCGGCGGCGAGGTGATCGCCATGCTGATCACCGGCGGGGGCCAGCGCATGCGGCTCGACAACGCGACGTTCACCGCCGATTTCTCGACCGTCGAACCCACGTTCTCGCAGGCCTCCACCGCCGGCATCGCGCCGCTCGTCGCCTCCTTCCAGAAATTGCAGTTCGACGCGCTCACGGTCACCAACAGCTCCGTCCGCATCAAAATGTCGGACGGCTCGACGCTCTCGCTCGACGACCTCGCCGCCGACGTCACCTCCAAGCCGAATGGCGCCGTGCGCGCGACAGGCTCGTTCTCCTTCCGCGGCGAGAGGGTAAGCTTCGACACCGCGCTCGAGGCCAGCACGGACACGCGGACGGGAGCGCGTCCGATAACCGCTTCGCTCGACAGCAAGATGCTCAGCGCGAGCCTCGACGGCGCGATCCTGCTCGCCGACAATCCGCGCCTGTTGTCGCCGCGCGCCGAGGTGAACATCCCGCACCTGCGTCAGGCCGCGTTCTGGCTGGGCGCAGGCTGGCCGGCGGGCTTCGGCTTCGACGACTTCCACGCCAAGGGCCAGCTCGAGTGGGTGGACCGCACGCTCGCCTTCCAGAAAGCCGTGCTGCAGATGGACGGCAACGAGGCCGAAGGCACGCTGTCGGTGAATTTCAGCGCGGCCCGGCCGGCCGTCGACGGCACCCTAGGCCTGAAGACGCTCGACCTTTCGAAGTATCTGACACGCGGCGGCGCCACACCGGATCAGGGACCGGGGGTTAGCCTCCTCTCCCTCATCAGCAACGCGAGCGGTCTCGCGTTTCCGCTGATCGAGAGCGTGGATGCCGACTTCCGCATCTCGTCCGACAGCGTCGTCGTCCCCGGCCTCACCATCGGCCACAGCGCCGCCACCGTCTCGCTGCGCGGCGGCAAGATGCTGGCCGACATTGCCGAGCTCGAGATCGACGACGGTACGCGCGGCGGCGGCCAGCTCCGCATCGACACGAGCGGAGCGCAACCCCAACTACGATGTGCAGGCAAAGTTCGAAGTCGACCGACGTCGGCCGGGCCGTGCAGGCCATCTTCGGCCACCCCACCGTGCAGGGCCGCGGCGACGTGATCGTCGATCTCACGGCCGACGGCAACACGGGCGAAAGCGCTGCTGCGCTCGCTCGACGGCAAGCTGTGCGTGACGCTCGACGAAGGCGGCCGCTCGGCCTCGACGTCAACCAGCTCTGACGGCCGCCACCTCCCCGCAGCAGGCCACGTTGTGGCGGACGGCCGCGAGCACGGCGATCCCCGTCGATCGAGCTCGACGCGCGCTTCGTCGTCGGTAACGGCATCATCCGCACCGAGTCGGCGGAGGCGATATCGGGCGAGCGCGCCCTGAAGGCCGACGGCGCCATCGACCTTCCCGCGCGCAGCCTCGACCTCGAGCTGGCGGTCGGCGACCGGGCGAGGGCGAACGCCGGCGGCGACGTCGAAACCCGCCCCGCGCGAGGTCATCGACGTGCACGGGCCCTGGGCACCGCCGACGCTGCAGCCAGCCGCCGCTCCGGCACCGGCCACGCCCGACCCGGACGACGTGCAGGACACCCCCGCGGGGCCGGGCTAAATCCCTCTACAGCAGCGCCGAGATCTTCGCCGAGGCGGCATCGCGCTCGCCCGCGCTCATGTGCAGCCCGCACTTCGTCCGCCGCCACAGCACATCCTCGGGCGTGCGCGCCCACTCGCGCGTCGCGAGGTAGCGCGACCTCGCGCTCGGTCAGTCCGCCGCCGAACGCCGCGCCGAGATCGGCGTCGTCGCGCGCATCCCCTAGCACGTCGTCGACGAGCGATGCCGTAGCGGCGCGCGAGCCGCTCCAGGACACGCGGCCTCGAACCCGCGACGCGCCGGCACAGATCGCGGCATGAAGCCGGCGAGACCGCCCTCGCCGAGATCGCCGCCCGGCAGAACGGGCACCCGCCGTCCAAGCCGGACCCATCGGCGGAAGATGCGGCGCAAGCTTCGCCAGCGCCGCCTCGGCAAGCCGGCGATAGGTCGTGAGCTTGCCGCCGAGCACCGTCAGCAGCGGCGCGCCTCCAGCGCCGCGCTGAGCTCGAAGCGATAGTCGCGCGTCACCGTCGAAGCGTCGGCCGAGGCGTTATCGTCGTAGAGCGGACGCACGCCGGCAAAGCTCCACACGATATCGTCGCGCGCGAGCGGGGCGGCGAAGAAGCGCCGCGTGAGCTCGAGCAGATAGTCCTCCTCCTCGCGGCTGATCGCCGACCGTGGCCGGATCGCCCGCGTAGGCGATCTCGGTGGTGCCGATCAGCGTGAACCGCTCCTCGTAGGGAATGGCGAACACGACGCGCCCGTCGGCGCTCTGGCAGAGGTAGGCGTCGCTCGGCGCCTTCGATGCGCGGCACCACGATGTGGCTGCCCTTGACTAGGCGCACCGTCTCACGCGCGACCGGCTCCCCCGCATCGACCGTGTCGGCGACGGTTTGCACCCACGGGCCCGGCTGCGTTGACGAGCGCGCGCGCGGCGACCTCGCGCGATCCCGAGGCGTCGCGAAGCGTCATGCGCCATGCGCCGTTCGCCGCATCGGCGCCGACTCCACCCGCGTGTGCGTCTCGATGACTGCGCCCTTATCGGCGGCGGCGCGCGCGTTGAGCACGACCAGCCGCGCATCGTCGACGCGGCAGTCCCAATAGGCAAAGCCGTGGGTCAAATCCGGCCGCAGCGCGCCGGCCGGCGGGATCGCTGTCGCAGATCGAGCGCGGCCGAGCCTGGGATGTGCTGCCGGCGGGCCAAGGTGGTCGTAGAGAAAGAGGCCGGCGCGCAGCAGGAGTTGCGGGCGTCCGTCTGCCACCTGCGGCAGCACGAACCGTTGCGGCCACACGATGTGCGCGGCGCCTTGGCCAGCAGCACCTCGCGCTCGATGAGCGCCTCGCGCACCAGCCGGAACTCGAAGTTCTCGAGATAGCGCAGGCCGCCGTGAATGAGCTTGGAGCTGTGCGAGGAGGTCGCGCCGCCGAGATCGGCCATCTCGGCCAGCAGCACGCGTGAGCCCGCGGCCGGCGGCGTCGGCAGCGATGCCGGCGCCGTTGATGCCGCCGCCGACAACGACGAGATCGTAGATCATGGCGGCAAGCTAGCACGCGGCCGTTAACGAGGCGCGGCTCAGGCCGCCGGTTGGCGAGGCGTCAGCAGCGAGACGACCACGAGCGCGACGACGCCGACCGGCAGGGCGAGGATGACCGCCGCCAGGTTCCTGATGCCCCACCAAGGTTGGCGATACCCTGCGCATGCGCATCGAGCGCGAGCCAGGCCGCATCCTTGACCGGACCCGGCGCCGCGGCGACCCACGCCTGCTTCAGATCGGCGAAGGTCTCGCTCGCCATCGGTCCGGCATTCGAGAGCGACGAGAACGCCTCGAAGAATGCGGTCGCGAAGAAGCGCGTCGCGAGGACGTAGAAGAGCGCGACGGCGAGACCTGCGAGGATCGCGGCGGCGGCGCCCGACGCGTTGGCGCGCCGCCACCAGAGGCCGGCGATGAGCGCGGGGAAGAGGCCGGCGGCCGCAAGCGTGAACGCCCAGGTCGCCATGGTCAGCATGCCGGCGGGGCGCACCGCGGCAATGAACGCCGCCACGGCAACTGCCGCTGCCGCCATGACCAACGGCTCCCAGCGCGAGGCGCCCGGCGCGGCGCGTCCGCCGCCGAGCGCGTCCACGATTGCAGCGAGCGGGCCGCCCGCCGTCAGCAGCGCCGTGGCCAGCGCGGCGGCGGCGAGAGCGCCGAGCCACGTCTCGCCGAGCCCGGTGATCTCCGGCATCGCCAGCGTGATCATGTCGGGATCGAGCGTGATGTCCTGCAGGCGCAGCACCGTCGTCGCGTCGGGCAGCTCCGCGCACGCCTTGGCGACGGCGGCGGCATCCGTCGCCGCGCGCCCGCAAATTTCGACCAGCCCGAGGTTGCCGTAGGTGAATATCCACGCCGGCAAGCTAGCCAGCGCGGCGCGCTCGCCGATCAGCGACAGTAGCGAAAGCTTGGCGTAGGCCGCCAGCGCCGGCGCCGCCGTGACCAGCAGCGTGGCGAAGATCAGCGCGAACACGACTGACCAGCGCGCGGTGCGAAACGGCAGCGGTGCTAAGTGCCGCGACAGCAGGCTCGGCAGCGCCGTCAGCCCGAGCGCCAGGCCGAGCGTCAGCCCGATGAAGTTCAGCGGGCTCAGCGACAGGAACGGCCGCAGCAGCGGCTTCAGGACCGCCGGATCGGCGAGGTCGTGCTCGAGCAGTGCCTCCTCCAGGCTCTGGATCTGCCACACCGTGTTGGCGTAGGCGATCTGCGGCACGGGCACGCCGTACTTGGCGGTCGAGACCTCCGCCAGCGGCGCCAGAAACGCGGCGAGCACTGCAACGAACAGAATGGCCGCCGCCCACACGCCTGGCCCCCGGCCGCTCAGCGCAATGCAGACGAGCAGCGCCACGGCCGCGATCGCGACGCCGACGCCGTAGTCGACCTGCAAGAGGCGGGCGCCGATAAGTCCGGCGGCCATCAACTGGGCGACCAGCAGTGCCGCCATCGAGAGGACGACGGCGATGGCGGCGAGGAAGCGCGGCGCGCTGCCAAAGCGCCTGCCGAAGTAGTCGGGGACGGAGCTGGCGCCGGCAAGCGGCAGCAGCGGAGCAACGAGAAGCTGCAGCAGCAGATAACCGCCGCCGAGACCCAGCACGAACGCGAGGCCGTCGTAGCCCCAAGTGAACACGGCTCCGGCGATGCCAAGGAGAAACGGCGCGGAAATGCCATCGGCGGCAAGCGCCAGACCGCGCAAAGCCGGCGATGAAACGTCGCCATCGCTCGTTCGCCGCGAAACGAACGCGAGGCCAGCGGCCGCCCCCAAGCCAAGCGCGAAGAACCCCGGTTCGAACGCCATGACCGCCCTTACTCGTCGCCGCGCGCAGCCAGCTTGTCGTGACGACGCGCCGCCAGCACGGCCACGACGATGAGCGCCAGCAGCGAGCCCTGCGCCGTCATGAAGAACCCGAGCGGGAAGGCGAAGACGTCGACGATGTTGAGCTGCTCGACCAGCCGCGGCACGGCGAGCAGGAAGAACGCCCAGGCGATCAACGCAAAGATGGGAAAGCGGCGGCGCCGCGGCGCGGGCGTGGATGCCGGATCGGGACTTGAGTACACCGCTCGCCCCCTCTCGCTTGAGCGCGGGGACTGTGCCCCGTCCCCACGCGGCGATCAACCTTGCGGGATTTTGCGACCGGGCCGTGACGAGCCGGGCTGGATCTGCCGGCGTCACAAACGACTAGGCGGGGCGACGCCGTTTGGCATCTCCCCGCCCTGGGAAGTCTCCCTAGACTCGGACCTTATTCGATTTTCTATGGCCACCGGACCGGTCCACGATTCAGAGGCGGGGGCACAATGTCCCCGCGGCGGCCCAGCGTCAAGCCATGTTGCCCCATGTTTTTCTGATGCAGTGCAGCGATTTACGACGTTGAAAGCATAGATTGCGCAGTTGACAGACGAGCGATTTCCGCGCCTCGCGGAATCACGACACCGACGGGCGGCAATCCTCGTCGCCCGGCAAGGGATCGCATCCCTTCCGGTTGATGCACACGTGCAGCGCGCGTTTCACGTCGCTCGAGTAGACGCCGTCGAGCGCGCCGAAGTAGAGGCTCTGGGAACGCAGCCCGCATTGATACATCTTCACGATGGTCTCGCCGCCGAAGCGCATAGCGAGCTCGTAGTCGGCGAGCGCCGCAGCCGCGTCACCGCCCGACTGATGGATGTGCGCGCGCGTATCGAGCGCATACGGGTTGTCGGGCGCGAGCCGCAGCGCCCGCTCGACGTCGCCGGCCCCCTGCTGCGGGCGGCCGAGTTTGTAGTAGGCCCACGCGCGGTTGTTGAGGGCGGCGGCGAAATCGGGATTGATGTCGATCGCGCGGTCGTAGTCGGCGATGGCCTTGTCGAACAGGGCCTTGAGCGAGTACCCCAGCGCCCGCAAGCCGTAGGCAACGCTCAACTGCTCGCTGGGCACGCCCGGCGTCTCGATGATCGAGGTGCAGCCGGAGATGCGCCGCTCGTTGTCGTCGCTGAGGCAGTCAGCGGCGGGATCGATGACGGCCGCGAACGCCGCCGCGGCGCTCAGCACGAGCAGGACGAGCACCACCGAAATCCGTCGCGAAATCCCCATTACCCATCACCCGCAAGGCGCGCTTGCCGACCCTCGTCGCCCTAGAATGCGCGGTTTGCGCCATCGAGGCCAGGGTTATAGGAGCGTTATAGGAGCGCAATAGGCGAGCCTTGCAGCACAAATGCGGCAGGCCGCTTAACCCCTTGCGCCGCCCGATTGTGCTAGGATTTTGCCGTTAACTGGTAGGCGGTTCCACGTGAAGCAACAGCGCATCCTGCTCATCATCGGCGGCGGCATTGCCGCCTACAAGTGCCTCGACCTGGTCCGCCGCCTGCGCGAGGACGGCGCCAGCGTGCGCGCGGTGATGACGCGGGCGGCCGCCGAGTTCGTGACGCCGCTGTCGGTGGCAGCCCTCACCAACGAGCGCGTGTTCACCGACCTCTTCGACTTGAACGACGAGCACGAGATCGGCCACATCCGCCTGTCGCGCGAAGCCGACCTCATCATCGTCGCGCCGGCGACGGCGGACCTGTTGGCCAAGATGGCCGGCGGCCACGCGAGCGATCTCGCCAGCACGGTGCTGATGGCGACCGACAAGCCGGTGCTCGCCGCGCCCGCGATGAACCCGCGCATGTGGCTGCATCCAGCCACCCTGCGCAACGTCGCGCAGCTGAAGGCCGACGGCATCCGCTTCGTCGGACCCAACACCGGCGAGATGGCCGAGCGCGACGAAGCTGGCCCTGGCCGGCTCGCCGAGGTGGCCGAGATCATCGCCGCCGCGCGCGCGCTCCTCGCCGACGGCGGCGGGCGGACGGTGACGCGGCTGCGCGCGAAGCCTCCGCTCGCCGGGCGCCACGTGCTGGTGACGAGCGGACCGACGCACGAGCCGATCGACCCGGTGCGCTACATCGCGAACCGCTCCTCCGGCAAGCAGGGGCACGCCGTCGCTGCGGCGGCGGGCCGTCTCGGCGCGCGCGTCACGCTCGTCTCCGGACCGGTGGCACTCCCCGATCCGCCCGGCGCCGAAGTCGTTCGCGTCGAGACCGCAGCGGAAATGCTGGCCGCGGTCGAGCGCTCCCTGCCGGCCGACGTCGCCGTGTTCGCGGCCGCCGTCGCCGACTGGCGCACGGTCGCATCCCCGCGCGACAAGCTGAAGAAGACGGGCGAGAAGCGCGCGCTCGACCTCGTCGAGAACGCAGACATCCTCGCGACCATCGGCAAGTCGAGCGACCGGCGCCCCGCCCTCGTCATCGGCTTTGCGGCGGAGACGCGCGACGTCGTCGCCTACGCCAGCAAGAAGCGCAAGGCCAAGGGCGCGGACTGGATCGTCGCCAACGACGTGTCGCCGGAAACCGGTGTGCTGGGAGGTGCGTCGAACACCGTGCACCTAGCGACGGCGGACGGCGTCGAAGACTGGCCGACGATGGCGAAAGAGGACGTGGCCGAGCGGCTCATGCTGCGCGCGGCCGAGTTCCTGCGGCGCGCAACGGCGGCGGCCGAATGAGCCCGCCGTCCGCGAAGGGGCGCGCGCGCGTCCGCGTCGTGCGGCTGAAGCACGGCGCCGGGCTTCCACTGCCCACCTACCAGTCGAAGGGCGCCGCCGGGCTCGACCTCGTCGCGGCGCTCGACACCCAGCATCCGCTTACGCTGGCGCCCGGCGCACGCGCGCTGGTGCCGACCGGCCTCGTCATCGAGCTGCCTCTGGGCTACGAGGCGCAGGTGCGCCCGCGCTCGGGCCTCGCACTCAACTACGGGATCACCGTGCTCAACAGCCCGGGCACGATCGACAGCGACTATCGCGGCGAGATCGGCGTCGTGCTGGCAAACCTGGGGCACGCCCCGTTCGAGATCCGCCGCGGCGAGCGCATCGCCCAGCTCGTCGTGATGCCCGTGGTGCAGGCCGAGCTGTTCGAGGTGGCGCAGGTCTCCGTCACGGCCCGCGGCGACGGCGGCTTCGGGTCGACCGGAAAGGTTGCCGCGGCTCCCAAACCGGCTCCCGCGAAGGCGGCTGCAAAGAAGAAACCGGCGCCGCCGCGGCGGGGTGCCACAAAGGGCCCTTCACGCAAGAAGAGCGGCCGCAAGTGATAAGCTTATCAAGCTTGACAGGCGGCGCCTTTCAACCAACTTGCTGCGCTCGAGCATGACTTTTTGCGCCAGGCGCGGCATCCTCCCCGGAGCCGCGACCACAAACACGAACGCGAACACGAGGCGAACCCCATGACCGAGATTCTGGAGATCAAGACGCTGGCGGCGACCAAGACCTGGGGCCGCGGGCGCGTCTATGAATTCGATCGCCGAGACGATCGGGCACACGCCGCTCGTGCGGCTGTCGAACCTCATGGCGGCGGCCAAGGTCAAGGCCGACGTGCTCTTGAAGCTCGAGTTCTTCAACCCGCTCTCGTCTGTCAAGGATCGCATCGGCGTGGCCATGATCGACGCGCTCGAGGCGCAGGGGAAGATCACGCCCGGCAAGACGGTGCTGATCGAGCCGACCTCGGGCAACACCGGCATCGGGCTCGCGTTCGTGGCGGCGGCACGCGGCTACCGACTGATCCTGGTCATGCCCGAGACCATGTCGATCGAGCGGCGCAAGATCCTCACCCACCTCGGCGCCGAGTTGGAACTGACGCCCGGACCGGGCGGCATGCCGGTCGCGCTGGAGCGCGCCAACGAGCTCGCCAAATCGATCCCCAATGCGGTCATCCCCGGCCAGTTCGACAACCCCGCCAATCCGCTGGTCCACGAGAAGACGACGGCCGAGGAGATCTGGAACGACACCCACGGCAAGGTCGACGTGCTGGTCATCGGCGTCGGCACGGGCGGCACGCTCACCGGCGTCGGCCGCGCGCTGAAGCCGCGCAAGCCAAGCCTAAAGATCATCGCCGTCGAGCCGACGACGAGCCCGGTGCTGTCGGGCAAGCCGCGCGGGCCGCACAAGATCCAAGGCATCGGCGCAGGCTTCATCCCCTCGATCCTCGATACCTCCCTCATCGACGAGATCATCACGGTGTCGAGCGAGCAGGCGTTCGAGGTGTCGCGTCTCGTCGCTAAGGTGGAAGGCATCCCCGGCGGCATCTCGACGGGCGCCAACGTCGCCGCGGCGCTGTCGGTGGCCGAGCGTCCCGACATGGCGGGCAAGACCATCGTGACGTTCGCGCCATCGTCGGCCGAGCGCTATTTCTCGAGCGACCTTTTCGTCGATCCGAGTGCAAAGCCTGCCGGCTAGCGCCGCACAATTCGGCCATCGCGAACCCGCCAAGCCGCCACCAGACCATCGAGGTCGGGCCGCAAAGGTTGACTATGACCGCCCCTAGTCTGGTTCAGTCCGGAAAGGGTTTGTCATGCAAATGTTTTCTCTGGCCGCCGCGGGTCTTGCAGTTTTGGGCGCGGTATCGCTCGCGCCGCGCTTTGCCTTCGCCGACGACAAGGATCGCATCTCCGGCCCGCACGTGCACGAGAACCTCGCCGTCTATTTCATTCACGGTCCCAGCGCGGCGGGACCGGTGCCGCTGACGCTGCAGGAGGCGTTCGACAAGGGCAGCGTGCGCGTCATCGAGACGGGCGAGGTCAACGAGCTCAAGATCGAGAACACCGGCGGCGACGATATCTTCATCCAGGCGGGTGACATCGTGAAGGGTGGCCGCCAGGACCGCGTACTCAGCATGAGCTTCGTGTTGCCGCCGAAATCGGGCGAGGTCTCGCTCGCCGCCTTCTGCGTCGAGCATGGCCGCTGGTCCGGGCGCGGGGCCGAGAGCTCGGTCGCCTTTGCCAGCAGCGCCGAAGCGATGCCGTCGCGCGAAGCCAAGCTCGCCATGCGCGCGCCGATGAAGGTCGAAGCCGCGGCGCCGAGGGCGGCGCTCGATGCGGGCGACCGGGTCTATTCCCGCCAGCAGCAGGTATGGGCCTCCGTCGCCAGCGTGCAGAACCGCCTGTCGGAGCAGCTCAGCGCCGAGGTTGCCTCCCCGCGCTCGGCGACAAGCCTTCAGCTTTCGCTCGAGAACGACAAGCTCAAGGAGGCGCGCGACGCCTACGTCAAGACGCTGCAGTCGTTCGGCGCAGAGAAGGACGACATCATCGGCTACGTCTTCGCGGTCAACGGCAAGGTCAACAGCGCCGACGTCTACCCCTCCAACGCCCTGTTCCGCAAAATGTGGCCCAAGCTGCTGGCGGCGAGCGTCACCGAGGCGATCGGCGCCGACAAGGCGGCCCCGGTCGCGGCACCCGCACCCGCCAGCGTCGGCGCCTTCCTGAGCTCGGCCGAAAGCGGAGCCGCGCAGGAGGAGACGGTCAGCGGCTTGGCGCGCCAAGAGGTCCGCGACGCCAAGGCCTCGCTGTTTGTCGAGGCCAAGCGCGGCGACGGCGCCTGGGTGCATCGCAACTACCTGGCCAAGTAAGCCATCGAGATATCCCGCGCCGCTTCCTCGAGGCGGCGCGGGCCAAGCCGCCTTTGCGCCTCAAGGCCCGGCGGCGTATCTTCCGCGCCATGCAGAAGAAGCCGCCCGCCAGCCTCTCCCCCGCGGAGATCGAGCGCTACAAGCGCCACCTCGTGCTGAAGGAGGTCGGCGGCCAGGGCCAGCAGCGCCTGAAGGCGGCGCGCGTGCTCGTGGTCGGCGCCGGCGGGCTCGGGTCGCCGCTGCTGGCGTATCTCGCCGCCGCCGGCGTCGGCACCCTCGGCATCATCGACGATGACCACGTCAGCCTCGACAACCTGCAGCGCCAGATCGTGCACGACACCGCGGCCGTGGGCACCTCCAAGGTCGAGAGCGCGGCGGCGACGTTGCGGCGGCTCAACCCGCACGTGACGGTGGAGGCTATCGAGGCGCGCCTCGATGCCGGCAACGCGCTCGAGCACATCTCCCGCTTCGACATCGTCGCCGACGGCTCCGACACCGCCGCGACGCGCTACCTGGTCTCCGACGCCTGCTACTTTGCCAAGCGCACGCTCGTGTTTGGGGCGGTCGGGCCCTTCGACGGCTACGTGTCGACGTTCAAGCCGCACCTGCGCGGCGACGATGGAGCGCCGTACCCGACCTACCGCTGCCTGTTCCCCGAGCCGGCCCCGCCCGGCACGATCCCCAATTGCGCGGAGGCCGGCGTGCTTGGCTCGGTCGCCGGCGTCATCGGCACGCTGCAGGCGACCGAGGTGTTGAAGGAGATTCTCGACATCGGCACGAGCCTCGCGGGGCGACTGCTGATCTACGACGCGCTCCCAGCGCGCTTCGAGACGCTGCAGATCGCCTGGGACCCGGAGAATGCGCTGACCGGCCGCAACGCGACGATCAAGGATCTCAGCGTTCACGCGTCCGCCGGTAAGGGCTCCGCCTGTGCGGCCTGAGGGCTGCTCGCGCCCCCTCGCGCGCCGCGGCGCGCATTCGAACTTTTTTTCGCACGCAGTCGCGCTGCCGGCCGTCATGCTCGCGCTCTTCGACGTGAGCGCGGCCACGGCGCAGGAACGGCGCGCGCAATCACCGGCACCCTGGGTCGAGGTGCCAGTCCGCTACGGAGCGATCGCGTTCGCCGCCGACGGCTCGTTCTCGACCGCGTGGAAGTACCGCTCCAAGGCCGCGGCGAGGACGAAAGTGGCTGCCGACTGCGCGCGGCTCAAGCGCGGCGTCTGCCAGGTTGTGAGCTTCAGCGCGCAAGTGTGCGCGGCTATCGCCTCGTTCCAGACCGGCAAGGACAAGAAGGTGACCTATTCGGGCGGCGGCATCGCCCCCGATCTGGCGCAAGCGGCCGCGCTGCGGCGCTGCAAGGAGGACGGGCGCTCGGGTGGACGCTGCGAGCTGCGCGCGGTCGTCTGCGCCGACGGCCGTTAATCAGAACATCGCGGGATGGACGCGGTCGGGCGGCGCGTGGCCGTCGAGGAAGGCCTTGATGTTGATGATGACCTTCTCGCCCATGTCGACGCGACCCTCGATCGTCGCCGAGCTCATGTGCGGCAGCGCCACGACGCGGTCGGAGGCGAGGAGCTTCGGGTTGACCGCCGGCTCGTGCTCGAACACGTCGAGACCCGCGCCCGCGATGGCGCCCGCCTCGATCAGCCGCGCCAGCTCGTTCTCGTCGATGACCTCGCCGCGCGCGGTGTTGACGATGTAGGCCGATGGCTTCAGCAGCCTCAGCCGCCGCGCCGACAGCAGGTGATAGGTGCCGGGTGTGTGCGGGCAGTTCACCGAGACGATGTCGACGCGCGACAGCATCTGGTCGAGGCTCTCCCAGTACGTCGCCTCGAGCTCCTTCTCGACGTCCTGCGAAAGACGGCGGCGGTTGTGGTAGTGGATCTGCAGGCCGAACGCCTTGGCGCGCCGCGCGACCGCCTGGCCGATGCGGCCCATGCCGATGATGCCGAGACGCTTGCCGAAGATGCGGTGGCCGAGCATCCACGTCGGCGACCAGCCGCCCCAATGGTCGGCGGCCGCCTTGAGGTAGTCGGCGCCCTCGACGAGCCGGCGCGGCACGGCGAGGATGAGCGCCATGGTCATGTCGGCGGTGTCCTCGGTCAGCACGCCAGGCGTATTGGTGACGGTGATGCCGCGGTTGCGGGCGGTGTCGAGATCGATGTTGTCGACGCCGGTGCCGAAGTTGGCGATCAGCCGCAGTTGCGGGCCAGCCTGGGAGATCACGGCGCGGTCGATGCGGTCGGTGACCGTCGGCACGAGCACGTCGGCGATCTTGAGCGCCTCGACGATTGCCGCCTGTGTCATCGGCGTATCGTCGACGTTGAGGCGGGCGTCGAACAGCTCGCGCATGCGGGTTTCGACCACGTCGGGCAGCTTGCGCGTGACGATGACGATCGGCTTCTTGGCGCTGGTCGGCATGGGGGGTTCCGCTTCTGCCTCGGCTGGTTGGCTGGAGAACGCTCTGGGGGGAGACGTGCCTGGTGCCCGATTTAAGGGAGTGTCTAACAGATGGTCATTGGGATGACAAAGTGGCGGATAGGCATTGCATTGAAGCACAGGCAAACTTAAGTCGCGCGTGGGATCGGCGGGAAACTAGATGCGTGAGCAGGACCATAGAGGCCGGATGCCGCCGGGCGCTGCTGGCGCTCGTCGCCATGACGGCGGCCGCTTCCGCCCAGACCACCGCACCCGGCGCGAGCGGGTTGCCTGTGCCTCGCTTCGTCAGCCTGAAGTCGGACCGGGTCAACATGCGCAAGGGCCCCGGCACCGACTATCCCACCGCTTGGGTGTATCAGCGCGCCGGGCTGCCGGTCGAGGTCATCAAGGAGTTCGAAGGCTGGCGGCAGGTGCGCGATGCCGACGGCGCGACCGGCTGGGTGCTGCAGTCCTTCCTATCGGGCCGGCGCACGGCGCTCGTGCTGCCCTGGGAGGTGAAGCCGGGCGCGGCGCCGCCCAAGATCGCGCTGCGCAATGACGACAGCGAGCGCGCGCGACCCGTCGCCATGGTAGAGGCCGGGGTCATCGCCAACCTCGCGACATGCGACGGCCGCTGGTGTCAGGTCAGCGTCGAGAGGTTTCGCGGCTATATCGAGCAGAAGAAGCTGTGGGGCGATCTACGAGGGCGAGGTCCTGAAGTAAGCGCACGCAACGGCGCGCTGCCGCCTCAGCCCTTGTCCGTCACCAGCCGGACCACCACGTCGATGTGGCTGATCCTCATCCCCTCGGGGGGGGTCGGCACGCCGTCGACCTTGATGGCGTCGCCCGGGATGTCGAGCAGCTCGCCATCCGACTCGATGAAGAAGTGGTTGTGGTTCGACGTGTTGGTGTCGAAGTAGGCCTTGGAGCCGTCGATCGCCAGCTCGCGCAAAAGTCCCGCGCGCTTGAACTGGTGCAGCGTGTTGTAGACGGTCGCCAGCGACACATGATGGCCGACGGCCACGGCCTCTGCATGCAGCATCTCAGCCGTCACGTGCCGGTCGCCGGATTCGAACAGCAGCGCGCCAAGCGCCAGCCGCTGGCGGGTCGGACGCAAGCCGGCCTGCCGCAGCAGCTGAGAGACGCTCAGAGAGGCCTTGCCCTCACCGTGATTTCGACTGCCCGTATCGGTCATGTTTTGAGCGGCTCTTCCGTCATCTGCCCGTAAGCCCACCTGCCGAGCCTGTTTTGCGCCAAGCCGGCATCCCTCCCGGGCAAAGGCGGCAAATTGAGGCTCACGCCAATATTACAGTATAGGGTCCAACCGCACCCCCCGCAACTCGGCGCGCGGCGGCAAAACCGACGCAGATCATCGCCCCGGCCCCTCGGTCCGCCCCCCGGCGCGCCCTTTTGAAGGGCTGGTGACTGTGTTAGGAAGCCCGCGGCCGCGGCGGAGCTTCCCCGGAAGCCAGCCGCACGAGGGTTTCAAGCGGAACAATCATGACCGAGCGCCGCACGAGCTTCGAATACGAGGACCTTCTCGCGTGCGGCCGGGGCGAGCTATTCGGCGCCGGCAATGCCCAGCTCCCGCTTCCCCCGATGCTCATGTTCGACCGCATTTCGTCGATCTCCGAGACCGGCGGCGCGCACGGCAAGGGCCAGGTCGTCGCCGAGTTCAAGGTCGCCGGCAGCAGCCGGGCTGGACTGGTTCTTCAAGTGCCACTTCGAGGGCGATCCCGTCATGCCGGGCTGCCTGGGGCTCGACGCGCTCTGGCAGCTCACCGGATTCTTCCTCGGCTGGCTCGGCGCCCCGGGGCGCGGCCGCGCGCTCGGCGTGGGCGAGGTCAAGTTCACCGGCATGGTCGTGCCGAGCGTCTCCAAGATCGAGTATATCGTCGACCTCAAGCGGGTCATCCTGCGCAGGCTGAAGCTTGCGATTGCCGACGGCGTCATGAAGGCCGACGGCCAGGTGATCTACACCGCCACCGACCTGCGCGTCGGCTTGTTCGAGACAGGCGAAGTGGCTGCCGCGCTCAGTCCTTGATCTCGGTGGTTTTTCGTGCACGCTTCCGTGGCGAAGCGAAGAGGATGAGTGGATGAGACGAGTTGTCGTCACCGGCATGGGCATCGTTTCCTCGATCGGGAACAATTCCCAGGAGGTGCTCGCATCTCTGCGCGAGGCCAAGTCTGGCATCGTGCGCGCCGAGAAGTACGCCGAGCTCGGCTTCCGCTGCCAGGTGCATGGAGAACCGCATCTCGACTGGGAGACGCAGGTGCCGCGCAAGGCGCGCCGCTTCATGAGCGACGGTATCGGCTGGAACTACGTCGCCATGGAGCAGGCGATCCGCGACGCCGGGCTCGAGGAAAAGGACATCGTCAACGAGCGCACCGGCATCATCATCGGCTCGGGCGGCCCTTCGACACGGGCGATCGTCGCCGCTGCCGACACCACGCGCGAGAAGGACCCCAAGAAGGTCGGCCCGTTCGAGGTGCCCAAGGCGATGTGCTCAGGACCCTCCGCGGCGCTGGCCACGAGCTTCCAGATCAAGGGCGTCAACTACTCGATCGCGTCCGCCTGCTCCACCTCCGCGCACTGCATCGGCAATGCCGCCGAGATGATCGCATGGGGCAAGCAGGATGTCATGTTCGCCGGCGGCTGCGAGGAGCTCGACTGGACACTGTCGGTGCTGTTTGACGCCATGGGCGCCATGTCGACCAAGTTCAACGCCACACCGGAGAAGGCCAGCCGCGCCTACGACAAGGATCGCGACGGCTTCGTCATCGCCGGCGGCGCCGGCACGGTGGTGCTCGAGGAGCTCGAGCACGCCAGGGCGCGCGGCGCCAAGATTTACGGCGAGGTCGCCGGCTACGGCGCCACCTCCGACGGCTTCGACATGGTCGCACCCTCTGGCGAGGGCGCGGTGCGCTGCATGCAGCTCGCACTGAAGGGCATGGACGGCAAGGGCGTCGGCCACAAGATCGATTACATCAACCCGCACGGCACCGGCACCCCGATCGGCGACCTGCGCGAGATCGATGCGATCCGCGCCGTCTTCAACGGCGACATGCCGAAGATCTCCGCCACCAAATCGCTGACCGGGCATTCGCTCGGTGCCGTCGGCGTGCAAGAGGCGATCTTCTCGCTGCTGATGATGAACAACGGCTTCATTTGCGAGAGCGCCAACATCGAGGAGCTCGATCCCGCCTTCGCGGAAGTGCCGATCGTTCGCGAGCGTCTCGACGGCGTTAATCTTAACTGTGTGATGTCGAACAGCTTCGGGTTCGGTGGGACAAATGCCACGCTCGTGTTCCGGCGAGTGACCGGTTAGAGGCCGCAGGGCTGGGACATCGAGCGAGTTACCCGAGGAACTTCGCCAGCTCCCGCAGCATGCGAGATGAGCCGCCGAAAGCTAGATTGAAACTAAAGGACGCTGCGGCGCAACGGTGAATGCCATGACGGAAATCGACTTCGCGAAACCCGGCCCGATCATGGCCGGAAAGCGCGGCCTGATAATGGGCGTCGCCAACGACCGCTCCATCGCCTGGGGCATCGCGCGCCTCCTCGCGGGACAGGGCGCCAAGCTCGCCTTCACCTATCAGGAAGGCGCCTTCGGCCGCCGCGCCGTGCCGCTAGCCCAATCGCTCAACTCCGAGATCATCGAGCCGTGCAACGTGCTCGATCTCGCCAGCGTCGACAAGACGTTCGCGCGTATCAAGGAAGTGTGGGGCAGCCTCGATTTCGTCGTGCACGCCGTGGCCTACTCCGACCCGCGCGAGCTGTCGGGCCGCTACGTCAAGACCACGCGCGAGAACTTCACCAACACGATGATCATCTCGTGCTTCTCCTTCACCGAGATCGCCAATCGCGCCGTCGATCTCATGCCGAACGGCGGCTCGCTGCTCACGCTTTCCTATGGCGGCGCCACCCGCTCGGTGCCGTCCTACAACGTGATGGGCGTCGCCAAGGCGGCGCTGGAGGCCAGCGTGCGCTACCTCGCGGCCGATCTCGGGCCCCAGCAGATCCGCGTCAACGCGCTCTCCGCCGGGCCCATGCGCACGGTGTCGGGCGCCGGCGTCTCGGACGCGCGCGTCATCTTCAACTTCCAGAAAGAGCACTCGCCGCTGAAGCGCACCCCGACGCTGAACGAGGTCGGCGGCTCTGCGCTCTACTTGCTGTCCGATCTCTCGGGCGCGGTGACGGGCGAGGTGCACTTCGTCGACTGCGGCTACTCCACGACGGCAATGCCGAGCTTGGAAAGCCTGAAGGCGCTCGACACCGACACAGGTGGACCGCCGCCGGGGAAATCTTCACCCTCGGAAGCCGCAGAATAGGAACAGTTTTGCCGTCTCCGCGCCTTTTCGGACATGGTTAATTTGGCTAACCTCCTGGCGTTCTAGTTCGCAACATTTCGCTTTGGGAGGCGCGAATGAAGTATGGATTGTTGGTAGCGATTGCGCTTGGGGTCGTGGCGTTGATGGGAGGCGTAGCCTCCGCCGGCGTCGCGACGAGCGGCCTGACGAGGGCCAGCGTCGCCCCGACCGTTTCATCGGTGCAGCAGGTCGGCTGGCGCTGCTATCGCCGCTGCCGCTGGCATGGCGGTGGCCCCCGCTTCTGCAGGCATCGCTGCTGGTAGTCGCGCACGGCCTTCAGCCGACGCGGGCCTGACGCATCTCAGGCCATCGAGCTCTGAGACGGCCCGGCCGGGCTCCGCCGCAACGGAGACGCGCGCCGGGCCTTTTCTCGCCTTGACGACCGGGAAGCGGCATCGCACACACGCGCGCATGATCGGCGTTTTCGACTCAGGCCTCGGCGGATTGACGGTCCTGCGCGCGCTCGTCGCCCGCTTCCCACACGTGCCCTTCATCTACCTCGGCGACCGCGTCAACGTCCCCTACGGCAACCGCTCCTCCGCCGAGGTGATCGATTTGACGCGCCGCGGCGTGGAGGCGTTGTTCGGCTCCGGCTGCCGGCTCGTGCTGCTCGGTTGCAATACCGCGACCGCGGTCGCCGCCCGCCACCTGCAGCAGGTGTGGCTGCCGGCAAGCCCCTGGCGCGGCCACAACGTGCTCGGCATCGTGGCGCCCACCGTCGAAGCCGCGACGCAGACGCCCTGGGCAGTCTCCTCACCGCAATATCCGCAGAAGTACAATACCGACCTCATCGCCGTCTTCGGGACGACGCGCACCATCTCCTCGGGCGTCTATCCCGAGGAGATCCGCAAGCGCTGCCCCAAGGTTACGGTGGCCCAGCAGGTGTGCGCGCAGCTCGCGGGGGCCATCGAGGAGAAGGCGCCGGAGGACGAACTCGACCGGCTGGTGTCCGAAGCCATCACGGGCATGCTGGCGCAGACTGGCGGTACGCCGCCCCACCGCGCGATTTTGGGTTGCACACACTTCCCGCTCGTCGAGCACCTGTTCCGGCAGCACCTGCCGCCGTTCACGCGCATCCTTTCGCAGCCCGACGTCGTCGCCGACAGCTTCGAGGACTACCTCGCCCGTCACAGCCGCTACGTGGACGGATCGGCGGGCGGCTCGCTCCGGCTCCTGACCACGGGCGAACCGGGGGAGACGAGCGAGCGCGCCCGCGTGTTCTGGCCCGACGTCGCCGCCTTCGAGCACGCAGCGACCTGATTCCCCTCGCACCCGCGGTGTCCCGACCTATATCTACTCACCCGCCGACGAGGAGCGCCCCATGGCCGGCAAATCCCAACACGATCACTCGCACGCCGCGCCGCAGGCGCACGCCAAAGACGGTGGCTGCTGCGGTGGCGCGGGAAACGCCAAGCACGCTGCCGAGGATCGCGTGAAGGACCCGGTGTGCGGAATGACGGTCGATCCGCACAAGACGCAGCACCGCGCCGAGCACGCAGGCCGCACCTATTATTTCTGCGCAGCTGGCTGCCGCACGAAGTTTGTGGCCGACCCGGCGCGCTATCTCAGCCCAGAGGACCAGCGCGCGGAGCCGGTGCAGCCCGGCGCCATCTACACCTGCCCGATGCACCCCGAGATCCGCCAGGTCGGGCCCGGCGCGTGTCCGATCTGCGGCATGGCGCTGGAGCCGGTCGACATCACCGAGGCGCACGGGGACCATCCCGAGCTCATCGACATGCAGCGCCGCTTCTGGATCGCTGTCGCGCTGACGGTGCCCGTGCTCATCCTCGAGATGTGGGGCGAGGCGCTTGTTGGCCCGGTCGCCTCCAACTGGCTGCAGTTCGCCTTTGCTACGCCGGTCGTGCTGTGGTGCGGCTGGCCCTTCTTTGAGCGCGGCTGGCAATCGCTCGTCACGCGCAACCTCAACATGTTCACCCTGATCGCGCTCGGCACCGGGGCGGCATGGAGCTACAGCGTCGTCGCCACCCTGATCCCGGACGCCTTTCCCCACGCATTCCGCATGTCCGGAGGCGCGGTCGGGGTCTACTTCGAGTCTGCCGCAGTCATCACGGCGCTGGTGCTGCTCGGCCAGGTGCTCGAGCTGCGGGCGCGCGAGAAGACGAGCGGGGCGATCCGCGCGCTGCTCGACCTCGCGCCTAAAACCGCGCGCCTCATCGCGCCCGACGGGTCCGAGCGCGAGGTGCCGCTGGACGAGTGTCATGATCGGCAACCGGCTGCGCGTGCGCCCGGGCGAGAAGATCCCCGTCGACGGCAAGGTCGTCGAAGGCCGCAGCGCGGTGGACGAGTCGATGGTGACGGGCGAGTCGATGCCGGTCACGAAGACCGTCGGCGACATCGTCATCGGGGGCACGCTCAACGCCAGCGGCAGCCTCGTGATCGAGGCCGAGCGCGTCGGACGCGACACCATGCTTGCGCGCATCGTGGCGCTCGTCGCCGAGGCGCAGCGCAGCCGCGCGCCGATCCAGCGCCTCGCCGACACCGTCGCCGGCTGGTTCGTCCCCGCCGTGATCGCCGTCTCCATCCTCGCCTTCGCCGCCTGGGCCATCTGGGGGCCGGAGCCGCGCTTTACCTATGCCCTCGTCGCCGCGGTAGCGGTGCTCATCATCGCCTGCCCCTGCGCGCTCGGGCTGGCGACGCCCATGTCGATCATGGTCGGCGTCGGGCGCGGCGCGGAGGCGGGCGTCCTCATCAAGAACGCCGAGGCGCTCGAGCGCATGGAGAAGGTCGACACCCTCGTCGTCGATAAGACCGGCACGCTGACCGAAGGCAAGCCCGCGGTCACGGCCGTGCTTGCCGCCGCCGGCTTCGACGAAGGGGAGATCGTGCGCCTTGCCGCCAGCGTGGAGAAGGCCAGCGAGCACCCGCTCGCCGCCGCGGTCGTGGCCGCCGCCGTCGCGAGCAAGCTCACCCTTGGCGAAGCGCGCGACTTCGACGCCCCGACCGGCAAGGGCGTGCTCGGTACCGTCGACGGCAAGCGTGTCGCACTCGGCAATGCGCGCTTCCTGCGCGAGCAGGGCATAGAGGTCTCCGGTCTCGAAAAGCCCGCCGACGAGTTCCGCCGCGACGGCGCCACCGCGATCTTCGTCGGCGTCGACGGCAAAGCAGCCGGCGTGCTCGCCATCGCCGACCCCGTGAAGGCCTCGACCGCGGCGGCCCTCGCGGCGCTGAAGGCCGACGGCGTGCGCGTCGTCATGCTGACCGGCGACAACCGCACCACCGCGCAGGCCATCGCCCGCCGTCTCGGCATCACCGAGATCGAGGCCGAGGTGCTGCCCGATGCAAAAAGCGCAGTCGTGGAGAAGCTCAAGCGGGAAGGCCGTGTCGTCGCCATGGCCGGTGACGGCGTCAACGATGCCCCCGCTCTCGCCGCCGCCGACGTCGGCATCGCCATGGGCACCGGCACCGACGTGGCCATCGAGAGCGCCGGCGTGACGCTGCTGAAGGGCGACCTCACCGGCATCGTGCGCGCGCGGCGCCTGTCGGAGGCGGTGATGCGCAACATCCGCCAGAACCTGTTCTTCGCCTTCATCTATAACGCGGCCGGCGTGCCGATCGCGGCGGGCGTACTCTATCCGGCCTTCGGTATCCTGCTGTCGCCCATCATTGCCGCGGCGGCCATGTCGCTGTCCTCGGTCAGCGTCATCGCCAATGCCGCACGCCTGCGCGGAGTTAAGCTCGGCTGATGCAGCGATCCGACACAGCAGCCAAGGTCTCCGTTCTGCCGGAGTGGGCGCCGCAGCAGGCGATCTGGACGGCGTGGCCGGCCGACACGGACGAATGGAACGGCGACCTGGACGCTCCGCGCCGCGACGTGGCGGCGCTGGTGCGCGCGCTTGGCTCCGGCAACACCGTGCGCGTGCTCGTCAACGGCGTGGAGGCTGAGAGCTCCGCGCACGCCGCCCTCGGCGCTGCCGCCGAGCTCGTGCCCGCGCGCTACGGCGACATCTGGCTGCGCGACACCGGACCGATCTTTGCGCGCACGCCGGACGGCGCGGTGGCGCTGCGCTTCAAAACCAACAGCTGGGGCGGCAAGTACGACCTCCCCGACGACGCCACCGTCGGCGACGACATTGCGCGCCTGGCGGATACCCCCGTCCGCCGCTTCGGCTTCGTGCTCGAAGGCGGCGCCGTCGATCACGACGGAGCGGGCACGGTGCTGACGACGCGTCAGTCCCTGCTCAACCCCAACCGCAACGGCTGGTCTAAGGCAGAGGCCGAAGCCGCGCTCGGAGAGGCATTCGGCGCGCGGAAGGTCATCTGGATCGACGAGGGCCTGCGCGACGACCACACCGACGGCCACATCGACAACATCGCCCGCTTCGTGGCGCCGGGCCGCGTCGTGTGCCAGGCCCCTGCCGGCGCCGACGACCCCAATCGGCAACGCTCGAGACGATCGCGCGCACACTTGCCGCCGCGACCGACGCGAACGGCCGCAAGCTCGACGTCGTTCGCATTCCCGGTCCCGGCCTCTACCGCAACGCGCTTGGCGAAGTCTCGCCCGCCTCGCACATGAACTTCGTCATCGCCAACGGCGTCGTGGTGGTGCCTGTCTACGGCACGCCGACGCAAGCCACCGCGATCGCCGCGCTGCAGGCCGTCTTTCCCGGCCGCAAGGTCATCGGCGTCCCCTCGCGCGGGCTGCTCAGCTGCGGCGAAGCCGGCGGCGGCTCGTTCCACTGCATCACGCAGCAAGAGCCGCTGTAGAAATTGCTAATCCACACGTGGTAGGTGGCTCCTCATGAGCAATCGCACGATCACCGTTGCGGCCATCCAGACTTCCTATGGCCCGGACATGCAGGCAAACATCGACAAGACCGCCGCGTTCGTGCGCGAGGCGGCGCGGCGCGGCGCGCAGGTCGTGCTGCCGTCGGAGCTGTTCCAGGGCATCTATTTCTGCACGCAGGCAGGACCCGAAGTGGTTCGAGACGGCGCATCCCGTCGCCGAGCATCCGTGCGTGATCGCGCTGCCGCAGCTCGCGCGCGAGCTGGGCGTCGTCATCCCGATCTCGATCTTCGAGAAGGAGGGCCCGCGCTACTTACAACAGCGTGGTCATCGTCGACGCCGACGGCGAGATCCTCGGCGTCTACCGCAAGAGCCACATCCCCGACGGCCCCGGCTACCAGGAGAAGTACTACTTCCGTCCCGGCGACACCGGCTTCAAGGTGTGGACGACCAAGCCCGGCACGCTCGGCGTCGGCATCTGCTGGGACCAGTGGTACCCGGAGGCCGCGCGCGCCATGGCGCTGACGGGCGCCGAGGTCCTGCTTCTATCCGACCGCCATCGGCTCGGAGCCGCACGACGCGGCGCTCGACACCCCCGAGCCGTGGCGGCGCGCGATGCAGGGCCACGCCGTCTCCAACGTGATCCCGGTCGTCGCCGCCAACCGCATCGGCTTCGAGGACAACGACGGCGGAAGCAGAAATTCTACGGCCCCTCCTTCATCGCCGATCACCGCGGCGAGATCGTCGCCAGCTTCGGCGCGAGGACGAAGGCGTGCTCACCCACACCTTCGACCTGCCGAGTTCGAGAGCTACCGCGCCGACTGGGGCTTCTTCCGCGACCGCCGCCCCGACCTCTACGCGAAAAGCCTGCTCTGAGGGGCAGCGCGTGCGCCGATATCGATTCCAGGGTCACGCCGCGAAGTCGCGGGCCTTCCAGGCCATCCCGTCCTTGCCGAGGAACGCGACGAGCTCGTCGATGCCGAGCGGGCGCGAAATCACGTACCCCTGCACGTAATCGACAACGCCGGTAGAGCGCAGCAAGTTGAGCCGGGCTTCGGTTTCAACGCCTTCGACGACAATCGAGTGCTCCGACGTCGCGATCATGTCCAGAACCTGGACAAGCATGCGCCCCATAACGCTGTCGGGAGGCGACATGGCAAACGAGCGGTCGAGCTTCACCCCGTGCACGCTAAGCGTCGCCACGCGCTCGATGCTCGAGTAGCCTATGCCGAAGTCGTCGATGTAGACCTTGATGCCCGCGCGCCCAAGCTCCTGTATGGCACGCTGCGCATCCTCAAAGTTGATTTCGTGACTTTCGACAAGCTCGACCGCAAGGTCGAATTGCCTCTCCCCGCTCAGGAACTTCGAGAAAATCCGCAGCAGCGTTGCGCTGTCGAGATCGCAGGCAAATACGTTGAAATTGATTTGCAGCCGCAGATTTCGCGGCATGCGCTCGCTGAGCTCCGCGTAGGCGCGATCGGCGACCATGCGCGTGAAATCCACGGTGCGGCGCGTCCGCGCGACGATATCGATGAAGCGGGCGGGAGCGACAATAGAGCCGTCGACGTCGCGCCATCGTGCAAGCACCTCGCAGCCCGACACTTCGCCCGACCGCAGGTCTACGATCGGCTGGTATGCGACGACGACGGACTGAGCATCGAGGTGCCGGCTAAAACGTGCCTCGAAAGACCAATGGCGGTTGATCCAGGCGATGATGTTGGTGGCGCATATCCAAGCAAACAGCGCCGCGAGCACGGCAATCGACGACAGGATGGTTATCCAATCGCGCGCCCAAGCGAGCAGGTTGGCCTCGGATGTCACGCAGTACACCCGCTGTTCGTCACAGTGTGTGTCGGCGACGGCTGTCAGGCGCGCTGCGAGCGAATTACGGGCCGGCTTTGCTAAGCGCTGATACAGCCCGCGATCGCCGGCGACACCCCAGACCTTTCCTTTCGGCCCGACGGTAACGAGCTCCTTCTTCAGCCAGGGCGCGTCGTTCTGATAACGGGAGTAGGGCGGGATCGCCACCGCGAACGTGCCGAGTCGCGCAATGGTGCCGTTTGTGCCGGAGCGCCCGAGCGACCCTAGGTCCCGATTGATCCACAGAGTTGGATCGCTCGGACCGCTGCCCTCGATGTCAGGCGCACCCAAGGCCACTGGGCTTTCGAATTTCGGCTGGCTCGTGCTGCATTCGACGATGGCGTTTGGTGCGTAGAGGAATTCGTTCAAGCCGTCGGGGAGGAAGGCGATCTGCTGCATCTGCGCCAGGAAGTCGCGCGAGCATGGTGGAGCGATGGCGTCCTGCTGAAGCTTTTGCAGCGCGAACACGACGTTGCCGCGAATTTCGGCAAGGCGGCCCAGCTCCGCGGCGTGGTCCCTGCGGATATAGCTGCCGATCTGCCAAAGGACGAAGCCGTAGCCAATCGCGAGAAGGACGGAGAACAGCGCGCCCCATAACGCGGCCGAGAGCAATCGCTGATGCCGGCCAGCGATGACAGCAGTTATAAGCGCAGACATTCGCGATGCTCGCGATCCACAGTGGCGCTCCCTTAAGCCTATGGCGCGGGGGATGACGAAAGTGTTCTGGAATTCGTGCAAAAGCCGCCATTTTGGCCGCACGGCTGGTGAGAGCCGCCGCGGGTCGCCCCACCCCCATTTCCCGAACAGTCGTAAAACCGACATGGCGAGCTTCGTATAAGAGCCGCGGTGCCGCATCGCCGTCACGTGTCGTGACAGAGGGGCCAGGCTCGCCGTTCCGCATCCGCGTCGGCGGCAGCGATTGCCGGCAGCCCTACGCCTCCTCGGTGCTCAACATCTCGGCCATGAGCTCTCGGCTCGATCTCGGCCAACGCCATCCGGGCGCTCAACAAGGGGGCGAGGCTTGGCGGCTTTGCCCATGACACCGGAGAAGGCGGCTTCAGCCCCTACCACCGCGAGCATGGCGGCGACATCATCTGGGAGATCGGCACCGGCTATTTCGGCTGCCGCAACACGGACGGCACCTTCTCGCCGGAGCGTTTCGCGGACACGGCAGCCAGCCCGCAGAGCAAGATGATCGAGATCAAACTCAGCCAGGGCGCCAAGCCGGGCCTCGGCGGCATCCTGCCCGCCGCCAAGGTGACGCGCGAAATCGCTCGCATCCGCGGCGTCGAAAAAGGCAAGGATTGCGTATCGCCGGCGCGACACCGCGCTTTCTCCACACCCATCGGGATGATGGAGTTCATTGCCGAGGTGCGGCGCCTTGCAGGCGGCAAGCCCACCGGCTTCAAGCTGTGTGTCGGTCCCTGGGAAGTGCTCGCCATCGTCAAGGGGATGCTGGCGACGGGCATGACGCCGGATTTCATCGTGATAGACGGCTCCGAGGGCGGCACAGGTGCCGCTCCCCTGGAATTCCTCGATCACATGGGCATGCCGCTGCGCGACGGCCTCGCGTTCGTGCATTCCGCTCTGGTGGGTGCCAACCTGCGCGATCGCATCAAGCTCGGCGCCTCCGGCAAGATCACGTCTGCCTTCGACATGGCACGCGTGATGGCGCTCGGCGCCGACTGGTGCAACTCCGCGCGCGGCTTCATGTTTGCCGTGGGCTGCATCCAGGCCCAGACCTGCCACACGGGCCGCTGCCCCACGGGCGTGGCAACGCAGGACCGTTCGCGCCAGCGCGCCATCGTCGTGCCCGACAAGGCCATGCGCGTGGCAAGCTTCCATCGCGAGACGCTGAAGGCGCTGGCCGAGCTGATCGCGGCCGCCGGCCTCACGCACCCGCGCGAGCTGCGACCGCGCCATTTCATGCGCCGCGCCGCGCCCGATCGCGTCGTACCTTTGCCGAGCAGTATCGCTTCTTGCGGCCGGGCGAGCTTCTCGCCGAGACCGACGATCTCCGCTTCCGCGAGGCCTGGAGATTGGCGCGCGCTGACACATTCGCGGCTGCCGACGGCGGCACGGCATCGCCGTTGCCCGCCGCAGCCGAATGAGCCTGCCGAGCAGGTGAGAGCCTGAGATCCCGACTAGAACCTTCAAGATTGTTTGAATAGAGTTGACGACGATGAGTTCAACAGCCGTCCTTACAGCAGAACGTGTCCTCGACGCGGCCCCTCTCGGTGCATCGGCCGAGCCCGGCCTCATGGCGGCCAGCGTCTACTGCAGCGGCCGCCGCGTGTGCGACATCCGCATCGAGGAAGCGCACGAGTGGGCCGCCAAGCCCGGCCACGTCGTCTGGATCGGGCTGCACGAGCCGTCCTACGAGCTGCTCAATCGCATCCAGGCCCAGTTCGGCCTGCACGACCTCGCCATCGAGGACGCCGGCAAGGCGCATAACCATCCGAAGATCGAGCTTTACGGCGACGGCATCTTCATCGTTGCGCGCACCGCGCAACTCGTGGATGGCCGCATCGCCTTCGGCGAGACCCACATCTTCATCGGCCACGGCTATGTCGTGACGGTGCGCCACGGCGCGTCGGCCTCGTACGGCGCCGTGCGCGCGCGCTGCGAATCCTGCCCGACCGTGCTCGCCAACGGCGAGCACTACATCCTGCACGCCATCCTCGACTTCATCGTCGACAACTACATGCCGGTCGTGCGCACGGTGCACGAGGAGGTGGAGGAGATCGAGGACCGCGTCCTCAGCATGCCGCTGAGCCAAGCCGACATCGAGCGGCTGCACATCCTGCGCCGCGACCTCTTGCGCCTGCGCAGCGCGGCGGCACCCCTCGCCGAGGTATGCCGCCGTCTGGAGCACGCCGACGTGCTGCCGATCGCGCCCGGCATGCAGCTCTACTTCCGCGACGTGACCGACCACATCCACCAGGTCGCAGCCGAGATCGATTCGTTGCGCGAGGTGCTGGCGTTCGTGTTCGAGGCGAGCGTCATGATCGGCCAGATGCAGCAGACCGACATCACGCGGCGGCTCGCGGCCTGGGCCGCCATCCTCGCGGTTCCCACCGCGGTTGCCGGCATCTACGGCATGAACTTCCAGAACATGCCCGAGCTCAAGTGGGAGTACGGCTACTACGCCGTCGTCGGCATGATCGGTGTGGTGGTGGCGGCTCTCTACCTCGGCTTCCGCCGCAACAAGTGGCTGTGACTCCGGCGCGGGCTAGCGCGCGAAGGCATCCCAGGCCGGCGCCTCGCCGAAGCGCTCGACCAGGAAATCGATGAACACCCGCGTCTTGGCCGCCAGGTAGCGGTTGGGCGCATACAGCGCGTAGATGCCGAGCTCGGTCGGAGGGGTCTGCGGCAACACTGCCTGAAGCCGCTTTTCCGCGATGTCGGGGCCGACGAGGAACGTCGGCAAGTTGGTGATGCCGTTGCCGCTGAGCGCGGCTTGCGCGCAGCACATCGCCGTTGTTGGAGCACAGGCTCGACGCGATCGGGACCGAGAACGTTTCCTCGCCGCGCGTCAGTGTCCAGCGGTGCACGGCGGCCATGTGACCGTAGGTGAGGCAGCGGTGCGCGGAGAGTTCCCCGGGCTCTGCCGGCGTGCCGTGGCGGGCGAGATAGTCGGGCGAGGCGGCGAGCACGCGCTTGGCAGGCGCCAGCCGCCGCGCGATCAGGCTCGAGTCCGGCAGCTCGCCGATGCGCACCGTCACGTCGACGCCTTCCTCGAGCGGATCGATGAAGCGGTCATTCAAGGCAAGCTCGATCTTGAGCTCGGGATAGCGCGCCATGAAATCGGCCACGGCGGCGCCGAGGTAGAGCGTGCCGAACGACATGGGCGCGTTGATCTTGAGCACGCCCTTGGGCTCGTCGTGCAGGCGCGAGATCTGGATCTCGGTCTCCTCGACGTCGGCGAGGATCGCCACGCAGCGCTCGTAGTAGGCGAGGCCCGCCTCCGTCGGCGTGACGCGGCGCGTGGTGCGGTCGAGCAGGCGCGCGCCCAGAAGCCGCTCGAGCTCCATGACCGCCTTGCTGACGGCGGAGCGCGTTAGCCCCAAGCGCCGCGCGGCCTCGGCGTAGCTCCCGGCCGACACCACCTTGGCGAAGGCGTTCATGGCCTCCGAGCTTGTCCATTGTATCCTGTTCGGGCGCCAGACTGCGCAAATAGTGCTGTATTGCCCAATATGGGTCAACACTCCACATTTGGAGGCAGCAGCGCCAGCCCTCCGCGCCGGCGCCCGCCCTAGACAAGCGTAGAAAGGAGACCGCCATGCTCACCCTTCGCAGAGCCGAGGAGCGCGGCCGCGCCAACTTCGGCTGGCTCGACAGCCGCCACACCTTCTCCTTCGGCCACTACTTCGATCCCGCGCACATGGGCTTCGGTCCGCTGCGCGTCATCAACGACGACCGCGTCGCCGGCGGCGAGGGTTTCCCCGCGCATCCGCACGCCGACATGGAGATCGTCTCGTACGTCCTGGACGGCGCGCTCGAGCACAAGGACAGCATCGGCACCGGCTCGGTGATCCGCCCCGGCGACGTGCAGCGCATGTCGGCCGGCACCGGCATCCGCCACAGCGAGTTCAACGCGTCGAAGACCGAGCCGGTGCACTTCCTGCAGATCTGGATCATCCCCGAGAAGAAAGGTCTGACGCCCGGCTACGAGCAGAAGACGTTCTCGACCGACGACAAGCGCGGCAAGCTGCGCCTCGTCGGCTCGCGCGACGGGCGCGACGGCTCGGTGACGATCCACCAGGACGTCGATCTCTACGCGACCGTGCTGGGCGACGGCGAGGCCGTCACGCATGACCTGAAGAGCGGCCGCAAGGCCTGGGTGCAGGTCGCGCGCGGCGCAGCCACGCTCAACGGCGAGGAGCTGCGCGAAGGCGACGGCGTGGCGGTTGAGACGGCCGGTGCGCTCACACTAACGGGCACCGCAACGGAGGCCGAAGTCCTGCTATTCGACCTCGGCGCCTAATAGACCGCCGATGCGAAAGAGAGGCGGATGCTTGCAATTGACTAAATTGTGCTGCATCCGCCTTTCGAAACGTTAGCGCAGTGTCGACTATGGCTTGGCGCCATGACCGACGCATTCCCAACCACGCGCGCACCGAAGGGCGGCCTCGACGCCAATCTCGAGCTGCCGCTCGCAGATCCGTATCTGGTGTCGCTGTTCAAGACAGAGAACTGCCAGATCGCGAGCCTGCTCGATCTCGACAAGCTGACGGCCGCGCTGCTCAAGCACCAGTACGATTTCTCGTATCTGCCCTCGGCCAACTGCTTCTTCCTGCGCAACGACCACGCCTGGCGCGGGCTCAGCAGCGCCCTGTCGCCACGCACGAAATTGCCGGCGCAGAGCAGCGTCTTTGTCGTCAAGAGCTCGCCGGGGGTTGTCGGCGAGAGCGGCAGTGCTTCTCAAGCGTCCGCGTACAGGATGTCGTCGCGGTAGCCCGCGTAGGCTCCAGCGTATTCCATCACGCGCGCCACATCGGCGATGAACGCCTCGTCGTAGCCGGCTCGGCGCAACAGGTGGAAGCCTATCTCCATCCCCGACGCGATGCCACCGGCCGTCACGATGCGCCCCGCATCGACGACCCGCGCACGGCTGATGCGGGCCTTGGGCGCGATCTCGGCCAGCCGATCGATCGGAACCTTGCCGAAGTTGGACGCCTCGAGCCGGTCCGGCTCCTTGCGGTTGGTCGCGGGCTTGCCGTCGAGCAGGCCCATGGCCCCGTAGATCCACGAGCCGGTGCACACACTCGTCAGCAGCGTCGTCTCGGGCAGCGCGCGAATGTACTCGTGCAGGCGGGCATTGTCGCGTCTCCTGGCGCGTGCCGAAGCCGCCGGGGATGAGGAAGGCGTTCATCGCCGGGCGATCGTTGAAGCTGTAATTGGGCACCACCGTGAAGCCGGCCTGCGCCTGCACCGGGCGCATGGCGTCAGCGATGAGGAAAGCGTCGAGCTCGGGATCGAGGCGCCGCGCCACCGAGAACACTCCGTGCGGCGCCGCGAAGTCGACGATCTCGGCGTCCTTGAACACGTAGATGCCGAGGCGGAAGCCCGGCGTCTTCGGATAGCTGCGGTGGACGGCCATTACGCTTCTCCTCGTTGTTCTGTGCTGCCCTGCGCGGCCTGTAGCGCGGCGTTCTCCTGCTCGAGCCGCGCGATGCGATTTTTCAACGCGTCGACCGCCTCCTTGATGTCCTCGACGAAGACCATCTGCGGGATGTGCTGCGGGCAATTGGTGTCCCATGCTTCCAGCGTGAATACGATGACCTGCTCGGGCCGGCCGCGATAGCCCTCGACCGTCAGGCGCCGCATCAGGTCGGGATCGTCCTCGACGACGCGCGCGCTCCCCCACAGCTTCACCCGCCGCCGGTTGGCATAATCCATCAGGAAGATGAACGCGCGCGAATTTTCCGCGAGGTTGCCGGTGGTGATGTACTGCCGGTTGCCGCTGAAATCGGCGAACGCCAGCGTCTTGCCGTCAAGCACGTGCAGGAAGCCCTTCGGGCCGCCGCGGTGCTGGATGTAGGGCTGGCCGTCGGCGCTCGCCGTCGCGAGGTAGAATGACCGAACCTCGGCGATGAACGCGGCCAGGTCCGGCGACACGCTCGTCGCCCAGCCGCCCTTGGCCTCCATGTTGGCGTAGCCTTTGCGCGACCCGCGGCGCTCCTGCACGGACTTGACCGATGGCGTGAACGCGACGTCGGACGAAGATGGCATGCTGGCGCTCCTGGGGTTCACAGCTTTGCGACCGCGACCGACTGGATGCGGCTCCAGTTGGCATTGGCTTTGGTGATGTTGCCGGGAATATCCTTGGCCCAGACCTCGGAGATGTCGGCGTTCAGATTGAAGTAGAGCTTGCCATCGACGATGCGCCACTGGCGGGGATCGCCATCGAGTTTCTTCCCGAGCGCGGTGCCGTAGGCGCAAAAGCCGCCGTAGGCGGGAACATACTTGTCGGGACTGGCCTTGAAGGCATCGAGGTTGGCTTGGCTGCCGAACCGGTAGGTCCCGCCTTTGTGCGCGACCGCGAATTTGTCCGAGCCCGGCGCCGGCGACCCGTTCGCGAAGAATGCCACGACATCGTAGCCGTGGGAGGCGAGGCCCGGACCGGCAAGCGTGCCCCCGGTCGAGACGTTCAATTCATCGGCCGACGCGGCGACCGTGCGAGTGAGGAAGCTCATGTCTATCTCCATGTGGTTCGGGCCCTCGGGGGCCCGCTCCCGTTGATTTAGCGCTTCCAAGAAATTGCAGTAGCCGCTATCTTCGGCACTTATTCTTCCGTTAATCGGGATAGTGAGATGGATCGGCTCGGCGCCATGCGCCTGTTCGCGGCGATTGCCGATGCGGGGAGCCTGTCGGCCGCCGGCCGCAAGCTCGGCATGCCGCTCACCACCGTCAGCCGCAAGCTCGCCGCGCTCGAGGAGGCCCTGGACACGCGTCTCATCACGCGCTCCACGCGCCGCCTGACGCTCACCGAGCCGGGCCGCCAGTATCTCGAAGCCTGCCGCCGCATCATCGAGGAGCTCGACGCCGCCGAGGCGCAGCTTTCGGGAACGCAAGGCGAGCCGCAGGGCGAACTCGTGATCACCGCGCCCGTCGTCTTCGGACGCCTGCACGTGCTCCCCGTCGTCAGCGATTTCCTGCGTCGCTTCCGTCGCATCGATGTACGTATGTTGCTGCTCGACCGCCCTGTCGACCTGATCGAGGAGGGACTCGACGTCGCGGTGCGCATCGGCACTCTCCCGGACTCCACACTGATCGCCACGCGGGTCGGCGCCGTGCGCCAGGTCGTATGCGCGAGCCCGATCTATCTCGCGGCGCATGGCGAGCCGAAACTGCGCCACGAGCTCGGCGACCACGATTGCATCTCTTTCTCTGCTCTTGATGCGCGGGACCGGTGGACGTTTGCAGACGGCAAGAAGCAGGAGCGCGTGCGAGTCCACTCACGCCTTGCCGTCAATACCGCCGAGGCAGCCATCGACGCGGCAATCGCCGGCGTCGGGATCACGCGCGTGCTGTCGTACCAGGCCGCAGCCGCGTTCGCCGAAGGCTCGCTCAAGGAGATCCTGAAAGGAAGCGACACCGCCGAGATCCCGGTCAGCATCCTGCACCGCGAGGATCGGCTGGCGCAGGCGAAGGTGCAGGCCTTCGTGGCGTTCGCCGCGGCGGCGCTGCGCAAGCGCATGCCTCCTCCCGATGCGAAGCCTGCCAAGCGAAAGCTCCGCTAGGCTTTGGTCACAAGCGCCGCAACGCTGCCCCCATTTGACCCTAGCGATTGGGGATGTCCGAAGAGGACGAGATCGAGAAGCTGCTGCGTCAGCCGGCGACGAAGACCCTCATGCTGCTGCTCGTGCTTGGGATCGTGCTGGTCGTAGTCGTGCTGATGGCGCTTAGCCGCGCCGACTGAGCTCCGCGCCGCTCACGCGATCGTGCTCAGGGAAGCTGCCCCGGGCTTCGCCGTCGCCGCCTGCCCATGTAACAGCATAGCAGCGCCGGCCGTATCTCTCGGCGACACCAACTGAACCCCGCGAACGTGGTTGCGCGATGATCCTGTTTACCCTGGCCTATCTCGGCGGCGTGCTGACGATCCTGAGCCCCTGCATCCTGCCGGTGCTCCCGTTCGTGTTCGCGCGCGCCGACCGGCCCTTCGTCGAGAGCGGGCTGCCCATGCTGGCCGGCATGGCGGCAACCTTCGCGCTCGTGGCGACGCTCGCAGCGGTCGGCGGCGGCTGGGCCGTGACCGCCAACGAGTACGGCCGCTTCGCCGCGTTGGCGCTGCTGGCGCTGTTCGGCGTCGCGCTGATCTTCTCCGTCGATTTCCGAGAGACTGACACGGCCGCTCGTCTCCCTCGGCGACCGCTTGTCGCAAAACGCGCTCGCCGGCGAGGGCCGCTCGTCGGTCGTGCCGTCGCTGCTGCTCGGCGTCGCCACCGGCCTGCTGTGGGCGCCGTGCGCAGGCCCGATCCTCGGCCTCATCCTGACCGGCGCCGCCATCCAGGGTGCCAGCGTCGGCACCACCGTGCTGCTGCTCGCATACGCCGCCGGCGCCGCCACCTCGCTGGCGCTCGCTCTGCTCGTCGGTGGCCGCGTGTTCGCCGCCATGAAGAGCTCGCTTGGCGTCGGCGAATGGGTGCGGCGTGGCCTCGGCGTGGCCGTGCTCGGCGCCGTGGCGGCAATAGCGTTCGGCTTCGATACCGGAGCGCTCACGCGGATCTCGGCCGCCACTACGGCTTCACTCGAGCAGAAGCTCGTCGACATGCTCCATGCGCGTCAAGACGCGCAGCCCACCACCGCAATGACGGCGCAGCCCGCTGCCGGCGCCAAGGCGCTCCCCGTCGAGGGCATGCTGCCGCCGCTCACCGGCGCCACCGCCTGGATCAACTCGGCGCCGCTCACGCCGGAGGCTTTGAAGGGCAAGGTCGTGCTCGTCGACTTCTGGACCTACTCCTGCATCAACTGCCTGCGCTCGATCCCGTACGTGCGCGCCTGGGCGGAGAAGTACAAGGACAAGGGCCTCGTCGTCATCGGCGTGCACGCCCCCGAGTTCGCCTTCGAGAAGCAGCTAGCCAACGTCAAGACGGCGGGTGCCGATCTCAAGATCGGCTACCCGGTCGCCGTCGACAACGACTTCGCGATCTGGCGCGCGTTCAACAACCAGTACTGGCCGGCGCACTACTTCATCGATGCCGAGGGCCGTATCCGCCACCACCACTTCGGCGAAGGCAGCTACGAGGAGTCCGAGCGCGTCATCAAGGAGCTGCTGGCCGAGGCCGGTAAGGGCACCGAGCCGTCGGATCTCGTCGATGTGTCAGCGACGGGCGCGCAGGCGGCCGCCGACAAGGATAACGTGCGCTCGCCCGAGACCTATGTCGGCTATGCGCGCGCGGAGAACTTCGTCTCGCCCGGCGGCGCGGTGAAGGACGCGGCACACGACTACGCCCCCGGAGAGGCCCCGCGCCTCAACGAATGGGCGCTCGCGGGCGACTGGACCGTCGGCGGCGAGCACGCCGCGCTCAACAAGCACGACGGCAGCATCGTCTACCGGTTCCACGCGCGCGACCTGCATCTCGTGCTCGGGCCGCCGGCCGACGGCAAGCCGGTGCGCTTCCGCGTGACGGTCGACGGCGCCGCGCCGCTAAACAGCCATGGCACCGACACCGACGACCAGGGCCACGGCGTCGTGACCGAGCAGCGTCTCTATCAGCTCGTGCGCCAGAACGGACCCGTCGCCGACCGCACGTTCGAGATCAAGTTCCTCGATCCCGGCGTGCAGGCCTATGCCTTCACCTTCGGTTGAAATGGAGTGACCGATGACCCGAGCCCCTAAGACCAACACCAGTCTACTTCGCATCGCGGGCGGCGCTCTGCTCGCCGTGGCGCTGCTCGCGGGCGGCCGCTACGCGCTTTCGCACTCGGCCGCGGCCGAGGAGGCACGCGTGATACCGGCGCCCGCGCTCGACGAGCCGGCGGCGGCGGGGGCCACGTCCGAGGTCGCCGTGTTCGCGGGCGGATGCTTCTGGGGCGTCCAGGGCGTGTTCCAGCACGTCAAGGGCGTGACGAGCGCCGTCTCGGGCTACGACGGCGGCGCGAAAGATACCGCGCACTACCGCGTCGTCGGCACCGGCACCACGGGGCATGCGGAATCGGTGCGCGTGACCTTCGACCCGCACCAGATCAGCTACGGGCGCCTCTTACAGATCTACTTCTCGGTCGCCCACGATCCGACGCAGGTCGATCGGCAGGGCCCCGACACGGGCTCGCAGTACCGGTCCGCAATCTTCACCGCAACCCCCGAGCAGGAGAAGATCGCCAAGGCCTACGTCGCGCAGCTCGACGCCGCGCACGCGTTCCCGGCCGCGATCGCGACCAAGATCGAGCCCGACCGCGGCTTCTTCGCGGCCGAGGACTATCACCAGGATTTCCTGACGCTGAACCCGAGCCACCCCTACATCGTGTTCAACGACCTGCCGAAGGTGGAGAACTTGAAGAAGATGTTCCCGGAAAGCTACCGCACCGATCCCGTGCTCGTCTCGGCCGGTCGCTCGTAGGCACCACGCTCGCAAAGCGAAAAGCCGGCCTTTCGGGGCCGGCTTTTTCATTGCGGGAAAGCGGCTGGCTTACGCGCCGTCCTCGGAGAGCACGTAGCGCTTGAACTCGTCGGGGTCGGTGACGCCGGCGGCGGCGACGATGCCCATGCGCCGCGCAAGCTGATCGCGGTCGAAGCGCTTCTGCTCGAGCTGCGCCTGCGCCAGCAAAGCCTCCAGCATGCCGGCATACTCAGGCATATCCGACACGGATGGGAGCTGCATGCAAATCCTCCGGCGAGAGACGTCGCGATCGGGCTTGAAGTGTTCGAGCGGGGCTTTGGTTTCTTGTAGCAGTTCGAGCGGCTCGCCCGAAGCCCTAGCAGAGCAAAGCTGATGAAGCGTGTCTGACCAAAGCCCGCAGATTTAAGCTCGCATCCGATCGAACGCTCTGGTTAAGCCCGGCAAAACGGCTGTCCATCATCGGCTTCGAGAAGCCATGTGCGGGCCCGAATGCCAGCAATGCTCGCCTCGAAGTTAGCGCCATTTTTTCCTTCCTGCGTATAGCGTGTGAAGGCGAACAGTCGGCGACATGTGGCGACATATCCGGTCCGAAAGGCGAGGATCCCGAGACTATGCAGCGAGCCCTTCATGACACCGCATCCAGCGTCGGCCGGCGCGAGCTGATGCTTGGCGCCGCTACGGCTCTTGCCGCCACCACCTTGCCGTCGCAGGCGCAGACGGCGGCGGCTGAAACCCCGCAAATCCCGCGTGCGAACGTCCCCTTCGACGACGGCCTCGCCGTCGCCATGCCCGCCAACCCATCGCTCGGCGTGGGCAAGGATCGGGCTCTCGTGCTCGGCGGCGGCGGAGAATATTTCGCCGCCTGGATGTTGGGCTTCGCGTACGGCCTGCACGAAAAGGGCGTGACCTACGATATGCCCGACGTCATCGTCGGCACCTCGGCCGGCTCCTTCGTCGGCAGCACCATCGCTGGCGGACGCCTTGACCGGCTGACCCGCGAGTTCGACTTCTTCGGCCGCGTACCCGGGCTGCTTGCGGCGCTCGTGCCGACGCCGGCTCCCAACGCCAGCCAGGTGCGCGCCCATGAGCTATGCAAAACCGCGACCAACGCCAGCCTCGAGACTATTCAGGCCATCGGGCGCGGGGCCATGGCGGCGCGTAACCCCGGCGTCCAGAAACTGCAGGACATGATTGCGCTGACCACCGGCAATTTTTCCTGGCCGAGCCCGAAGTTCCACGCCGTCACCATGGATTGCTACAGCGGAGCGCGGCTGGTCGTGTCGGAAACCGCCAAGGTCCCCGTTGCGCACGCCGTCTCTGCCAGCATGTCGCTGCCAGGAATCTTCGGTCCGACCTGGATCGGCGATCGCGTGTGCATGGACGGCGGCATGAGCCCGTCGAGCACGCATTCCGACCTCGTCGCCGGTGCGCGGCGCGCCATCGTCGTGTCGCTGACCGACGGTCTGCCGGGTAGCGGACCACGCTTCTCGAGCATGCCCAACACCATTCTGCAGGAGATCAAGGATCTAGAGGCGGCCGGCACCAAGGCCATGCTAATCGCGGCCAACCCGGGCAAGGTCAACCTCGTCTCGCCGGAGGAGATCAAGCCGGCGATGCGGCTCGGCTATGAGCACGCCCTGCGGGAAGCCGACAAGGTGAGGGCGTTCTGGGCCTGATCCTGCACAGCCGGCGGGACCCGTCGCCCGGCCGAGGGCTAGCGCACCTTCACGCGCTTCTGGCACTCGAGCCACTGCGCGATCACCGAGCGATCGTGGAACTGTATCGCCCCGCAGTTGGTGCAGACGATCATCAGCACATCGACGGGCGCGGTGTTCGTAGGATCGCTGCAGGATGCGCGCTGGCAGGTCAGCGCGTGCACGTCGACATCGCAGGCGGAGCGGAAGCGCCCGCAAACGGCGCAAGCCGTGATGTGCTTACCAAACAGGAAGCGGTCGACTTCAGCCTTGCAAATATCGCGAGAGGTGGTGTCCGCCATGGCGCTCACCGTGGAAAATGCGTCAGAACTTACGGTACGCCGCGCTGCACGTGCTTGCAAGGAGGGCGCTTCGCAGGCGCGAGGTCTCGCAATTCACGCGGCCGTGCCCGAAGCTGCCCCCTGACGCCCGCTCCGCGCCCGCCCGCCTCAACCTTCACGGGAGGGCTCCCGTGCGATTGAGCATTACGGCGACCTTTCCACAACGATTGCGCTTCTGCCTCTAACGTTTTGAATCTCTGGGACGTAGCGTGCCCTCCGCCCGCATGCCGCGGGCGCTGATCGGGAGACGTCCAATGCCGCAGAAACTCGTCCTGTCGCTGCTTCTCGCCCTGCCGCTGCTCGCGAGCTCGGTCGCCTTCGCCGACACGACCGAAGACGATGTGACCTGGATCAACCAATGCATGGCCGACAACAAGCGCGAAGGCGCGAGCGAGGACGTCGTGCGCAAGTACTGCGTTTGCATGGACAATGCCATGGCCAAAGACGAGACCAAGTCGATCACTGAATGGGAGAAGACCCACCCCGACGAGACCGCCGCTTGCGACAAGGAAGCCGGCTGGAAGTAGCCCACGATCGGGCTGCGCCGCACCGAAAACGAAGAGCCGCAGGGAGCGCGTCCAGGAATGGTCGCCGTTCCCTGCGGCCCGCCACACCTCTCGCGGCGCATAAAAGCTACGGCTCAGCGCAATGCCTTCGTTAGCCGGCTCACGCCTTCGCGTCGCCGGTGAACACGCGGCCCATCCATTCATCCGCCGTGATCTGTCCCGCCTTCTCCACCGCCGCCGCCTCGTGCGGCCGCAGCGTATCCTGCACCGCGTCGATGCGCTTCCATTCGCACAGGGGCGTCTCGGTCTCACCGCGCGGTACGTAGCGCGAGCCCGTCTTCTTCTCGTAGCGGTGCACATAGCGCGGGCAGTTCATCCAGGTCTCGCTGACGGCGACCTTCACCACGAGCTCCGCTTCCTTCCTCAAGCCGAGCAGCGGGCCATCCCTGAAAATCTCCGCCCGGCCCTGCAGCCGCATGCGGAACGGCCGCTCGAAATCGATGAACAGGCAGCCGATCTCCGGGTTGGCGGTGATGTTGCCCATGGAGAGGTACATGCCGTTGCCGTCGTAGCTCGGGAAGGCGATCGTGCTCGCGTCGAGAACCCTGACGAAGCCGGGGTCGCCGCCCTTGTAGGACACGGTGGGTCGGCCCTTGTGATCGATCGACGACAGGAAGAACATGTCGCGACTCTCGATGAAGGCGCGCGTCGCGTCGTCCATCTCCGCCTTGACGGCGATGAGCTCGATGCGGTCGGCCATGCGGCGGCTGTCGAACTCATCCTGCAGTTGCCGGTGCTGGGGTCCGTAGAGACGGCTCATGCTTCCTCCTTGCGTATTGCGGCGGGCGATGCCGATGCACCGCCTCACTTCTTCTGGATCAAATCCCTGATCTTGCGCAGCTCGCTGCCGACCATGTCGTTATAGCTCGGCGTGGCGGAGGGCTCGTAATAGCACTCCTCGCCCTCTTTCCCGGGCTCGTGGCATGCGCCCTTCTGTATATTCTCTGTCGTGAGAAACGGCTTGATGGCCTCGACGCTTCCACACTTGATCCGGATCGCATCCACGCCGCGGTCGTTCAGGAGGGCCTGCTCGGACGGATATATGCGCTCCTCGATGCCGACCGCGCCCAAGCCGCCCAGCCGGCTGAACGCTTCGCTCTTGGTTCCGTCGGACGCATCTTCGATCGAGCACTGTTCGATGCCGGCGCGGGGAAAGAAGTCGCAATGACCTTTCGAGAGCACGAGATAAACGATCTTGCGGTCGCGCAGCCACTGCAGCCCATCGAGCACGTAGGTTGTGAAATCCCCCTTCTCGTCCTGGATGAACAGATGCTCGTAGCAGGCGACCTCCTTTAGCGTCGGCGAAAACGCATTGTACTCGCTGCGCTGGAAATTCGTGAACACGCCGGGATAGGGATAGTCCTCGGCTACCGCAGGCGTCGCGAGGAAGCAACCGGCGGTGAGCGCCAGCGCCAGATACGATCTCAATCCCACTTGCAGCATGACCCTCAGTTGCCCGCGGCGGTGCTTCGCACGGCTCCACGATGGCAACGGGAAGCGACAGTGGCAAGGCCTGACGCTTAGGACGCGTTCGCGCCGATAGGCGCCACAAACAAGCAAAGTAAGATATGAGCTGCTGGCATTTTGCCCTAGCTCACACGAATCTGACATGATGCTCGCAACAAAAAGCCACACTATCGTTTCTGATCTGAACCTCGGATCTTCGCCGCCCGACTACCGATGACTTGGAAATGGATTTGAACGATGGCTGCCAACGCATTTGAAGAACGCACAAAGCTTTCATTCGAACAAGCCGAAGGCGTTGCTCCCCTGCCCTGTCAATTGAAATTGAAGGAAGTATCTCCAGAACTCCGCGCAATGCTCTGGGAGTTGATATTCGGGGAGTTGCGAAAGTGCTTCGATGGCTCTTCGTGGGAATCTCCTCCCGCAGTCACGCGGTATCTGGAATAAAATTTTGTATGTCAAGCACGTGACGCGCGATCACAAAATGGCGGACGAGTTCAGCAGTGAGTTCGCTAGACAGCGAGATGGATTGAAGCGTGTTTTCACGCAAGGTTCGTATGCCGAACTCTACGGCTTCTTGGAGTGGGTACTGAGGCTAGACCAGCGCTCTATAACTCCCGAGAAAGTGAATGATGTCTTGGAATTATGCAGGTCGCCATATCGCGTGATTGGCGATATCCCGGCAATCGTCCCGATTTCCTCTGAAGCCGAGCGGCAAACTCTCGAGCGGGCATATTCGGACCTTGCGTCTTCGGAATTTGCCGGCGCGCGCGAGCATCTGCGCAAGGCGGCCGAGGAGCTTACTGCAGGGAACTGCGCAGGAAGCATTCGCGAGAGCATTCAAGCAGTCGAGTCAGTTGCTCGCACTGTTGCCGGAAAGCCTTCCCTATCTGATGCGCTCAGTGAAATTGAGGTTGCGCACAGGCTGCACCCGCGCTTAAAACAGGCCTCCTAAAGCTGTACGGTTTCACCAGCGATGAACAGGGTATTCGGCACGCATTGCTCGAGAAAGATGCCCCGGAGGTCGATGAAACGGATGCCATGTTCATGATTGGGGCCTGCGCGGCGTTCGTATCGTACCTGGTCAATCGAACGCGAGAAAATGTGGCAACGGCCGCGGTTGCATGACCGCGCCGCACCGACCCTCGCTATTTGCACCCATCACCCAACAAAAAACCGCCGGGAGACCGGCGGTTTCTGTTGCTTCTGATCGTCGGCGACGAGGTAGCTCAGCCAGCCTCGCGACGCGGTCCGCGCCCGCGGCCACCGCCGCCCCCCTCACGATCGCGCCGCGGCGGACGCGCGGCGCTGAACTCGGCCTCCGGGTCCGGCTCGCCCTCGGCGCGCGGGATCTCCTGGCCGGTCGTCTGGTCGATGATCTTCATCGACAGCCGGATCTTGCCGCGCTCGTCGAAGCCGAGGAGCTTGACGTAGACCTCCTGGCCTTCCTTCACGACCTCGCCGACGGTCGCCGGGCGGCCCTGCGACAGCTGCGAGATGTGCACGAGGCCGTCCTTGGCGCCGAAGAAGTTCACGAAGGCGCCGAAGTCCATGATCTTGACGACCTTGCCCTTGTAGATCGTGCCGACCTCGGGCTCGGACGTGATCTCCCGGATGCGCTTCAGGGCCGCTTCGATCGAACTCGCGCTTGGAGGCGGCGACCTTCACCGTGCCGTCGTCGTCGATGTCGATCTTGGCGCCCGAACTCGGCGACGATCTCGCGGATCACCGAGCCGCCCGAGCCGATCACCTCGCGGATCTTGTCGGTCGGGATCTTGATCGTCTCGATGCGCGGGGCATGCTCGCCGAGCTCGGTGCGGGCCGAGCCCAGCGCCTTGCGCCATCTCGCCGAGGATGTGCAGGCGGCCGTCGCGCGCCTGGTCGAGCGCGATGCGCATGATCTCCTCGGTGATGCCGGTGATCTTGATGTCCATCTGCAGCGAGGTGACGCCCTTCTCGGTGCCGGCCACCTTGAAGTCCATGTCGCCGAGATGGTCCTCGTCGCCGAGGATGTCGGAGAGCACGGCGAAGTCATTGCCCTCCTTGATGAGGCCCATGGCGATGCCGGCAACGGGCGCCTTGAGCGGCACGCCGGCGTCCATCAGCGCCAGCGAGGTGCCGCACACCGTCGCCATCGAGGATGAGCCGTTCGAACTCGGTGATCTCGGAGACGATGCGGATGGTGTAGGGGAACTCCTCGTGGTCCGGCATCACCGGATGCACGGCGCGCCACGCGAGCTTGCCGTGGCCGATCTCGCGGCGGCCGGGCGAGCCCATGCGGCCCGTCTCGCCCACCGAGTAGGGCGGGAAGTTGTAGTGCAGCATGAAGCGCTCTTTGCGCGTGCCCTCGAGCGCGTCGATGAACTGCTCGTCCTCGCCGGTGCCGAGCGTGGCGACGACGAGCGCCTGCGTCTCGCCGCGCGTGAACAGCGCCGAGCCGTGCGTGCGCGGCAGCACGTGCACCTCGGAGACGATGGGGCGCACGGTCTTCAGATCGCGGCCGTCGATGCGGCGGCCGGTCTTGACGATGTCGCCGCGCACGATGTCGCTCTTCAATGCCTTGATCGTGTCGGCGAGCAGCACCTTCTCGGTCGGATCATCGGGGATCTCGATGCCGGCCCTTACCTTGCCCTCGGCCTCTTTGACGAGGTCGTAGCGCTTCTGCTTCTCCTTGGTGGAGAAGGCGGCGCGCAGATCGGCTTCGGCCAGCTTCTTGACCTTAGCCGTGTATTTCTGGGTGTCGGGGAGCTTGATGTCCCACGGCTCCTTGGCGGCCTTCTCGGCGAGCTTGATGATCGCCTGGATGACCGGCTGGAAGTCCTTGTGGCCGAACATCACGGCCTCGAGCATCAGCTTCTCGGACAGCTCCTTGGCCTCCGATTCGACCATCATCACGGCGTCGTGCGTGCCGGCGATGACGAGGTCGAGCGAGCTTTCGGCCATCTCGTCGAGCATCGGGTTCAGCACCAACTCGCCGCCGATGATGCCGACGCGTGCGGCGCCGATCGGCCCGAGGAACGGCACGCCCGAAAGCGTCAGCGCAGCGGAGGTCGCGACCAGGCCGAGGATGTCGGGGTCGTTCTCCATGTCGTGGGAGAGCACGGTGACGACGACCTGCGTCTCGTTCTTGAAGCCTTCGACGAACAGCGGACGGATCGGCCGGTCGATCAGCCGCGAGGTCAGCGTCTCCTTCTCGGAAGGGCGGCCTTCGCGCTTGAAGAAGCCGCCGGGGATCTTGCCGGCGGCGTAGGTCTTCTCCTGGTAATTGACGGTGAGCGGGAAGAAGTCGACGCCGGGCTTGGGAGCCTTGGCGGCAACGACGGTGGCGAGCACGCTGGTCTCGCCGTACTGGGCGTAGACGGCGGCGTCGGCCTGACGCGCCATGCGGCCGGTCTCGAGCGTCAGCTTGCGCCCGCCCCAGTCAATTTCCACGCGATGGATGTCGAACATGTCTGGTTCTTTCTTGCTCATAGCAATGCGCAGCGGCCGGATTGCCGGATGCGCGAGCCTTCGGTCGAAACCGAGGCTGAAGGCAGACGCCTCATTGGCGCCGGCCTAAGCTCGCAAAAGCGCCAGCGACGCCTGTGCGGGTCGTCAGCGGCGAATGCCGAGCTTGTCGATGATGGTCTGGTAACGCTGCTCGTTCTTACGCTTTACGTAGTCGAGGAGCTGGCGGCGCTGGCTCACCATCTTGAGAAGCCCGCGACGCGAGTGGTTGTCTTTCTTGTGCATCTTGAAGTGCTCGGTGAGGTCGTTGATCCGCTCGGTCAGGATCGCAATCTGCACCTCAGGTGAGCCGGTATCGTTGGCTTTAGTGGCATTGTCCTTGATGAGCGCGGTCTTGCGCTCCGGCGTGATCGACATCGGGCATCCTTTCTAGTGGGGGTGAAGTGGGGGCCTTTTTTGGCCCCAGGGGGCGGCCGCAGCCGGGATGTCGTCCAGCCGGGTCGCGAAGTCAGCGTCTTATACACGAGGCGCCCGGCCCCGCGAGCGGAAAGTCGCCGCCTTGCACCGGCACCCGGGCCGGCGGGCGTCGATGTTCTCACTTTGTACCTAAGTCCAACTCCGGCGCGGCATCAGCCAAAGTTGAACACCCGGGTCGGGCGGAAGGCGCCCTTCTCCAGCTCCCCCAGAGCCAGGATGCGGCCCTTGAAGTGCGCCCACGCCGCGCCCGCCATGACCGGCGCATCGCGGCCGCGCACCAGCACCGCCTGTCCGCGCGCAAGGCTCGCCGCGTCGTTGGCGCCGACGCTCAAGCCCGGCAGGTCGTCGAGCGCGGATTCGACAGGCATCAGCAGAGCCATGAGCGCGTCGGCCCCGGCCTGCGCGGCGTCGCGCAGCTCGTCCAGCGTCACCGAGCCCGGCTCGTCGAAGGAGCCGACGCGCGTGCGCCTCAGCGCGATGACGTGCCCGAAACAGCCAAGTGCGCGGCCCATATCGCGCGCGAGCGCCCGCACGTAGGTGCCCTTGCCGCAGCGCGCCTCGAACACCGCGGTCGCCCGATCCGGCGTGTCCGTGAGGTACAGATCCTCGATCATCACCTCGCGCGGCTCGAGCACAACCTCCTCGCCGCCGCGCGCGAGATCGTAGGCTCTGGCGCCGTCGACCTTGATCGCGGAGAACTGCGGCGGCACTTGGCTGATCTCCCCGGTGAAGCGCGGCAGCAGCGCCTCGATGGCGCCCTGCGCCGGCAGCGCATCCGACGTTCGCACCACCACGCCCTCGGCGTCGTCGGTGTTGGTCTCGGAGCCGAAGCGCACGGTGAAGCGATAGGCCTTCTCACCGTCGACGGCGAACGGCACGGTCTTCGTCGCCTCGCCGAGCGCGATCGGCAGGATGCCCGTCGCGAGCGGGTCGAGCGTGCCGGCGTGGCCCGCCTTCTGTGCCTCGAACAGCCGCTTGATGGCGCCGACGGCCTGCGTCGAGGTCATTCCCGCCGGCTTGTCGAGCACGACCCAGCCGTGCACCGGCCTTCCCTTTTTGGCACGCCCCATCGCCCCTAGTCCTCGTCCACGTCCTGGCGGACCTTGGGGCTGGCCAGCAGCGCCTCGATGCGGCTCGCTTCGGCGAACGTATCGTCGCTGCGGAAGCGGATGTCGGGCGCAAATTTCAGGTTTACCGCCTGCGCGAGCTCCGCGCGGATGTAGCGCTTGTTGCGGGTGAGCGCCTCGAGCACGGCCTCGGTGTCGCTGCCCCCCAGCGGGATAACGAAGGCGGTCGCGAGCTTGAGATCGGACGACAGCCGCACCTCGGGGATCGTGATCACGTGCGAGGCCAGCACATCGTCGTGGATCTCGCCGCGCGCCAGCATCTCGGCGAGCTTGTGGCGGATCAGCTCCCCGATGCGCAGCTGGCGCTGCGAGGGGGGTTTCGAATTGCGGGACTTCTTTCGCATTGGCGCTCCGCTGCGGGGTTGGACCGCACGCGGCCTCAAATGAAAGGGGGCGGCGCTAACCGCCGGCCCCCGATTGCTGCAACGCTGAGCGTTAGAGTGAGCGCGTCACGGTCTCGACGTTGAAGCACTCGATGTGGTCGGCAGCGCGGATGTCCTGGTAGTTGGCGAAGGCCATGCCGCACTCCTGCCCGGCGGGCACCTCGCGCACCTCGTCCTTGAAGCGCTTCAAGGTCGACAGCGTGCCTTCGTGGATGACGACGTTGTCGCGGATCAGGCGCACCTTGGCGCCGCGCTCGACCTTGCCCTCCACCACGCGGCAGCCGGCGACCTTGCCGACGTGCGAGATGTTGAACACCTCGAGGATTTCCGCCTTGCCGAGGAAGATTTCGCGGATGGTCGGCGCCAGCAGGCCCGACATCGCCGCTTTCACGTCGTCGACCAGATCGTAGATGATGTTGTAGTAGCGGATCTCGACGCCGTCGCGATCGGCCAGCGGTCTTGGCCTGCGAATTGGCGCGCACGTTGAAGCCGACGATGACGGCCTTCGAGGTGCTTGCGAGCGCCACGTCGGATTCGGTGATGCCGCCGACGCCCGAGTGCACGATGCGCGCCTGCACCTCGTCGGTGCCGAGCTTCTTCAAGGCACCGGCGATGGCTTCGACGGAGCCCTGCACGTCGCCCTTGACGAGAAGCGTGAATTCCTTGCGGCCCGCATCCTTGAGCTGCTGCATCATCTGCTCGAGCGTGCGCGCGGTGCCGGCGGAGCCCAGCGTCTCGCGCCGCTTGCGCACGCGGTAGTCGGTGATCTCGCGGGCGCGCGCCTCGCTCTCGACGACGGCGAACTGGATCGCCGGCCTCGGGCGCGGAGTCGAAGCCGAGGATTTCCGACCGGGACCGAGGGTCCGGCGGCATTGGTGTTCTGTCCGTGATCGTCGATCAGCGCGCGAACGCGCCCCCAGGCGGTGCCGGCAACGACGATGTCGCCGACGCGCAGCGTGCCGCGCTGCACGAGCACGGTGCCGACGGGGCCGCGGCCGCGCTCCAGCTTCGCCTCGACGACGACGCCTTCGGCAGAGCGGTTTGGGTTGGCCTTGAGATCGAGGATCTCCGCCTGCAGGTGGATCGCCTCCAGAAGCTTGTCGAGGTTGGTACGCTTCAGCGCCGAGACCGGCACCTCGAGCGTCTCGCCCGACAGGCTCTCGACCACGATCTCGTGCTGCAAGAGCTCGGTGCGCACGCGGTTCGGGTCGGCCTGCGGCTTGTCGATCTTGTTGATGGCGACGATGATCGGCACGCCGGCGGCCTTGGCGTGATTGATGGCTTCGATCGTCTGCGGCATGACGCCGTCGTCGGCCGCAACGACGAGCACGACGATGTCCGTCACCTTGGCGCCGCGGGCGCGCATGGCGGTGAACGCCTCGTGGCCGGGCGTGTCGATGAAGGTGATGCGCTCACCGAGCGGGGTCGTGACCTGATAGGCGCCGATGTGCTGCGTGATGCCGCCGGCTTCGCCCGCGACCACGTTCGTTTGCCGGATGGCGTCGAGCAGCGAGGTCTTGCCGTGGTCGACGTGGCCCATGATGGTGACGACGGGAGCGCGCGGCACGAGCACGCCGTCCTCGTCCTTCTCGCCGATGAAACCGGTCTCGACGTCGGCTTCCGAGACGCGCTTGGGCGTGTGGCCGAACTCCTGAACGATGAGCTCCGCCGTATCGACGTCGATCACATCGTTGATCTTGTGCATCGCGCCTTCTTTCATCAGGTACTTGATGACGTCGACGGCGCGCTCGGTCATGCGGTTGGCGAGCTCTTGGATGGTGATGACCTCGGGGATCACCACCTCGCGCACGATCTTCTCGCGCGCTTGCGAAATGCCCATCGCCTTGAGCTTCTCGCGCTCGCGCTTGCGCTTCAGGGAGGCGAGCGAACGCTCGCGCTGTTTTTCGTCGAAGGCGTTGTTGATCGTAAGCTTTACGCGCTCGCGCTTTTCGTCGACCTTCGGCTGCGGCGTGCGGGTGCCCGGCTTGCCTTTCTTGATGCCACCGCGGCCCTCATCCTCCTCGGTCGCTTCCACGGCACGGCCGGTGCGCTTGGGAGCCTCGTCCGGCTTGAAGCGGGGCGGGCCCGGAATGTCGAGCTCGCGCGGCTTGCCGCCCTCGCGCGGCTGCAGCGCCGGATTGAAGGAGGTGCGCGGCTTGGCGCCGGGTGCGCCGTCCGTCCGCGGGCGCGGACGCGCCGTGTCGCCACTCGGGCGCGCGGCGGGACGAGCCTCGGCGGTCGCGGGCGCGGCTGCCTCGGCGACGGGCGTTGTGGGCGCCGGCGGCGGTGCCGTGCGGGCGAGCTCGGCCTGCTCGTCGCGCTCCTGGTCATCGCGAACTTTGGCGGCGGCGAGAGCGCGCGTGCGCGCGTCGCGCTCCTCGTTCGACAGCCCCTTCGGGCCTGGGGTGGAAGCCGATTTCTGCGGGGCCGGGGTCTGCGGCCGCGTCAACTTCTGCGTCGGCAGCTCGGGCTCGGGCGCGGCCTCGATCGGCGGCGCTTCGGTCTCCGCGCCACCGAGCTTGCGGGTTTTGCGCTTCTCGACGACAACCGACTTCGAGCGGCCGTGGCTGAAGTTCTGCCGAACGTGGCCGGACTCGACCGTACGCTGCAGCGACAGCGGCTTGCGCGCGCCTCCGCGGAGGGTCTTGTCGGTAGTGTCCTTCGTTTCCGTCATGCTCTTCCTGTAAGACTCCGAAAATTCCACGCACGAAGCCGTGCTCAGCTTGCGCCGAAGCCCGACCGGTAGCGCCGCAAGCGCTCGGCCTCGCGAAGAAACCGTTGTGTCGCTCCGCCCTGTTTGAGGGCAGCATGTACCACATTTGACCGGCCGATGGCCAAGCTCAATTGTTCGATGGTGAGCCAATCAACAATGGGGGCGGCTTTGCCGCTATCCCGTTGAATTGCCGCAAACTTGCGGTCGAGCTTGCGCTTTCCATCCTCCGCTGCATCGGCGCCCTGCAGAAGCGCTGCAGCACGGCCGCCGCTTATCAGCGTCTCGACCTTTTCAAAGCCGGTCGTGAGCAGGCCGGCCTTGTTGGCGAGAGAGAGCGCACCGAGCACACGCTTAACAAATAGGGCTTCGACCGCCTGCGGCAAGTCCGGCGCCACAGTGACCGCGCGCTTGAGGCTTTTGGCGAAGGCCTTCGCTTCGGCAGCGGCGGCGACGCTCGCCCTGTCCGCCGTGACCCACACACCGCGGCCGGGAAGCTTGCGCAGAAGATCCGGGACGAGCCGGCCTTCGGGATCGGCTACGAAGCGGATGAGATCGTCAGGGTCGCGCTCGACGCGCGTGAGGATGCAGCGCCGCAGCGAGCCCGCCCCCTCGACGTCGTCGTCGCGTTCCTGCTGCCAACCTTCAGCGCCCAATCCGATCTCCTGACGTCCCGTAACATTTCCGGCTAGCCCTGGGCCGGTGCGTCTTTGACGCCGTTGCCCTCGCCGCCGTCCTCGCCTTCCACAGCTTCAGCCTCAGCTTCGGCTTCGGGAGGAGGCAGCAGGTCTTCGGCCTTGATCCAGCCGGCGAGCACGCGCGCCGACATGATCATGTCCTCGGCCTCCTTGCGGCCGATCTCGAAGCCCTCGAGCACGCCCTTATGGCGAACAGGCTCGGCGTCCTTCTCCTTCTTGCGCTCGGTCCAGCCGGTGAGGTCGTCGGTGGCGCAATCGGCAAGATCCTCCAGCGTCTTGACGCCGTTCTCGCCGAACGCGACCATCATCGCGGTATTCACGCCGGCCACCTTGGCGATGTCGTCGGCAACGCCGAGCTCGCGCCGCTTGGCGTCGCGGTCGGCTTCCTGCTTCTCGAGGTATTCGCGCGCGCGCGTCTGGATCTCGTTGGCCGTGTGCTCGTCGAAGCCCTCGATGTGCGCGATCTCGGAGAGGTCGACGAAGGCCACCTCCTCGATCGAGGCAAAGCCCTCGGTGACGAGCAGCTGCGCGATGACCTCGTCGACGTCGAGCGCCTCCATGAGCATCTGTGAGCGCTCGGCGAACTCCTTCTGGCGCCGTTCGGACTCCTCCTGCTCGGTGAGGATGTCGATGTCCCAGCCGGTGAGCTGGGAGGCGAGACGCACGTTCTGGCCGCGCCGGCCGATGGCAAGCGAGAGCTGGCTCTCAGGGACAACGACCTCGATGCGGTTGGTGTCCTCGTCGAGCACGACCTTGGTCACCTCGGCAGGCGCCAGCGCGTTGACGATGAAGCTCGCCGCGTCGGGGTTCCACTGGATAATGTCGACCTTCTCGCCCTGCAGCTCGTTGACGACGGCCTGCACGCGTGAGCCGCGCATGCCGACGCAGGCGCCGACGGGATCGATGGAGGAATCCTTGGAGATCACCGCGATCTTGGCGCGGGAGCCCGGGTCGCGAGCGACCGACTTGATCTCGACGACGCCGTCGTAGATCTCCGGCACCTCCTGCGCGAACAGCTTCGACATGAACTCGGGCCGCGCGCGCGACAGGAAAATCTGCGGCCCGCGCGGCTCGCGGCGCACGTCGTAGATGAAGGCGCGGACGCGATCGCCGTAGCGCACGTTCTCGCGCGGGATCATCTCGTCGCGGCGGATGATACCTTCCGCGCGGCCGAGATCGACGATGACGTTGCCGTACTCGACGCGCTTCACGGTGCCGTTGACGATCTCGCCGACGCGGTCCTTGTACTCGCTGTAATGGCGCTCGCGCTCGGCCTCGCGCACCTTCTGCACGATGACCTGCTTGGCGTTCTGCGCAGCGACGCGGCCGAAGTCGAGGGGCGGCAGCGGTTCGGCGATGAAGTCGCCGATCTTGGCTTCGGCGTTGCGCCCCTGCGCATCGGCGAGCGTGATCTGGGTGGAGTCGTTCTCGACGTTCTCGACCACGGCCAGCACGCGTGATAGCCGCGTCTCGCCCGTCTTCGGGTCGATCTCGCAGCGGATGTCGTTCTCGGCGCCGTAGCGCGATTTCGCCGCCTTCTGGATCGCGTCCTCCATCGCCTCGATGACGATCTTGCGGTCGATCGACTTCTCGCGCGCCACCGCGTCGGCGATCTGCAGAAGCTCCAGCCGATTGGCGCTGATGCCGGCCATTGCCATGGGTCTTAGTCCTCCTCGGTGGTTCCCGGTGCGCTCGTCGCGTCACCAGCCGAACCGTTCGCGTTACTCTTCTTTGCGCGGCGCAAGGCCTCGCGGATCAGGTCGTCGGTCAATACGAGCTTCGCCTCTCCGACGAGCCCGACGGGAAGTCCGATCACCTGGCGCCCGGCCTCGCCGAGATCGACCTCGATGCGAATCTCGCCGTCCTCGAAGCCCTCGAGGATGCCGCGGAAGCGTTTGCGGCCGTCGATCGGCGCGCTCAACTCGATCTTGGCCTCGTGCCCGGCCCAGTCCTCGAAGTCGGATGGGCGCACGAGCGGGCGGTCGATGCCGGGGGACGAAACCTCGAGGCGATAGGCACCCGCAATCGGGTCGTGAACGTCGAGCAGAGCCGATATTTCCCGCGAGACGGCTTCGCAATCCTCGATCGTCATGCTGCCGTCGGCGCGCTCGGCCATGATCTGCAGGGTCTTGCCCTCGCGTCCCGAGATCGCCACGCGCACGAGGCGGAAACCGCGGTCGTCGAGCGCCGGCTCGATGATCGCCGCTACCTTGGCCGGCAGGCCGGCCTCGCGAATGAACCGGTCGCGCAAAGCGCCACCGTCCCCAGCGTGCATGGTCAGTAAGATCCGTTCGGTTGGGCCGATCCTCGGCGCCAATACAAAAAGAGCGGACCCCTAAGGGCCCACTCAATAGTTGAGATGATCATGAGCACGGAAGTATTACGAGATCGTGACGGCGGGTGCAAGCAGATTGTGGCGCCTTAGAGGCACATTCTGCTGAACCGGAAGTAGTAGCAGCGGCGGCCCTCGGCGATCGCCTTGCCCTCGTAGCGCGTCGCCGGCCAGTCGGCCGCCGCGTGTGCGCCAATCCTCAGGGTCGCGCGCCTGCCAGGCAAATTCAGGATGCCCGCGCGCGGCAAGCAGCATGGTGCGGGCGTAGTCGCCGATATCGGTCGCGATGCGAAGCTCCGCACCCGGCGCCATGACGCGCGCAAGCAGCCCGAACAATTGCGTCGAGACGAGCCGCCGCTTCACGTGGCGCTTCTTCGGCCAGGGATCCGGGAACAGAATGAACACGCGGCTCAGCGAGGCCGCGGGCAGCCAGCGCAGCACGTCGCGCGCATCCTCCACCGCGACCCGCACGTTTGCGAGTCCGCGCTCCTCGATGGCCGCGAGCGCCTTGACGACGCCGTCCTCGAACACCTCGCAGCCGATGAGACCCACATCCGGGTTTTGACCCGCCTGCCACACGAGATGCTCGGCGCCGCCAAAGCCGATCTCGAGCCAGACCGCAGATGGGGTTTGAGCAAACAGCGCGTGCAGCGTCGGCGGGCACGGCCGCGACAGATCGAGACCGACGCGCGGCAGCACCTGCTCGAGCAGCGAGGCCTGATGCGCGCTCAGCCGCCGGCCGTGCCGCCGCCCGAAGGAGCGCAGCTCGCGCGCGTGCCTATCGCCGCCGGAGGAGGCGCCGCGCTCAGCCAACTGCCTTGGTAATCGCGGGGGCAAGATCGGTCTTCTCCCACGAGAAGCCGCCCTCGTTGTCGGGCGCGCGGCCGAAGTGGCCGTAAGCGGAGGTGCGCGCGTAGATCGGCTTGTTGAGGTCGAGATGCTTGCGGATGCCGCGCGGCGACAGATCCATGACCTCGCCCAGCGCCGTCTCGAGCTTGCTCTCGTCGACCTTGCCGGTGCCGTGCGTGTCGACATAGATCGACAGCGGCTTGGCGACGCCGATCGCGTACGACACCTGGATCGTGCAGCGGTCGGCGAGGCCGGCCGCCACCACGTTCTTGGCGAGGTAGCGCGCGGCGTAGGCCGCCGAACGATCGACCTTGGTCGGGTCCTTGCCGGAGAAGGCGCCGCCGCCATGCGGGGCCGCGCCGCCGTAGGTGTCGACGATGATCTTGCGCCCGGTGAGCCCGCAGTCGCCGTCAGGGCCGCCGATGAAGAACTTGCCCGTCGGATTGACGTGCCAGACGGTATCCTTGCCGATCCAGCCGTCGGGGAGCGCCTTCCTCACGTAGGGCTCGATGATGTCGCGGATCTTGGCCGAGGACAGATCCTCGCCGCACGTGCTGGTGCGAGACGACGATCTGGGTGACGCCGACCGGCTTGCCGTCCTCGTAGCGCACGGTCACCTGGCTCTTGGAATCGGGGCCGAGCAACGCCGCGTCGCCTTCCTTCTTGTGGCGCGCGCGCGCGAGGTCGTCCAGGATCTTGTGCGCGTAATAGATCGGCGCCGGCATCAGCTCGGGCGTCTCGCTGCAGGCGTAGCCGAACATGATGCCCTGGTCGCCCGCGCCCTCTTCCTTGTTGGTCCGGCTGCAGCGCGTCGACGCCGGCTGCAATATCGGCCGACTGCGGATGCAGCAGCACCTCGATATCGCACTTGTCCCAGTGGAAGCCTTCCTGCTCGTAGCCGATGTCGCTGATGGCCTTGCGGGCGACGTGTGCGATCCAGTCCTTGGTGACCGTGTCGGGCCCGCGCGTCTCGCCCGCGATGACGACGCGGTTGGTGGTAGCCAGCGTCTCGCAGGCGGCGCGGATGGCCCACGGATCGATGCCGGCCTTCGGCCCCTCGCGATAGAACAGATCGACGATCTCGTCGGAGATGCGGTCGCACACCTTGTCGGGATGGCCTTCGGAGACCGACTCGCTGGTGAAGAGAAAGGATTTGCGCGCCACTCGGGCCCCCGTGCCTTTTCGCCATTGCGTAAAAACGCCGGGGTTGTCTCAAGCTTTGGGAACGGGGTCAAGCATGGCGGCACGGTAAAGGCCGCCGCGCGGCATGCCCCGGCCGCGCCAGAACGACAGTATTCGCAAAGAAGATCGTTAAGCAGAGGCCCTATTCGGAGCCGGCCTCGCCGGCAAACGAGCGCACGAGCTCCACGATCGAGCGGCGCACACGTGCATCAGTGATGCGTGCGAACGCCTTGTTGAGCTCCAGCCCCTCGCGGCTTGAGAGAAACTCGACGGCGTAGCTTTCCCGGCTGCTCCGCAAATCCGCTGGCGCCGTCGCCGGCGCTCACCGGAAGCTCCTCGTAGAAGAACTGCACGGGCACCGCCAGCACCCGCGAGAGATCGAACAGCCGGCTCGCGCCGATACGGTTGATCCCCTTCTCGTATTTCTGGATTTGCTGGAACGTAAGCCCGAGATGCTCGCCGAGCTTCTCCTGGCTCATGCCGAGCAGCATGCGCCTTAGGCGAACGCGGCTTCCCACATGAACGTCGACGGGATTTGCGCGCCGTGACCCGCGCTCTTCGGACTCTGGTTCGTCGTCCGGCGCATTCTCTCTTGACATAGACCTGTTTACCTTAGCGGCGCCCAGCAAACGTCATTGCGCGTTCGTTAAGCGCTCAGATGACGCTGACATAGGCAAAGAAGGCGCGAGCGTTCTTAGCCGCTGCCTTCGGTGCCGACGTTATGCAGGCAAGTCATAATCCGGGCAACAACCGAAAGTTGATCTAGATGACTGGCTTGCGGATAAGGACAAATGCGACGCCCGCGAAGAACAATGCAAGAGCGACGAAAGTCCAATCCCGCAACCTGACGTAGGCCGTCAACGTTAATGCTGAGGGGAGACTGCCGTCGATGATCCCGCGTTCGTTCAATCCCAGCATCGCGAGAACTCGACCGTGAGCATCGATCACCGCCGACACGCCATTATTGGCCGCACGCAGAAGTGGCAGCCCCTCTTCGACCGCGCGCACGCGCGCCTGATGAAAATGCTGCCAGGGGCCGGTCGTGTCGCCGAACCAGCCGTCGTTCGTGACGTTGAGCAGGACCCCGGGGCGCTCCGACCCTTCGACGATGGACGCTGGGAAGATCGCCTCGTAGCAGATGAGTGCGGCAACGGGCGGCAGGCCGGGCACGGTTAACAGCGGCCGCGGGGATGCCCCGACGAAGAAGCCGCCGCGCCAATGCGCGAGCTGCTCTAGTCCGATCGCCTCGAGCGTGCGCTGGAAGGGCAGGTATTCGCCGAAGGGCACGAGGTGGATCTTGTCGTAAACCGTCTCGAGCTGCCCGTTCTCCTGAACACCATCAGGCTGTTGTAGCCTTCCGGGTGGCCGCTGAACCCGAGCTCGGGGTTCTTCAGGCGCAGCGCGCCCGAGATGAGCTGCGTCCCCTGCGGAAGAAGCTCGCCGATCGTGGCCAGCGCTTCGGGGTGCTGCAGCGGCAGAAACGGCATCGCCGCCTCGGGCCAGATCAGGTGCGTGATGCCGGCAAGGTCGTCGCGCCGGCCCGAGGGGTCGCGGCGCGACAGGCCGAGCTGGTCCTGGAAGATGGCGCCCTGCTTTTCGCCCCGCCATTTGTCCCGCTGCGGCACGCTCGCCTGCACGATGCGGATGCGCACGCCGCCGACCGTGGCGGTCGGCCCCGCCCGCAAGGCGCCAGGCACCGTAGCCATAGAGGAGCAGCAGCGGGACGATGGCGATCGCGGCGCCGGCGGCGATCACCCGCAGGCGCCCCGGCCCCGGCTGCGCGTCGGCAGCCACCACGAGCGGGCTGGCGAAAATCACCACCGTCAGGATCGTCAGGCCGTAGATGCCGAACAGCGCGGCCGCCTGCATCAGGGTGAGGGGCGCGGTCAGCGCGTAGCCGAGCATGTTCCATGGAAAGCCGGTGAGGACGTGGCCGCGCAGCCATTCCGCCGCCGACAGCGCGAGCGCCAGCACGAGGACGCGGGCGACGCCCGGCTGGCCATGTGAGGCGCGCCACGCCCGGCGGCCAGGCCCGTGAACAGCGCAAGCCCTGCCGGCAGCAGCGTCACCGCAAAGGGCAACAGCCAGGCGAACTTCTCGGCCTCGACGAGAAACGCCTCCCCGATCCAGAACAGTCCGAACACGAAGTAGCCGAACCCGAACCACCAGCCCGCGGCGAACGCGCGCGCAGGCGCGCTGCGGTACAACGAGCGGGTGGCGTCCGGCGCCGCCTGCGATCCGTCGATCAGCCAGACGAGAACGGGAAACGTGAAAAACAGCACCGGCCACAAGAAGAGCGGCGGCATGGCGAGCACGGACAGGCTGCCCGCGAGAAATGCGGCTGCGTGCCGCCGCCATCCGGATAATCCCGCAATCGTCCGCGATAGTGCGCTCAAGCCGCCGGCGGACCGGTTCACGTTGGCGGCCAGCGCAGTCCACGTGGTGCGCTCGACCGCCACCCTCGTCCCTCAGGCTTTGCCGGCGTCGGCGGGAATGGCCGCGGACGCAGCGCTGCGCGGCTGGTGGATGCGCACCTTCTTCAGGCGGCGGGCGTCCGCGTCGAGAACCTCGAGCTCCAGGCCGCTCGGATGGCGCACGAGCTCGCCGCGCACCGGCACGCGTCCGAGCAGGGCGACCATCAGGCCGCCGAGGGTGTCGATGTCCTCCTCTTCCTCGGCCTTCAGCAGCTTCATGCCGAGATGCTCCTCGAGCTCCTTCACCGGCGTGCGCGCGGAGGCGACGAGGCCGAGCTTGGGCTCGATCGAGATGTGCGCGGCCTCGGCCTCGTCGTGCTCGTCCTCGATCTCGCCGACGATCTGCTCGACCAGGTCCTCGATCGTCACGAGGCCATCGGTGCCGCCGTACTCGTCGACGACGAGCGCCATGTGGATGCGCGTCGTCTGCATGCGGATGAGCAGGTTTGTGGCCGGCATGGAGGAGCGGCACGTAAAGCACGGGCCGCCGGATCTTGGCTGACGCGATCGGATTTGAGAGGTCGATGCGGCCGATGTCGAGCTGAGCAGGTCGGCCGTCGGGCGGGCGCTCTACCTTCACCGGCGCGTGTCCGACGACGGCGATCGGCGTGTCGAAGATCCCGACCGCCGCTTCCTTGGTGAGCCAGCGGAACAGGTCCTTGATGTGGATCATGCCGCGCGGATCGTCGAGCGTCTCGTTGAAGAGGGGAATGCGCGACACGCCGGCCTCGCTGAACGTTCGCAACAGATCCGACAGCGGCTCGCTCTCGGCCAGCGCGATGATGTCGGCGCGCGGCACCATGATGTCGTCGACGCGCAGGGCGCCGAACCGCAACAGGCGGCGCAGCATCTCGCGCTCTTCCGTCGAGAATGCGGCATCCGCCTCGGGCTGCTCCCTAAGGCCCGCCTCGACCATCTCGCGCAGGCTCGGCGAGCGCAGGCCGAAGCGGCCCAGCAGGGCGGAAATCAGGCTTTGCGTGCTGGCGCCAGCGCCCGCGGGCGGCACCGTTTCGCCGGCAGGGCTCTGCTGCTCGTTCTTGTCGCCGCTGTAGTCCGAGGTGGTCATGACGACGCCAACTCGCCGCCCGCGTAGGGGTCGGCTATCCCAAGTCTGCCGAGGATGCGAACCTCGAGAGCTTCCATGATCTCGGCCTCGGCTTCGGTTTGATGATCGTAGCCCTGCAGATGCAGGAGCCCGTGCACGACCAGGTGCTGCAGGTGATCGACGAGCGGCACGCCTTGCTCTTGCGCTTCGCGGGCGACCGTCTCGGCGGCAAGCCCGATATCCCCGAGGAAGCGGATTTGCTCGTCGGCTTCCGGCGCCGGGAACGAGAGCACGTTGGTTGGTGCCGGCTTGCCCCGGTAAGCGCCGTTGAGCTTTGCCACCTCGTCGTCGGAAGAGAGCGCGACGCAAGCCGCGCCGGAGACGCCAAGCTCGGTCGCGACGGCATCGGCGGCGGCGTGGATGGCGACGAGCAGGGCATCGAGCTGCGGCCAGTCGCCAGCCTCGTGCACGACGTCGACGCTCAGGCCTATCTGCGGCTCCGCGTCGGCGGACGCACGCACCTCGCCCTCGGAGGCGATGACGGTCGGTGCTGGCACGGTTGCAGGCATATCCGGCTACTTCGACCGATCCTGGGGTCGATCCTGGGGCCGATCGTAGGCTTCGACGATGCGGGCGACGAGGTCGCGGCGCACCACGTCCGACGAGGTGAAGCGTATGGTCTCGATGCCCGGCACGCCGGCCAGAAGCGCGATCGCCTCCTCCAGCCCCGACTTGATGCCGAACGGCAGATCGACCTGGCTCGGGTCGCCCGTGACGACCATCTTGGAGTTCTCGCCGAGCCGGGTGAGGAACATCTTCATCTGCATGCTGGTCGTGTTCTGCGCCTCGTCCAGGATGACGTAGGCGTTGGCAAGGGTGCGCCCGCGCATGAAGGCCAAGGGCGCAATCTCGATGACGCCGGCCTCGAGATCGCGTTCCACCTTCTCGGGCGGCAGCACGTCGTACAGAGCGTCATAGAGCGGGCGCAGGTAGGGATCGACCTTCTCGCGCATGTCGCCCGGCAGGAAGCCCAACCGCTCGCCCGCTTCCACCGCCGGGCGCGAGAGGATGATGCGCTCGACCAGCCCGCGTTCCAGGTAATGCGCGGCATGGGCCACCGCCAAATAGGTCTTGCCGGTGCCGGCAGGGCCGACGCCGAACACGAGGTCGATCTTCTCGAGCGCGCGCATGTAGGCGCTCTGCATCGGCGTGCGCGCCTTGACGACGCGGCGGCGCGTGGCGATCTGCGCCTGCCCATCGGCCGGCGCCGTTTCCTCGCGCGCGTGGCGGATGAGGCCGTCGAAATCGCCGGCCCCGATCGCCTCGCCGGCGACGACGCGCGCATAAAGCTGCTCGAGCACACCGCGGGCAAGATTGCAGGCTGCTTCCGGACCGTTGAGGATGACGACGTTGCCGTGTGCGTGCGCCTCGATGCCGAGGCGGTCCTCGATCAGCGCGAGGTGGCTGTCGTACTCTCCGAGAAGGCGCGTGAGGTACCTGTTGTCCTCGAACGGCACCACGATGCGCTTGTTGGCGACCTGGACCTTGGTGGGCCTGCCCGATCCGGAGACCGGGTTCCCGCGAAATGCTGCCAATCGGTTCTCCCGACGTCGATCGCTTCGAATCGTCACTTCTTGCCGCTTAACCTAGCACACTGCGCCCAACGCCCAACCGGGGGCCCGATTCGGCCCTGTTCGAGATGGTAAAGGGCGCGTCAGACCGGGCGTATGACACCGGCTAGACTATTGGGAGCGCTGGCCAAAATTTCAACAGGCACGATGTGGCCCAGTTGCCCGGGGTCGGCTTCGGCGTGCACCGACTGCAGGTACGGCGAGCGGCCGATGAGCTGGCCGGCGCGGCGCCCCGGCTTCTCGAAAAGCACAGGTAGCGTGCGCCCCACGCAGCGGGCATTGAAGGCCGCCTGCTGGCTTAAGAGTAGGTCCTGCAGCCGCACCAGGCGACGGGATTTGACGTCTTCGGGCACCTGCTCACCGAGCTTGGCCGCCGGCGTACCGGGCCGTGCGCTGTACTTGAACGAGTAGGCCTGCGTGAAGCCAACGACCCCGATCAGAGCCAGCGTCTCCTCGAACTCGGCGTCGGTCTCCCCGGGGAAGCCGACGATAATGTCGGTCGAGAGGGCAATCTGCGGTTGCGCGGCACGGATACGGGCGACGAGATCGAGATAGTCGCGCGCCGTGTGCTTGCGGTTCATGGCGCCGAGGATGCGATCGCAGCCGGACTGAACCGGCAGGTGCAAACATGGCATCAGCTTCTCTTCCTCGGCATGCGCGGCGATGAGATCGTCGCTCACGTCACGCGGATGGCTCGTCGTGTAGCGCAGCCGCGCGAGCCCTTCGATGCGCGCCAGATGCCGGATGAGCTGCGCCAGCGACCAAGCCCCGCCGCTTGGCCCCTCCCCGTGATAGGCGTTGACGTTCTGGCCAAGCAGCGTGATCTCGCGCACACCACACTCGACGAGCCTGCGCGCCTCGCGCTCGACGTCGGCGACCGAGCGCGAATACTCCGAGCCGCGCGTATAGGGCACGACGCAGAAGGTGCAGAACTTGTCGCAGCCTTCTTGCACGGTGAGGAAGGCGGCGGGACCCCGGGCCGGCGCGCGAGCAGGAAGCCGCGAGAACTTGTCGTCGTCGGGGAAGTCGGTGTCGATGAAGCTTCGCTTCTCGTGGCCGGCGCGGGCGATGAGCTCGGGCAGCCGATGGTAGCTCTGCGGCCCGACGACGAGATCGACCGCAGGAACGCGCCGCAGGATCTCGGCGCCTTCGGCTTGGGCGACGCAGCCGACCACGGCGAGGAGCGTGGCGCGTCCCGCTGCGGCGCGCTCGTCCTTCAGCTCGCGTACACGGCCTAGCTCGGAATAGACCTTCTCCACCGCCTTCTCGCGGATGTGGCAGGTGTTGAGCACGACGAGGTCGGCGTCCTCGATGCTCGCGGTCTGCGCGTATCCCTGCAGCACCAGCGCTTCCGTCATGCGCTCGGAATCGTAGACGTTCATCTGGCAACCGTAGGACTTGACGAACATCTTGCCGGCGGCGCGCGCAGGCGGGGTGTGCAGAGGCGGATCGATGCCTCCGCCCGCGTCGCGGGTTTCATCTGCCAGGCGCTCGTCCATTTGCCTTTGCCACGCTCCGTGATTGCGCCGGATGCCAGCATTCTCGGCGCGATTTGTCCAGTTTAGGCGGTTTGGGCGGGGCGCCTGCGCCCTTGGCCTTCTAGACCCACTTTGCGGTTTGGCCGGTCGGCGAGCGTGGCCGCACCGGCGCGGCCACTTCAGGCGCCGCTATGGCAACGGGCTCCTGCGGGGCTCGCGCGCGCAGGATCCTCACCACGTGCTCGCGCACCTCGGCCTCGCTGCGGCGCGCCAGATCCTTGCGGTCGGCGAAGCTTGCAAGCGGCACCGGCGCCCCGATGCGGATGCGCACATCGAGCGGGCCGGATTTCAGCAGGTTCCAGGCATGCGAGCGCATCTCCATGTCGCCGTACCAGCCGACGAACGGGCGATCGGCGCGCCCGAGTGGAATGCCGTGCAGGCGCGTGTAGACGAGCGACAGCGTCTGCACCACCGCGTCGGAGGCTTCGTGCTCGCTCCCGCCCGAGGGCTTGGCGGCGGCAAACAGCGAGGTCATGAACGGGAGCACGCGGTTGCCGTCGCTCGATGTCCCTTCTGCGAACAGCACGATGGCATCGCCCTGCTCCAACCGCGACAGAATCTCGCCCGCCGCCTCGCCGACTGCCCCCCGCTTCGCGCGATCGACGAAAACAGAGCGCTGCAGTCGCGCGAGCGAGGAGACGAAGGGCCAGCCGCCGACCTCCTTCTTGGCCACGAACGACACGGGCGCCACGGCCGATAGCACCGGGATGTCGAGCCAGGAGGTGTGGTTGGCGACGAGCAGCACCGGCCGGTCACGGGCGACCTCGCCGTCGAGCTCGATGCGGATGCCGAGCACTCGGCAAACACGGCGGTGGTACCAGTTGGGAAAGCGTCGTGCGGCACTCGAGCTCAGGCGCAGCAGCGTCGCCTGCACCGGCATCAGCGGGACCGTGAGCGCGAAGAACCCGGCGAGAACGGCACCGCCCCTGACTGCGCCCATCCCTATCTCCGCACCGTGCCCGCTACTTCTTGGCCGCTTTCACGCGGACACCATACAGCTCGAGCCGATGGCCGACGAGCTTGAAGCCGAGCTCGCGCGCGATGCGCTCCTGCAACGCCTCGATCAACTCGTTGCGGAACTCGATGACGCGCCCGCTCTCGACGTCGATAAGATGATCGTGGTGGGGGCCAGACGCCTCCTCGTAGCGCCCACGCTTGTGACCGAAGTCGTGGCGCTCGAGGATGCCCTTTTCGGAGAACAGCTTGAGCGTGCGATAGACGGTCGAGAGCGAGATGCGCGCGTCGATCTTGTTGGCGCGGCGGTAGACCTCCTCGACGTCGGGGTGGTCCTTGGCGGAGCCGATTACGCGCGCGATGACGCGGCGCTGGCCCGTCATGCGCAGGCCTTGCGCCGCGCACAACTCCTCGATGCGGGAGAGATGGTCCTTGTCCGGGTCTGGCATGAAGCGGCCGATCAGCTCACGCTCACTCGTGGCTTTATATGAGGGCAATTGTGGCCCGTCCACCCGCGGCGGCCGGGCCATAACGGGCTAAAGCGCGAGCGACAGGACCAGCGCATCGACGGCGGGGCCGCCCGGGCGTGCATAGTAGCCTTTGCGGCGCGCGGCCACCGCAAATCCGAGACCCTCGTAAAGCCTCAGCGCAGCCGTGTTGTCGGCGGCAACCTCGAGGAACAGCCGCTCGACCTCGGCGCGGCGTGCCGCGCGAATGAGGCCCTCGACCATCTGCCGCGCGATGCCGCGGTGCTGCCACTCGGGCGCGACCCCGATCGACAGGATCTCCGCCTGATCCGCCGCGATCTGGCCGATAATGAAGCCCGCGACGGACTTCGGCTCGCGCACCTGCGCGACGAACGCGGCGGCGGCCGGATGCTCGATCAGCCGCCCGATGCTGTCGTCGTCCCACGGCGGGTCGAACAGACGTGCATGCAGCGCGGCGATATCGGGGACGCGCTCGGGGCTCGCCCACAGCAGGCTCAAGTTGCGCGGATCGAGCGGGATCAGGGCGGCGGGGGTCATTGCTGGGCCCTCGGGATCGATTTTCCGTCCTGCGGCTTGGCGTCGGGCGGGCGAAGGTAAAGCGGCACCAGGGGAGCTTGGCTCGCGGTGAGGCGGACCGCCATGCGCGCCAACGCCGCGGCGTCGGGCACCAGGTCGGGCAGGCGCGCCGTGACGCGGCGCCCGGCGACGGCAGCGGCGGCCACGATGGCTTCAGCGGCTGAGCCCACAACAATCAACGGCCCGCCGTCGCCGACCTGGCTCGCGTCCTCGATCGTGAGAAGCTGCGGCGGCGACTTGGGCTCGGTTGTGCTGTCGCCGAACAGTTGTACGTAGGCCTGGCCGCGGCGCGCATCGACGGCAACCACGAGCTCGGCGTCCGGAGCGAGGGGCCCAAGCTCGCGCAGGGCCGCTTCGGCCATCACGGCAAGGCTCGACGCACCGACCACTTCGATCCCCGTCGTCAGCGCGAGCGCGCGTGCAGCGGCGACACCGATGCGCGTGCCGGTGAAGGTACCGGGGCCCGCGGTAACGGCAATACGATCGATCGCTTCGAAGGTAACACCCGCCCTTTGCACGACCTCCTCGATCATCGGCAAGAGCCGTTCAGCGTGGCCGGTCTCGAAGCGCTCGAGCGCGCCTGCGAGCACAGCGGCGGCGCCGTCGCGGATCTGCGCCACGCACGCCGAGCACGCGTCAAAACAGGTGTCGAAGGCCAATACGTTCATGGGCGCCAGCCTATACTTAGCGTGTGCAACATTTTCCAGCCCCCAAGTCAGACGCGGCAAGCGCTTCAGGCGATCTTGGCCATCTCCGCGAACGTAAACCTCGGCGAGCGCTGCATTACGCCGGCCCGGTCGCCGTAGCCGAGATTGCACAGGAAATTCGACTTGACGCTGGTGCCGGCGAAAAACGCTTTGTCCACACCTTCGTTGTCGAAACCGGACATGGGGCCGGTATCGAGGCCCAATGCGCGCGCGGCGAGGATAAGGTAGCCGCCCTGCAGTGTGCCGTTGCGAAACGCCGTCACCTTGATCTTCTCGGGCTGCCCGACGAACCACTGGCGCGCGTCCGTGTGCGGGAAGAGCTTGCGCAACTGCTCGTAGAACTCCAGGTCGTAGCCGACAACGGCGCACACGGGCGCCTGCATCGTCTTTTCGCGATTGCCCTCGCTCAGGTGCGGCTTCAGCCGCTCCTTGGCCTCCTTCGATTTCACGAAGATGAAGCGCGCGGGCGAGCAGTTGGCGCTGGTCGGGCCCATCTTGAGCACATCGACGAGGCGGTGCAGGAGCTCGTCGGGCACCTCCTTGCTCTGCCACTTGTTGTGCGTGCGGGCATCGAGAAAGAGCTGGCGAAGCGCGGCTTCGTCGATGGCCTTCGACATGGGGGAGATCTCCAGCGCAATGGCTCATCGCCATCCTAGCGAAAAACCCCGCCTGCAAGGGCGGGGTTCCACAACTCCTCGGCGCGGCAAATCGCGGATGCGGGTGCTTACGCGGCGCGTACTTCCTGAACCTCGGGGCAGAAATGCCGCAACAGGTTCTCGATGCCATGCTGCAGCGTGGCGGTCGAGCTGGGGCAGCCCGAGCAGGCGCCGCGCATGTGCAGATAGACGACGCCGTCGCGGAAGCCCGAGAAGGTGATGTCGCCGCCATCCTGGGCGACGGCCGGGCGCACGCGCGTTTCCAAGAGTTCCTTGATGGTATCGACGACGGCCTGATCCTTGGGATCGTAGGAGTCGCTGGCTCCGTCGTTGGCCACTTCGGCGACGACGGGAACGCCCGACACATAATGCTCCATGATGGCGCCGAGGATCATCGGCTTCAGATGCTGCCATTCCCCGTCGCTCTTGGTCACGGAGATGAAGTCCGAGCCGAGAAACACGCCCCGCACACCCTTGATGTCGAACAGCCGCGTCGCCAGCGGAGACGCCATGGCCTCGCTCTTATTGGTGAAATCAGCCGTGCCCTCGGCGAGAACCGCCTTGCCGGGGATGAATTTCAGGGTGGCGGGATTGGGCGTCGCCTCGGTCTGGATGAACATCGCGTCCGCGTCTCCGTCTGACCGTGCGCGCTCGAGGCGGCACGGATACGACCATTAGAACCACTCTAAGATAGGGGACCTCGGACGCAAATTCGAGGGCTTTCCGTCAGGCCAGAGCCTGAATATCGGCCAGCTCCAGCGTTCCCGGCACGATGGTTATGGGGATTGGGAAGTTTCCGGCCGTGGTGCCGGCGGCCAGCGTGGAGACGAGCGGCCCGGGGCCGGCCTGGTCGCTGGAGGCCCCCAGCACCAAAAGGGCAATGTCGTCGTCCTCGTCGATGAGCTTGCGGATCTCCTCGGCCTTACCACCCTCGCGGATGATTTCCTCGCAGGCGACGCCTTCGAACCCCGCAAGGTTGAGCTTGCGCCGGAACAAGCGGAACAGCGCCTTCGCCTTCGCCGTCTCCTCCTCGACCTGCTGCTGGCGCACGTTGATCCAGTGCTGGAACTCCTGCGGCACGATCACGTAGAGCATCACGATCGAGCCCGACGACCGCTGGATGCGGCTGGCGGCGAAATACAGCGCGCTCTCGACCTCCATGCTCTCGTCGATGATGAGCAGGAACTTGCGAAAGTGGCCGGCTTCGAAGGAACGGCGCGTCTTTTTCGAGCTCATGGCCGCATGCTGCCACGGAGCGCTGCCGCCCACAACAAGACGATACCGCGGGACGAGTTTTGCACCGTGCTCACGAGCGCACGAAGCCGACGATGTCCTTGACCTCGTCGAGCACCGGCTTGGCGATGGTGCGGGCGCGCGCGGCGCCGTCGGCGAGGATGCGGTCGATCTCGGCCGTATCAGTCATCAAGCGCTTGGCCTCCGCGGCGATGGGGCCAAGCTTGCTCACACAAACTTCCGCGAGCGATTTCTTGAAGGCGGAGAACTGCGCGCCGCCGAACTCCCGCAAGCACTTCGGCCTTCGATTGTCCCGGTGAGCGCCGCGTAGATGCCGACGAGGTTGTCGGCCTCGGGGCGCCCTTCGAGGCCCTTCTCCTCGGAGGGCAGCGGCTCGGGGTCGGTCTTCGCCTTCTGGATCTTCTTGGCGATGGTATCGGCGTCATCCGGTCAGGTTGATGCGCGACAGGTCGGAGGGGTCCGACTTCGACATCTTCTTGGTGCCGTCGCGCAGGCTCATCACGCGCGTCGCCGGCCCGGTGATGACGGGCTCGGGCTGCGGGAAGAAGACGCCGTCGGCGTAGCCCGCCGTCTCGATCGCACGTCCTGAAGTCGTTGTTGAACTTCTGGGCGATGTCGCGCGCCAGCTCCAGGTGCTGCTTCTGGTCGTCGCCGACCGGCACATGCGTCGCCCGATAGGCGAGGATGTCGGCCGCCATCAGGTTGGGATAGACGTAAAGCCCGACGGACGCGTTCTCCTTGTCCTTGCCGGCCTTCTCCTTGAACTGGGTCATGCGGTTGAGCCAGCCGAGCCGCGCGACGCAATTGAAGATCCAGGCGAGCTCGGCGTGCGCGGACACCTGGCTCTGGTTGAAGAGAATTGAGCTCTTGGGGTCGAGGCCCGCAGGCGATGTAGGCCGCGGTCACCTCGCGGATGGCTGCGCGCAGCTCCTTGGGATCCTGCCACACCGTGATCGCGTGCATGTCGACGACGCAATAGATGCACTCGTGCGTCTTCTGCAGCTCGATCCAGTTCAGCATGGCGCCGAGGTAGTTGCCGAGATGCAGGTTGCCGGTCGGCTGCATGCCGGAAAACACGCGCTCCTTGAATGCCATTGTCGTCTCTCCCTCGGTCGGGGCGCGTTATGGCGCCCGGGGGCTGCCCGCGCAAGTCCGCTATCCTGCAACGATCAGACGGGGCCGGATGGAGCGCGCCGGTTCAGGAGTCGGCGCAGCTGGCGCATGTCGAGCGCGCCCGTCAGTGCCACCGCGATCGCGAACACGAGGAAGCCGCCGCCGACCAGCGCGGTGAGCGCCGCAACGCGCTCGAGCAAGGGCGTTCCGGCGCCGAAGCGCGGGCCCAGAGCGTCCGCGATGAACCACAGCGACATGCCCATGACGGCGCTCGACAGCGCAATGCGCGGAAGCTTCTCGCGCAGCCGCTGGTCGGGGACGAAATAGCCCTTCTTGACGAGCGTCAGGTAGAGCAGCCCGGCGTTGAGCCAGCCGCCGAGCGTCGTTGCCACCGCGATGCCGAGATGCGGCATGAGCCCGTAGGCGCGGAACAGGAAGAACAGCGCGATCGACCCGAGGGTATTCGCGGTCAGGCTGATGGTGGCGTAGATCATGGGCGTGCGCGTGTCCTCGCGCGCGAAGTAGGCGGGTGAGAACACCTTGATCAGCACGAACCCGGGCAGCCCGAGCGCGAAGATGCCGAGCGCGTAGGCCGTCGCCGGCGTGTCGGCAACTGTGAAGGCGCCGCGCTCGAACAACCCGGCGACGATGGCGGTAGGAACCACGGCCAGCGCCACCGCCGACGGCAGCGTCAGCAGCATCGAGAACTCGAGCGAGCGGTTCTGGCTGTCCATCACCGCTTCGTGGTTCTCGGAGCTCAAGTGACGCGACACGTCGGGAAGCAGCACCACGCCAATCGCGATGCCGACGATCGCCAGCGGCAGCTCGTACACGCGGTCGGCGTAGTAGAGATAGGAGACCGCGCCGTTCTGCATCGACGCGATGATGGTGCCGATGGCGATGTTGATCTGGGTGACACCGCCGGCGATCACGCCGGGGATGCCGAGATGGATGAGCCGGCGCATGCCTTCGGTCATGCGCGGCCGGCGCAGCTTGAGCCAGAAATTGTTGCGGCGTAGGCCGTCGACGAGCAGCCAGAGCTGCAGGATGCCGGCGACGAACACGCCCCAGGCCTGCACGACGCCGGCCATCGGCTCGTTGCGCAGGCCGAACGACATCGCGAGCACCGTCGCCACCATCAGCGTGCCGTTGAGCACGATCGACACCGACGAGCTCTCGACGAACTTGCCGAAGGTATTGAGCACGCCCGACATCAGCGCGACGAGCGACATGCACAACAGGTAGGGCATGGTGATGCGCGTCAGCAGCACGGCGAGATCGAACTTGTCGGGCGTCTGCTCGAAACCGGGCGCGAGGCCGTACATCAATACCGGCATGGCGATCTCGGCGACGATCGTCAGCACGAGCAGGATGAGCACGAGCCCCGACATCGCCTCTTCGGCGAAGATGCGCGCCGATTCCTTTCCCTCGGCCTCGAGCTTCTTGGCAAACAGCGGCACGAAGGCGGAGTTGAAGGCGCCTTCGCCAAACAGCCGCCGGAACAGGTTGGGGAAGCGGAAGGCGACGAAGAACGCGTCAGCCACTGCGCCGCTGCCCAGCGTGGCGGCGATGAGGATGTCGCGCAGGAAGCCGAAGATGCGGCTCAGGAACGTCAGGCCGCCGACGGTCGCGAAGGAGCGGTATAGCTTCATGGGCGGTGAGCGGTAGCGGAGGGCTCAAGCGAGAGCAAGGACTTACGATGTCGCCGCGCGTGTTTCCCAGTGGGGCTGTGCCCGCGTTGACATCGCCAGGAGGATCGCCCACAAAATCGGGGCTTGGCAGGGAGGACGCGGCGCATGTTTCCTTTAGGTGACGACGACTCGCAACGCCGCACGCTCCCCTACGTCACCTACGCGCTGATCGCCATAAACGTGCTCGTCTTCCTGCTCGAGCTGCAGAACGGCGATGAGTTCATCCAGCAATGGGCGTTCATACCGCACCGCTTCGCCGAGCACCCGGGGGAGCAGATCGCTACCGTGTTCACCGCCATGTTCATGCACGGCAGCTGGCTGCATCTCGGCGGCAACATGCTGTACCTGTGGATCTTCGGCGACAACGTCGAGGACAGCTTCGGGCACGTCAAATATCTGGTGTTCTACCTCTTGGCCGGCATTGCGGCGACGGTTGCGCAGTTCGCGGCGATGCCGGGCTCCAACGTCCCCAACGTGGGCGCCTCGGGCGCGATTGCGGGCGTGCTCGGCGCCTACATCCTGATGTTTCCGAAGGCGCGCATCAACGTGCTGCTCGGGCGCCAGGTCGTTGCCATGCCGGCGCTCATCGTCCTGGGCTTCTGGATCGTGCTGCAGCTCGTGAGCGGGGTCGGCACCATCGCCACGACCAGCGCCGACGTCGGCGGCGTCGCCTACATGGCGCATGTCGGCGGCTTCGCGGCGGGCTTCCTGATGGCCTTCCTGTTCCGCGGCCGCAGCGGCGGCGATCCGCGCCTCTCGGCTTGATCGCACCGCGGCGAGCCTATCCCCGCTAACTCTACGTCCCAACTTGCCTTGAACAGGCCGCGCTTATGCACGACAATGCGTGCCGGCCGGGGGGCCAGCGCGTGGGACGACAACCATGATTCGCCTGGCTGTGCCGATCATCCTGCTGTTGCTCATGCTGCTTGGCGGCGGGGCATGGCTGTTCTCGGACTCGCTCGAGACCTTCGAGGCTACCCGCAAATCGGCACCCGCCAAGGAGCGGCAGGCCGCGATAAAATCCGAAGTTGCGCCGACCGGTCAGAAAGGCGGGCCCAACGCCTCCTTCGACGTGGCACGCATAGACCCCAATGGCACCTCCGTTTTCGCCGGCCGCGCCGAGCCCGGCACCAGCGTCACCGTCATAGGCGACGGCAAGGCGCTCGGTACGGCGCAGGCGGACGGCAACGGCGAGTGGTCGTTGGCGACGGAAGAGAAGCTCGCAAGCGCCGACCCGAAGCTCGAGCTCGCGACCAAATCCGCCGCGCAAGTCCAAGCGGAGCGCGAGGCACAAACCAAGCTCGCAGCACGCGCGCCGGAGCCGGGCTCGCGTGGGGCCGAGCCTCGTACCGCAAACGCCGTAACCACGCACCTCCTCAAGGATCTCGAAGGCTTGGTGAAGGACGCGCGCGCCCCCGACAAGGAAGTGCCGACCCAGGCGCCTCCCGCGGCGAGCCCGAGCGCCGCCGCGCCCACCGTTGTCGCAGCGGCGACGGCGCCCCCTGGGGCGGCTGGTCTGCGCAAGTCGGTTCCGGTCCCCATTACCTTCGTGTTCAACGAGCCGACGCTGACCGACGACGGCCGCAAGGCCGCTTCCCTGCTGCTCGAGTATCTGCGGCTCAAGCACTTCGCCAAGGTCTCTCTCACCGGTCACGCGGACGAGCGCGGCACCGACGAGCTCAACATGACGCTCTCCCGGGAACGTCTCGACACCGTGGCGCGCTACCTCAAGGAGGGCGGCTTCAAAGGCGAGCTCGAGCTGATCCCCAAGGGCAAGCGGGAACCGTTCGGCGGCGTCGTACGCAGCCAGTATCCGCTGGAAGACCTCTATCAACTCGACCGCCGCGTCGAGCTCGTAATCGCACAATAGCGCGCTACACCGTCGCCGCGGTGTCGGCGGTCTTCTCCTCGCCGCCTGCGAGCACCTTCACCAGCCGCTCGCGGATCTGCGCCTGGCGCGGCTCGTGCGTGATCTTCTTGCTGGTTAAATCGGTGACGTAGAACACGTCGACAGCCTTCTCGCCGAAGGTGGAGATGTGCGCCGAGGTGATGTCGAGGAACAGGTTCGACATGGTGCTCGTCAGCTCGTGCAGGAGGCCCGGCCGGTCGCGCCCCGCCACCTCGATCACCGTGAACTGATCCGACAGCGTGTTGTTGATGATGACCTCGGGCTCGACGGTGAAGGCCATGATACGGCGTGGCGGCGCGCCGCGAGCGGCCAGCAGGTCGCGCAGCCATACGTCGCCGCGCAACAGGCGCCCGATCATGTCGCTGATGCGCCGTCCGCGGCGCAGCTCGTCCTCGTCGTCGCGGAACTCGCGGTTCAACAGGAAGGTGTCGAGCGCATAGCCGTCGCGCGTCGTCATGATGTGCGCGCCCGCAATGTTGGCGCCCGCCGCCGCGCAGGCGCCGGCAAACAGCGCCAGCAACCGCGGGTGGTTGGGCGCGATCACCGTGAGCTCTGTAATCGCCGTGAACGCATCCGTCGTCGTCTCGGTGGCAAGGTGCAGACCCTCCTTCTCCGCACGCTGCAAGAGCTTGGCGTGCTCGACCTGGCGCGAGGTATCGGTCCGCATCCAGTAATCCTGGTAGTGCCGATCGACGAAGCGTTCGATCTCCGCCTCCGGCCAACTCTTGAGCTCGCGGCGCAGCGCCGCCTGCGCCTCGGCGACGCGCTGGCTGCGCTTCACCTGCGTGTGGCCGCCCGCCACCACCGGCTCGGCCTCGTAGTAGAGCGTGCGCAGGAGCTGGCCCTTCCAGCCGTTCCACACGCCCGGGCCGACGGCCCGAATGTCGGCGACGGTGAGCAGCAGGAGCAGCTTCAGCCGCTCCGGGCTTTGCACCACGTCGGCGAAATCGCGGATGGTCTTGGCGTCCGACAGGTCGCGCGCCTGCGCGATGTTGCTCATGGTCAGGTGCTGCTCGACGAGCCAGGCGGCCGTCTCCGTCTCGGCCGCGCTCAAGCCGAAGCGGGGCCCGAGCTTACGCGCCACGCGCGCACCGACGATCGAATGGTCCTCCTCGTAGCCCTTGCCGATGTCGTGCAGCAAGGCGGCGACGAAGAGCACGCGCCGGTTTTGAATCGTCTTGATGATCTCGGTCGAGAGCGGCAGCTCGCGCGAGGCACCCCCGCGCTCGATGTCGGTCAGCATGCCGATCGTCCGGATCAGGTGCTCGTCGACCGTGTAGCTGTGGTACATGTTGAACTGCGTCATGGCGACGACGCGCCCGAACTCCGGCACGAAGCGGCCGAGCACACCGGCCTCGTTCATGCGCCGCAGCGCCATCTCGGCGCCGGTTTCGCGGCTCAGCAGCTCCACGAAGATGCGGTTCGCCTCGGGATCGGCGCGCAGCTTGTCGTCGATCAGACGCAGCGACTGGCGCAAAAGCCGGATCGCGTCCGGGTGCAGGAACGCATTCGTCTGGCTCGCCTCGGCAAAGAAGCGGATGAGGTTGACGGGATCGCGCTTGAACACCTCCGGGTCAGCGACGTTCAGGCGGTCGTTGTCGATGCGGAACTCGGTGCGCGTGCGCAGCTGCCGTCGCGCCTTCCAGTTGAGCGGCCGCAGAAACCGGCTCAAGCCCGGTGAGCTCTTGAGCTGCTGCATCTCCAGCGCCGTGCACAAGATCGTCGTGAGATCGCCGACGTCCTTGGCGACGAGGAAGTAGTGCTTCATGAAGCGCTCGACCGCGAGCAGACCGCCGCGGCTGTGATAGCCGAGCTGCTCGGCGAGCCAGGGCTGCACGTCGAACGACAGCACCTCCTCGGCGCGGCCGTTGAGGAAGTGCAGATAGCAGCGGATGGTCCAGAGGAAGTCCTCGCAGCGGCGGAAGGTGGCGACCTCGTCCGGCTTGAAAATACCGGCGGCAACCGTCGCCGCGCCCACGCCCTGGCCGAACAGATACTTCGACAGCCAGTGCAGCGTGTGCAGATCGCGCAGGCCGCCCTTGCCGTCCTTGATGTTGGGCTCGACCTTGTAGCGGCTTTCACCGGCGCCCTTGTGGCGGGTATCGCGCTCGGCCATCTTGGCATCGATGAAGCCGCGCGCGGTGCCCTCGACGACGTCGGTGCGGAAGCGCTGCTCGAAGCGCGCGTAGAGCTGGGCGTCGCCGTGAATGAGACGGGAATCGAGCAGCGAGGTGCGGATCGTGACGTCGGCCGCGCCCAGCTTGATGCACTGGTCGACGGTGCGCGTCGCATGGCCGACCTTGAAGCCCAGGTCCCACAGCACGTAGAGCATATACTCGGCAACGCTCTCGCCCCACGGCGTCTGCTTGTAGGGAAGCAGGAACAACAGATCGATGTCGGAGCTGGGCGCCAGCAGACCGCGGCCGTAGCCGCCGGTCGCGACGATCGACATGCGCTCGGCGTCGGAGGGGTTGGTGGCCCGATACACGTGCGCGACCGTGTAGTCGTAGAGCAGGCGGACGAGCTCGTCCTGGAACATGGACAGCCCAGCCGCGCAGCGGCGCCCGTTGCCGTCCGCTTCCAGCCCCTTGCGGGCGGCTTCGTGCGCCGACGCGACCAGCGCCTTCAGGCGGAGGATGAGCGTCGGCCGCGCTTGTGCCGCGTCCCCGTGCGTGCGAAAGGCCGCGCTCAATTCCTCGCGCAGCTCGCGCGGGTCGAAATAGGGGGCCGATTTCTGAATCGCTGTGTCCATGGCACCTGAATGTAGGCCAGCTTTCGCCGCAGCCTAACTGCGTTTTGCCTAATTTTTGCGCTCCGGCTCCGGGGGCTCGCGGCGCAGCGTTTTCAGCCGGTAGAGGGCGTCCAGCGCCGCGCGCGGGCTCATATCGTCCGGGTTAAGCTCATCGACGGCCTTATCGACGGCCGAAGGCCCGCTCGGACCCTCGCCCGCCTCCAGCGCGCGGGTTAGCGCAAACAGCGGCAGCTCGTCGAGCGTGTCGTTGCGGGCGTTTTTCTTGCCGTCGGACTTTTCCAGCAACGCCAGCACCTCGCGCGCGCGGCCGAGCACGGACGCGGGCAGCCCTGCAAGCTTCGCCACCTGGATGCCGTAGGAGCGGTCGGCTGCGCCAGGCTTCACCTTGTGCAGGAACACGATCTCGTCCTGCCACTCGCGCACGTCCATGGTCACGTTGGCGACCTCGGCGAGACGGCGGCCGAGCGCGGTCAGCTCATGGTAATGCGTCGCAAACAGCGTACGCGCACCCACGGCCTCGTGCAGAAATTCGACCGTTGCCCACGCGATCGACAGCCCGTCGAAGGTCGCGGTGCCGCGACCAATCTCGTCCAGGATGACGAGCGAGCGCCGGCTCGCCTGATTGAGGATGGCGGCGGTCTCGACCATTTCGACCATGAACGTTGAGCGCCCGCGCGCGAGATCGTCGGAGGCGCCGACGCGGCTGAACAGGCGGTCAACCGCGCCGATGGTCGCCTGGCGCGCCGGCACGTAGGAGCCCATCTGCGCCAGCACCGCGATGACCGCGTTCTGGCGCAGGAAGGTGGACTTGCCCGCCATGTTGGGGCCGGTGACGAGCCAGATGCGGCCGCCGTCGGGCTCCTCGTCTCCGGGCTCGGTGCGGCCCAGAACGCAATCGTTCTCGATGAAGGGGCCGGCCCTGGCGGCCGCGAGCGCCTGCTCGACGACGGGATGGCGCCCGCCACGGATCTCGAAGGCCTCGCTGTCGTCGACGATGGGCCGCGTGTAGCCCTCGATGCGGGCCAGCTCGGCGAGACCGGCCGTGGCATCGAGCTCGGCCAGCGCCGCGGCGATCTCGCCCAGGCCGCGCTCCTCGCGCTGCACGGCATCCGCCAGCTCCGTGAACACCTCCTGCTCGAGGCTCAGCGCGCGCTCGGTCGCCGACGCGATGCGGCCCTCGGTCTCGATCAGCTCCGGCGTCGAGAAGCGCACCGCGTTCGCCATCGTCTGCCGGTGGCGGAACTCGCCCGCGAGCTTGCCCTCAAGCAGCGGTTTGGCGTTGCCCTGCGTCACTTCGATGTAGAAGCCGAGGATGTTGTTGTGGCGAACTTTCAGCGACTTCACGCCGGTGCGCTCGATGTATTCCGCCTCGAGCCCGGCCATGACGCCGCGGCTGTCCTCCTTGAGGCGGCGCGCCTCGTCGAGCTCGGGCCTGCAGCCTGCACGCACGAAGCCGCCGTCGCGGCGCAGGTGCGGCGGGTCGTCGACGAGTGCGGAGGCGAGCGCGGCGTGGAGATCGTCGGAAACGGAGCTGAGGCGGCCCGAGATGCGGGACAGCTCGGCGGGCAGGCCCATGCCGTCGCCGTCCGCAGACAGACGCGTGGCGAGACGGGCGGCAGTATCGAGCGCATCGCGAACGGCGCCGAGATCGCGCGGAGACCCGCGCGCGAACGCAAGGCGGGAGACGGCGCGCGCGAGATCGGGTGCGGAACGCAGGCAGTCCCGCAAGGCTTGGCGTAAGGCCTCCTGGTCGATGAGGAAGCCGACGGCGTCGAGCCGGCCCTCGATCTGTTTGGGCTCGCGCAGCGGGCTTGCAAGCCGCGCCGCAAGCTCGCGCGCGCCCGCCCCCGTCACGGTACGGTCGATGGCGCCGAGCAGGCTCCCCTGCTTGTCGCCGGCGGTCGAACGGGTCAATTCCAAGCTTGCACGGCTCGCCGCATCGATGAGCAGGAGCGCGTCGGAGCCGGTTTTCCGCGGCGGTCGCAGCACCGGCTTGCGACCGATCTGCGTCAGCTCGACGTACTTGAGCAGTGCGCCAATCGCGGCGAGCTCGGGCCGCGTGAATCCGCCGAAGCCGCCGAGCTCGGCGACTTTGAGCTGCCGCTTCAGCGATGCCTCGCCAGCGAGGCTGTCGAAATAGGCCGTCGGCACCGGAGTCGCCGCCGCGCCGGCAACCTCGATCCAGCGCCCGAGCCAGGCGTCGCCGAACAGCGCATCGCTCAGGATCACCTCGCTCGGGGAGAGCCGCACGAGCTCGCCCGGCAGGTCCGCGCCCTTGACCTCGCCCACCTCGAACTCGCCCGTGGAAATATCGAGCGACGCGAGCGCAAGCGTCGCCTGCTCCGGCACCTTGCCGCCGGCGGCCGCCGCGGGTCCGAGGAACAGCGCCGTCAGATAGTTGTGCACCTTGGCGTCGAGGAGGGCGTCCTCGGTCAAAGTCCCCGGCGTGACGAGGCGGACGACGTCGCGCCGCACAACCGCCTTGGCGCCGCGCTTCCTCGCCTGGGCCGGGCCCTCGAGCTGCTCGGCGACGGCAACGCGGTGTCCGGCGCGGATGAGCCGTTGCAGATACTCGTCCGCGCGATGGATCGGCACCCCGCACATGGGGATGTCCTGACCGAGGTGCTTGCCGCGCTTGGTCAGCACGATGCCGAGCGTGGCGGATGCGATCACGGCGTCGTCGAAGAACAGCTCGTAGAAATCGCCCATGCGATACCAGAGCAGGCTGTCGGGGTTGGCGGCCTTGATCTCCAGGAATTGCGCCATCGACGGGCTTGCCTCGGCGACCGCAACGGGCGGCTGCGGCTCGGGCTGGGCGAGCTCGGGCAGCGGAGCGGTCGCCCGCACCGGCTCCGGCTCCGGCGGCAAGTCGGCCCGTCTTGCTCGTGTGCGCTTGGCTGCCACGGTCCCCGCCTGTCCCAACCCATGACGCTTCGAGGCAAGATAGCCAGCCCGGGGCGCGTCTCAAAGCCGGCCGCGCGCCGCAGGAAACGAGCCCGCGCAATGCGCCGTTAATGCTTGCTCGATTGTTTCGGGCGCAGCCTCGCCTTATGTTGCCCCGTCCGCAACGCCAAGACTGCCACACCCAATGACAACCAGCAGAAGCTCGAAGGCCACACAGGCCCGTTTCACCGACCAGGAAGCCCTTCAGTTCCACGCGCACGGCAAGCCCGGCAAGCTCGAAATCACGCCGACGAAGCCGCTCGCCACCCAGCGCGACTTGTCGCTCGCGTATTCGCCGGGCGTAGCTGTCCCTGTGCGTGCGATCGCGCAGGACCCGGCGACGGTCTACGACTACACCAACAAGGGCAACCTCGTCGCCGTGGTCTCGAACGGCACCGCGATCTTGGGGCTAGGCAATCTCGGAGCGCTCGCTTCGAAGCCGGTGATGGAAGGCAAGGGTGCGCTGTTCAAGCGCTTCGCCGACATCGATGCCATCGATCTCCTCGTCGACACCGAGGACGTCGACACCTTCATCAACTCCGTGCGCTATCTGGGGCCCTCGTTCGGCGGCATCAACCTGGAGGACATCAAGGCGCCCGACTGCTTCATCATCGAGCAGCAGCTGAAGGAGATGCTCGACATCCCCGTCTTCCACGACGACCAGCACGGCACGGCGATCATCGCCGCGGCGGGCCTCATCAACGCGCTCGAGCTCACGGGCCGCGACATCAAGAAGGTCAAGCTCGTGGTCAACGGCGCCGGCGCGGCAGGCATCGCCTGCCTCGAGCTCTTGACCGCAATGGGCATGCCGAAGGCCAACGCCATCCTGTGCGACACCAAGGGCGTGATCTACCAGGGCCGCAAGGAGGGCATGAACCAGTGGAAGTCGGCGTACGCGGTCAAGACGAAGGCGCGGACGCTGGCTGAAGCGCTCGACGGCGCCGACGCGCTGTTCGGGCTGTCGGTCAAGGGTGCCGTCACGCAGGACATGGTGCGGGCGATGGCGCCCAGGCCGATCATCTTCGCCATGGCCAATCCCGATCCCGAGATCACGCCCGAGGACGTCGCGCGCCGTGCGCGACGATGCCATCGTGGCCACCGGGCGCTCCGACTACCCCAACCAGATCAACAACGTGCTGGGCTTCCCTTTCATCTTTCGCGGCGCGCTCGACGTGCAGGCTTCGCACCATCAACGAGGCCATGAAGATCGCGGCAGCGGAAGCGCTGGCGGAACTCGCCCGCGCCGAGGTGCCCGATCAGGTCGCTGCCGCCTTTCACGGCCGCCGCCCGACCTTCGGGCCCGATTACATCATCCCGGCGCCGTTCGACCCCCGCCTCATCGTCAACATTCCCACGGCGGTGGCAAAGGCAGCGATGGATTCCGGCGTCGCCCGCAAGCCGATCGTCGACATGGATGCCTACGTCGCGCGCCTGGGCGGGCGCCTCGACCCCATGGCCGGCTGGCTGCAGTCGACGTTCAGCTCGGTGCGCTCCGACCCCAAGCGCGTCGTCTTCGCCGAAGGCGAGGAGCCTGCGGTTATCAAGGCCGCGCATTCCTACTTCTCGCAAGGCTTCGGCCAGCCGATCCTGATCGGCACCGGCGAGATCGTGCGCGAGCAGTTCCGCGCGCTCGGCATGGTCTTGCGACCCGAATACGAGGTCGTCGACATACGCAAGTCGTCCTATCTCGAAGAGTTCACCGACTACCTCTATGCGCGCCTGCAGCGGCGCGGCTACCTGAAGCGCGACTGCATGCGGATGGTACTGAATGAGCGCAATGTCTTTGCCGCGCTGATGGTGGTGCACGGCTATGCCGACGCGCTCGTTTCCGGTGTCACCCGCAACTGGTCGACCGTCTTCCGCGACGTCAACCAGGTCATGGACCCCGAACCCGACCGCAATGTCATCGGGGTCTCACTCGCACTTCTGCGCGGGCGCGCGGTGCTCATCGCCGACACCAGCGTGCATGCGATGCCGACGGGCGAGCAGCTCGCCAACATCGCGGTGGAGGCGGCGCGTGCGGCGCGCAACTTCGGGATCGAGCCGCGCGTGGCGCTGCTCGCCTATTCGACCTTTGGGCAGCCGCGCGATGAACGCTCCGACCAGGTGCGCGAAGCGATCCGCGTCCTCGATGAGCGCCGCGTCGACTTCGAGTACGAAGGCGACATGGCGGCCGACGTCGCGCTCAACCGCGACTTGATGCGCCACTATCCGTTCTGCCGCCTGACCGACACCGCGAACGTGCTGATCATGCCGGCGTTCCACGCGGCCTCCATCTCGACCAAGATGCTGAAGGAGCTGGCCGGCGCCACGATCATCGGGCCGATCCTCGTCGGACTGTCGCATTCGGTGCAGATCTGCTGGTTCGGTGCCCAGGACAGCGACATCGTCAACATGGCGGCGATCGCCGCCTACGACGCGCGCTAGCCGCGCTTCGCCGATCAGTCGCTCGCGAGGATCATGTTGCGCACGAGGGGATAGATCTGCCCCTCCCAGCGCCGTCCGCTGAACACGCCGTAGTGGCCGACGCCCGCCTGCATGTGATGGCGCTTCATGTGCGGTTTCAGGCTCGAGCACAGATCGTGCGCGACTGCGGTCTGGCCGAGCGAGCAGATGTCGTCGCGGTCGCCTTCCACCGTCAGCAGCGCCGTCTTGCGGATGGCCTTGAGCTCGACCGGACCGCCCTTGAACATGAGCTCGCCCTTGGGCAGCCGCGATTCCTGGAACACCCAGCTCACGGTCTCGAGATAGAACTCGGCGGGCAGGTCGAGCACGGCGAAATATTCGTCGTAGAAGCTCTTGATGACCTGCGCCTTCTCGATCTCGCCGTTGGCGAGGTTCTCGTAGAGCTCCTGGTGCGCGTTGTAGTGCCGGTTGATGTTCATCGACACGAACGCGATGAGCTGGACGAAGCCCGGGTAGACGCGCCGGCGCGAGCCGCCGTATTTGTGCGGCACGCGCGCGATGAGATTGCGCTCAAACCAGCTCATCGGTTTGCTGGTCGCGAGCTTGTTGACCTTTGTCGGGTTGATGCGCGTGTCGACCGGACCCGCCATCAGCGTCATGCTGCGCGGCTGCGCCGGGTTGCCGTCGGCCGCCATCACCGCGGCGGCGGCCAGCGCCTGCACGCACGGCTGGCACACGGCGATTACGTGGGCGCCGGGGCCCAGCGCTTCGAGAAAGCGGATGAGGTAGGCGACGTAGTCGTCGAAGCCGAAGGGACCGTGGTCCATGCTCACGTCGCGGGCGTTGTGCCAGTCGGTGATGTAGACGTCGTGATCGGGCAGCAGCGTGCGTACGGTTGAGCGCAGGAGCGTCGCGAAGTGGCCCGAGAGCGGCGCGACGACCATTACGCGGGGCTGCGCGACGCTGACATCCTTCTTGAAATTCAACAGTGTGCCGAACGGCAGCTTGAGTGTGGCCACCTCGGTGACCTGCACCTCGCGGTTGCCGACCGTGACGCGATCGATCCCGTAGGCGGGCCGCACGTGGGTCAGTCCGGCGCGCGCGACCAGCTCGTAGGTGGCGGAAAGATTGCGGACGGCGGGGACGCTGGCCAGGGTCCCCCACTGGCCGAGCAGGGCCAGCGACGACCGGGCCATCGACTTGGCAGGTTCGATGATGTCGGAGTGAGCTTCGTATGCGAAATAGAGCATTAACGTCTCGGTCCACAGGCCAGCCGGGCCGCCGATTTCGGCATGCGACCTGTTGTGCAGCGCACAAAAGCTAGTGCATCCTTAGGCGATCCGCGAGTATTTTTTGCTGGAGCGGCGCAGAGGGGCTAACGAGCATGGCAACGGCGGTACTGACGATCAGCAGCAAGAACTATTCCTCATGGTCTTTACGCGGCTGGCTGTTGTGCAAGATGGCGGGGCTGGAGTTTGAGGAGGACGTGATGTCCTCCGACGACCCTTCGACCCGCGCAGAGCTGCTCCTGCTCTCCCCGTCCTTCCTGGTGCCGTGTCTGCGGCACGAGGGAGTGAAGGTCTGGGATACGCTTGCGATCGCCGAATACCTGGCGGAAATCAGCCCCAAGTCGCGCCTTTTGCCGGCCAACCGCGCCGCTCGCGCCCACTGCCGCGCCGTATCGGGCGAGATGCATTCGGGCTTCCACAATCTGCGCTCGGCGCTGCCGATGAACCTCAAGGCGCGCTTTCCCGGCTTTGCCGTGTGGTCGGGGGCGCAGGGCGACGTCGACCGTGTCTGCGCTATCTGGCGGGAGTGCCTTGAGACCTACGGGGGCCCCTACCTGTTCGGGGACCTCTCGCTGGCGGATGCCATGTACGCCCCCGTGTGCACGCGCTTCCACACCTACGACGTGAAGCTCGACAAGACGTGCGCCGCCTACCGCCAGACCATCCTCGACTGGGCTCCGCTCATCGAATGGACAGAGGCTGCCAAGCTCGAGCCCGACGAGCTGGAAGAGCTCGATGTCGAGTTCTGAGGCCAGCCCACTCGCCAAAGGCGTTCGTCCGTAGGCTCCCGCACGCACCGCGGGGCTTCCCCCACGCCCAGTAATCGCAGCCCGAAATTGAATATCGTGAGGTATGGGCGCGCATTGCTGCATGTATCGGCGTGCGAACGGCTGCCGACAAATTTATAGTTGCTGATGAAACCGTTTCATTCCGGGACACTCGATCAGTCAGCGATGTAACGACAAGCAGAACAAATCGCGATTTATTCGTTAATTTCAGATTTGTAACCTTAATTTGGGTTGCGATTAACCTCTTCTTCGGATTGATTAAGACCTGCTTAACTTAGTGGGGTCGACAGTGTTGTTCGGAGTTTCTGATAAGCGCACGCCGGATAGTAAGCATAAGGTTAACGGCCCCGAAGAGCCCGATTTTATCCGTGCACGCATAACCGATTACTACGTCCGCCGCAAAGTAGAACTGTGGCAGGGCCGGCATCCTCTTCAGGGTCGGTCACCGCGGCCCGGCTGCCTCAAGTTGCGCAGCAACGACTATCTCTGCCTCGCTGGGCATCCGCACGTCATCGAGAGCGAGATTGCTGCACTGCGGGAAGGCGGCCACGGGGACTGCAGTCTCCCGCGTCTGGGTCCATCACGAGCGCGACGTCATCCGCGAATTCGAGCTGCGCGTCGCCACCCTCATGGAGGCCGAGGACGCCGTGCTCTGCTCCTCGGGCTACACAGCCAACGTCGGCCTCGTGCAGTCGTTTGCGGCCAAGGGCACGCCGGTCTACCTCGACATGAAGGCACACATCTCGCTGCACGAGGGCGTCATCAGCGCCGGTGCCACTCCGATCGCATTCCGCCACAACGATCCCCAATCGCTCGACCGCGCGCTCGGCGCGACGGGCCCGGGCCTCGTGGCGGTCGACGGCCTCTACAGCACCGATGGCGATATCGCGCCGCTGGCCGAGCTCGTCGAGGTGTGCGAGCGGCACGGAGCGGCCCTCATCGTCGATGAGACGCATGCGTTCGGCGCGCAAGGACCGGGCGGCGCCGGTCTCGTTGTTGCAGCCGGCCTCACCGAACGCGTGCACTTCCGCACCATCGGCTTGTCGAAGGCGGTCGCGAGCCGCGGCGGCATCGTCGTCTGCTCCCGGCGCAACGCGGAATATTTCCGCTACGAGTCGCTGCCTGCGATCTTCTCCACCTCCGTCATGCAGCACGAAGTCGCCGGCTTCTCGGCCGTGCTCGATATCTTCGAGAGCGAGGAGTGGCGCCGCACGCGCCTGCACGCCAACCACGCCTACCTGAAGAACGGGCTCGACGCGCTTGGCTACAACGTCGAGGCATCGAAGGCGCAGATCATCGCGCTGGAAGCGGGCGACATCCGCCAGACGACGACACTACGCGATGCGCTCGAATCCCGCGGCGTGTTCGGCGCCATCTTCTTCCCGCCGGCGACGCCGGAGAAGCGCTGCCTCGTGCGCTTTACGCTCAATTGCGGGCTTGGCCGCGCCGAGCTCGACCGCGTGATCGACGTGTGCGCCGAGATCCGCGAGGAGGTGGGTATGGCGGAGTGGCGATCGACACGGCGCAAGAAGACGAGCGCTGCGACCAAACCCGCGGGCCATGAGCCGCTGGCCGCCTCAAGCCGCCGTGGCCTGCTCGACGGCGGGCGCAACCACCGGCAGCTCGATTATGAAGGTGGTGCCGACGTTCATCGTGGACAGGCACGAGATCGTACCGCCGCAGCCTTCAATAATCATACGGCAGAATGACAGCCCGAGCCCGGTGCCGACGCCGGGCCGCTGCGCCGACACGAACGGTATGAACACGTAGTTCAGGATTTCCGACGGGATCCCTTCGCCGGTGTCGGTGACGATCACGCTGTTCGTCTTCGGCCCGCTCTTCAGCTCGATGCTCAGGCAATTGGTGTCGCCGTCGCGTGCCTCGATGGCGCGCAGGCCGTTCTTCATCAGGTTGAACAGCACGTGCGTCATCAGGAGGTCGGAGCCGCGGAACTCGAAGTCGTCGGTCACGTCGGAGCGCATGAGATCGCGCTGATGCTGCTTGAAGTGATAGCGGTCGATCGCCATGCCGACGATCTTGCTCATCTGGTGCAGCTCGGTCGGCGCATTGCCGCGATGATGCTGGGCGACGTTGCTCAGCAGCAGATCGATCACCGAGTTGGCCGAAGTGATGTGCTGGCGCACGCGGTGGTGCGAGGCCACGAGCTTGTCGCGGGCCGGAGATATGGGAAGCTTCTGCAGGAGCCGCTCGCAGCCCTCCGCCTCGAAGCGGATGCCGGTGAGCGGCGTGCGGCATTCGTGCGCGACCTGGCTCGCGAGCGAGGCGGCCGCCTTCAGCTTCTCCTTGGCAATGAGGTTGTCGCCGTAGGCAAGACCCAGGAACGCGGCCAGCGCGAACACCAGGATCGGCAGCGTCGTCCAGTAGCCTTCCGGGATGGGCGCCCCGTGCGTCGCCAGGAGATAGGCGCCGACCGCCGCCGCCGAGCCGATCACCAGAACGACGATGGAGTTCACGAGATCGTAGAGCAGCACCACGTAGATCAGCGCCGCCAGCGTGGACATCTGCCAGCCGGGGTTGCTGTGGTTGAGCAGCAGCATCAGCGTGAAGAAAAACGGTAAGCAATAGAGAAACGTCACGTACGAGAACGGGACGATGTAGCGCCGCAACCTCGGCGGCCACCATGGAGCGAGCGCGAGCAGGAGGCACAATCCGGCCCCGATCGCGCGCAGCGAGATGCTCTCGTAGGGCTGCGGCAGAACGTAGGCCCACACGAGATAGAAAATCGGAAACCCGAATACGCCTATGAGCGCGGCCGCGCGGATCTTGCGCTCCGCGTGCGCGTGATACTCCACGTAGCGGCGCGCGCAGTCCTGCACGAACTTCGTTGGTGCAAATGACCGCGTCGGCGCTGCCGCCATCGACTGGAGGACGCGCTTGGGTAAAAGGCGTTCTGACAATTGCAACATTTAAAGTTTTAACCGTGCGCGTACCGGATCCGATACGAAACTGTAGTACGAAAGCCCTTACGGAAAGTGTCTTGAGACGTCGAGGGCGTAACTACATGACCCCGTTCTATCATCCGACTTCCATTCTCGTCCTCGACGACGATCCACTGTTCCTGGAAAGCCTCGATTTCCAGTTCAGCGACGAGCTCTCCTGCCAGACGTTCACGCGGCCGGATGCCGCGCTCGAGCATCTGCGCGGCCAGGCGAGCCAGCACCCCGACTTCTCGCGCTACTTCCGTGACTGCTCCGACATGGATCTGGGCTCGGAAGCCCGCCACGGCGACCGCCTGCTGCGGCTGCAGCTTTCCGAGCTGCGCTCCATGGTGGACGACAGGTCGCGCCACCAGCGCGTGTCGGTCGCGGTCGTCGACTTCGACATGCCGAAGATGACGGGTGTCGAGTTCTGCCGCGCCATTCGCAATCTACCGGTGAAGACGATCCTGCTCACGGGCAAGGCCGGGCTCGAGACCGCCATCGCCGCCTTCAACGAGGGCGTGATCGACTGCTTCCTGCAAAAGCAGGATTCCAACGTCTCGGGCGCGCTCCGCCGCGAGATCAAGCGGCTGCAGGCGGAGTATTTCGCCGACATCTCCGACCCCATCAAGCGTGCACTCGAGCTGCGCAAGCCGTCGTTCTTCAGCGATGCGGCCTTCACCAAGCTGTTCAAGGACGTGTCGGAAGCCAACGGCGTCGTCGAGCACTACGTGTGCGCCAATCCGCCGGGCGTGATGATGCGCGACGCCGAGGGCGTGGAATCCTTCCTGCTCGTGTCCGACCTCGACAGCGCCAACAGCCAGTGCGAGATCGCCGAGATCCAGAGCGCACCCGCCGACATGCTGCAGCTCATGCGCTCGCGGCAGGTGCAGGCCTGGTTCCCGACGCAGGAGGGGTTCTATCACCCCGATTTCGAGACGGACTGGTCGCGCTATATCTGGCCGGCGCAGCTCCTGCCGGGCTCGGGCTCGTGGAGCTACAGCTTCATCCGCAACGAATCCCCTGTCGAAGAGCCGCTGCAGAGCCGCGCCTGAAGCTTGCCTTCCGCGGACCCCGCGCGAGCTGAGCCCGACGTGCGCCCAGACGGCACGCCATCCTCCGTTGCCTGAACGGCAAATGTTGGGGACACAGCCCATACAAGGCAGCGCTTGCTTGGTCCCCGCCGAAACATCGAACATATACTTCGCAGGTGATTCGATGCTGCCGGGGGACGCCAGACAGCACCATCGATGACGCGACGTTTATTGTTCCGTTGTTCAATTTGTAGTTCTGCACAGCCAAGACGTCCTCCGCGGTTGAGCCAGTACGAGCGCTTTCCTAAGACAATTGGGACCGTGGGGGGGATCGGATGCGCCTATCGGCTCGCATCGTCTGCATTGAAGCCTGCTTGACAATGGCGATCTTCGCCGCGACGTGCGGCGAAGCGCTCGCAGGTGGCTTCGGCATCGAGCAATCGGCCTACTATCAGGGCATGTCGTTTGCGGGCGCCGCCGCCGGCGGCGAGAGCCTCTCCTCGATGTCCTGGAATCCCGCAACGGCGAATTTCGCCGGCGCCGGCTTGACCTTCGAGTCGAGCTACTCCGTCGTCTTGATGTCGGCGGACTTGACCGTCACCAACCCTGGCGCCCAGCTCGTGACGGGCCCGGCCGATACCGAGATGGGCCGCAACGCCCTCATCGGCGCTAGCTACGCGACGTGGCGGCTCGACAACAAGATGGTGCTGGCCCTGAGCCTCACCTCGCCGTTCGGCCTCGGGACGAAAGCAAAGAACCAGGATTGGGTCGGCAGCGTGGAAGGCGTGACCACGAGCCTTATCAACCTCAACGCGGCGCCGATCCTGTCCTATGAGGTCGTGCACGGCGTGACCGTCGCCGCGGGCTTGCAGGTCGATTACTTCGACCTGCAGCGGCAGACAGCTGCCACACCGTTCGGCACAGCAAACCTGCGGGCCGACGACACCGACGTTGGGTTCGTCGCCGGCATCGACGTTGCGCCGTCCCCCGACACCTCCATCGGCCTTGGCTTCCGCTCTGCCGTCAATCACACGCTCGAGGGCCATCTGACGGTCGATAACGTGGGCGAGGCGCCTATCAAGACCTCCGTCATCCTGCCCGAGATGCTTTCGCTCGGCGTGCGCCACGCGATCTCCCCGACCGCACGGTTGAACGCGGAGGTCGAGTGGGTGAACTGGAGCCGCCTCAACGTCATCCCCGTCGTGCTGCAAGCGCCGCTGCTCGGGATTCCAGCCGGCGCCGCGGGCGCCAATCTCGACTTTCAATGGCGCGACGGCTGGCTGTTTGCGCTTGGCGGCGAATACGACTGGTCACGGGCGCTGACGCTGAGAACCGGCGTCGCCTATGAGATCTCACCCGTCGACGGCCCAACCACGCGCCTCGTGCAGGATCCCGATAGCGACCGCGTGTGGGCGAGCATCGGCGCGTCCTACAAGTGGAGCGCCGACACGCGCTTCGACTTCTCCTACAGCCACGTGTTCTTCGAGGACAACGCCCCCTTCAATCGCGTGGGCGCCTCGTTCCCAACACCTCCGCTGCTCGGCACCGCCGACGTGAGCATGGACATCATCTCGGTCGGCTATAAGGTCGTGTGGGGTGGGCCCCCGGCGGTTCCCGCATTGAAATAGTCCAGCCGCGGCCGCTGACGAATTATTGGCGTGTTCCTCAACGGAAAACTGCGGCCCGTTTCGAAAGCTAGGCAGCTGCCTGCTCGTCGATGGTGAGCATTAATTACCAATTTGATTTGACTACGATGCATTGGTGACGGGTCGGTATGCCCGCGTGCGCAGATCGATCAGCCGTTCATCGTCCATAAACGTTTCAAATTGATCGGCACTCGATTAGCAATGTGGAGACGATCGTTGTCTAGAGTTCATGGCCGGTAGGACTGAATCCTGGACATTATTGTGAGTCAAAGCGCCCTCAAGCAAGCCAACGCGCGCCGACAAGAGCAGTCGCGCGAAGATCGGCCGGAGGCCGCCGGCGACGCCGGGCGCGACGCGTCCACCGGGCAGCGGAGCATCGAGGAGCAGCTCCACGAAGCGCTCCAGCGCAACCAGAAGCTCGAGCAGCTCAACGCCTGCTTCGAGGCCGCACTCGATCATATGGGCCGCGGGCTCTCGATGTTCGATGCGGAGCACCGTCTCGTCGTCTGCAACACGGCGTACGCGCGCACCTATCTCCTGCCCGAGGAGTTGACCCGTCCCGGCACCGCCTTCGCCGATATCCTGAGCTTCCACACCCGGCGCGCGGGCCAAACTCCCTCGCCCGACGGCATCGCCGCGTGGATCAAGGACCACATCTTCAAGCTCAACATGGAAGGCCACCGCGAGGAGATCCAGAATCTCAGCGACGGCCGCGCCATCCGCGTCACCTATCAGCCGCTCGCGGGCGGGGGATGGGTCGACATGCAGGAGGACATCACCGCGCAGCGCCAGAGCGACGCGCGCGTCGAATGGCTGGCGCGGCACGACACGCTCACCGAGATCCCCAACCGCTATCACTTCCGCGAGTGCCTCGAGCGCCAGTTCGAGTGCTACGACCCGCGGCTGGGCTTTGCTCTGCACTGGATCGATCTCGATCACTTCAAGGAGATGAATGACCGCTACGGCCATCAGGTCGGCGACGGCATTCTCAAGAGCGTGGCCGAGCGGCTCAAGTCCAGCCTGCGCGCCGGCGACGTCGTGGGACGGCTCGGCGGCGACGAGTTCGCGATCCTGCAGGTCGGCGTCGATCGCGCGGAGCTCGCCGACAACCTCGCCCGCCGGCTGATCCAGAACATTCGCCGGCCGCACGACGTCCTCGGGCACCGGCTGCACATCGACGCCAGCATCGGCGTCGCGCTCGCTCCCGATCACGGCCAGGACCCCGAGCAGCTCTTCGCCAGCGCCGACACCGCGCTCTACCGCTCCAAGTCCATGGGACGCGGCATCCATTTCGTGTATTCGCAGGCCACGCTGGGGGCGCCCAGCGCCAATCCGCTGAAGGCCGAGCTCGAGCACGCGCTCGAACGCGACGAGCTCGTCCTGCACTATCACCCCATCGTCGACTTGCGCGAGGAGCGGGTGTCGAGCTTCGAGGCGCTGATGCGCTGGAAGCATCCCAGCCGCGGCATGATCCCGCCTTCGGAGTTCATCCCGATCGCGGAAGAGTCGCGCCTCATCGTGCGCATGGGCACCTGGGCGCTGATGCGCGCCTGCGCCGACGCCATGACCTGGCCGGACTCGATCAAGGTCGCCGTCAATCTTTCGGCCGTGCAGATCGAATGCTGCGACGTGTACGAGGTCGTCATGGACGCCCTCCACGCTACGGGTCTGCCGGCACAGCGTCTGCAGTTGGAGATCACTGAATCCGTCCTGATGCGCGACCATGCGCGCACGCAGGAGGTGCTGCGCAAGCTGCACGAGCTGGGCGTGCTGATTACGCTCGACGACTTTGGGACGTGCTTTGCCACGCTCAACTACCTGCGCAGCTTCCCGTTCAAGAAGATCAAGATCGACCGCAGCTTCGTGCGCGACATTCCCGAGCATCACGACTGCGTCGCCATCGTGAAGTCGGTCGGCGATCTCGCGCGCGAGCTAAACATGCGCTCCGTGGCCGAGGGCGTGGAGACGGCGGCGGCCCTCGCGGCGGTGAGAGCGGCCGGCTACGACGAGGCGCAGGGCTTCTACTTCAGCCCGCCGGTGCCAATCAGCGCGATCGAGCGCACGGTGCACCAATGTGCGGCAAGGCTCACCTCGCTCAACGCCAGCGGCGAAGCCGCCAAGCGGCGCAAAGCCAGCTCGGAACCCAAGACGGGCGACCTCAAGAAGAGCGTGCGCTCGCAGGCGACATGATCGCGCGGCTGACTTCCGGTGTCCTGTCTTAAGCGTCGACCGCCACACGGCTCTTGAGCTCGCCGGGCGCGCCGAAGTGCCCGAAGTAGCGCGGGTCGATCTTCTCGACGGGGAGGATGATCAGAACATCCGTAGTGTCGAACTGGCGGTCGATGACGGCGCCGTCGCCAACGTAGGCGCCGAGCCGGAGATAGCCTTTAATGAGCGGCGGCAGCGACTTCAGCGCGCGCTTGGCGTCAACCTTCTCGGCAGGCAGCCGGTCCATCCGCTCATAGAGATGGTCGTGAGCCCGGCAACGCCACTCGGGCGGAGCCATCGCATTGTGATGCAGGAAGCTCAAGGCCATCGCGTGCCGATCGGGATCGGTGCCGGGCAGGCTGGCGCAGCCGATCATCACGTCGATCTTGTGCTCGCGCACATACGTCCACAGGCCGTGCCAGAGCAGCTCGACCGTGCGCTTGTTGCGGTAGGGCTCGAGCACGCACGAGCGACCTAACTCCACGAAACGGTGGCGTGGGCGCGCAGCGAGCAGCGGCGCGATGTCGTATTCGCTCTGCGTGTAGAAGCCAAGCGTGCGCTCGGCAATGTCCTGGCGCAGCACGCGGTAGGTGCCGACGACCTTCTGGCGCTTGAGCCCGCTCCAGGCATCGATCGTCGCGTCGGGTGTGTCGTCGACGACGAGCAGATGATCGCAGACCGCGTCATACGGATCCTCGTCGCGTCGGCGCAACTCCGCCTTGAAGCTCGGCACCGCGGACATCTCCTCGTAGAACACCTGGTAGCGCAGGCGCTGAGCGTGCCGAATGTCGCGGCGCCGGTTCGCAAGGCGCACCTCGAGGTTGCCGATCTTGCCGTAGACCTTGTCGGGCTTGCGTGCGGGGAAGGTCACGCCGCGGCCGTCGCGCAGGGCGCGCAATGCCAGGAGACCGAGCGGTACGGCTTGCCACCTCTGACTGGTCGCCAATCGGGTGGCCATGCGCCGGGCCGTAAGTCTCATGCTTCGTCTCCTTGGCTACTCGCCACGCTCGTTGTACAAGCCGCGCTGCCGTATGCCTGATGGCCTCAGCACGCAGATTTTGCAACGGCCCCCGGCGGATAGCACGATTCCATGACAGACTTTAGATGATCCGCGGCGCCCCTCAAGGCGTCTAGGCGGCGTCGGCGTTCCCGCCAGCCCGCCGGCCGAACCAGCGTTTTAGAACGGCCTCTAGACTCGCTTTATCGAACGGCTTTGCCAAGTAGTCATCCATCCCGGCCTCGAGATAGCGCTTTTTATCCTCGGCAAAAGCGCTGGCCGTCAATGCCACAATTGGGGGCACGGCTCCGCTGCCGCCGGCCCGGGCGGCGTATAATCCCTTGATCGCGCGGGCGGCTTCGATGCCGTCGAGCTTGGGCATGAAAATGTCCATGAGCACAAGATCGAGGGCGGGCGCCTCCCCGGCCAGCACGTCGCGCACCGCCGCGATCGCCTCCTCGCCGTTGCCGACCGCGACGTAGTCGAACCCGCACTTCTCGAGCACGCGCTTGGCGAGCAACGCGTTGATCTCGTTGTCCTCGGCGAGCAGCACGCGGCGGCGCGCATCGTCCGCGGCGGATGCGGCGGGCTGCCGCGCCGCCTGCCGCTCGGGGCCGGCGTCGTCGGCGTGGAGCGGCTGGCGCAGGCCGAGCTGCTGCATCATCGAGGCCGGGCGCACGGGGCGGACGAGGTAGGCATCAAAGCCGGCGGCGCGGAACTCCGAAAGGCTCGCGCGCGCCAGCACGTTGACCAGCACGATGCCGCGCACCTTGCGCTGCGGGAGGAGTTCGCGCGCCTTGGCAAGCAGGCGCCCGGCGGTGGTCGCACCTTCCGCGCCGTCTATAACGATGCGGTCGAACGGCTCGCCCCTGCGCACCGCCGTCTCCAGCGCAAACTCCGCGGCTGCAAAGTCCGCTTCGGCCGCCGATACGCCGGCGCAGGAAAGCGCGTAGCTGAGCGCACGGCGCTCCAGCGGCCGGTCGAAAGCGAGGAGCACGTGACCCGCCTCGACGGCGCGCTCGGCCGTCTCGGCCGCGACCGGCGCCACACGTTTCAGGAGAATATCGACCGTGAATGTCGACCCCTTGCCGGGCGCGCTGAGGACGCGGATTTCTCCGCCCATGGCGCGTGCGAGCTGCATGGAGATGGCAAGACCCAGCCCCGTGCCGCCGGTGCGGCGGCGCACGGCAGCGTCCGCCTGCTCGAACTCGGCGAACAGCCCCTGCATGTCATCCCGCGAAAGGCCGATACCAGTATCCTCGACCACGATCTCCAACCGCACGCTGGCGGACTCCGGCTCGCCCTTTGCCGAGACGTTCACGCAAACGCCGCCGCTATCGGTGAACTTCACCGCATTGGACAGAAGATTGAGCAGGATCTGGCGCACGCGCGCCTCGTCTCCCGACACCAGCTTGGGGAGCTGCGGATCGACGGACCAGGCCATCTCGAGGCCCTTTTCGTGCGCCCGCGGCGCCAGCAGCTCGACCGCGCCTTGCACGCAGGTCTCGAGCGCGAACGGGGCTTCGGTGAGCTCCAGCTTGCCGGCTTCGATCTTGGAGAAATCGAGGATCTCGTCGATCAGCGCCAGCAGCGTGCGCGCCGACTGGTCGATGGCGTGCGCATACGTCTGCTGCTCCGGCGTCTGCGGCGTCTCAAGCAGCAGGCTTGCCATGCCGAGGATGCCGTTCATGGGCGTGCGGATCTCGTGGCTCATGGCGGCGAGAAAGCGCGATTTCGCCCGGTTGGCCGCCTCCGCCTGGTCGCGCGCCTCAGCCAGCTGCATCTCCGCCTGCCGTTGCGCCGTGATGTCGCGGCCGACGCTCTGCACTTCCAGGCTCGACCCGTCGGATGCCGGAACGAGCTGCTCCTCCCACTCGATCCAGCGCGGTCCAAGCACCGTCGGAACCTGCTGCGTGAAGCGGCGTTGGCGCACCTCGTCGGTGGTCGCGAGCGGCTCTGGCCCCTCGCCCTCGATGACCTCGATCTTGAATGGCTTGCCCAGCACGTCGTCCGCGGCGAGCGCGAACTTGCCGAGGAACGCCTTGTTGGCAAACGTCAGCCGGCCGGCGTCGTCGCGGCGCAGGATCATGTCCTCCTGCGTGTCGAGTAGGCCGCGGTAGCGGAACTCGTTGTCCCTCAGCTCCCACTGCAGGTCCTGCAGATGCTCGAGCCGGCGTTCCAGCCGGGTCGCAATGCCGTTGACGTTCGCGGCGTCGGCCTGCGCCCGCTCGCCCGTACGCGTCAGCACCGAGAGGTGGATGGAGAAGAGCCCGAGCGCGAGCCCGAGCACCGTAAACACGGCGACGGCGGCGGGCGACACCTGCGTCATGAAGATGGCGGTGAACAGCGACAGCAGGGACGTCGCCATCGCCACGCGCGCCGGCAGCGGCCCGCGTACCGATCTGATGCCGAGGCGATCGCGCACGAATGATCGCACGCCGCCCGCATGGTCATGCGGCGCGGACGACGGTGCGCCGGCTCCCTCCACGGCGATCACAACCGCCTCGTCGGGGGCCGTCGAATTGAAGGGTTCGTGGCTCACGCCTGCCTGCAAAGCTAAACCTGATACGGCGCTGCGAACCAATCACAGGGGCGTTGCGAAACGCTGAAGGCGCATGGTTAACGCTGACCATGCTTATTTGGCGGGCGATGCGACCGGAGACTCATCGAGGCGACGCGCACATTCGGCGGTCATCAGCGGGATGCCGTTGCGGATGGGATAGGCGAGACCGGCCGCGCGGCTGATCAGCTCCTGCGCGGCCGCGTCGTAGTGCAGCGTCGTCTTGGTCAGCGGACAGACGAGGATCTCGAGCAGCTTGGGATCGGCGCGCACCGGCGCCTGTTTGTCTTGCTCGTCGTGCGGGTCGCTCATCGCATTACTCTCCGGACGCCTACTGCAACGTGGTGCCGCTGCCGCCGCTCGAGGCGAGCTCCATCTCCGCGAGCGCCACGAGAACGTCGGCGCGGCGCTTGAGATCGTCGGCCTCCAGCAGCGCTTGTTTCTCCTCCGGCCCATATGGGCACATGACGCACAGCGCGTTGATCAGGAACTCGCTGGAAGCGCGTTGGATCGCGGCCCAGTCTGCCTCGAGCTTGTTGGCATCGAGGTAGGAGCGCAGCACGCGCAACAGATTGGTGCGGTCGACCTGGTCCTCGCCGAGGCCCTCGTTGAGGTCGGAGGCAAAGCGATCATAGCTTACGCTGGCCACGCGGTAGGGCAGATCGGTGACGGCCTCATCGAGGATCTCGTAGCGCGTGATGCCGGTGAGCGTGATAACGAGGCGCGCGTGATCGACCTCCTGATAGGTGGTGACGCGCCCGACGCAGCCGACCCGGCGCAAACCTACCGAGTCCGCGAGCGGGCTTTCGTCGTCGTCGGAACCCGCGCTTGCAGCCGGCTGGATGATGCCGATCAGGCGATCGCCCGACATCACGTCGTCGAGCATCTCGAGGTAGCGCGGCTCAAACACGTTGAGCGGCAGCGTCGCCCGCGGCAGCAGGATCGCGCCGCGCAAGGGAAACACCGGAATGCGCGGCGGCAGATCGGCGGGGCGCCGGTAGCGATCGGTGGGTGACAAAGGCCTCTACCTTCCCGTGCTCGTTGGCCCGTTAAGAAAACAGCAGCGACGACAGGCGGCGGCGCCCTTCGATTGTCGCGAGGTCTTTGGGGCCCCAGGCGTCGAAGAGCTGCACGAGCTGCTTCCTTGCGCCCTGCTCGTTCCAGTTGCGGTCGCGGCGCACGAGATCGAGCAGGTGCTCAAGCGCCGCGTCCTTCTCGCCACGGGCTGCAAGCGCCACGGCCAGATCGAAGCGCGCCTGGTGGTCGGCCGGATTGGCCGCGAGTTTGGCGGCGAGCGCGTCGCGGTTGTCGGCCTGGCTGGCCTTGCGCGCAAGCTCGAGCGCCGCCTTGACGCGCTCTACCGCGGCGACATTCTTCTGATCAGGGGGGACCAGGCCGATCGTCTGCTCGGCGCGGGCGATATCGCCCGTCTGCAGGTAGCAGCGCGCCAAGCCGGCCAGCGCCGCGGGGTTCTGCTTGTCCTCCTGCAGCACGGCCGCGAAGATCTCGGCCGCCGACTGCACGTCGCCTTCCTCCAGCGCCTGCTCGGCACTGGCGAGAACGGTTGCGAGGTCGGCCTGCTCGTCCTCCCCGACGATACGGTCGATGAAGGCGCGAATGGCGCTTTCGGGCTGCGCCCCCGTGAAGCCGTCGAGCGGCCGCCCGTCGCGGAAGGCATAGACGGTCGGCAGCGACTGGATGCGGAGCTGCCCCGCGATCGCCGGGTGCTCGTCGACGTTGATCTTCACAAGACGGACTTTGCCGCCGTAGCTCTTGACGACCTTCTCGATGAGCGGCGTGAGCTGCTTGCACGGCCCGCACCACGCGGCCCAGAAATCGACGATCACGGGAACGCTGCGCGATGCCTCGATGACGTCCTTGACGAAGCCGGCGGTCGTCGAATTCTTGATGAGCTCGGCGTCGCTCGCGCCTCCCGCCGAACCCTTCAGCACGCCCAAATCCATCTCCGTCTCCTTGTCGCCGCTGCGGCCAACTCCTTAGCGCACAACCGTGCGAATCCAAAGCCGCGGAGCCGTCTTCAGCGGCACTGCAGGCGCGGCTGAGAACTGCAAGTCATTGACGCGCGGGGGCTTTCGTTTTTTCGGCCGGGAGCAACCTCAAGCACCGCCGGTCGCTGCCCGTGCGGAGCCGAGCGCTGCAATCCTCGGCTCATGCCCGCAGGCGCGAATGAACCGCAAAAGGTCGTCGCGGGCAATGTTGGTGGTCGCCGTGTTCTCAAGCGGGTGGCAGTTGATCGTCTCGTGCTGCATCAGCTCGGCGTCGATGATGAGACGCACGCGGCGGGTGGGATCGTTGATGACGGCGAAGGCGGTGACCGAGCCCGGCGGCACTCCGAGCGCCTGCATCAGCAGCTCCGGCTTGCCAAAGCTGAGCCGGCCGGCGCGCAGCGTTCGCGCCAGCGCCTTCAGGTCGACGCGCGTGGTGCTCGCGGCGACGACAAGGAACAGCTCGCCGCCCTCGTCCTTGAGGAACAGGTTTTTGGTATGGGCGCCGGGCAGCTCGCGCTCGAGCTTGCCGCTTTCGGCCACCGTGAACAGGGGCTCGTGCTCGACGGTGCGGGTCGCGATCTGCAGCTCCGCTAGGCGGCGGAACAGGTCCTGACGAGTTGCGGGCATTAGTTAAGCCATCGGGAACTTAAGCGCGTCATACCTATAGGTTAGCCACTGCGCCGCCAACCCGCTGGAGGGCGGCTGCCGCGGGCGCGCTTGCTGGCGGATGGCCGCGGCGCTAGCATTGCACCGGCTGTACATCAGGGAGACCCCATGCCCGCGAAAATCTATCTGGCCGCCACGGTGCTGCTCGTCATGCTCTGCGGGCAGGCGAATGCGCAGGAACGTTGGGCGGCAATCACGCCGAACCTGGAGAACTCCTCCACCGTCGTCTGGGCCACCAGCAAGGACCAGGCAAAGAAGCTCGCCACGCTCGCCTGCAAACAGGTGTCCTCGACGTGCGCCGAGACGCCGGCCAGCACCGACGGCATGGACCAGATGTTCGCGATCATGTGCTGCGAGGAGCCGAAGTCGGGGTGCGCGGCAGCGGTGGGTCCCGACCGGGACTCGGCGCTGAAGGAGATCAAGAAGCTGTTCTCGGACGGCGGCTTCTCCCAGTGCACGCTGAAGAGCTACTTCAAGGCCGGGACCGGCGAGAAGGGCTGAACCTGCAAGCTCGGCGGCCGCCTTGCAATGGGCGGACAGTTGGGTCATAAGGCGGGTCCGCGCCGCGCATCTGCCGGCGCCATACCCAAGGATGCGGGCGTAGCTCAGGGGTAGAGCATCACGTTGCCAACGTGAGGGTCGACGGTTCAAATCCGTTCGCCCGCTCCAATTTTCTCGAAAATCGCCGACCGGGGTTTCCGCCGCCAGCTGCGGCCATCACGCCATGGCGGCGGCGGGGCTTGGCGCAGAAGCCGGGGCGGCGGACTTATTTGCGGCCTCGAGCCGGGCCAGCAGCTCTTCGGTGAGCGCGCGCATCGAGGCACCGGCGGCACCGGGATACTTCGCCAGATAGCTGCGGTTGAAGGTCTGGAAATTTGCCGCGTCCTGCAGCGCCGACATGCGCGGCACCGCCTGCGTGAAGCAGTTGTTCTCGGCGTTATCCGCCAGCCAGCGGTGATACTCCTGGTCGGAGGCGGACTTCATGTCCTTCATGTTGATGATGACGCCGAGGTTCTCGGCAAAGCCCATCTCGGGGTTGAGCCCCTTGAAGCGGCGGAACACCTCGAGCCCGCACACGGACACATAGTCGGCCTTCGTCGGCGAGACGTGGAAGTCGGATTCGCGCAGCCAGCACTCGGTCAGCACGGACAACCCGGGCGGGCAGTCGATGATGACGACATCGAACACCTTGCGCACGGCCGACAGCAGCGACGCGATAACGACGCGCAGCCGCGCGTGCAAGCTCTCCTTCGACACTTCGCGCTCCAGGAGCGTGAGCTGCATGTCGCTCGGCAACAGGTAGACGGTGCGCGCGTCGTCGACGTCGGAGACGTTGCGCACGATGAACTTCGGCCACTCGGCCTGCTCGTCCTTGAGCACGGCCGCGTGCAGGTAGTCGACGATGGTCGCGCCGTCGCTCTGAAGTTTGTAGAGGCTCGACACCGTCATCAGCATGCTCGACACGCTCGCCTGCGCGTCGCTGTCGATCACCAGCACGTTCTTGCCGTGGAAGGCAGCCAGCGTCTCGGCCAGGGCCAGCACGATCGTCGACTTGCCGACGCCGCCCTTCGTGTTCATCACCGCAATGGAGTTGTGCATGATGTCCGGACTAGCCCCTCTCGTCCTCGCATGGCCCTCAGCGCCCAAAAGCGCCCTGCAATCAATGCCGTGAGAATATGGCAGTCATGGGATCGGCGGCAAAGAGCGCACCCCGCCGCCAAGCGTTCCAGAACGGGACGCGATAAATCGGAGCAGAAACGCCAGCTTGCGGCGTCACCTTGCGCGCGCCATCAAGTCTCAATACATGAACTGCCGTCAAATGAGACGAGTTGCTTCTTTGGGAGGCTCTTCCGTCATGGCTTACGCGCCGGCGCTTCGCTTGGCCCGCCCTTCGGCCGCTTTCACCTTGATCCCGCTTTTCGCGATCTGCCTCGGGCTCGCGGGCTGCGGCATCAACACGATCCCCACCTACGAGCAGAACGCCAAAGCGGCGTGGTCGGAAGTCTTGAACCAGTACAAGCGGCGCACCGACCTCATCCCCAACCTCGTCGAGACGGTAAAAGGCTTCGCCGACCAGGAGCGCACGGTGCTGACCGAAGTGGTCGAAGCGCGCGCCAAGGCCACCCAGGTGCAGGCGAACATCCCGCCCGACATCCTGACCAATCCTGAGGCCATGCAGAAATTCCAAGAGGCGCAGAGCCAGCTCGGCGGCGCGCTCGGGAAATTGCTCGCCGTCGTCGAGCGCTATCCCGATATCAAGTCGGGGCAGAACTTCCTCACCCTGCAAAGCCAGATCGAGGGCACCGAGAACCGCATCGCAATCGCGCGACGCGACTACATCAGCTCGGTGCGCGCCTACAATACCGAGATCACCACCATCCCCGGCCGCTGGTGGCGGGCGTTCATGTACCCGTCGGCCAAGGAGATGGCGACATTCGACATCGCGCCCGAGGAAATGAAGACGCCCAAGGTCGATTTCAGCAAGCCGAAGTAGGCCTCGCGCCGAGAGCCGCGCCCATGCCCCGAGACGCCTCCCTCCGGGACGCCTCCCTTTGGGACGCCCTGACCCGGCGTTTCCCCGCCGCCATCGCCGCCTGCATCGCCTTCGCGGTGCTGGCGGCGGCGGTCGCCGGAGCCGCTGCTGCCGACCCGGTTTTCCCACCGCTCACCGGTCGCGTCGTCGACGAGGCAGGTCTGCTCAATCCGGAGGACCGCGCCGCGCTCACCGCGGAGCTCGCCAAGCTCGAGGAAACGTCGACCGACCAGCTTGCCGTGGTCACGCTGAAATCGCTGCAGGGCTCCACCATCGAGGACTACGGCTACCGGCTCGGCCGCACCTGGCACATCGGCCAGAAGGGCAAGGACAACGGCATCCTGCTGATCGTCGTGCCGAGCGAGCACAAGGTGCGCATCGAGGTCGGCCGCGGGCTCGAGCCCATCATGACCGACGCGATGTCGAGCATCATCATCAACCATGCGATTGTGCCGGCGTTCCGCAAGGGCGACTTCGCGGGCGGCATCAAAGCCGGCGTACGCGACATCAAGGACGTGCTGCTGGGCGACGCCGAGGAGGTCAAGCAACGCGCGCTCGGCCCCCGCCGCTCCGAAGCGCCCGACACCATGCAGATCATCCTGCTCGTGTTCTGGATCTGCGTCGTGCTCTACATCCTGTATGCGGTCTACCGCTCCGCGCAGGCCGCGCAACAGGCCGGTGCCGCGCGCAGGCAAAGGACGGGCGGCGCTGTAGTCATCCCCGGCAGCTCGGATAGCTGGGGCGGGGGCTGGTCGGGCGGCGGAAGCGGCGGCGGCGGATGGTCGGGCGGCGGCGACTTCGGCGGCGGCGGCTCGTCGGGAAGCTGGTGAGAGACGGGGTGGGAGACGTTTCGATGAAACTATTTTCCAGCGAGGACGAGCGGCGGGTCTCCGACGCCATCACACAGGCCGAGCGCAAGACCTCGGGCGAGATCGTGGTCGTCGTCGCCGCGCGCAGCGATACCTACCTCTACGTGCCGCCGCTGATCGGCGCGCTCGTCAGCCTGCTGGTGCCGTGGCCGCTGATCTTCTTTACCAAGCTCGACGTGGAATCGATCTACCTTGCGCAGCTTGCGCTGTTCCTGGTCCTCACCGTCGTGCTGCTGCCGCCCGCCGCGCGCACCGCGTTCGTTCCTCAGCGCATCAAGCGGATGCACGCACACCGGCGCGCGGTCGAGCAGTTCATCGCGCAGAACCTGCACACCACGACCGGGCACACCGGCGCGCTCATCTTCGTGTCGGTGGCCGAGCGCCATGCGGAGATCCTGGCCGACACCGCCATCGATGCGCGGGTGCCGCAGGGGACGTGGAAATCGATCGTGGACGGTCTGACCGCCGCCATTTCCAACGGCAAGCCGACCGATGGGCTGGTCGCCGCCATAGCGGCCGTAGGCGCGCATCTGGCGCGGCATTTCCCGCCCGATACGCGCGACGTCAACGAGCTCCCCGATCATCTGATCGTGCTGCCGTAGCCCTTTTTCCGGCACATGCGGCAGGCGGCGTTTTTCGTGCTATGTCGTCGAGCCGCTGGGCCTGCCGGGGGGTGTCGCCTTGACCATTGCCACGTCCGCTCATGAACCCGTGACGCGCGCGCCGCTGATCGCCCGCATCTCGTGGATGCTGTTCGATTGGGCAGCGCAGCCGTTCTACACGCTGATCCTGACCTTCCTCTTTGCCCCCTACTTCGCCAACGTCGTCGTGGGCAACGGTGCACGCGGGCAGGCGCTGTGGGGCTACGCCGCCGCCGTCGCCGGCATCATCATCGCGGCGGGCAGCCCGTTCCTCGGCGCATTCGCCGACGGGCGCGGACAGCGCAAGCCCTGGATCGCACTGTTCTCGATCGTTCTCGCGGCCTCGATGGCGACCCTGTGGGTGGCAACCCCGGCGGCGTCGATGCCGACGATCCTGCTGGTCCTCTTCGCCTTCGTGTGCGCGACGGCGGCGGCAGAGTTCACCGCGGTGTTCACCAACGCCATCATGCCTGGGCTGGTGCCGGCGAGCGAGCTTGGCCGGTTGTCCGGCGCGGGATGGGCCTGCGGCTACTTCGGCGGCCTCGTCAGCCTCGCGTTGGTTGCCGGCCTGGTCGTGCCGTCGCCCGAGACGGGCAAGACGCTGCTCGGCCTGCAGCCGCTGATCCCGCTCGACCTGGCGGGGCGCGAAGGCGACCGCCTGGTCGGGCCGTTGTCCGCGATCTGGTACCTCGTATTCATGATCCCGTTCTTCCTGTTCGTGCCGGACGAAAGGCAGCCGCATCGCCACGACAGGCGCCCGGCGACGGAGGAGCTGTGGGATACGGTGCGCACGCTGCCACAGCACAGCGATCTGTTGCTGTTTCTCATCGCGCGCATGATCTTCACCGACGGGCTCACGGCCATCTTCACCTTCGGCGGCATCTACGGCGCGGCCGTATTCGGCTGGGGCGTGCTCGAGCTTGGGCTGTTCGGCATCATATTGACGCTGATCGGGGCCTTTGGCGCGTTGATCGGTGGCGTGCTCGACGACCGCTTCAGCTCCAAGGCCGTGATCCTCGGCGCGCTCGTCATCCTGCTGGTTGCCGCGCTCGGCATCTTGTCGGTCGACGCGACGCACGTCCTGTTTGTGGTTCCCGTTGAGCCGAAGGCGCAGAGCTCGTCGCCGTTCTCCTCGACCGGCGAGCAGGTCTTCCTAGCCTTTGCGATAGTCGTGGGCCTCGTCTCCGCGCCCGTGCAGGCTTCCAGCCGCTCGCTGCTCGCACGCCTCGCGCCGCAGGAGAAAATTACCCAGTTTTTCGGGCTGTTCGCCTTTTCCGGCAAAGTAACCGCATTTTTCGCGCCGCTACTGGTGGCGACGCTCACCGCGCTCACCGGCAACCAGCGCATCGGCATGTCTGCGATCGCGCTGTTCCTGATCGCCGGCATTTCGCTGATGCTGCCCGTGCGCTCGCCACCACGGCAGGGCTAGTGCAGCTGGCGCGCGATCACCATCTATTGCTGCCGGGACGAGCGAGGCTGCGACAGGAGATGCCCATGAGACGCATTCTGCCCGTGCTTACCGCGGTGGCGCTGCTGCTTCCGCTGGCCGCGCTCGCGGAGGAGCCGCCCGCACCTCCCAAGGCCGGCGAGCCGGTCGAGGAGCCGCCGCCGCATCCAACCGCCGGTGAAGCCATCGACAAGGCCAAGGAAGCTGCAACCGCGGCCATCGAAGCCGCCAAGCAGGCGGTCATCAGGGCCATCGACAAGGCGAAGGATCACGCCGACGAAGCTCTCGCCGACAGCAAGGACGCGAGCGGCAAGGCCATGGACAAGGCGAGCGAGGCGACGCGCATCCTCGACAAGGCGGCGCAGGCCGCGCGCGACGTGCTCGAGAAGGCGAAGACGGCCACCTCCGAGGTGCTGGACAAGGCCAAGGAGGCGACCAAGGACATGGGTTCCAAGGCGAAGCCTGAGGCCGGCCAGCCGGTGAAACCGCCTCCGCCCGATTTACTGTAGGCGCTGATCGCAAGACGGCCGCGTCGCGCAAGCCGAAACGGGCCGGGGATGTCTCCCTGGCCCGTTTGATTTTGGCGCGGTCGCTTAGGGCGCGGGTGCCTGCTCGCCCGGAGCGGGCTCAGCGGGTGCGCCAGGTGCCGGAGCGTCGGGCTGCGGTACGGGCTCCGCGTTCGGAGTTGCCGGCTCGGTCGCTGCCGGCGGGGCCGCGGGCGCCATCGCATCCGTCGGCGCGGGGGCCGCAGGAGCCGGCGCGGCCGGGGCCATGGCCTCGGCCGGCGGCGGCGCCGTGGTGGCGGCTGGTGCCGGCGCAGGAGTGGCAGCCTGCTGCGGAAGTGGCGTGTAGACGTAGACAATGCCGGCGACAATCGCGGCGAGGATGATGACGAAGACAATCGCCCTGATGACGGTGTTCACTAGACCAACCCCTCGGCTCCGTGGATCTTGACTGGGCATCCTAAGCCCTTTAGATGCCGCGCACAATCAGGGCATTGCGAAGCAAAACGCATGCCCCACGAGCGCGCCGGTATCGAGACAACCAAGCATTGCGTCAGCCGGGCCTTCATGATGGCTGCGCCCGATATCCCCAGCAAGTTCCGCTCACTCCTCGACGAGTCGGTGATGACCGGGGGCTGGCCATTTTGTGAGTCCTTGGAATCGGATAGGCGGTTTAACGGTTAGGCAACGCTGTCCATCCGGAGGCGCAACATGGCATTCAATGAAACATCCAGTCCGCGAGTGGCTTCACTAGCCTCTCAGGGGCTCTTTGACCCCGCGTCGTTGTCGCTCGATGACGTGCGAGCGGTCTGCGCCAGGGCATTGGCGCGGGTGCCGGACCACCGCCAAGAGACGATCGTAAAGGCCCGCCCCTATCACGAGCAACTCGGCATGGCCTTGGCTGTGGTTCGATATGACGATCTGCCTGACGAGGTAGCCTGACAAATACGGCACTGAAACGCTGTCTCGACCTTGCTGCGTTTGCCACGCAATGCCGGGCACTGTCACCGCCGCGGGCGCTCGGCGACCATGAACCACGACGGTCCTGCGTGAGGGTCGTTCCAGATGCGCTTCCAGCGGAAACCGGCCTTCTCGTAGGCGCGCACGGCACGCTCGTTGCGGACCGAGGGAAAAACGCACACGGCAACGGCGAGCGTGGAGGCGAACACCTCGTCCTTCAGCAGCGCGAGCGCCGTCTGCCCGACGCCGCGGCCGCGATGCTCCTCCGACGCGATGAAGAGATCGAGGTCCCAGGTGCCGGCCTCGAGATCCTGGGGCAGCGATTCACCCCACAGCGTCGCGTCAACGGCGTGCGCGTAGCCGACCGGCTCGCCGTCCGCCTCGATGATGCGGCAGATCGCATGCGCGGAGCCGAGCGCCATGTTGACCTCGGCCTCGGTCGCCGACAGCGGCCCCCACCAGTCCTGGATATCGGTGCGCGCGAGCCAGCCCCGGATCAGGTCCCAGTCGGGCCTGCTCGCCGGGCGCAGACGCACCGCCGCTGACGCATCGGCCATGGTGTCAGTGCCGGAAGTGGCGCATGCCGGTGAAGACCATGGCCAGGCCCTTCGCGTCGGCGGCTGCGATCACGTCGGCGTCGCGCATGGAGCCGCCCGGCTGGATGACGGCGGTCGCCCCCGCTTCCGCCGCAGCGAGCAGGCCGTCGGGGAAGGGAAAGAACGCGTCCGAGGCGACGACGGAGCCGCGCGTCAGCGGCTCGCTGGCGCCCATCGCGGCGGCGGCATCGGCGGCCTTCAGCGCCGCGATGCGCGCAGAATTGACGCGGCTCATCTGGCCGGCGCCAATGCCGACCGTGGCGCCGTCCTTCACGTAGACGATGGCGTTGGACTTGACGTGCTTTGCCACCTTGAAGGCGAACAGGAGATCGGCGAGCTCCTGTTTGGTCGGCGCGCGCTTGGTCACGACCTTTAGGTCGGCGGCCCCGACAATGCCGTTGTCGCGCGACTGCACGAGCAGTCCACCCGCCAGCGAGCGCACAACCACGCCGGGCGCGCGCGGATCGGGGAGCCCGCCCGCCGTGAGCAGCCGCAGGTTCTTCTTCCCCGCAAAGATCGCCTTCGCCTCCGGCGTCGCGTCCGGCGCGATCACGACCTCGGTGAAGATCTTGGCGATCTCCTCGGCGGCGTCAGCGTCGATCGTGCCGCTGAGCGCGACGATGCCGCCGTAGGCGCTGACGGAATCGCAGCTCAGCGCCTTGAGATAGGCTTCCTTCAGCGACGCCGCCGTCGCCGCGCCGCAGGGGTTGGCGTGCTTGATGATGGCGACGGCCGGCAGCGCGCCGCCCAGCTCGGCCACCAGTTCATACGCCGCGTCCGTGTCGTTGAAGTTGTTGTAGGAGAGCTCTTTGCCCTGGTGCTGCACGGCAGTGGCCACGCCGAAGCGCGCGTCGCCCGAGACGTAGAAGGCCGCCGACTGGTGCGGGTTCTCGCCATAGCGCAACGCCTGCAGGCGCTTGCCCGCGAACGCGCGCCACTCGGGAGCTTCGTCGCCCAGGGTCGCCGCGAACCAGTTGGCGATGGCCGCGTCGTAGGCGGCCGTGCGGGCGTAAGCCTTGGCCGCGAGCCGCTTGCGCAGAGAGAGCGTCGTGGCCCCGGCGTTGGCGCCCATCTCGCCCAGCACGCGGTCATAGTCCGCCGGCTCGACGACAACTGTCACGCCCGCGTGGTTCTTGGCCGCGCCGCGGATAAGCGCCGGGCCGCCGATGTCGATGTTCTCGATGCACTCGTCGAAGGCGGCGCCCTTCGCTACCGTCGCCTCGAAGGGATAGAGGTTCACGACCAGCAGATCGATGGGCGCAATACCGTGCGCTGCGGTCTGCTTGTCGTGCTCGGCGTTGCCGCGTACCGCCAAGAGGCCGCCGTGCACTTTCGGGTGCAGGGTCTTCACGCGGCCGTCGAGCATCTCGGGAAAGCCCGTCAGCTCGGCCACATCCCTCACGGCCAGGCCTTCGGCGCGCAGTGCAGCCGCCGTGCCACCCGTGGAGATCAGCTCCACGCCCAGCTCCGCAAGTGCGCGGGCAAATGCGATAAGGCCCGTCTTGTCCGACACCGACAGCAGCGCCCGGCCTATCTTGCGCTCGCCACTCATGCCGTCTGCTCCTCGCGCACGCGCTCGAGCCCCCAGTTGATCTCGCTGTTGCCGAAGGTGGCGCCGCGCAGGACGATCTGCATCGCAGGGCGCGGGCCGGCGCTGCTGGCGAAGTACGCGCCTTCCTCGATGGTGAGCGTGGTTCCGTGCACCGTGAAGCGCCAGCGCTCTCCGCCGGGCACGCTAATCTCGGCCTCGTTGGGTTCCGCCCGCATGCGGCAGGTCACGTCCGGATGCAGGTGAAAATGGATCGCGAACGGCACATCCGACTTGAGCCGTACGTTGCGTTTGGCGCCGTGGATGCGGTCGCACCCGTCCAGTCGCGCGCCATCGGCCGCAAGCGACAAGCGCCGGTCGTGCATGAGCCCGAAGCGGCGGTAGTAACCGTCGTGGCTCGCCTCCAGCGCGATGCCGCCGTCGACGTCCTCCAGGTGCCAGTCGACGTTGTCGGGCTGGCGCAGCGACTGGCCGGACCCGCTTGCTCGCGGTTGCGCGATGAGCTTGGCCGAGGACTGCTCGGCGAGGCACAGCGCGTTGTGGTTGGCGGTCGCGCGCGCGGCCGGCACCCAATCGGCGGCCGCGCCGCCGGGCATCCCACCGTTGACGAAAAGCAGCTGGGGACCGGCGCTCATCTCAAACGACAGGCAGCCGGCCTGTGCCTCGCAGCCGACGCCAAGCGGCGGCGGCGACCCCACGTCGGCGACTACGACGCTCGTCCCGCGCGCGAGCCGCGCGTAGCCCGAAGCCCGCGCCTCGCTCGGCATGGGCGTGGCGGCGTCGCCGTAGGGGACGATGGTGCCGATCCCGGCGGCCGCCGGGATGCTGACGCCGTTGAAGCGCGCGAGCATGCCGTCACCCAACCGCAAGAAGCGGATCATGCCCTGCATGCGCGCTATGACCTCGACGAGCGGCGAAGGCGGCTCGCGGCCGCGCGCGACAAAGCACTGGTTGAGCGGCAACAGATCGAGCATCAGCTCGACGAGCACGTCGGGGTTGCGGCTCATGTGACCGCCGTCGGGCAGGATCTGCCGGCGCAGCTCGGCGACGAGCGTCGGCTCGATGTCCCTCAACCGGCGCTGCTGACCTGCAACAGAAAGCTCGGCAAACATGAGGGCAATGAGGGTCAACAGACGCGGATAGCCGTCGGGCGCGTCGCGCCGCGAGCCGGCGAGCCGCGCGATCTGGCGGCCAAGGCTCGCCGTGACGGCCTCGTACGTCGCCGCGTCCGCACCCTCGAGCAGGAGCGTCGCGTGCGAGATCCAGGAAATAAGCCGCCGTGCGGCGACGGCAGGTTCGGACGCGACGCCCTTGCTGTTGCCAAAGCGGATCGCCCACTCGGACGCGAGCAAGCGCGCGGTGCGGCAGGCATCGTCGTCGGTCGCGGCGGCGAGGTTGCGCAGCCAGCCGAAGCCGTGCAGCTCGCGCTCCCAGGCGGCGCTCGGAGCTGCGATATTGAACGGCGAGCGGCCGCGCAGGAACGCTATGCTTCCCGCCAAGCCGAACTGCCCGTGCTCGATCTCGCGCCAGAAGCTCGGGTCGGCGGTGCGCAGATCCTGCGGCACGATCAGCAGCCGGTCGACAGGGCTCGAGGCGACCGACCATGCCGGCAGCCAGGCGCCGAGCTTTTGCGCGATCGCGGAGCGATGCGACCGCTCGGCCGACAACGCCGCGATCTTAAGGCGGTCCCGGAAGGTCATTTCCGCCATCGACAGACCTCCGCAGCCGGGCTTACGCCGCTCCTGCGCAATGGGTGGCAGCAAACGCGCATGTCGATCCGAGTACCCCCGCGCGCCGCCCAAAACAAGCAGAGTGCCACGACGAGCTGTGCGCAGGTTGCGGGGGCGTCACAATCACGCGCGGCGGGAGAGGCGCGCGGCGTAGAAGCCATCGAGGCCGGACAGCTCCTTTTGTTCCTGCGGCAGGTGGAACGGCAGGGTGCGCAGGTCGCCGTCGGCGGAAATCCAATCGGCCGGGATGCCGCATTCGCCGGGCGCAATCGGCATGCGGACGAAGCCCGGATCGCGGGCGAGCAGGCGCGCGATCTGGTCCGCACCTTCCTCGGGCTCGAGCGAGCACGTGCAATAGACGAGCGTGCCGCCGGGCTTCACGAGGCGCACGGCGTTGTCGATGAGGCGCGACTGCAGCGCCGCGAGCGCGGCGACGTCGTCGGGCCGCTTCAGGTGCAGGATGTCGGGATGGCGGCGGATGGTGCCGGTCGACGTGCAGGGGGCGTCGAGCAGCACGGCGTCGAACAGCTTTCCCGGCGCCCAGGTCGTGGCGTCGGCCTCGACGAGGTCGGCCTGGAGGTGCAGCCGTTCGAGGTTGCCGCGCAGGCGCGTGAGGCGGGCGGCAGACACCTCGACCGCGGTGACGTCGGCACCGGCCGCGGCGAGCTCGGCGGTCTTGCCGCCCGGCGCCGCGCACAGATCGGCGACGCTGCGGCCGGTGACATTACCGAGCAAGCGAGCGGGTAGCGCGGCGGCGGCATCCTGCACCCACCAGGCTCCGTCGGCGTAGCCGGCAAGGTCCTCGATGCGGCCGCCGGCGGCGAGACGCACCGACCCTGTTGCCAGCGCGGCTCCCCCGAGACGCTCGGCCCACGAGGCGGCATCGGCTTTCACGCTGAGATCGAGGGGTGCCTCGCTGAGAGAAGCCAGCACGATGCGGCGGGCATCCGCTTCGCCGTAGGTCTCGCTCCAGCGGTCAAACAGCCAAGCGGGGATATTCAGCCGCGCCGCGTCCCGATCCTGCAGCGCGGTAGCGGCTTCACGTGAAACCCGCCGCAATACCGCATTGACCAGCCCGTCATATCGCTTGGCCCGCGGGTCATGTCGCGTTTGCTCGACGGCGAGGCCCACGGCAGCGTGCGGAGGCGTTTGCAGAAACAGAATCTGTGCGGCACCGGCCAGCAGGATCGGCCAAAGTTTGCCCGACGGCTCCGGCGGTGGCTTTTCGATGTAGCTGGTCAGCAGGGCCTTCAGCTCGCCGGCGTGGCGCAGCACCGTGCCGGCGATGAGGCGGGCTAGTGCGCGGTCGCGCGGAGCCAACGCGTCGGAGGCGAACTCCTTGGCGAGCGCTTCGTCGAGCGAGTGCCGCTTGTGCATGACGGCAGCGATGAGGCGGACGGCCGCTTCACGCGCGGCAAGCCCTGCGGACGCTGGCGGCTCGGCCGGCTTGCGCTTTGAATGACTGCTCTTGGATTTCGATCCCGCCTCTGGTCCCGCCACGCGCTAGCCCCACGGTCCGCGCGAGCGCGGCCTATCCCAGGGACCGGCATTGGCCGGGGAAGAAGGTGCCTCGGGCGCTCTCGACATCTCGGTCTGCCCGGCCTCGCGCGCCATCTCTTCGAGCGCGGCGATGCGGTTCTCAGTGTTGGGGTGGGTCGAGAACCAGTTGTCGAATCCCTGTCCCCTGAGCGGATTGATGATGAACATGGGCGCGGTCGCCGGCACGGCCTCGGCCGTCTCGTTCGGGATCTGGTGCGCGTAGCCCTCGATCTTGCCGAGCGCGGAGGCGAGCCACAGCGGACGCCCCGAGATGATCGCGCCGCCGCGATCGGCGGAGTATTCGCGCGAGCGGCTGATCGCCATCTGCACCAGCATTGCCGCAATCGGCGCGACGATGATGGCGAGCAACCCGCCGATCATGCCGACGCCGCTGCGGTCGTCGCGGTTGCCGCCGAACAGGAAGCCGAACTGCATGTACTGCGCGAGCATCGAGATGGCGCCGCCGATGCTGGCAGCGACCGTAATGGTCAGCGTGTCATGGTTCTTCACGTGCGCGAGCTCGTGCGCGATGACGCCGGTGAGCTCCTCCCGGCTCAGAGCCTGCAGCAAGCCGGTCGAGGCGCACACCGCCGCGTGCGAGGGGCTGCGCCCGGTGGCGAACGCATTGGGCTGCGCGCTCTGCATCACGAATACGCGCGGCATCGGCAGGCCGGCGCGCTGCGCCAGCTCGCGCACGATGCCGTAGTATTCCGGCGCCGAGCGCTCATCGACTTCTTGCGCGCCGTACATGCGCAACACCATCTTGTCGGAGTTCCAAAGGCTGAACAGGTTCACGGCGAGCGCCAGGAAGAATGCGATCACCATGCCGGTCTGCCCGCCGATGGCCGCCCCGAGCGCGACGAAAATCGCGGTCAGTAGGGCAAGCAGCATGGCGGTTCGGACGTAGTTCATGGTCTCCTCCCGCTCCTTGCATTCGGAGCCTTTCGAGACATGCTATATGGATTAGGTTGACGACAATCACCAGAGGCGGCGAGACGTCCAAGATGCCAGAAGAGCAGGAGAAACCGGCCCGCACGGGCGCCGCCGAGCGCGCGCTCAAAGAGGCCGAGGAGCGGCGCAAAGCGCGCGAGCGCGAAGGCAGCGACGGCGCGCGTGAGGTCGGCGGCCGCAAGGGCCCCGACCCGGCGCGCTACGGCGACTGGGAGAAGGACGGCATCGCGTTCGATTTCTAGCGCCGTGCGGGACGAAGCCGGATGACGCGCGCGTGAGGCCCCGTAAGATTAGCGCCACCAGCCTTCTGACTGCGCCGCCTGGCGCGCCGAGCTTCCTCAGGACACGGCATGCGCCGAACGGGCCGCATCATTCTGCGCACGCTGCTCGCAGCGCTCCTGCTCGGCGCGGCCTTCGCTGCGTTCTGGCTCGGCCTCGTTCCGCAACGCTACTCGCCGCTGGCGCCGATCTCGCTCGACGAGCCGCCGAGCTGGTTTGCCGATTTCCGCCTCGCGGCGCTGCGGCGCGACCCCGCGTTGTGCCGGGCGATCTTGCGCGAGCCCCACATCGTGGCGACGCCGATCCCCGACAACCCCATTAAGGACGGATGCGGTTGGGTCAACGCCGTACGCCTGAGCGCGGTCGGCGGTGCGGCGCTCGGCGCCGACAAGCTCACGTGCGAGGAGGCCGCGGCGCTGGCGCTGTGGGTCGAATACGAGGTGCAGCCGCTCGCGCTGGCGAGCTTCGGCAGTCGCGTGACCGGGCTCGAGGACATGGGCGCCTACGAGTGCCGCAACATGATCGGCAACAGCAAGTGGGCGAACATGCGCAGCCACCACGCGCTCGCCAACGCCATCGACATCTCCGGCTTCAAGTTCGCGGACGGCCGCGTCATAACGGTCGCCAAGGACTACAAGGGCGGCGGACCGGAGGCTGCATTCCTGCGCGCGGCGCATATGCGCGCATGCAAGTATTTCCGCGTCGCCATCGGGCCGGAGTTCAATGCCGCCCACTGGAACCACCTGCATCTCGACCGCGGCACGTTCCCGCGTTGCAGGTAAGTGAGCGCCTTAGAAGGTGATGACGGCGCCGGTCAGCAACAGGTCGAGATCGTCGATCGGCGCGTCCGCGATCGGCCCGGTAGCGGCAAGCCCGTCGAGCTGGCGCAGCATGAGCGATCCGCTCACGTGGCGATACGAGAGGTAGAGAATCATCGCCGCGTCATCTAGCCCCTGCGCAATGCCGGCGCCCCACACGTTTACGTTAGCACGCCACATCGCCCAGTCTCCGGCGCCGGTGGAGTTGAGCGAATCGGCGGGCCCCACGATGCGCGACACCGTGGGCCCGCCGCGATCGCTATAGTACTCGGCATAGACCGTCGTCTTGCCGAGATCGTTGAAGCGCCGCTCGATGCCTGATTGCGCCGCCCAGAATATCTGAGTGAGGTCGGCGTCGGTGCCGGCGTAACGCGGCGTGTCGGGGATCAGCCCTTCGAACGTCAGTCCCCCACCGAAATTCAAGAACAGTCCCGAGGGACGGTCGAGAACACTGACGGAGCCGGCGGCCTGGTGGCACGCCACGTCGTCGTTGCGGTCGATAACGGCGCTTGCCGCCGCACAAATCTGCCGCGACTTCGACCCCGGCAGGAGCTGCAGGTAGCCGACGCCTGCCTCGAGATCGAGGCGCCCCACACTGCCCTTGTAGCGAATGGCGCTGTCCCAGAAGTCGTCGGCAACCACCGTGTCGACCACGTTGAAGCCGTTCCAGGTTGGCGAGACGTACTTCATCAGGTCGAAGCCGCGCTGGCTCTCGCCCGGCTGATTGCCACCGGCGCCGATGATGCGCCGCCAGGTGAGGCTGCTTGCCGTCAGCTCGCCATTGCGTGCCGATCGCAGGAACATGCCGAAGCCCGTATCCTGAACCTCGGCATATTTCGCAAACGAGTTCGTCTGCGTGAGATTCAAACTGGCAATGCGATGGATCGCTGAAAACGTGTTGCCGAGGATGAACATTCCATAGGTCTTGCTCTTGGCGTACCAGATCAACTCTCGGATGTCGGGGCGGATAGCGATGCTCTGCGAGTCGAGCTGATCGACGAACAACGAGTTGGCCGACCGTATCCCGAGATCCAGGCGGAAGCCGAACTCCAGATCAGGACTGACGGGGGCATTGCCGACGAAACGGAAGCGCGAGCGGTCGTTGTCGTTGGTGACGACGTAGGCCTTGTACTCCACGCCGTCGTCCCAAGAGAGCACCGCGTTGTTGATGCTGCCCGAGACCTGGACCGAGACGGCACGGTTGCCCTTGCGCGCGGTGGTCGCCTCAAGCTCGGCGATGCGCGCCTCGAGGTCGGCGCAGCAGTCGTCCAGGCTCGCCGCGCCAGCGGGCGCCGTCGCCGCGTGCAAGAGCACAGCAGCGGTTGCAAGCAGTCCCGGTCGCGACGCTAGCCATTTGCCCAAGGCCGCAAGCCCCTCCTGCCGCGCTTAAGCGACCGGTCGGGCTTAGCAGATTCGCCGGGGCTACCCCGCCTTGCGGTTCTGGCGGTTGTTGATGAGGTCGTCGACCACCGCCGGATCGGCCAGCGTCGAGGTATCGCCGAGGGTCGAAAAGTCGTCCTCCGCGATCTTGCGCAGGATGCGGCGCATGATCTTGCCCGAGCGCGTCTTGGGCAGCCCCGGCGCAAACTGCATGAGGTCGGGCGAGGCGATGGGCCCGATCTCCTTCCGCACATGCGCGATCAGCTCCTTGCGCAGCTCCTCGCTCCATTCTTCGCCGGAGATCAGGGTGACGTAGCAGTAGATGCCCTGGCCCTTGAGGTCATGCGGGTAGCCGACGACTGCGGCCTCCGCGACCTTCGGGTGCGAGACCAGCGCGCTCTCGACCTCGGCCGTGCCGAGCCGATGTCCCGACACGTTGATGACGTCGTCGACGCGGCCGGTGATCCAGTAGTAGCCGTCCTCGTCGCGGCGGCAGCCGTCGCCGGTGAAGTAGTTGCCGGGGTAGGTCGAGAAATACGTCTGCACGAAGCGCTCGTGATCGCCGAAGATGGTGCGCGCCTGCCCAGGCCAGCTATCGCGGATGACAAGGTTGCCGGCCGCGGCTCCTGTGAGCAGGCCGCCCTTCTCATCGACCAGCGCCGGATCGACGCCGAAGAACGGGTTCGTCGCCGAGCCGGGCTTCAGATCCGTAGCTCCCGGCAGCGGCGTGATGAGGATGCCGCCGGTCTCCGTCTGCCACCAGGTATCGACGACCGGGCAGCGCCCGTCGCCGACGGTGTGGAAATACCACTCCCACGCTTCCGGGTTGATCGGCTCGCCCACGCTTCCGAGCAGACGCAGCGAGGCGCGGCTCGTGCGCTTGACGAAATCGTTGCCGGCGCCCATCAGCGCGCGGATCGCCGTCGGCGCGGTGTAGAAGATGTTGACCTTCCACTTATCGACGACCTCCCAGAACCGCGCCATCGTCGGGTAGTTCGGCACGCCCTCGAACATCAGCGTGGTCGCGCCGTTGGCGAGCGGCCCGTAGAGGATGTAGCTGTGCCCGGTGACCCAGCCGACGTCGGCGGTGCACCAGTAGATATCGCCGTCGTGGTAGTCGAACACGTACTGGTGCGTGACGGCGGCGAACACGAGGTAACCGCCGGAGGTGTGCAGCACACCCTTCGGCTTCCCCGTCGAGCCCGACGTATAGAGGATGAACAGCGGGTCCTCGGCCGCCATTACGGCCGGGGGACAATCGGCCGAGACCTTAGCCAGCTCCTCGTGCAGCCACAGATCGCGGCCCTGCTCCCACGCCACAGGCGCGCCCGTGCGGCGCACGACCAGCACCGTCTCGCCGCCCTTGCCGACCTTCCTCAGAGCCTCATCGGTGTTCTTCTTGAGCGGCACGCTCTTGCCGCCGCGCACGCCCTCGTCGGCGGTGATGATGAACTTCGACTGCGCGTCCTCGATGCGCCCCGCAAGGCTGTCGGGGGAAAAGCCCCCGAACACGACGGAGTGCACGGCGCCGATGCGCGCGCACGCAAGCATGGCGTAGGCGGCCTCCGGGATCATCGGCAGATAGATGGTGACGCGGTCGCCCTTGTTGACGCCGTGCGCCTTCAAGACGTTGGCCAGCCGGCAGACGCGCTCGTGCAGCTGGCGATAGGTGATCTGCTCGTCGCGTGCGGGATCGTCGCTCTCCCAGATGATGGCGACCTGGTCGGCACGCGCCGGAAGGTGGCGGTCGATACAGTTGGCGCTGACGTTGAGCGTGCCGTCCTCGAACCACTTGATCGAGACGTTGTGGGGATCAAACGAGGTGTTCTTGACGCGCGTGTACGGCTTGATCCAGTCGATGCGACGACCAACCTCGCCCCAGAAGCCGTCGGGGTCGCCGATCGAGCGATCATACAGGCTGCGATAAGCGCTCTTGTCGATCCAGGCGCGAGCGGCCCATTCCGGGCTTACCGGATGGAGCTTGTGCGACATGGTCCGAATTCCTCCCTCGGCTCTATTTTGGCGCGAGTATGGAGGCTGCGGGGGCCGACCGCAATTTGACCCTTCGTGCAATCGGCGAGCATCTAGCTCCCCAGCCAGCCGATCACGCCGCCTTGCAGCAGCAGCACGCCCAGCCAATGGCCGCCGTCGAGGAACGTCAGGGCGGGCTTTGCGCCCTGGAACGTATGGTTGACCACGAGCGTCGTGGCAACGAAGCCGAGCCAGAACAAGGCGCCCGTGAGCGCACCGTGCCTCAGTGTTACCTCTCCTGGACCGAGGTTCTGGATGATGCTGCCCAACACCCAGGCCATCACCAATAGAGCAATGAAGGAGATGACGAACGGCGTGGGGCTCGGCCCGCCCTGAGCCTTCATGTCGGTTTCCGTCTTGCCGACCGCAGCCGTCCACTGCCTGGGGAAGAGGATGCCGTACCACAGCCACCCGAACATGAAGCTGACGACGGCCGCGAGCGCGATGGCGAAGAGATTGAGACCGGCGAAATGCATGCGCATCCTCCGCTGCAATTCATTGGCGCGAGAGTATCAGATCGGGGGCGCCGATGACATGCCGCCGGAGAAGCGCCAAACCGCCGTCTTCTTGATCTCGGCATCCTCGAGGTCGCGCGTCACCGGCACGCGGTACTCGGTGACTACCTCGAAGCGGCCCTTGGGGAAGTAGTTGCGCTGCGGATCGCCGATAAGCACGAGTGCGCCCGGCGCAGCAGCCGCCTCGATGAACGTAAGCACGCGGTCGGCGAGACCGCGCTCGTAGAAAAGATCGCCGACGAGGATAACATCCGCATCCGCCGGGGTGCCCGAGAGGAGGTCGTCACCGGTCGTGTCGACGGCGACGCCGTTGGCCGCCGCGTTGAGGCCGATGGCGGCGAGCGCCATGGCGTCGATGTCGGCCGCCAGCACGTAGGCTGCACCGGCGCGCATGGCGGCGATGGCCGACAGCCCGCACCCCGACCCCAGATCAAGCACGCGCCGTCCCGACACGAGCTGCGGCCGGTCGAGGATCAACCGCGCCAGCGCCTGGCCGCCGGCCCACGCGAACGCCCAGTAGGGCGGCGGCACGTTCATCTGCCCGAGCTCCTCCTCGGTTTTCTGCCAGATCGGCAGCGATTCCTCGGCGAGCAACAGCGTGATCTCGGGCACCAGCGGCGGCGCGAGCGGCTTGGCGTTGGCGAGGATGAACGCCTCGGCGGATCGGCGCGGTCGGGTACCGGGAGCAGATAGCGGCGCCGCGGTCATCCCTTGAGCTTCTTGGCGTCGAGCCCGCCCATGCGACACACCTCGCTCCACTCGGCGGCCGTGACCGGCTGCACGGAGAGGCGCGCATTCTTCGCCAGCACCATGTTGGCGAGCTTCGGGTTCTGCTTGACGGCCGCCAGCGTCACCGGCCTGGGCAGCGGTGCCACCGCGACGACATCGACGCATTTCCACACGCCGGTATCGTCCTTGGGATCGGGATGGGCAAGTGCCGACACCTCCAAGATGCCGACGACCTCCTTAGCCTCGCCGGTGTGATAGAAGAAGCCGAGATCGCCGACTTTCATGTCCACCATATTCTTGCGGGCCTGGAAGTTGCGCACGCCGTCCCACGCCTCGCCCTTCTTGCCCCGCGCCTTCAGCATGTCCCAGGAGAAAACCTCGGGCTCGGTCTTGAACAGCCAGTAGGCGGGCATGGAGATTCCTCGAGCGGCTCATGTACAGCTCTGTGAGTATGCCTGCTCGGGCGCGATTGCGGAATAGCGCGTCAGGCGAAGACGACCGCGCGGCGGATGGCGTAGACGCCGACGAAGCTCGCGCCGGCCGCCATGACCTTGGCGAGGATGGGGCTCGCGCCCATGCCGGTCGCGGCCGCAATGACCGCAGCCGTCACGACGAGGCCCACGAGCCCGCTGGCGATAAACTCAACGAACCTGCGGTGCTCCGACTTCGCCGAGGCGGAGGTCGCGAACACGAACTGCCGCGAAAGCTCATAATGCAGCACGATCCCGCACGCATAGCCGGCGACGCCCGAGAGCGTCGGATGCCCGATCGCCGAGTTGAGCGCGAGAAACACCGCGAAATCGAGGCCGAGAGCGAACGCGCTGACCGCGGCGTAACGCGAGAACTGCGGCGCAATCGCACGCAGCGCAGCAAGAGAGTGGGCGGCAAAGCCGGCAGGGTTCGTCCCGGCACCCGAACGCGTCGGTCGTATGCCGTGATCGACGCTCATGCCGCGGGTCTCGAGATGCGGCGCGGAATCAGGCGCACGCTGCGCAGGGCCTCCTGCTCGCTGGACATGCCGCCCTCGTGGTACTCGGCGTCCTCGTTCACGCCCCACACGTCGTAGGCCATTTCGCCGGCGAGAATATTGCGCACGGTCAGCATGGCCGTCATCATCGCGTGGTCCTGGTTGTTGTACTTGTGCATGCCGTTGCGGCCGACGAGATGCAGCGTCGGGTAATGCACCTCGATGTCCTCGCGGATGGTATCGACGTGCATCTTGTATTCGTCGTCGTAGACCGGATACGCCTTCTTCTGGCGCACGACGCAGCCGTCCTTCACCTCGCCCTCGCTGGCAAGGCCGATCGCCGCGAGCTCGCGTTTCGCCAGCGCGATGAGCTGCTCGTCGGTGGCGGTCCACAGGCCGTCGCCTTCAAAGCAGAAATACTCGAGCCCGAGGCACGACAGCCTATCGTCGGGCACCATCTCCGGCGACCATGAGCGGAAGTTCTGGATGCGCCCCACGAGCACGCTCGGCTCGTGGATATAGATCCAGTTGTCGGGGAAGAGATCCGGCTTGTCGACGATGAGCGCCACCGTGATGAAATCGCGGTAGCGCAGCTTCTCGGCGGCGGCGAGCGACACGGGCGCCGGTTCAATGCTCGCCATCAGCTCGCGGATCGGCGCCGACGAGATGACGTGGCGCGCGGTGAAGAAGCGGTCGCCCTTCGCGCCCGACGCGGTGATCGTCCACACGCTGTTTCTCTCGTCCCAGGACATGGTCTTGAGCTTCTCGCCCATGTGGATCGTGCCGCCCTGCGCCCTGACCTTGGCGGCCGCGGCGTCCCACATCATGCCGGGACCCTTGCGCGGGTACTGGAAGCTTTCGATCAGCGTCTTGATGACCTTGTCGCCCTGCTGCGCGCCGGGGTTCATGTTGATCGAGCGGCGCAGCGCGTTCGCCATCGCGCTCCAAAGGTCGAGGCCCTTGATGCGCTGCGCGGCCCAGTCGGCGGAAATCTCGTCGCACGACATGCCCCACACCTTCTCGGTGTAGGTCTTGAAGAAGATCGAGAACAGGCGGTCGCCGAACTGGTTCGACACCCACTCGCGGAAGTTCTCGGGGTTGGCGTTGGGGAACGCCTTCTTATAGGCGTAGGACATCACGCACATCGTGCTCTCGACGACGCCGAGGTTGCTCAAAGCCTCGAAGGCCTTCAACGGGTAGGAGTAGTGCTTGCCGTCGTAGTAGATGCGGGAGAGGCGCGGGCGCTCGATGAAATCGTCGGGAAGGATCTCGCGCCAGAGGTCGACGACCTCGTTCGACTTCGAGAAGAAGCGATGGCCGCCGATGTCAAAAAGAAAGTCCTTATAGTTAACCGTTCTGCTAATGCCGCCGACGTAAACAGGATCGGCCTCGATCACCGTGGTGGGGACACCGGCCTTCGTCAGCAGATACGCGGCCGTAAGGCCCGCCGGGCCAGCGCCGATGACAAAGACTTCCGAGTGTTCCACCAGGCTCTCCCGCTGCGACAAGCCACGCGCTCGCGGCGCGGGCGCCCCCGCCCTCGTGCAGCTCGCAAGCTAAGTCGCAACGCTGAAGAAACCCTTGCTTGGACCCTACAGCGGGCGGTTTGCCGCGCCGCGTTTACAGGCCCGCAAGCGCGTTCCGTTAGCGTCCCTGGCGCGCAATGGGAGATGGACGAAATGGCGATTGCCGCCGCGGGCGACCGGCAGCACGGCCTCATGCACGCGGGCCGCGGCCGGGCACGGCTCGGACGCGCGTCGCTGCTCGCCTGGTCGGCCGTCGGCGTCATGGTCTTCGCCGCGCTCGTGTTCTGGTTCGACCCGACGCGCCTCCTGACCTCGCTCGGCGACACCGACGACGCTACGCGCATGATCGAGGTGCGCACGTGGATGTCGGGCGCCTCGTGGTTCGACTTGACGCTTGCGCGCTTCGGCGGCGTCGATCCGCTCGTCTCACACTGGTCGCGCCTGATCGACGTGCCCCTCGCCCTGCTGCTGTCGGGCTTCGAGACGTTCTTGCCCGCCGTCGAGGCCGAGCTCATCGTGCGCGCGCTGTGGCCGCTCCTGGTGTTCTGGGCGTTCGTGTACCTGATGGCGCGCGAAGCCGAGATCCTCGGCGGTCGCGCGGCGGCGTTGCTCAGCATCCCGCTCACGGTGACGTGCATCATCGGCATCGTGCAGTTCATGCCCGGCCGCATCGACCACCACAACGTGATGATCCTATGCGCCGTGATCGGCATCCTGCGGCTCGCCCGCAGCTTCGACGATCCGCGCGCTGGCTGGAGCGCCGGCGTGCTGCTCGGGCTCGGCACCGCCGTCGGCTACGAGGCGCTGGCGTTGACGGCGGCGAGCCTCGGTGCCGCCGCGCTCTACGGCATCCTGCCGAACCGCAGCCTGCTCGGGCCCTCGCGCGCCGCCGTCGCCTTCGCCGCCACGCTCGCCGTCGCACTCGCGATCACGACCGCGCCAGCGCAGATATTCACGAGTCACTGCGACGCGCTTTCGGTGAACCTCGTGCTGCTCGCGGCCAGCGGCGCGGTCGGATTGTCGGCCGTGGCGGCGATGGAGGACCGGCTCTCGCTCGCGATGAAGATTGCGCTGCTCGCACTCGCCGGCGCCGCGGGCCTATTGCTCTACGCCGCCGCGCAGCCCGCCTGCCTCGCGGGGCCGTTCGGCGAGGTCGACCCCGAGCTCTTCCCGGTCTGGCTCGACAGCGTGTCGGAGACGCAAAGCATCTTTTCGCTCGGGTCGCAGCTCCCGACGCTCGGCGGCATGGGGCTCGCGTACTTCGCGGCCGGCCTCTATTGCGGGCTGAAGCTGATGCGCGCCAACCGCGACGACGCCGTGCGCTTCCAGGTGATCGCGCTGCTCATCGCGCTGCCTTTGAGCTTCTGGCAGATCAAGCTGCTGCCCTACGCGACGTTTCTGCCCGTGCCGCTGCTCGCCGTCGGCCTGGCGCAGCCTCCGCAGTCGGCGAAGGCGCCGGCAAACCATCGGCGCACTCTGCTCACGCTCGCCGCGACGCTCGTCCTCGTCGCCATCGCGGGCTGGCTGGTCATGCGCATGCAGGCGCCGTCGTCGACGCGCATGAAGGAAGCACTGAAGCCCGTGCAGAATTGCCAGTCGACCGCGGCCTTCTCCGCGCTGGCGCCCCTTGCTCCCGGTCTCGCCCTGGCCGACGTGAACCTCGGGCCCTACATCGTCGCGCTGTCGAAGCTCGACGTGCTCGCCGCGCCCTATCACCGCCTCGGCAAGTCGATCATCGAAGCCAACCGCATCCTACTCGCCTCACCCGACGAGGCCGAGCGGCGCCTGCGCGCCGACGGCGTGCGCTACGTCATCACCTGCGACGGCCTCAACTCCACGACCCCGCGCGGCGAGGTACCGGCCGACGCGCTGCAAAAGCTGCTGTTCGCTGGCAAGCCGCCCGCGTTCCTCGAGCCGGTGCCGCTGAGCGCGCCCACTCCGCTGCAGCTCTGGCGCGTCAAATCGTGAGCGCGATCAGTCCTCGTGCTTGAGCGGCCGCTGCATGAGCCGGCCGATGGCGTCCGTCACGGTTAGGCGCCCCTCGACGATGTCGCATACGGCCGAGCAGATCGGCATGTCGATGCCCTTCTCAGCCGCAATCCGCCGCACCGCCACCGCGGTATAGATGCCCTCCGTCACCGCCGTGCGCCCTCCCAGCGCCTGCGCGAGCGTCCGGCCCTGGCCAAGCGCACGCCCGAGCGACATGTTGCGTGACTGCGGGCTGCCGCAGGTGAGGATGAGGTCGCCGAGGCCGGAGAGCCCGGTGAGCGTCTCGGGCCGCGCGCCAAGCGCCTCACCGAAGCGGCGCAGCTCTGCAAACCCGCGCGTGACGAGGGCTGCATGTGCGCTGGCGCCCAGCCCCTTGCCGTCGACGATACCGGCCGCGATCGCCAGCACGTTCTTCAAGGCGCCGCCGAGCTCGACGCCGACGAGGTCGCTCGTCCAGTAGAGGCGCAGGCTGCGGTTGCCGAGCCGCTCGGCGAGCGCGCGCCCCGTCGGCTCGCTGGCGCAGGCGATGGTGAGCGCGGTGGGCAACCCGCGCGCCACGTCGGCGGCAAAGCTCGGGCCCGACAGCGCCGCGCGTGGCGCTGCGGGCAGGATCTCACCCAGCACCTCGCCCATCAGGCGGCCGCTTCCCTGCTCGATGCCCTTGGCGCACAGCACGATCGGCTGGCCCGCACGCAGGTGCGGCTTCAACTGCTCGGACACGGCGCGCACGTGCTGCGCGGGCGCGACCATCAGCAGCGCGTCGCAGCGCGCGGTGTCGGAGAGCTTGCCCGTGGCGCGGATTTGGGGATCGAGCGCGACGCCGGGCAGGAAGGCGTCGTTGGCATGCCGCTCGTTGATGCCGGCGACGACCTCGGGCTCGCGCGCCCACAGCAGAACCTCGCGCCCCGCGCTGCGCAGCGATTGCGCCAGCGCCGTCCCCCAGGCTCCGCCGCCGATGATGCCGACGCTGTCGATCTTCAAGCAAGCACCCCGCAACAAGACGCGCTCGAGCCTAGCACGAGCGAGGCCTCATGCCTTCACGCCGGCACCGATAGCAGGTCGCGCGCCGGGGTCGAGGGGCCAGCGCGGGCGCACCGGCGTGCTCAGCGGATCGACCATGCCCAACGCCAGGCGCTCGGCTCCCACCCAGGCGATCATCGCCGCGTTGTCGCTGCACAGCTGCGCCGGTGGCACGCGGAAGGCGAAGCCGCGAGATTGCGCGAGATTGCGCAGACTTGCGCGCAATTGCGCGTTGGCCGCGACGCCGCCGGCAACGACGAAGCGGCGGGGCGCACCGGGTCCGAGCCGTTCGGCCGCAATATCCATGGCGCGCGCGCACCTGTCGGCAACCGATTGGATCACGGCGGCCTGGAAGCTCGCGGCGATGTCGGCCACATCCTGCGCCTGCAGCGGCGCGAGCCGCTCCGCCGTCCGGCGCACCGCCGTCTTCAAGCCGGCGAAGGAGAAATGCGGCTCGGGGCGGCCAACCATGGGCCGCGGCAGGTCGAAGCGGCGAGCGTCGCCGGTAAGCGCCGCCTGCTCGACCGCGGGTCCGCCCGGAAAGGCGAGGCCCAACAGCTTCGCCGTCTTGTCGAACGCTTCGCCCAGCGCATCGTCAATGGTTGTTCCAAGGCGCTCGTATTCGCCGACGCCGCGCACGATCAGGAGCTGTGTGTGTCCGCCCGACACAAGCAGCAACAGATACGGCGGCTTCAGATCCTCCGTCAGCCCCACGGTTAGCGCATGCGCCTCGAGGTGATGCACGGCGATGAACGGCTTGCCGCTCGCCAGCGCGATCGCCTTGCCTGTTACGAGGCCGACGATAAGCCCGCCGATAAGCCCCGGCCCCGCAGTCGCCGCAACCGCGTCGAGATCGGCGTAGTCTATTTCCGCCTCGCGCATCGCCTCGCTGATCAGCATGTCGAGACACTCGACGTGCGCGCGCGCCGCGATCTCGGGGACCACGCCGCCAAAGGGGCGGTGCTTCTCCCATTGCGTGCGCACCACGTTGGAGACGATGCGGCCGCTCCCGTCGGGGAGCCGCGCCACCACCGCCGCCGCCGTCTCGTCGCAGCTCGTCTCGATGCCGAGGACGACGCTGAAACCGGGGCTGATTTGCTCGGGGGCATCCATCGCTGGCGCGGGCGACCTCGCATTTGCCTTGAGGGCGCCGCGCGGGCATTAATGGCGCCAGTTGTGGCCCGGCCTACCACCCGGAGAGAACCGCTTGCAAGCAGGCAAGATTCGTATCGGCACGCGCGGCTCGCCGTTGGCGCTGGCACAGGCGCGCGAGGTCGTAGCCCGGCTGACCAAGGCGCACAAGCTCGCCGAGGGAGCTTGCGAGATCGTCGTCATCAAGACGAGCGGCGACCGCATCACCGATCGGCCGCTGGCCGAAGAAGGCGGCAAGGGCCTCTTTACCAAAGAAATCGAGGAGGCGCTGCTCGACCGCTCCATTGACCTCGCCGTGCATTCCATGAAGGACATGACAACCGTGCTGCCAGCCGGCCTTACGATTGGCGCGGCGCTGAAACGCGAGGATCCGCGCGACGCTTTCGTCAGCCTCAAGTACGGCTCGCTCGCCGAGGTGCCCGCGGGTGCCGTCATCGGCACCTCCTCGCTGCGGCGGCAGGCGCAAGTGCTGCACCGTCGTCCGGACCTCAAAATTGTGCCGCTACGCGGCAATGTGGCAACGCGATTGAAGAAGCTTGCCGAGGGCGCGGCCGACGGCACGTTCCTCGCCTGCGCCGGGCTGAAGCGGCTGGGCCTCGCCGAGCACATCCGCGAGCCGGTCAGTTCCGAGATCATGCTGCCGGCGGCGGCGCAGGGCGCTATCGCGATCGAGCTGCGCGCCGACGACGCCGACACGGCCCAGCTCGTCGCGCCGTTGAACGACGCTGCAACCGCACTGTGCGTCGCGGCCGAGCGCGCGTTCCTCGCCCGGCTCGACGGATCGTGCCGCACGCCGATCGCGGGCCTTGCTGAGCTTGAAGGCAACGCTATGCGCTTTCGCGGCGAGATCCTCACGCCCGACGGCAAGGAGTGCCTTGCGACCGAGCGCAGTGGCGGTGCGGAGGCCGCGCTCCGACTCGGTGAGGAGGCGGCGACCGAGCTGATCGAGCGCGCGGGGCCGGATTTCCTGCGCGTGCTCGCCTGATGCACGTCCTGGTAACCCGGCCCGAGGCCGACGCGGCCGAGCTCAAGGCCGCGCTCGAGGCGCAGGGGCACGAGGTCACGGTCGAGCCGCTGCTCGCCATCGAGCCGATGCCGATCGATTCCGGTGCCCTGGCCGGCGCGCGCGGCGTCATCGCGACGAGCCGCAACGGCCTGCGGGCGCTGGTCCAGAGCGCCGCACTCGCCCAGGCAATGAAGCTCCCGATCTTTGCAGTAGGGTCGGCCACCTCGGAGCTTGCACGCGAGCTGGGGTTCCGGCACGTCATCGCCGGCGACGGCTCGGCCGGCGACCTCGCATCGCTCATCCTCGGTAGCGAGCTCAGCGGTAGCGGACCCCTGGTGCATGTCGCCGGCGAGAAGGTCGCCTTCGACCTCGCCGCGGAGCTCGGGCGCCATGGCATAGAGGTCCGCGTGGTGACCGCCTATCGGGCGGTGGCGGCGCCGTCCTTCAGTCCTCACACCGCCCGTGCCATAGCGGACGGCACTCTCGGCGCCGTGATCCTGATGTCACCGCGAACGGCGGCAACCTTTGCGGCCCTCGTCGGGAAAGGGGGGCTCGAGGAGCCGACCCGCCGGCTCGCCTTCGTCTGCCTTTCGGCTAATGTCGCGGATGCGCTAAGCGGCCTGGCCCCGGCCAACGTTAACATCGCCGTAAGGCCAAATTCCTCGGCAATCCTGGATGCCGTCGGGCGGGTGGCAACGCATTCCTCAGGGGTGTAGCTTAGCGTCAAGAGGACTGGCAGCTCTCTCCGCCACGCGCCGCTGCAACGCGGCTCCCCCCGTGCTCGAAGAGAGGCCCGCGAACCAAGGTGCAATGGCCCCATGACCACGCGCAAGGACGACCCCGTAAAGCCGGCGGCCGGCGGCGACACGAGCAGCAGCCGCCCGCACGCGACGCTCGACCTCAAGGCGACGGTGGTGAACCCGCCGACGGCGTCCAAGGACGAGACGACGGCCGCAAAGGATGAAAAACCCGCGACCGCCTCGGCGGGGCCCGCCAAGGCCAGCTCTGCGCTCCCCGGCGCTTCTCCGCGCGGCGAGGCAGGCGCCGTCAAGCCAGAGCCCGGCAAGCGACCGGTCGTAACGCCGCCTCCGGCCAAGACGGCCGGCGGCTACGGCGGATTTTTCTCGCACCTGGCAGCCGGCATCGCCGGTGGCATCGTGGCTCTGCTCGCAGCCGACATGCTGGCCTCGCACCTGGGCTTGAGCGGACCGGCCGACCGCGAAGGAGCGGCCGCCCTGCAGCAGCGCATCGTGGCGCTGGAGACCGCAGCTAAGCAGAAGAGCGCCACTCCCGAGCTCGGCTCGAGGCTCGCTGCCGCGGAAGCCAAAATCGAGGGCCTCGAGAAGGTCGGCGGCAGCGTCGATCGCATCGCCAAACGACAGGATGAGCTCGCTGGCAGCATCAAGGCCGTCGGCGCCAAGGCGGCGCAGCGTCCAGACGACGTGGCCGCGCAGGCGCGGGTCGCGAAGCTCGAGGAACAGCTGAGCGACATGTCCGCCGCCGCGGCCAAGGATCCGCAAAGCGGGCGCCTGCCCCAGCTCGCGGCGCTGACCGGCAAGGTGGTGGACCTCGAATTGACCATCAACACCCAGCTCGACGCGCTGCGCAAAAGCGTGACGCAGGAGCTCGATTCCCGCCTCGCCACGACGAACGAGACGAGCGAGGCGGCCAAGTCCGGCACGCAGCGCATCGACCGCGAGCTTGCAGGGCTGAAGACGGAGAGCGGCCAGCTCACCGCCCGCTTCGACGCGCTGAAGACCGACGCCGACCGTGCCGGCGCCAACCTCAGGACCACCGAGGATGCGCTCAAGAGGCTGAAAACCGAGATCGACGCCCGGCTTGCCACTTTCGCCAGGCCCGAGGACGTCGCCGGCGCGGTGACACCGCTCGCCGGCAAGCTCGTCGGCCTGCAGCAGCAGGTGCAGGGCGTCGTCAAGAGCGAGACCGACCGCAAGGCCACCGCCGAGCGCATCGTGCTGTCGCTGGAGCTTGCCAGCCTCAAGCGCGCCATCGACCGCGGCACCGGCTTCGCCAACGAGCTCGCCGACGCGAGCAAGCTTGCCGGCAACAGCGTTGACCTGACGCCGCTCGCGCGCTTCGCCGGCACCGGCGTGCCCACGCTCGCCGAGCTGCAGAAGGCCTTCAAGGCGACCGCATTCAAGATGATCGACGCCGACGAGGCGCCCACCGACGGCTCCGTGATCAACCGCCTGCTCGCCGGCGCAAAGTCGGTCGTGCGCGTGCGCAAGGTCAGCCAGATCGCCGGCGACGCCAGCGTCGAGGCGGTGGTCGCGCGCATGGAGACGGCGCTGAAGGAGGACCGGCTCGGCGACGTCCTGGCCGAGGCTAAGACACTGCCGCCGCGCGTGCAGGACGCGGCCCGCGATTTCCTGGCCAAGGTCGAGGCGCGCAACGCCGTCGACGGCGCGCTCTCGACCGTCGAAGCGCAGCTCAAATCGTCGCTCGTCGCGCCCGTTAAAGTACAAGAGTAAGGGGTCCGCCATGCTGCGGTTGATTGGCTTTCTCGTCGCGGTGGTGCTCGTCGCCGCGGGTCTCGCCTGGCTCGCCGACCGCCCGGGCGAGCTCTCCATCGACTGGCAGGGCTACGTCATCGAGACGAGCGTGTTCCGCGCCATCGTCCTCTTGTTTGCACTCGTCGTCGCTGCGCTCGTCGTGTGGTCGCTGTTCCGCAACGCGTGGCAGAGCCCGGCCGCCGTCGGCAGCGTGCTCGCCAAGCGGCGGCAGAAGCTCGGTATCGACGCGCTGTCGAGCGGCATGATCGCGCTCGGCGCCGGCGACAAGGCGGCCGCCATGCGCGCGGCGATCCAGGCGCGCAAGTCGCTGCCGAACGAGCCGCTGACCCACCTCCTGCGCGCGCAGGCGGCGCAGCTTGCCGGCGACCGCACCACGGCGCGCCGCATCTTCGAGGCGATGCTCGCCTCCCCCGATACCGAGCAGCTCGGCCTGCGCGGCCTCTTCCTCGAGGCGCAGCGCGAGGGCGAGACCGAGGCCGGGCGCCACTTCGCCGAGCGCGCGGTCGCACTCAACGCGAAGCTCCCGTGGGCGATGGACGCGCTGTTCGAGCTGCAGTGCAGCCAGTCGGATTGGGATGGCGCGCTGGAGACGGTCGCGATCGCGCGCAAGAACGGCCACATCGACAAGCCGAAGGCCGACCGCCGCCGCGCGGTGCTGCTGACCGCGCAGGCGCGGGCGGCCGAGGAATCCGATCCCGAGCGGGCGCTGACGCTGGCGCTCGAAGCGCACGCGCTCGCCCCCGACCTCGTGCCGGCGGCGGCCATCGCGGGCCGCCTGCTCGCCGCGCGCGGAAACACGCCGCGCGCCGCCAAGGTGCTGCAGCGGACCTGGAGCCGCGCGCCGCACCCCGACCTCGCGACCGCCTACGCCTATGCGCGCATCGGCGACAGCCCGCGTGACCGGCTCGACCGCATCAAGCAGCTCGCCGCGCTGAGGCCCAACTCGCTCGAGTCACCGATCGCGGTTGCCAATGCGGCCATCGAGGCACGCCAGTACGAGGAGGCGCGCACAGCGCTGGAGCCGCTGCTGCAGGGACGCCTCACGCAGCGCGTGGCCACGCTCATGGCGCGCATCGAAAGCGAGCAGGGCGACAAGGGTCGCGTGCGCGAATGGCTCGCGCGCGCCGTGCACGCTCCGCGCGATCCCGCCTGGACCGCGGACGGCATCGTCGCCGACCGCTGGGCGCCGGTCTCGCCGGTGACCCGCGCCCTCGACGTCTTCCAGTGGCGCGTGCCGGTCGAATCCGACAACCAGGATGCGGAGCATTTGGCAAGCAAGGCTGAGGAGCTGGCGGCGCTCGGCGTCGATCGCGAGATCGCGCCCGAGCCCGAGAAGCCCGCCACATCGCCCGCCGCGCAAGCGCGGCGCCGGGCCGAGACCATCGAGCCGGTCCGCGCGCCCGACGACGATTTGCCGCCGCCTCCTCCGGCCGCGGCCGAGGTGCACGAGCCGGCGCAGGAGCGATCATCGAGACCTGAGCGGAAGGCCGAGCGGCCCGCACAGGCGGCGGCAAAAAGCACGACCGCCGCGCCGGCTGCTGCCGCCGCGTCCACCGGCGAGGCCGGGCCTGCGCGCCGCCGCGCGGCGGACCGGACCGCGCCGAAGGTGCGCAAGGACGAGGAAAACGGGAAAGGGCGCGTATTCGTCGCGCCGCACGCGCCCGACGATCCAGGGCCAGAGTCGTCTGCGCCCGACGAACCCATCCTGCCGTTGCGGCCGCAACGCGCATGAGGGGTGTGGTCGGTTTGGTCGGGGGAGAGGCGCGGCGCGAATCGAGCGCACAGCGTCTTGCATTCGACCGGAACGGGCGCTATCCCTCCACCCTTAAGCCGCAATAGCTCAGCTGGTAGAGCACGTCATTCGTAATGACGGGGTCGCAGGTTCGAAGTCCTGCTTGCGGCACCAGTGTTTCAATCCCCGCAACACATTGACGAGATCCCGCCGCTCCTGCACGTGTAACGTTCGATCTGCGCCTTCTCGTCTGCACCCTGCTCTCGGCGACGGCGTTCCAGAGCGCCCACTGAAGCATGCGGCCGCCGCGAAGGTGGCCGCCGCCGGCAGAAGTGCTAGAACCGGAGCCTCGGCCCCCCGATTTCGAGCACCAATGGCGCTTTCCCTCACGGCCCCGGCAGAGTTGACCTCGATCCAGGCGACGGCGCGCGCGCCCGTCCGCGCCAGCGGCCCGCGTCGCATGCTCGACGCCTGGATCATGCGCTATGCCCAGCCGTCCGCAGCCGCCCTCGACGCGGTCGCGCGGCTGCAGCCCGCCGTCGTGGTGACGGGCGGCTCGCGCGGGATCGGGCTCGCCATCGCGCGCCGCTTTGCCAAGGCCGGCTGCGACGTCGCCCTGCTCGCGCGCGACGCCGCCGCGCTGCAGGAAGCCGCCGCAGCGATCGAGCGCGACTTTGCAGTCAGCGCACTCGCCGTTGCCGTAGACATCACGGCCGCCGACGCGCCGCAGATCATCGACGCACGGCTGGCTGCGCGCGGCTGCTACTCCGACGTGCTCGTCAACAGCGCCGGCATCGGTCTCTCCGGCGCCTTCGAGGATCACGCCCAGGCCGAGATCAAGCATCTCATCGATCTCAACATGGCGGCGCTGACGCGCCTGATGCACCACGTGCTGCCCGGCATGCTGGGGCGCGCGCGGGGCGGCATCCTCAACGTCGCCTCCATCGGCGGCCTCGTGCCCGGCCCCTATCAGGCGGCCTACTACGCGAGCAAGGCCTATGTCATCTCGCTCACGGAGGCAGTCGCGGCCGAGAACGCGGGCAGCGGCGTGCGCTTCACCGCGGTCGCGCCCGGCCCGGTCAACACCGGCTTTCACGCGACGATGGGAGCGGAGCAATCCTTCTACCGGCTGCTCGTGCCGCCGCTCAGCGCCGAGCGCACTGCAAGCTCGGCCTATCGCGGCTACGTTCTCGGCTTTCGCGTCGTGGTGCCGGGCGTGCTGAACAAGCTGATGTGGCCGGCGCTGCGCATTCTGCCGCACCGGCTGCTGCTACCGATCGTCGGCTGGCTCCTGCGTCCGCGCGCGGAGCAACCGTGGGACGACACTGTCGACAGCGATTGAGATCGCGAACGCGCATCTGCCCTTACTTTGTAGCAACACTTTTGGGCTTAAGTGGCGGGATGCGCCGCGAGTCTGGTCATGCGTATCACGGCGCCCGGCACGGTGGCGCGCAGTCGGATTGAGAAATCCGCACCGTGCGCGCCCCGTGCCGGCCCCGACTTCAGACCTTGTCAACATTGGTGTTCAAACCGTAACGGCGGCGGTCGCTTGGCCGTGCATCCTTGGCGACGCGCTGGCCGAAATTCAACCTGTCTTGCGCGTGCGCAAAAATATTTTTTGCACCTGATGCCGCCGTGTCCGGCGCCCCAAGAATAGGCTGACGGCGCAGCTTCATTCCGATAAGAACTTCCCGGACTTTTGCGGCACGCGCGTTGTTCGGCCGCGCACGTCAGGGACAGTCTATGGTCAAGCGTTTCCTCATAGCCGTCGTCGTCATCGGCACCTTCCTGGGCGGACTGGCCTGGTTCCAGCTCCAGTTCAAGCCGGCGATGATCAAGGGCTTCCTGGCGAAGCAGCAGCCGCCGCCGTCGACGATCACGGCAGAAGCCGCGCGCACCGAGGACTGGATCGAGCGGCTGCCGGCGATCGGGACGCTCATCTCCTCGCAGGGCGTCGACGTCGCGCCGCAGGTCGCGGGCATCGTCACCGGCCTCGGCTTCGAGAGCGACCAGGACGTCGAGAAGGGCACAAAGCTCGTGCAGCTCGACATCTCGGTGGAGGTGGCCGATCAAGCGAGCGCGGAAGCGATCCTCAAGGAGGCCGACGTCTCCTATAAGCGGCAAGCGGATCTGATGATCAAGAACGTCACGTCCGAGGCCAACGTCGACACCGCACTGGCAAAGCGCGACTCGGCGGCAGCCGTCCTCAACCGCATCAAAGCGCTTATCGCGCAGAAATCGATTCTGGCGCCGTTCGCGGGCCGGCTCGGCATCCGCCACGTCGAGCTGGGGCAATACGTGTCGGCGGGCCTCTCCATGGTGACACTGCAAGCGCTCGACCCGATCTGGGTCGACTTCCCGATGCCCGAGCAGAACATCGGCAAGCTGAAGCGCGATCAGGTAGTCGAACTCACCGTCGACGCCTATCCGGGCCAGGTGTTCAAGGGCAAGATCGCATCGCTCGACGCGCGCGTCGCGCAGGATACCCGCACGCTGCTCGTGCGCGGCACCCTCGACAACCCGGAGCGCAAGCTCCTGCCCGGCATGTTCGCCAACGTCTCGGTGCTCGCGGGCTCGGCGCGCCAGGTCATTTCGGTCCCGCGCACCGCCCTCACCTACAGCCTCTACGGCGACAGCGTTTACGTGGTGATGGCGCCGGAGGGCGGTGGTGCCATGCCGGCCGAGCCGCCAGCGGATGCGGTGTTCGTCGTCGAGCGGCGCTTCGTCAAGCCGGGGCAAGTGCGCCAGGACCGCGTCGCCATCGAAACCGGGCTGCAGCCCGGCGAGCAGGTGGTGACGACCGGCCAGATCAAGCTCACCAACGGCAGCCACGTGAAGATCGACAATTCGCAAGCGCTCGTGCCGCCGGCCGAGCGGCCGAAGCAATAGGCGGGGCGCATGTCGTTCACCGACATCTTCATCCGGCGTCCCGTCCTCGCCTCGGTTGTGAGCCTGCTCATTCTGCTCATTGGCTTGAGCGCGGCGTTCAACTTGCCCGTGCGCCAGTATCCGGAACTGTCCAACACCACGATCACCATCACGACGACCTATCCCGGCGCCAACGCCGACGTGATCAAGGGCTTCATCACGGTGCCGATCCAGCAGGCGGTCGCCAGCGCCGAAGGTATTGACACGCTCACCTCGTCGTCGCGCCAGAACGTCTCGACCGTCACCCTCAACCTGCGGCTCAACGCGAACCCGGACCGCGCCGTCACCGACGTGCTGGCCAAGGTCAACCAGGTGAAGAGCATCCTGCCGCGCGAATCACAGGATCCCGTCGTCGTCAAGCAGACGGGCGAGTCCACTGCGCTGATGTACCTGTCGTTCAACAGCGATGTGCTGACGAGCTCGCAGATCACCGACTACCTGACCCGCGTCGTGCAGCCCAAGCTGCAGACGATCAACGGCGTCGCCAATGCCCAAATTCTTGGCGGGCAAACGTTCGCCATGCGCATCTGGCTAAACCCGGAGAAGATGGCGGCCCTCGGTGTCACGCCGACCGACGTGCGCACTGCGCTTGCCGCCAACAACTTCACGTCCGCCGCCGGCCAGATCAAGGGCGACTTCGTGCAGACGACGATCAACGCGGAAACTTCGCTCGACAGCGCCGCCGCGTTCGGTCTGCTCATCGTGGCGGCGCGCGGGGATGCGCTCGTGCGCCTTTCCGACATCTCCGACATCACACTCGGGGCCGAGAACGCGGACTCCTCCTCGGTGTTCAACGGGCTCAAGGCCGTGTTCGTCGGCATCTACTCGACGCCGACGGCCAATCCGCTGACGGTCATCGCCGACGTGCGCAAGACGTTCCCCGAGATAAAGGCGCAACTCCCGCCCGGCATGACCGCGGACATCGCCTACGATTCGACCAAGTTCATCGACGCCTCGATCAAGGAGGTCGAGAAGACGCTGATCGAGGCCGCCATCATCGTTATTGTCGTGATCTTCCTGTTCCTCGGCAGCCTGCGCTCGACCCTCATCCCGATGGTGACGATCCCGCTATCGCTGATCGGGGTCATGTTCGCGTTGCTGGCGCTCGGCTACTCGATCAACCTGCTGACGCTGCTGGCGCTCGTGCTCGCCATCGGCCTCGTCGTCGATGACGCCATCGTGGTGGTCGAGAACGTCCACCGCCACATCGAGGCCGGCTCGACCGCGTTCGACGCGGCGCTGCTCGGCGCGCGTGAGATTTCCGTGCCGATCATCTCTATGACGATTACGCTCGCCGCCGTCTATGCGCCGATCGGCTTCGTCTCCGGCCTCACGGGGGCGCTGTTCCGCGAATTCGCCTTCACGCTCGCGGGCGCCGTCATCGTGTCGGGCGTCATCGCGCTGACGCTGTCGCCGATGATGTGCTCGAAGCTGCTATCCGCGCAGCTCTCCTCAGGCCGCTTTGTCCGCTTTCTCGACCGTGCCTTCGAGGGTCTCAAACACCGCTACCAGCGGCGGCTGTCGCGCACGCTCAACTTCCGTCCCGTCACCGTGCTCGTGGTGCTCGGCACCATCGCCGCGACTGGACTCATGTACACAACCGCACAGAAGGAGCTCGCGCCGGAAGAGGACCAGGGCATCCTGTTCAACCTGATCAAGACGCCGCAGGGCGCCAATCTCGACTATCTCGAGCAGGTCACCGCGCACCTCGACAAGGTGTTCAATACGGTGCCCGAGAAGGAGCACGTGTTCGCCATCAACGGCATGGGCGGAGACGTGAACCAGGCGTTCACGGGCATCCTGTTCAAACCGTGGGCCGAGCGCCACCGGACGCAGCAGCAGATCCTGCAGGAGCTACAGCCGAAGGTCGCGAGCATTGCCGGCGGCCAGATCTTCACCTTCGGGCCGCCTTCGCTTCCTGGCTCGACCGGCGGGCCGCCGGTGCAGTTCGTCATCACCACGACGGCCGACTACGAGCAGCTCGCACAAGTGCTGGCCAACATGCAGCAGGAGGCGCTGAAAAGCGGCCTCTTCATCTTCTCCGACACCGACCTAAAGTTCGACACGCCGCAGGTCGAGGTGAAGATTGACCACGACAAGGCCAATCGCCTCGGAATCACCATGCAGGACATCGGCAGCTCGCTGGCGACGCTGCTCGGCGGCAACTGGATTAATCGCTTCAACCTCTATGGTCGCAGCTACCAAGTGATCCCGCAGGTGCCGCGCGACTTCCGCCTGGCGCCCGACTGGATCGAGCGCTACCAGGTCAGGACGAGCTCGGGGAAGCTCATGCCGCTCGCTAACGTGGTCGACATACACCAGTCGGTGCAGCCCAACGCGCTGACGAGCTTCCAGCAGCTCAACTCGGCGATCCTGCAGGGCGTGCCCTTCCCCGGGCGCACCGTCGGCGAGGTCATCGACTTCCTTAAGGAGAAGTCGGCCGAGGTGTTCCCCGAGAGCTTCACCTACGATTTCCAGGGCGAGAGCCGCCAGTACGAGCAGGAGGGCAGCCGCCTCGTCGTCACCTTCGCGTTCGCGCTCATCGTCATCTACCTGGTGCTAGCGGCCCAATACGAGAGCTTCCGCGATCCGCTCATCATCCTGATCGCGCTGCCGACCTCGATCTTTGGAGCGCTGTTGCCGCTCACCGTCGGCCTTGGCACCGTCAACATCTACACCCAGATCGGGCTGGTGACGCTGATCGGGCTCATCTCCAAGCACGGCATCCTGATGGTCGACTACGCCAACCATCTGCAGGCTAATGAAGGGCTTGGGCGCCGCGAGGCCATAGAGCAGGCCGCTGCCATCCGCTTGCGACCGATCCTGATGACCACGGCCGCCATGGTCATCGCCATGGTGCCGCTCATCTTTGCCTCAGGCGCTGGCGCGGCGAGCCGCTTCGCCATCGGCGTCGTGATCGCGGCCGGCATGACCATCGGCACGCTGTTCACGCTATTCGTGACGCCCGCGATGTACACCTACATCGCGCGCGAGCACCAGCACGACGCCGACGCTGCAAAAGCGCCCGCGGCCGCACGGCCCGAGCCTGCCGAATAATAGCTACGCGACCAGCAGGTCGAAGATTATCTTGGCGTTGAGCGCGATGACGACGACCGCGACCACCACCGCGAGCGCCGTCACCCATCGCGGCGCGACGAGCTCGCCCATCTTGCTCTTGTCGGCCGTGAACATCACGAGCGGCACGATCGCGAAGGGGAGCTGCATGCTGAGGACGACTTGGCTCATGATCAGGAGCTCGCCCGTCCCCGCCGCGCCGTAGAGCGCGATTGCGATGGCTGCGGGGATGATGGCGATCGACCGCGTCGCCAGCCTGCGCGCCCACGCCGGCAGGCGCACGTTGATGAAGCCCTCCATCACGATTTGGCCGGACAGCGTCGCGGTCACGGTCGAGTTCAAGCCGCAGCACAGCAGCGCGACGCCGAACGCGGTCGCCGCGGCGGCCGAACCGAGCAGGGGGGTGAGCAGCTTTTGCGCATCCTGCAGGTCGGCGACGCCGTACTGGCCCACCTTGTGGAAGGTGGCGGCGGCAAGGATCAGGATCGAGGCGTTGACCAAGAGCGCCAGCATCAACGCGATCGTGGAATCGATGGTCGCGAACTTAATGGCGTCGCGCTTGGCTGGAATCGTATCGGCGATCATGCGCGTCTGCACGATCGAGGAGTGCAGGTAGAGGTTGTGCGGCATCACGGTGGCGCCGAGGATGCCCATCGCCAGATAGAGCATCTCGGGATTGCGCACGATCTCGACCGTGGGCGCGAAACCGAGAATCACCTCGCGGATGTCGGGCCGCGCCATGCCGACCTGGATGGCAAAACACACCGCGATCACGAGGAGCGTCGTGACGACGAACGCCTCGATCCAGCGGAAGCCCAGGTTCTGCAAATAGAGGATGAGGAACACGTCGAGCGCCGTGATGAACACGCCGAGCTCGAGCGGGATGCCGAATAACAGATTGAGTCCGATGGCGGTGCCGATGACCTCGGCCAAATCGGTGGCACAGATGGCCACCTCCGCGAGCAGCCAGAGCACGTAGGCGACGGGCTTGGAAAACGCGTCGCGGCAGGCCTGTGCCAGGTCGCGGCCGGTGGCGAAGCCGAGGCGCGCGCATAGTGCCTGCAGCAGGATCGCCATCAGGTTCGACAGGAGCGCGATCGACAGCAGCGCGTAACCGAACTTCGACCCTCCGGCGAGCGAGGTCGCCCAATTGCCGGGGTCCATGTAGCCGACGGAAACGAGATAGCCTGGGCCCAGAAAGGCGAAAAGCCGGCGCCAGCCGGTGCCTGTTACGGGGATCGAGCCCCACACCTCGCGCAGCGAGGGCTGTCCCCGCTCGCGGCGCCATCCATTGGTGGGCGCCACGGTGTCGGGGCGATCGACCAGGTCGTGCATCAGGGGCGGGCTTCCAACCAGTTGCGAATGATTTGCAACTGCAATTAAGGTGAACACACCGCGAAAGTCAATGGGCTGACCCTCAACGTCCTGAATGAGCGCTCTTTTTTTGGATGTGTGTGGCTCGCGCGACCGCCTATTGCCGCAACCGATTCGCCGCTGGTTTGAGCGGCGCTAAGCCGCGCGGCGGCGGCTCGCGAGGTCCGCGGGGGGTACGGACGAGCGGTCGGGCGGCATCTCGAAACGCCCGTAGCGCAGGGCAAGCGTCGGCAGCACCAGCAGATTTAGCGCCATCGAGGTCAGCAGCCCGCCCACGATCACGAGCGCCATCGGCCCTTCGATCTCGCGCCCGGGCTCATTCATGCCGAGCGCGAGCGGCAACAGCCCAAGCGCGGTCACGATCGACGTCATCAGGATCGGCGCCAGCCGGTCGCCCGCGCCCTTGATCGCGGCTTGCGGCCCCCACGTCACGCCCTCCTCGCCGACGAGATGCTCGAAGTGCGAGATCATCATGATCGAGTTGCGCAGCGTGATGCCGAACAGCGTCACGAAGCCGACCATGGAGCCGAGCGTCAGCACGCCTCCGGTGGCGAACACCGCGAGCACGCCGCCGACGAGCGCGAAGGGCATGTTGGCGAGCACGAGCAGCACATTGCGCCAGCTGCCGGTGACGACGGCGAGCAGCATGATGATACCGAGCCCCGCCACGACCGAGTTCATGAGCAGATTGCGGCGCGCTTCCGCCTGCGCTTCCGCCGAGCCGGCGAACTCCAGATGCACGCCGTGCGGAAGCTGCACGTGCGCCATCCCCCCGCGTGCCTCCTGCACGAAGGAGGCGACGTCGCGGCCGAGGACGTTGGCGGTGACGGCCTGCACACGCTGGCCGCCCAAATGCTGCACCTGGTAGCGGCCGGCGGTCTGATAAACGTCGGCGATCTGGTGCAGCATCACGAAGGTGCCCGACGGCGTGCGCAGCGGCAGGTCGGCGACCTTGGCGACGCTGTTGCGGCTCTCCTCGTCGAGCATCGTGATCACGTTGAATACGCGATTGCCCTCGTAGCTCTGGCCGACGATGTCGCCCTGGTAGGCGGCACGCAGCATGTTGAGCACGTCGACCGAATCGAGGCCCCAGCGTTCGAGGTCGGCCTTGCGCTGGCGGATGGTCAATTGCGGCATGCCCGGCGGCGACTGCAGCTGGACCTCGGTCGCGCCGGGGATCTCGCCCAGCTCGCGGGCGACGCTGCGCGCTGCCTCGTCGAGCTGATCGAGATCGTTGCCGTAGATGTTGACGATCACGGACGCGGTATAGCCCGACAGCGATTCCTCGACCCGCTCGGTAAGGAACGGCTTCAGGGCGAAGTTCACGCCGGGGAAGCCCGCGAGCACCTTGCGCATCGCCGCCTGCGCCTGGTCCGATTCCGCGCCCGAGAGATCGCGCTTCAGGTCGACCTCGAACTCGCTGTAGTGCGTGCCCCAGGTATCGTCGGCCTTTTCGGCGCGGCCGATCCGCTGCGAGACGACGCGCACGTACGGCAGCTCGAGCAGCGCGTTGGTCACGAGCGTGCCGATGCGCTGCGACTCCGCGATCGAGGTGCCCGGCACCGCCGCCATGTGCAGGGTGAAGTGGCCCTCCTTCAGCTCGGGCAGGAATCCGGCGCCGAAGAACGGCAGCGCCGCGAGCCCGATCACGGTGAAGATCACCGCTGCCGCGATCGTGGTGCGCGGGCGCGCGATGATCCCCCGCAACATGCTCTCATAGCCACGCCGCAACCAGCGCGTGACCGGCGGATCGTCGGAGCTGTGTTGCGTGCTGTCGGCCTCGGTCACCTTCGGCGCCAGCAGCATGCACAAGGCCGGCGTCACCACCAGGGCGACAACCAGCGAGGCGAGGATAGCCAGCACGTAGGCCAGGCCGAGCGGGGCGAAGAAGCGCCCGGCCAGCCCGGGCAGCATCACCACCGGCAGGAACACTAAGATGACGGCGAAGGTGGCGTAGACGACGGCGCCGCGCACCTCGAGCGAGGCGTTGAGGATGACGTCCTCCGTCGGCAGCGGGACCGCCCGCCGTCGGTTCTCACGCAGGCGTCGCGAGATGTTCTCGACGTCGATGACCGCGTCGTCGACAACCTCGCCGATGGCGATGGCGAGGCCGCCGAGCGTCATGGCATTGAGCGTGGCGCCGAGCGAGTTCAGCACCACGATCGCCGCCAGCAGCGACAGCGGTATCGCCATGCACGAGATAGTCGCGGTGCGCAGGTCGAACAGGAACAGGATCAGCACGACCACGACTAGCACACCGCCGAGGAGCAGCGACTTCTGCACGTTGCGCGTCGAGATGGCGATGAAGTCCGCCGGCCGGAACAGGTCGGCGCGCAGCTCCACGCCCTCCTTTTGGATGACCGGCCTGAGGTCGGCGAGCGCCTCCTCGATGCGGTCGCTGACGTCGATGGTGTTGGCGCCGAGCTGGCCCGAAACGAGCAGCACCACGCCGGGCTTGCCCTGCACGGCGGCGCCGCCGATCGCGGGCTCGGGCGCATTTACGACGTCGGCGACATCCCGCAGGAGCACACTCGACGCGCCCGAACTCACGACCACCGTGCGCGCGACGTCCTCGGGATCGAGGGACTGCCCTTCCGACTGGAACACGATGCGCTGGTTCTTGGTCTCGATGAAGCCGGCGCCGGTCACGGCGGTCGCCTTCTTGGCCGCGGCCAGCACGTCGTCGAACGAGAGGTTGTAGCGCAGCAGCTCGTCGGGATGGATCTGCACCTGGATGGAGCGAACCTCGCCGCCGAACACCGCAACCTTGGCGACGCCCGGAACCGCCAGCAGACGCAGCCGCAGCGTCCAGTCGGCGAGCGTGCGCAGGTCCATGAGCGAGCGCTTGTCGGAGGTGAGCCCCAGGGCCAGCACGGTCGAGGAGGAGGACGTCAGCGGCGTCATCGTCGGCGCGGCGACGTTGGAGGGCAGCTGCCGCGCGGCTTCGGCGAGGCGTTCGCCGACGACCTGGCGGTCGCGATAGATGTCGCTCTCGGGCCGGAAGATGATGGTGATGACCGATAACCCCTGGATCGAGGACGAGCGCAGCGACTGCACGGAGGGCACGCCGCTGATCGCGTTCTCGATCGGTTGCGTGACGAGGATCTCGACCTGCTCGGCCGTCAGCCCTGGCGCCTCCGTCTGGATGCCGACCTGCGGCGGCGCGAACTCGGGGAACACGTCGTACTTCGCCCGCATCACCGAGAGCGTGCCGTAGCCCAGCAGCACCAGCGCCAGCGCCACGACCACGCCGCGGAAGCGGATGGCAAACGAGATGACCGCGGCCTGCAGGCCGCCACTCGGCGCGGCAGGTGGGGCGGACCCTGGCATCAGTCGGTATCCCCGCCCACCTGGATCTGGGCGCGGAACTCCTCCGACAGCAAAAGCTGCGCCGCCTTGGTGACGATCTGCGGCGGGTCTCCGGTGCCGAACACATGCTCAGGTACGATGAAGCCGCCGCTCTCATTGACCGGCATGTCGGTCGGAATCTCGCGGCGCGAGAAGGAATCTTCGTCTAGGCGCACGTAGACCCAGGCGCGACCCGACCACCACACCACCGCCGAAGGGGGCACGACGAAGCCTTCGACGGAATGCCCTGTCGCAAGATGGGCGCGCACGTTCATGCCCGGCAGCACGCCGGAGTTGCCCGCGGCGGCGTAGAAGAAGCTCAGGCCCTGGATTTTCGGATCTGTCCGCGTCGCCGGAGAGATGTAGCGCACGTCGACGCGACGCGCGCTGCCGCCGACCTCGACCGATGCCGTCGGCGGCGGCTCGATCGATATGGCAGGAGGAAGCGTGATCTGCAGCAGGAACTCCTGCCGCTCGATCAGCCGATTGACCAGGCCCGCGCTGGCGACGAGCGCCCGCCCTACGACGGGCCCCCACTCCTGCAGCGCCGTCGCCGCCAGCGTGCGCACTTGCGACTCCGCCGCCGCGACCGAAGCCTTGTCGGAGAGCACCGCCGCCTCCGTCGTCTGCATCTGCGCGAGTGAACCGATGTCCTTGGCGTAGAGCGCCTGCGCGCGCAGATACGCCGGCTGCGACGCGGCGAGCTTCGCCTCCGCGGTGTGGAGCTGCGAGACGGCGGCGACGTAGGTCGTGTTGAGCGTGGTCAGCGTCGCGAGGTCGAGCACCGTGCCGTACGCGCGTGCGTGGTCCTCGTAGGGCGCGGCGGTCGGCGTCGTCAGCTCGAGGCCGATGGTCTTCTGCGTCGCCGCATCGAAGGAGACGATGGGTTCGCCGCGGGCGGGAAGCTTCACCCGCAGCGGCGGCTTGATCGGCCCCTCGCGCTCGGCCTCGACGGCCGCCTCCTGGCGGCCTTCGACGAACCCCGAGACGACGAGCACGCCGATGCCGCCCAGCAGGGCCAGGACTACGCCTAAGCCGAGCAGACGGGAGAGCGTACGCTTTGCGCTACCACTCACCGTGAGACGCTTCCTGCCCGGCGGCTGATGCCGAGGCCGACCCGGGCTTTTTATCCATGGTCGTCCGGCGTGGGCCGGCAACCTGTCGGGCCGTATTTAAGAATGTTTAGCGGGCCTTACGCAAGCCGTTTAGCCCGGCTGAGGCGCCCGGTCGAGGGTTGGGGTTCCCGGCCGCGGCAGTGGAGCGGCCCCGAAGCTGGTCATGCTTCCGCCGTTGTCGTGGCCTCACGAGACGGCAGCGATGAGGCGCCGGCGGAAACCATCCTGCTCCGGCCAACATGGACCGGTTGAATGGCTTTGCTAGTAGTAGCAACGTCTGCCGCACACTTGGGGGAAATCGTGCCAGCACCCGTCCGTGTCCCGAGCTTCAGGGCCAAGCTCCGCACTGCCGCGCGCGCGGGTCTCTGCGTGCTTGCGACCGTCCTCGCCCCCGCCGGGCTCCCGACGCGAGCCGGCGCCGACGAGGTGGAAGCTTCGGGCCGGCCGGTAACTGTGAAGGTGCTGCTCAGCTCGCGCAGCGACGCCTGCTACGAGCCCGGCGACTTGCCCGCGATCAAGAAGCTTGCGCGGATCGAGCAGCAGCGCATCAACGAGAGCGGCGGTGTCGCAGGCCGCAAGTTGCGTGTCGAGTTCCTCGACGACCTGCGGGACAACCAGCGTGCGGTCGGCAACCTGCACGCGGCCCTCTCCGATCCCGACACGCTCGCCGTGATCGGCCTCTCCAATCCGGAGCGGGCCAAGGGCGCGTTCGAATTGCTCGCGCGCGAGATAAGCGAGACCAAGATCCCCTTCGTGTCGGACATCTCCGTCAACAGCCTGTTCGCCAAATTCCCCAACGTCTATACGACGCGCCCCTCGCAGGACGACGAACGCCTGCCGGTGCTGATCCAGTTCGTGCGCCAGTTGGGCGCGGCAAAGACGGCGTTCGTCGGCTTGAAGGACAACCTGTTCAGCACCTCGCTCGCCGAGGGGCTGAAAAAGCCCACGAGCGGCACCACCCTCGTCGCCGATCACCGCCTCGCGCTGAAGGACGACAAGCTCGACCCGGCCGAGGTCGCCGCGGCGATCGCCAGCCTCAAGCAGCAGAACCCCGACCTCGTCTTTCTCAGCATCGGCGGCAGCCGGCTCGGCAACGTGCTCAAGGACATGATCGCCGCCAAGGTCACGCCCCCGCTGTTCATCGGCTCGCGCATCGACGCCATTCCATCCGACATTGCGGGCGCCTATCCGAGCGACATCTACCAGATCGCCTGGGAGGACCTTCCCGGCGTCTATAACGACCGCATGCGCCGCATGATCTCGGCCTCGACTCCCAAAAAGTGGGTGTTCGAGGGCGGCCGCAACTCGGCGGCACCGGGCTGGAGCTCAGGCGAGTGCAAGGAGCGCCCGGCGGATTTCGAACCGGACCCGCTGACGAGTGAAAATCTGCGGGCGATCAGGGTCGGCGGACAGTACGCCGACATGGTCGGCCTCATCGCCGCCGCGGCACGCACCACGACGGTCCCCGCCGACATCGGCCAGCTGCGCGCGCACGTCCTCGACCAGCTGCGGACGGCATATGCGACCGGTCGCGGCACCTTCAAGGGTCGCTTCGACGATTGGTCGTTCCGCCTGCAAACGCGCGCCGCCGCACGCACCCCATTCATCCTGCGCCTCGTGCACAGCCTCGGCGCGGTACAGCTTGCGCCGACGCAGTTCGTGCGCCTGCGCGATGAAAGCCTGCGCGCGGTCAACACGCTCTATCTCGACATCGACCTCATCCGCGCCTTCAACATCGACGACAACGACAAGTCGTTCTTCGCCGAGTTCTATCTGTCGATCCACGATGACGGCAAAGGCGCCTCCATCGACCAGGTCGATTTCTCCAACGCCTTTCTCGATCCCAAGACGAACGACCGGCAGCTCACAATTCGAGTGCTGAACGACGGCGGCAAGAGCGCGGCCTACCCCGACGACATGAAGGTCTATCAGGTCTCGGGCCGCTTCGCGTTCGCGCCCGACCTTACCAACTATCCCTTTGACGCCCAGCGCTTTCACATCGACTTGCGCCCGCGCCGCGCCGACATTCCGTTCATCATCCAGCCGCCGCCGCAGGCGCTGCGCGACCAGGCCGTCGACGCCGACGGCTGGTTGCCGACAGAGCAGTACGTCGGCTTCGACGAGGACTTCGTGCCTACCGTCGACGCGCGCAGCCACGACCAGAGCGTGGTGCCGTTCTACAAAACCACGTTCGTGTGGCAGATGACGCGGCAGACGACCGACTACTACTTGCGGGTCGTGGTGCCGCTCGCGTTCATCCTCATCGTCGCCTACCTGTCGATCTTCATTCCCCGCGCGCAGTTCGAGGCGATCGTGACGATCCAGGTGACGGCGCTCCTGTCCGCGGTCGCGCTCTACCTGGCGCTGCCGAAGATCGACGCCGACACTGCGACCATGTCGGACCGCATCTTCCTGTTCACCTATATGGCCGTCAGCCTGATGATCGGCATCTCGATCGCGCGCATCAGTCCCTTCATCGCCCATCGTCCGCGCTTACAGGGCGCGCTCGGCGCCGTGCACATCGTTGTGATCCCCGCGCTGGCGGTCCTGATGGCGAGCTACGTTGTGCACGCGAGCATGCCGGTCTGAGGTGTACCGAAGGGAACATCCTCGACGTGCGCCGTGTTGCAAAGCCTGCGCTAGAATGAGGCGCGACCCAGACCCTCAAAATCCCGCATGGAGCAGCGCGATGCGATCCCTCGGTCGAACGAGCGTCCTTGCCGCCGGCCTGACCGCCGCGCTCTCGATCGCCGCCTACGCCGCATCGCACAGGTACTGGCCGGGGGCCGTCCTTACCCAGGAGGGCGTCGCAGGAGCTTTGCGAATCCATCCCCGGTCGCCTCTTCGTCGCCACCACGGTCGGTAGCGAGTGCATCGCCTACTGGGTGACCAAGGGCAACGAGAACCGCCGCCAGGCCGTCTTCTTCATCGACGGCGACTTGCCGCCCGTCGCCGACGCCGCGGCCTTCGAAGAGCACATGCAAAAGACCGAGAGCGGCATCCGCAAGCTCATGCAGAAGTGGGCCGACAAGCTGCACGTGCGCTACGTCTACCTCGCGCGTCCGGGCTTGCACGGGTCCTCGGGCGATCACAAAGAGCGCATGAAGCCGCACGAGACGCTGATCCTCGGCGCGGCCGCAAAGCTGTTGAAGGACAAGCTCGGCCTCGACAGCATTGCGCTCGCCGGCCAATCGCGCGGCTCGACCATCGCCGCCTCGCTGCTCACGCTGAAGCTGCACGACGTCAAATGCGCGGTCCTCGGCTCCGGCGCGTTCGAGATCGTCGACCTCAAATACGACAATCACGCCAAGGCGCATCATCCGATCGAAAAGGCCAAACTGCGCAAGATCATGTACGACCCCTCCGCGCACGTTGACGGCATCGAGCCCGACCCGGCGCGGCGCATCTTCGTGCTCGGCGACCGTGAGGACCCTAAGGCCGCGTTTCCGCAGCAGACGCACTTCGTCGAAAGCCTGAAAGCGGCCGGCAACCACCGGTCCAGATCGAGGTCGAGGCCTACCATCACCATGGCGCCGCACGTTTCACGATCCCGACGGCGGCCGCCTGCCTCAACGGTCTGGCAGACGAGAAGATCATCGCCGCCGTCGCCAAGATGCAGCAGGAGCACAAGCTCCGCGTGTCCGACAGCGTGGAGGACGACGCCGAGGGCGGTGCGGCGGCGCAGGCACCGGTGGTGCTCGACCCGAGGATCCCAACACGGTCGAGTGAGCTCGCGCTCGCGCGTGCGACAAAAAAGCGCCGCGGATGCGTGCGTAAATAGCGTCAGCCATGCCGGCGACGGGGGTCGCTCGGGCAGTCCAGCGTTGCCCCGGCAATAGGCTCGCGAGGAGGAAATCATGGTGATGTTGGGCGAGGCGTTATCCGCGGAGCGGGAAAAACGGCAGCGCGAGGTGGCGGATACGGCGAAACGGTGCGAGGTGGGACGGGCGGTGCTGCGGGCGTTGGCTCAACGGCTGACGGCCGATCCGCTGCCAACGTGGTTTTTCATGCTGAGCGGCGACGAGATCGTGGTCGCGCACACCAAGAACGGCGCCAGCTCCCGCCATCGCGTGGGATCGTGGGTCGTCGACCGGCAAATGCGCCTGGTGTTCGGGGACCAAACGACGGAGTGGATCACGGCCGAGAGCTGCTCGCGCGTCGTCGATGAGGCCGTGCGGATCACGGCACAGGTGATCGTGGAGGCGGAAACGCGCTTAGCCGCATCGACCGAGGCACCCTCGGAGCTGTCGGCGTACCGGTAGTCAGCAGCTACTGACGGCAAGACCAGAACGCGTGCCCGGCGGCTGCGAATGCCAGGCGCCGGGCTTTTCGTACGCGATCCGGAGAACGGTTGGATGGGGCGTCAGTGTTGCGGGTCTTTGCCGTTCAAATGGTATTCGAACTCGTCCTGATAGTTCAGGTTCATCGTCGCCTGGCGCCAGTCGCCCACAGCGGGGAAATACGAATGCGCCTCATTTTGCTGAGGTATGGCGCCTATTTCCTGCGGTGGCTGAAACACGCCGATGTTGCAAGCCAACGCCTGTAGTTCATTGAAGATCACCGCGCGCCGCGCCTCGTGCTCGGTGGCCACCTTTCGAAGGTCCCGCAGCAGCTGCTGGTCGACGTGGTTCAATGCGTCTCCCAAGCTCTTGACGAGTGATTGCTCGCCCGTGGCCGTCTGGGTAACGCTCGCACGCATTTCATCAATGTGCCGCCGCAGTTTTGTCATCTCCAACCCCCCCATTGGGTTCTCGCCGAATCACTTATGACCATAAAAAGTCAAAGCAAAGCTCGCCCCAAAAAACGGGGCAAAATCCAAAGCGTCCACAGGTTGGTTGGGTAAACTCCACATCTTCACCGGGGGGCAAGCCGTGTTGCGTCTGAAACGCGCGAGCTGGTCTCCCCTCGAACGGGATGCAGCCTTAGTTCGCGGTCACGGCGGGAACACGGCGCGCTACACGCGCACTAGCGCGCGACGGTTCGAGGGGCTGTAGGATTAAACGATTTCGGAATTGTTCCCGGTTGCGGCGAGCCGATGGGACCTTTTTGGTGCGGTCCGCGTTTGCACAACAACTAGGCGGCGGGCCTGCCCAGGAGGAAACAAATGACAAGGTTGAGATTGATCAGTGCGCTCATCTTGAGCGGTATCGGCGTTGCCGCCTTGGCGACGCCGGCGGCGAGTATGAGAGGAGGAGGCATCCATATGGGTGCGGTGGGCGTGGGACGGCCAATGATGGCCGCGCCGCACGTTCGTATGTACGCGGCTCCAATAGGCAGATCGCGCGCGTCTACTTGGCAGGGGCAGCGCCACGCGAACTTTCGTCATTTCCGTGGCCGCCGCGTCTTCTTCGCGGCCGGATACCCCTATTATGATAACGATTATGGCTATGGATACGGCGGGTGCGGCTACCTCTATCGCGGGGCCGTAGCAACCGGCAGCTCGTACTGGTGGCATCGCTACCGCGCCTGCCTCTATTAAGACCTCGCGCGCGCAACCTGCGGCTCCGCTTCAATGCGGGGCCGTTTCTATTTGGGCTAGCGCAACAGCATCAGAGGCGAGGCGGCGCCACCCGCACAAGGATCAACGCCAGATGGACGCAACGCCGCCCGCCAAGCTCGGCATGAAGGACCACATGCTCGTCTTCACCGCCCTCGAAAAAACCTACGGGCGCGCAGGGGCGGGGTGCGTGCGTACCTATGAAGGGGAGAATCCGATGGGCGACGTCGCATGGCCATGCTGTCAGCTAACGTCGCCGGCGGCCAAATCCAGTCGGCTCGTCTGGTTTCGCGCGGGTGAACTGCACCCCAAACTCAGAGAGCCCCCTCCAGACGATCTTCGCCGTACGTCGAACTCCCGTGAAGGCGTCTTGCAACCAGAAGCCGTCTGGGATCGCGCCCGTCCAGCGAATGCGAAGCTTGGCTCCGCCCCGAGATACCTCGCTGAAGCGGCACGGCAGCGCACCGCCACCGGGCACAAATAACTTTGCCGGTCGGTCGACGGTATGGCGGGGGAACCTTCTTCTCTCCATAGAAAGCCGAATTGCACCTAAAGTGCTAACGAAGTATGCGCAAGATCGCCGACGTTGATCGCTGGTGCCCTGCGCGCAGGTCGTCCGCACGTCGGGAGGCGGCGTATTTGGACAAGGCCGTCGCATTGGCCCTCGGGTGAAATGAACTCTGCCTGGTCAAAAAGCGTTTTCCGTCGCTCAAAACGGTGCGCGACATGTCGGTTCGCTCGGAAGTATTGATCGTTGGTCGTTGCTACCTAGCGGCGAATGGCGAAGTCCGCAAAATCGTTAGCTTTGATGGTGGTCGTGTTGTGTACGTCGTGGAGCGCCGCGGCACGTATCCAATGTGGAACAAACGGGACTGGGTCCTCCTAGACAAACCCGATTTCGCTCAGCAGGCAATCAAGGAAGTCGTCTGCCGCTAACTGCGCTCATCGCTTCTCGAGCATCCCGCAGCGACCGCGGTTCGCCTCACGCCACGCCGCGGTCTTCACTTTGACTCCACCGCCCACAATCTCAGCTCGGAACCGCGTTCGCGGATAAGCTTCTCCATTGCCGCCACGAGTTCCCCCGGCGCGGCTGGCTTGGAAATATTCGGAGCGCCTGCGCTCGCGCCGCCTACCGCGTCGAAGCCGCTGTAGATTAAGAAGGGGATACCTCGCTCTCTGAGGCGCGCATAGAGGAGAGAACTGTCGCAGTCGCCGAGCGCATGATCCAAGATGGCACCCGACAATCCATCGTGCTCCACGAGGATGAGGGCGTGGTGCAGCGTGTTTGTCGTCGTCAAGGCGGCGCCGGTGCCTTCAAAGGCTCGCGTGATGTCCATAGCGATCAGGGGCTCGTCCTCGACAACGAGGATCGACCGCCCCGTGAGAGAGGCGCGCATACGATTATCCTTCGCGATAAGGCGGTGCTGCGGGGTTGCGGCACGTGGCCAGTGGCCCAGCGGCCTCCGGGGGGAAGCTCTCCGCTGGGCTATGGGGTTCTCTGGCGCGCATTACGCTGGCGCGAGCCCCATTGCAGAGAAATGTTCGCACGTATCAACGATCGGCGGCAGAGTTCGGAAAGTACCTGTAGCTCAGCCGTGAATGCGTGTCCTCATAACCATGCTCGACACTCAAGAAGAGCCAGCCGAAATCCTCTTTCGTAAGGGCGGCCTCCTACTAGTAAAAATAAAGGAGCGCGAAGACGGCGGCGACTAGAAACAGCCCGATCACAGTAGAAGCCGTGCGGCTGCCGTCAGACTTCGAGAGCGGCTCTTGTTCGAGAACATTGGGGTCAACCGTCATCAGAATTTCTTCAGAGAATTATCGCTTAGCTCCGCCGCCGAAGTGCTGAGCGAGGCACGGTTGATGAACTCTTCCGCCGGCTCGTTGCCAGGAGTAGCCCAGCGGCTGGGGGCTCTCGCTGGACTATCGTCGGGCGCATTACACTGACGCGAGCCCCATTGTGAAAGAGCCTCGCACAGATTGAAGATGGGCGTCAGACTCGGAATGTACCCAGATACGATGCCCACCCGCTGTTCGCCGACACCCAACAGCCCGGCAAGCCGCGCGGGGGGCGGCGCCAGGCTATCAGGGCCTTCTCGATTGGGTGTACGCTTACGCGCCCTCACTAGAGGCTCCCACGGCTCCATGATGGGCGGCAGACTCGGAAAGTACCCACACGGCGAGTACAATCGCTACGCGGTAACAACATAAGGAAGCGGTCGATGGCGCGCCCGGTGGACTACCGAAAGGGTCGTGGAAGCAAAGGTGTCCACACCGAGGACGAGCAGGCGCCTGACGGCAAAAAAGATCAGGGCCGGCAACCGCACCTTTTAGATCAGGACCGCCCGGCTTCGAGCGCAAGAAGTCGCCCTTCTGGAAAGGGCAAGCATGCCGCGGGCCATGCGGGTCAGCGAAGCAGCCGCAAGAAGAAGTAGTAGAGGTGCGCATTCGCCGCCTGACTTTACTCCCGTCAGCGGTGACCGCCCGGAGCTCCATGACAAGCGGGGCTTCGGGCCACCTCAATCAGAGCAGCAGCGGCGAGGACTTGACTGTGCGCTACCAAACCCTCCGCTCGGTCTCCGACCTCCACGTCTTCGTGGTCTGTCATGACGACAGGTTCTACGAACTCGTCCCGCTTGAGGTCCGCAGGCAGGGTCCGTGGCAGGTGAATCGCCGCGGCGAGATCGAGAAGCTCAAGCCGGAGTACCGCCTGGCGCTCGCGCGCGATGGCTTCGCGCTCAGCTGGGCCGTAGCCAATATCTCCACGGACCTAAGCTCTCCTCGATTATTTCGCGGTCGCGCAAGGCACCGACAAGCGCACCATCGAGAAGGCCGCGCTCGGGTAGTAGGTCAGCCCGACGTTATCCGCTCGACCTTATCGATATCCAGGTATTCAATCTCGACTATCTCGGCGCCGGCGAGGATCGTAACCAGTCCGCGATAAGCCCCGCTGTAGTTCATCTTCGACAACTGGAAGCCAACCGCGTGGCCCGAAAAGGTGTTGCCGCCTCTTCGTTTTTATGTGCAGCTTCGGCAACGGATAGGTGCCGCCGATTAGACCGTGCACGCGTGCAAATTCCTCAACGTCCGCTGATGTCTTCGTCCATTTCGCCATTCACTCTCTCCCCCTTCTTCAAGGAGTCCGACTGGGTCAGCCGACGAATTGCGCGGGGCTGTAACGCTTCTCTCCCTTTCCATAAATCCGTTCAAGCCCGAAGCTTAGTCCGTCGCCGCGGCGCTGGCGTGCTAAGCGCCATCAGCATCTCTTTCATTGCCGCGCTGGTGGCAGCAACCGGGGCTCTGACGCTCAAACGAGCGGCCCGAGCCCTGGTCACAAGCCGGGGCTCATTGACGAATCCGCCACCCCCCTCCTGAACTGAGCCACCCCATGCCGAAACCGAAGCGCACCATCGCCGACGTGGTCCGCGAGGCCACGCTGAAGGAAATCCACCCGGTCCACGACCAAGCAGTCGAACACGTCAAATAGGGCTTGTGCGTCTTCGGCCACGATGGGTCCGTGCACACGCCGGACCAGAAGATTTGGCATTGATCTGACCGATCCGTTAGATGCTGGATCACGCTAAGCCGCTAGGCGCAGACAACGGTCGGGCACGCTAACGTGGCCACGACCAGCGGCTAGCTGCACGCATGGCCCAACACCTCAAGCTGGATGAGGGGATACTGACCGCGCGGAAGAAAAAAAGCCCAGCCGTTGAACGGGCTGGGCCGAAAAAGCAACCGCACCACCAGCCGCACGTGGCAAGTAACGTCAGGTAGTGTGGCGTAGCGCGGGTTTAGAGCGTCTCAGGCCCAGCAGTACCAGTTGATTTGAGTCATGGCTGCCATCCGGTTTCGGCAAGTCGAGCGAGTGCAGCTCGTAGGCAGCAGTCAATTGGCGAAACAGAAAGTGATGCTCCAACTGGACGCTTGCCATCAAAGCAGCAGGTTCTGGTGTTGGAACGGCGTCGCCGGACACTCCTTCCGGCTCGGGCCGAAAAGCGCCGCCCTGGCGTGTCGGCTCACCCTCCAAGTCTCGGCCGCCGGAGTGCGAACTCGTGGCGGCCCTTTTTCGTAACCCATCTCAGCGCTCAGGCGCGGCGCCCCTGAAACATCTCCCAGCGGTCGCGGTTCGCCTCGCGCCACGCCGCGGTCTTCACCTTGACCCAGCCCGCGTTCTTGCCTGAGCGGTAGTGCTGGTCGCGCTTCTTCGAGACGATGCCCTCAAGCCCGAGTTCGAGCGTGGCCGCGCCGAGCAGCTTCTCGGCATCGTCGAAGGCCTCGGAGAAGCGCAGCAGGTCGCCGTCAGCGCGCGCGAGGAGACTGGTCAGACGCGCGCGGCGCTCCTCCAGCGGCTCGTGCCGCACGTCCTTGCCGCCGACCGACAAGAGATCGAAGCACCACGCACAGTAGCCGTGGGCGTTGCCCGCCATCAGGCTGCGGAAGTCGGGGATGCCGTCGGCATCGCAGCCGACGACCTCAGCGTCGATGACGCACGGGGGAGACTGCGCTACGTCGATCCGATCACGGCGAAGCGGCCCGAGATGTCCTTGCCGCTCTTGCTGAGGATTGTGGCGCCTTCGTCATGCCGGTGGAGCTGCGCCCGCCAGCCGTCGTGCTTCACCTCGTGCAACCACTCCGGCCCCGAGGGCGGGGCGCGCTTGAGGACCGGGGCTGAGGGCACGATGAACGCGATACGCTTGCGCACGCGCTCGATGTAGGATGACGGGCGAAGAAGACAATCGGGAGGAACGCATGGACTCTCGTCAATACGCCGTCGTCGCAGCAGTGATCTTCACTATCGTGGCCGTCGTTCAGGCGTTGCGGCTCTTTTACGGCTGGCACGTGATCGTCGGGTCAGCAGAAATCCCGATGGCAGTAAGCTGGGTGGCTGTTTTCGTTGCTGGCCTCTTGGCCATTGCGGGTTTTACGACAGCGCGCTCTTAAGTGCGGCCGTTCCCCATACCTCTGCAACACTAAGCAGGAGTCTCTCGACCATGGCGAGAACCATCCCTCTCATCGTCTTCACGGCCATCTTGGCTTGGGTCGTGTACAGGTACTTCATGGGTCAAGCGCGACTGCCGAACTTCCACTGGTAGCGCCTGCTGTACCGCTGGGCGCGTTCCCTGACCATGTCCGATTTCGATTACAAGGCGCCGGCTGAGCTATTCGTGGGAACGGGGCGCGGGACTGCGCGCGGAAACCCGATGAAATATAGTCGGTTCCCGACATCGGCCGAGGCGATAAAACACGCGGTTGAGACGCTTAGTGCCAATGCACTGGCAGGCGCTGCTCTCGTGGTGGGGGAGGATCGCTATGAGGGTGCTCAAATCCAAGCGCTCTATGACGGCACTAGCTTCCCACTGAGCCGCGGCCTCCGTTAGCTATTGCGCCTCTTGCGATAAAGAAGGGTCGCTCAACGCAGTCCTGACGGCCTGACTGACTCAGTTCAGCCGCGTTTTGGACTCAACGCATACTCCGATTTATCAAATCCTGCGATGGGGTGCACGTCCGCATCGAGGAGGAGCGGCCCCGCTTGGGGGCTCGGACGGCGTCGCCACTCTCGCCGGCCGGGCCTTCGGCATGGGAGGTCGCCATTCTTGCGACGTGCCTATTCGGTCCGGCCTGTCGTCGAGGCGCACGGGCCGCGGATTTCACAAGGCTTTGAGCCGCTTCTCCGTTTTCCGCGGCGAGCCGCGGACCCATACAGGCTGCGTTCATCGGGCAGGAATTGCTCTTCACTGCTTCCGATTGGGTGCACCCTCATTTCCAATCGGGGCACTACGGAGGGCGCCTCTCCGACCCAAAGCCCGTCCCCCCGGGCCCGGATCGAGGCGCCCTCACCCTTCGTGCTGGCGGTCCCGGCAGGATTTGAACCCGCAACCCACTGATCCGAAGTCAGATGCTCTATCCAGTTGAGCTACGGGACCATGCTCATGCGGCGAGAAGGTCTTTGCGTTCGGACCCCGACTGCACAATCCGCATCTGATCGGCCGCGTAGCTGCGGGCGAGCTTGAACGCATCATCCGTTGAACCGGAGAGCCACGTCTCGAAGTCGACCGGGTTGGACAGCAGCACGGGCATGCGCTCGTGGTTGATGCTGGTCGTGAGCTCGTTCGGCTCCGTGGTCATGAAGGCGAACACCTCCTGCTCCTCCTCTCGGGCCCGCGTCTGGGCTTAAATGTCACTGTCTTCGGCTATCCGATTGTCAGGTCGCAGATTGCCTGTGGCGGCGCGCCGCCCCGATCCATAGTTTGGTAAGGGGGAGTATCCATGCGTATTGGACATCGGGTAAGTGAGCCCACTGGGCTGACGCAGGATATTGGTAATCCCGTCTTGGTTGAGCTTCCTAGGGTTGCTCTAGCTAAGACAATACCGCCCGCCGTCCGCAAGTCTGCGGTTCAGAGGCCGGTCCTGCTGCGGTTTCTCGACAATGCTGCTGCGCGCCGCCTGGTCCTGTTCGGGGCTCCTGCCGGCTACGGGAAATCGACGCTAGCCGCCGTATGGTACCAACGCCTTCGCGATGCCGGCGCCATAGTCGCATGGCTAAGCCTCGATGCCGAAGACAACGAGCCGAGCGCGTTTGCCTATCACCTGGCGTGCGCCATCGAAAACGCCGCCCCAAGCCTTGGCCGCGACGCCATCGAGCTGCTTCAAGCGTCGAGCCTGCTCCCCGCGCGTAACATCATCTTCTCGCTCCTTAATGCGGTGTCGGAGATCGATTCCGAGACTTACTTATTCCTCGAGGATTTTCACTTCGTCTCCGATCGGAACTGCCACGCTCTAATGACGCTCATCCTGCGCTACGCCCCTTCGAACCTGCATTTGGTCCTCATGTCGCGCAGCGAACCTCGCTTCTCGCTGTCGCGCCTGCGCCTCGACGATGAACTGGCCGAAGTCGACCTCTCGCTCTTGAAGTTCACGCTTTTGGAGACAAGGGATTTCCTCGGCGAAGCTCTTTTCAGACGGCTAGGTTCAGCGGTCGTCGCCAAGCTGCATACGGCGACAGAGGGTTGGCCAGCCGCATTGCAACTTGCGCGGATCGCGCTGCTCAACTCGCCCGATCCGGTCGCATACGTGGGCACCATCTCGGGCACGATGCGGACGATCTCCGAATATTTCGAGGATACGCTCGCCACCGAGCCGGATCCGGTTGTCGACTTCCTGTTGAAGACATCCATTCTCGACCAGATGAACGGCTCGTTGTGCAGCGCGGTCGCCGGAATACCCGATGGCACCTCGATGCTAGAGACCCTAGAGCGCGAGCAGTTTCTGCTTGTCCCGCTGGACGAGCACGGAAACTGGTTTCGGTATCACCATCTGTTGCGCGAATTTCTCTTAGATCGGCTGCGCGCCAAGATGCCCGACCAGCTTCAGGAGATCTATCGCAGCGCCTATCGCTGGTGCGGCGCACGCGAGCTTTGGCGCGAGGCTGTCCAGTACGCGATTGCCGCGGAAGACTATCCTCTGGCGCTCGAGTACATTGAAAACTGCGCCATGACGTTGGTGGTGAAGGGCGACCTGCTGACCCTGCTCAATTGGGAGCAGCAGCTCCCGAAGCAGCTCATGAGATCCCAGCTCGAGGTCAAATTGGCCCTCGCTTGGGGCATGAGTTTCGTTACCCGCTTCAAGGAGGCGGGGGTCCTGCTGACGCAAGTCGAGGCAGGAGCCCACAAAACTCCCCGCAGCGATTTGTGGTGGAGATGCCGTGCGGCGCGCGCAGTATTTTGCGCTCTCAGCGACGATGGCGCATCGGGGCCGGAAATCGCCGTGGAATGTCTCGCCGGGCACAAGTTCGATGCCTTCAATTTCAACGCGCTGTGCAACGTGACGCGTTACGCCTACCTGAAGGCTGGCGACTGGAAAGCATTTTACGCCGTCCCGAACCCGGAGGTTTCGGCCGGCGAGGCCTCATACGTGCTTCCGGAGAACTACCGGCTCTGCCTTTATGGCCTCGCCGCCGTCAAGCAGCTTAGGTTTGACGAGGCGCTCGAATACTACGCGGCGGCGCAGGCGCTGGCCGAGAAATACGCCGGTGCGAAGTCGGTAACGGCGTCGATGCTCACGGGGCTGATTGCGCGGTTGCAATATGAGCGCGGGGACGTCGCCGGCGCGGAGGTGAGGGTGCTCGATACCCTCGATCTCATTGAGACGACGGCGTTTCACGAAGGCTTTCGCAACGCGTACTTCGTGCTTGTACGCGCTGCCGCTATCCGCGGCGATCGCGCAAGGGCCATAAGCCTCCTCAATCGCGCCGAGAGGCTGAGCTGGGAGCGTGGGTGGGGCGTGGTGAGCGCCATGCTCTTGGTGGAGCGCACGCGCGTACTCTTGGCCGGCGGCAATACCAGCGAAGCCCAAGCGCTTCTGCCGGCCTTCGAGGAGCTTTATGCAAGGCACCCGGCGAGCTCGGGCGCGCCTATTCGCATCTGGAACATGGTCAGCAAAGGATTGATCGAGACAGCTTTGGGGAATTTAGAGGACGCTGCCATTTCGCTGAGCGGGGCATTTGACGTTCTGCTTACCAAAGACGACCGGTTTGCCGCCCTGAGGGTGGGAATTGACCTCACCGTCCTCCATTCACGCTTGGGATCCTCCACAAAGGCTTACGGACTTCTCCGACAACTCATGTCGTGGGGGGCGCATTCAAATATGTCGAGCTTCGTACTCGACCACGACCGGCGCATCGTTACGATCCTGTCGCAGGCGATAGAGACCGGCATGTTCGACGAAGACAGAGAGGCGTTTAAGTTCGTCAACGGACTGCTTGAGCGTCTCCGGCAATGCGCGCGCGGAACGCGCAAGCCCGCGGTTGCGCAACCGCGCGATGAACTGACAGCCCGTGAACGCTCGATCGTCGAGTTCATTGCCCGAGGCCGATCGAACAAGGAGATCGCCCGAGAGCTGGGGGTAGCGCCGGAAACGATTAAGACACATCTGAAGCACATCTTTCAGAAGCTTTCAGCGGAATCGCGGGTACAAGCCGTCGTCCGCGCCCAAAGCCTCGGCATGCTGAAGACGGTCCCTGCTCAGGCCGCTATGTAGGCCGGCAGGAGTATTGCGAGGGATTGCCTCCCGCACGAACCACGCTAGGCAGCTCGAACCGGCCCCGGCCAGACTCAGACGCAGCGGTCGTAAGCGGACACTCCAACGTCAGCAATGGGTCAGACTCGGAAGATCCGCGCATGTCCGCTGCACGTCTGCTTCACTCCTAAACCCGGACGATTTGGAGGGCCGGCCGAACTGTCCGAGAAGGGCCAAGAGCGGACGTAACGCGACCAAATAATTAGTAACATCGACGTCCCTTTGACGCCTAGTGCCACGCCTACCGCGTCACGCCTTCAGGAAGCGTCCTAGACGCCCAGCTTAACGCCAAAGGCAACACAGGTAATTAGGAACAGATCAAGCCAGTGTCGCTCGAAAATCTCCAAAGCAAGCTTTTTGATTTGCAGTTCCATAGGTTCCCCACATAGGCAAAGCCTCTGTGAACTTGGGCTGAGTTGGCTAATGGAAAGTTAAGCCCAGGGCCCTGACGCGCACAACAGCCGTGGCGTCATCCAACGCTATCTCGGCTTTTGGGATTGCAACCCGACTACCCTCATTCCACTGTCGCCCGCCGACTCTGCGCCGCTCTACGTTGAGATGATGGGCGGAGCCGAGAAGATCCTCGCCCGTGGCCGGGACCTACACGACGGGGGCAAGTACTTCCTCGCGCAGGAGATCGTGAACAAGCTGGTGCAGGCCGAGCCGCAGAACCAGATCGCCAAGGACTTGTTGGCAGATATCTTCGAGCAGCTGGGATACCAGCAGGAAAATCCCGGCCTGCGGAACAGCTATCTTGCCGCCGCCTACGAGCTGAGGTCAGGCATTCCGCAAGGGGAAACCGTCGATTTAAGCAGCCCCGACGTGATCCGGGCGATGTCGACGGAGCTATTCCTCAACTTCCTCGGTATTCGCATGGATAGCCGCAAGGCCGAGGGCATGCGCTTCACGATCAACCTAATCACACCCGACAACGGCGAGAAATTCCTGGTCGAGTTGGAGAATGCGACACTCACGAACATCAAGGGCTTCCTTGCCCGCAATCCCGACCTGACCCTCACAATCAATCGCTCCGACTTGGAGCAGACGATGATGGGGGCGAAGACGCTCGAAGCGCAGATCGCGGACGGAACCGCGAAGGTGGAAGGTAACGCAGGCATCTTGAAGCAGCTTGCCTCGACCATGGTCGATTTCGACCCACGCTTCGAGATCATGCCCGGCACCAAGGCGAGGGGGAACCGAATTGGTACATGCCGATCCCTACGAGGCTGTTCCACGCCAGACCATCGCAGAATAGCAATTCGTCGCGTGCGCCGTGGTGCGCGAAACGCATTGGAAAGCCATGCAACGATGCCGAGCCATTCTCGTGGCGCGGTCTCATCACGTTGCAAACTCGGAAATGTCCGCTAAGGGTCAAAAGCGGAGGGTCCGAGCATGTCCGCTGCACGTCCGCTTCACAGCCTGCAGTGATGGCCCTAAGCAGACGTTGGGACTCGCCTCAGCATTCGTCTGCTGAGTGGAGGCTAAGACAAGCTCGGCTTCTTGGCGGTCCGTCGTCGCTACGTACCCTGACATGACCCTGATGCATGAGGAGGCCGGCGGATCCTAACTCGGCGCAAAACGCGTCCGCGAAAGTCGGAGCCCGGATGTTAATTGTCAAGTTTTGAGACCCCGGGATTACCCTGGGTTAGTCGGTGAAATCAGTTGGAGGGGGCAGTCCATGCCGAAGGTACGAGTCAGGGGCTTTTCGGTGTCGCTTGATGGCTTCGGGGCCGGACCTGAGCAGGGCATCAACGATCCGCTGGGCAAGCGCGGTATGGAACTGCATCAATGGGTCTTTGGGACGAAGACCTTTCGCGCCATGCACGGCGAGGGCGGCGGATCGGACGGGGTTGATGAGAAATACGCGGCCCGTTCCATGGAGGGGTTCGGCGCATTTGTCCTGGGCCGCAACATGTTCGGCCCCGTCCGTGGACCCTGGCCGGACGAATCCTGGAAGGGCTGGTGGGGCGACACCCCTCCCTACCATGCCCCCGTGTTCGTTCTGACTCACTACAAGCGCGCACCAATCGAGATGAAGGGCGGGACGACCTTCCACTTTGTCACCGACGGGATCGATGCTGCCCTCGAACAGGCGAAGTCTGCTGCGGGCGATCGCGACATCAAGATCGGCGGCGGGGTGGCCACGGTTCGCCAGTATCTAGTCGCCGGGGTCATCGACGAGTTGCATTTGGCAATTGCGCCGGCCGTTCTCGGTCGCGGCGAGTCACTGTTCTCGGGCATCGACTTACCAGCTCTGGGCTATTCCGTGACCGAGAACGTGGCGACAGAGAAGGCGACGCATGTAATCCTGAGCCGCTAGGATCAGCGGCACTCCGATCGGCAAATGAGTACGACAAATGGCGCAAGGTAAAGGCTGAAGCGCCTCGCCTGCAGGAACGAACAAGTCTTCGATCTGTCGTTTATGGATGAAGCTCACAACCCACGCACGCTCGTAAAATTCAAGCGTGACCCCGTTCGTGCACAAATCTGCCGGCCTACTGAAGAGGCTTGGTATTCCAGTCGGGGTCGAAGGCTGGCTTCCGCTTTTTTCTTTTGAATGTCGCCTTCGGGGAATTCGCAATCGAAGCTGTGGTTCCGTCCGCGTTCGGTGGCGCAGTGGTTGGGGGCGTCGGCTCAGGTGATGAGCGTTCGGCATCCGGCGAAGGGGATGCGGTGATTGCGGATGACGATGGCGCCGGCACTGGTTGCACGGACTCGATGCCCTGCGCAGGCGCGTCGGCCGTGGCTGTTGACGGTGGAGCAAGAACGGGAAGGGCAAGTGCGTCAGCGCTGGCGATGCCGGGATCGGGCCTCCGGTACAGCCAGTACGTTCCGCCCTGCGTGATCGTAGGTTGGAACGATGCGGACCGCTTGTCGGGTGGATGCCTGCCCAGCTCGAGCACGACCCTCATGTCATTGAAAATAGCGGCGTTGGTCGCGTAGGTATCATGATTGAATCCCAGCAAGCTGGATCCGGCAGCAGTCACGTCGATTGTTTCAACGCCGGCAAATATGGCGGCGTCGCCTCCGGCCTTCGCTCCCGAAATCCAACCTGAAAGGCCGAGGGCACGGTCGTTCGAAGATGCATAGAGCGTAGCGCCTGAGCCAAGACCTTTGATCGCCGTCATCACCTGACCAAATCGATCGTTGCTGACATCGGGAGAATGCATGATGATTTCAGCAAACCGCCAAGGCGCGTGATCACCGCTTGTGCGCTTCATTGTGTTGAGAGCATCAAGCAGTACGGTGTTCCCCATGCTGTGGGCAATGAGATGAATTTTCGTCGCGTGCGTCTCCGCGACTATCTTCTCGAGGAAGTCTATTAGGTGATCGGAAGCAGTCTTCGCGCTGCCCGAGTTGACACGCCAATAACTCAGCAAGCCATTCCCGCCCGGCCAACTGAAGAGGAAGGGAGCGCCATCGAAGTTCAGGTCGTAGGCGATCTGCGCGGTGCGGCACAGCGCGTTCTCGAAGGACACGTTGAAGCCGTGCACGAAGACGAAGACCTGCTTGGGGAAGACGTGCGCGCTGTCGAGCTGCTTCTGCGCCTTATCCATTACCACGTGCTCATCAGCGGCTACCACGCTTCGCTTCGCAAAGTGCGCCACCACTGTCGTCTCGATGTTCTGAGCAGCGCCGCGCGCGGTATCGGGAAGTGGCGCATTCGAAAGAGTGCGTCCAGGCGTAGTTTGCGGCTTGTCAACTATGACCGTGGCTTGACCGTACGTCAGCGTGCTGTTGGAGGCATCGTCGCTGAAGGTGATTGACTTCGCGTCTTTGATTTGCTTGCGGTCGGTTGCGAAGTAGACGGTGACTTCCCGGACGGTGGCTTTACGGATCGCAAGGGCGCGCTGGAAAAGCGCTTCGGCCTCCTTGGCCCTTCCTTGTAAACGGTAGAGATCTCCGAGCTGAGAAAGCGAATATGCGACGAGGGGGTGGTTCGAGCCGAAAACCCTCTCCTTGGTGGCCAGCGCCTTTGTCAAAAGCGGCTCTGCTTCATCAAGCCGCCTAAGCGACTTGAGCAAGCCGCCAAGATTTTCGCGTGAGCTTGCCACGCCCGCGTAGTCTGGCCCGCGGCGAGCCTCGAGTATTTTCAGGGCGCGTCGGTAATGCTGCTCGGCGTCTTTGAAGCGCGCTTGCCCCTCATAAAGCTTGGCTAGAGTGTCGAGCGCTCGCCCGTAATCTTCATCTTCTAGTCCCTTGGCCTCCGCGATGAGCTTGAGCGCGCGCGTTACAAGCGGCTCTGCTTCTGCGTATCGCGCCTGTTCCTGGTAAAGCCACGCGAGATTATTCAGCGCCCGGCCAACGCTGAGAGGATCTGGTGGGTGGGTGGCTTCACTGATAGTGAGAGCCTCCTTCATGGGGAGCTCGGCTTCCTCAAGGCGCCTTTGCGCTTGATACAATTGGCCTAAGGCGAAGAGATCGCCGGCGATATTGGGGTGGTTCGCCGGAAAGTTTTGTTTGTCGATGGCGAGCGCGCTCTTCACATACGCCTCAGCCTGAGGGAAGCGGCCCTGCGCCTGGTAAAGCCGAGCCAGCACGCTGATCGCGGCGGCATATGGTGCAGTGTCTTCATGGAAGCGAGCTTTGATTTGCTTGAGGAAGTCATCGGCCAATGGCTCGGCGTCGTCGTACTTGCCGGCTTCATAGAGATCTACGATCTTTTGATATTCCTCAGTCAGGTCTTGGTCGCTCGACCCTAGCTCCGGATCGGTCGGCGCCCCCGCGAGCGGCGCGTCCGGCATGGGCATCGACGGCTCGATCGGCATGGGGGGCACGGCCACGGTCGGCGTGGGCATCGCGGCACGGCCACGGTCGGCATGGGTGGCATTGGCGGCACGGTCAGGGTGGGCGCTATAATCCCCAAGTTCGGCACAGGCGGCATGGGGGGAGCCGGTTCGATGGGCTTAATCTGGGCGAGGGCTTGGCAAGCAAACAATAAAAAGCCGGCCACCCAAGCCGCGCGCGTCAAAGCTGCCGACATGTAGCCCCCAATTAGCCGCCGATTGCAGGCGAAAAGCAGCGCCAGGCTAAGCTCAATCTTGCAGCGTTACCGCGGCAGGCGACGCACAATAGCATGTGTATGAACTGCGGCGGCTTCGGGTCAAACGCGGAAGATCCAACGATGTTCGGTTCGCGTCAGCTTTACCCCTAACCCCGGACGATCTGGAGCGCACGCCGGCGCGACTGAGAAGGGCCACAACCCGACCTCGCCCAACAACGCAATAATGCCAGCAGATCGACTTAAGCACCGAAAGAGAGCAGGGCATTTGATACTGCCATTTGATATTTTTCTTGTCGCGAAACTGGCTCGCCTTGGCTGTCGCATCTTCCCAGAGAGGCATCGACATCGGCCGCGTGCTTGATGAGCGGTCGCTCTTTGACCTTGGTCGAAGGCAATGGACGCCGGTGCTTAGTTGTGGGGTCAGCCATGATCTCTAGCGGCAGGATTCTAGCTGGTATGCACAGCGGGAAATCGCATTACTTGACTCCATAAGTCAACAATTATCTTCTCGAATTAGACCAGTTTTTATCTCCATGCCGTCCCCCCGGTTCTCAGTGGCGCGACGACGAGGTCAGATGAGTCAGACAAGATGCACGTGAACGGTACGTCCGCTTCACCCCACTTAGCGGACGAATGCTAAGCAATGCGTTGGGCCAAAAGCAGACAAGCTAAGTATGAACGCGGCACGCCGCTTCACCCGCCCTGACCAGACCAATGCGGAGGCGAGTCTCACGTCTGCGTTGGGGTAACGGCGCCTAGGTCTGTTGACCCATGCGGGATCGGCACGCACGCGGAAAATTGCACGAGCGCGCCACACCGGTCATCGCCGCGCCCTCGCTAGTCGTTACGGCACCACCGGAACTGATCACCTTCTAGCCGCTCGGCGTTCCCGTCGACGACCAGCTTGTCCAGCGCGACCACGACCTCGTCGAACGTCAGCTGAGTACCACGGGCCTGGGCGATTTTGACCAGACCTGGCGCGTCAACCGGGTGGGGCGAGCGCTGCCTCAGCAGCTTGCTGATGGCGTAGGGAAGTGCCAGTGCACGCGCCTTCGACATTTAACCCTCCTCGCATTGGCGCACCCGACGCGCACTCGATCCGAATTCCTGAGTTCGTGCACTTGCTCGCGCTCGACGTCATGCTTGTCAAGCCAATGATGGGCCGCCTGCCGATCGTCGGTAATCTGGACAGCCTTGGCTTACGGCTTCAAAAGCAGACCCTTCATCTGCTCACGGTCAACCGCGTACCGGCTGTCGTCGTCTCCATAATCGCAGCGCCGCGGCGGCAAGATCGCCGCCTCTAGGTATATCCCGCTACTCGCACCTAGGAGACAGGTGTGCGTAGGTGATCGCCTGAGCGCTGTGCTGGTAGTTTCGTCTGGCGTTGGCTCTCATCGGGCGGTCTGGCTACTAACCAAGGCGGTCGGACCGCTCCTTTTCCAGTGCGCGGTAGATGAAAATGGAGCGGCCGGAACATTGCTGCTCCGACCGCCTCACACCCCGCTTCAAATCAGTAGGAAAAGAGCGCCGGCCTCAATGGAAGCCGGCGCAAGTTGCCCTTCAACCCGGTCTAGGGAGTGGGTCCGCGCAACTGCGCGTGAAGAAGGGTATTCGTCGGAAAGAAACGCCGGCTCAGGCGTCGACGGTAAGTGGCGGTGGCATTCAGGGCTGCGAGTTTCAGTCGTTCTGGATCGCGTTCGCCTTCACCAACGGCCGTCATGATTTGGGAAGCCATCGCGGTGCGCAGCGCTCGCCCGCCGTTGTCGTCTGGCAATCGCTGATCGCCCCAAGCGGCGTCTAGCGCGCGCACGATGACGTCAAGTAGGTCTGGACTGTAGTGGGTGTCAGCAGATTCGATATGTCGATCTCCCGGCCGCACAGGCGGGAGCACACTTATCTCTCAGCCCCCAACGCCTGCATTGCGCGTGCCAGGGATACCCGACCCTGCGCGCTTTAAGGCGTTCTGTCCATCCGAATGTATGAAATCGTACAAATGCGAGAAAGGGGGGTGGCCCTTTCGAGCTGCCCCTCGTTACACTGCGGCATCGCGCTCGCGACCAACAGAAAAAATCGAACTTCCCGCGTTGCGCTTGTCCATCATGGTGGGAAGATGTCTTAGCGTCGCAGACCATTCGCACAAAATGACTTGCTATCGATGGTCACAAGTGTTCGGTTTCAAACATCGTCGGCAACGGGACCACCGGGCGTCGATGGCTGAGAGATGCGTGTGCTCCCGCCTGTATAGAGGGAGCCTACGCATGCAGTTTCCAGATACATTCTTCGATTCTGAAGAGCTCAAGCTTATGACGGTTGCGCTTAACGCAGCTTGCCCAAACCAGCGTTCTCATCATGAGCTCGATGAGCATCCGCTACTGGCGGCGATGGCTAGCCAAATCATGACAGCGGTGTCTAGGGGTGAGCGTGATCCCGACGCCCTGAGGCTTGCGGCCCTCGATATTGTGAGCACTCGCAGCGGACGCTACGAGGATTTCTGAAACAGCTCCCAGCGGCCGGTTCGCCGTCTTGACCTTGATCCCGCCGGGGTTGGGCCGCGTTTGGTCGAGCCGCATCGGCACAGGCGGCGTCTCGCCGTACAGGTGCGAACTCGGACGGTCCGAGATTTGGCGCGCCGTGGAACGGAGTTGTTGTCTGAATGTTTGGGACGGGCCATCCGTCCCCATAGGGAGTGTCGCATGCATGTTGTTCTAAAGAAGCTACGGAGCGATTTTACCGCTGCAATCTCGTCTGACCAAAATGATCTGACGTTGGATATGTCGATCGCCAGCCTAATCGACACAATCTCGGGACCAGCATTTCTCGAAGGGTTTTCGATCTACTCAAGAGGTCACCTGCGCAAGCTGGGTGACCACCTGGGCGAGATCACCAATGTTCAGCTGAAGGAAAATCCGCTGCAGGTGGCTTACGCCGTGGATGATGTCCTCAAACTGTTCGACAGGCTAGCAATTACCGTCAAGCAGACTGCCGCCAGCGAAAAGCGGATCGAGGGTCGTTCAAGCAAGCGACACTCATTGCGCCCCTATGTGGGTCCCCTGTGAACGATCTTTCGGGTCGGATTGATGACCGGTTTGGGTCAGACACGGAAGTTCCGAGCATGTCCGCCGCGCGTCTGCTTTACCCCTAGCTGCGGAAAATCTAGAGGTTCGCGGATCGCGTTGCCGCTTATGCCACCTTTGTGATTGTATGGCTGGATGGCCCGAAAAACACGTCAACCACAGGGACTCAGCATGCCAACACAGACCTATCCTCCCGGCACCGTTTTGATGCGTCCGATGCTGGATGATCTTGCGCGAAACTGGTGGCTCATTCTGCTGCGCGGAATCTGCGCCATCATCTTCGGTGTACTCACCTTCTTCTGGCCCGGATTGACGCTGGTCACCCTGATCCTGCTCTACGGCGTCTTTGCGCTTTTTGACGGCGGACTCGCCATCGGTGCCGCGGTCATGGGCGGCACGCCCGCGCCGAGGTGGTGGCTCGCTCTCGTCGGCGTGCTCGGCATTGCCGCCGGCGCTGTGACGCTGGCGTGGCCCGGCCTCACGGGGCTTGTGCTTCTGTACTTTATTGCGGGCTGGGCGATCGCGGCAGGCGTGTTCGAGATCGTGGGCGCGATCAAACTGCGCAAGGAGATTGACGATGAGTGGCTGCTCATTGCGAGCGGCGTCCTGTCGGTGCTGTTCGGCTGCCTCATCTTGATGTTTCCTGGCGCCGGCGCACTCGGGCTCGCATTCGCAATCGGCACCTTCGCAGTCGCGTACGGAATCATCCTCGTGGGATTCTCTTTGCGCTTGCGCAAGCATGCGGAGGTCAAGATCTAGGGGCGAACTGCGGCGGCGGGCTTCTAGTTGATTGGGGGGTGCAACGGACCCAACCTTGGTGGCGAGATGTGGGCGATTGCATCGCGGCCGCTTCACCCCACTCAGCGGACGAATGCTGAGGCGGCGCAACTCGCTCCAGCGGGGCTGAGCCGACGACCAAGAAATGGGGCGGGTTGAGCCGCAACAGCGTGCCTATCTTGCTATCCGTAAGAGCAACCTGCCCTGGCTGTTCGTGACTGAACGCGGCGATCAGTTCACCCGTCAGGGCATCGCCTACATCATCCGCGAGGCCGGAAAGCGCGCCAAGCTTGGCCACGTGTGGCCGCACATGCTGCGCCATTCCTGTGGCTACCACCTCGCCAACCTGAGCCAGGTGCCAGACCTTCGGTTGAAAGCCAACACATGAGGTGCGGAGCGAGCGCTGGAGGACCGAGGACGACCGGCAGTTGCTCTAAGCTCTACGAGACCGTTCCCACGAGGTACGGAAGCGAGGCCCGTGGCAGGGCAACCGCCGGGGTGTGGTCGAGGCATTGAAGCCTGAGTACCGCCTGGCGCTCGCGCGCCACGGCTATGCAATGGTGAAGTGCGAGCAGGCGGTGTTCAACCCGGAGGCGTGACCCGTGTGGGGTTGCTCTGGTCCGAAGACGCGCGCAGTCCAATAAGAGCTAGCTTAGGGGCGGGGCTAAGAACTATTTTGAGCCCACCGTCCTTTTTGAGGCCTAATTCAATGGGCTGACTGAACGCGCCAATAAGCATCCTCACAGGAAAATTTTAAGTGCGCGTAATGGCGATGTTCTTTTTGTTTTTCACGGAGGCTGCCTGGGCCGCTAGCGAAGGTGGCAGCACCGGACGCATGGATTTTGCGAACACGCCAGCATTCCACAGCGTGTTTGAGAACCATGTGGCATCGGCAATGGAAGGTCAGGGCGCGTCGGGTGTTTCAGCGAAAATGCGCATCGCCATGTGGACCTCATCAAGCGTGCTCCCGTCTCGAACTGAAACATTGGTAGCTGTTCCGCCCTCTGCAATACCGAGAGTTCAAGCACTTGAGCCAAGCGAAAGAATAACCGCTAAAACGGTGCAGTCAGCTTATATCGAAGAGATTGTGCCCACTCATCAACTGGCGAAACGCAAGCGGTTCAAACGGAGCTCGGTTTTGGAGCCATCAGACATCGAAGACGAGGGGCCGTCTTCTTTCCTGGAGTACCAGCGACGCGCGCTCTCGAATCGATCAGACCTGGATGATGCAGGGTCGGCTGGCGAAGACGCACAGCCGTCCTTCCTTGAACGACGGGAACACATAAAGCCGCGGGCCAAGGAGGATGATGCACAGCCTTCTTTCTTCGGGCGTATCTTTGGTGCGCTTTTTCCTGAGTGAACGACTTCGGGCTCTCAGTCATGCCCGGGGGGGGCAATGGGAGGCTGATTACGCTCCCAGTTCCCGTATGAAGCGTCGTTAGCATCATTCGCCGAGTTACGTTCATCACAATAGATCAAGATCGCTCAGGAGCGCCGCTCGCGAGGCGCGGGTTACTAAATCGACAAGCTTATGTTATTGGGCCAAGTGTATTTGCCGACAACCAGGTCTCTTACAAACGGTAAGATCGTGCTGACTCTGTCATTCAGGAATAGAAAAGGCGAACCCCGCGCGACACTGATGCAGTCGCCGGCAGCTAGGTCGCAACCCTTTCCTCAATTGGCAGATCCAACCGCTGCCCCGAACGCCTGCTCCAAACTGGTGGACCGGAAAGCCGTACCCAAGCGCCGCCCCAAACCAGTGCAGATCGCGCGTCTCTATCCTCAACGCCCGTCCGAGCCCTTGAGACAGGCACGCGCCCTAATCGACTTGATCCGAGAGGAATGTCCGGAGATCACCGGGCTCTACGTCCCCAGTTCCGATCTGAAGCGAACGTATCGAGAGCTCTGCGCGGCCAAGTCCTGGGAAACTCACCATTGGACGGCCATCGCCCGCCAGCTTCGGCACTTGACGAAAAAGCGCGAAGTGAAACGCGCCGGCATTCGCTTTGTTGCCTACCAAATCCCGGTTCCGCTGGCGTTCCGCCGAGCGATTGCCGCGGAACAGGCACGCGTATAAGCCATTGAAATCGCTGGCGCACCGGAAGAGATTCGAACTCCTGACCCCCAGATTCGTAGTCTGGTGCTCTATCCAGCTGAGCTACCGGTGCTTGTCTGCGATTGATGCCCGCAGCGGGCCCACGGGGGGCGCAAAGCCCATGCCGAAGCCCGAAACTACTAATGCGTAGCGCTCCTGCGCGCAAGAGGCCGCGCGCGCCCGCCAATTCGCGTTCTTTCGCTCCCAACCTGGCCGCGATCGCCCCCGGAAGCCGCTCACTCGCCGCCCGCGCGATCGGCGTCCCGCGCCGCCGGCGCCTCAAGGCTCGCGTGGTGCGTGCCCCGGTCGGGGATCTCGAATAGGAACGCCGCGCCCTCGTTCGTGTCGACGAGCTGCAGATGCCCGCCGTGCACGCCGACGATCTCCGCAGCGATCGCGAGCCCGAGCCCGGTGCCGCCTTTCCTCTGCGAGCCGGTGAACGCCTCGAACAGATGATCGCGCGCCTTCTGCGGAACGCCGGGGCCGTTGTCGCGCACCTCGACGAACACGCGGCGACCGTCGCGCCACGCTTTGATGCGGATCTCGCCGTGCACCGGCGCACCGGCCGTTGCATGCTCACGTTGGCCTTCGATCGCGTCGATGGCATTGCGCACGAGATTGCTCAGAATGCGAAACAGATGATCGCGGTCGGCGTCGATGCGCAGTGTGTCGTCGATGTCGAGCACCCAGTCGATGCTGCCATCTCGCGGAAGGCCCAGCGCGTCGCCGACCTCCTCGGCCAGCGGCTTCAGCAGCAGCAGCTCGCGCCGGGGTGCTGCTTCCTCCGCGCGCCCGTAGCGCAGCGTGTCGTTGCAGAAGTTGATGGCGCGGTCGAGCGAGGCGATGAGCTTGGGCGCGAAGCGCTGCACGGTCGGGTCGGGGATGGCGGTCAGGCGGTCCGACAGCAGCTGCGCGTTCGCCAGCATACCGCGCAGATCGTGATTGATCTTGCTCACCGCAAGGCCGAGTTGCGCAAGCCGCGTCTTCTGCAGCAGCACGCCGGCAAGCTGGGTCTGCATCTCGCTCAGCTCGTGCTCGGCGGTACCGATCTCGTCGCGCCGGCCCGAAGGCACGATGATGCGAGAGGGGTCCTCCGGGTCCTGGCGGAAGTGCACCATGTTGCGCGTGATGCGCAACATCGGGCGCACCAGCAGCCGGTTCAGCGCGAAAAAGACGAGCGCGGCGGTGGCGAGCGAGATCACGATCGACACCCCGAGGATGCTCAGCGCGTAGGATTCCATCGCCCGCTTGAGAGGCGTCTCCGGCATCACGATCTCGACGAGGTCGTCGGGGTCCTCGCCGTTGCTGCCGACGACGCGGATGGTGCGCCCCTCGGGCGCGAAGAACACCGCGATGGCATCGCCGATCTGCCGGAACCGCAAGCCGATGTCGCCGAAGGTGCTCCCGGGGCGCTGGCGCAGGTCGTAGAAGGCGTCGACGGTCATCTGCGGATCGACGGGCAGCACCAGGCGGCGCACGCCGTTGCGGCGCGCGGCGACCGCCTTCACCTGGGCCGATCGCAGCATCTCGGCGCGCAGGCCCGAGGGCACGTCACCGCCGGGGAAGCCTTCGGCCGCGAGCGTGGCGAGCTGGGCGGCGGTCAACCGCTCATCGAGCCAGCTCAGCCGGAAGTTGGCGACCGACGGCAGGAAGATCAGGATTTCCGCGAGCATCACGAAGGCTGCGGTCAGCAGCAGGAGCTTCGCCGGCAGCCCCACGTCGCCCCAGCGGAAGCGCGACAGCTTCGACCAGCCGGGCAGGGCCAAGCGCCGCAAATCCGCGACCGAAACCAGATACCGCGCTTCTTTATTGTTGTCGCGGAGCACGCGCTTCCTCTTGCTACCGGCATCCTACCCAAAGCGGGCGAGGAAACCGATCACCTTGCGCACCGTGGGATCGCTGGGTGCGGTGGCATAATAGCGTTCGGCGACGCTTTTGTTTATCTCGCTGAGGGTGGGGAAGGGTGAAATCCATTCCGCCATCGCCTTGATGTTGAGCTTCTGCGAGATCGCCAGCGACCACATCTGGATCAGCTCGCCCGCTTCCGCCCCCACGATGGTGGCGCCGAGGATGCGGCCGCCCTTGGCGGTCACGACCTTGATATGGCCCGTGGTCCGGTGCTCGGCCTGGGCACGGTCGTTCTCGTGGTAGGGCCAGCGCAGCACGTTGATCTTGCCGGACTTGGCGGCCTCGGTCTCGGAAAGCCCCACGTGGGCGAGCTCGGGATCGGTGAAGGTGACGCGTGGAAGCAGGCCAGCGTTAACCCGCACCGGCTGCCGGAACAGGATGCGGCGGATGACGAGCCCGGCGTGGTAGGCGGCGACGTGGGTGAACTGCGCGCCTCCAATGCAGTCGCCGATGGCGAAGACGCGGCGGTTGGAGGTCTTGAGGCCGGCGTTTACCTTGATTCCGTGGTCGTCGAAGCGGATGCGAGCCGCCTCCAGCCCGAGGTCGGAGGTCGTCGGCTTGCGGCCGGCCGCGACAATGAGATGGCTGCCCTCGACGACGTGCTTTTCGCCGTTGAGGCTCACGTGCACGCGCACGCGCCCGAGACTCGATTCAACACGTTCGACCGTCGTGCCCTCGTGGATGTTGAGGCCTTCGGCGCCCAGCTGCTCGAGCACGATCTTGCTCAGTTCGGTGTCCTCGTTGGCGAGCGCCTTGGCCGCCTCGAGCACGGTGACGCGCGAGCCCAGCCGATGATGCGCCTGCGCGAGCTCCAGCCCGACGGGCCCGGCGCCGATGACGATGAGGTCGTGCAGGCGCTGCTGGTTGTCGAAGATGGTCTCGTTGGTGAAATAGGGCACGCTGTCGAGCCCAGGGATCGCCGGCACGGACGGCGTCGACCCGGTCGCCAGCACGAAGCGGCGCGCCTTGATGCGGTACTCGCCGGCAACGACCGTCGATTTGTCGATGAAGCGCGCGGCCGCGAGGATGACGCGCACGCCGAGCCCCGTGAGGCGCTCGACCGAATCGTTGGGCGCGATCGCGGCGATAACGCGGTGCACGTGGTCGTGCACCCCGCGCGGATTGATCTCGGGGCCGATGCCGGTGATGCCGAACACGGCCGCGGTGCGCATCGCGTGCGCGCGCTTGCCCGCGGCGAGCAGCGCCTTGGAAGGGATGCAGCCGTAGTTGAGGCAGTCGCCACCCATTTTGTGGCGCTCGACGAGCACGACCCGGCGCCCGAAGGCGGCGGCGGCCGTGGCCACCGAAATGCCGCCCGGGCCACCGCCGATAACGCAAATATCGGCGACGATGGTCTCAACTTCCGGGGAGGCGGCCGGTGCTTCGGTCTTCCGGCTTTTGGCTTGCCTTTTAGCTTGCATGGCGTGGGGTTCACCTCATTCCTAACAAAGGGCAGGCCTTAGCGGCGGGCTGGCGCCGGCGCGAGAGCAGGTCTGCCATTTCCGGCACAAGCGCACACCAGACATTTGCCGGGAAGGGCTGATTGCAGGGGAAAGGCCGCGCGTTGACTTGCATGAAACCACCCCGTATAAGCGCCCGCAATCCTGGAAACGTGGGCCTACTGCCGACCGCGACCGTGACGCTCGACTGGCATTCTTCGCGTCGGGCAATGGAGTTGTGACGTGAAGCGCACTTATCAACCGAGCCGCCTCGTCCGCAAGCGGCGGCACGGCTTCCGCAAGCGGATGCTGACCAAGGGCGGCATGCGGGTTCTGACACGGCGGCGCGCGAAGGGCCGCAAGCGGCTGTCGGCTTGAGCGCGTGAACATTTCCGGCCGGCGGGCCCGTTCGGCCGCGCAGCGCAGCCTTCGGCGGGCGGGATCTTTGCGCCTTGGCACGGTCATCCCTCAAGACTCTCAAGAAGCGCGCCGAGTTTCTGCGGGTAAGGGGCGGCCGGCGCTGGAGCAACTCCGCGTTCGTGCTCGAAGCCCGCTCGCGTCCCAACGATCACGGCGCCCCCGCGGGGGCACGCTTTGGGTTCACCGTATCCAAGAAGATCGGCAGCGCTGTGGTGCGCAATCGCGTGCGCCGGCGCCTGCGCTCGCTCGCCGCAGCCCTCGATCCGGGCCAGATGCGCCAAGACTTCGACTATGTGCTGATCGCGCGCCCGGGGGCCGTCGGCCGAGACTATCTCGAGCTGAAGGCGGATCTCGACCAGGCGCTTTCCCGCATTCATCAGCCGCCGCAGGCAAAAGGCCGCACGCAAAGACCCCAATGAGGCCTCCGATAAGACCCCCGGCCAGTTTCCGATTTGCGAAGCCCGCCTCATCCGCTATTGCCACGGACGCACGGGCGCACGACTTCTCCTGGTGCGCCGCGGGCAAAGCGCATCGCGGCCCTGCGGCGAGAGCTCTCCACGGACGAGGACGGCGGTAGGCCGAGGCACGGATGCAGTCGCAAGACCCCGATCAATACAAGAACCTGATCCTCGCCGTCGTTCTGTCGATGGCGGTGCTGCTCGCCTGGCAATACTTCTATGCCGGTCCGCAGGAGGCGAAGCGGCGTGCTGCGCAGGAACAGTCGCAGCAGCAGACGGCACCCTCCGCAGCCACACCGCGGCCCGACAGCGGAGTAGCAACGCCGGGCGCCGCACCGCAAGGCACGATCCCGGGCACCGAGAGCTCGACCTCCGCACAGACACGCGAGCTGGCGATCGCCGCGTCGCCGCGCATCCCCGTCGAGACGCCGTCGCTCAGAGGCTCGATCGCCTTGAAGGGCGGACGCATCGACGACCTCGTGCTGGTGCGGTACCACGAGACCGTCGACCCCAAGAGCCCCAACGTCACGCTGTTCTCCCCAACCAACAGTCCGCATCCCTACTTCGCCGAGTATGGCTGGGTGGCGCAGGGCGGCCTGCAGCAAAAGCTCCCCGATCGCGACACGCTGTGGACCACCGCGGGCGCGGCAACGCTGACGCCGGCGACGCCGGTGACGCTGCAGTGGGACAACGGCCAGGGGCTGCTCTTCAAGCGCACGGTCTCCATCGACGACAACTACATGTTCAAGATCGTCGACGCGGTCGAGAACAAGGGCTCAGCCGAAGTGTCGCTCGCGCCCTACGCACGCATCCGCCGCGAAGGCACGCCGCACGTGCAGGGCAACTGGATCATGCACGAGGGCATGATTGGGGTCATCGGCGAGCAGGGCGAGCAGAAGAGCAAGTATTCAGCAGCCGTCGAGGAGGGCACTCGCACCTTCGAGCCGGCGACCGCCGGCTGGCTCGGCTTCACCGACAAGTACTGGGCGTCCGCCCTCGTGCCCGACCAGAAGGCCACCTATCGCGCGCAGTTCACCGGCTGGCCGGAGAAGTCGCCGGCGGAGCAGGCGGCCTACCAGACCGATTACCTGCGCGAGGTGGTCACCATCGCGCCCGGGCAAACGGCAAGCGTCGAGGACAAGCTGTTCGCCGGCGCCAAGGAAGTGAAGGTTCTGCAGCACTACGAGACCAACGAGGGCATCAAGCAGTTCGACCTGCTGATCGACTGGGGCTGGTTCTTCTTCATTACCAAGCCGCTGTTCTACCTCATGGAATCCATCAACTCGGTCGTGCACAACTTCGGCGTCACGATCCTCATCCTGACGGTGCTCGTGCGGCTCGCGTTCTTCCCGCTGGCCAGCAAGCAGTACGCCTCCATGGCGAAGATGAAGAAGCTGCAGCCGCAGATCGAGGCGCTGCGCGAGCGCTACAAGGACGACAAGACCAAGCTCCAGCAGGAGCAGATGGACCTCTACCGCAAGGCGAAGGTCAACCCCATTGCCGGCTGCGTGCCGGTGCTGCTGCAGCTCCCGGTGTTCTTCGCGCTCTACAAGGTGCTGTTCATCACGATCGACATGCGGCACGCGCCGTTCTTCGGCTGGATCAAGGACCTGTCGGCGCCCGATCCCACGTCGCTGTTCAACCTGTTCGGGCTCTTGCCTTATAGCGTGCCGGAGTTCCTGCACATCGGCGTGTGGCCGCTGCTCATGGGCATCACCATGTGGCTGCAAATGCAGCTCAACCCGCAGCAGGCCGATCCTGTGCAGCAGCAGATCTTCAGCTGGATGCCGGTGATGTTCACGTTCATGCTTGCCGCGTTCCCGGCCGGCCTCGTGATCTACTGGGCCTGGAGCAACACGCTATCGCTGGCGCAGCAGTACTACATCATGAAAAAGCAGGGCGCCGAGATCCACCTCATCGGCAACCTGAAGAGCAAGTTCGCCACGCTCTCGAGCGCGGGCGGAGCCGTGGGATCGGCGCTCAAACAGCGAATGCCGGGCATGGGCTCGCCGGGGAACACGTCCGATAAGCCCGATGCGAGCGGCAAGCCGCCGGGCAAGGACAAACGCCGCACCTAGCGGCTGCGCAAAGGGCGCGAGGTCTTCATGGTGGAGCCGGACCCATCCTTGCTCGCGGCCGGCGACCGTCTGTTCGAGCGGCCGTGGGAGATCCTGAAGAGCGTCCCCAGCCTCGAGTTCCTGCCGCCCGCCGACCGCATCGAGATCGCCTTCGCGGGCCGCTCCAATGTCGGCAAGTCGAGCCTGCTCAACGCGCTCGTGCGCCAGGGCAGCCTCGCTCGCACCTCCAACACGCCGGGGCGCACCCAGGAGCTCAACTTCTTCCAGGCAGCCGACGTGCCGCTCTTCCTCGTCGACATGCCGGGCTACGGCTTTGCCAAGGCGCCGAAGGAAAAGGTGGCCGCCTGGACCGCGCTCGTCTCCGACTACCTGAAGGGCCGCGCCGCGCTCGCGCGCGTGTTCGTGCTCATCGACTCGCGCCACGGAATAAAGCCGCCCGACGTCGAGGTCATGGACATGCTCGATACGGCGGCCGTGTCCTACCAGGTGGTGCTGACGAAATCCGACAAGATCGGCGCGCACGAGCTTCCCCAAGTTGTCGCGGCCACGACCGCGGCGCTGAAATCGCACCCGGCCGCCTATCCGGGCGTCATCGCAACCTCGTCGGAGAAAGCACTCGGGGTGGGGGAGCTACGCGCGGCAATCGCCGGCATCGTGGCCGAGCGCAGCTAGCGCCGGCGCCGCATCACCTGTGGATGAAGCCGGAGACGATCTGCCAGCCGGTGTCGAAAGCGCCTTCGCCGAACTTCGCGATGAAGCCGCCGACCAGTGCGGCAACGATCCACCCGAAGCCACGCGCGAACGACCTTCCGTAGTTGGTCCGCACCCGCACGCTGATGACCTGATCGGGCAGCGCCGTCTCGGCGATGATTCCGTCTGCAACGGCACGCCCCGAGATGACGAGCTGCAGCCGCTTCTTTCCCTTCTCGCGCGGCGTGACGTGCCAGCGCCAGCTCGCAAAATCATCTGCCGAGAGGGAGTTTGTGCCATCGATGAACTGCGTCTCGGGCGACGCGCTCTCGATGAAAAAGCCGCCGTCGGGAGCACGCAAGCTCACCGACATCACACGCGTGATTTTTACCTCGTGCTGCTGGGCGGCACCTCCGCCTTGCATCCCCTCCGATAGGTTTTGAACGTCGGCCCGGGCAATGCGCGCCTCGACCAGGACCGGGACGGCGACGCGCATGCTGCGCGGAATGTTCTCGACGAGCTGGCCGACCTCGGCGCGCACGCGCGCTCCGGCCGGGCGTGCGCCCTGGGGCGCCGATGGCGCACGGCCGGCGCCGAGGGTCGGGGGCACGCGATCGCCCGGCTCGAAGCGGCGCGCGCGCTCGGCAAGCGATGGGCGGGGATCCGCGGCGGCGCCAATGCCCTCGACGCGCGGGCGCCGAGCTCCACCGGAACCCACGCCCTGCGGCTCGGGCATGACGTCCGGCCATGGAACGGACGACGGACGCGCCGCTGGAGCCGGCGCGGGCGGTGGCAGCGGCGGAGGTGCGGCCCGCGCGGGGGCGGCGATCGGCGGAAATGTCGGCACGTCGGCGGCATCGGGAACTGGAAGCGGCGGCGGGAAGGGAGCGGACGCGGGCATCTGCCCCGGCTCATCTTCGGCCGCCGGTTCCGGCTCGTATTGAGTGTCGTACTCGGGCTCGTTGCCGATGTGCCAGTCGGAGCCGCCAGCGCCCGGCGCGACCGCCGCCGGCTGCGCCTCCTCAACCTCGATCGGCTCGCCGATCTCGGCGTAGACGTCCTCGATATCCGGTTCGGGCTCCGGCTCGTGAGGTGGAGGCTGAGGCTCGGGCTCGGGTCTCCTTGCGGGGTTCACGGGACCGCGCGACCGCGCCTGCACGCGCTCGCGTGCACTCGCCAAGATGTCGCCCGCGGTCGCCGGGGCAGAAGCCGCAGCGGCTCCACTCGGCCGCGCCGCCTGCAGGGCGCGGATCGCGCCCTCGAAGGTCAGCCCTTGCGCGCGCAACAGATGCGCCGCGGCACTCTTGCCGTCGCCGATGATCGCGGCCAGCACGATAGCACCGCTGATCTCGCGCCGGCGGCCGCCGCGTGCGGCCGCCGCAGCGGCCTCGAGGATGCGGATCAGGTCCGTCGACACCACGGGATCGACGGTCTGGCCGTGCGGCGCCGCGCGCCGTTCGATGCCGTTCAGATAGTCGGATACGTCTGCGCGCAGCCGCGCCACGTCGATGTTGCTCGCGGCCAGCACGAGGCCGGCGTCCGGGTCGTCGCACAGCGCCATCAGCATGTGCTCAAGCAGGACGTCGGGATGACCCGCCCCGCGCGCATAGTCGACCGCCCGCGACACCGTGGTCGCGAGGCCGGCCGACATGGAGATGCGGTTGAGGTCGTCGGCAATCATCTCGTCGTCCTCTCCCCGGCGCCCCGCTCCCCCCCAGAGCCCTGTGCGGCATTAACGTACCGGCAGCGCCGCGGCGGGTATAGGGTCGCCCCACCCGCGTTGCGCTAGCACCCGATTGTGGGGGAAATCCGTTGAGGTCGCGGGCCTTGGCGGTATAAGAGCGGACGATCGGTTGCGGGGGCATCCAATTTGTCGCGCGTCGCCGGCCAACCAGCGGGAACGTAAGCGCAAGGCCTGACCATGAAGACGAAATCGCAGCTGCAGGGCGGGGCGGCGCCCGAGGTCGAGCCTTCGCCGCACGTGCAGGCGCGCATCCTGGCTGAGGCGCTGCCGCACCTCATCCGCTACGACGAGCAGACCGTCGTCATCAAGTTCGGCGGCCACGCCATGGTCGACGCGGCGCTCGCCGACGCCTTCGCGCAGGACATCGTCTACCTCAAGCAGTCGGGCGTTAACCCCATCGTCGTGCACGGCGGGGGTCCGCAGATCGCGGCCATGCTGAAGAAGCTCGCACATCAAGTCCGACTTCGTGCACGGGCTGCGCGTGACCGACAAGACGACCGTCGAGGTCGTCGAGATGGTGCTCGCCGGCCAGATCAACAAGGACATCGTGTCGGCGATCAACCGGCAGGGCGGCAAGGCCGTGGGCATCTGCGGCAAGGACGCCAACCTGATGATTGCGCGCCGCATCACCGAGATGCCGGACCCCGAGATCGAACGTCGTTAAGGCGGTCGACATCGGCTACGTGGGCGAACCCGTCGAGGTCAATCCGCACATCGTCGAGGTGATCTCCGGCTCCGACCTCATTCCCGTGATCGCGCCGATCGGCGGTCAGCCGCGAGGGCGAGACGCTCAACATCAACGCCGACACCTTCGCCAGCGCGCTCGCCGCGCGCATGCAGGCCAAGCGCCTCCTGCTGCTGACCGACGTCGAGGGCGTACTCGACAAGGACAAGCGGCTCGTCCACGAGCTCTCCATCGAGGAGGCCCGCGCGCTCATTCAGAGCGGCACCATCTCCGGCGGCATGATCCCGAAGATCGAGGGCTGCATCGAGGTGGTCGAGGCGGGCGTCGAGGCCGTCGTCATCATCGACGGCCGGGTGCCGCACTGCGTGCTGCTCGAGCTGTTCACCGACGCATGGCGTCGGCACGCTCGTACGCAGCGCGCGGCAGAAGGCGCGAGCCAGCCTCAGATGACCGCATCGGGCAAACGTCTCGTCTTGCACAGCGCCGACCCGCCCGACCCGGGACCGGCGCCCGCAGCAAAGCGCGATTTCGCCGACACCACCGCCTGGATCTTCGACCTCGACAACACGCTCTACCCCGCGCGCTGCAACCTCTTCGCGGAGGTCGATAAGCGCATGGGCAAGTTCATCGCCGACTATCTGGGCGTGCCGTTCGAGCAGGCGCGCCATCTGCAGAAGAGCTACTACCGCCAGTTCGGCACGACGCTTTCCGGGCTGATGCAGGTGCATAAGCTCGACCCGCAGCCGTTCCTCGACTACGTGCACGACATCGACCTCTCGGTCGTGCCGGAGCTGCCGGAGCTGGCCGCGGCGATCGGCGGCGCTGCCGGGACGCCGGCTCATCTTCACCAACGGCTCGCGCCGCCACGCTGAACGCGTCGCCGAGAAGCTCGGCGTCCTCCACCTGTTCGAGGACATCTGCGACATCGCCGCCTGCGAGTACGTGGCCAAGCCCGATCGGCGGGAGCCTTCGACCGCATGGTGAAGCGCCACGGCGTCGCCGCCCGCGAGGCCGCCATGTTCGAGGATATGCCGCACAACCTCGAGGCCCCGCACGCGCTCGGCATGGTGACCGTGCTCGTGCATTCGGACTACCTCGACCACCCTGCGCAGCTGCAGATGCGCAACTGGCGCGAGCTGCCCGGCCATATTCACCACGCCACCGATTGCCTCACCACCTTCCTGCGCTCGATCCGGGCCGCGCCCAACGCGTGAAACCGATACGGCTGTCGGCCGTATCCCCTTTGTGATCACCATGATGAAGCCGCCCGCCGCCGAACTCGCTGAGCTGCTGGCCCGCGTCGCCGCGCGCGACCGCGAGGCATTTTCGGCCGTCTACAAGGCGACGTCGGCCAAGCTGTGGGGCATCGTCGTGCGCATTCTGCCCCGGCGCGCAGTGGCCGAGGACGTGCTGCAGGACGTCTACGTGCGCATCTGGGAGCGGGCCTCGAGCTTCGACCCGGCCAAGGCCTCGCCCATCACCTGGATGGCGACGATTGCCCGCAACCGAGCCATCGACGAGGTACGCCGTCGGACGCCGGTTTCCATCGAGGACGCGCCGGAAGCGCTCGAGGTCGAACAGGAGGGCTTGAGCCCGCTGGAAGGGGCCGAGCTGAGCCAGGAGCTGCGCCGGCTGCAGGAGTGCCTGCAAGGTCTCGACCCGGAGCGGCGCGAGATCGTGCTGCTCGCTTACTACAACGGGCTCAGCCGCGACGAGCTTGCCAAGCGCTTCGCCCACCCCGTGGCCACTATCAAGACCTGGCTACACCGCAGCCTGGCCCAATTGAGAAAGTGCCTCGGCTCATGATGGACGGCGAAGACATCGACCTGATCGCCGCGGAGTACGTGCTGGGCACGCTCCCCGCAGGCGAGTGCACGGCCGTAGCCGCGCGCGCGCGCCGGGAGGCGCCGCTTGCCGCGGCCATCGAGGCGTGGGAGCGCCGGCTGGCGCCGCTCACCGAGCTGGTGCCGCCGCGCGAAGCTCCTGCGAGCATCTGGCCGGAAATCGCAGCGCGGATCGATGCGCTCGAGGAAGTGCTGCAAACGCCCCAACAAATGGGGGCTCAAATCATCAGAATTGAGCGCAAGTTAAGTCGATGGAGGACGACTGCAGTCGCGGCCTCCGCACTCGCCGCCAGTCTCCTGCTGTTCGTCGGCTATCGCGAAATCGCGCGTGTGCCACAGGAGAAGACGCTCGTCGCCGTACTGCAGAAGGACGCGCAGTCGCCGGCGTTCCTCGTCTCGGTCGATCTCGAGACGCGCGTGCTGACGATCCGCGCCGTTTCAGCCGAGCCGCAACGTGGCAAGAGCTACGAGCTGTGGCTCGTGCACGACGAACTCAAGACGCCGCGCTCGCTCGGCGTCGTCGGAGACAAGCCGTTCACCGTGGTGGGTCCGCAGCTTGCCGGCTACTCGCCCAAGGTGATCGAGCAGGCCACGCTCGCCGTCAGCCTCGAGCCCGAGGGCGGCTCGCCGACGGGGGTCCCGACCGGCCCAGTGCTGTTTGCGGGCAAACTGATCCAGGCGACGAAGTAGCGGTAAGCGCTAGCGCGATTTTCTGCTGCGGCGTGAAACCCATCCGCGGCTTAGGCGTACCTCCCATCAGCTCCAATACGCGGAGTGTCACCTTCCAAAAGAGACACCGCGTGTCGGCGCCGGCCGGCGGGAGGGCTAATGCCACGGGCCTTTCCCGTCCGGTCTCGCGCCGTTTGTTGCTTGACAGGCGATGCCGTCCCGTAATACTTAACCACATGGTTAGCTATCAACCGGCAAAGCTCGATCGCACGTTCTCTGCCCTGGCGGACGCAACGCGCCGCGCGATCCTGCTGCGGCTGTCGCAAACGCCGGAGCTGACCATCAGCGAGCTGGCTAAGCCGTTTCCCGTCTCGCTGCCCAACATCATGAAGCACATCGGCGTCCTCGCCGATGCCGGCCTCCTAACGCGCGACAAGACGGGCCGCAGCGTGCGCTGCCGACTTGCACCGGTGCCGTTGGAGGAAGCTACGCAGTGGCTCCTCCGCTACGAGAAGTTCTGGACCGAGCGGCTCGATGCGCTCGGCCGCTATTTGGAGAGCGACCCATGGCAGCAACCCTCGAAAAGCCGAGCCTCAGGCTCAAACGCCACTACGCCGTCCCGGTCGAAAAAGTCTTCCGCGCGTGGACGGACCCGCAAGCGCTGAGGCAATGGTTCGGGCCCAGCGACGACGGCAAGATCCTCGTCTCGGAGACCGATCTCAGGATCGGCGGCCGCTACCGCATCGTCATGCAGATGCCGAGCGGCGAGCAGCACCGCGTCGGCGGCGTGTATCGCGAGATCGTTCCCAACGCGAAGCTCGTCTTCACCTGGGCGTGGGAGAGCACGCCGGAGCGGGAATCGCTGGTCACGGTGCAATTGAAAAGCGCCGGCGACGGCACCGACATGATGATCACGCACGAGCACTTCTTCGACGAGGCTGCCCGCGACCGCCATCAGCACGGCTGGGACGGAACGATGGAGCGGCTGGGGAAATACCTGTCCCGATAGTTCAATCGACACGATAGGCAGAGGAGATTGTCATGAAGCTCTATGGATTTTCCGCCTCTCCGCGGACCTGGAAGGTGCGGGCGGTCGCGGCCCAACTCGGCATTCCGCTGGAATACGTGCAGCTCGATGCCTTCAAGGGCGAGAACCGGACGCCGCAATATCTCGCGCTCAATCCCACCCGGCGCACGCCGACGCTCGTCGATGGCGATTTTGTGCTGTGGGAATCCGACGCCATCCTGCAGTACCTCGCCAGCAAGAAACCCAACACGCTGTGGCCGGACGACGCGCGCAACCGCGCCGACATCATGCGCTGGCAGAACTGGCAGAGTGCGCACTGGGGCAGCGACGCCTGCATGCCGCTCACCTTCCAGAACCTGGTGAAGGGCATCTTCGGCTTAGGAGGCCCCGACGCGGCGGTCGTAGCGAAGGCGACGGAAGCCTTCAACAAGGAGGCCGCCGTCCTCGACCAGCATCTGGCCAAACGCGATTGGCTCGTGGGCTCAGCGCCCACGCTCGCGGACTTCACGGTCGGCTCGTACCTCTTCTACGCCAACGAGGCCAAGCTGCCGGTTGCCGCCTACAAGAATGTCGCCCGCTGGTTTGAGCGGCTATCGGCGTTGCCGTGCTGGGAGCAGACCGCTCCCCCGCAGCGACCGGCCGTGGCGGCCTGAGCCGTTCCGCAAAACAAAAAGGGCGGCTGGCGAGCCGCCCTTCGTCTATTCGATGATGCGCACGCTTAGCGGGTCGGCACCGGCTTCTCGCCGCGGTAGTCGTAGAATCCGCGCTGCGTCTTGCGGCCGAGCCAGCCCGCCTCGACGTATTTCACGAGCAGCGGGCACGGGCGATATTTTGAATCCGACAGTCCCTCGTAGAGCACCTGCATCACCGACAGGCATACATCGAGCCCGATGAAGTCGGCGAGCTCGAGCGGTCCCATGGGATGGTGGGCGCCCAGCCGCATCGCCTTGTCGATGGCCTCGACCGTGCCCACGCCCTCATAGAGCGTGTAGATCGCCTCGTTGATCATCGGCAGCAGGATGCGGTTGACGATGAAAGCGGGGAAGTCCTCGCTCACCGCAACCGTCTTGTTGAGGCTCTCCACGAAGCGGCGCGTCGCAGCGAACATCTCGTCGTCGGTGGCGATGCCGCGGATCAGCTCGACGAGCTCCATCAGCGGCACCGGGTTCATGAAGTGCATGCCGATGAAGTGCTCGGGGCGGTCGGTGACCGAAGCGAGCCGCGTGATCGAGATGGACGACGTGTTGGTGGCGATCAGCGTCCGGTCGTTCAGGTGCGGGCAAAGCTCGACGAAGATCTTGCGTTTTATCGCCTCGTCCTCGGTCGCCGCCTCGATGACGAGGTCGCAGTCGCTGAAGGCGGCAAAGTCCGGCGCGAAGCTGATGCGCTTCAAGGCGGGCTTTACGTCGCCCTCCTTGATCACGCCCTTGGCGGCCTGCCGGCCCATGTTCCGCTCGATCGCGGCCATGGCGTCCTCGACGGCCTTCTTCTTCAGGTCGTTGACCGCGACCGAGTAGCCGCCGAGCGCGATCACGTGCGCGATGCCGGTCCCCATCTGGCCGGCACCGATGACACCGATCTTCTTGATGACCTGGGGAAGCTTCACTTCCCCCTTTGGCTTTTCAGCCGATTTCACCGCCACGTTCATGACCGCACGTCCTTCTGTCCCCGAGCTCTCTTATTTTGTCCCCGCTCTACCTACCGCTCTTCTTCAGCTCTGCCGCAAGCTCCGGCAGCGCCTGAAAAAGATCAGCGACGAGGCCATAGTCCGCCACCTGGAAGATCGGCGCCTCGCTGTCCTTGTTGATCGCAACGATAACCTTGGAATCCTTCATGCCGGCCAAGTGCTGGATCGCGCCCGAGATGCCGACCGCCATGTAGAGGTCGGGCGCCACGACCTTGCCGGTCTGGCCCACCTGCATGTCGTTGGGCACGTAGCCGGCATCGACGGCGGCGCGCGAAGCGCCTACGGCGGCGCCGAGCGCATCCGCGACGGGCTCTAGAAGCGTTTTGAAGTTCTCACCCGACTGCAACCCGCGGCCGCCGGAGATGACGATGCGCGCCGAGGCGAGCTCGGGCCGGTCCGACATCGTGAGCTCGGCCGTGGCGAAGCTCGACAGCCCGACCGCAGCCGGCGCGGTGATGGCTTCAATCGACGCCGATCCGCCCTCGGGCGCCGAGGGGAACGCGGAGATGCGCACCGTGATCACCTTCTTGGCCTCCGGCGACTGCACGGTCTGGATGGCGTTGCCGGCGTAGATCGGCCGCTCGAAGGTATCCTTCGACACGACCCTGGTGATGTCGGAGATCTGCATCACGTCGAGCGCGGCGGCGACGCGCGGGGCGATATTTTTGCCCGAAGAGGTCGCGGGTGCGACGAACACGTCGTAGCTGCCCATCAACGGCACGATCAGTGCCGCCACCTCCTCCGCCAGCCCATGCTCGAATTGAGGCGCGTCCGCGACAAGAACCTTGCCGATGCCCTTGAGCTTGGCGGCCGCCTCGGCAGCTGGCTTGCAGTTCGCGCCGGCAACCAACACGTCGACCGGGTCGCCCAGCATTCCCGCAGCCGAGAGCGCCTTGCCCGTCGCCGGCTGCAGCGCTCCGTTGGTATGCTCGGCCAGCAGAAGGGTCGCCATTTCTAGAGCACCCCGGCTTCGGTCTTGAGCTTGGCGACCAGCTCGGCGACGCTGCCGACCTTGACGCCGGCCTTGCGGCTCGCGGGCTCGGTGATCTTCAAAACCTTGAGCCGCGGCGCGATGTCGACGCCGAAGTCCGCGGGCTTCTTCGTATCGAGCGGCTTCTTCTTCGCCTTCATGATGTTGGGCAGCGAGGGATAGCGCGGCTCGTTCAGGCGCAGATCCGTGGTGACGACCGCCGGCAGCTTGAGCTTAACCGTCTCAAGCCCGCCGTCGACCTCACGCGTGACCGAGACGCTGCCGCTTTCCACCGCGACCTTCGAGGCAAAGGTGCCCTGCGGCCAACCGAGCAGCGCTGCCAGCATCTGGCCGGTCTGATTGCAATCGTCATCGATCGCCTGCTTGCCGAGGATGACCAGCTCGGGCTTCTCGGCGTCGACCACGGCCTTGAGCAGTTTGGCGACTGCAAGCGGCTCGACGATTGCGCCGTCCGGAACCTCGATGAGGATGCCGCGATCGGCGCCGATCGCCTGCGCGGTGCGGATCGTCTCCTGCGCTTTCGCAGGCCCGACGGAGACGACGACGACCTCGGTCGCGCCGCCCTTCTCCTTCAGACGCACCGCCTCCTCGACGGCGATCTCGTCGAAGGGGTTCATCGACATTTTTACGTTGGCGAGCTCGATTCCAGATCCGTCCGGCTTAACCCGAATCTTGACGTTGTAATCGACGACCCGCTTGACCGGCACCAACACCTTCATGCCGTCCTGCTCCCGACCGCGCGGCGCTATGCTGACCCGGACTGGAGCGGTTGTGCAGCGCGATGAATTGTCGCCATTTCCGCGCGAAAAGCCCCGGTCGCAGCGCTTATTGTCCTATTCGCAAGTGCGAAACGCAACGTACGAGCGCGACCAAGCCAAGTCAATTGGGAGCCCCGTTAACCCTCGAGTGCTGTGGGAGACGGTGAACGAGCCGCCAAAAACGCTTGGCTGAGGCTCAAGCGGGCCGGGTGCCGCGGTCAAACAGCGGCACGCCCGGCCGGCGTAGAACGAGGATCAGCGCCGCGCCGGCGAGAAGGCCCCCGATATGGGCCCACCAGGCCGTCGGCCCGGCGTCCGCGATGGCGATCATCACCACTTGCAGCGCGATCCATATGCCGAGCACGAGGCCGGCGGAGATGCGCAGCGGAATGAACTTGAACGCCAGGACCCACACGCCGACGCGCGGGTGCAGCATCAGATAGGCCGCGATGACGCCGGCTACGGCGCCGCTGGCGCCGATCAGCGGCACGTCGGAGCCGGGCAGCATCCACGCGTGGAACAGGCCCGCGAACACGCCGCACGCAAGGTAGAAGAACAGGAATTTCACGTGCCCCATGGCGTCCTCGACGTTGTCGCCGAATACCCACAGGAAAAGCATGTTGCCCGCCAGGTGGAAGATGTTGGCGTGGAAGAACATGTAGGTGAACAGCGTTGCGCCTTCGACGACCGGGATCTGGTTGTCCGACGTCAGCGGCGGTGTCGAGAACAGCGTGCCCGCCATCAGCGCGCGCGGCGTGACCCCGAAGCTGCGGATCGCGCCCTCGTCGAGGCCCGAGACCTCGAACAGGTAGACGAGCACGTTCACCGCGATGAGCGAGATCGTCACGTACTGGTAGGAGATCGACTTCAGCGCGTTGTCGTCGCGGAGGGGAATGAACACGTTCGGCCCTGCTACTTTGACCCGCTAGCGGTTCTGGCCCGGCACCCACAAGACGTCGCTCTTGCCGCGATCATTGGCATAACGGCCGGCGACGAACAGAAAATCCGACAGCCGGTTCACATACTTGAGTGCGGGCTCGGCCACGACCTCGCCGGACTGCGCCGCGAGTTCGACCATCAGGCGCTCGGCGCGGCGGCACACCGTGCGCGCGACATGCAGCGCGGCGGAGGCCGGCGACCCGCCCGGCAGCACGAACGAGCGCAAGGGCTGCAGCTCGGTGTTCATCTCGTCGATCTCGTCTTCGAGCCGCTGCACTTGCCCGTCGGTGACGCGCAGCGGGCTCTGCTTAGCCTTGCGGTTGTCGTTGTCGGGCACGCACAGATCGGCGCCGAGATCGAACAAATCGTTCTGGATCCGGATGAGCTTGCCGTCGAGGCCCGGCAGCGAATTGCCCAGGTGCACGCGCGCCATGCCGATGGCGGCGTTGGTCTCGTCCACCGTGCCGTAGGCGGCGATGCGGAGGGCGTGCTTGGGCACGCGCTCGCCGCTGCCGAGCGCGGTGGTGCCGGCGTCGCCGGTGCGAGTGTAGATCTTGTTCAGAACGACCATGCGCGGACTTCCGATGGCTATGTCACGCCAACATAGCCCAAAACGAGGCGCCCGCGTGATCGCGAGCGAGGCACGAACCAACGCGATCAGCGATAGTGAACGAAGACAAAGAGCATGATGATGACGATGGCCAGGGCCTGCAGGCCGACGCGCCAGCGCATGAGCGTCTGGCTGCGGTTGGAATTGTTGCCGCGCGTGAGGTTCCACAAACCCATGAGCAGCACGATGATCACGGCCACCACCGCGACCGTAACAAGATGGTAAAGCACGTATTCCATACGCGTTCGGTCTCCGTTCTCGGCTTCCCTTAGAGCTTTCCCGCAACCCCGGCAACCGTACCCCGGAAACCAAGTCCGCACGCGACCGGGTACCGCAACGGATTGGCAAGGCGCCGCGCACCATAATTGCCGCAATCATCGACTTAAGGTGCCGCTTCGCCGTGCACAATCGTCGGGGAAACTGCGCTTTGAGCCGAGCGACATCAGCGAAGCGTCTCCTGCGCGCCACTGCGCTGCCGGCCGCCGCGCTCGCCGCCGCGATCCTGCTCACCGGCGGTGCGTTCGCCGAGACGCCATCGGCTGCCGAGGAAGCCAAGAAGAAGCTCGAAAGCCGCCGCATCGAGCTCGAGAACGTACAAAACCGCACCAAGACGCTGGAGACGGACGTCGGCGCCATGGCGGCCGAGCGCGAGAAGCTCAACAAGCGGCTCGTCGAAACCGCCGACCTCATCAAGAAGAGCGAAGGTCAGCTCACCTCCATCGAGAACCGACTGGGCGAGCTCGGCGCGCAGGAAAAGATCCTCAAGGGGTCGCTCAACGAGCGCCAGGGCCAGATCTCCAAGCTCTTGTCTGCCTTGCAGCGGATGGGCCGCAACCCCCCGCCCGTGCTCATCACGCAGCGCGAGGACGCGCTCAAGATGGTGCGCAGCGCCATGCTGCTCGCCGCCGCCTTCCCGCAGCTCGGCAATCAGGCCAAGGCGCTCGCCGCCCGCCTCACCGAGCTCCTCCGCGTCATGACCGAGATGCGCGCGCAGAGCGAGCAGCTGCGCGCCGAAACCGCGCGGCTCAACGACGCCAAGACGCGGCTCGCCGGGCTGCTCGACGCCAAGAAGACCTCGATGGAGGAGCGCCAGGGCGAGCTCAAGCGCATGCGCATGGTCTCGGCCGAAATCTCCGAGAGCGTCACCGATCTCAATGAATTGATCTCCAAGCTCGATCAGGCCGTTAAGGAAAACACCGGCCTCGGCGCCTACGAGAAGGAAACGAAGGACAAGGCCGCGGCCGCCTCCCCGCCGCCCGCAACCGCGCCCGAGACGAAGCCGCAGCCGGGCGCCTCGCCCGCGGCGCCGCCGTCGGTCGCCGAGAAGTCCGAGCCTCCCGTGATCCCGCCGTCGACGACGGGAAAATCGACCGACGTGGTCGAGCTTTCGCCCTCAACGGCCCTCGGCAGCCCTGGCCGCATCAAGCCTGAAATCGCGTTCGTGGATGCCAAGGGGCGCCTAGGGCTCCCCGCGCAGGGCCGCCAAGTGCTGGGCTTCGGAGAAAAGACACAATACGGCGGACAATCGAAGGGCCTGGTGCTCGAAACGCGCCAGGGGGCCCAAATCACGTCACCTTGTGATGGCTGGATTGTTTACGCTGGTGAGTTCCGGAGCTATGGCAAGCTCTTGATCATCAACGCGGGTGGTGGGTATCATGTGTTGCTTGCGGGCTTATCTCAGATTGACGTACAACCGGGACAGTTTGTGCTCGGCGCCGAGCCGGTTGGCACGATGAGTGGTTGGTCCCAGCAGGTCCAACCCGCGGCCGCGAACAGTGCCCCCGTCCTATATATTGAATTTCGCAAGGATGGCACGCCCATCGACCCAGACCCATGGTGGGTTCAAGGTCATCAGAAGGTGCAAGGATGATGCGCAAGACGGAATTCGCGTTCTGGACGTTCCTGCTCATGACCGGCCTCGCGGCCGCCACCACGCTGCTGAACGTGACGCGATCGTTCTCGGCGACCTCGTCTAACTCGGAGCTCTACCGGCAGCTCGATCTCTTCGGCGACGTCCTGGAGCGCGTGCGCTCCGACTACGTCGACAAGCCGGACGATCCGATGCTGATCGAGAGCGCGATCAACGGGATGCTGTCGGCGCTTGACCCGCACTCCTCCTACCTGAGCCCCAAGAACTACCACGACATGCAGGTGCAGACCCGCGGCGAGTTCGGCGGCCTCGGCATCGAGGTGACCATGGAGAACGGCGTCGTCAAGGTGGTGTCGCCCATCGACGACACGCCCGCCTCCAAGGCCGGCTTGCTAGCCAATGACCTCATCACCCACCTCGACAACGAGCAGATCGTCGGGCTCACGCTGGAGCAGGCCGTCGAGAAGATGCGCGGCCCGGTCAACACGCCGATCACGCTCACGATCGTGCGCAAGGGCGTCGACGATCCCTTCGACGTGAAGGTGATGCGCGACATCATCCGCATCAACGCGGTCAAGGCCCACAACGAGGGCGACGTCGCCTACATCAAGGTCACGACCTTCAACGAGCAGACGCACGCCAACCTCGTCAAGGCGATCGAGGAAGCGAAGAAGACCATCGGCAAGGATCTGAGGGGCTACATCATCGATCTGCGCAACAACCCGGGCGGCCTGCTCGACCAGGCCATCGCGGTTTCCGACGACTTCCTCGAGCAGGGCGCCATCGTGCTGACGAAGGGCCGCAACAACGAGGAAACGCAGCGAGCGCAGGCCCATCCCGGCGACGAGACCGACGGCAAGAAAGTCGTCGTGCTCATCAATGGCGGATCGGCCTCGGCCTCCGAGATCGTCGCCGGCGCGCTGCAGGACCACAAGCGCGCGACCGTCATCGGCACGCGCTCGTTCGGCAAGGGCTCCGTGCAGACGATCATTCCGCTCGGCAGCAACGGCGCGATCCGGCTGACCACGGCACGCTACTTCACGCCGTCCAACCGCTCGATCCAGGCCAAGGGCATCGATCCCGATATCCTCATCGAGGAGGAACTGCCCGAGGATCTCAAGGCCAAGGCCGCGGCCGAGAAGACGCGCGGCGAGGCTAGCCTGCGCGGGCACTTGAAGAACCCCGACAAGGCGGTGAGCGCCGACGAGGAGCAGAAGGAGCTCAAGGAGAACTCCGGCTCATCGGCCTACGTCGCCAAGGAGCCCGAGAAAGATACCCAGCTCCAGTACGCGCTGTCCTTCCTGCGCGGCACGGCAAAGGACGCCAAGACCGCCGGCGCCAGCGTCGAGGCCACGCAGCCCGGCACCGACGCCAAGGACAAGGCGAAGAATTAACGCCGCGTCCGCCGGCCAGAAACCAACGTCAATGGGCGCCCGCTGCGGCGCCCATTGCTGTAGGTGAGACCTGCAAGACGCCCGGACACACGCCCATGAGCCGCGACGCCATCGACCCAAGCAAGCTCGGCTACCGACCCTGCGTCGGCATCATGGTCCTCAACCGGCAAGGACTCGTCTGGGTCGGCCGCCGCGCCGATGCCCCCGGCGAGCCGGAGGGGCCAGGCTCCTGGTGGCAGATGCCCCAAGGGGGCATCGACAAGGGCGAGGACCCCAGGAAGGCCGCCCTGCGCGAGCTCGCCGAGGAGACCGGCATCCGCACCGTCTCCGTCATCGCGGAAACCCCCGGCTGGCTGCGCTACGAGCTGCCCCCCGAGCTTCTCGGCAAGGCCTGGGGCGGCAAGTACCGCGGCCAGGAGCAGAAGTGGTTCGCCGCGCGCTTTGCCGGGCCCGACGGCGAGATCAAGATCTCGCCTGCCGACGGCCATCAGGTGGAGTTCGAGTCTTGGCGTTGGGTGGCGCTCGCCGAGCTCGTCGAGCTGATCGTCCCGTTCAAGCGGGACGTCTACCGCCAGGTCGCTGAGGCGTTCGCCTCCTACGCGGTCCCGAGCGCGTAAGCGACGTTTTAGTGACACGCTTCCGAAATTTGACAAATCAACGACATAGAATCGTTTAATTTTCCCGTTATGGTATGCTTTGATTCATCTGTGGATAACCTGTGAACAAGCGCGGCACGGCGGCATGACTTTATCTATGTCCCTGACAGCCACCCGCAGCACCAGGCTGCCGGTGCGGCCGTGCGCCGGCATCGTCCTGTTCAACGCCGAAGGGCGCGTATGGCTGGGGCGCCGCAGCCCCAAGTGGGCCCGCTATCCGCAAGATTACGTCGACGGCCACATCTGGCAGCTTCCGCAGGGCGGCATCTGCAAGGGCGAGCGGGCGCTTGCCGCGGCCTTCCGCGAGCTGCACGAGGAGACCGGCGTGTCTAGCGCCACGCTCATCGCCGAGTTCCCGGGCTGGCTCTCCTACGAGCTGCCGCGCGATTTGATGGGCATCGCGCTCAAGGGCAAGTACGCCGGCCAGAAGCTGCGCTGGTTCGCCATGCGCTTTGATGGCAACGACGACGAGATCGACATCGCCGCCAATGGCGCGATGAAGCCCGAGTTCGACGACTGGCGGTGGGCGGACCTCGACGAGGTGGCCAAGCTGGCGGTGCCGTTCAAGCGCTCGGTCTACGAGGCCATGGCCGAGCAGTTCGCCGAGTACGCACGGCCCCTCGCCGCGCAATCGGCGGCCTAGAATTGGCCGCCTGCGCGCACCCTTAACGAATTCGTCGTGGCGAAATCAGGCGGCCTTCGCCTGCAGCCGCTTCAGCACGTCGATGAGCATCTCGGCCATTCGCGTGGATTGATCGTCCTTGGCTTCGGCGAGCTCGGCTTCCGCCGTGCGCAGCTCGGCCGAAAGCCGGGCCGCGTCGAGATCTTCGACCGCGACGGCCGTCTGCGCCAGCACCGTCAGGCGCTCGGGGTCCGCCTTGGCCACACCCTTCTTGACGAAGATGCGCTGCTTGCCCTGCGCCAGCGTGATCTCGAGCACGCCCGGCCGCAGCGTGGAGATGACCGGGGCGTGCCCCGCAAGCACGGCGAAATCGCCTTCTGAGCCCGGCACGACGACCTGTTCGGCCGCCGCCGACAGCAGAAGGCGCTCGGGCGTCACCAGCTCAAAGTTGAACGTCGCAGCCATTGTCCCTTACGCCTCGTCATCAACGCCGTTGTCGCCGCCGGTCTTGGCGCGAACCTCGTCCACCGTCTGCTGCTGCTTGCCGCAGAACGGGCAGAAGAACATCGGGTGATCGACCATCCCCGGCTCGTCCTCCTGCTCCAGATCGATGAGGCCGACGGACATGTAGAGGACGCCGTCGTCGCCGACCGTGAGCAGCGGCTCGAACTCCTCGCCGCTCATGGCGTCCTTCAGCTCGGTGCAGCAGGAGCCGAAGCTCGTGCCGGCCGCACTCTTGATCGTCTGCTCCCCAGTCATCTGGGTATCCTTTCGTGGCCGCGCACCGTCGCGTCCGCTCGATGCAGTTATGCCGCCTCGGCGAGCTTCTCCGCCTTGGCGATGGCTTCGTCGATCGTGCCTACCATGTAGAACGCCTGCTCGGGCAAATGGTCGTAGTCGCCGTTGCAGAGACCCTTGAAGCCCTTGATCGTGTCGGCGAGGCTGACGAGCTTGCCGGGCGAGCCCGTGAACACTTCCGCGACGTGGAACGGCTGCGACAGGAAGCGCTCGATCTTGCGGGCGCGCGCCACGATCAGCTTATCGTCTTCGGAGAGCTCGTCCATGCCGAGAATGGCGATGATGTCCTGTAGCGACTTGTACCTCTGCAGGATCTGCTGCACCTGGCGCGCCACCTTGTAGTGCTCCTCGCCGACGACGCGCGGGTCGAGCATGCGCGAGGTGGAGCCGAGCGGATCCACCGCCGGATAGATGCCTTTGGCGGCAATATCGCGGTCGAGCACCGTGGTGGCGTCGAGATGCGCAAACGAAGTCGCCGGCGCCGGGTCGGTGAGATCGTCGGCCGGCACGTAGATCGCCTGCACCGAGGTGATCGAGCCCTTCTGCGTCGTGGTGATGCGCTCCTGCAGGGCGCCCATGTCGGTCGCCAGCGTCGGCTGATAGCCGACCGCGCTCGGGATACGGCCGAGCAGCGCGGAGACTTCCGAGCCCGCCTGCGTGAAGCGGAAGATGTTGTCGACGAAGAACAACACATCCTGGCCCTGGTCGCGGAAGTACTCAGCGACCGTCAGCCCTGAAAGGCCGACGCGGGCGCGCGCGCCGGGCGGCTCGTTCATCTGGCCGTAGACGAGCGCACACTTCGATCCGGCCGAGCTGCCGTTGTTCTTCTTGGGGTCGATGTTGACCTTGGAATCGATCATCTCGTGATAGAGGTCGTTGCCCTCGCGCGTACGCTCGCCGACGCCGGCGAACACCGAGTAGCCGCCGTGGGCCTTGGCGACGTTGTTGATCAACTCCATGATGAGCACGGTCTTGCCGACACCCGCGCCGCCGAACAGGCCGATCTTGCCGCCCTTGGCGTAGGGCGCGAGCAGGTCGACGACCTTGATGCCGGTGACGAGAATGCTTGCTTCCGTCGCCTGGTCCTGGAACGTCGGAGCCGGCTGGTGGATTGGCCGGTCGGTGACGCCCTTGATCGGCCCCGCCTCATCCACCGGCTCGCCGATAACGTTCATGATGCGCCCGAGCGTGGCGTCGCCGACGGGCACCGAGATGGGCGCACCGGTGTCGGTCACCTGCTGGCCGCGCACGAGGCCTTCGGTCGAGTCCATGGCGATGGTGCGCACGGTGTTCTCGCCCAAGTGCTGCGCCACCTCGAGCACGAGGCGCGAGCCGTGGTTCTTGGTCTCGAGCGCATTGAGGATTGCCGGCAGGGCGTTGTCGAACTGCACGTCGACGACGGCGCCCGTCACCTGGCGAATGCGACCAACGTTGTTTGCCATCTTACGTTCCTCGTACCCTTCTGTGTGCTTACAGCGCGTCGGCGCCCGAGATGATCTCGATGAGCTCTTTGGTGATCATGGCCTGGCGCGTGCGGTTGTACTTCAATGTCAGCTTGTCGATCATCTCGCCGGCGTTGCGCGTGGCACTATCCATGGCGCTCATCTGCGCGCCGTAGAAGGAGGCGACATTCTCCAGGAGCCCGCGAAAGATCTGCGTCGAGATGTTGAGATTGACGAGGTAGCCGAGCACGTCCTCTTCCGACGGCTCGTACTCGTGGATCGCCACGGCGCCCGCCGATTTTTCGGTCTTGGCGACCGGGATCTTCGCCGGGATCAGCTGCAGCGCCGTCGGCACCTGGTTGATGACCGACTTGAACTGCGAGAAGTACAGCGTCGCCACGTCGAACTCGCCAGCCTCGAACAGCGCGAGGATCTTCTGCGCGATGCCGTCGGCGTGGCTGAACGTGAGCTGGCGCACGCCGCGCAGATCGACGCGGTCGACGTAGCGGCTGGCGTAATCCCGGCGCATCGCCTCGGCGCCCTTGCGGCCGACCATGAGCAGCTTCACCGTCTTACCCGCGGCGAGCAGCCTGCGCACGTCGTTGCGGGCGAGCTTGGCGATGTTGGAGCTGAAGCCACCCGCAAGACCGCGCTCGCCGGTCATGACGACGAGCAGGTGTACGTCGTCCTTGCCGGTGCCGACGAGCAGCGGCGACATGCCGGCGCGGTCGGTGACGCGGCCACCGAGGCTCGCCATCATCTGATCCATGCGGTCGGCGTAGGGGCGCGCCGCGGTGGCGGCCTCCTGCGCGCGGCGCAGCTTCGCCACCGCGACCATCTGCATCGCCTTGGTGATCTTGCGGGTCGCCTTCACCGACGCGATGCGGTTGCGGAGATCTTTCAAGCTCGCCATTCGAGCGTCCTAATCTTTCCGGCCGCGAAGGCCGCCTGCATCTCTTCCCGCTTGCGGGCAGAGGGAAACGTTACGCCGTGAAGCCCTTGGCGAATTTGTCGAGGAAGGCGACCAGCTTCTTCTCGGTGCCTTCCGAAAGCGCCTTCTCGGAGCTGATCGACTCGAGGATGTCCTTGCCCTGGTCGCGCAGGAGCCGCAGCAGGTCCTGCTCGAACTTGCTGATCGCCGCGACCGGCAGCGGATCGAGATAGCCGCGTGTGCCGGCGAAGATCACGCACACCTGCTCCTCCATCTTCAAGGGAGAGAACTGCGGCTGCTTCAAAAGCTCGGTCAGGCGCGCGCCGCGCGCGAGCATCTTCTGCGTGGCGGCATCGAGGTCGGAGCCGAACTGCGCGAATGCCGCCATCTCGCGGTACTGCGCGAGCTCGCCCTTGATCTTGCCCGCGACCTGCTTCATCGCCTTGGTCTGCGCGGCCGAGCCGACGCGCGACACCGACAGGCCGACGTTCACGGCCGGGCGGATGCCCTGATAGAAGAGGTCGGTCTCGAGAAAGATCTGGCCGTCGGTGATCGAGATCACGTTCGTGGGAATGTAGGCCGACACGTCGTTGGCCTGCGTCTCGATCACGGGGAGCGCGGTGAGCGAGCCGGCGCCGTGCTGGTCGTTGAGCTTCGCGGCGCGCTCCAAGAGGCGCGAGTGAAGGTAGAACACGTCGCCGGGGTAGGCTTCGCGGCCGGGGGGTCGGCGCAGCAGCAGCGACATCTGACGATAGGCGACCGCCTGCTTGGAGAGGTCGTCGTAGGCGATCACGGCGTGCATGCCGTTGTCGCGGAAGTATTCGCCCATGGTGCAGCCGGTGAACGGGGCCAGGTATTGCAGGGGCGCCGGCTCCGACGCGGTCGCGGCGACGACGATCGAGTATTCGAGCGCGCCGTTCTCCTCCAACACCTTGACGAACTGGGCAACGGTGGAGCGCTTCTGGCCGACGGCGACGTAGACGCAGTAGAGCTTAGCCTTCTCGTCGCCCGAGGCGTTGATCGACTTCTGGTTGAGGATGGTGTCGAGGATGATCGCCGTCTTGCCGGTCTGGCGGTCGCCGATGATGAGCTCGCGCTGGCCGCGGCCGATGGGGATCAACGCATCCACCGCCTTGAGGCCGGTCGCCATCGGCTCGTGCACCGACTTGCGCGGCAGGATGCCCGGCGCCTTGACGTCGACGCGCATCTTCTTGTCGAACTTGATCGGGCCCTTGCCGTCGATCGGGTTGCCGAGCGCGTCGACCACGCGGCCGAGCAGGCCCTTGCCGACCGGCACCTCGACGATGGCGCCCGTGCGCTTGACGGTATCGCCTTCCTTGATGGTGCGGTCGTCGCCGAAGATCACCACGCCGACGTTGTCGGCTTCGAGGTTGAGCGCCATGCCGCGGATGCCGCCGGGGAACTCGACCATCTCGCCCGCTTGCACGTTGTCGAGGCCGTAGACACGCGCGATGCCATCGCCGACCGACAGCACCTGGCCGATCTCGGAGACCTCGGCCTCCTTGCCGAAGTTCTTGATCTGCTCCTTGAGGATCGAGGAGATCTCTGCGGCGCGGATTTCCATAACTTGCCTCTTCCCTTATAGCGCTTAGCCTTGCGCGCCGGCGACGCTGCGCCGGCCGGTTGCCTTAAGAGTACGGCCGCGGGCGCATGCCCCTGTCGGCCGCGATTGCGTTTAGGAGCCGCTGCCTTTCAGCACGACCTTAAGATTGCCGAGCTTGGTGCGCAGCGAGCTATCGAACATGCGGCTGCCGATCTTGACCACCAGGCCGCCGAGCAGCGAGGGATCGACCTTGGCGTCAAGCCGCACGTCCTTTCCGAACGTCGATTTGAGCTTGCCTTTCAGCGCCGCGAGCTGCGCATCGGTGAGCGCGACCGCCGACTGCACCTCGGCCGCGACCTCGCCGCGATGACGCGCGAGCAGGCCGCGGAACGTGTCGATCATGTCCTCGGCCGCGAACAGGCGGCGGTTGCGGGTGACAACCTTGAGGAAATTTCCCGTCGTCGCGCCGATCGAGGCCCAGTCCATCACGGCGCCGAGCGCCCGCTGCTGCTCCTCGGCTGCGAACGCCGGGCTCTTCACCAGCCGCTTGAGATCGCTGCTCTTATCCAGGAGCGTCCGGAACTTGCCGAGGTCGGCATCGACCTCATCGAGGCGGTTCTGCTCGTTTGCGAGCTCGAACAGCGCAGACGCATACCGCCCCGCCACGCCCGCCGTCACTGGATTGTCAGTTGCCACGTCAAACGCTCTCGCCGGCGGCCCTCGTGGGCCACTGGATTGGCCCCGGGGCACCCGGGATAAGCCCCAAGGTCTTGCCCCGCTTTGAGGAAATTCGTTCGCACAAAAGGAGGGCGTGAGCTACCCGAGCCTAGCCCCCCTCCAAAGTTCGCCGGTTCTCTAACACGCGAGGCGCAGCCCTTCAACCGGGGGATTGCAGCCCGGATGCCGCATTTTCGGGGCTTGGCGAACATGAACGCAAGCTGCACGCAGCCTTCAGAGCGCGTTCAGCGCGCCTGCTGTTTTATAGGCCCCATCGCCGGCGAGGCACCGGCACCGCTCAAACAGCGAACTTCCGGCTAGGGGACCAACGAAAATGAACATCAAGCGCAAGTTGACTTCGCTCACGACTGCCGTGGCGCTCGCCGCCACCACGCTGGCGCCGATGGCGACCTCCGCCAGCGCCGAGCCCTGGCGCGACGGCAACCGCAACTATGCACGCTCCGACCGCGGCGACTGGAACCGCGGCGGAGACCGCGGTTACGACTGGAACCGCGGCGGAGACCGCGGACGCCACGACTTCTACGCCTACCGCCGCCACAAGCATCACGACACCGGCAAGTACATCGCGCTCGGCATTGGCGCCCTGATGCTCGGCATCATGGCATCGGAGGCCGGCCGCCACTGACGAACCGATTTTATTGACTGTGCGCACCCCCCCCCTCGCGCGCCAGTCGGGCCGGACCTTTCCCCCGGGGTCCGGCCCAATTCATTTTCCGGGACGCCGATCGAAGCCGCAACCATGCACCCGACACTACCAACTGCGGATACGGCCGAGGCCCTGCTGAGCTTGTTCGTGTCTGAATTTCCCGAGGGCTCCACGCCGTCGCTCCTGCCCAAGCATGACGATCGGTTCCGGGCGAGGATCGAGGCGCCAGCCGGTCCGGTGACCATCCTCATCCCGCGCAGGATGCTTGCGGCGTTTGCGTCATCGCAGCTCGACCATGAGCGCGTGACGGCCACTCTCAGGCGCTTCATTCGCGAGCGGCTGGGTGCCGCCCACCTTCGCCCCGACGTGGTGACGGTCTGGGACTACGCCGAAGCTTACTGATCGATCACAAAAAGCTATACGGGTCGATGTCGACGGTCAGCCGGATGTCGCCCTTGAGCTGCGGCAGCGCGGCGAGCCACGTGCGCAAATAATCCTGCACGTCGATCTCGCGCGGCGCCTTGACCAAGAGCCGCCAGCGATGGCGCCCACGGATGACCGCGATCGGCGCCTCCGCCGGGCCCAAGATCTCGATGCGCTCGGCGGGCGGCGCCCGATGCACGATATCGCGCGCGACGAGCTGCGCCGTCTCCTTGTCGCGGGCCGACACGATCAGCGCCGCGAGCCGCCCGAACGGCGGCAGCAGCCCGGCGCGGCGCACCGCAATCTCGCGCTCGACGAAGGCCTCGCGGTCGCTGGCAATGATCGCCGCCATCACCGGGTGCTCGGGCATATAGGTCTGCACGTAACCGCGCCCCTCGGTGAGCGCGCGGCCGGCACGCCCCGTCACCTGGTGCAGGAGCTGGAACGTGCGCTCGCCGGCGCGCGGATCGGCGCCCAGCGCCAGTCCCAGGTCGCCATCAACGATGCCAACCGTCGCCAGCAGCGGGAAATGGTGGCCCTTGGCCACGATCTGCGTGCCGATGACAATGTCGATGCCGCCGGCCTCGATAGAGCGGATCATCTCGCGCATCTCCGTAAGGCCCGGGATCAGGTCGGACGACAGCAGCGCCACGCGCGCATCGGGGAAGCGTTCCGCCACCTCCTCGGCGACGCGCTCCACGCCCGGCCCGCAGGCGACGAGTGATCCCGCCTCGCCGCAGCTCGGGCACTTCTCGGGGTGCGGGATCGAGAACCCGCAGTGGTGGCAGTGCAGCTTGCCGCGGAAGCGGTGCTCGACCAGCCACGCCGTGCATTGCGGGCACTGGATGCGGTGGCCGCAGGTCCGGCACAGCGTCAGCGGCGCATATCCGCGGCGGTTGAGGAACAAGAGCGTCTGCTGCTTGGCTTCCAGCGTTTCGGTGATGGCGTTGACGAGCACCGGCGACAGCCACTTGCCCTTCTCCGGCGGGGTCGCGCGCAGGTCGATAGCGGTGATGTCGGGCAGCGCCGCGCCCGAGAAACGGCCGGGCAGGATCACGTGCCGATAGCGCGCCGTGCGCGCGTTCACGTGGCTCTCGATCGACGGCGTCGCCGACGACAGCACCACCGGGAAGCCGCCTAGGCTAGCGCGCACGATCCCCATGTCGCGCGCCTGATAGTGGACGCGGTCGTCCTGCTTGAAGCCGGCGTCGTGCTCCTCGTCGATGACGATGAGCCCCAACTCGTTGAAGGGAAGGAACAGCGCCGAGCGGGCACCAACGATGACGCGCGCGTCGCCCGTCGCGGCGGCGCGCCACACGCGTCCGCGCTCCGGGCCCGCAAGTGCCGAATGCCATTCGACGGGCGCGCAACCGAAGCGCTCGGAGAAGCGGCGCATGAACTGGTCGGTGAGCGCGATCTCCGGCAGCATAATCAGTGCCTGCAGCCCGCGCTCCAGCGTGCGCGCGACCGCCTCGAAATAGACCTCCGTCTTGCCGGAGCCGGTGACACCGTCGAGCAGCGTGACCGAGAAATTCCCTGCATCCACGGCCGATTGCAGCGCGTGCACGGCGCGGGCCTGCTCCGGGCTGAACTCGGTCTCGCGATGGCTCGGATCGGGACGCGGGCTGCGCTTTTCCGGGATCGCCACCTCGACGAGGCTGCCCGCCGCCACGAGCCCGTCGATGACGCCGGTCGAGCAGTCGGCATCGGAGGCGAGCGCCGATTTCGCCCGGATGGCACCGTCGCCGGCGATATCGAGTGCGCGCTTCCGCGCCGGCGTCATGCGCGGCGGCTCCGGCGCGCCCTCGACCGCCGTCACCCCGAAGCGCGGCTTCACCGGCTCGAAGGCTGTGCGCGCGCTCATCATCATGCGCACGACCATGCCCAGCGGGCCCAGCGTGTAGCGCGCGATCCACTCGGCAAAGCGTAGCGAGCTAACGGGCAGCGGCGGCACGTCGACGACGCCGGCGATGGTCTTGAGCTTCTTGGGGTCGACGGTCTTGCCGGCCTCGCCCACGGGCCGGTCCCAGACCACGCCGATGCGGCTCTGCGGCCCGAACGGCACCAGCACGAAGGTGCCGGGCTCCAGCTCCATCCCGTCCGGCACGAGATAGTCGTAGCTCTGGTCGAGCGCGACCGCGAGCACGACGGGCGCCCGCAGCGCGCTTGCGCGCTCACCTCGCTCCAGTGGTTCGAGCAGACTGTCCATCCCGGCCGTCATGATCTCCGATTTGGGCTTTAGGGAATCGATCCGCAAACGCTAGCCCGGCGCCGCGGCGCGGCGAAGGCGGATCACCGGTCGCAAGGCCGCATCTTTCCGCGGCGGCCCCCAACGCCAATATGCCTTGCCGATACCACGGATTAACCGGGAGAAAGCGGCTTGGCGCTATGGTCAAGCCGCCCCACCGCCCGTCGCGAGGACCGCCGTCCCCATGGAATATAAGGACTACTACAAGATCCTCGGCGTCGAGCGAACCGCCACCCAGGACGAGATCAAGCGCGCCTACCGCAAGCTCGCGCGCACGTTTCATCCCGACGTCAACAAGGACGCGGGCGCGGAAGCCAAGTTCAAGGACGCTGGCGAAGCCTACGAGGTCCTGAAGGACCCCGAGAAGCGCGCGGCCTACAACGAGCTCGGCGCCAACTGGAAGCAGGGGCAGGACTTCCGTCCACCGCCGAATTGGGATCAGGGCTTCGAGTTCAGCGGCGCAGGTGACACCGGCGCCCACTCCGCGCAGTTCAGCGACTTCTTCGAGGGCCTGTTTGGCCGCATGCGCGAGGAAGGCGGCGGGGGCGCGCGCGGGTTTGGCGGCGGCCGCGGCGGCTTTTCCGGCACCCGCGAGTTCAACGCCCAGGGCGAGGACCACCACGCCAAGGTCGTCATCGACCTGCGCGACGCCTACAACGGCGCCAAGCGCTCGATCACATTGCGCGTTCCCGAGGTCGACGACGGCGGGCACGTCGCGGTCAAGGACCGCACGCTCAACGTCACGATCCCTAAGGGCATACGCGAGGGCCAGCACATCCGGCTTGCAGGCCAGGGCTCGCCCGGCATCGGCAAGGGGCCGGCCGGCGACCTCTATCTCGAGGTGGCTTTCGCGCCCGATCCCGTGTTCCGCGTCGAGGGCAAGGATGTCTACGTCGACCTGCCCATCGCGCCGTGGGAGGCAGCCCTCGGCGCCTCCGTCAAGGCACCCACGCCCGACGGCGCGGTGATGCTCAAGATCCCGTCCGGCTCGACCAAGGGCCGCACCATGCGCCTCAAAGGCCGTGGCATTCCGGGTTCGCCCCCCGGCGACTTCTACGCTGTGCTCAAGATCGTGACGCCGCCGGCGGAGAGCGACAAGGCCAAGGAGCTGTACCAACAGATGGAGCGCGAGATCCCGTTCAACCCGCGCGCCGGACTGGGAGTGTAAGCGATGCCAGCCAAACCCCCCGAACCGCAGTCCGTCTTCGTGCTCGACGAGGCGCACGAGATCACGCTTGCGGAGCTGACGCGCTCCTGCCGCGTGCAGACCGAATGGGTGATGGAGCTTGTCGAGGAGGGCGTGCTCGAGCCGCTGCGGCCGGGCGGCCCGCAGTGGCGCTTTGCGGCGACGAGCGTCGTGCGCGTGCAGAAGGCGCACCGTCTGCAGCGCGACCTCGGCGTCAACCTGCCCGGCATCGCGCTGGCGCTGCAGCTCTTGGAGCGCATCGATGCGCTGGAGGCGCGCCTGCGCACGACCTCCTACCCGCTCCCGCCCGACGACGCGGAGTAGGTAACTCGAGGCCGGTGCTCGCGAATCGGCTATCGGTAGGATCGCGATTCGGCCATCGAACGGAGCCGCCGTGCCCAAGGCCGCGGAAGACACCACCGAGCTGCCGCTGGGCGCCGATCTCGAACGCGCCGTCGCGGACTGGCTCGCGCATCAGCGCCACGAGCGGGGCCACGCCGACAATACGCTCGACGCCTACGCCCGCGACGTGCGCCAGTTCCTGTCGCATCTCGCGGCTGACCTGGGCCACGCGCCCTGCCTTGCCGACCTGCAGCGGCTGGAGCCCAAGACGTTCCGCGGCTTCCTCGCCTCGCGCCGCCGCACCGGCGCCGTCAGCCGCTCGCTCGCGCGCACGCTCTCCGCATTGCGGCAATTCTTCCGCTGGCTCGAGGCGCAGAAGAGGCTCACCAACCGCGCCGTGCTGCAGCTCGCCTTGCCGAAGGTGCCGCACTCGGTGCCCAAACCCCTGACGGTCGACAAGGCCGCCGGGGTGGTGGACGCCGGGCCCGCCGCCGAGCTCGAGTGGACGCTCGCGCGCGACGCCGCCGTGCTGCTGCTGCTGTACGGCTCGGGCCTGCGCATCGCGGAGGCGCTCTCCATCAAGCTGAAGGACGCGCCCACCGGCGACCGCGACGTGCTCCGCGTCACCGGCAAGGGCGGCAAGGAGCGGCTCGTGCCCGTACTCCCCGTGGTGCGCTCAGCGATCGCGCGCTACCTGACGCTCAACCCCTACCCGCTCGCCGCCGACGAGGCGCTGTTCCGCGGAGCCAAGGGCGGCCCGCTGTCACCGCGCATCATCCAGCTCGCCATGGAGCGCATGCGCGAAGGCCTCGATTTGCCTGCGACCGCGACCCCGCACGCGCTGCGCCACTCCTTCGCGACGCACCTTTTGTCGTCCGGCGGCGACCTGCGCCAGATCCAGGAATTACTGGGCCACGCCTCCCTGTCCACGACCCAGGCCTATACGGAAGTGGACCGCGAGCGACTGCTTGCCGTTTATGACGCAGCCCACCCCAGGTCGTGAAATTGCGCAGTTTCAAATACTTAGCTAAAGCCCCGAAACCTTGACGCAATTTTGCCCTTTTTCTTTCCCCGATGCCCAATAAAGAAGCGGGACTACCCGCCAACAGCACCGGGGTTCAGGTTTTTATGCGTATTTGCTTGGCCAAAGCCGCCGCCACGGCCGCACTCTCGCTCGCAGCTCTCATCCAGGCTTCCGCCGCATATGCCGTCGAAGCGGTGGCGGACAAGTGCCGCGGCACCAACATGCTCGCCGAGACGCAGGCAAAGGACCCCGAGACCTACGCCCGCATCATGGCCCAGGCGGCCGCGACCGAGAACTCCGGCGCGCTGTTGTGGAAGATCGAGCGCGGCGGACACCCCACGTCCTACCTGTTCGGCACCGTGCACCTGACGGATGAGCGCGTCACCAAGCTGTCGCCCGCGGTCGAGCAGGCGATCGGGCAGGCAAAGACCGTCGCGCTGGAAGTTTCCGACGTCTCCGACAAGGCGACCGCGACGGTCATCGCCCAGTCGGCGCCGCTCGTGATGTTCACCGACGGCCGCCGCCTCGACGGGCTGCTATCGGGCACCGAGTACGACACGGTCAAGAAGATCATATCGCGCTCGGGCATGCCCTCCGACCTGGCCGCGCTATTCAAGCCGTGGATCGTCACCATGATCCTGTCGGTGTCGGACTGCGAGCGCGCGAGCATGCAACAGGGCGCGCGCGTGCTTGACATGAAGCTCGCCGAGATCGGCAAGACGCGTGGGATGCAGGTCGTCGGGCTGGAAACGATCCCCGAGCAGCTACAGGCGCTGGCCTCGGTGCCCGAGCCGCAACAGCTCGACATGCTGCGCTCGAGCCTGAAATTCGCCGACCGCACCAACGACCTGATGGAAACCCTGGTCCAGCTCTACCTCGACCGCAAGATCAGCGCCGCCATGCCCTTCCAGATCGCGCTGGCCAAGCAGGTCGGCATCGGCGACGACGCCTTCGCCGGCTTCCAGGAGAAGCTCTTGACCGAGCGCAATATCAAGATGCGCGCCACCGCCGAGCCGCTGCTCGAGCAGGGCGGCGTGTTCATCGCCATCGGCGCGCTGCATCTGCCGGGCAAGCAGGGGCTCGTCGCGCTTCTGCGCGAGGCCGGCTACACCGTCACCCCGATCGAGTGACGCGCGCGCCGAGCGCGAATTTCATCACAGGTGGATCGCGCGCTTGTCGACCGCCATCGCGGCTTCCTTCACCGCCTCGGTCAGAGTGGGATGCGCGTGGCAGGTGCGCGCCAGATCCTCCGCCGAGCCGCCGAACTCCATGAGCACGGCCGCCTCCGCGATCATCTCGCTGGCGTTCGCCGAGACGATGTGCACGCCGAGCACGCGGTCGGTCGGGTTGAGGCCAATCGCGCGCAGGTGGGAGAGGTCGGGCCAAGCTACTCCCAACACGGAAGGATCGGGCCAGCCAGCTCCTTGGACGCACTCCCATCCCGGTCGCAGAGAAGCCGTTCTAGAGGCAGCTATCGGTAACCGTGGTGCAACCGCCGAACTCAATGAACGAGGTGGGTGACGGAGGTGACGCGAAGGAAGGAAGGGTGGAGTGAAGACAATTTTTTGGAACGGTCCCTTGGCAGCGTCACTTGCGTCACCTCGACGATGCCCGCTCTGGGTTCCGAAGCGGACGAAGGCCGAAATGGCCGGGCGATCGGCTTTGGGCCAAATCCAGACATGCGACCGCTACGTGCTCTGCTATTCACTGCACCCGGCTGATGCTCGGCGGCTCCATCCGCCCGAACTCCTCGATCGTCGTCGCCGGCCGCCCGAGGTCGCGCCACGTATCCTCCGCTTCGAACCGCTCCGGATAGCGCAGCACCGCACGCATCATGCGTCCGTTGAAGCGCATCGAGGGCGACACGATGCCTGCGATATCAATGAAGAACAGCGGCAGCGTCAGCCGCCAGGGTATGCCCGCCGCCTTGACGTAGCGCCGCGCCGCCTCGTTGTACGTCATCGGCTCCGGACCCTGCACCACGTACTCGCGGTTCGCAGCTTCCGGGATCGCGAACGATCGCGCGACCTGACGCCCGAAGTCGCGCCCGGCGATCCAATAGTTGCGGTTGCGCGACCAGCCCGTCATCAGGAACGTGCCGCCCAGCATGTGCCGCTGAGGCAGCGTCTCCATGAAGTTGGTCGGGTAAAAGATCGTGTAGGGAATGCCGGAGCCCTTGATGCGCAGAAGTGCGTTGCGCCAGACCTGGAGCACCCACCAACGGCTCGGGCTGTCGTGGATCATGGCCGAGAGATAACCGATGCGCTTGATGCCGGCTGACCGCGCTGCAGCCAGGATGTGTTCAAGCCCCTGCTGTTCGGTGTGGAAGTCGCCGCTGCGCTCCGTGGGTGCGACCGACAGGTTCAGATAGAGCGCGTCCTGGCCATCGAGCCCGCGCCTGAGGCTCGCCTCATGGCGAACGTCCGCCGCCACGATGTGCGTCGCTGCGGGCAGCACGCGCCGCGCCTCGTCCGGCTTGCGCACAAGGGCGGTCGCCTCGAAGCCAGCTTCGAGCAGTGCGACGGTCACCGGTATGCCGAGCATGCCGGTCGCCCCGATGACCACGATCTTCCTAATTGCGTCCATGGCTGAAGACTACCCCTGTTCGACCCGGTCTTTGGAAATCCGAGACGGCGGCCTGAAGGTCTGCTGTGGGTCATGAGGGGCCATCGTGTTCGTGCGCCGACGGAGTCGGTTATCCACTCAGGAGCGGACGTCCTGAGCCCTGCACGGAAGGTGCGACAAGGGCCAATAGCCAACATTCGGGGCTACGCAATCTCTCAGTGGGAACCCACCGAAAGCGGCAGCGACACGGTGAACATCCCGGCGTTGCCTTCGGTGCGGTTCTCAACGTCGAACTCGTGGAAAACCTTCAGCTCAGTGCTCACGGGGACCTTTCCGCACATGAGCATGTAAGTGATGTCTGGCCCGAGCCCGGTCACGCGCCCGTCGAAGCTGCCCAAGGTGGCCCCGGCTCCGTTATCGCCCGTGATCTGCTGATAGTGATAACCCACGAGACCGAAGGCGAATGTCTTGGAGACGTGCTGCATCAGCGCAAACTCGACGTGGAACTCGGTCCCGGTCTTGTAGTCGGTGTCGGGGTTTTCCCAATTGTAGGTGAACCCGGCGGCGCCCGAGATCTCGGCGCCGCTCTTGGCGTCGAACCAAGTGACGGCCGGCGTGATGTCGAGCGCCCAACGGTTGAAGCCGAGGTTGGAGATGCTGGTGCGTTCCCATTCGCCGATCGGCGATCAGCAGGGCTACTTTGCGCATGAGCGGTCCCGCGCAGTTCGAGTGACTCGAATCCTAGCAGGGCGCGCGCGCCCTCGCGTGTCGAGAGCACCACAAGCCGAGCTAAACCAATGATCAGATTGCCGATTATGCGCTCTCTGTGGTTGTATGGCTCAAGAAAGCTTGTCGGGGCTCGGGAGCGGAGCCCGGGCTTGGGAAGGCTACGCCATTAGTCCGGCAAGGACCTGTCGATAGAAACCGAATAATGGGGTGCACCGGGCGGGGGGCGCTTAGCCGAGTTGGGGGAAACGAGGGCAATTGACCCAAGGAGGATTCTCGAATGCCCGACGAGACGAAAGAGGCTTCACCCGGTCCCCAATCGAATTTTGATGCCGACAGAAGAAACGTCCTTTTGACCGGCGCGTCGCTTCTCGCCTTGGCCGCTGTGAGCAGGACGTCGGCGCTGGCGCAGCCCGGACCAGTTACCGCGACTGTCCCGGCCCAATCACCGGGCGGGGGCAAGCCCAATATCCTCGTGATCTTCGGCGACGACGTCGGCGTTGCCAACATCAGCGCCTACAGCGACGGCTTGATGGGCTACGAAACGCCCAACATCGACCGCATCGCGAAAGAGGGTATCCGGTTCCTCCATTACTATGGCGAGCAGTCGTGCACGGCTGGGCGAGCGGCATTCCTCACCGGCCAGCACGGCATTCGCACCGGTCTAACCAAAGTGGGTTTCCCCGGGGCACCGATGGGCATGAGCCAGCTCGATCCGTCGATTGGCGGCCTGCTCAAGATATCTCGGCTATGGCACCGCCCAGTTCGGCAAGAACCACGTCGGCGATCGCAACCCCACGCTGCCGACGGTCAACGGCTTCGATGAATTCTTCGGCAACCTCTACCACCTCAACGCCGAAGAGGAGCCAGAGTTGCCGGACTATCCCAAGGACCCTGCCTACCTGAAAAAGTTTGGCCCGCGCGGCGTGCTCCGCTGCAAGGCCACCGATGTAGACGACCCGACAGAAGACCCGCGCTTCGGCAAGGTCGGCAAGCAGACCATCGAGGACACCGGCGCGCTCACCAAGAAACGTATGGAGACGATCGACGACGAACCATCCTCGAGCGCTGCCATTGACTACATGAAGCGGCAGCAAGCGGCGGGCAAGCCGTTCTTCGTGTGGTTTAACTCGACCCGCATGCATCTGCGCACGCACGTCCGTGCCTCGCATCGCGGCCGCTACACCCACGGCGACAGCGAGTACGTCGACGGCATGATCGAGCACGACGACACGATCGGCAGCTTGCTCAAGGCCCTGGACGATATGGGCATCGCCAACAACACCATCGTCGTCTACACGAGCGACAACGGCCCCCACATGAACACCTGGCCGGACGGAGCCATGACGTGGTTCCGCTCCGAGAAGAACACCAACTGGGAAGGCGCCTTCCGCGTGCCCTGTCTGGCGCGGTGGCCGGGAGCGATCAAGCCCGGCACCGTCACCAACGAGCTCATGAGCCACAACGACTGGGTTCCGACGCTGTGCGCAATCGCCGGCGAGCCTGACATCGTCAACAAGCTGAAGGCCGGCTACACGGCCAATGCCATCAACTACAAAGTGCACTTGGACGGGTACGACCAGTCCTCATTCCTGCGCGGCGTGAGCGGCACCGCAGCGAACAACAACGGGACGATGAGCGCCCGCGACAAGTTCTTCTACTCGGACGACGATGGCTTGCTCGTTGCCATGCGGAAGGGCGACTACAAGTACGTCTACGCCGAGCAACGCGCACCCGGCACGATGCAGGTCTGGGCTGAGCCCTTCACGAAACTGCGGCTCCAAAAGATCTACAACCTGTTCCAAGACCCATTTGAGCGCGCCGACATAACCTCCAATACCTTCTGGGACTGGCAGATCAACCACGTCGGGCAAGTTTACGGCGTGATGGACGATGTCTTCGCGTTCGTGGCGACGTTCAAGGAGTTTCCGCCACGCTCCTTCCCGCCAAGTTTCGTACCGACAACGATCACGGAAGAGACGCTTGGTGACATTGAGAATAAACGCAGGAGGGAACAGGGTCTCGATCTCGATCGCATCCGCGCCGGGATTAACAAGATGATCGACCAGCAACTCCAGGATCGCGGTCTCCCTCGGCCATAGAGGCGCGCACGTCGTTCATCGACTGGTTTGTTTGCCGCGTTCGTGTTGTTCGTGCTTCACGTCCGCTTTGGGTCAGACTCGGAAGATCCGAACATGTCCGCTCCACGTCCGCTTCACCCCTAAGACCGGACGACTTGGAGCGCAGCCCAAATGTCTGCGATGGGCCAATACCGGACGTCCAACTCCGCCCGAGTTTTGGAGTTCGACATGGTAGTGACTGCGAACCCGAGCAGCCTCTCCGCTGTCCGGATGAACTCAATTGATCCGGCAGGCTCTCTGCATGCGGCAACGGTCAGTCGACCCTCAGAGCCAATATCCGCTCTCAGATCCTGCCGATACGACGTAGGCCGTGGCACCCTGAGGAAGAATTAGCGAGGCGCGCTCGGCGGGGGCGACCGTGAGAGCGGTCGATAGGCCATCCGCCGCCGCAGCGCGATCGGTGACCACCGTCACACTTGCCCACTGACGTGCCGGCGCACCGGTGCTCGGGTCGAGAATGTGAGTAAAACGGCCCGCCGGATCGAAACGGTAGCCATAGCCGCCGGAAGTTGCGATCGCGCCGTGGACGAGGGAGAGCTCGGTAAGAACGGTCTCCGGTGCTGCGGGATTAGCGATGCCAACACGCCACGCCGCTCCATCCCACTTGGGGCCGAGCGCGAGCTGTTCGCCCATGTTGACGAGGACATGTTCGAATCCGCGGTCCTGCAAGAGAGCACCGACCCGGTCGGTGATGTAACCCTGGGCAATGCCGTTCAAAGTGATCGCCATGGCAGGCTCGCGCAGGCGAATGCCAGCATTCTCTATCTCGACGTTGCGCCAGTCGATAAGCGCTTTCGCTCTACCGATCGCGTCTGGCGCAGGCCCTTCCGGATCGGCGCCGGGGCTCGAGAAATGCCGAGCATAAAGCGCCCAAAGGGGCTGCACGGTCGGATCGAAGGCCCCGTCGCTCAGCTCCGCCAGCGCCAGAGCCTCCGCCAGAAGCACGCGCAAATCGGTGGGCGCCGCATCGAGGCGCCCTTGAGCGTTGAGAAGTGCAAGAGCGCTGACGGGCCGATGCAGGCTGAAAATCGCTTCGAGGCGCGCGACCTCCTCAAGACATGCAGCAATCGCGGATTTCGCCGCGCCTTCATCGGGATGCTGCAGCGTGAGGCTGGCGTGGGCACCGAGCGCAATTCCTTCCCAGCCAAACGTACGTACGCTCGCGGCCAGGCCCCTGGGAGACGTACACTGCGCGGCACCTGCGGCGGCGAGCACGCTGATGAAGCGCCGGCGTGTCAATCCCTGACAAGATATGCCGTGCACGGTCATCGCATAGCTCCTTCACCAGGCGCGGCAACCGGCGTCTCGGCCACTTCTTTGAGGGCTGCACCATAATCAGCAATGCGGCCGCCAAACTCTCGCGCGAACGCTTCCGCCTCGTCGCGCTTCTTGAAAGGGACCGCCTCGTTGCCTCCCATCGCTGCCGCCTTGCTGCTTGCAAGAACGTAGAACGCGCTCTTGGCCGCGATCCAGCTGCCGGGTGCGGGATGCTCCCAGCTCCCCTGCCCCATGTTATTGACCCAGAAGCCGGCCAACTCGCTCTCGTTGAGGTCCTGCTCGGCGTAGGTGAGGGCATCGTGGACCGAGGTGAACCAGAGGGGGACTGTCGAACCTTTGAGCAGGATCTGGCCTTTCGGCCCGACATGCTCTTTCAAGGTCATGTGGCAGTAGTAACCGATCGCATTCGAATTAGGTTCGCGCGGCTGCGGCGCGACTGAGACTTTGCTCTGACCGCAGCCGGCAACCAGCAGGCAAAGGCTCAGAGCGGCGGCGTGATACGTCCTCATGCCTCCCTCCTTGCGAACACGCTCGCCGCGATGCCCAGCGGTGCAGCGATCCAGGCCGCTAGCATGGCGAGCAGGACGGCCGGCGGGAAGTGCACCGATGCGGAGAGGCCCGCCATCCCGGAAAACTTTCGAATGTTCTCGAAGGCTGTGAGATTGAACAGCCGATAGACGTCCGCCGGGTTGAGCAACAAAAGGTTGGGGAAGATCTCGCTGCCGATGCGGCCCTTGCTGGCTACGAGCGCGCCCATCAGCGCGAGGTCGTAAACAATGACAAAGAGCAGCCACACCCCCACCGCCAGACCGGCCGCGGTGCTCCGCTCCTTGACGAGAACGCTGATGAGATAGGCAAGCGCCAAGAACGCGAGCCCGAGCAGGATGGTGCTCACGATGAGGCCGGCGAAAGCGCTCCAGCTCGCGGCATCGCCGCCCCCGGTCCAAGCCGCAGCAAGGCCTGCGGCCCCGTACCCGACGATGGCCGCGAACGCGAGGATCGCCATGTGGCCCAGAAATTTGCCCAGGATTATCTCAAAACGAGAGACCGGATAGGTCAGCATCAGGAGCAGGCAGCCGCGCTCGGCCTCGCCGACAATCGCGTCGTATCCCAGCAGCAAGGCAATGAGCGGGATGAGGAAGATCGTCAGGCTCGAGAGGCTGATGACCGTCACCGCGAGCGGCTTCACATCGAGCAGACCGGTTGGCGAGGAGCCGAGGAACGTCAGCGCAAACGCGAGCGCCGCCAGCAGCAATGTCGCGCCCGCAACCCAATTATTGCGCAGTCCGTCGCGAAACTCCTTGATGGCGATCGTGGCGAGCGCGCTCATGGGGCCTCCCCCCGGGGGCCGGCGACAGAGATCTTGCGGCCGCTGTAGTGAAGATAGAGATCGTCGAGACTGGGGAGACGGATCTCCACATCGGCGCAAGCGTCGCCGAGGGTCGTGAGGGTGCGCAGAAGCTCCATCTTCTGCGGCACCGGGCAGTCGATGTCGATCTCGCGTTCGTCCGGCAGGATCGTTTTCGCGAATGCGCCGTTGAGGCGGCTCGCGATGGCGTTGGCGTCTCCCTTCGCGCGTACGGTGAGGGGCAAGCCTGCTTCACGCCGGAGCGTATCGAGATCGCCAAGGGCGACAAGCTGACCATCGCGCATGATCGCGGCAACGTCTGTGCGCGCCTCGAGTTCGGTCAGAATGTGGGAGGAAATGACTACTGTCGTACCGGTGGCAGTGAGCTCGCGTATGATCTGGAAGAACTCCTGCCGCAAGACGGGGTCGAGGCCGGTCGTCGGCTCGTCGAGCAAGAGCAACTTCGGCGTACCAAGCAGTGCCTGCGCCAGGCCGAGCCTCTGGCGCATACCCTTTGAGTAGGTGCCCACCCGACGCTTAGCGGCGGACGACAGTCCAACTCGCTCGAGCAGTTCGGGACAGGACGCGGGGGAAAGGCCCTTCAGACGCGCATAGAAGGCGAGCGTATCGGCGCCCGTCAGCTCCTCGTGAAAGGCCACGTTTTCCGGCAAGAAGCCGAGCTGCCTCCGGAACTCCTTGTTGGCCACAGCTGGGTCGACGCCCAGCACTTCGATACGTCCGCCGCTGGGGCGAATGAGCCCGAGGATGAGCTTCATCAGCGTGGTCTTGCCGGCGCCATTGTGGCCGATGAGGGCGAGGCACTTCCCTTGCGCAAGCGTGAGGTTGATCCCCTCGAGCACGGTATGTCCGCTGTAGTTCTTGCCGGCGTTCTCGATGGTGACAACGGACATCAGCGCCTCACATCATTGGCCGCGAGCCGCTGCCCTCTTGAGCGGGATCGCGAGGAGCGGGGGTGAGATCGACGTTCTCAGGCAGTTGCACCGGCGGCACGCCCGGGGCCATCAGCGGGTAGCTGTCGACGGCTCCTCCCGGGTAGAGCGTTGGGAATTGCTGCTGCACGTAGCGGAGCGTCTCAACTGCAGGGCTCGAGAGCAGGAGCTTTGCCAGCGGGTACTTCCAAAGCACCCAGTCAACGAGGGTGTTGGGGCGGTACGCAGTGTCCGCGATGCCGTCGCCGTTGAGATCGAATGCGGGGTTGTCGCTCCAGTAGTTGCCGCGACCGCCCTCAGACCACTCGTACACCTTGAGGCCGGTGTATTTCACCTGCGTCTCGCCGGCGAGGAAGCTGTTGCCGTAAAACCTGTTGTTCTCCGAGCCGCCCGTGAAGTGCACGCCGATGCCGCATTGCTCGAGCCGGTTGTCATGGATGTCGTTGTTGGCGGATGTGTAGATGAAGAGGCACTTCTCGCCGGTACCGTAGATATAGTTCTGCGCCACTTCTGATTTGTACATCGTGTGCAGCATGAGGCCGTGCTCCAGATCCGCGACCGAGATGTTGCGCAGAACCTTGAGCTCCTTCGAGTACATGAGCGCAAAGCCGACGTGGTTCCGAATCGAGATGTTGTCGGTGACCTCGTTGCGGTTGGCGTACATGTAGTGGACGGCGAAGCGCAGGCCCTCGAAGCGGTTGGCGCGGAGGACGTTGTCGTGGCTGATCTCGATGTAGATGCCGTCGCGCCCGCTCGCGACCGTATTGCCTTCGATGAGCGAGCCCGTGTTGTTCCAGACGTGGATGCCGTTGCCGCGGTCGTTGAGCCAGAGATCGCTTCGATTGGCGATGCGATTGTGGCGGACAGCGGCCTTGTTACAGCCGTGGAGCACGATGCCGAACAGATTGCCTTCGAGCGTGTTGTCCTCGATGGTTGGTTGGTCGGCGCCCTGTTCGACGTAGATCCCGCTGTCGAAGTTCTCGCCTTGCTTGCCGGAGCCTCTGATCGTGAGGCCGCGGACTGAGACGCCCGGCGAGAGAATCTTGAGGACAGTGCCCGAGCCGCCCGCATCGACGATGGCTCCCTCCACGCCTTCAATCGCGAGTGCTTTGTCGATGACGATCGGTCCGGCATGAACGCCTTTCTGGAGCAGAAGCCGATCGCCAGCGTGCGCCCGGGCCACCGCCTCAATGAGGTGGGATGGCCCAGGGCCGACGATGACATCGGCGGCGAGCGCAGGAGCGGCCGCCAGTAAGGCGAGGCCGCAGGCCGCTCCGGTCATCGCTCGCCGAGCATTGGACACGAGGTTCACACCCCTGCCTCTTCGACCAGCATCTGGCCGCTCATCTCCATGTGGAGCGCGTGGCAGAACCACTGGCAGTAATAGTAGTGGACGCCCGGATTGTTGGCGGTGAACGAGACCGAGGCCGTCGCCTGCGGCGCGACTTCCATCGCGATGCCGTAGTCGACGATGGTGAAGCCGTGGGTGAGGTCGACAACGTCGTCGACGTTGGTGACAAACACCGTCACGTCATCGCCCTTTCTAACCTTGAACTGACTCAAGCCGAAGGCAGGCGCCGACGACGTCATGTAGACACGCACCTTGTTGCCGTCGCGAATGACTTTGTTGTCGGCCTCCAGCGTTACCCCATCCTTCTTCGCCCATTGCCGCGCGAACTCGAAAAACGGGTCGTCGCGCTTCCAGATCTCGAGCGGATTGAGCTTCGAGGCATGCATGATCGTTGCGTCATGAGGCTCCGAGAATGCCGGACCGTCGTGAACGAGCACCATCTTGTCGCCGGAAATGTCGATCAGCTGATCGTTCTCTGGCTTCAACGGGCCGACATTGAGGAACCGGTCCTTGGAGAACTTGCAGAGAGCGACCGCCCACTTGCCGTCGGCTTCCTTCGTTTCTCCGTGCGTGGCGTTGATGTGGCCGATCTGATAGTGGACGTCGATCTTCTGCTTGATCGGATTGACCTTCTCGCCCTTGTAGGCGCGGATCGCCTCGTCGAGGTGCCACTTCACGACTTGGCTGTCGAGGAACAGCGAGGTGTAGCAGTTGCCCTTGCCATCAAACGTGGTGTGCAGCGGGCCGAGCCCCACCTCGAGATTGCCGACGATTGCATCCTCGCCCTTGATCTTACCGGCGAACACGTCGTCGAACTTGTCCCATTCGAAGATCGTGACCGTCGGCGACAGCTTGCCGTTGATGACGAGATGCTTGCCGTCGGGCGCGGCATTGCAGCCGTGCGGGCTATTGGCGACCGGGATGTATTGCGTGATCCCGAGCTTTGAGGTCTTGCGTCCGTCGAGCACCTTGACGCCGTTGATCTCCTCGTGCTTGCCGTCCTTGATCGCCTTCTCGATGGCCGCGATGCTGAAGACCACGATGTGGTCCTTGTCGAACGCCGTCATTTCCGCGACCGTGGTGCCCTCCTCGGCGTTGTAGCAGGTTGAGGCGACATACTTGCCCTTGTAGTCGGCATCGTTGTTGTCGAGGTTGCCCGAGACGATCACCTGCCAGGCGACGGTCATCGTGTCGCCATCGACGGCGGTGAACACCGAGGCCCACTTCTTCGGCTCATCGAGCAACTTGCCCACGTTAGGTACCGGCGCGCGGTTCTCCCCGTTGCAGAATACGTAGCCGGTGCGCGGATAGCGCTGCAGCCGAAGGCCATGGACGGAATGCGCATTCGGTACCTGAATGATCTTGTCGCACTTCATCACATCGAGCCGGATGCGGGCGAGACGCGTGTTGGCCTTGTCGTTGACGAAGAGATAGCGGCCGTCATAGGCGCCGTCCGTGTAGGATGGCCGAGGATGATGCAGGTCGCCGTTGAAGTAGGTCTTCTGTCCGGTTGAGGCGAGGTAGGCCTTGGACTGCGGCGTGAGGTTCTCCGTCATGATGTTGAGGCTCTCGTTGGTGAGGCCCCAACCCGTGGCGCTACAGCGATTGAACACGGGGATGCGCATCAGCTCGCGCATCGAGGGGAGGCCAATGATGCGCACCTCACCCGAGTGGCCGCCCGACCAGAAGCCGTAGTACTCGTCGAGCTTGCCGGGCGGGACCAAAGTCTTCCTTTCCTCCGCTTCGAAGTCATCGGCCCGCGCGGGTGCCCCAGAAACGACAAGACCGACCGCGCCTCCGCCGATGAGCCCGGCGGTGCCGGCCACGGTCGCGGCGGTGAAGCCTGTTCCCAGCAGTTCGCGTCTGTTGACGCCGCTTTCCTTAGACTTCGACATAGGTTTTCTCCTTGGCATCTGACGTACTTGCGATTGTTCGAAGGGGATTGGTGGTTCCCGGCTCTGAAGCCGGCACCGGGGGCTTCGGCCCTTGGGATTTCTTGCCTCTGCCTTCGCGTTTGAGGACGAGGGGCGGACAGACATGGTCATCGCAGTAAATGACCTGGCAGTGCATGCAGTAGAGGCATTCGTTGGGATTGATCTCGCCCAGAGGATGGATGGCCTGGACCATGCAGTTCTTGGCGCAGAGCTGGCACTCGTAGCCGCACTGCTTCCTGCGTTTCAGCCAGTTGAACATGTGTCCGCGGCCGGGGATCGCGAGCGCGGCGCCGAGAACGCAGAGGTAGCGGCAATAGAAACGCTCGATGAAAAGTCCGGCGGTGAGAAGGCCCAAGGCGAAGATCACGAAGGGCCACTCGCGCACGAAGCGCCAGGAGCACGCACCGTCTTGAACGGCTCGATCTCGGCGAGCTGCTCGGCAAATGCCATGTTTCCGAGCGAGACGCCGAAGAGAGCGAGAAAGAGGATATATTTCAAAGCCCATAGCCGCTCATGCAGATAGAATGGCACGCTCACTTGGCGGATGCCGAGGCGGCGCGCCGCGTGATTTAGAATCTCCTGGAGTGCCCCGAACGGGCAGAGCCAACCGCAGTAAGCCCCGCGCCCCCAGAACAGGAGCGAGACGGCGGCCGAGCACCAGAGCATGAAGATGAGGGGCTCCAGCAGAAAGGTTTCCCAGCGGAACCCGGTGAAGACGGCATTTGCGAACGTGAAGACGTTGACCACCGAGAGCTGAGCCTTGGCGTAGAGGCCGAGCCAAAGGACGCTGTAGAGCACAAAGCCGGTGCGCAGCCGTCCGAAGAAAACGGGATGCTTCACGAGCCAATCCTGGAAGAAGAAGATCATCGTCAGGATCACCAGCGAGAGCGCCAGCACCGCCACGTCGAGCGCGTGGGACTGCCAGATCCTCACCCAAAGGGCCGGGGCGGACGGTGTCTCTGGCGACGCCGGCCCGGTGGGTGCAGCAATCGGCGCCGGCGCCTCTTGCGTTCTCAAGAAGCGGGCGGGCAGCTCATAAGGGGAGCGCAAAGCTCGTGAAAGCCTTCTTAGTCGGGCCAATGGGACGCTGTGCCAGGAGCTCGAGGCGAAAGGGCAGCGCCGGGTCGAAATTCGCCGTCTCCGGGACGCGGAAGAGAGCGACCTCCTGGAAGTCCGGCGCACCCTCCGCGCCAAAGCGGTCGAGCTTGCGGTAGTCCTTGTCCTTGAAGAGGATCGTCGCATCGTTCTGAACGAGCTGCAGCCGGTCGAAAATTCCGCCCCGCACGAAGCCGGAGCCGCGGAAGCTGTAGTCGCCGTTGGCGGCAACAATGATGGCCGCCTGTCGCGGCCCCAACCATGACGAAGTGGCTGAAAAGTCCT
>CAVSCT010000009.1:0-96813 GCA_963726555.1 uncultured Alphaproteobacteria bacterium | reverse complement strand
GCTCCTTTTCTTGCGGCGCCTCGTCACATTGCAGGAGCCGCAAAGATCGGTAGCTGACGCTCCGACATCGCTCAATGTCGGCTTCTCGCAATGGCCACATTCGAAGTGTCAACGGAACCGACGGAAAGCAATCCGCTCACGCGTAAGTGGAGCAGGCACACATCGAGGGAGTAAGTCATGATCAACTCGAAGTTGCTCCTCGCGACCGCGACATCATTAGGCTTGGCGATCGGTTCCGCGCAGGCCGGAATTACGCTACCAACCGCTCACCACGCCGGGGCCGTAGCGCACGTGCAGTGGCACCGTCATGGATGGGATGGAACCCCTTGGCGTGGTTGGGACTGGGCGCGGGCGTCGTCGCCGGAGCAATCATTGCGGACGAAGCTTATCGGCCACATCCCGGCCACTTCTACGACGAGGGTCCGTACGACGGCCCGTACTACTATTCCGCGAACTACAGCGGGGACCCGCGCGAAATATGCGCTCAAAACTTTCGCTCATTCGATTGGCGCACCGGTTACTTCACGACCTACTCTGGCGAGAGGCGACTCTCGTCCCAACCCGAGGGAAGCAGGCCCGCCGCCTGAGAGCCCGCCGCCGCCAAGGGCGCCATACTGACGACGAGAGTGCAGAAACGAACTCAGGGGACCACATCGTGGAAGCCGCTATGATGCATGCTCGCGAGCTGACCTTTGCTTTAGCCGCTTCTGCCACCTTGGTGGTCCCAGCGCTCGCCGACGATCTCGACTGCAGATGGTTCTTCCCTGCGATCGATCGAACGCTGCCAGTTCGCTGCGATGAAGAGGTGACGCCGAACACTCCTCCGGCCCCGCAGCAAGTTCGAACCGAGAGAGAGACGTGCTCGGACTCACGCTCGCCCCGCTGAGTTCGGGATCTCATAGACAAGTACAGCATCGAGAAAAGGCATAGCGCGACGAAGGATGGCCACAAAACCATCTTGCTGCTTCTCTCAAACGCTCGGGGAGATACGCAATCGGTCTCGTTGTCGCTCTAGAAGGGAATAAGCGACATCCTGAAATCTCTCTCTCGGCCTGCATAATGCGCGCGACCCCGTCGTCAAGTTACGACGGGCCCGTCACAAACTTCCGTCGGAAAGTTGTCGCTCGCAGATTTTTCGCCAGTTTGGCTTCGTGATGTGAGTTCCGCTATCCCAGCTCTCCATGCACCGCTCGAGCTTTTCTTGCGAGGTTGCATCCATGGGTCGCGGTGACCTTCTCTTGGCCCTCCACTAAGGCCTTATAGTCCGCCGATTTATCTGGCGTGTAGACGCGCGTGCCTTTTCGGCCCTCGGTTTTCACCACGAGATGATCGGATCCGATTGCGGTGACCGTCGACCCCTCCAGCGCAAGCGCTCGGTTGCCGGCTGCAACGGCTAAGAGCGCGAGCACAGAAGAGCCAAAAAAGTGGGCGGGACGACATGAATCGTTTATCCGTCGGCCAATAGCGCCGAGAACAGTAGCCCCGGTTAGTTTAACCGAGGCTTTAATTTCATCGGCGCGGTGGTCCCGGCAGGGCCCGTCTGCAGGGGCGCAGCGGCGCAGACGGCAAGCCCGATGCCGATGATCGCAAGAGCGCTCGCGACCGTGATCACCGTAGATCGCATGCGCATCTCCTTCCGAAGATCTTCGCCCATGCAAACGAGGGAAAACGCAAGAAATTAATCAATGATTACATGGCGGTCCCTACGGGAGAACCCGAAGCCAACAAAAGCAATGACCTTGCGAGAAAGTGGGAAAGTAGATCGTTCCAAGGCTTTCCGTGGCGTTCCGCGCCTGAGTTTCCCACCAATCGGAAGTCCGGTGGCAAGGACCCGCGACCCAACAGTCAAACCTATTGGTGAGGCGGCCGCTGTCCTTCAGGCCCCGGCGGCGAAGGCCCTTCATCATCATCGCCCGGCGCGTAGGGAGCTGCACCCTGTGGGGGCGGTGCCGCATCACTATAGGGCGGCGGTCTTCCAGTATCGACATCAGGGTCTACGGATTGGGACTGGGGCGCCGCGGTATGAAGCGTTGCGCTAGGAGGCTGTGCTGTGTTCCGCGGTGGTGCCAGTCGCGAGCGGCAGAATTGGGACGGTTTGGACGAACTGACACATCCCATGACCCACCCTCCCTGATCCTCCGCCCCCCAGGACTCAGGAGCAGTCCCTGCGAATCGGGCCAAATCCGAGCCGAAGGTGCGTCTTCCATTGACGATCGCTTTTGCGGGGCGCAGGCCGCCCGCGGGGGGATGCGCAAGGCTAGCGCCGAGTGCTCGACCATGAACCGCGAGTACATCGCGTAGGAGTTCCACCATGTCGAGTTTCCCCGATACCGAACAACGCAAATTCTTCCCCGCGACGCACGCGACGCCATCGAGGCGGTGTTCGATGCCCTTTCCAAATGGCGTGACGAGATAGGTGCGAGCACTGAGCGCTACAGCGAAACGGTATTGGACAAGATGGCCGATGCTGCGCGAGCGCTAGGCTGGCCCAATGAGCTTGTTGATGCCTCGCACAAGCACCTCGTACAGGCATCAAAGGCGCAAATGCAAACCATCGATCAGTTGATGGATGCATGGAAGAAGCAATTGACCGCACCAGAGGCTAATCAGTTCATGGCGCAACTGCGCGCGTTCCCAACTGGCTTTGGGACGTTGCCTGCTTCCTCGCCTCTCGACCTTTGGATGCAAACAGCCGAGATGTGGCAGCGCAACTGGCAATCGGCGTTGTCGATGTGGACGTCAGGTTCGTCGCGGCCGCATTAAGAGCCTCGGCAGCAGATTTGCGAGCAGCTCCGATCCCTTTTGCGCGGGCGCAGCCGCCAATTGCGCTTGCAGCCCATTGAGGACCTCAGCGAACTCAGCGCTCGCTTGGCCGATCGCGTAGCGCACCTCTTCGGATTGAGAGCGCCATAGATCGATGAGCGCGAACAGCGCGGCATATCCCGCCGTCGTCTCCCGCATGCTCATCAACATCTCCTGCGCACGTTCGTATTCGAGCGTCGCCTCGTCCGTGCAGATCGCAAGGACACGCGAAAGCTCGTCCCGACTCATTCCCGGGAATTTCCCTTGATCAGAGCGAGCGATAGTCCGGCCGCGAGATCGGCCTTGATGTACCGCAAGCGTTTTGGCGACCTCGGTCGCTCGGTATTGAGTTTGCCCCATCGTTGGCTCCTGCATGCTTGCCGAAGGTCGCACTTTCAAAAAGCGCTACCCACCACGACCAACAACGCGAGAAAGGCGATTGCCACCAAGACGGTGCCAAGGGCTTCGAGCATGTCCGTCCTCCCCCGAAAAACGAGAACGATGCGTGCCCTCTGAAATGGCCATCACCCCGAGATGGACCGACACGAAACAGTGACGGTCAATAAGGCAGAACTGGGACTAGTGTCGATATTCATGATTCGAGGGACGCAGAGTCTCAGCCTCCGAAGCCCGAAGACCAAATTGCCCATTGTGCGCGCCCCCTGTGGTCGCGTTGCTTCAGCTCGCTGAAATTGCCGCCGATGTGGAGTGCGGTGAGCTGCGCTGCTTCTGTGTCAAGCAAATCGAGAGCGGCCCAGCGACAACGCCTCGTCGGCCCCAATCTGCTGCGCAACCTAGGAGGCGCTGGAGCGAGCGGAGCGCCTTCATGCGACCGTGGGCGGAGACCACGGTTGGGTGGGGACCTAACCAAAGTTTGGTCCGCGACGATCGGACCTGTCGCGTACTTATGCGGGAAGTGGCCGAGAGGAGCGCCAGACGACAGCGCTTAATGAGAGCAAGCGCCGCGCGCCATGCCGAACGTCGAGATTAGTCGGTCTGGTTCAGGCGGGAACCAATGAGGGCCGGCCCTTGGCTGCGAACCGGCCCTCAACCAGGGAAATCGCAGACGCGGTACGAACCACGCCCCTGGTGATGGGCAAGTTCAACTTCGCTTTTTGATCTGATCATGACGCGAGTGCTCACTCGCGGTCTAAGTTGGCCGGTTCATCTCATTTTCTCGAGGATCTGGTCGCCGCGGAGGGGCTAGTGCCGAGGAAGGCGGCGGTCCCCCGCGACCGTCAGATAGCCTCCAGCGCAATCCACTTCAGTTGCGTAGGATCACACTCACCCTCGTGCACGGCGGCCATTATGCGCTTAGCCATCGCGGAGCACGTAGCGGCGGCATCAATGGGCTCGACGTGGAGCAGGGCCCGATACTCCATCCACGCTTCGTTAAAGGCGTCAGTCACCACCTTGAGGGTCTCAGAGTCATAAGAAGCCACGGCAAACATTCTCGCGCTGCTCGGCGACGAGACAGCAGGGTCAGCTCGTCGGGTTGGATGGAGAAAGGGATTGCGCACTCATCCTCCGTCAAGAAAATAGACCAGCATCATCAGTGTGCAAGGTCGGGGTTAAGCCAGTACTAAACGCTTGGCGCGTCCGCTATACGATGTGAACCATGAGGGCGCCTCGATCCTGCCCCGGGGGATGGGATGGACTGGATAGGCGACCGGGGCCTCGATCGGGGACGGGGGTCGACTATCGAGGCTCGGCCGACAAGTTATAGTTCCGGTCAATGGCCACTCGATCCGCCGGGGCGTTAAGTTGGGGAAAGAGCCGCGCCCTCTAACGCCTCCTCAGGACTACCCCATAGCCCGCGTAGCATCTCGCTGAGATCGGAACATCTAAACGTTGGTATACTCCCGCCCTACGAATGCGAACTGCGCCAGGACGGCGATGTCCGCTTCGGCTCAGACTCGGAAGATCCGAGCATATCCGCTGCACGTCCGCTTCACCCCGCTCAGCGGACGAATACTGAGGCGAGTCCCAACGTCTGCGTTGGGCCACTAGCGGACATGACGATCGGCTTCTGATTTCGACCGGCCGGTTGGAATCGCGACCCTAAGATGCGTGGTTGTGCTCGCGCGGTTTCCCTTGGGCGAGTTCAGCGAGCGCACATCTAGAACGAGAGGCGTTTCCGCCGTTTAAGTTTCCTGTAAGCGTCTGCCTAAGTTTACGGCAACCTTCACAATGCGGCGCGCGAGCCTCAGGTCCAGGGGGACGTAAAATTCTCTCCTTGAGCGCAAGATTTTTTGCTTCGACTTTTGGCTAACGCTACCGAATCCCGGTTGACGGTTCGGGCGCTGGCACGCAGTCTGGCCGTGGGCACGGCTAGAAGGGGCTTCGGGGTACTGCGCGTTCCAGTATGAGACTGGACATGCGTTGTGTTGGCGTGTGTGCGTTCCTGTACGCCAATCCCGCCGCAGTTCAGCGGCGTTTTCCTCTGTTTCAATCCACCCGCAACGACCTCAGCAAAATCACGCAAAGCATCATTCGGCGCGTCACGCGCACCGGACGCTCGATCAATCGAAATTCCCTGCTTGTTTGTTCGCGGTGTCTGCGACAGCCGAACTTGGCTGCTGCCGATTCATGCGCGCGCACGCAGATGCAGATGACGGCAGCGTAGTCTGAGTAGCGAAGAGGAAGAGGCATATGCTCCCAGGCGCAGCGGTTTCCAGTAAGGGTGCTACGTCCACGACTGCCGTGGCTGAACGGGCCGAACGCACCAAACCGTCCAAGTCCAAAGCATCTTCACGCGACTTTAGCGCGCAGCATCCGTTCGATGGCGCTGGTGTTCGGTCTCTAGCGAGCAACGAATTGCTGTTCGGCATCGGCGATCCGAAGACCCATTTCTATGCAGTGAAATCCGGAGCGCTTGTCGTCTACGAGCCGCGCTGGAGCGGCCACCGAGCGATCATTGAGTTTGCCTTTCCCGGTGACCTTGTCGGCCTAGGCTTTCTGCAGACGCATACCTGCAGCGCCAGAGCAACGGTCGATACGTGCGTGCAATGCTTGCCCTTGAGCGCGCAGGATCACTTGTTTGCAGACGATCCGAGGGCGCAAGCCCGGCTGGCGGATGCCATCGAGCGAGAGGTCGAGTTTCTCCGCGATTCTTCAGTTCGATTCAGTCAGCAAAATCCGCTCGGGCGACTCGCTGCCTTCTTGCTCACGCTCTCGCGTGAGAACGAGCAGGAGGGTCGCGATCCAACTTTGCTGATGCAGCCCCTCGACTGTGGGGTGGTGGCAGACTTTCTCGCACTCAGCATTGATCGGCTGGGTTCTCTTCTGGTTCAGCTCGAGCAGCGAGGCATGATTGCGGCATGTTCTCCTCAAGGTCTCCGTATCACCGATGTTGAAGCCCTGGAGGGGCTTGCGGGGCGAACGCTGAGCCTGCCCAAGCGAAGCTCGGAATTCGAGGGGAAAAACGCACCCGCAGACACCTACACCAAGCAAGACCACGCCGCGAAAGCGTCATGAAGGCAATCGCGCTTACTGACCTCACACTGAAGGAGGCGTCAATGTCGACACGCAATCGACTATTCAAGCCATTCATGCCAACGGCTATTGCTGCCGCCTTGCTGGCGGCACCGCTGTTCGCTCCCACCGCACTGGCACAAACTAAGCCGCCCAACATCCTCGTCATCATGGGCGACGATGTCGGCTGGTTTAACGTTGGCGCCTACCATCAAGGCATCATGTCCGGCAAGACGCCGAACCTCGACAAACTAGCCTCGCAGGGCATGCGCTTCACCGACTACTACGCTGAGGCGAGCTGCACGGCGGGTCGGGCGAACTTCATTACCGGCGAACTGCCGATCCGCACGGGCCTGACGACCGTGGGGCAGGCCGGAGCCGACGTGGGGCTTCCCGCTGAGGCTGTCACGCTCGCCACGGCCCTTAAGTCGTTGGGCTATGAAACCGGGCAGTTCGGCAAGAACCACCTGGGCGATCTGAATAAGTACCTGCCGACTGTGCACGGCTTCGATGAGTTCTTCGGCTACCTATACCATCTCGACGCGATGTCCGACCCGTACTGGTTCGACTACCCTCAGGATTGGATCGACAAGACAGGGCCGCGCAACCTTATCCACTCATATGCAAGCGATACCGATGATCCGACGGTGATGCCGCGCTGGGGCGCCGTTGGCAAACAGAAGATCGTCGATGAAGGACCTTTAGCGCCATTCCCGAACATGGCTGGCCGCCAGAACTGGCAGGAAGGTCAAAAGGCCAAATACGACATGGAGACGTTCGATGACGTTTTGGTCAAGGCTTCGAGCGACTTCATGGACAAGGCAAAGAACGACGGCAAGCCCTTCTTCGTCTGGCACAACACGACGCGGATGCACGTCTTCACCTACATCCCCCCCAAGTACCAAGCCATGATGAATTACAAGACGAACTACGGCCTCGAAGAGGCGGGCATGGCCCAGATGGACGATAGCATCGGCGCACTACTTAAGCACTTGGACGACATCGGCGAGGCCGACAACACCATCGTCATCTTCACCACCGACAACGGAGCGGAAGTGTTCACTTGGCCGGACGGCGGCATGACGCCATTCAAAGCCACAAAGGGTACTGTCTTCGAGGGTGGTTTCAGGGTGCCGTGCATCATTCGCTGGCCGGGCAAGGTCAAGCCAGGCACGGTCGAGAACGGTATCTTCTCCGGGCTTGATTGGTTCCCCACCCTAACGGCTGCCGCAGGCAACCCCGATATCACGGACCAACTTCTAAAAGGGGTAAAGCTCGGCGACCGGACCTACAAGAACCACCTGGACGGCTACAATCAGACGGACCTCCTGCTGGGCAAAGGACCATCGGCTCGCCACGAACTCTTCTATTTTGGTGGTGCTAAGCTCGGTGCCCTGCGCCTTGATGACTTCAAGTACCAGTTCTACCAACAGCCGCTGGGCTGGCCTGGTCCTAAGACCACAACCGACATGCCGCTCATTTATAACATCCGCCAAGACCCGTTTGAGCGCACGCCATCCATCAACGGCGAAACTCTGAACAATCTCGGTGGCGGGTACATGAACGACTTCTATGCCCGCGAGTTCTGGCGCTTCGTTTCCGTGCAACAGAGGGTGGGGGAACTCGCAAAAACCGCCATTGAATATCCTCCGATGCAGGCCCCGGCCAGTTTCAATCTTGAGGCCGTAAAGGCCCAGGTTGATGAGGCGATCAAGAGCCAGTCGGGGCAATAGCCGAGCTGTTAATTGGGGCGGGCGGTTCGAAAGGGCCGCCCGCATCAAGACAGCAATTAGCAGCGACATCGTGCATCCGACGGAGGCGAACATGAAGCCGTATCTTTGTGCCTCCTGCATCAACCCCGGCGTCTTGACCGCGACGCTGGCGGCGCTTGCTCTTCACCTCCCCACAGCCAACGCACAGCAGGTGACGCGCACAGCCGATTCTGGGTTTTCGTTTGCCGTGTACGGTGACTCACGCTCGATGATGTACCTCCCCTACAAGTCGGACCAGAGGGAGGAAGCGACCAAGCTGATGGTGGATATGTTTGAATTAGTGCTTCCCGAGAAAGTCTCGGAAGAGGTGGTCAAGAAGGATGTCAAGCTGACCTATGACCCGGCTACCGGTGAGCTGGTGCAGATCGTCATGCCGTTCATGACAAAGAGCGAAGTGACCACTCTGACGCTGGACAAAGGCTGGGTCACGGAAGCCTCGGTCGAGGACGTGAAGCTGCTACCGGGCGTGCGCCGCACGATGTTCCGGTTGCAAGGCGGCGAGTGGGTTGCCCGCGAGGTCGTGAAAGATGTCCAGAGCGGGCGGGCAAAGTTCGTTCTCAATACCGGGGACATGGTCTGGTGGGGCAAGCAGGGCAGCACTCCCTCCGAGAACCCATACTGGAAGCTGGCGTACGAGGACGTATTGAAGAAGTTGCCGCCCCCGGACGATCAGATGCGCGCCGCTGGCCTGCCAGGTCGCGTCTTCCCCGCCGTGGGCAACCACGAAGTGTGGGATGACTCCGACGTTGAAGGTCTGTTGGGTGCTTTTCCATACCTGAAAGAGTTTGGGGTTTCGGACAAGCGGCTCATCTATAAGTTCGATTTCAACGGCGCCCGCTTCATCTTCCTGTGGACCGGCAAATACGACTATCGCTCGCCATCGTCGTGGGATGCTAACCGGCCCGCATACGAAGCACAGATGCAGGAGTTGAAGCAGTGGCTGGATGAGGCCAAGGCTGCGGGTACCCGCAAAGTCTTCATCGCCTTCCATGCTCCCGCCTTCTGCCGCTCCGGTATGGGCCCTATCCCCGAAGTCTCAGAACCCCCACAAGATCATTGCGTCGTACGCCAAGGACTTGGACATCGTTGTCTTCAACGGGCACGTGCACACGACCGAGCTATACGAGGTGGATGGCGTGAAATATCTGCTGCTGGGCGGTGGCGGTGCTGAGCAAGACCCGATCCTTCCCGGCAGGACGAGCATCAAGGTGCCTGAGGGCTACCCGCCGGACCTGTACTGGAAGGGCGCAGCCTCCCAAGGAGGAATACAACTACGTCCTTGTGGACGTTGAACCCGGACAGCAGACGAAGTTCACGCTGAACCGCTTCCGGCCCTGGGCGGCCAAGCCTTTTGAGACCGTAGAACTGTTCGGCTCTTCCAAATGACCACGCGATTCCGCTTTGTGCTTCCTCTGCCCCGCTTCATCCTGCACCCACTCACAGCGGTGGCCCTCGCCGCTGTCCACGTCTACCTGGCCGCCGGTCACCTCACCGAGCTGGCAACTGGTAACGTAGAGTGGACGCACTTCTGGAAGGGCTTCGGCGCGCTATTCGGCGCGTACGTGTTCGCGGCGCTGGCGTTGCGCGGGCTTAGACCCGAAGCTCAGCGGGTTATCTCAAGCGTTGATGGATGAAGCAAAGAAGAGCGGCCGGGGGTCAACGTCCGCTTTGGGTCAGATGCGGACGATCCGAGCATGTCCGCTGCACGTCCGCTTCACCCCTAAACTCGGACGATCTGGAGCGGCGGCCGAACTGTCCGAGAAGGGCCACTACCGGTCGTCGCGCATCGCATGCTCCGGCGCAACAAACGGTGGCACCTGGCGCCAAGAATCGAAAGTGCAAATCGAGATCGAAGCGCACCGACGCGGCCGCTATTAAGAAGCGCGGCCTACGGCGCGGGGCGCTTCACTTCACGGAATCAGCCGAAGCCGCACTGCTTGCGCGACTGCCTGAACGGTGTTGCGAACACCTAGCTTGGTCTGGGCCTTCTTGATGTGACTGCGCACCGTCTCCTCGCCCAACCCCAAGTCTTTGCTGATCTCAGCGACGCGATGCCCGAGTGATAGCGAGCGCAGCACCGCCAGCTCGCGGGGCGTCAGAGAAGCACCCTTGCCGAGCCGGCCGCTATGCGGTGGAGCGAGCTTTTGCAACCTCGTGGTGGCGAACGCTGCGCCCAGATAGAGCAGCGCGCGTTGATCTTCCTCAAGCTGCATCATCTTTGGTGACCAATAGGCGAAAAGCCAACGTCCGCCAATTGGGCATGCGAAGAAGTCGCGCATGCCGTGCTTCAAATTCAGCTCGGTCGCCCACCGATCAACGCCGATGGGCTCTAATGATCTCATCACCTCTGAGATCGTGAAGGGCGCAATCGCGAGTCGCGCCGCCACGTCGCCTGGCGCCGGTGATATCGCTGAGAGCTGCATGCGCTGGTCCCACCATCCTTTCGGGGCACTTTTGTGCAGGAAAACCGTCTTGCCCAGGACAAGTGAGTTAGTGGTCCCGAAATTTAGCGGCAGCAACGAAGCACCCAGAACGTGCGCGCGGCAGGGCTGCCAGGTAATTTTATCAAGCGTGTCGAGGATGGCTTCCGGCGTGTCGAGACGGTCAACCGTATGCGTGAAACGCAGGAGATCGGCGGCAAGTTTGGTGGGCATTGCAGCACCTGCTCAAGATCGCGTTTAATCGGAGCGGTGCCAGCGTACACCGCCCACCCTTCCAGGGTCGGCGTCGGATTCATTTTCGAGTTAAGAAAAATACCCTCAACCTGGTCGAGGTCCCGCTCGACATGTGTCGTATGCGTGCCGGTACCGATCCGGAGCCGATCCGGCACGTACGCTGCGCAATCCGGAGCAAATCAGAGTTTGATCCCGAAACGCCGCATCACCGCCCACGCCCACAGTCTGGGACGTTTTCGGACAGTGCGATCCTGTCCCAACTGGCCAATGGTCAGGCCGAACCCGATGTCGTCGGCGAGGTCTTGGTCGCTGTCGCGCGGGTCGAACATACCCTGATCTATAATAAGAACGAAAAGAGAATAAGGCCCCAATGCCGTCGTTCTTCAAGCGCCACATCGGCTGGTCCAGAATGGAGGGGAAACATGGAACGCAAACTGGTTCTCTCACTTATCGCGTGCACGGGTCTGTCGTTTGCAAGTGCGACCGTGGCCTTAGCCGACGATCCTGCACCTGATACTTCCGCGACGACATCGACCGACACATCGTCGACAACGACAACGGCGCCGGATCCAAGCGACTCAGGGAACGGCACCGGTGGCGGTCCGGGTCAGAACAGCGGCGACAGCGGCGACAGCACCCAGAAGTAACACCGCTCAGAAGCAAAAGGGCGGCCTGTGCGGGCCGCCCTCCTGCCGGTCCGAAAAGTGGTGCTGGCTAGTGGGCTAACGCCACCGTCGTCCCGACCCTAGAAGGGTCGAGAACCACAGCGCCCCAGCGCAAGGTTCGTTTAGCGCCCTTCGAAGCGTCGTGCGACTGGCGCCGAGCCGGCGCGCAAGTTTGCGCTGGCTGGGCTTGATGCCGCCTCCGTTCGCCTGCACCACGTCGACGGACACGCCGTGCCGATGCGGCGCCGCTCGGGTCTTGCAGACTCGATCTCTCCAAAATCCGATGCAAACAATCCCGCGGGCGGACCGTCTGACAGCCAAGGACGGATAAGCCCGGCCCGGGCGGCGCTCATTTACCTCTCCCCGTAGCTGCCGCCCGGGTTCGGAACCTCACACCGCTGCCGCGCGTCAATCCGTCGGGTGTCCGGCGTTCGGGTCCGGATGCCTACCCGAGCAGCCGGCGTATCGCGTCTACCGCGCCGCTCGGGTTGCCGCCGACGACACCGCCTGTGGTGGCAGAAAAGAAAGAGCGCCAGCGAGGAACGCCGGCGCTTAGTTTGCCTTCCATCAGGAGTAGGTGCCGCAAGGGGTGGGGCAGAAGGTGTGTCCACGTTGCGCATCAACCTGAGTCTATGGAATATTGCTCTTAAGGCAAACATTCTGTGGACTAACTGTTAGCAACTAGCCTGCCGAGTGCGGCGAGCGCGACTGCAACGCAGAAGGGCGGCGCCTCGGAGCAAAGCACCGCCCTTCCGAGCCTCCAAACTCCACCGCGTCAACTAAGCGAGCGCCAGCCGGGTTCCGTTTCTGCCCGTGTCGAGAACCACAGCGCCCGCCGCGGCGAGATCGCCCATCGCTCTTTGAAGCGTCCTGCGACTGACGCCGATCTCGCGAGCAAGTTTGCGTTGGCTGAGATTGATGACGCCGCCGCCCTGCACCGCGTCGATCAGACCAGAGAGACCGCGCTTGCGTGGCCCCGCCTGATCGTCGTCGCCGTCTCTGCGCCGCTTCGCCTTGGTGGCGCGCTTGGCGGGTGGCGCACCTTCACGAGTGTTGACGTTTGCCGTTGGCGCGTGAGCCGCTACATCGCCCGCCAGATGGGCGTGCGCCACGTGCGCCACCTGTGCGCCGTTAACGGACCTTACAAGCACCACACTGAAAGCCGCGCCAAGCTCAAGCGCCAGCACGCCGATCAGCGGTAGCCATAGCCCGAGCGTCTGAGGGTCCGTCTTCACGCCCAGCGAGCCGGCGTAAGCTGCCAGTGCGACCGCGCCGGGATCGGGGGCCGAGAAAACAGGCACCGTTTGCCGGTCCTGCTCGGCGCCTCGCATCTCAGCTTGCAGAGCATCACGGCGTTCGAGGTACGCGGCCGTCGCGCTCTTGGTCGTGCCGGACGGTTTCAGCGCGGCGAGGTCGGCTTCGGCCTTCCTGTAGCGTGCTTCGACGCGCTGGCCTGCGTCTCGGACACTCGCGCGCTCGGCGACAAGATCACCGCGCGTCATACTCATGAACGTCAGCTCGGCTTGCAGGCTATAGCCGACAGCAAGTGCGCCAACGATCATGAGAGCTGCCGCTGTGATGACGCGCCATTGCCTGAGCGACGTGAAGGCTGAGCTGATCGCGAACGGCTTGCTGATCTCAAGGCCGATAGCCATCGCGACATAGAGCGCGCCAAGCACTGCGTCGTGCTTGCTCCCGACCTGCCAGGCGAAGAGCATCCCGAAACCGGCAGATGCGATGACGAGAAGCGCGGCCGAGAGTGAAACGAGCGCCCGTGTCGTTCTGCTGCTTTGCAAGGTAGGGGGATGTAAGTGCTTGGGATCGTTCGCACTGATTTTTAGCGCTTGGCAAGATTTGTTTACAGTGGCTGAGTGTGCCATCAGGTCTAGCTCCTACTTACATTAGGGGTGGACTTAGAGCCTCGGCGGCGTTGCAAGCGCTTCCGGGGCTCGCTCGTTTTTAACGGTCGCTCTCTTTCGTTCGCGCTAAGTTTTGATGAATGTTCTCTTACCTCAATCTTTCGTTCGTGCTGCGTTTCGACCAAACTGAGACAGGGTCTCGGCAAGGTTGTGGGCTCTCACAAAATGAGAACCAAAGGCGCGGCTCAAGAGCTGAAGGGCAAGGCGCAGGTCGGAACCGGCAAGGTGAAGGATGCTGCCAAGGCCGGCGCTAAGGCCGTGGACGAGTCGCCTAACAAGTAACAGTCGACTTCGCGTCAAGGGGTTTGCGGCTTGCCACCTCCTTACGCCAGAAGCGCGAGGGGCGCCGTAAACGGCGTGTCGTCCTTCGTTCTGACGGTGAGCTCTCAGCCGAGCGTGGGTGAGAGCACGTGCGGGAACAGCGCCATCGCGGTTCCATGCTCGAGGATAGTAACGGCGGCCGCAGCGAAACTCAGTATGGCTGCGATAGCAAGCACTGCAATGATAAGAGTTGCAGTTCTCTGGTGGAGAGTGAAATACGCTTGAGACATGACGCGGTACCTCCTCGCCTTAATATAGGGATCTTGGCGCGCGTCCTCATATCTAGAACGGCTTACTCCACAACATTCTGAAGACGCTACTCTGCACGCCACGAGCTGGGCGTCGATGATGGCGCTCGACACGGGCAGCGCCGGTATATTCTGTCGCGCACGAAACTGAACCGTTGGAATTACGCAGGTCGGTAGAGCTTCGCGAAAAGAAGACGCACATGCAAGACTTTGCGCGATGGTCTCGATGGTTCGAGTGCGCCCTAGCGCTGAAGCGTGAGAAGACACGCGCCCTGGCGGCGATGGCATGGATCGCGGCGCACGCGGGTAGCGATGGCTCGGCAATCGAGCTTAATGCCGATGGGTGGGCATCGCTTTCGGATGAAACTGGAATGACGGCAGAAGAGGGCAAGGCTGCCCTCGACGCCCTGATCGCGGAAGGATTAGTCACCGCCGTTGGACAAGAGACCCAAGATCGGCTCGTTGTGCGCGCAGTGATCTAGGAGAACCGCCTCGCGGATCTAGCCCAACAAGGGGAACTTCCTACCGCATATCGTCGAGCAAGTTTTGCAATGCCGATGAAGACGACGGCTCGACGTGAGGCAAGTGGATTTACCTACGAGATCGATGCGCCATAAAATGTTGCGGCCTCGGTGTCGTCTAGCCTAACGAAGCCGCGGCGCAAGGGTCAGTTAGCTCCCCGTCAATCTGAAGCTCTGCGCAGCATCAGGACAATGTCAGGGTTTCAAATGACGTCGTTCTGCTGAGCAAAGTTATCATTACCTCCTTGTCGGGCGCTTCCCTCCTGAACTAAATTTCCACCCTCGGCTGCTCTATCGTCGCGCGGGTCAGAGTCATGGAAACGCCGTCGCTGCCGCAGAACCCATTGTCGAACCACCTTCTGGCGGAGCTTCCTAGCGACGACTACCAGCGTCTCATTCCCGCCTTAGAGGGCGCACAACTGGGTCTCGGCGAGGAGATCTATGCGGCCGGAGAGACCCTGAAGTTTGTCTATTTCCCCACCACGGCGATCGTATCGTTGCTCTATACGATGGAAGACGGGAGATCGGCAGAGATCGGGGTAGTGGGAAACGACGGCATCCTCGGCATTGCCGTTTTCATGGGTGGCGACAGCGTACCCAATCGAGCCGTAGTTCAAAGTGATGGCGTTGCCTTCCGTTTGCCAGCACGCGTGCTGGCCTCGGAGTTCCGCCGGGCGGGAACTCTTCAACGAATCCTGTTGAGGTACACCCAATCTTTGATTGCACAGATGTCGCAGACGGCCGTCTGCAACCGGCTTCATTCTGTAGAGCAGCAACTTTGTCGTTGGCTGCTTTTAAGCCACGATCGTCTTCCGTCGAACGAACTCGTCATGACGCAAGAACTCATCGCTGACATGTTGGGGGTGCGTCGTGAAGCCGTCTCGCACCAGGCTGCGCTTTTGCAGGACGCCGGGCTGATTAGTTACCATCGCGGCCGTATCACCATCCTCGATCGCGCTGGTCTCGAAGCGAGAGTATGCGAGTGCTACAGTGTAGTCCGCCGTGAAGCGGACCGCCTCATGAGCCACGGGCCCTAAACACTTCTTGCGTATTGCGAAGCGCAGAACGGCGCGTCGCAGGAGCTTTTGTGTGTGGTAGCGCATAGACCACGCACGGCGGACGCATTTGTACTCCCCTTCCCGGGGGAGAGTCGGACAGGTGCGACTGGTCCCTCCAAACATCGGGTGGGAAACCCTGGCGGACACCCGGCGCCTGTCCGACTAACGGTGAGAGGCGGTATGTCACTGGAAAACACGATCGCCACTTTTGCACTTATCTGCATCGTCGCGGCCGTCTCAGCACTAATTGTTGCCATGGGCTGAAAACAGAGGAATGGGGCTTCCGACGTCCCAGTGGGCTGCTTCGCAAAGACAGGAACTTCCCGTTGTTGCAGCTATGACCGATCAGGAGTTGACTTCGTTCCATGGTCGAGCGTCGAGTGCGCGACGCGCGCGCATTTAGAGGGCTGACACAGAAGAGGCGGATCCCACGCTTCGCGATCAAACGAATTGATGAAGGGACCGACCGTCAAGGTAACACTAGGAAAGAGCCCCGGGGCGATGGCCGGGGCCCTTAGTCTCAGTAGTCCATCCCACCCATGCCGCCGCCCGGCATCGGTGGATGTGCGGACTCCTTCTTGGGCAGCTCGGCGACCATTACTTCAGTAGTGACCAACAGGCCCGCGACGGAAGCTGCACCTTGCAACGCGGAGCGCACAACCTTGGTCGGGTCAATGACGCCCTCAGCGACGAGATCGCCGTAGGCGTGCGTCTGGGCGTTATATCCGTAACTATACTTGTTGTTCTCGAGGATTTTGCCGACGATCACCGATCCGTCCTCGCCTGCGTTCTGGAAGATCTGCCGGGCTGGGGTCTGCAGCGCCTTCTTGACGATATTGATGCCGACCTTCTGATCATCATTTTCGACCTTCAGGCCCTCGAGCACCTTGATGGCGCGGAGGAGTGCCACCCCGCCGCCCGGGACAACGCCTTCCTCGACAGCGGCGCGGGTTGCGTGCAGTGCGTCGTCGACGCGGTCCTTGCGTTCCTTCACCTCGATCTCTGTCGCACCGCCGACCTTGATGACAGCAACGCCGCCGGCGAGCTTAGCGAGCCGCTCCTGCAGTTTCTCCTTGTCATAGTCGGAGGTCGTTTCCTCGATCTGCGCCTTGATCTGCTTCACGCGCGCCTCGATGTCCTTCTTGGAGCCGGCGCCGTCGATGATTGTCGTGTCGTCCTTATCGATTTTGACCCGTTTGGCGCGTCCCAGCATGTTGAGCGTGACGTTCTCGAGCTTGATGCCAAGGTCCTCTGAGACCACGGTGCCGCCGCTTACGATGGCAAGGTCTTCGAGCATCGCCTTGCGGCGATCGCCAAAGCCCGGGGCCTTGACGGCCGCCACCTTCAAACCACCGCGCAGCTTGTTGACCACGAGCGTGGCAAGCGCCTCGCCCTCCACGTCCTCGGCGATGATGAGCAGGGGCTTACCCGCCTGCACGACCGCCTCGAGCAGCGGCAGCATGTCCTTCAGGCCGGAAAGCTTCTTCTCGTGGATCAGGATGTAGGCGTCTTCGAGCTCGGCCGTCATCTTGTCGGCGTTGGTAACGAAATAGGGCGAGAGGTAGCCGCGGTCGAACTGCATACCCTCGACTACGTCGAGCTCGGTCTCGAGGCTCTTGGACTCCTCGACCGTGATGACACCCTCGTTGCCGACCTTCTTCATAGCCTCAGCGATCTTGGCGCCTATCTCGGTGTCGCCGTTGGCGGAGATGGTGCCGACTTGGGCGATCTCGTCGTTGGAGGTGACCTTCTTGGCGTTCTTCTTGAGCTCGGCGACAACGGCTGCAACGGCAAGGTCGATGCCGCGCTTGAGATCCATCGGGTTGGCGCCGGCCGCGACCGACTTGGCGCCTTCCTTGACGATCGCTTGGGCGAGAACGGTGGCGGTCGTGGTGCCGTCGCCGGCGGCGTCGGAGGTCTTGGAGGCGACCTCGCGCACCATCTGGGCGCCCATATTCTCGAACTTGTCCTCGAGCTCGATCTCCTTGGCGACGGTCACGCCGTCCTTGGTGATGCGAGGCGCGCCGTACGACTTCTCGAGCACGACGTTGCGGCCCTTGGGACCGAGTGTGACCTTGACGGCGTTGGCGAGAATGTCGACGCCGCGTAGCATCTTATCGCGCGCGTCCTGTGAAAATCTGACGTCCTTGGCAGCCATAACAGAATACTCCTAGAGGCTTTCACTGATGGTCTTGCGGAAGAATTTGGTAGCGAGCCGCATCAAGCTGCCGCCCGCTGCGAAGATGGCTTTCCCTCGAGCACCCCGAGGATGTCGCTCTCTTTCATGATGAGGAGATCCTCGCCGTCGATCTTGACCTCGGTGCCGCTCCACTTGCCAAACAGCACGCGGTCACCGGCCTTGACGTCGAGCGGCACGACCTTGCCCTGCTCGTCGCGGGCGCCGGGGCCCACGGCAATGATTTCGCCCTGCATGGGCTTCTCCTTGACCGTATCGGGAATGATGATGCCGCCCGCGGTCTTGGTGTCTTCCTCCAGACGGCGAACGACGACGCGGTCGTGAAGCGGACGAAACTTCATGGGACTTGCCTCCTAGTTTGATTGGGTGGCCCACGGCAAGAAGCCTTGGCTGGCTCCCGTTTAGCACTCTCCATGCGAGAGTGCCAGCTATCCGGCGACCCTGCGCAAACCTTGTTTTCGTTAACCATCATTTCGAAAGCGGGTCGGGGGTCAGACGGGCCCTAGGCCCGGGCATGCTGAGGCCGAGGGGTATCCCCCGGTGGTAGGCTGGGCCCATTGCGGGCCGGCGACTGCAATGCGGCTCGAACGACTAGACCTTGCGGGTCAGGCTGGCCTCGACCTGAGCTGCCGCTCTGGCTCCAGCAACTCTATGTTTCAGATAGATTTCAAGCGCCAACAACACGTGGATCGGCGCGTTCGCATAATGTATCTTATGGAAAATGTATCTGCATTTGTTGCGCAGATACTACTATGTTGCTTTGTATCCCTGCAGCTGCATGGCACCCAAGGAGTAAACACACAAGCGAATTCTAGAGCAATAGTGCTGGCGCGAAGTATAACACGTCCAGAACGGCCTAGGAAGCACACCGGCGCCCGAAACGCCCGGCGCGCGGGTGACACCCTAGACGCGGGCGAGGCCCGTCGGCGGCTTAGCCTGCGCCGCCAATCAGTTATGCAAAAGTACTGCTATGAGATACCCGCCCGCTACGTTATTACAGCAGCGCGCTGCGTTTCCCCGTCCCTCGTGGAAATCTGCCCGTTTCGGGCTAAGTGGCGTTGCAGGACGCTGTTTCCTCCCCCGGAGCAGCGTCCCTTTTCTTTCTGGTCACTGGCTGAGTGGGCGGAGGGACACGTCTATCCCGTCTTCGCTCAGCGCCGGCCGTTTATAGCGATCCGACGTGCTTCGTCCCTCAGCTGTAAATCACGACGAATACGCCTGCGGTCATTACGGTGGCGCCCATCAGAGCGATTGTCGCGCTGCGAAGAAAGTTGGCCATTTCCCAGCTCCCAAATCTACCATAGAGTGGATACGATGATGCTAAGTTAGCACACTATTCACGCAACAGTGTGCCATAAACGCCGCTATTTGGTCATATTGCCAAGCTCAACTGTGATCAGTCAATTCACAGATGCGGGGCGCCTCATGCATGTTTTGGACAACAACGAATTCGCAGTTCTTGAGCTGCTGGCAATGAACCCGCTCGCCTTTTTCCCACCTTTGCCTCGCCTCGTTGCGCGGCAGCTGGCCCGCAAGGGCCTGGTCAGATTTCAGGACGGTAGCTGGCATCCCACTGCTAAGGGGCTGTATCTAGCCGGGCGGACGCTGCATTGACCCTGAGCGCGAGCACCGCAACCACTTTGGAAGCGGGCCAGCCCTTGCAGCCTACCTTGACGTAGGCAAGCGTCGGCTCGTCTCCCTGATCTCGCACTCGCCGGCCCCGTGGCAGTCACACCGCGGGGCCTTTGCTGTCCGCCAGCACCCCGACGCCCTCCCCGCGTGGCTTAGACCGCGCCGTCGACGCCGCCCTTGGCGGTGCTAACCTGCCACGACAGCAAAGGAACACCATGCAGCTTAGCGCCGCTGATCGCGCCATCATCATCGATGCGCTGTTCGCCTACGGCATGACCCACCGGGACACTGCGCAAGGCATTCAGACCCAAGACCTGTTCCTGCTGCTTACCGACGCCCAAGAGTTTCATTTCGCCCCTACACTGAAAGCTATCGTGGGCACCACCTGACTCTTGTTGTGCGCGGCGAGTTTGAGCAACAGGCGCTTGCGAATTCGTCCCGTCGCTTCCGGCCGAACTCCGATGCCTAAGGCGATGAACTCATCTCCTCCCAACCGAGCAACCAAGTCAGAAGCGCGGAACGTGGCTTTGAGGATACGTGCGGTTGCGATAAGGGCCTTATCGCCAAACTCGTGCCCAAGCTCGTCGTTGATGCGCTTCATCCCATCAAGGTCGATGAAGGCCAAAGCCACGCTGTTTCTATTGCGATGCGCGAGCTTGAGTTGCTCATCCGCAATCGTCACGAAGCCGTTCCTATTGTAGAGCCCGGTAAGGGTGTCGGTGAGCGCAAGACTTTGCAATGAGGCCATGAGGCGGTGGCGCTCACATGCGTAGCGGACAACTCTCAAGAGCAGTGCTCGGTCGATTTCATCCTTGACGAGGTAGTCCTGCGCGCCTTCCTGCAGGGCGAGGATGGCTAGCTCCTCATCATGTCGCTCGTGCAGCACTACAATCGGGGCCGAGCGTGCCGCACGCCGGACGTGGCAGACGGCTTCAATCCCTGGACAGTCCGGTATCGAGAGATCCAGCAGCACCAAATCGAAGGCTTCTTTGACGAGACAGGAAATCCCGCGTGAGAGCTGTGGAGCGATGGTCAAAGCGTAATGCGTCTCTGCACTCAGAAGCACGCGCACCAAATGAGCGTCGTTGGCGCGGTGTTCAACAAGCAGAATTTTGATGGGCTTTGGTAGGTTGCGAGGCGCGAGGGGCGGCGACACTTATGGGGCCCTTTATCTTGCTTCGTTCTCTCCCGCCCCTCCGAAATCATTGTGTCCTGCTGCGCGTTGCGGCGAGGCAAAGGATGGCTTTGAAGTTTGCCCTAATCACGAGCCAACTTTTATGCACGTGGGCTGAAGCTCCGCAACCGTAACGCGAAGTCAAAGGTCGGCTAACAGACGGCAGTGTAGTGCTGATAGTCGCCATCGCGTTTGGGTTCTACTTTCTTTGCGCCGACACGGTTTCACGGAGCAGACAATCAACGCGCCTTCGACCTCCCAGGTGAGCCCCCAGCCACGGTACCCGCTACTGGACCGGCAACGCCAAGTCGGCCCCCCTAGGCTGAGATAGGCGGTAATCGCGGCATCGCCTCTAGCCGGGTGGCGCCGCCGCGATTGTCGTGGTGCGGCCCCATTTGAACGTGTTGAGCACACAAGCCCACAAATTGCCTAGCTCGTTTGGCCCCCTGACTGCTCGCTTAGCTGGACGGGGGTTCAGTCATGGGTTCGAAGCACGAAGCTCCAGGCTTTTTCCGGCTGTCGAAAGACGAGGAAGCCGTCATCAACGAGTTGGCCGCCTGCATGTCAAAGAAGGCGCCGAGCCCTGGTATGGAAGCCGCCTTCGATTACGTGGGCCGCGTGATAGCTCGCAGGCGATTTGGCTATGCCTCCGAATGGCGACAGCTTGCCTCGTGGACGGAGCAAGACTGGGACCGCTGGCTAAGCGCTACTAGTCCGCGCTGAGGCTAAACTTTCGGCGGCCAGTGCATCTCGGTCTCGTCGGGAACACTCGCCATCTGCGCGCCCTCAGCAGTTCAACGTCCTCGGGTGACGCCAAAATGATGTGGTGCGTCAGCGTCGGAGGATTGGGGCCATGCCTATATTCAACGCCGCCTGTAGTCGTTGGCTTGAGCGTGCCCTTTCCGCAAAACTCCTTGTCATCCGGTTTTGCCTTCTTCTGTGCCCCGCTGCAGCGCAGCCGTATCGCTTCAGCCTCCGGCTTATCTGCGTCCGAGCACACACGTTCCTGAGTGATCTTCTTGCAGTTTTTTTCGTAGCAGGGTGACTTAGCGCTGATCATGGCTCGCCAGATTGCAGCCTGCATTGAACTGAGCTAGGCCGACTGATCAAACGTGTTCAGCTCACGATTTCAGCAGCAGTTTGCCAATGTGGACCCAGTTCGCGCCAAGGACTTGGACATCGCCCCACTCTCTGCGATCATCGTGTTGCGATGCGTATGTGGGAGCTACCCCTGTTCTTTTGGAATGCTCTGCGGACAATTCACTCAAGCCTGGGCTTCAAACGGGAGGTCTTCGGCGTTGCCGTCGCATACCTGCTGTTCAGCTTTTATGGACAGGCCAAAGACTACCTTTCGGCGCAAGGCTTTCGCGAGCTGCCAGACGTGCGTGGTGCGTGGATAGCCACGGCATTCGCTGGCATCTACCTGTTGTGGAACATACTCCGGCACGCAGTCGCCCTTGAGCACAAGGCCAGACCAAAGCTGTCACTTAGGATTTTGGACCCCAGTCAGCGATACGACACGTACGTGGCTATGGGGGAGCGATTGTTGCGTCTCTATCACCTTGAGGTCGAGAACCTTTCGCGCTCTAGAACCGCACGGAGGGTCGCTGTCTTGTTACAAAGCTACCAGCAGACGGGGGATAAGAAGCTGGTTGAAATACGCTCCAAGCTGAAGGTAGCGAACGCCGATGCTGAGGAGATTGACTTAAAACCAAATGCTCGCGTGGTGTTCGAGCTGTGCGGCGTTGCGGGTAACGGTGCCGTCTCGTTGGAGATGGCAGAAGCGAGGGAGGAGCAAACCTTCTCAATTTTGCCCGTTGGGAGCGGCACCATACGGATCGTCGCAGAGTCGGATGACGCGCCATCAGCAGCCGAAGAATACACGCTCTACATCGACTCAGCCGGCGCGATGACGATTAGGCCCCAGACGAGTGGCTGACGCCGCTCCTAACCCGATCCACGAACTTTGTGGTGCGCTTGCCGGGGGAAGCTGGAACCACGAGCTGGGGCCCACGCGTGGCCGCTGCGCTAGAGCCCGTTCTTAAAATGCAAGGGCTCGTGCTAAGCCGGTGGAACCCGCTGCTGGCCTTCCACGTTGTCCCCCAATGCACTCCGACCCTCCCGAGCGACCGCGCCAGAGAATTCGACCCCTTCGCGCGCCCCATGGATTGGTACCGTCTTCCGCTGGCCATCAAGCTGGCGGTCATAAATCTTTGGCGGGTTGAACAGGATCCGGCACAGCCGAAGGACGAGCCGACAAGCACGTCCAAAGACCGCTAATCGAAACCACATTCAAGCCTGCAGCTGTGCGTGGCAGACGGGATCGTCCAGGTAGCGGCGGAACCAGGCCGTGAAACGCTCCGGGTTCGCCTCCGCTTCGCGCCGCACATCCTCTCTCGCGCGCCAGCCGTAATCCGCGATCTCCCGCGGATCGGGGCGCGGGGGGCCGCTCCACACGCCTGAAAACAGATGCACGATCTCGTGCTCGATCAATCCGCCGCCTACGTCCGCGCGGTAGGTGAGCGTGCCGACAGGGGCGAGCTCACAGTCGATCCCCATCTCCTCTCCGAGCCGCCGCCGCGCCGCGTCGATCGCGCGCTCGCCGCGTCGCGGATGCCCGCAGCAGGCGTTCGTCCACAGGCCGCCCGAGTGGTACTTCGCGCTATGGCGCTTCTGCAGCAGCATATTGCCCGCGCCGTCGCCGATGAGGACGGAGAACGCGCGGTGCAGGTCGCCGCGGCGGTGGGCTTCGAGCTTCGGTGCGGTGCCGACCTCGCGGTCGGAGGCGTCGACGAGCACGACCATTTCCAGGGCGTCGTTCATACCACGACACTTCCACGGGTATTGAGCACTGCGCAACAGCAGGGCGACGCGAGCGTCTTCATGCCGCCGGGATTTGCGCTAAAGTGCACCGGCTTGGCCACGAAGGCGCACGAAGAGTTAAGGGAGCCCGCATGTACAGCTCGCACATCCGCCTGATCGCCGCCTCGGCGCTCGCGCTTGCACTGACGGTTGCCGCAACCGGCGCCTCCCTCGCACAGCGCACCAAGGATGACGGCACCGGCGGTGCTGCCGGATACTCGCCTCCCCTGGAAGCGCCGAGTGCGGCCGCACCCATGGACGCACCCGCGGCGCCTTCGACGACGGCACCGCCACCGCCATCGGCTGACGGCATGGGCGCGCCGCCGCCAGATGGGGCGGCGCCCGACGACGGCACCAAGAAGGACGACGGGACGCCGCCCGACGCCCCGACCGGTCCCGATCAGCCCGATTAACCCGACCGCCGTCCGCTAGCGAACGCTGCAGGTGAGACATGGCGACCGGCAACGACCTGCGTCGTCTCGCACTCGCGCTCGAGGGCACGACGGAAGCTCCGCACTTCGACCGCATCGCCTTCAAGATCGCGCGCACCTACGTGACGCTTGCCGCCGACAAGCGCTCGGCCAATTTCAAGTTCACGCCCGACGAGCAAGAGTTCAAATGCATGATGATGCCGGACGCGTTTGCGCCGCTGGACAATGCCTGGGGCCGCCAGGGCTGGACGGCCTGCACGCTGGCAAAGCTCACCGTGCCTGAGCTCAAGGCCGCGCTCGAGATGGCAGCGAGCCACGCACGGGGGAAGCCGAGGCGCAAGAAGTGAGCGCGCGCCCAGCTCGCGTTAGCCGCGCAACAGATCGCGCAGGCCTTTGCGCGCGACATCGCGCAGCGCGAAGCTCGACTTCATGCGCGCAACGCCCGGCAGGCGCGAGAGCTGCTCCTTGTGGATGCGCTCGAAGTCGGGGAGGTCGCGCGCCATCACCGTGAGCAGGTAGTCGTCGTCGCCCGACATCAGGTAACAGGAGACGACGGACGGCGCCTTGGTCACCGCCTTCTCGAAGGCTTCGAGCACATCCTGGCTCTGGCTCTTCAGGCTGATCTGCACGATCACGGTCATGCCAAGATCGAGCGCACGTCGGCTGACCTGCGCCTGATAGCCTTCGATCACGCCGGCGTTCTCGAGTGCGCGTATGCGGCGCGCGATTGCCGTCGGCGACAGCGGAATGCGCTCGGCGAGCTGCACTTGGCTCAGACGCGCGTCCTCGAGCAACGCAGCCAAAATGGCTCGATCGAGCGCATCTATGCACTTTTCTTTTGTTTTCATGCGTAGATTACCAATTTTGCGTCGCTTATATGCGTTGTTGACCAGGTTTGCAAAGAAAAAGGCCAAGTATCGCTCCCGAATCTCGGCAAATCTCTAAGCTCCAAATCAGCCGCCGAGACCCGATGGAGGGCAACATGCGCATTGGCGTTCCAACCGAGATCAAGAGCAACGAATTCCGTGTCGGGCTGGTGCCGGGCTCCGTTCGCGAGCTAGCCGCGCGCGGCCACGAGGTGATCGTGCAGTTAGGCGCCGGCGCCGGCATCTTCGCCGACGACGCCACCTACGAGAAGGCGGGCGCGCGCATCGTGCCGGACGCCGAGGCCGTGTTCGCCGCCGCCGATATGATCGTCAAGGTGAAGGAGCCGCAGCCGATCGAGTGCCGCCGGCTGAAGCCCAACCAGATCCTCTTTACATATTTGCATCTCGCCGCCGACCCCGAGCAGGCGCGCGGGCTCATGGCCTCCGGCGCGACTGCCATTGCCTATGAGACCGTGACGGATGCGTTTGGCGCATTGCCGCTGCTCGCGCCCATGAGCGAAGTGGCCGGCCGTCTCGCCATCGAAGCCGCGGCTAGCGCGCTGCGCCGGCATACCGGCGGCCGCGGCGTGCTGATGGGTGGCGTGCCTGGCGTTCGACCCGCAAAGGTCGTGGTGCTCGGTGGCGGCGTCGTCGGCACGCATGCCGCGCGCATGGCCGCCGGCCTCGGCGCGGAGGTTTCCATTCTCGACCGCTCGATGCCGCGCCTGCGGCACCTCGACGAATTGTTCCATGGGCGCGTGCGCACGCTTGCCTCCACGCTCGAGACCATCGAGACGGAGGTATTCGGCGCCGACGTCGTGGTTGGTGCGGTGCTCGTCGCCGGTGCCAGCGCGCCCAAGCTCGTGACCCGCGCGATGCTGAAGCAAATGAAGCGCGGCGCCGTGCTCGTCGACGTGTCGATCGACCAGGGCGGCTGCTTCGAGACCTCGAAGCCGACGACCCACGCCAACCCGACCTTCGAGGTCGACGGTATTATCCACTACTGCGTCGCCAATATGCCGGGCTGCGTGCCGGTGTCCTCGGCGCAGGCATTGAACAACGCGACGCTCCCCTTCGTGATCAAGCTCGCAGACAAGGGCCTCGGCGCCTTCGATCGCGATCCGCATCTGGCGGCCGGCCTCAACGTGCGCGGCGGCCGGATCGTGCACCCGGTGGTCGCGGGCTCGCTGGGCTTTGACGGGACCGGCGTCCCCGTCGCCGCGGAGTGAGCAGGCAAAGACGCTGCCCGAGGTTTCGATCTCGAGCGGCGCGCTTCCTTCGTCTCAATTCGCCATCTTCAGAACCTTCTCGAGGTCGCCGATCAGCTCGTCGATCTCGCTCTTGTCGATGATCAGCGGCGGCGCCAGCGCAATCGTGTCGCCGGTCGCGCGCACGAGCACGCCGCTCTTGAAGGCCTCGAGGAACCGCGCGTGGGCGCGCTTTCCCGGCTCGCCCGGCACCGGATCGAACTCGATCGCCCCGACGAGGCCGATGTTGCGGATGTCGATCACGTGCGGCAGCCCTTTGAGCGAGTGCACCGCCTCCTCCCAGTAGGGCGAAAGCTCGGCCGCGCGCGTCAATAGTCCTTCTTCGCGATAGATATCGAGCGTCGCGATGCAGGCCGCGCAGGCAACGGGGTGACCCGAATAGGTGTAGCCGTGCGCGAACTCGATTGCCTCCTCGGGCCCGGTCATGAGCGCATCGTAAATCTTCGACTTCACGAACACGGCGCCCATCGGGATGGCCCCGTTGGTGAGGCCCTTGGCCGCCGTGATGATGTCGGGCGACACGCCGAAAAATTCGGCGCCGAACGGGGCGCCGAGGCGGCCGAATGCGGTGATAACCTCATCGAAGATCAGCAGGATGTCGTGCCTGGCGCAAATGGCGGCCAGCCGCTTCAAGTAGCCCTTGGGCGGGATGAGCACGCCGGTCGAGCAGGCGACAGGCTCGACGATGACGGCCGCGATGCTCGAAGGATCGTGCAGGATCGCGAGCCGTTCGAGATCATCGGCCAGCTCAGCCCCATGCTCGGGCTCCCCGCGGCTGAAGGCATTGCGGCCAGGTTCATGCGTGTGGCGCAGATGGTCGACGCCCGCCATGAGGGGCCCGAACATCTTTCGGTTGCCGCCAATGCCGCCAACCGAGGTGCCGCCCAAGTTCACGCCGTGATAGCCCCGCTCGCGGCCGATCAAGCGCACCTTCGTCGCGTTGCCCTTGGCACGGTGGTAGGCAAGCGCGATCTTCAGCGCAGTATCGACCAACTCCGAACCTGAGTTGGTGAAGAACACGTGGTCGAAGCCGGGCGGCGCGATGTTGACGAGCTTCGAGGCGCACTCGAACGCCTTCGGGTGCCCCATCTGGAACGTGCCCGCGAAGTCGAGCTCGTCGAGCTGGCGGCGGATCGCCTCGGTGATCTTCGGCCGGCGGTGTCCGGCGTTGACGCACCACAGCCCCGACGTTCCGTCCATCACGCGGCGGCCGTCGTCCGTCGTGTAGTGCATGCGGTCGGCGCCGACGAAGAAGCGCGGCGACTTCTTGAACTGCCGGTTCGAGGTGAACGGCATCCAGAAGGCTTCGAGGTCATTGGTCTTGCGGCGCACACTCATTAGGCTACCCGGTTCACTGCCTCCGCGAGGCTCGCCGCGAATATATCCATACCTTCCTTAACCAGCGCGTCGCTCGCGGTAAGCGGCACCAGAAAGCGGATGACGTTGCCATAGGCGCCGCAGGAGAGAAGGATCAAGTCTTTTTCGTTTGCAATCTTCATGAGCGCAGTAGTGAGCTCCCGGGCGGGCTCGCCGCTCGCCGCACTCTTAACCAGCTCGACGGCGCACATGGCGCCGAGACCACGCACGTCGCCGATGCAGTTTAGGTTCGAATTCTCCTGCAGATCCCTGCACCGGTCGAGAATGATCTTGCCGATGGCATTGGCGCGCTCGCAAAGCTTCTCCTCCGCGATCACGTCTAGGACGGCGTGTGCGGAAGCGCAGGCAAGCGGGTTGCCGGCGTAAGTACCGCCGAGACCGCCAACCTGGGCGGCGTCCATGACATCGGCACGGCCGGTGACGGCCGCTAGTGGAAGCCCCCCGGCCAGGCCTTTGGCGAGCGTCACGATGTCGGCCTTAACGCCGGCGTGCTCGAGGGCGAACATCTTTCCGGTTCGAGCGAAGCCGGTCTGAATCTCGTCTGCGATCAGAAGTATGTCGTGATCGTCACACAGAGCGCGGAGCGCGCGCAGGAAATCGAACGGCGCGACATAGAACCCCCCTTCCCCCTGCACGGGCTCGATCACGATAGCGGCGATGCTCGACGGGTCAGCCGTGTACTTGAATAGGGCTTCAATACTGGCAAGACTCTGCTCGCTGCTGACGCCGTGGTAGGTGCAGGGAAACGTGACATTGTAAATCTCGGGAGGAAAAGGTCCGAAGCCCTTCTTGTAGGGGACAGTCTTGCCGGTCAGCGCCATCCCGACAAGCGTACGGCCATGGAAGCCGCCGCTGAACGAGACGATGCCCGCGCGTCCGGTGAAGGCGCGCGCGACCTTGACGGCGTTCTCGATCGCCTCGGCGCCGGTGGATAAAAATAGCGTCTTGGCCGGCCCGGTGACGGGCGTGATCTCGTTCAGCCGTTCGGCAAGGCTGATGTAGATCTCATAGGGCGTTACCTGAAAGCAGGCGTGCGAGAAGGCCTTGAGCTGCTCCTCGACGGCGGCGACAACCCGCGGATGCTGGTGGCCGGTATTGACCACGGCGATGCCCGCCGCAAAGTCGATGTAGCGCTTGCCGCCCTCACTCCATATCTCGGCGTTTTTTGCGCGCTTGGCGTAGATGGCCGTGGCGTGACCGATACCGCGCGCCCCAGCATTGGCTCGGCGCTCGTGAAGTGCAGCGGAGGACGACATACGTTCCCTTTTTCGTTGTCGACTAGGCGTCGATCGCCCCGAGGCAGATGTATTTCGTCTCGAGATACTCATCCAGGCCCTCGGCTGCGCCCTCGCGGCCGAGACCCCATTCCTTCACGCCCCGAACTATTGTCCGGCCGTGCCCTTGCGGAAAAAAGCCGATCGATTCCGGTGGCTTCTCTCGAAAGCCGGTCGCGGCTTCGAGCGTGCCAAGACGATCGAACGACGCGAGCCGGAGGGCGGAGCCGACCTGCTCCCGGGACGCCTCGATGCGCAGATGCTCCGCCAGGCGGGTAAAGGCGTCGAGCGGCTCGGCCAGCAGATCCTCGTAGCGCACCACCAGCACGGCCGGGTGCGGGCGCCGCGTCCAGCTCGTGACGTGCTGCGACGAGGACCCGTAGAATTCGTACACGGCCTTTGGGAAGTTGTCGGTCTCGAAGCGCGGGGTATTGAGGATGTTGACCGACCGCGCGATTGGCATGCCCAAGTGCTGCGCGTACGAGATGGCGACGTCGAGGGGGTTGCGCACGACGTAGACGGCGCCTGCGGTACGCCCCAGGTCGATCGTCGGCGTGCCGCGATCCGTCACCAGCGCCGCGTGCGTCTTGACGAACACGAGCCCGTCCACGCTATCGGCGATGCGCCGTTGCGCCATCGACCGCGCGGCGGCAACGGCCTCTTTGCTCACCTCATCGGGCGGCTTGCCCAGCAGCGGTTCGTACCACTGCGACGCAATATCCCAGGTTGAAAACTCGGCGAGTGTATTGAGGTCGAGCTCCTCGCGGCCCTCCAGAACGTTGAGCAGCGCGTGCAGGAACACCCTGATCCATGTGTTGCCGGAGCGCGGATAAGATGCGATCCAGACCACCCCACCCATATTCGGTCCCTGCGTCTCCACCTTGCTCGGTTGGTAAATATGCTAGGTTTACTGTCGACAGTAAGTTAAGTGTTGTGCGTATTGCGAGTAAGTAGGACCCGGTGCTTTTAGGCATGCACCTCTTCGGTCGAGATATTTTTAGCAGGAGGTGAGTTGTGGGGGGTTTTGGCATCGTCGACGGCGCGCAGACCGCGCCGTTCGGGCGCTTACGGTCAAAGAGCCTCGCCGACGAGGTTGTCTCGCGGCTAAATGAAGCCATCCTCAAAGGTCAGCTCAAGCCCGGCGAAAAGGTCGTCGAGGCTACGCTGTCGCGCCAGATGGACGTCAGCCGCGCGCCGATCCGCGAGGCGATCCGCATGCTGGTCGAACGCGGGCTGCTTGTGCAGTTGCCCCGCCGCGGCGTGTTCGTACGCGAATACAGCACCCGTGAGATCGAAGAGATCAACGAGCTGCGGCTCGCCATCGAGGTCGGAGCGCTGTCGCGCGCCATGGGCGGCGGTTTCCTCTTGGAGCTCGGAGCATTGAACGAGGCGATGGAAGGCGAAGGCCGCTCCGGGCTCGAGCGCGAACTCGAAATCCACCGTGCAATCGTGCAGCTCTATCCCAACGAGCATTTCATGCACGCCTACGACGGCATCGCCAACGAGCTGCGTGTGGCAACGCTGGGCACCAAGCTCGACAAGGTGTCGGAGGCGCTCGACAGCTACGACTACAAGCCGCTGGTACGCGTCATCCGCACCCGCGACCGCGAGCGTGCTGTCGAGCTGCTGGCCGACTGCATCAACGGCTTCGCGACGCGGCTGCTGCAGGCGATCGGCCCGACTTCGCCGGAGCCGAAGGTGGCGGCATCTACAGCGACGCCGCGCGGCCGCATCGCCGGCTGAGGGCGCGCGAACTCATCGAGATCACAAGTCCTTCCCCGCGCAGCTTCGCGCGCCGCATCATGATGTCGAGCTGCAAGTTGCAGCGGCACGAGCGGAACTCCCGCAAAACACTTCGAGCGATTTCGAGCGTAAGCAATCTCGCTCGTCGCGATAATTCGCGCGCTGTGCATAAACGGCAGAGAGCTGTGCACGAGGCGACGCCCGCCGATTGTTTGCGAAAGTTGCGAGGTGTTAGCTCGCCGCCGCGGTCGCAGTTCTTGACCGCTGCTTACTCAAGTTGCGGGGGGTATGAATTGAAAGCGTCCTGGCTCGCTTTTGCGTCTTTCGTGTCGATCGGGTTCGCCCAGGCCGGCGAAATCGTTTCGCCGCCGTTCGCGACCAAGATCGGCGAAACCGCGATCTCGCGCATGTACCGCGTCGCCTGGCTCGCAAACTTCGGACGGCAGCGGGAAGCGCTGCGAAACACCCCTACTCCGATCCACACTGAAATCCGCTCGATCGCTTACGCGCAGGAGAACGCGCAGGCCGCAGCGGTGGAAGGCAGCGCACAGGCACAGACCGTCGTCGACGAGCGCCTCAAGGCGATCGCCGCGCAGGTCGACGACGAGATGCACACGATCGCGGCGGGCAAGCCCTTACGCTACAAGCTGCATGTCGACTGCTCGACGAAGTACGTCGAAACGCGGCGCCCGCCCGGTGGGCCCACGCCCGCGGTGCTCACGGCTTTCGGATCCGACGTTACGAGTGTGAAGGTCTCGGTCGAATCCTGCACCGTCAAGGTTCTGTGGAAATTCCTCGACGGCGAGCCCGGCGCTCCCCAGATGCGCGCCTACTCGGTCTCGGTGCCGATCGAGCACGCCGCCGACTGAGCCTCCAGCGGATTTCCAGCCGCCTGATCCTGCACGCTTTGCAAACGTGTGCGCCAGCGCGCCCTTGACGAGCGGGGGCGCGCTGCGCTCTAGGGTGGGCTCGAACGAGGCCCCGGCGAACGGGGGCGCAACCGCGAGCCGGAGACAGCGACATGAGCGAAAGCGTCGAGGATACCAAACGCGAGCTGCAGGAGCTCGAGCAGCGCATACGCGCGGCGAAGTCTTCGCTCGGCGCAAAGGGCGAGATCGTCAGCGAGGCGCAGGGGGATTGGGACTCGATGGTCGAGACGCACGCGGATTTGCGCCGCAAGCTCGACGCCAGCGGCGACCAGTCGGGCCAGGCGCTCGCCGGCATCCGCCTCGACATCGACGTGTTGCGCAATTCGTTCGAGCGCTGGATGGCGCGCGTCGAAGGAAACTTCGATAACGACTGGGGGCGCCAGGGCGGCCGCTGAATCCGTTCGACATATCCGAAATGCTAGCGGCGGCCGGATCCCCGACCGCCGCACGCGCTTTCGCAGAAAGCGGCAGCTTAGATGATGTCGATCTCGGCAGGCAGATAGCTTGTAACCTCGAGGCCGACTTCCTGCTCACGCACTTGCGGCTTGTTCCAGATTTTCATGGTGTTTCCTCCTTGAGCGGAGAGGAGAGCACCCCCTCCTTGCCCGCCCGCGGGTATAAAAGGGCGGGCGCTGCTGGGCAACGGATTTTTTCCCTAATCCGACGGGATCGCTTTTGTGCGCAGCAGCGAGTGCAGCGCGGGATCTGGGCTGAGAAAATCGGGGTCGAGGAGCGCTACTGGGCGTCGCTCGAATTCCATGTCTTGATCGAGTTCATCACCGACTTGCGGCACGGGCCCAGCGGACCTTCCGCGGCGAGCGCGGTCGTCTCGTCGCCGCGTCCCATCGCCTGCTCGTAGTTGACCTTGCAGTACTCGGCCTGCTTGCGCTCCAGCTCTTCCCTCGACGCCTTCTTGACCACGTCGGGATCTTGGATGGCGGCGAGCTGCGCATCCTGCGATTGAGCGGGCTCCCCCGGCGCCGGCAGCCGGTCTAACGACGGCGGCACGACAAGGGGCTGGCGCTCGGCGACTTTCGGCTCGCTGGATTTCACCTTGGCGGCGTCGGAGAGGCCGACCATGTCGAACAGCCCGCCGTTGAACTGGACGTCATCGGCGGAGCATCCGCCCGCTGCCAAAGCAACGCACAGCGGGATCGCCAGAACGACACTTCTAGGAAGGCGGGCTTTTGACGCCATAGCATCCCCCAGCCGCTGTTTGGTCCGCTTCTCGCCCCGTGGCGGCACCATCGTCTAACGCACTGCGCTACAATGGCTTTGCGGCGTCTTTGCGACTCGCTAGGAACGACTTATACAGCAGCCCGGCGACCCCAGCAACAATGGCCACGTCGGCCAGGTTGAACACATACCAGTAGAATCCGAACGCGTGCAGGGAGAAGAAGTCGGCAACCCCGCCCAGGACCACGCGGTCGATGGCATTGCCGAGCGCCCCGCCCATGATCAGCCCCAGGCAGACGGCCATCAGCCGGTTTGCACCGCCGCGGGCGAGCCACACCCACAGCGCAAATGTCGCAGCCACCCCGAAACCCGCCAGCATGAGCTGGCCGCGGTAGCTCGCCTGGTCGAACAGGCTGTAGCTGATGCCGATGTTTTTCACATAGACGAGATCGAGGAACGGCGTGACCTCGACCCGGCCGCGGTCGGCGATGCCCCAGACGTAGAGCATCCACCACTTGTGCGCCTGGTCGATGATGAGCGTCGCGAGGCACACGATGAGCCCGAGCGCGGAGTAGGGCCCCCAGATCCACTCTCGCGCGGAGACCGTCGGCTTGATCATTGCGCGCCGCTCTCGGCGCGAGCGTCGAACTCGCGCACGGCGGCAGCGTCGCGCGGCGACAGATCGGGAAACTCCGGATCGGTGCCGACGTCGCGCAGGACGCGCCAGGAGCGCGCGCACTTTTTCCCCTGCGCGAGTTGCGGCACCACGCCGACACCCGGCACATCGGGCAGCGTGAAGGCGTCGACCGGCGGCGTCCTGGCGATGAGCTTGGCGGCGCTGGTAATCGATACCTCGGCGAGATCGACGCCCTCGAGAGCGGAGAGAGTGCTGCCGTCGCCCACATAGACGTCGGGCGCGGCCTCGAGGCTCGAGCCGATGCGCTTTGCCGCGCGCTCCAGCTCGAGCGCGCCGGTGACGACGCGGCGCACATCGCGCACGCGCTCCCACTTCTCAGCGAGTGCGTCGTTGCGCCATGCCTGCGGAATCTCGGGGAACATCTGCAGGTGCACCGAGCCCTCATTGGCTGCGTGCCGCGCGAGCCAGGCTTCCTCGGCGGTGAAGGCCAGGATCGGTGCCAACCACACGACGAGCGCGTTGAAGATCTCGTCGATCACGGTGAGCGCGGCGCGCCGCTTCACGCTCGAATAGGGCTCGCAATAGAGCGCGTCCTTGCGGATGTCGAAATAGAACGCCGACAGCTCCGTGTTCATGAACTGCGACAGCAGGGCTACGACCTTGCGGTAGTCGTAGGTTGCGTAAGCCGCGCGCACTTCCCCGTCGAGCACCGTGAGGCGATGCAGCATCAGGCGCTCGAGCTCCAGGTCGTGCATGTCCTTGAGCTTGACACGGTCGTTTGGACCCAAATGTGCAAGCGCGCCCAGCATCCAGCGGAGCGTATTGCGCAGCTTGCGGTAGGTCTCCACGAACGTCTTCAGGATCTCCGGGCCGATGCGAAGATCGTCCGAATAGTCGGAAGCCGCCACCCACAGGCGCAGGATGTCGGCGCCCGATGTTTTCATCACGTCCTGCGGCGCAACGACGTTGCCGAGCGACTTCGACATCTTCATCCCTTTCTCGTCGAGGATGAAGCCGTGTGTCAGCACGACGTCGAAGGGCGCGCGCCCGCGCGAGCCGCAGGATTCCAAGAGCGACGACTGGAACCAGCCGCGGTGCTGATCGGAGCCTTCGAGGTACATGACGCGGTCGTCCCCGCCGTCGCGCACGCGTTTGAGGCCGGCGAGGCCGGGGAAGTGCTTGGCGTCGTCGAGCACGAACGCATGCGTGGAGCCCGAACTCGAACCACACGTCGAGGATGTCGCGCACCTGCTCCCACTGCGATGGGTCGCTCACGAGGCCGTCGAGGAAGCGCTCGCGCGCGCCTTCCGCGTACCAAACGTCGGCGCCCTTCTCGGCGAAGGCCTTGAAGATGCGCTCGATCAGCTCCTTCGACTTGGCAAACTTCGCCGACGGGATGACCTCGCCCGTCTCCTTGTTGACGAACACGGTAATCGGCACGCCCCAGGCACGCTGGCGCGAGATGACCCAATCCGGGCGCCCCTCGATCATGCCGCGGATGCGGTTCTCGCCCGAGGCCGGCACCCACTCGGTCTCGCCGATGGCCTTCAGGGCAAGGTCGCGCAGGCCGTGGTTGCCGCTCTTGGGCACGCCCTTCACCGGCTTGTCGAGCGCGATGAACCACTGCGGCGTGTTGCGGAAGATCACCGGCTTCTGCGAGCGCCAGGAGTGCGGGTACTGATGCTTCAGGCGCCCGCGCGCGATGAGCGCGCCCGCGTCGGCGAGCGCCTTGATGACGGCGTCGTTGGCGTCGCCCTTATCGCCCTTCTCGGTCAGCACGCGCTTGCCGGTAAAGCCGGGCGCGTCCTTGGTCATGACGCCGTCGGCGTCGACGGTGAAGGGGATGGTGGTGTCGATGCCGTGTACTTTGAGTTTGGCTGCGTCGGCCATCCAGACTTGGTAATCGTCGGCGCCATGTCCGGGCGCGGTATGCACAAATCCTGTTCCAATGTCCTCAGTAACATGATCTCCGTATAGAAACGGAACGTCGAATTCGTATCCTTTCCCTCGCAGCGGGTGGGCAGCTGTCGTTCCCCAGAGATCCGCTGGCCGGACCGAAACAAGCCTTTTGTAGGAATTGACCTTTGCTGCCTTCATGACTTCCGCAGCGAGGTTGTCGGTTAGCACGTATTTTTCCCCGGGCTTCGCCCAATTCCCTTCTGGCGCAGCTTCAACCTCATAGATGCCGTACGACGCCTTTGGCGATAGCGCGATCGCTCGATTTCCAGGAATTGTCCAGGGGGTCGTGGTCCAGATCACAGCAGATGACTGCAAGAGAAGGTCCGCAACCTCTTTGATCGTCGGCGATTCATCTGGCTGTCGGGCAGCAGATGGCGCGAAATCTCGTTGCGAAACTACAATCGGAAACTTCACCCAGATCTGATCGCTCGTGTAGTCCTGGTACTCGACCTCCGCCTCCGCCAGCGCCGTCTTCTCCACGACCGACCACATCACGGGCTTGGACCCGCGGTAGAGCGTGCCGTTCATGGCAAACTTCATCAGCTCGGCCGCGATGACCGCCTCGGAGGAAAAATCCATCGTCAGATACGGATGCGCCCAGTCGCCGACGATGCCGAGGCGCTTGAACTCCTCGCGCTGCACGTCCACCCAGTGCCGGGCAAACTCGCGGCACTCGGCGCGGAACTCGTTGATCGGCACCGCATCCTTGTTGCGGCCCTTGGCGCGGTACTGCTCCTCGATCTTCCACTCGATCGGCAGGCCATGGCAGTCCCAGCCCGGCACGTAGTTGGAATCGTGGCCGAGCATCGTCTGCGATTTGACCACGAGGTCTTTCAGGATCTTGTTGAGCGCGTGCCCGATGTGGATGTTGCCGTTGGCGAACGGGGGGCCGTCGTGCAGCAGGAACTTCGGACGACCGCGCGCTGCCTCGCGCAGACGGTCATAGAGGCCCATCTCGCTCCAGCGCGCAAGCAGGCGCGGCTCGAGCTGGGGCAGCCCCGCGCGCATGGGAAAGTCGGTCTCGGGCAGGAACAACGTCTTGCTCCAGTCGCGCGAGCCTTGCCCGGCGCCCGCGGACGAGGCTTGAGCCGGAGGGGCGGCCTTTGCCGGCTTCGCCGCGGCGCCCGCGTCCTTGGGCTTGGTCTTGGCGTTGGCGGCTACGCCCTTGCCGCCGTCGGTCTTGCTCATAGGTCCTCGCCGCTGGTCAAGCGGGGGTTCTAGCAACATGGCCCCTGCGAATAAAGGAGCGATGTCGAAGCAGCCGCAGGGCGCCCGGTGCTCACTTGAGCCCGCTGCGGCCCATGATCCTCAGCAGGGCGTCACACGGCACCAGGAACGAGTGCCAATCGTCCGGCTTTTTGGGATCGACCTCGTAGCGGAAGCCGTTCTCCGGGCCCGCGACACCTTGCACGAGGACACCGACGAGCACTCCGTTGTCGTTGACGACCGGACCGCCCGAATTGCCGGGAAGCGAATCGACGGTCGAAGCGATGTAGATGGAGGTCACCCCGCGGAACTCGGCCCGGCCGAGCCCCACGTTGTCCCCTTTGCTCCATCGCTTCTCCTCGCGCTTCATGCCCAGCGACCGCCGCTTGCCCACCGCGGGGAACCCCACCGCGTAAATCTCGTGATGCAGAGAGCCATCGCAACTGTCATCGACGGCGAGCGGGCTTCCTACGCGTGAGGCGGCCGGCGCCTCGACCTTGACGACCGCGATATCGTAGGCGTCGTCGAGATAGACTAGCTTGACGCCGTCGAGCCGTGGTGGCCGCTTGGCCAGCGTAATTCCGTCGCTTTCGAAGGACCGTTGGTTGATATTCTCGATGAGGTAGCGCCGGGGCTGCTTGCAGTCGTCGATCGCGTGCCCCGCAGTCATGAAATAATAGTCCGCACGTTGCCCGCGTATCTGCGTCTTCACCAGGAACGCGGTGGCGGTATAGGAGCTCGTTCGGCTCTCGCAAACGAAGGCATATACGGAAGGCCAGATGCTTCGAACGGCCGGCGGCATCTTGTCCGCAAAGAACCCCTCGGCGGCAAGGCAGGGAATTGGTGGCGCGCATGCGACGGCCACACCAACGAGAAGCGGCACGCGGCGCAGCAAATCGAGGTTGCAGCTGCCGCGCCGCAACTCAGTGCGCCAGCGCCTTGACGATCTCCTCGGTCATCTTCTTGGCGTCGCCCAGCACCATCACGGTGTTGTCGCTTGTAGAAGAGCGGGTTGTCGATGCCGGCGTAGCCCGAGGCGAGCGAGCGCTTGTTGAACAGCACGGTGCCGGCCTTCCAGACCTGCAGCACCGGCATGCCGTAGATCGGCGAGGTCTTGTCCGTCTTCGGCGGCCGGGTTGACGACGTCGTTGGCGCCGATCACGTAGACGACATCGGCCTGCGGGAACTCCGAGTTGATGTCCTCGAGCTCGAACACCTCGTCGTAAGGCACGTTGGCTTCGGCGAGCAGCACGTTCATGTGGCCGGGCATGCGGCCCGCGACCGGATGGATGGCGTACTTCACCTCGACGCCGGCCTTCTTGAGGCTATCGGCCATCTCGCGCAGCGCATGCTGGGCCTGCGCCACCGCCATGCCGTAGCCCGGCACGATGATGACCTTGGACGCGTTCTTCATCATGTACGCGGCATCCTCGGCGGAGCCGAGCTTGACGGGCTTCTGATCGGCGCCGCCGGCAGGCCCCGCGACCTCGCCGCCGAAGCCGCCGGCGATGACGGAGATGAACGAGCGGTTCATACCCTTGCACATGATGTAGGACAGGATCGCGCCCGACGAGCCGACGAGCGCGCCGGTAATGATGAGCGCGATGTTCGCCAGCGTGAAGCCGATGCCGGCCGCAGCCCAGCCCGAGTAGGAGTTGAGCATCGACACGACGACAGGCATGTCGGCGCCGCCGATGGGGATGATGATGAGAACGCCGAACAGCATCGCCGTCAGCGTGATGGCCCAGAACAGCCAGCCCACGCCGCCCGACAGGCAGAACGTGTAGACGAGCCACACGAGCAACCCGAACAAGGCGAGGTTGATGAGGTGGCGCAAGGGCAGGATGATCGGCTTGCCCGACATGCGCCCCGACAGCTTGGCGAAGGCGATGACGGAGCCGGTGAAGGTGATGGCGCCGATGGCGACGCCGAGCGACATCTCGATCAGGCTTGCAAAGTGGATGGCGCCGGGCTCGCCGATGCCGAAGGAGCCGGGCGCATAGAGCGCGGCGGCCGCCACGAATACCGCGGCGAGGCCGACGAGCGAATGGAACGCCGCGACCAGCTCCGGCATCGACGTCATCGGAATGCGCCGCGCCGTCACCGCGCCGATCAGGCCGCCGACGCTGAGGCCGCCGCCGATCAGGTACCAGGTCATCGGAATCTGCGGGTTCGCGATCGCGAGCGTAGTGGCCATGGCGATCGTCATGCCGAGCATGCCGGCGTAGTTGCCGCGCCGCGAGGTCGCCGGGCTCGACAGCCCGCGCAGGGCGAGGATGAACAGCACGCCCGAGGCGAGATACAGGAGCGCGACGAGATTAGGCGACATTGCTCTCTCCCGGGAGGCGTGACTCTTGCGTGCTCACCGCTTGTCGCCCTTCTTCTTGTACATCGAGAGCATGCGCTGCGTGACGAGGAAGCCCCCGAAGATGTTCACGGCCGCCATCGCGAGCGCGAGCAGGCCGAAGATCTTCGAGGCGAGGCTGCCGTCGAAGTTGACGAAGCTGTCCATGCCGCCGTGTTCGACTGCGACGGCCAAGAGAGCGCCGACGACGATCACCGACGAGATGGCGTTGGTGACGGACATGAGGGGGGTGTGCAGGGCCGGCGTGACCGCCCACACCACGAAGTAGCCGACGAAGATCGCCATCGCGAATACCATCAGCTCGTAGATGACAGGCTCGATGGCGCCGCCGATGCCGGCGGCAAATGCCGGACCCGGTAGAAGCAGCGCGAGGGTGAGCGCGACACCCCCAATCGAACGCTCGGCGTGCTTCGTCATCTCACGCTCCCTGGGATTGCAGGCTGGGATGGACGATCTTGCCGTCCTTGGCGACGAGCGTGCCTTTGACGATCTCGTCGTCCCAATTGACCTTCAAGGTCTTGTCCTTCTTGTCGATCATGGTCTCCAGGAAGGTGAAGAGGTTCTTGGCGTATAGGCTCGATGAGTTGACTGGGATCTCGCCGGCAAGGTTCAGCGGCCCGGCGATGCGCACGCCGTTGTGGTCGATGGTCTGGCCGGGCTGGGTCAGCTCGGTGTTGCCGCCGCGCTCGGCCGCGAGGTCGAAGATGATCGCGCCGGGCTTCATGCTCTCGACCATGGCGCGCGAGATGAGCTTGGGCGCCGGGCGGCCGGGGATCAGTGCGGTCGTCACCACGATGTCCTGGTTCTTGATATGCGAGGCGACGAGCTCGGACTGCTTCTTCTGGTACTCGGCCGACATGGGCTTGGCATAGCCTGCAGCCGTTTGCGCCTGCTTGAACTCCTCGTCCTCGACCGCGATGAACTTGGCGCCCAACGAAGCGACCTGCTCCTTTGCGGCCGGGCGCACGTCGGTGGCCGTGACCTGCGCTCCCATCCGGCGCGCGGTGGCGATCGCCTGCAGGCCGGCGACGCCCGCGCCCATGATGAAAACCTTCGCGGCGGGAACCGTGCCCGCCGCCGTCATCATCATCGGCATCGCCTGCTCGAACATGGCCGCCGCATCGACGACGGCCTTGTAGCCGGCTAGGTTCGCCTGGCTCGACAGCACGTCCATCGACTGGGCGCGCGTGATGCGCGGCATGAATTCCATCGTGAACAGCGACGCGTTCGCGGCGGCGAGCGCTTCGAGCCCCGCGCGGTCGCCGTAGGGGTCGAGCATGGCGATGACGAGCGCACCCGGCTTCAGGGCCCGCACTTCATCGGGGCTCGGGCGGCGCACCTTGAACAGGATGTCGGCGTCGCGCAGCGCATCCGCGGCGGTCGGCACGATCTCGGCGCCCTGGGCCCGCAGCGCATCGTCGGAAAAGCGCGAGCGAGCCCCGGCGCCCGATTGCACCTTCACATGAGCGCCGAGTCCGACAAGCTTCTTGGCCGTCTCGGGCGAGATCGCGACGCGCGGCTCGTCCGTCCCCTCCGCCGTTACAGCTATGGTGACCATGTACTCTTCCAGTTATGCGGAGGACTTCTCAGCCGCCCGCCCGGCCCGACATCTCGGACGGTTCGCCAACTCCATTACGGGCGCTAGCACGCCCGCGCCGGTCTCAGGTCAGGAAGTAGCCCATCCCGGCCAGCAGCAGGACCAGAAAGACGATCGCAATCTTCGTGAATCGCAGAAAACGGCCATAGGTATCGCCGTGGGCGGCGTAGTCCATTTCCGAGCTGCCGCCAGATAAATCGATCGCCACTGTCCCCTCCTGTCGGGTTTCCCGTCCCTTTGGCTCTCCTAGCGCAACAGCCGCCGTCTATCAAGCCGATCAGGGCCGCGCGCGAAGGGCCTGCGCACTCCTGTCAACCATGTGTGGCATTTGTCCCGTGGGGCCCGGCGCCCCCTTGTGGTTAGATTGGCCCTGCGCTCTGGCAACCTTCAAAGCTCCCGGATAGCCGTGGATACATTCGAGCTCGTCGGGCGGTTGGCCATCGGCCTCGTCATCGGCATCGAGCGCGGCTGGAAGCAGCGCGACGAAGGCCGAGGGTGAGCGGGCAGCCGGCTTGCGCACGCACGCCTTGGCCGGGCTGCTCGGCGGCATCTGGGGCGCGCTCGCGCTGAACAACGGCCAGGGCGGCGTAATCGCGCTTGCGCTTGCGTTCGGCGCCTTCACCGCGGCGATCGGCCTCTTCCGCTACCGCGAGATGGTCCGCAACAACACCTACGGCGCCACCACGCTCATCGCCGCGATGCTAGCCTTTGCACTCGGGGCCCTCGCCGTCGTCGGCAACCAGAAGGCGGCGGCCGCCGCAGGCGTCGCCACGGCGCTGTTGCTCGCGCTGAAGGCCGTTTCGCACGAGTGGGTCAAGCGGCTCACGTGGGAGGAGCTGCGCGCCGGGCTCATTCTCCTCGCCATGACGGTGATCCTGCTGCCTCTGCTGCCCGACCGGGAGCTAGCGCCATGGTTTCCCGTCAATCCGCACGCGATCTGGCTGCTGACGATCCTGATCGCGGCCCTGTCGTCGGCGGGCTACGTGGCGATCCGCCTCGCCGGGCCCTCGGTCGGCGTGCTGCTGTCGGGGCTCGCCGGCGGGCTCGTATCGTCGACGGCGGTGACGCTCAACATGGCGCGGCTCGCCCGCGCCGACGGCGAGCGCTGCCACATCTTCGCCGCCGGGGTGCTGATCGCGAGCGCGGTGATGATGCTGCGCGTGCTCGTCATCGTCGGCGTGGTCAACGGTGCGCTGCTGCGGCCGCTTGCGGCGCCGTTGCTCCTCGGCGCGGTCGCTCTGGCTGCCATTGCCGGGTACCTCGCGAGCTGGGGCCACGAGGACTGCCCGGTCGGAAAGCCGCTCACGCTGCACAACCCGTTCGAGCTGCGCGTCGTGCTCGAGTTTGGCGCACTGCTGGCGCTCATCATGGCAGCGGCGAAGCTCTTGTCGGCTTGGGCCGGATCGAGCGGCGCCATCGCCCTGGCGGCGATCTCGGGCTTCGTCGACGTCGACGCCATAACCATCTCGCTGGCACAACTCGCACCGCAGGGGTTGTCGCCCGACAGCGCGGTGTGGGCGATCCTCGTGGCGGTGTTGGCCAACAGCCTCGCCAAGGTTGGGCTGGCGGCAACGGTGGGCGGTCTCAAGTTCGGACAGGCCGTGGGCCGCGGCATCGCCGCGTCGCTCGCCGCCGCCGCGCTCGGGCTGCTGCCAGCACTATGGTAGGGCCGGACCGTAGGGCAGCGGCACGCCGGCGGCGGTGAAGGCCTCGCGCTGGCGCGCCTGCACGTCGGCGAGCACGAAGCCCTCGATCGTCTCGTTGAACAGGCGATACCAGTTCTGCCGCGCGTCGAGGTGCAGGAACACGCCGCCGAGCCCGATCGCCGCCCGGTCCATGAACACGAACTCGCGCGGCACCGTCACCGGCCCCTTCTCGCGCAGGATCTTGTGCACGCGGTACGCCTCCCTGCGCCCGTATTCGGCGGGCGTTGTGCCTTCGTCGATAGCGCGCTCGCGGTCGTCGAGCAACGGGCCGTAGATGAAGCGCGCCCAGATGTTCATCGCCTCGATCAGCTCGGCCGACAGCCCGCTAAAACCCCAGATCTCGTAGGCGTGCACGACGAGCTCGCGGTTGCCGGTGAGCAGGCCGTTGTAGAGGTCGATGACGCCCTGCACAAACGAGGGGTGGAAGCTGCGGATGCAGCCGTAGTCGAGGAGGTTGATCCCGGCGGGGTTGCCCACAGTTGTCTGGCGCGGACTGTCTCCGTCACTCGCATTGAAAATAGTGTAGTTGCCCAGATGCGGGTCGCCGTGGATGACGCCGTAGTGGCTGAACGGGAACCACCAGGCGCGAAACATCGCGCGCGCAATTGCGTTGCGGTCTTCCAGCGGTGCCGGCTTGTAGTCGAGCAGCTTGCGACCCTCGAGCCACGTCATGGTGAGGAGCCGCTTGGTCGACAGCTCGGGCAGGACGTCGGGGACGCGAATGCACTCATCGCCCGTAAAAATCGCGCGGTAGAGGCGCATATGGCGCGCTTCCAGCTCGTAGTCGAGCTCCTCGCGTAGCCGCGCCGCGATCTCCTTCTGGATCTCGCCCGTGGCGACGCCGGGGTCCATGCGCGCGTGGATCGCGAAGATGGCCTTGAGCTGCGTGAGATCGGCTTCGACCGCCGACGGCATGTCCGGATATTGCAGCTTGACCGCGAGGCGGCGGCCATCGTGCGCAACCGCCCTGTGCACCTGGCCGAGCGAGGCGGACGCCGCAGCCTCCATCTCGAAGGTCTCAAAGCGCGCCGGCCAATCGGGCCCCAGCTCGGCGGCAAGCCGCCGCTTTACGAAGGCGGGCCCCATGGCGGGCGCCGCCGACTGGAGCTGCATCAGCTCGCGCGCGTATTCGGCCGGCAGCGCCTCGGGGATGGTCGAGAGGAACTGCGCGACCTTCATCAGCGGGCCCTTGAGGCCGCCGAGCGCCTGCGCGAGATCGGCGGCCGCGCGTGAAGGGTCATAGCCGCGGCCGAGCAGGCGACCCCCGGCAACGCGCGCGGCAACGGCGCCAACGTTAGTGCCGACGCGCACGTAGCGCGCGGCCCGCGCCGAAAACCTGTTCTCCTCGCCGGCCATCGCTGAATTTTTCCCGGGGAGCGCGTGTCGCGTGGTCGAAACATATCGGGGCGCGGCGTCATCTGCGCAAGGCAGGCGCGCGCTAGACCGCGACCTGCGTGCCGACCTCGACCACGCGGTCGGTCGGGATCTGGAAGTAGGTCGTCGCATCCTGCGCGCTGCGCGCCAGCGCCACGAACAGGCGGTCCTGCCAGCCGGGCATCTCCGACTTCGGTGTGGCTTTGAGATTGCGCCGCGACAGGAAGAAGGAAGTGGCGCCCAAGTCGACGTTGAGGTCCTTGCGCCGGCATTGCTCCAGGATCTTCGGCACGCTGGGCGTCTCCATGAAGCCGTAGCGCGCGACCACCCGGATGAAGGTGTCGCTGACGCGATCCACGCTCACGCGCTCGTAGCGCGGCACGCGCGGGGTGTCCTCGGTCTTGATCGAGAGGATGATGTTGCGCTCGTGCAGGACGCGGTTGTGCTTCAGGTTGTGCATGAGCGCGGTCGGCGCGGCGTTGGGGTCGCCGGTGAAGAACACCGCCGTTCCTGGCACGCGGTGCGGAGGCTTGGCCTCGAGCTTGCGCAGGAGCCAATCGAGGTCGGCCTCGTTCTTGCGCGTCTGCTTGGCGAGGAGGCGTGAGCCGCGCAGCCAAGTTACCATGATGAGGCCGACGCAGGCGGCGAGCGACAGCGGAACCCAGCCGCCCTCGAACACCTTGAGGAAGTTTGCAGTTAGGAAGGCTTGCTCGAGGAACAACAGCGGCAGGACGATGAGCGCCGTGCGCCATAGCGGCCATTTCCAGTACTGCCAAACGACGAAGAACATCAACAACGTGTCGATCACCATCGCCGCCGTCACCGACAGGCCGTAGGCGGCGGCGAGGTTCGAGGATGACTTGAAGATCACGACGACGAACAGCACGCCGATGAGCAGGATCCAATTCACGCGCGGCATGTAGATCTGGCCGGAGACGGATTCGGACGTATGCGTGATGCCGAAGCGCGGCAACAGCCCGAGTTGGATCGCCTGGCGCGTCAGCGAGAAGGCGCCGGTGATCACCGCCTGGCTGGCGATGATGGTCGCGAGCGTCGCGAGGATCACCATGGGGATCAGCGCCCACTGAGGGTAGAGCAGGTAAAACGGGTTCTCGAGTGCGGCCGGGTACTGCAGCACGAGGGCACCCTGGCCGAAGTAGTTGAGCGTCAGCGCCGGCAGCACGAGTCCGAACCACGCGGTCTGGATCGGCTTGCGGCCGAAGTGGCCGAGGTCGGCGTAGAGCGCCTCCGCGCCCGTGACGGCCAGGAAGACGAGGCCGAGCACCGTGAGGCCGATGAGGCCGTGGCTCGTCAGGAAGCGAATGCCGTACCAGGGATTGACCGCGACGAGCACGTCCGGGTTTTGGATCACGTGGTAGAGGCCGCCCAGCGCCAGCACCGAGAACCACAGCACCGTGACCGGGCCGAAGAACGAGGCGACCTTCGCCGTGCCGTGCGACTGCGCGGCGAACAAGGCGACCAGGACGACGATTGAGAGGGGCACGACAAAGCGGTCGAACGCCGGGGAGACTAGCGTCAGACCTTCTATGGCGGAGAGCACCGAGATCGCCGGCGTGATGACGGCGTCGCCGTAGAAGAACGAGGCGCCCGCGATGCCCAGCCCCATGATCAGCCATGCGCTGCGTTTCGCGACCGACTGGCCAAGCGCCATCAGCGCAAACATGCCGCCCTCGCCCTTGTTGTCGGCGCGCAGCAGGATGAGGACGTATTTCAAGGTCACGACGAGCAGCAGCGACCAGAGAATGAGCGAGAGCACGCCGAACACGGCCTCACGCCCGGCAAAGCTCGTCGACTTGGCCGCCTTGACCGCTTCGCGAAAGGCGTACAGCGGGCTCGTGCCGATGTCGCCATAGACGACGCCGACCGACCCGACAACGAGAGGCCAGAAATTCTGGTAAGGAGTGCCGTCGGGCTGTTCGAAGCCCTTCGCCACGTGCGATTGTGCCACCTGGGCACCTCACAATGAGCTGGCTGCAGTGCAGCAATGGCGCGCGCTTGTAGCCATTAATGGCGCCCGAGGGAAACCCCCTAATTCGCTCAGCCCCCCGCTTCGCGTTCTTGACAATGGCCGCAGAGTCGGCAGCGGGGACAAGGACTTGGGCCCCTCACGGCCGAGAAGGCAACGTTATTGCGTCCGCGGGATAACCCCATACTGCGGCGCAAGGTCCTCAGGCAACCGCGTCGGTCCGCTCCAGCTCGTCGATCATGCCCTCGATGACCTTGAGCCCTTTCTGCCAGAACTCGGGCTGCGAGGCGTCGAGACCGAACGGCGCCAAGAGCTCGGAGTGGTGCTTGGAGCCGCCGGCTTTGAGCATGTCGAAATACTTGGCGACAAAGCCCGGGTGCGCCTCCTCGTAGAGCCCGTAGAGCGAGTTCACGAGGCAGTCCCCGAACGCATACGCATAGACGTAGAACGGCGAGTGGATGAAATGCGGCACATAGGTCCAGAACACCTCGTAGCCGGGTTTCAGCTCGACGCCCGGCCCTAGGCACTCGGTCTGCACCTCGAGCCATATGGCGTTGAGCTGGTCGGGCGTCAGCTCGCCCTGCCGGCGCGCCTCGTGCACCTTGCGCTCGAAGGTATAGAACGCGATCTGGCGCACGACCGTGTTGAGCATGTCCTCAACCTTGCCGGCGAGGAACGCCTTGCGCTCCTTGGGATCGCGGATCTCCTTTAGCAGCGCCTTGAACGTCAGCATTTCGCCGAACACGGATGCCGTCTCCGCCAGCGTGAGCGGCGTTCCCGCCATCAGCGCCCCTTGCGGCCGCGCGAGCATCTGGTGCACACCGTGACCGAGCTCGTGGGCAAGCGTCATCACGTCGCGCGGCTTGCCCAGATAATTGAGCAGCACGTACGGGTGCACCGACGGAACCGTCGCCGCCGAGAACGCGCCCGGCGCCTTGCCCGGCCGGATCGAGGCGTCGATCCAGCGCTTGTCGAAGAATTCCTTGGCGACGCCCGCCATCTCGGGCGCGAATGCACCGTAGGCACCGAGCACGAGCGAGCGCGCATCCGACCAGGAGAAGGTGCGCTCGGGCTTATCGGGGAGCGGCGCGTTGCGGTCCCAGTGCGCCAGCCGCTCCTTGCCGAGCCACTTCGCCTTCATCTTGTAGTAGCGGTGCGACAGGCGCGGGTAGGCGTCACGCACGCTCTTTGCGAGCGCTTCGACGACGGGCGCCTCGACGCGGTTGGCGAGGTGGCGGCTTTCCGCCACGTCCTTGAAGCCGCGCCAGCGGTCGGAGATCTCCTTGTCCTTCGCCAGCGTGTTGGTGATGAGCGCAAAGAGGCGGACGTTGTCCTTGAACACCTTGGCAAGCGCTTCGGCTGCGGCCCTGCGCTTGGTTTCGCTCGGATCGGACAGCAGGTTCAGCGTGAGCTCGAGGCCGAGCGGCTCGGGCTCGCCCTCGACGGGAAAGCGCAGCGCCGTCATCGTCTCGCTGAACAGTCGGTCCCAGGCTGAGTTCGAGGTCTGGCTCTTCTCGTGCAGCAGCCGTTCCAGCGTCTCCTCGAGCTGATAGGGCTTCTCCTTGCGCACGTTCTCGATCCACGGCCTGTAGCGGCCGAGCCGCGGGGTCTTGAGCGCCTCCTGAATGCGCTTGTCGTCGACCTGGTTGAGCTCCAGATCGAAAAAGATGATGTCGGAGGAGATGGCCGTCAGCTTCTCGGAGATGTCGCCGTAGAACTTAGCGCGCGCCTGGTCGGACTGATCGCCGGCGTAGTTGAGCCCGGCGAACGAGCCGAGCCGCCCCATCACCTCCACGAGGCGCTCGAACTCCTCGATCGCGGTCGCCAGCCCGTCCGCGTCGAGCCCGGCGAGCTTGCCGCGATAGGCCTCCTTGATGCGGCGCGCTTCCGTTGCGGACGTCTCCAGATCGCGGGCAACCTCGGGTGCATCGGGCGCGGTGTAGAGGTCGGCAAGCGTCCACTCGGGCAAGGAGCCGATGTCCGCCGCCGCACCGCTTCCCTGTCCATGCTGGTGGCGGACGGCGAGGAACTGAGGCAGGCCGCGCGTGTCAGTTCGCATCGAGAAAGTCTCCGGATCGTCTTGGGGTGGGATCGTTAACCTGGGTATCGCACACGGCGAAAGCAACGCTCATTTCCTGCCGTGGCGGGGCTTGTGCCCAAAAAAGGCTCAACCTGAGCCCGCTCGCAACGCCTTATTTACCCATGTTGGGCAATCTCGTCTCTGTTGAGTGACCTGCTGGTGGCCAACTGTCCTTTTCCGAAGCAATTCGGGCGCGGGCCGGGCCGGCGCAGGCTCTGTGAGTCAGTTCGAGTGGCATATGGTCAAGAGTCTTCTAATCGTCGATGACGATCCCGCCCAGCGCCGCATTCTTGAAGAAACGATTAAGCGGCTTGGGTTCGAAACGAAGAGCGCCAGCTCCGGCGAGCAGGCCGTCCAGATCCTCGAAGGGCCGGCGCGTGCCGATATCGGCCTCGTGCTCCTCGATCTGGTCATGGGCGGGCTCGACGGCATGGCCGTGCTCGACCGGCTCAACGGCAAGCCGGGGCTCCCGCCGATCATCGTGCAGACCGCGCACGGCTCCATCGACGCCGCCATCAATGCGATGCGCGCCGGCGCCGTCGATTTCGTGGTGAAACCGGCTTCGCCCGAGCGCCTCGAGGTCTCGATCAAGAGCGCGCTCAAGATCGAGGCGCTCGCCGACGAGATCAGCCGCATCAAGAAGAAGGCGCAGGGCACGCTCACCTTCGCCGACCTCATCATCCGCGGCGAGGGCATGGAACGCGTGATCGCGCTCGGCAAGCGCGCCGCCGCCTCCAACATCCCCGTGCTGATCGAGGGCGAGTCGGGCGTCGGCAAGGAGCTGATCGCCCGCGCCGTCCAGGGCGAGAGCGAGCGCGCGGGCAAGCCGTTCGTCGTCGTCAACTGCGGCGCCATTCCCGAGAACCTCGTCGAAAGCATCCTATTCGGCCACGAGAAGGGCTCCTTCACCGGCGCCGTCGACAGGCGCATCGGCAAGTTCCAGGAGGCCGACGGCGGCACGCTGTTCCTCGACGAGATCGGGGAATTGCCGCTCGACGCACAGGTGAAGCTGTTGCGCGCGCTGCAGGACGGCGAGATCGATCCCGTCGGGTCGAAGCGGTCGGTCAAAATCGACTTCCGTCTCATCTCGGCGACCAACCGCAACATGATCCAGCTCGTGCGCGACGGTCGGTTCCGCGAGGATCTCTACTACCGCATGAACGTGTTCCCGATCTGGGTGCCGCCGCTGCGCGAGCGCATTGTCGATGTGCCCGAGCTCGCCCAGCACTTCATGGCGCGCTTCGCCGCCGAGGAGGGCAAGCGCATCAGCGGCATCACGGACGACGCGATGCGGCTGCTGAAGAGTTATCCGTGGCCGGGCAACGTGCGCCAGCTCGAGAACGCGGTATTTCGTGCCGTCGTGCTCGCCGATGGGCCCGAGCTCACGGTCGCGGAGTTCCCGCAGATCGCCGCGCACGTCACCGGCTTCGAGACCGCGATTCCGCCCGCGCCCGCCCTCAGGCAGATGGCGTTCAAGGGGCAGGCGCTGCTCGGCGCTGAGGACATCATCCCGCAGACGATCGAGATTCGAGTCGGAGGTGGCGACAGTGCGCTCGGCATCCCCGTGATCACCGACGCCGGCGAGATCCGGCCGCTGGACGAGATCGAGGCGGACATGATCCGCTTGGCTCTCGGCCGCTACCGCGGGCACATGACCGAGGTCGCCAAGCGCCTCAAGATCGGCCGCTCGACGCTCTACCGCAAAATGCAGGAGTATGGGCTCGAGCCCCGCGCCTGAAATCAGGCCGACCCCAGCCTGGGGCCCGGGTATTGTTGCCCGGTCGCCGCAAAAAGCCCCAACTGTTGCGCAGACTTTCCGCCGCGATCCGGACCTCCGGATCGCGGCGACGCATTTTCGCAACACTCGTCTTACGGATGCGCTCGTTCTGGCCCAGGCAACGGACCGCGGTAGCAAGCGTCACACCGCTCGGCTAGCGTGCGTCCCGGTCAAGGAGAGGCGTGATGTTCGGGCGGCGGGTTGTCGTGTTGAGCCTGGCGGCAACGTTTGCTGCGGGTCTTGCGGTTGATGCTTCGGCGGCTCCGCGCCGCGTCGCGGCCGGAAATCCTGCCAAATCAACCGCAACGCCTCAACCGGCGCCCGCTCCTGCCGCCGCGCCGGCAACAGCTCCTGTTGCTGCACCTCAACCCGCACCGGCTCCCGTCGCTGCGCCCGTCGCGGCACCAACAGATCCGTTCGGGATTGCCCTGCAGCAGCGGCTTGCGCGGTCCGGCAAAGGCGACGACAGCGATGGCGCGGATGCTGCCGCGCTGTCGGCGTTCTACGCCGCGCACAGCTACGCGCCGCTGTGGGTCGCCGCCGCCGGGTTGAGCGCGAAGGGCGCTGCCGCCGTCGCCGAGATCCAGAAGGCCGACGACTGGGGCCTCGAGGCGCGCAACTTCGCCCTGCCGCAGCCTGTCGCCGCGGGAGCCGCAGCCGATGCGCTTGCCGACGCCGAGGCGACCCTCTCGCTTGCGGTGCTGAAATATGCGCGCTACGCCCGCGGCGGCCGCATCATCGATCCGGCGACGCAGCTCTCCTCCTATCTCGACCGCAAGCCGCAACTCCTCGACCCCAAAGACGTGCTGGAGAAGATCGCGGCGGCCGGCGAGGCCGGTGCGTATCTGCGCGGCCTGCACCCGAAGCATCCGCAGTTCGAGAAGCTGCGCCAGAAGCTCATCGAGACGCGCACCGCCACCGCGGCGACGCCCGTCGTCCGCATCCCCGACGGCGGCCACATCACGCCGGGCCGGCGCGATCCGCAAGTGCCGCTTCTACGCCAGCGCCTCAAGGTTCCTCTCGTCGCCAAGCCCGGCGCCGGGCCTGACGAAACCCTCTACGACGACACGCTGAAAGCCGCCGTCGTCGCCTACCAGAAGGAGCACGGCATGGCGCCCGACGGCATCGTCGGCAACGCCACGCGTGCCTCCCTCAATGACGTCGAGGTGCTCACCCCGCAGAAGATCCTCGCCAACTTGGAGGAGCTGCGCTGGATACCCGACGATCTGGGCGAGCTGTACGTCTGGGTCAACATCCCCGAGTTCACGCTGCGCATCGTGAAAGGCGGCGCGGTCGTCCACACCGAGCGCGTCATCACGGGGCTGCCCGACAAGCAGACGCCGGTCTTCTCCGAGACCATGAAGATGGTCGTGTTCCGGCCGCGCTGGAACGTGCCCAACTCCATCAAGGTGAAAGAGCTTTATCCGAGCCTTGCCCGCGGCGGCGCATACTTCGAGCGCGCCAACCTGCGCCTGTCGCGCAACGGCCGCCCCGTCGACCCGTTGAGCGTCGACTGGAGCTCGGCCGATATCCGCCAGTTCGACATCTACCAGCCGCCTGGCGACGGCAATGTGCTGGGCGAGCTCAAATTTGCGTTCCCCAACAAGCACGACGTCTACATGCACGACACGCCCAACAAGAACCTGTTCGACGAGGCGAGCCGCACCTTCAGCCACGGCTGCATGCGCGTGCGCAATCCGCGGCGCATGGCGGAAGTGCTGCTGCACGAGGACAAGGGCTGGGACGCGGCCAAGATCGCCGACCTGATCGCCAACGGGCCGGAGAACAACGAGGTGATGCTCGATCACAAGATCGGCGTGCACATCACCTACCTCACCGCCTGGGTCGACGACGCGGGGCAATTGCAGACCGCGCGCGACGTCTACGGGCACGAGCAGCGCATCAAGCTGGCGCTCGCGGGCAAGTGGAGCGAGATCGACAAGGGTCCGAACCACCTGGCGCCGGTCACCGTCGATCCCGACGTGCGCGCCAGCGTCTACCGTGGCTCACGCCCGAATACGGTCGGCGACTACGTGCAATCGGTGCTGGGCGGCGGCTTCTGACTTAGCCTCACGTCACGCCAATCTCGATTCTTCTGGCGAGTTGCATTGCGGGTTCTTGCCGCGCCCCGATATGGCCGCGCGCGAGCCCATTTCTGCCCGCATTCAATCGTTACCAACTGTTAAGGGTTCGGGATTAACCCTGAGGGAAACGTGAATGCCGGTCGCATTGAGGGACGCTCGCGAAAAGCGGGCGGGCCATCGCGCCGGTCAAGACACGGGGTGCACATTGGTATTGCGTAAACGAGGCCTCCTCGCGGGCTTGGCTGCCGCATTGCTGGGGATGAGCGCAGGTGCGCCGCAGGTCGTCGCCACGTTCGGCACGACGCGCACGATCTCGATGCATCACATCCACACGGATGAGACCATCACCATCACCTACAAGCGGGACGGCAAGTACGATCCCGACGCCTTGAAGAAGCTCAACTGGTTCCTGCGCGACTGGCGCGAGAACCAAGCCACCGAGATGGACCCACGCACCATCGACCTACTCTGGGAGATGCACACCGAGCTTGGCAGCAAGGTGCCGATCGACATCATCTGCGGCTACCGCTCGGAGAAGACCAACGAGATGCTCCGCCGCACGGTCGGCGGGCAGGCCAAGCAGAGCCAGCACATCACCGGCAAGGCCATCGACGCCGTGTTCCCGGACATTTCACTGAAGCAGATGCGCTACTCGGCGCTGATCCGCGAGGTCGGCGGCGTCGGCTACTACCCGACATCCGGCACCCCGTTCGTGCACGTCGACACCGGCCCCGTGCGCGCCTGGCCGCGCCTGCCGCGCTACGAGCTCGCGCTGCTGTTCCCCAACGGGCAGACCAAGCACAAGCCCGACGACGGCGATTCGATCACCAAGGACGACGTGCGTCGCGCGCAGGAGCGGCACAAGGAGCTCGCGACCGAGGTCGCCGCCTTCTTCGAGGTTCACAACCATCCCAAGCCGCCGGTCGCGATCGCAGACGCGAGCTGGCCGCCGGTCGTGGTACCGGCGCCGCAGCTTGCCAAGCCACGCGGCGTCCGCGTCGCCTCGATTGCGCCCGCCGCGACGCCCGCCGAACCCCCACCACAGCTTACAAGCCCGCCGCAGCAGCGGCGCGCGCCCGTTCTCGTGAGCGCTGCGCCGCCGCCGACCGAGTCCGAGCGCGGAGCGCTCAACGCGCTCGTCTCGCTCGCCTCGCTGAAATCTGGGGAAGCGTCCAATGAGCACCCACCGGCAGCGGACCGCGCAAAGCTCGACCGGTTGGTGACGGCATCTGCCGACGCGATGCCCTCGCTGCGCACCTCCGCCCCGGTGGCAGCCCCGGCTACCGCCGGCACGCCCAAGGAGCCGGTACAAGTTGCCTCGCTCGAGCCCGCGCCGAAGCCTGCAGGCGCACCGCCAGCCGCACCCGTGGCCGCCGCAAACGGCTTCAGCGACGGCTGGGCGCCGGCGCCGGAATTCGACGACGACCACCCCGACGAAGTATCCTACCGGCCGTTCCCGATCGCGCCGCTGCTGACCGAATCCGCGTCCGCCGATGACGTCGCGCTGGTGAAGCTCGTGCATCCCGACATCGCGCGCACGCTCGATCTTCTGGACGATCGCCCCGTGGTGCTGCCGCTGCGCTTGCGCGCCGGCGAGCAGACCGCCGAGGTGGCCGGCGCTCAGGCGTTCCGTGGCGGAGCGGTCGATGCCTCGGCCCTCGGGCAGCACGAGCCGGCACGCCCGGCGCCGCCAGGCCTCTCCGCGCATTCCGTCAAGACGACGTCTCGGTGAGCGGACGCTTGTGCCGAGGGTTCTTGCGCCCTGGGGGCACGCAGCCTTTCGACCACGCAACCTTGATCAGCCGCCCCAGCTCGCGGAAATCCGCGGCGCGCGGGGACGTCGCCCGCCATGCAAGGCCGACGGTGCGATGCGGCTCGGGCTGCACGAAGCGCGTCAGCCCGATCTCGCGTCCCCGCGCCTCCACGTTGAGGCACATCTCCGGCAGCAGCGTGATGCCGTAGCCTGCCGCCACCATCTCTACGATGGTCGATAGGCTCGAGACGCCGAACGTGTTGACGGTCGAAACCTGCTGCAAGTTGCAGTAGGTGAGCGCCTGGTCACGCAGGCAATGGCCCTCCTCCAACAGTAGCAAGCGTTCGTGCTCGACGAGGTCCTTGGTCGCGCGCACGCGCGCGCTCAGGCGCCGCGAGTTCGGCAGCGCGAGCAGGAAGCGGTCGTCGAACAGCGCCGCCGTCTCCACCTCGGCGTGCACGATCGGCAGCGCCAGCAGCAGCACGTCGAGTTTGCCCTCGATCAGCTCTTGCGTCAGCGGCAGCGTCTGCGTCTCGCGCACGTGCAGCTCGAGGTCCGGATAGCTCTCGCGCAGCAGAGGCAGCAGCGGCGGCAGCATGTAAGGCGCGATCGAGGGGATCACGCCCAGGCGCAGAGAGCCCGAAAGGAGGTCTTTGGCGTGCTGGGCGAACTCGACCATGTCACGCACATCGCCGAGGATGCGCGCCGCGCGCTCGGCAATCTCGCGCCCCTTGTCGGACAGCAGCACGCCGGCGCGCGTACGCTCGACGAGCAAGAGGCCGAGCTGCTCCTCCAGCTCATGGATCTGCATGGAGAGAGCGGGCTGTGTCACCGCGCAGGTATCCGCCGCGCGGCCGAAATGCTGTTCGCGGGCCAACGCGTCGAAGTAGCGGAGCTGCTTGAGCGTCACATGCGGGGGCATAAGAAACTCTGATCTCACGACCAACAATAAACGATTAGAACTTATGCTTTTCCCTGTCTAGATAAGAGCCACCAAGTTTATCGGCGAGATCGGCTGCAAGGCGTGGCTGGTTGATTCCGCCGCAACGAACCGGCTTAAGTCGGGCTAAACCCCTTCTCTAGCCGTGGGCGTCTCGGCCGAGCGCCGAATTGGTCGAGGCGCCCTCTCTCTGCCTCCTCAACCCCCTAAGCGTCCTCTTCATCGACTACTCGGCGGCGATCATCGAGCCTGCCGGCTGCTCGCTGAGCATGCCGAGTGCGTGCAGGTAGACCTCGAGGATCGCGTCCTCCTCGGTGCGCTCTGTCTCGCTCTTCTTGCGCAGCCGCACGATCTGGCGCAGCGCCTTCACATCGAAACCCATGGCCTTGGCCTCGATGAACTTGTCGCGCAGGTCGCCGGCAAGGGCCTTCTTCTCCTCCTCGAGGCGTTCGATCTGCTCGACCAGCTGGCGCAGCTGCTTTTGCGCCGAAGCCTGTAGCGTCGTCATCCCTCGTCTCCCCGCTGTGATGGATCGTGTAGGGACGCTAGCTGCGCGCCGGGATGGCTTCAAGGCGAACGCCGAAGCGATCCAGAGGATTCTTGGCCAACACGCGGCAAACCGCGCAGATATTGTGATTTCGGCAAAACCCTGCGCGACCGATCAGGCGCTTTTTGCGGCGAGCGCCGTGAATGGCGGGGCTGAGTTGGCGTCGGTATGCGAGCCGAAGTAATGCACGCTGTGCAGAGCGTCCTGCAGATCCGTGCGGCCGAGAACCGTTTCCGCTGCGTTGGCAATGCGCTGCGCCCACGCCTTCTGACCCTCGGGCGTACGGATCAAGTCTTGACGCACCTCGATGATCGTGTGCGCGAGCCCGCGCCGGGTGCCGTGCTGCCACATGCAGTCGCCGGCGAGCTTGCCGTCGTAGGGCTCGTTCTCGCCGACGTGGCCGTTGCCTTGCGCGCGCAGCGACTCCAGCATGGGCACCGCGAAGCGATGATCGCGGTCCCACAGGATCGCGGCGTCCCACGGGCGCGGGACGCCCTTCCAGCTGTCGGTGAAGCTGTGGATCGACAGAAGCACCGGCGGCACACCTGCGGCCGTGCACGTCTCGATCATCTTGTCGATCGCGAGATGGTAGGGCTCGTAGTAGGCGTGCACCCGCTTTGCGTGCTCCGCCTCGTCGAGGTGGCGGTTGCCCGGCACGATAGCGCCGTCGGAGATGCGCATGATGAGCGTGGGGTCGTCGAGGCCGCGGTTCACATCGATCAGCAGACGGGAGAATTTCGTCGAGATGGCCGGCGCGCCCAGCGCCTGCGCGATGGCCTTGGTTACTGCTAGCGCGCCGATGTCGTAGGCGATGTGGCGCTCGAGGTCCCGGGGCGCCAGCCCCAGCGTTCCGTAGGCGGCGGGGATGGCGTTGACGGCGTGATCGCAGATGAGGATCAGCCCGGCGTCGCTGCGCCCAGAGATGATCTCGTAGCTGTCGGTGAGGGAGGGCGCGATGAGGGGGATCGGCTCGCGCACGGCGGCGTCTGGCATGGCTGCTAATATAGCCTCCCGCGCTGCGAAAACCACCCGCGTCGGTGCGGCGCCTTGACGGGATCGAGACCAGTCCCGCAAATCGTGTCGGGGAGAATTCGGGGGACTTCTGATGCGCTTAGCTGACGCTGACGCGGCGGTCCTGCGCGCCGGCGCACACGCGCGGTGCGGCATCGGGACCTGGGAAAAACGCCCCGCGCCTCATCTCCCCCAGTCAATCCTCCGTCCAATCTCATTGCCGCCAACTTCGTGGCAAACAACGGCCCTTCCGGCCGCCCGCAGGCTGCCGGCAGCGCACCCTCGTCCGGCCGGCTCCTGATACATGCCCGATAAGCCTCAACCGTTGTGGCGCGTCCGCAAGGAAGTGCCCGAGCATCGCCCGGCACGGCCCGGGTCGCGCTCGCGGCGCGCCGCCCGGCCGCGGAGCTGATGCGGTGGAGCCCTACCGGCGAGAGCGGCTGAAGCGCGGCGTGCGGCAGGTTGTCTCCGGCGCGGCCCTCGCGATGGCTGCGCTCGTGGTTACCGGCGCCGCCCATGCCGACCTTAAGCTGTGCAATTCCACCTCAAGCCGCATCGGCGTCGCCGTCGGCTACCGCGACCAGACCGGCTGGGCAACGGAGGGCTGGTGGAATATTGCCTCGCAAACTTGCGAGACCCTGCTAAAGGGTGCGGTTCCGAGCCGGTTCATCTATGTCCACGCCCTCGACTACGATCGAGGGGGCGAGTGGGCGGGAAAGAATTTCATGTGCACAGCCGAGCGGTCGTTCGCGATCCGCGGTGTTAGCGACTGCCCCCAACGCGGCTATAAGCGCACCGGATTCTTCGAGGTGGACACCGGCGAGTTGCAGGAGTGGACCATCCGCCTCACCGATCCAGAGCAGGATCACGGGGCAGCCGAGAAATGAGACGTAACAGACGGGTCAAGGTGGTTGCGACCTTGGGCCCAGCCTCGTCTGCAACGGAGATGATCGAACGCCTGTTCCTAGCCGGCGTTGACGTATTCCGCATCAACATGAGCCACTCCTCGCACGAGCAGGCTCGCGCGCTGCAGAACTCCGTCCGCTGGGTCGCCAAGCGCCACCGCCACCCGATCGGCATTCTGGCCGACCTGCAGGGGCCGAAGTTCCGCATCGGCGAGTTCCACGGCGGCCGCGTATTTGTCAACGACGGCTCCATTTTCCGCTTCGCGCGCGACGAGAAGCCCGGCACCAACGATTGCGTGTTCCTGCCGCATCCTCAGATTTTCGCGGCGGTCGCGCCGGGGCATGCACTGCTGCTCGACGACGGCAAGATCCGCATGCGCGTCATCGAGAGCACTGCCAGCAGCATCGCGGCCGAGGTGCTCGTCGGGGGCGCGCTGTCGAGCCGCAAGGGCATCAGCCTGCCCGACACCCTGCTCCCCGTCGGCCCGCTCACGGCCAAGGATCGCACCGATCTCGCGCACCTTCTAAAGATCGGCGTCGACTGGATCGCGCTGTCGTTCCTGCAGCGAGGGGCCGACGTGCACGGCGTGCGCAAGCTCGTGGGCGACCGCGCGGCGATTCTCGCCAAGATCGAGAAGCCCTCGGCCATCGCCGACCTCGACGCCATCATCGGCGCCTCCGACGGCCTGATGGTCGCGCGCGGCGACCTCGGCGTGGAGATCCCCGTGGAGCGCGTGCCGGGCCTGCAGAAGAAGATCACGCGCAAGGCGCGCGCCGCCGGCAAACCGGTGGTGGTCGCCACGCAGATGCTCGAAAGCATGATCTCCTCGCCGGTGCCGACGCGCGCCGAGGTGTCCGACGTGGCGACAGCCGTGTTCGACGGTGCCGACGCCGTGATGCTGTCGGCGGAATCGGCAATCGGCCAGTTTCCGCTCGAGGCGATCCAGATGGTCGATCGCATCGCGATCGAGGTCGAGGCCGACCCGAGCTATGATGCCATCCTGCACGCGACCACGACGACCCCGCAGCCGACGGGCGCCGACGCCATTGCTGCTGCCGCGCACGCCATCGCCGATACGGTCAAGCTGTCCGCGATCGTCTGCTACACGGCGACCGGCTCGACCGCGCTGCGCGTGACGCGCGAGCGGCCCGGGCTCCCGATCATCGGTCTCACGCCGGTCGAGGCGACGGCGCGCCGCCTGTCGCTGGCCTGGGGCATCCAGTCGGTGATGACCGCCGACCCGGCCAATCTGACCGACATGGTAAGCAAGGCCTGCCGGATCGCGTTCGACGAGGGCTTCGTGAAGGCTCGCGACGGTATCCTCATCACCGCGGGCGTGCCGCTAGGCTCGCCGGGCGCGACGAACATGATCCGCATCGCATTCGTGGACGAGAACGGCGCGCCGACGGCCGAGGTCCACTGACCGCGCGGCCCGGCAGACCGGATTCCCATATTCAGATGCCCTGCCCCTCGACCTCGACCGACAGCGAGCTCTCGGCCTCCTTGGCACCCGACGCAAAGGGGTTGATGCGCAGGAGCTGCTGGTAGGCATGCAGCGCGCTCTTCTTCTGGCCGCTTGCGCGCAGGATGCGCGCGAGCCCGTCGAGCGCCTTGTAGTGGTTGGGGTCGAGCGCGAGCGCGCGGCGCAGGTCGCCCACGGCATGCTCGGTATCGTTCTGCAGATAGTAGACGAAGGCGCGGCGGCTCCAGCCTTCCGCATAGTCGGGCGCCAGCTCGACGACGGTGTCGAACATTTTGAGCGCCAAGTCGTTGCGCTGCTCGTTGACCGCCTGCAGGCCGCGGCGCATGAGCACGCCGATGGTGTCGCTACCTGAGTGCAGCCACAGGCCTTCGATGGTCTTGGAGATCTCTGCCGCCTGCTGCTCGTCGGTCGCTTTCGCGAGGTGCGCATAAAGCTCGCTCAGCATCGCCTCCTTGACCTTGGGGGTGGCTTGCGCGGCTCTCTTTTTTGCGGCGGGGCCAGGGGCCTTGAGGCCCGGCGTTTCCGGAGCGGGGGGCGCTTGCTTTGGGGGCAGCCCGCCGGGCGCGGCCGATCGGCCGACTTGTCGTCGGGCTTGGAGTCGTCGTCGCCTTGCGGATCTGTGAAGCGCCGCTCGTCCAGCTTCGGATCGGCCGGGACGGGGCCGGTGATGATGCCCGGATCGGCGCCATTGCCAAGGCGTGGAGGCGGCGGCGCATCTTGCGCGGCCGCTCCTGAGATCAAGAGCCCGGCGAGGAAGACGGCAGCGGTGACTGCGGCGAAGGCGGGGGAGGAGTGCTCGGTGCGCATCCTCGAAGCATAGGATGGCGGGCGCGGAGCGTCAAAGCGGCCCGCAACGGCCGCCTAGCTCAGCCCTGGCGCGCCTTGAAGCGCTTCTGCACCTTGTTGATCACGTAGACGCGGCCCTTGCGGCGCACCAGGCGATTGGCGCGGTGGCGCGCGCGCAGCGACTTCAGGGAATTTCGGACTTTCATCTCAGCACCGATGGCCCTAATTTATGGTGGGCGCGACAGGGATCGAACCTGTGACCCCTACGATGTCAACGTAGTGCTCTACCGCTGAGCTACGCGCCCTGTGAGCCGTGTTTCCTGATGGATCAGCGTGTTCACGTCAAGCGTGAGTGTCGCGTACGTGCCGGGAACAGGCACTGAACTGCTGGGGTTGCGTGGCACGAATTTGACACAAGTCCGGGCGGGGCGCAGGAGCGGTTGGAAAGGGTGCCGGAGTTGACGACCGGACAGAATTGGGCCAGAACGACCCGCGAAGACAAGTCCCTGACGCGACACCCCGGCGTTTCCCGCCCTACATCAGGTGGGACGAGCGCGGCGAGCCACCCCTGTGTGGTCGCGAAGCGTGTTCACGCGCAGCCGCATTGCCTGTTGAGCAACGCTCAACTTGAGGCTAGCGCTCTCGACCAAGCTATTTGCCCTTGGTTGGACTGTCCTTAGGAGTGCCTTCGTCGTCTTGCTTCTTTTCAGAAGCATCAGGCGGCGTTGCTTGACCTGGCTCTGGGCCCTCCTCAGGGAATTTCGATTGTCCGGCTTTGCATCCGCGCATTCGCATCCGGTCCTCGATGATTTGGTCGCCGAGCGTCGCCAAGTGTTGCGTGGTTACCGTGCAAAACCGAGGCGCCAGAAAACGCCGTATCCGAAGCTAATGGTCGCTGTCGCCACGGGTGTCACGCTAGGCCTCTACTTGGGCCTCGCATCTAACACCATGCCATCCCCGATTGCGGACCAGACATCGGTCACCCACGTTTCGGCTCGCTAGGCGTCGTGCCGATCTAAAGCTCTCATCCCGGACGACGAGCCAGCGCGGTGCGTGCCGCCCTTGAACCCGGACGTTACGTCTCAGATGGTCTCGACGACGATCTGCCTCTCGGCTACGCGGCCCAGCTCCGCCTTCAATCTAAGTCAGCGGCTCCCGGCGGTTGTGTCGAAATCACCGCCGCGGTTCCTCCTGGCCAAAGCTGAAAGGGCAGGCGTGAAGGTCACTCGCCGAAGTACCACGGCTTTCTAAAGCGTAGTCTTGCGCCCGGTTCCGGCCATACCGCGTTGACCTGCCGACGATTAAATTGCAGGTCCGAATACCAAAACGTGGCGCCAACCTTTCTTTCGGTCCGTCCTTTAGGGTCAGTCAAGAACTGAAGATGGTCGATCTGGTAGACATCCCAAACTTCCGGAGGAATTGCAGACAAAGGCGTGTGGTGTTCGTTGCCAATGGGTGCATCCAAGCGGCCCCATACGATAACGCGGCCCAGCCGTGCGCCCTCCCTGATCGCTCGTAGCGCCTCGCTGGTTGCTTGCGGGCTCGCAGGGGCGCCGTTGCCTTCGGCGTCGGTTTTGGTGTCGAGGCATATCCGCACCACGACCTCCAACAACGACATATCGGGCAGCGGCGTCGCCAAGTGAGGCGGCGGGCCGATCCGAATCATCAAGTGTCGGACTGAGCCACTTCGGTGCGCGTCCCCTTGCGTGCACCACTACGACGGCTGCCGCTAATCCAAACAACAGAGAAAGGAAGACGAGCACCCATCTGAAGGGCGACTGAATTTGAAATCCTGTATTCAGGCACGACATCGCCAGGCTTACGAACGCTAACGTCGTTGCGACGTGTACACCGGGCATGGTTGATCTGATCCAAGCGGCGGGCGGATGCCTGAGTGAACCGGGGTCTGCCGCGCCGGCGCGGATACTAGGGCCGTGCGCTTCCCCGCGGTCGTTCCAACGAAAGCTGACCCCCGAGTTGGGCGTAACTTAGATTAGGTTTGGCGTGATTGTGGGTATGCAATGCCTCGGCTCTTAGTGGCCGACCCTGACCGCGCGCTCAATTGGTGGTGAATTGGTGGGCGAGGGCGCGGCTTTGCGGTCCGGGAAGATCGGACCACTTGAGGCCGAGTGCTTCCCACGCTCGGCGAACCGAGCGCGGGTCGAGTTCGTGGCGCGAACCGACCAGAAGTAGTTCCGCAGTGATTCTGCGCGCCTACCTGGATACAGCCAGAGCTAGGTCAACAGTGCTCTTCTCTCCAGAAATCACCCATGCCTCTCGGGAAATCTTGCGAACCGTCGCTTCGAGAGTCCCCCTGCGTTCAACGATGAGATCGCAATAAGCTACGTCTCCAATAACGACCGCTCGACTTGTTAGACCTACTGTCTTCGCCAGAATCCTTCCTCTAACCGATCCTTCGACCAGGACCTCTTCGGCGACGACATCGCCCGTTAGCTTGCCCGTAGGCTTGATTATCAACTGACGGCAGATGCAATCGCCGTCGATACTGCCTTCGATGGCGACATCGTCCGTTGCTATCAAACATCCAATGATTTGTAGCTCGCGACCAATGATGGATGTTCGAGCGCGAGGTTCGATGACGGATACCGCCTGATGTTGCGGCGTCCGTAACAAGGAGGCCGGGAATGGGTGGTCAATCGATCCTTGGGTTCGCCTGGTGCGCATCGCGATGATGCTCGCCCGATTTAGGCGCCGAAGGAAAAACATACCCATCGATGCGGCGATGACGCAAAACAGCGCGTTGAGCGTCATACCTTTCGGTCGGGCCCTCCACCCTTCCGCGCGGGCCAAATGTGGATAGTTTGCAAACGTGAGCCGTTCAATCCCCGCTTCTACGCTACGTCCATACGCATCTTGATCAAGAGCCACCAGGAGGCGGGGCTGAACATCTATCGTATGTGCCAACGCAGGCGCGAGAAAGAGCGCGGCTTCCTGCGGCAGCAAGTTTTGAAAGATGGACTGCGGCGGCACATCAAACAAGGGTTCCGGCAGGCTCCCGACTGGGCGAATGGTTTCGCCTGCGATATCCCTGATAACGTCGCGTGGTCCGAAGCGCGGAGACGGTTTGCGTTTGGGGAGCGGAATGGCTGCTGCCACCGCTGTGTCAGTGGATTCGTTTCGTGTCGCGGACTCAGCGACGAGCTTCTCCGCAATCTCTGGCAGCGCCTCTTCATCATAGATGCCGAGGTAGCCTTTGGTTTTCGGATAAGTGCGGAACGAACTATAAGTCGGCTCAGTGAGCGCTGGCGGTGCGAGCACGGTAACTCGCAACGCGATCACGCCCTGACTGGTGATGTCGAGTTGCTTGGCAAGCCCTTTTGTAAGGTCAAGAGTCCGATTGCTGCGGAAGGGGCCAAAGTCATTGATCCGAACGTGTGCGGTTCGACCATTGAGCGGGTTCCAAACCAACAGTTCTGTGCCATCCGGATAGAGAGAGCTTGCCGCCCGACTCGTATTATTGGCGTCAAACTTCTCGCCCGATGAGGTTAGGTCGCCGGTATTAGAACGATCAATTCGCGGATCGTCGTAATAGGACGCGACGAGTATGCGCGTGCTGCCAACAAGGATTTGGGTTTCCGCAAGCGTCAACACGCGACGGCAGGTGAGATGATAGCAGTGCACCTCACCCGGCGTTTTGGACAACGCGGGAGATGCGGCTAAGACCCACAGGATGCAGAGAACTGGCCCGACGGGTGATCGCAAGCGGTTTGTGCGCGTTGAGCGCACCCCCATGTGGTTACCCGCTTTGCCGATAACTCGACGTGAGGATCATCGTAAGAAACGAGGCCGCTGTCCAACTTGCGGGTAAAGCCCTCGGATGATTTCTCCGGCCTGATGCGCGCAAGCACCAATCTTGGAGAGTGGCCATCAAAAAAATGTCCCGACATGTGCCGGGGCTCAGTCTCTATTGGGGGATTTTCTCGCCGCCAGCGCCGGTGTTCTCATCGATGGGGTGAAAGACGAAAGAGTGAACCGGGGTCTGCCGCGCCGGCGCGGATACTAGGGCCGTGCGCTTCCCCGCGGTCGTTCCAACGAAAGCTGACCCCCGAGTTTGGCGTAACTGAGATTAGGTTTGGCGTGATTGTGAGTATGCAATGCCTCGGCTCCTAGTGGCCGACCCTGACCGCGCGCTCAATTGGTGGTGAGTTGGTGGGCGAGGGCGCGGCTTTGCGGTCCGGGAAGATCTGGACGCGAACTCCGCCACTCGAAAACATGCGTGTGTTGAATAGGATGCCCTTCGGCGGTTTTGGCGTCCCGCCAATGTTTGCGGGCAACCACAACGAGCTGCCCCGGAAGCCCAAGCACATGCACTGGGCGGACGTACGACCGGCTCGCGGAGCGGTACGCATTGTACCGCGCGCAATGGACATCCGAGGCGAGGCGGCGCTTCGGCCAAATTGTAGTGGCAGGCGCCCCTACCCGCGGCAAGTACAAGTTCGGCAAGCATTTGGGCGTTGAGGAGGCTCTCAGTAGACGCCGCCGAGGCTCAGCAGCAGATTGTATCGCGGTGTGCCAGCCCTCACGTGTTGGGGCTTTCGAGCGCTCTGCGATGGCACGTCGTCGGCTAAACGACGATTCCGACCATAGCTGCGATCCCGATAACTGCTGCTCGAACGGCGCTTCGCTTTCGGCGGAGGCGTCACCTGGGGCTTGACTTCGGTAACGTTGATTTCGAGGGCGGCGATCAAGGGTGGTGTTTTGGCGAGCGTGACGGGCGGAACGTCCTGCTGCACGTCAACCGATGTCGGAACCATTGCGCCGAGCGCCATGTGGCCTGACAACGGGTGGGTAGAGATAGCCGTCGTTGGCACCGGCTTGAACAGTAGCAGCGCTGCAGGGGAGTCAGGGACTGCATTGGCCTGCCAGGGGAGCACCTCCTTCTGAGTCGCGGCGACTACCGTGATCGGGAGCCCGACGCAGCGCCCGGAGGCTGATAGCGACCGCCCGGCGGGGCACGCGCCGCAAACCTGTTCGGTCTGCGACTGAACGAGCGCAAGCTGAACATAGTCAGGCTCATCCAGCGGCAGCGTCGCGTTGACGCGATTGGTGAATTCCCGCATTGCATCCTTAGTGACAGAGTTCCATGAACCGTCTACGGGGCCCCAATAGCAGCTGACACGCCGCAACTGTTGCTGGATGTCTTGTGCTAGCTTGTTTCGGGCGTCGGCGTCGCGCGGCGTATGCTCAGTTGGCCCAGTCGCTGCCACGGAGGCGACCGTCGTCTGCCAACCCAGTTGCCTCTCATGGGCGACGGCGGCTTGTAAGACGGCAGTTGCGGCAGTCTCGAGACCAGCAAGGCGCGGCCCGAGCGGGGTAGCAACTGACAAATCGATAGAAGGCGAAAACTGGCCTAGGCGAAAGACGGGTTTAAACTTGAGCGCTGCCACGTGGGCGGAGCGCGAGGCAGCGCTATCAACGGGCGCTGGCAAATAGACCAACATCGCCACGCCAATTCCTGCCAGCAATAGTATGAGACCGCCGAGGCTACGCATCGAGGTCACTCCCCCGGCTCCGTCAGACAGCAGAGGACGCAACGGGACGTATGCCACAGTCGTGTGACTCTTGATATTGCTCAATTGTCATAGCGCCAACTCGCTGCCGTCTAACTCGGCGGCCAAGAGTTGGCTCGCTTGCTTACGGACGACTTGATTGTGAGCAAGATGCGGAAACCGAACGTGACTTATCTCTCATCCGAGGCAATCCTAAAGCAATGGCAATGCGGCTAGGCACTTCTGCATCGGGAGGGTCGGATGTTCGTCATCTTGCGATCCACAGCGAGCAAACAAGTTCAATTGCTGACCCAGCCTTGGAGGGTGCGGGAACTACCTCCCTCTGTGCTCAAGCGCGGGCCATGGAAGATCGTAGCTCGCAGTGATGAGACCCATCTAAAGCTGAACTACAGGCGAGCTCTAGCTCGCGAGGGATACTGCGTGGTTGACGCCGACGCCTCTCTCTACACGGCGGACCATTTCGCCCAGAATGTTCACTAGGGAATAGGAGGTCTCGATGGGACTTATGGAGGCATGGCTCAACACGGCCGTGCGAGAAGGATTTCGAAGACGGACGCCTCCTTGCGGACATTGCGGAGGAGACAGGCTTGTCAGAAAGCGAAGTGCTTCGCCGCGGGGTGGAGTTAGAATCTGATCCCGCAGTTTGCGGCCGTCCTATCAGATGCCCTGGCGAACAGTAGCTCAACGCTGCACTGATCGCCGTGCCGGGTAGCATGATCAGCGCAGCGGCCCACGCGCCCAAGTTTGCAAGGCGGCACTTAAGCTGTGACCCAGGACCCTAAGAATTAGCCTGATGCTTGCCCCCCAAGGAGTCGTGGTGGTCCCTGTGAATTGGGCCAAATCCGAGCCGAAGGTGCATCTTCCGTTGACGATTACTTTTGCAGGGCGTAGGGCCGTCCCGGGGGGACGCGCAAGGCAAGCGCCGAGTGCATGGTCATGAACCGCGAGTACATTGCGTAGGAGTTCCACCATGGCGAGTTCCCAGAATAATCGAGCAACACAATTGCTTCCTCGCGAGGCGCGCGAAGCCATCGAGGCCGTTTTCGATGCCCTTTCCAAATGGCGTGACGAAATAGGTGAGAGTACTGAGCGCTACAGCGAAACGGTATTGGACAAGATGGCCGATGCCGCACGGGCGCTAGGTTGGCCCAAGGAGCTTGTCGATGCCTCGCACAAGCACCTCGTGCAGGCGTCAAAGGCACAAATGCAAACCATCGATCAGTTGATGGATGCATGGAAGAAACAGCTGACAGCACCGGCGGCGGATCAGTTCATGGCACAACTGCGCGCGTTCCCGGGTGCAGGCTTCGGCGCGATGCCTGTTTCCTCCCCTCTCGACCTTTGGATGCAAACAGCCGAGATGTGGCAGCGCAACTGGCAATCGGCGTTGTCGATGTGGACGTCAGGTTCGCCGCGGCCACATTAAGCAGACGTCGGAAGCAGATTTGCGAGCAGCTCCGAACCCTTTTGTGCGGACGCGGCCGCCAACTGCTCCTGCAGCCTATTGAGGACCTCAGCGAACTCAGCGCTCGCTTCGCCGATTGCGGAGCGCACCTCTTCGGATTGAGAGCGCCACAGATCAATGAGCGCGAACAGAACGGCGTATCCTGCCGTCGTCTCCCGCATGCTCACCAACATCTCCTGGGCGCGTTCGTAGTCGAGCGTCGCCTCGTCCTTACAGATCGCGAGGACGCGCGAAAGCTCTTCGCGCGTCATCCCCGGGAATTTCCGATTGATCAGAGCGAGGGATAGCCCCTCGGTTAGATCGGCCTTGATGTACCGGCCAAGCGTTTTGGCGACCTCGGTCGCTCGGTATTGAGTTTGCCCCATCGCTGGCTCCTCCATGCTTGCCGAAGGCTGCACTTTCAGAAAGCGCTACCGACCACAATCAACAACGCGAGGAAGGCGATTGCCACCAAGACGACGCCAAGGGCTTCGAGCATGTCCGTCCTCCCCCGAAAAACGAGAACGATGCGTGCCCTCTGAATTGGCCATCACCCCGAGATGGACAACGTGAAACAGTGATGGTCAATAAGGCAGAACTGGGACTAAGGTCGAACAATCATGATTCGAGGGACGCCCGCAAAGGGGACATCGCTGTTCAACTTACTGCCAAATGCCGGGCGCCTGTGCCATTCGGTGAAGCCAGAAATTGGAGCACCTTGACCTACTACGAGATGGGCGGACAATCCGTGAGGCGCGAGTGAAGCGGAGCGGCGACACCAACCTCGTGTTTACGAACCCTTAAGCATAGCGGCTGCTTCCTAGTTGGGCCGTCGTTAACGGCTTCAAGGAGTAGCAAATGAAACATCTCACACTGGCCGCCTTCGCAGGCGCTGTCGCCTGCTGCGCAGTTACCGTGTCGTCTCAAGCCGCACCCCTGTCGGGTGTGGCCAATCTCGCGGCAACATCACAGACATCGAGTCTTGTCGATCACGTGCGGTGCGGCTGCGGCTGCCACTATTACAGGCCCCTGTTCTGGCGTGGCTGCCATCGTCGTTGGTGGTAATCAATAGTGGTCGGCGCTTCATGAGCGCCGCCTCTTCTTAGCACCGTCAGCGCGCGGTGATACGAGGTGAGACGACATAAGAAAGGGCGCCGAATTGCTGAGGCGCCCTTCCACTCAGAACAGCGTCCCCTTGCGTGCGCCACTACGACGGCTGCCGCTAATCCAAACAACAGAGAAAGGAAGACGAGCACCCATCTGAAGGGCGACTGAATTTGAAATCCTGTATTCACGCGCGACATCGCCAGGCTTACGAACGCTAACGTCGTTGCGACGTGTACACCGGGCATGGTTGATCTGATCCAAGCGGCGGGCGGATGCCTGAGTGAACCGGGGTCTGCCGCGCCGGCGCGGATACTAGGGCCGTGCGCTTCCCCGCGGTCGTTCCAACGAAAGCTGACCCCCGAGTTGGGCGTAACTGAGATTATGTTTGGCGTGATCGTGGGTATGTCCTCGTAGTGGCCGACCCTGACCGCCGCGGCTTTCCTGCGCTTGGCGCGGGCCGTGCGCTCTCCCCATTTCATGCCTTCGAGCTTGAGGCCATCGGGATCGAGAAAGAAAACGGCATAGTAGTCGTCGTAATATTCGTCCGCCGGGTCGACGATGCGAGCGCCGAGCTTCATCACGAACGCCTCCAACGCGTCCACGTCGTTGCGGCGTTCCAGCTGGAACGCATAGTGGTGGAAGCCGATGTCGCCAATGCGGTGCTTGTGGTGCCTGCCGTCGGCCGCGCCGATCCACAGCCGCGTCTTGCCGTTAGTCCAGCCAATGGCGCCCTCCATCTCGTCGAGCACCTTGAAGCCGAGGAACGGCATCAGGTGGCCATAGAACGCCTTCGATTTTTCAAAGTCGCCGACGCGCAGCGAAATGTGGTCGATGCCGACGACACGGATCATGGCGGGCTCCCATAGTGATGCCGATGGAACGTCAAACCGGAGCGGTGGGCGTCAGGACCATGAAAAAGGTACCAGCCCGAATAATCCCGCTTCCGTGAATAGCTTCCAAAAGGGAACGATGATGACGGCAGCGACGATGAGCAGATGAAGGGGACCAATGCCATCATTTAACAGCTCTGACGCGAAAGGGGCCTCGCGATCATGGCTTAGGTGACCTTTCGCCGCGACCTTGCCGTCGCCAAGCTCGGTTTCGACCCATCAAAGCCAAAGTCATGGGATAGAGTCCGACGGACCATGCAGCCCAAACTCATCAGTACGTATGCAGACATTAGTAGGCGCACTCTGTGTCTGTTCATGGACGAGACGGGGCACGACGAGTTCAAAACTGGCCAACGGTTTTTCGCAATCGGCGGAATCGCAGGCTTCGGGCCACAAGTAGAGCACGGAGCCCGGCTCTGGCGAGAGATGAAGGCGAAGCACTTCGGGGGCGCCGATACCCCATTGAACACAAGTGGTCAGGCGATGAGCGGGCCGCAGATAAAGGCGGCGGGTGAGTTCTTCGCACGATCTAAATTGCCGCGCTTCGTGTTCATCATCAAACGACCGCCTATATTCCCGTCCTCCGTCAACGCTCTCAAGCTGCTTCATCCCCTCATGGTCGATGAGCTGGCGCGGATGATCGGCGATCTGACGACCGTGCCATCGAACGTGCTCATTTGCCTCGAACATACGGAGCTTCTCACCCCCAAGATCATCGAAGCGATGCCTGCGATCTCGCTTGAGATTCACGATACCGAAGTACCGGTAGTGGGCATTTTCATCCACAAGGGGGCATCCGAGCCGCTGCTCGAAATGGCCGACCACCTCACTTGGCACGCTCAACGGCAGCACCAAGATCAGACGACGGGCAAGGAACCAATGCCAGAGTTCGTCGCCATGTTCCCCAGAGGAGCCCCCTATGCCATCTATCGTGAGCTGCGCCTAGGAAAGATGAGTGGCGGAGACGAGCCCCGATGGCAGCTCGGCTTCACCGACGATGAGCCTGCGATTGCGCGACCGCATTGGCACGCCCGGAAATCAGCAGGTGCGTAGTCGCCGATATGGTGATGGGCGTCGAATACGAGGTCGCAGGTGTGATCACGCAAAATGCACGCTTCAACCAGACGGTCGTGCCTTCGGCAGGTCCGGGCCATCCGCAGGGATAAGAACGAACACGTCGGGCTTGTCGACGACGCCTGCCGCACTCATTGCCGACTTTAGTTCGGGCGAAGCAATGAATTGCTTTGCCTTGCTGATGTCGTTGGTATCCAGCAGCACGACGATGTCGCTTGAACGTCTGCCGAGCGGTAGACGCGCACGTTGGAAAACCCAGCCTCGGCACGCGCCGGTGCGTGCCCATCGAATGCTCTTTTCCAAGTCGCGAACCCCGCGACCTTATGCCGGACGATGACTAGAGCCATGGCTCTCTCCCCGTGCACAGAAGCAAGGCAGGGAGTGATTCTAGTCCACGAACGTTCCGATGTCGACGAACGTCGGCGCGGCTCGCCCGTTCGATCTGCCGAGGGAGATAACACACGCGTCGATGCTTAGCCTGGGCGAGCCGAGCTGTCTTGGCAAGACCCTATCATGCGCACATGCGCGGTCGGACCTGGATCGCGCATATCAAGTCATCTCATCCAAAAAGCTCTTGGACCTCACGCACCCGCAAACCTAAAACGCGAAACCAAGACTGCGGCACCCTCCTATTGTGTCCTTCAGTCCTTTTTCTCGGGCTCACCCTTGCCGGCTGACGCCGCCCAGGCTTTTGCCGCACTCTCCATCGCGTCGCCGAATGCCTTCATTTGCGTTCCCAAGACTTGCCCTGATTGTTTCATCCAGTCGAGCAGAGGCCCGGAAGCCGCCTTGATGGCTTCTAACTGCGAAGCCATCACACCTGTCGTGGCATCCTGCATCTTCTGTATCTGCGGCTTCAAAGCCTCTTCGTACGCCTGAATGTTCATCACATGCTCAGCCATCGCAGCCTCGATTGCCGCCTTAGACTGTTGCAAGTTTTCCAACACGGCGGGGTCTACAGTCGGCATTTTCTGCGCGAGCTTCGCCATCCACTCACTGTGAGGCGCGAGTCTGTTGCAGCTTCGCGTAGAGTTGGCGCTGCTGCTCCATCATGTCGCTAAAGGTCTTTTGATCCATCTGGGCCACCTCCTCATGCTTCCGCGCGGCGCAATCTACGCCGACTGCGATCAGGTGGCGAGGGACACAGGTAGGCCGATCTAACCCGCCAGCGGCGCGACCAGCCGCCGAAACTCCTCCGCGACATTGGCCTGCCAGCGCCCGAGCCGAGCGGACTTCAGCAGCGCTATTGGTTTCTCACGTCGTGTCGAAGAGCGCGCAGCGGACAGCACGTGTGGCGAAGGTCATGAAAGTTGGGGTTGGAACCGCGACAAGTGGCAGTCGTTCGTTGGTCGGAGCCCGGACCGTTCCGTCCAACAATGCAGAGCACAGGAGCCCCGCAATGGGTAATCCGTTCGTACATGTTCGATGAGGGATGTGTTGGTTCTCGCAGCAGAACTGCCGCCTCAGAATCTTGCTAGCGCGCGGAGCGTAGTCCCGGGCTTCCTTAGACCTATCGACACCGAACTGGTCGCCAAGGAACTTGATCTCGACCGCCTGTGTTCGGAGAACGGGCGAAACAACGCCCCTCCAGCAGATGCAACTGCCCCACATGCCGTCGAGCAATCCCGAGCGGCCCACTTGGTTTGGACCGCCAAGTTTACACTCCGCTTATTGCGAACTACCGCGTTGCCGCCAAGGCGCAGCTCTGTGAGCTACCGCGCTTCACCCGCCCAGCGAGACCGAAGCGCAAGGCCGTGAGCTTCGCCAAGGACGACACGCTGGCCGCGCTGCTCCCTCATTGTGGAGAGCGGTTACGCGCCGCGCTGCTTTTCGTCTCCTTCACCGGAGCACGTGCAAGCGAGTGCTGCCGTCTCGAGGACGCGGACGTTGATTGGGGGCGACACGAGGCGCTACTGAGCCACACCAAGAACGGAGAGCCGCGGGTGGTGCCGCTGGCGGGGCTGGTCTATGAGGCACTGGCCAAGCTGAGGGGCGCGTCTGGTCCGCTGTTCGGCTTCGGGCAGCGCCACAGCTTCAACCAAGCGATTGCTCGAGCATGCCGTCGAGCCGGGCTGCCGGTGATGACCTCACACAAGCTGGGACGCCACGCCTTCGCCGCAAGGCTTCTAAGCCAGGGGCACACGCTAAAGGACGTGAAAGAGGCAGGCGGCTGGAAAACCTACCGCATGGTCGATCCCGTTTATGGGCACCTGGAGCGATCATCCGTAGACAGAGCGATGAGACTTTCCGACACGAAACTGGCACAACTCATCGAAACGTCATCAAATATTGTGCGGCTTCAACGCGGTAGAAAACCGAACGCTTAAATGTCAACGTAGTGCTCTACCGCTGAGCTACGCGCCCCCAGAGCGCGTGGTTCTAGAGGCACACCCGCGCCCCGGTCAACCATCTTGTTTCAGGCGGCGAGCAGGCGATCGACCTCGCGGACCAAATCCTTGAGGTGGAAGGGCTTTGACAGCACACGTGCGTCCTTGGGGGCGGCGATGTCGTTGTTCAGGATCACGGCGGCAAAACCGGTGATGAACATGATCTTCAGGTCGGGGTCGAGCTCGCTGGCGCGGCGGGCGAGCTCAATTCCGTCCATCTTGGGCATGACGATGTCGGTCAGGAGCAGGGTGAACGGCTCCGTCTTGAGGCGCTCATAGGCCTCCTCGCCGTTGGCGAAGGCGATGACGTCGTGGCCGGCCTTCTCGAGCGCCCGCACGAGGAAGCCGCGCATGGACTCGTCGTCCTCGGCCAGCAGAATGCGGGTAACGGTCACGCGGGAGGGCTTAGCGGTCATACACGGATACTCTGCGCACGCGTTGCTACGATCGGAGATCCCTTCCCCCGACTGTGGTATCGGCATGGTAAACGGAGGGTGAAGTCACCCGCTCCCGGCGCCGGACAAACGTGATTTGTCCACGTGTGAGGTCTGCAACATGCCGATGTCCCCGTGGACATATTGGGGTCAGGTTGGCACAGTGAGCAAGGGGCCAAGTGTTGAGGCGCATTGTCCCTGGGGTCTTCCCTAAATCGTGGCAAATAACGATCTGGCTTTTTACCCGCCTGCGTATCGGCAAACCGCAGACGAAGCCCTGCTAGAAGTCCTGCACGAGAACCTGCAAAAAGCATGCCTCTGCGCGACCGCCCCTCGATCCCCCAAGAGCTGATCCCCGGCTTTGATATCTCGCTGCCCGAGCCGCAGCGGGCGCCTTTTGTGCTGTGCTCGCCGCATTCTGGCCGCGTCTACCCCAAGGCGTTCCTCGAGCAGTCGCGCTTAAGCCCGCTGTCCTTGCGCAAGTCCGAGGACTGCTTCGTCGACGAGCTATTCCTGCCCGTGGCCAAGGAGGGCGCTCCGCTCATCGCGGCCCGCTTCCCGCGCGCCTATCTCGATGTCAACCGCGAGCCGTACGAGTTCGACCCCGAGCTCTTCGTCGAAACGCTTCCCGACTACGCCAACACGCAGTCGGTGCGGGTTGCCGGCGGCCTCGGTACGATCGCGCGCATCGTCGCCGACGGGGAGGAGATCTACCGGTCAAAGCTGCCGCTGGCGTCCGGGATCGATCGCATCGAGCAGCTCTACATCCCCTTCCACGCTGCGCTCACGGAGCTGTGCGAAGAGACGCGCGCGCGCTTCGGCTCCGCCATCCTCATCGATTGCCATTCGATGCCGTCGGCCTCCATGGCGCCTGCGGGCGGTCCGCGGCCCGACATCGTGCTCGGCGACCGCTTCGGGGCGTCGGCCGACTGCAAGATCACGCGCTTCCTCAAGGATGCGCTGACGACGCTCGGCTACGAGGTGCAGATGAACCGGCCGTACGCCGGCGGCTACATCACCGAGCATTACGGGCGTCCGGCGCGCGACGTGCACGCGGTGCAGATTGAGATCAACCGCGGCCTCTATCTCAACGAGCAGACGTTGCGGCCGACGGCGGGCTTTGCCGAATTGCAGCGCGACCTCCAGAACCTGGCGGGCCCGCTGTTCAACGAGCTTCCGGCCTTGTTGCAACGGCGCGCGGCGGCGGAGTGAGAGGTCTCAGCGCAATCGGCTGAAGGCGCTGGTGGCTCGGCGGTTTGCCGAGCTATGCGGATCAATCATATTGCGCCGCGAGAATTTGCGGCTTTGAGCAAAGGCATCGAGGCAGGTTGCTGGTGGGAGGAATGTCGCCGGCCGGAGCGTCGCGGCGCTCGCCGAACTATCCCCAGATGCGACTAGGCAAAGAAAAAGGGCCGTTCGGGTCACGAACGGCCCAAGTCTAGGGAGGAAACGCCCAAGGAGGGCTACGACACCACGAGCCGGTCCGGGCCCGCGATGTCGCATCGCAAAAGTTACGGGTGCAGCGCACCATTTTCAAATGCAATTTTTGCAGAGCTGCTTCCCCTAAATCGAAGAGCTCAGCGACGTGGTCTGGAGACGAGGGCTTTTGCGGCGTCGACGGCAGTCTCTCCCGGACGGAAAAAAGGCCGTTCGTTCGCCGAACGGCCCAAGTCTAGGGAGGAAACGCCCAAAGTGGGCTGCGGTGGCAGTAAGGTCGTCAGTCCACCGCGCAATCCGACATATGATCCTGTTTGCTCACAACAGCAAGTTAACGGGACGCTGGAGCGTGCATTGCCAGGGGATGTGTAGCGGCAGCGCAACAGCTGGCGGCCGTTTTATCACGTAGTGCAATGAGATATGTCAGTCGTGATCGGTCGACATGTCGGATTTGTCTCGGTGCATGTCGGTACGTACTGCGCACACCGACGTAACAAGGCAGCGATACTGTGACGAACCGCGGCGCCCCGAGCTTCAACACCCTGCTCGACTTCGCGCACGCGCTCGCCGACATCTCCGGCGCCGTCATCCGCCCCTACTTCCGCAAGCCGCTCGACGTCGCCAACAAGGCCGGCAAGGGCGGCTTCGACCCCGTCACCGAAGCCGACCGCGCGGCCGAGCGCGCCATGCGCAAGGCGCTTGGCGAACGCTGGCCCGAGCACGGGCTCATCGGCGAGGAGCTCGGCACCGCCGGCGAGGGCGCCCGCTTCCGCTGGGTACTCGACCCCATCGATGGTACCCGCGCCTTCATCATGGGCTCGCCGCTATGGGGCACGCTCATCGGCCTGCTCGACGGCGAGAAGGCGATCCTCGGCCTTATGGACCAGCCGTTCACCGGCGAGCGGTTCTGGTCGGGCGCGACGGCCGCGTACCTACGCAACGGCTCGGATAAGCCGCGCAAGATCAAGACCCGCGCCTGCGCCAGCCTCCCCGAGGCGACGCTCACCACCACGCACCCCGACTTGTTCGCCAAGGGCCGCGAGACCGACGGCTTTGCGCGCCTCGCCGCGCGCGTGCGCATGACCCGCTACGGCGGCGACTGCTACGGCTACTGCCTGCTCGCCGCCGGCTTCGTCGATCTCGTGGTCGAGACCGGCCTCAAAGCGCACGACGTGGTGGCGCTTATCCCGATCATCGAGCGGGCTGGCGGGCGCATATCGACCTGGGACGGCGGGCCGGCCATCGCCGGAGGCCGCGTCGTCGCCGCCGGCGATGCGTGTCTGCACGAGCAGGCCTTGGCCGTGCTGGCGAAGTAGATCGCTCACGCCACCTTGGAGTCGACCCCGAGGTAGGCGTCGAACGCCGCCCAGAAGCGCGTGCGCACCGCATCCGTCTCCTGCAGGATCTCGTGGCGCGCGTTTGGCATCAGGATGCAGGAGGCGACCTTCACCCGCACCGCGAAGGCCTCGATCGCCGGCGTGGAGACCACCGTGTCGTCGCTGGCGGCGAAAATGAGCAGCGGCACGTGGATCTGCGCCGGATAATCTGGCTGCGAGATGCGGGCACACGAGCGCAGAGCCGATCTCAGCCAGCCGATGGTCGGCGAGCCGATGCCGAGCTCCGGCGCCAGATCGAGCACGGCCTTCGACCGCGCCCAGCGCTCGCGATCGCAGGTGAGCGCGTTGTTCTCGAAGGGATAGGTCGATTCCAGCCGGTCCGAGCCCCCCATGACGTAGGACGTGGACATGCCCACGAGACAGCTCAGCTCGGCATAGGCGCGCGCGTTGATGGGCTTGGGCCCGACGATGCTATCGTGGATGGAGATCATCGGCGACGCCAGCACGATGCGCTCGAACCACAGCCCCGGCATGGTCGCGTTGCGCAATAGGATGTTGCCGCCCATCGAATGCGCGAGCCCGAAGAAGGGCGGCGGGCAATCGGGGAGCACGATGTCCTTCATGAACCGGATGAGGTCGCGATCATACTCCCAGAAGCCGCGGACGTGGCCCTTGCGCGGGTCCGCAAGCATGCGCTGCGAGCCGCCCTGCCCGCGCCAGTCCATGGTCGCCACGGCGAAGCCGCGGCGGCGCAGATCGGCGATCACCTCGAAGTATTTCTCGATGAACTCGGTACGGCCGCTAAACAGGCAGACGGTGCCGCGCCGCGGCATGCGCGTCGCGTCCCAGCGCGCGTAGCGGAGCTCGGCGCCGTCGTAGCCCCGGAACGCACCGACCGAAGCGCCGCTCGGAACCGGATTCTTTGCGAGCGAAACGAGTTCCATGGCTTCCCCCGGCAGCGCGACTCTTCCCGCATCATACAGGGAGCCGCGCTCCGCGACAGACCGAGCGGGCGCGTTAAACCGTGGATCGCCTAGTAGGGCCGCGGCCAGAAGCGGCGTGGTCCGTAGCCGTAGCCGCCAAAGCGGCCGCCGCCGTAACCGCCGTAGGCGCCGAACTGCGCGCGGGGTCCGAACACGGGCCGCGCGTCGACGATCTGGCCGGAGCAGCGGTCGATGGTCAAATCGAAGAGGCGTCCCGACGGGCGCCGGGCCTGCACCAGGATCACCCGACCCCTCGGGTCGAAGTCGCGGAAATCGCCCCAGCCTTCCGAGAGAAGCCGGTCGCGGACCAACTCGCGCGGCACGCAGGGGCCGCCATCGGTGTAACGGGGCGGATAGGGTGGCTCGAAGTCGGCCGGGGGTTGGGCGTAGCGCTCGTAGCCCGGGGCCTGCCCATAGCCGTCCTCATAGAGGTCGGCGGCAGAGGCGAGCGGAGCAAATGCGAAAAGCGATGCGGCAACAGCAGACGCCGCAGCAAGACGAGCTGATGCTGACATTGTGGACCACTCCCGGATCTGATTTTGCGCCACACCCCTAAAAGCGCTGCCAGAGTGGTGGCTCCAACATGAACCGAAGCTGAAGGGGGCGAGGTTTTCCGTTGCCTGGGGGCAACTTGGGAGCCGGCTTCGCGGTGCTCCGCATCACGAGGAGCCGCTCTTGAACGGCCCGGGAGCGCTCCTAAATCAAGGCTGCGCATGCCCCAAGGGGGTGCGCACCCAACGGACGGCCTGGCCTTCGGGCAGGCCCCAAGCATGTCGCTTCATTTCAAGGAGGATATGTCATGCGACAGTTCGACTTTGCCCCCCTCTACCGTTCGACCGTCGGCTTTGACCGGCTCGCAGCGCTGCTCGACAGCGTCGGCGGCTACGACGTCGACGGATACCCGCCCTACAACATCGAGCGTCTCGGCGACAACGAGTACCGGATTTCGATGGCGGTCGCTGGCTTCCAGAAGGACGAGTTCAAGATCGACGTGAAGGAGGCGACGCTCGTCGTGAGCGGGCACAAGAAGCCCGACGACAAGGAGTGCACGTTCCTGCATCGCGGCATCGCCGCGCGTTCTTTCGAGCGCCGCTTCCAGCTCGACGACTATGTCGAGGTCAAGGGCGCCGACTTCCAGGACGGCCTGCTGCACATCGATCTTGTGCGCAACCTGCCCGAGCGCATGAAGCCGCGCACGATTACGGTCGGATCGGGTGAGCACAAGCAGCTCGAGGCCCCGGCCTGACGCGCTTACCCCCAACTTAAACAAAGCGTGGTTTGAGCAGAGCTGGGGGCGGTCGCTGCGCACGCGGCGGCCGCCCCGTGCTGCCAGCGCCGGCGCGCGGCGACACGCCGGCTTGGCGAAGCCCGTACGGGGCGCCAGGATCGCGCTTGTGCAGCCCATTGAAATCTGCGAAGCTCAGCGAAAGGTCAGCACCCCTGTCCTTTATTGCGGCAGGGTCGGAGACGCGAAGGGGGGCCGTCACGCGGCGCTCCTTTTCGTGCTGCAAGCCTGATGAACCAAGTGGAGGACCGACGCATTCGGTCAACAGCGGCGCCGCCTGAGGCGGATGCATGAGACGCGCAGCGCCCCGCACCGAGGTCGCAGTATAATGACGAGGCACATCTCCGACATTCCCGAGTTCGACGAGTCTTCGGCGCTGCCGGAGGCGCAGGGGCTCTACGACCCCGCGCGCGAGCGCGATTCCTGCGGCGTCGGCTTCATCGCCGACATGAAGGGCCGCAAGTCACACGCCATCGTCACCGACGCGCTGCGCATCCTGGAAAACCTCGAGCACCGTGGCGCGGTCGGGGCCGACCCCCTCGCCGGCGATGGCGCCGGCATGCTGGTGCAGATCCCGCACGACTTCCTCAAGGAGGAATGCCGCTCCGCCGGCTTCATCCTGCCGTCCGCCGGCCGCTACGCCGTCGGACACATCTTCCTGCCGCGCGACCAGCGGCTGCAATCCCATTGCGAGCGCGTGTGGGCGCGCATCATCCGCGAGCAGGGGCTCGAGCTGCTTGGCTGGCGCTCGGTGCCGGTCGACAACTCCTCGCTCTCGGAGATGGTCATCGCGACGGAGCCCGAGCACCGCCAGGTGTTCATCGGCTGCCCGTCGTCGATCCTCGACCAGGACGACTTCGAGCGCCGGCTGTATCTCGCGCGCAAGATCGTCTCCAACGCCATCCAGGAGGCCTACAAGGGCCGCGACATCGGCCACTACACCGTGTCGCTGTCGAGCCGCACGCTCGTCTACAAGGGCATGTTCCTGTCCTACCAGCTGCGCGCCTACTACAAGGACTTGTCGGACAAGCGCTTCGTCTCGGCGATGGCGCTCGTGCACCAGCGCTTCTCGACCAACACCTTCCCATCCTGGAAGCTCGCGCACCCCTACCGCTTCGTCGCGCATAACGGCGAGATCAACACGCTGCGCGGCAACGTGAACTGGATGGCGGCGCGCGAAGCCTCCGTGTCCTCGCCGCTCTACGGCGGCGATATCTCGAAGCTGTGGCCCATCTCTTACGAGGGGCAATCCGACACCGCCTGCTTCGACAACGCGCTCGAGTTCCTCATCATGGGCGGCTACAGCCTCACCCACGCGGCGATGATGCTGATCCCGGAGGCATGGGCCGGCAATCCGCAGATGGACCGTAAGCGGCGCGCGTTCTACGAGTACCACGCCTGCCTCATGGAGCCGTGGGACGGCCCCGCGGCCATGGCATTCTCCGACGGTCGCCAGATCGGCGCCACGCTCGACCGCAACGGACTGCGGCCGGCGCGCTACTTCCTGACCAAGGACGACCTCGTCGTCATGTCGTCGGAAGCGGGCGTGCTGCCGGTGCCGGAGGAGCGCATCGTGCGCAAGTGGCGGCTGCAGCCGGGCAAGATGCTGCTGATCGACCTGGAGAAGGGCCGCATCGTCTCCGACGACGAGCTCAAGGGCGAGATTTCCTCCAGCAACCCCTACGAGACCTGGCTCAAGCGCACGCAGATCCTCGTCTCCGACCTGCCGCTGCCGAAGGCGCGACCGGCGTCGAAGAAGTCGAACGTGGCCCTGTTGGATCTGCAGCAGGCGTTCGGCTACACACAGGAAAGCCTCAAGCTTCTGATGAAGCCCATGGCCGAGGCCGGCCAGGAGGCGGTCGGCTCCATGGGCAACGACACGCCCATCTCGGCGCTGTCGTCGCGCTCGAAGCTCTTGCACACTTACTTCAAGCAGAACTTCGCGCAGGTGACGAACCCGCCGATCGACTCGATCCGCGAGGAGCTCGTCATGAGCCTCGTGTCGTTCATCGGGCCGCGGCCGAACATCCTTGATCTGGAAGGCACCTCCAAGCAGAAGCGGCTCGAGGTATATCAGCCGATCCTGACCAACGAGGACCTGGAGCGCGTGCGCCAGATCGGCGAGGTGAAGGACAACGAGTTCTCCTCGATCACGATCGACATCACCTATCCGGCGGAGACGGGCCCGTCCGGCATGGCGTCGGCGCTCGACTGCGCGTGCGCGGAGGCCGAGGAGGCCGTGCGCTCGAAAGAGTACAACATCATCATCCTGTCGGACCGCGGCGTCGGCCCCGACCGCATCCCGATCCCGTCGCTGCTGGCGACCTCTGCCGTGCATCATCACCTGATCAAGCAGGGCCTGCGCACTTCCGTCGGCCTCGTGATCGAGACGGGGGAAGCGCACGAGGTGCACCAGTTCTGCACGCTCGCCGGCTATGGCGCGGAGGCGATCAACCCCTACCTGGCGTTCGAGACGCTCGAGTCGATGCTGCCCGACCTCGACGAAGAGGTCAGCGCCGACGACGTGCGCGCGCGCTACATCAAGGCCATCGGCAAGGCCATGCTCAAGGTCATGGCCAAGATGGGCATCTCCACCTACCAGTCCTATTGCGGCGCGCAGATCTTCGACGCGGTCGGCCTGCGCTCGGCCTTCGTGAAGAAGTATTTCACCGGCACGCACACGCAGATCGAGGGCATTGGCCTGCGCGAGGTCGCGCAGGAGACCGTGGAGCGCCACGGCGCCGCCTTCGGCCACGTGCCCGTGCTGGAAAGCACGCTCGACGTCGGCGGCGAGTACGCCTACCGTGTGCGCGGCGAGGCGCACGTCTGGCGCGCGAGCGTGGTCGCCGACCTGCAGCATGCGGTGCGCGGCAACCTGCCCGACAAGTATCGCTCCTACGCCAAGCAGGTGAACGACCAGTCCGAACAACTAATGACCATGCGCGGCATGTTCCGCATCCGCTCGGCGGAGGCTCTGGGCCGCAAGCCGATCCCCATCGAGGAGGTCGAGCCGGCCGCGTCCATCGTGAAGCGCTTCTCCACCGGCGCCATGAGCTACGGCTCCATCAGCCGTGAGGCCCATACCACGCTTGCGATCGCCATGAACCGCATCGGCGGTAAGTCGAACACCGGCGAGGGCGGCGAGGAATTGGACCGCTTCAAGCCGCTGCCGAACGGCGACTCCATGCGCTCGGCCATCAAGCAGGTGGCATCGGGTCGCTTCGGCGCGACCACCGAGTACCTCGTCAACTCGGACATGATGCAGATCAAGATGGCGCAGGGTGCCAAGCCCGGCGAGGGCGGCCAGTTGCCGGGCCACAAGGTCGACGCGACGATCGCGAAGGTGCGGCACTCGACGCCGGGCGTCGGGCTCATCTCGCCGCCGCCGCACCACGACATCTACTCGATCGAGGACTTGGCCCAGCTCATCTTCGACCTGAAGAACGTCAACCCTACGGGCAAGGTGTCGGTGAAGCTCGTGTCCGAGGTCGGCGTCGGCACGGTTGCCGCCGGCGTCGCGAAAGCGCGCGCCGACCACGTCACCATCGCGGGCTTTGAGGGCGGTACGGGCGCTTCCCCGCTCACCTCGATCAAGCACGCGGGCTCGCCGTGGGAGATCGGTCTGGCCGAGACGCATCAGACGCTGGTCTTGAACCGCCTGCGCGGCCGCATCGCGGTGCAGGTCGATGGCGGCGTGCGCACGGGACGCGACGTGATCATCGGCGCGCTGCTGGGTGCCGACGAGTTCGGCTTCGCGACCGCGCCGCTCATCGCGGCCGGCTGCATCATGATGCGCAAGTGCCACCTCAACACCTGCCCCGTGGGCGTCGCCACGCAGGACCCGGTGCTGCGCGCCAAGTTCCAGGGCAAGCCCGAGCACGTGATCAACTACTTCTTCTTCGTCGCCGAGGAGGTGCGCGAGTTCATGGCCGCGCTCGGCGTCCGCAGCTTCAGCGAGCTCATCGGTCAGACCGACATCCTCGATAAGGACCGCGCCATCCAGCACTGGAAGGCGAAGGGGCTCGACTTCTCGCGCATGTTCCATAAGCCGCGCATGCCGGCATCGGTCGCGATCTACAACAGCGAGGTGCAGGACCACGGCCTCGACAAGGTGCTCGACAACAAGCTGATCGAGCTGTGCCGCCCCGCGCTGGAGGGCAAGAAGCCCGTCAAGGCCGAGCTCGCCATCCGCAACATCGACCGCTCTACCGGCGCCATGCTGTCGGGCGAGGTCGCCAAGCGCTATGGCCACGCCGGCCTGCCTGAGGACTCCATCTGGGTTGACGCTCAACGGTACCGCCGGGCAGAGCTTCGGCGCCTGGGCCGCGCGCGGCGTGACCCTCGATCTCGTCGGCGAGGGCAACGACTACGTCGGCAAGGGCCTGTCGGGCGGCAAGCTGATCGTGCGCCCCAACGCCATCTCGAGCATCAAGCCCGAGGAGAGCATCATCGTCGGCAACACGGTGCTGTACGGCGCCATCGACGGGCGAGTGCTATTTCCGCGGCATCGCCGGCGAGCGCTTTGCCGTGCGCAACTCCGGCGCCATCGCGGTCGTCGAGGGCACCGGCGACCACGGCTGCGAGTACATGACCGGCGGCGTCGTCGTCGTGCTCGGACCGACGGGGCGCAACTTCGCGGCCGGCATGTCGGGCGGCATCGCCTACGTGCTCGACGAGGCAGGCGACTTCGAGACCCGGCTGCAACATGGAGATGGTCGAGCTCGAGCCGATCGAGGCCGACGAGGAGCTCGATGCAGCGGCTCTGGCGCAAGCAGAACGGCGACGTTGACCGTCACGGCCTGGTAGACGGTCATGGCCGACATGAGCACCAAGGACGCCGAGCGGCTGCATGCGCTCATCGTGCGGCACGCGCATTACACCAACTCGGCGCACGGCGAAGGCCATCCTCGCGGACTGGGCGGGACTACCTGCCCAAGTTCAAGAAGGTCATGCCGCATCGAGTACCGCGCGCGCGCTCGCCAACATGGCGAAGGCGCAAGGCGACGGTCGCAAAGCCTCGAGACGCGCAACGCGGGCTCAAGGCGGCTAAGGCTTGAGGTAGCTCCGCCTCTCCGTGAAAAGATGACGACGGCTACGGCGCCGTGAGCGAATGAGGCTCGCGCCCGGCCGCCGAAGGAAGCGCGAATGGGCAAGGTTACGGGATTCCTCGAGTTCGAGCGCGCCGACGCGCAAGTACGCGCCGGTCGCCGAGCGCGTGAAGCATTGGCACGAGTTCGTGCTGCCGCTGCTCGCGAGGAGGACACCAAGGTCCAGGCCGCGCGCTGCATGGACTGCGGCATCCCCTACTGCCACACCGGCTGCCCGGTGAACAACCAGATCCCCGACTGGAACGACCTCGTCTATCACGGCGACTGGAAGCAGGCCGCAGCGCAACCTGCACTCGACCAACAACTTCCCCGAGGTGACGGGCCGCATCTGTCCGGCGCCGTGCGAGGCCTCGTGCACGCTCAACATCGACGACGTGCCGGTGACCATCAAGACGATCGAGTGCGCGATCGCCGACCGCGCCTTCAAGGAAGGCTGGATCGCGCCCGAGCCGCCGGAGACGAAGACCGGCAAGCGCATCGCCATCGTCGGCTCGGGGCCAGCCGGGCTCGCGGCCGCCCAGCAGCTGGCGCGCGCCGGCCACGACGTGCATGTCTACGAGAAGAACGCCAAGCCCGGCGGCCTCCTGCGCTACGGCATCCCCGACTTCAAGATGGAGAAGGGCATCATCGACCGGCGCGTGAAGCAGATGGAAGCCGAGGGCGTCACGTTCCACTGCAACGTGCACGTCGGCAAGACCGTGTCGGCGAAGGAGCTCGAGGACAGCCACGACGCGCTGCTGCTCGCGGGCGGCTCCGAGCAGCCGTTCGACTTCTTTGCGAAGTCGCCCGGGCGCGACCTCGACGGCATCCACTACGCCATGGATTTCCTGCCGCAGCAGAACCGCCGCGTCTCCGGCGAGACGCCGCCGGCGATCACCGACGCCCGGGAGATCAGCGCCAAGGACAAGCACGTCATCGTCATCGGCGGCGGCGACACGGGCTCGGACTGCATCGGCACGTCGTTCCGCCAGGGCGCCAAGTCGGTGACGCAGCTCGAGATCATGCCGATGCCGCCCGAGCGCGAGAACAAGGCGCTGTCGTGGCCGAACTGGCCGCTGAAGCTGCGCGTCTCCTCGAGTCAGGCGGAAGGCGCCAAGGTCGAATACTCGGTCTCGACGACGGGCTTCTCCGGGGCCAACGGCAAGGTCGAGAAGCTGCATCTACGTGCAGGTCGACAACAAGCTGCAGCCGGTGCCGGGCACCGACGTCGAGCTACCGCCGACCTCGTGCTGTTCGCCATGGGCTTCTCGGGTCCAGTCGAGGACGACGTCGTGAAGGAGCTGGGCCTGGAGGTCGTCGCGCGCGGGCGCTTCAAGGGCCTCGACGCCGACGAGCGCGACTACAAGGTCCCGGGGCAGGAGAAGCTGTTCGCCGCCGGCGACATCCGCCGCGGGCAGTCGCTCGTCGTCTGGGCGATCCGCGAGGGGCGCCAGGCCGCGCACGCGATCGACAAGTTCCTGATGGGCAAGACCACGCTGCCGCGGTGAGGCGCGATCTCGCATCGCCGGGGCGAGCGAGGTCTAAGGCCGAGCGAAATCCCGGTGTCTCTCCAACCCTCACATCCAAAATCTAGCGCCGCTTGTCCTTCGGCTTGGTGGCGCCCGTCGCGGCCGGCGCAGCGGGCGGCGGCTCGGGCGTGACCACCTCCGCCGTCGCCTGCGGGCGCGGCCAGGTGAAATCGTCGGCGCGGCCGGGCTTGGACGGCAATCGATCGCCGTTCTCGAACACGCGGAAGTAAGGCGTCTGCGTCGGCGACAGCCGGCGGCGGCCGTCGGCGCCGCGCGGCGGCACGATCGAGCTCATGACCGTCAAGCCGCCGGCGATCTGGTCGACGAGGACGTCGCCCATCTGCGCGGCCTTGTCGTGGCTCTGCTTGCGCGTCACCAGCGCGACGACGGACGCGGGGATGGCGGGGCGCACGATGTCGATGGAGACGATCTGCTCAGTGCCGCCGGGCGCCGCTACCTTGATGTCGACCTTGCCGGTCTCGGCCTTCTGCTCGCGCCCAGCTTCGTCGGCCGGTGGGGCGAGGCTCGCCTCCTTGGGCTTCGGCTTCTGCCCGGCAGGCACGGGCGCGGCGTCGGCCTTGAGGCGCGCGCGATCCGGATTGACGCGCGCCTGCTCGGCAGAGTCGCCGGCGAGCGGCACCGAGCGCTCCTCCTTGGCCTGCGCGAGGTCGCGGCGCAGATCGCGCTCCACGAAGTGGGCAAGCTTGCGGTACCCGATGTCGGTGAAATGCACGCCGTCGGTGTCGCGCAGACGCGCGACCTTGCCGGTCACGTCGGGGCCATAGTCGCTGTAGCCGCCGCCCTCGTCGATGAAGCTCGCGTAGGCGTCGATGTAGCGGACGCCGTTGAGGTAGGCGCGCTCGCGGAATACGTCGTTCATGAGCTGTGCGCGCTCGTTGTCCTGCCAGCGGCGCATGTTGGGCAGGCCGACCCAGTAGACGGCGCGTCCTCCCTTGCGCAGGATCTTCATCGCGCGGTCGACGCGGGCAGCGTAGTCGTTGCGCCAGTCGCCCTGCTGACCCAATGCGCGCCGCGGGCCCACGTTGTAGCGGTCCTGGGCGCCGAGCATGACGATGGCGATGTGGCTCGGGTCGTTGCGAACGCCTGCTCGAGCGCGCCGAGGTCGGCGTCAGTGCGGTTGAGCATGAGCGCGGGGAGGTCGTAGCGCTTTTTCGAGACCACCACGCCGGGACCGGTGGCGAAGGCTTCGGCCAAGCCGCCCATGAGCCCGTCGGCGAGCCAGTCGCCGACGACCTGCACCTGGTAGGTGTCGTTCTCGGGGAAGGGTGTGAGGAAGCTGCCGCCGAGCCCGTTCTCCTGCGCGGAGGCCGGAGTGGCCTGCACGAGAAGCAGGGCGGAGAGAAGGGCTAGGATGACGGCGCGCATCACGTTCGCTCGCTCGTTAGCGCGCAGTGCGGCCGGTTGCGCGAATCCATGGGCGACGCAGCAGTATTCTCCACTGCGTCGCCCATGCACAAGGCGGAAACATGACCGCGTCCTGGCCGGGAAGGGGGACGGCCGCGTCAGGCCGCCCGCCTCGCCTTCTTAACGCTCTTCAAGCGCACCGGCGCCTGCCGCGAGCGGGCCGCCTGCCACTTGAGGTCGTCGAGCTCGGAACCGCGGTGGTGCGTTTTCACGACCACGTCGCGGGCGCTGAACGCCTCGCGCAGGATGTCGATGCACATCTGCGGCCTGGCGTCTCCACACATGAAGACGTCGAGCGCAGCGTAATCGGCTTCCGGCCAGCTATGGATGGAGATGTGACTTTCCGAGAGCACGGCGACGCCCGACACGCCGCCATTGGGCGTGAAGTGATGCAGGTGGATGTGCAGGAGCGTTGCGCCTGCCACCTCCACGCATCGCGTGAGCGTACGCTTGATGTGCTCCAGGTCATCGAGCCGTCGGGCGCCGAACAGGTCCACGATGAGGTGGGTGCCGGCGAACCGAACCCCGTCGCGCTCGATGAAAAAGTCCTTCCTGTCTTCATGCGCAACATGCGCACAGTCTTCGTGCGCTACATGCGCAGCAACACGACGATGATCTTCCTCTTGGGCGGTGCTTGAACGAGTTCAAGTCCATCCCCAATTGGAAGAGGGTGTCATTAAAGGCCATATGACCCTCCCCAACCAGCAGATAGAGGTGACCCGTCCGCTCCTTACCTTTGGGGTTTCTGGAAAACCTCGACCTTAAGGGCAGGTGGACGAACGGAGAGGGGTCATATGAGGCACACCCCCCCCCTACGCAAGAAAAAATTTGCCCGCGGGGCAATTTTTTTTCTGCGCGACGTACGCGCGAACTTCGCGCTGCCTCTCGGGGGGCAAATTTCTGACACGATACGGAGGCGTCGGGGGCTCTCTGCGCGGTGAGATGACGCGCCTCGAGCGCGCTACTTGCCGAAGATCTTGTCGAGGAACTTCTCCGCCTTCGACGGCTCGCCGTTCTCGCCCTTGCCGAACAGATTGTTGATTGCCTCGCCGACGTTCTTGCCCTTGAGCTTCTTGCCGATCTGCTTCACGGCGTCGACGTTCGTCTGGCTGTTGATCGCGCCGTCGATGTCGGGCTCGATCTTCGGCGCGTCCCACGGTCCGGTGATGTGCACCGGTACCTCGATGCCGGAGAGGTCCGTTGCGTCGCCTCGCCCCCGGCGCTGGCGACGAGCGTCGGCTTCACCGTGTAGTCGAGGCTGCGCACGGGCAGATCGATCGAGCCGGCGCCCGTGGCGTGCAGAGGCGGGCTGGCGAGCTTCAGGTCGTCGTTGCGGGCTACGCCGTGGGCGATGACGAAGCTGCCGGTGAGTGCGCTGAAGTCGGTCTTCTGCGAGGGCGAAGTCTCGAAATTCGGGATGTTGCCGTCGCGGAGCTCGCGCAGGGCGCCGCCGAGGTTGAAGCCGACGACGGCTCCGTTGCTGACGGCGAAATCGGCCTTGCCGTCGAGCGACTGCACCAGCGCCTCCTCGGTCGCGCCGTGGCCCTTGATCGAGAGGTTGCCGTTGTACTTGCCAGACAGCCAGTCGACGCCGGCGGAAATCCTTCAAAAGCGGCTGCGCGGCGATATTCGGAGAGCGCGAAATCGGCGGCGATCAGCGCCTCCTTGCCGGTACCGTCGACGGTGACGGCTCCGTTGCCGCGGCCCTGGTAGAGCTTAATGTCGCTGAAGGTGGTCTTGAGCACGCGGTCCTTCAGTGCCAGCCCCATCTCGGTGCTGTCGAGGCGCATGCCGCCATAGACGAGGCCGGCGATGGAAAGCTTGGCGTCGGCATCGACGATGTCGAGGCCGGTGAGGTCGAAGGCCTCGCCGCTCCAGCCGTCGCGCTGCGTGAACCCTTTGACCTTGGGCCCCGGCGGGTCGAGCAGATCGTCGATGGAGTTCGGCGGCGACGGAGCCGAGCGCGGTGGCGGCGCTTCCCCAGGGGCCGCGGCAGGCTGCTCGCGAGGCGTGCCTTTTGCCTCGTAGGTATCGAGATTGAGGTCGGAAACCTTGAGGTCGGCCACCACGTGTGGACGCTTGCCCGAGGTTATGACCCCGATGGTGCCGGTCGCGGTGGCGCCATCGAGCGTCAGCTTGGCGTCGGCGAAGCGCCAGGAGTTCGCCCCCCGCGGTCAAGTTTCCGACGATGGAGGCCGGGCCGAAGCCATTGGAGCGCGGCAGCCGGGTGCCCAGCCATTGCGCGAGGGTGCGGAACGACGTCGTGTCGCCGCTGACGTTGCCTTCCGCGGCGATGTCGTCCTTCAAGGTGATTGCGCCGTCGTAGCGCACGTTGAGGGGGCGCCCCGTGACGTTGAGCGCCAGCTTCGCCGGGCGCTGATTCACAATATCGCCGAGCGACGTGATCTTGGCGTCGAACGCGATCTTCTCGCCTTCCGACAGGAAGCTGCCCTTGGCGTCGACCGGACGCACGAGCGACGGCGCCTGCACCTCGGCATCGATTGCCGTGACCTGCCGCGACGTGCCGTCGCGCTCGTCGGCATAGTGCGCGGTGCCGTCGATGATGCGGACGTCGCCGAGCGAGAGCTCGCCGAGCTTGATGTCGTGGCGGCGCTCGGGCCCATCGTTGGCGGCCACCTGCATCGGCGCGTCGCTGAGGGTGGTCGCGGCCTGTGCAAAGCGGACCGGCGCGGCGGCCGCCGCCATGTCCCAGCTCCGGCGTCCTTGCGTGTCGACGCGCAGGTTGAACACCGGCTTCGTCAGCACCAGCCGGTCGACGATGATCTCCTGCCTGATCAGCGGCCACAGCCGCACGCCGACGGCGAGGCTCTGCGCGGTTAGCAGCGGCTCGCCGCCCATCTCCGGCGGCGCCGACAGCGACACGTCGCGCACGCGCATGCCGATCGACGGGAAGAAAGTGAAGGAGGCAGGCCCTTGGATTTTGAACTCGCGGCCGGTTTCCGCGCGCACCTCGGCAACGATCTGGCTGCGGATCAAGTCGGTCGGCGGCGCGATCATCAGGAAGGTGACGGCCGCGACGCCGAGCGCGAGCAGGCCGATACCGCCGTAGATCAACCCGACGAGAATCATGTTGGGCTGCCGCTCCGGGGCGGACTGCTGTGGAGGCCGCGTCGGCCCCGTGCGGGACCCGCTGCCCTCGAGGCGGACGGGCTGCCTGCCACGCGGCTTGAGCTTCTTCATCGCTTGCCCGGTGCTCCTGTTGCCGAAGGGCCATACGCGCAACCGCGTGGCGTAGCCGCGAATTATGTCACTCTGCGGCCGAAGCCCCAAATCGCGGACCTGCCGAAAGCGCTTTTAGTGCGACGCTGGCGCCATTTCTGGCTCCCTCGTCGCTCTAACATGGGGAGGCAATAACCTGTTGATGAGGGGAGAATTGACGCAGCTCCATGACACTTTTTCTCTGGCCTGAAAAAACGTTCGGCAACATAATCTTGCGTTGCACACTGCACTAGCTGCAGTGCAGCGAGGAGGCGCAAGCGCGATGCATTATTACGCCTACGAATATGCGCATGCGGTGCTCTCTCCGTACCGCATCGGCGTGCAGGCCATACGCAACGCGCTCGACTGGCCGATGAACCCGTTTACCAACACTCCGTTCGGCCGCCATCTCGCTGCCGCCTGCGAAGTGTTCGAAAACGTGACGCGCCGCTACGGCAAGCCCGTGTTCGGCATCAAGTCGACACGCGTCGGCAACGTCGAGGTGCCGGTGCGCGAGCGCGTCGCCGCGGCGACGCCGTTCTGCCGGCTTCTGCACTTCGATCGCGACGTGCGCGAGGTTGGCCGCCGCTACGACCCGAAGGTGCTGATCGTCGCGCCGCTGTCTGGCCACTACGCGACGCTGCTGCGCGGCACCGTCAAGGCGATGCTGCCCGAGCACGACGTCTACATCACCGACTGGATCGACGCGCGCGAGATCCCGCTGGCGATGGGCCGCTTCGATCTTGACGATTTCATCGACCACGTCATCGACTTCATCCGCGTGATCGGTCCCGACACGCACGTCATGGGCGTGTGCCAGCCGGCGGTACCAGTGCTGGCGGCGGTGGCGCACATGGCGGGTACGGACGACCCGTGTCAGCCGGCCTCGATGACGCTGATGGCCGGGCCGATCGACGCCCGCCGCAACCCAACGGGCGTCAACAAACTCGCAGAGGCGCGCTCGCTCAACTGGTTTGAGCACAACGTCGTCTCTACCGTGCCGCTGCCGCACGCCGGCTTCATGCGCCCGGTCTATCCTGGCTTCATGCAGCTCACGGGCTTCATGACCATGAACCTCGAGCGCCACATGAACGCGCACGTCGATCTGTTCAACAACCTGATCAAGGGCGACTGCGACCCGGTCAAGCAGCACCAGGACTTCTACGAGGAATACCTCGCGGTCATGGATCTCACGGCCGAGTTCTACCTGCAGACGATCAGGACCGTGTTCCAGGAGCACGCGCTTCCCAAGGGCACGATGATGCATCGCGGCGAGCTCGTGGACTGCTCGGCAATCCAGGACACCGCGCTGATGACCGTGGAGGGCCAGCGCGACGACGTGTGCGGCGCCGGCCAGACCGAAGCCGCTCACGATCTCTGCTCCAGCATCCCCGATCATTTCAAGGTGCACTACACGCAGGAGGGCGTTGGCCACTACGGTGTCTTCAACGGCACGCGCTGGCGCACCGAGATCCAGCCGCGCATCCGCGAGTTCATCCGCGGGATCGAGTATTCGCGCGGCGCCATTCCGCTCGACCGGCGTACGGCGCGCCGGTCCCAGCACGTCGATCTCGCCGTCTCGCCGGTTTAAGAGCTCGTTAGGCCGCCCTTAGCGTTGTTCTGGCACTCTCCTCGCGCGTTTTTCGCGAGGAGGTTTCCCGATGATCCGCCGTCTGGCCGCATGCGCAGCTCAGGCCGCAGCCCTGGCCGCACTCCTTTGCCCACCCGGCGCCGCGATCGCGGAAGAGGACCTCGAGATGACGTTCAACGACCACTGCCGCGAGTGCCATTCGTTCTTGAAGGACGACAACCGGCTCGGGCCCTCGCTCTATGGCGTGGTCGGGCGCAAGGCGGGCACGCTTGCCGGATATGGCTACTCGGAATCGCTGAGGGACTCCGGTGTGACGTGGGATGAGCCGACGCTCGACAAGTGGATCGCAGACCCCAATGCGGTGATCTCCGGTAACCAGATGAGCCCGCCCTACAACGGCGTCGCGGATGCGGCGATCCGCAAGAGAATTATCGCCTATCTGAAGACGATCTCGCCGCCGGATGCGGGCGCGGCGCCCTAACGCATCGACGCGATGGCCCCTCGCAAATGCAGACGGCGGCCGGAACACCGGCCGCCGCCTGAAAATCAATACGAGACGACGTCGTTAGATGATGTCGATCTCGGCCGGCAGGTAGGACGTGACCTCGAGGCCAACTTCCTGCTCGCGCACGGCGGGCTTTGTCCAAACCTTCATGTGCTTTCCTCCTATTGGGCCGCAGCGGACATCGCTCGACCTGTCGCAATCATATGGGGTGTGCGTCAATAAGCGCCAATAGCATTTTCTTGCGTCTCAGATAAGCGCGCCTGATCCCCAATCAAGAACCCACTAGGTTTTTCCGCTTAATGCGCGGCTTCCCAGTTGTCCGCGGCCTTGGCGTCGACGTGGATCGGCACCTTGAGCGACACCGCCGGCAGCGCCGCGCCCTCCATCACCTTGGCGACCGTCTTCAAGGTCTTGGCAACCTCTGCCTCCGCCACTTCGAACACGAGCTCGTCGTGCACCTGCAAGAGCATGCGCGCGCTCTTCAAGCCCGCGGACGCCAGCGCGGTCGGCATGCGCACCATGGCGCGGCGGATGATGTCTGCGGCCGAGCCCTGGATCGGCGCGTTGATCGCCGCGCGCTCGAAGTTGCCTCGCGCGCCGGGGTTCTTGGTGTTGATCTCCGGGTAATGGATGCGCCGGCCGAAGATGGTCTCGACGTAGCCGCGCTCGCGCGCGCCCCTCTTCGTCGCCTCCATGTAGTCGCGGATGCCGGGAAAGCGCTCGAAGTAGGTCTTGATGTAGGCGCCGGCCTCGTCCTTCCCGATGCCGAGCTGGTTTGCGAGCCCGAACGCCGAGATGCCGTAGATGATGCCGAAGTTGATCGCCTTGGCGCGGCGGCGCACCTCGGCCGGCATGCCCGCGACCGGCACGTCGAACATCTCGGACGCCGTCATGGCATGGATGTCGAGGCCCTGCTCGAATGCCTGCCGCAGCTGCGGGATGTCGGCGATGTGGGCAAGGATGCGCAGCTCGATCTGGCTGTAGTCGGCGGAGATGAGCTTCTTGCCCTTCTCGGCGACGAACGAGGTGCGGATTTCGCGGCCCTCCTTCGTCCGGATCGGGATGTTCTGCAGATTGGGCTCGGAGGAGGCGAGCCGCCCCGTCGTCGTGGCGCCGAGCGCGTAGCTCGTGTGGATGCGCCCGGTGTTGGGGTCGACGTAGCCCGGCAGCGCGTCCGTGTAGGTCGAGCGCAGCTTGGTGAGCTGGCGCCACTCGAGCATCGTATTGATCAGCCGGCGTGCGTCCTCCGGCAGCTCCTCGTTGGCGGCGAGATCGTCGAGCAGACCTGCGCGCGTCTCCCATTGCCCGGTCTTGGTGCGCTTGCCGCCCGGAAGCTGCAGGCGGTCAAACAGCAATTCGCCGAGCTGGCGCGGGGAGCCTAAGTTGAACTTATGGCCGACGAGGCGGTTCACCTCCTCCTCGAGCCGCGCGACGCCTTGCGCGAACGTGCCGGACAGCCGCGACAGGATGGCGGCGTCGACCTTGATGCCAGCGCGCTCCATGTCGGCGATGACGGGCAAGAGCGGCCGCTCCAGCGTCTCGTAGACGGTGACTAGCCGCTCTGATGCCAGCCGCGCCCTAAGATGCATCCACAGCCGCATCGTCACGTCGGCGTCCTCGGCCGCGTACTCCGTCGCCTTGTCGAGCGGGAGCTGCGCGAACGTGCGCTCAGACTTCTTCTTGCCCGGCGCGTTCGCCATCACCTGATCGAACGAGATGCAGGCGTGGCCGAGGTGGCGCATGGCGAGATCGTCCATGCCGTGGCTGCCCTTGCCGACGTCGAGCGCGTACGACATCAGCATGGTGTCGTCGAAGGAGACGATGCGGATGCCGTGCTGGGCCAGCACGTTGAAATCGAATTTCAGGTTCTGCCCGATCTTCAGGATGGACGGATCCTCCAGCAGCGGCCGCAAGAGATCGAGCGCTTCCCGCAGCGGCACCTGCGGCAGCGTTTCGCCGCCGAAGTCGAGCTCGGTTGCGGCGCGGCGGTGAGCGAGCGGCACGTAGCAGGCCTTGCCGGGTTGAACGGCGAGCGAGAAGCCAACGAGCTCGGCCTGCATCGGATCGATCGACGTCGTCTCGGTGTCGAAGGCGACGCGGCCCGCCGCGCGTGCGTCTGCGATCCAGACAGCGAGGCGCGCTGCCGTGGTGACGGTCTCGTACTTGGAGCGGTCGAAGGGGACCTTTGCCGCCTTCGCCGCCATGAGCGCCGCGGCGCCCGGCGTCTCCGCCCCCGTTGCCGCCGGTTTAGTCTCCGGTCCGCTCGCCATGTCCGGCTTACGCGGCACGGTCGAGCCCACCGGCTTCTCGAGCGGCGCCGGCACTTCGGCGCCAAGCCCTTCCGCGATGCGCCGCGTCAACGTGGCGAACTCCATCTCGCGCAGGAAGCCGAGCAGCACGCCGGGATCGGGGTCGAAGACGCCGAGCTGCTCGGCGGGCACGCCGATGTCGACGTCGTTCTTGAGGCGGACGAGCTCGCGCGAGACGCGGGCCTGCTCTGCAAACTCGATCAGCTTCTCGCGGCGTTTGGGCTGCTTGATCTCGGAGGCGCGCTCCAGCAGCGTGTCGAGGTCACCGTACTCGTTGATGAGCTCGGCTGCCGTCTTGACGCCGATGCCCGGCACGCCCGGCACGTTGTCGGTCGAGTCGCCGGCGAGCGCCTGAACGTCCACGACCTTGTCGGGCGGCACGCCGAACTTTTCCATCACCTCCTCGCGCCCGAGTTTCTTGCCCTTCATGGCGTCGAACATCACGACGCCGGGGCGCACGAGTTGCATGAGGTCCTTGTCGGAGGAGACGATGGTCACGTCACCGCCGGCATCGACCACCTCGCGCGCATAGGTCGCGATGAGGTCGTCGGCCTCGTAGCCCTCCTGCTCGACGCAGGCGACGTTGAAGGCCCTCACCGCGTCCCGGATCAGAGGAAACTGCGGCACCAGCTCTTCAGGAGCTGGCGGCCGATGCGCCTTGTAGTCCTGATAGATCTCGTTGCGGAACGTCTTCTCCGAGGCGTCGAAGATGACGGCGAAATGGGTCGGCGCCTCCGACGACTTGGTCTCGCGCAGGAGCTTCCACAGCATGGCGCAGAAGCCGTGCACGGCGCCGACGGGGATGCCGTCGGAGGGGCGCGTCAGGGGCGGCAGCGCGTGGAAGGCGCGGAAGATATAGCCGGAGCCGTCGACCAGGTAGACGTGGCTGCCCTTGATGATGGGCGTCGCGTCACCGGCCGGGACGGAGGAGACCGCGGCTTTCCTGCTCTTGGGAGAGGCTTTGGATTGGCTCATGCGCGGGGAATATATAGGGATTCCCGCCGCGCCGGTCAGCCCTCGCGTGGAGCCTCTCCTAAACGGCAGCCGCCTCGACTGCGGCAACGGCAACGGCAGCCGCCTCGACTGCGGCAACGGCCTTGCGCTCGCGCGGACGCTCGAATTTAAGCACCTGCGGACGTTCGTAGAGGAAGCGCGCCCACGTGTTGCGCAGGGCGGCGTGCAGTGCCAGCGGCACCGCGACTGCGACCACGGTCACGATCAGCGACACGAGCCCCACGTTGGAGATGAGCCCGCTTTTCAACAGGAGGATGCGCGTCGCCGCCATCGGCAGCACGAACGAGACGTAGAGCACGATGGAGTTGCGGCCGGCGTAGCGCAGGTAGCCCGCCCAGTTCATGCGCGAGAGCAGCGAAGCGGCAGCAACGACCGCCATGGCACCGATAAGCCCGACCGCGATGCGCACGCCCGGCACGTCCGCAACCTTGGCGTAGCCTTCGACCGGGGAGGACGAGAAGGCTATCGCCGCGTTGAACGAGAACCAGCCGGCCAGCCCGATGGCGGCCTCGGCCACGTGCTCGCGCGCCCAGGCAGCGAGCTTGAACACATGCGGCGCGAAGAGATAGCCGGTGAGGTAGAACACGTAGTAGCGCGCGCCGTAGTCGTCAATGGCCTCCCAGCCGGTGTGCATGGGGACTGTCTGCATGGCGGCGGCGGCGAGCCACAGCGTCCAGCCGGGCAGCCCAATCGTGCGCGCAAGCTTGGTCGCCACGAAGAACAGCGGCAGCACGTAGATGAACCACAGATTGGGGTTGGGCTGGATCAGCGCCTGCGTAAAGGACGCGGCCCAGGCGTTGGGGTCGGAGCCCAGCTCGGCGCCGTGCTTCACCACCGTGAGGATCACCAGCCACAAGAGATAGAAGTAGCCGAAGTGCACGACCTTGCGGTCGAGGTAGGTGCGCCAGTCGCGGTCAATCATGCGGAAGAGGAAGAGGCCTGAGAGGAGGAAGAAGTCCGGCATGCGGAACGGGCGCGCGAAGGCGACGACCTCATGCATGAAGCCTTCCCCGCCCATGGCGTCGCCGACGCCCAGCGTCGAATGCATCATGACGACGAGCGTGATGCAGATGCCCTTGGCGTAGTCGAACCAGACGACGCGATCTTCGGCCGGCTGGGCAGCCGGCGTGGCGCGGAAACGGGTCCGCAGCTCCCGCCACGCCTCAGGCCGGGACAAGGGCCGGGACGAGGGAGGGGACACCGTCGCAGTTTGAGACATGACAGACCTCTGGGCAGACCCTTCGCGCCGATTTTGTCGGCTCGATCTGCGCGCAGCCCCGCAAGAGGAGGGCCAACAGGGGGGCGCGCTGCAGGGAAATGCGCGGCTCCCGCCAGGGCTGCGCGGCGGGCGAAGGCGGTTTGCGGGGTTAATGGGGATGGGGTATCAAGGGCGCGCCGATCAGCACCCATAGCTCAGCTGGATAGAGCGTTGCCCTCCGAAGGCAAAGGTCAGAGGTTCGAATCCTCTTGGGTGCGCCACTAAAACACCGATGAACATTGGGGTTTTGGCGCACCCATCCGGGGTCGCGAGTGTCTGAACGTGCCAAAAACTGCCGGTGAACATTTGGTGAGCGTGGGGGAGGAGTGGGGGTCGCCAAAAAACCGCCCCACTAAGGCTGCCACCAAGCGCTCGGCGCCCTACCTCAGTTCGCTCGCTACGCTCCCGTAAAGCCGACCCTCACCCCGTACGCGTGCTCGGGCCCGTGTTTCATCAAGCTCTGGATGATTAGTGTGAGGCCGCTGCACGGCCCCTCAGGATCATCCTGCCGCACTACACGCTCAGGTAATCCACTGCCAACCGGGCGCCGCGCCGCTTGAAGCAGACTGGCAGCGGACATACTTGGATCTCCCCCGTCTGGCTCACAGCGGACTTCACAATGGTTAGCCAGCCGCAGGTTGATCCGGGCTCCCTCGCCCCCGCCGCCTCGTTCGACCCTCCAATTCGACCACTCGAACTGTAACCTTGGTGACAGCGACGATCTCCGCGCGCGCCTAGCATTGCCCTGTTCGGGCAACGTAAATGGGCAAAGGGACATTCCATGGCCTACACCGCAGAGCTTGCTTTACCCCTCATGATGAGCGGTGAGGCCAAACGTGACGCGTCGCTCTTCAAAGGCCCGCTGACGGCATTCGCCAGCGTGCTGTCGGGCTACTTCATACTCGCGGCGGGGTCGCTTTACTGGCTGCTGACCGCCGCCGGCGCGCTCGGCGCCCAGGTCTTCCCTCACTCCTTGATCAAACGGTGGCCGCTGGCATGGCTCATCGCCTCAACGGGACTCACGGCGGCTCTTACGCAGGCCGTTCCGGGCTTCTTTCCCGATTACTCCAACCCGCGCGAGGTTCTTTGCGAGATCAGTTTGTGGTTGTCACTTGGTCTCACGGCACGAGCCTATCTAGTCTATACCGAGTACGCGGATACCTTCGATGGCCTCAATGCGTCGATCGCGAGCCGCCCTCTCGAGCGCTTGCTTTCGCGTGTGCTTCACCATCCAATTGATGCGGTCTTTGCGCGCGTCTGGATCGCGAACTCCGTCCTGATGATCCCCCTGGCGACGCTGCTCATCCTGCCCAATGCGATAAATTATTTTGTGATCGTGGCCTACGCCACCGCTCTTCTCTTGGGCCAATTCCCGCAGGAGGTGCTTGAGCACACGAACATCCACACCCGCATATTCTCGCCCAAAGTTGGCGCCAGTCCGCGCATCAAGACGCTCCTCAAAGCGCTCCAGTTCTATTACGAATATGTCTTCGCGCTGCTGACATCCCGTGTCCCCGGCTTTTATCGCGTGCAGCATGTTTATGTGCACCATGTCGAGGACAACGGTCCGCTCGATACGCAAACTACCCTGCCCTATGATCGTACGAGTTTTCTCGACTTCAGCCGCCATGCCTTCTGGCAGGGGCTCGATCTGGTAAGCGGCGGTCTGCTAATCGGCTACCTCGCCAAAAAAGGTAAGACACGCCAGATTCGCGAAGTCGTCCGCGGGCTCGCCATCTGGTATGCGGCGCTAATCGCCGTTGCGCTCTTCAATCCCCTTGCTGCTGTGTATCTATTCCTCTCGCGCTTCCTCGGTGGCACCTTCATCACGCTGATCACATTCTATCAGCACGGCTTAGTCGACCCTGACGAGATGCACGAGGTGCATGCTCATACCATCGACTATGCGGGGAGCGAGCATGGCAATCTCGGCTTTGATTACCATGTCGAGCACCATTCGAGACCGGCGCGCCACTGGAGTCACTACTACGAGGAGTTCACGCGAGCCGCTGAAAAGGACGCAGGTCATCCCGCGATCGTCATGCAGAAGGATCAGTTCGGGCCACTCGCCCTCGTCGCTGCCCTCTGGCGCAAGGACTATCCAGCGATCGCCCGCTACGCTCGCCTGCGCGGTGTCTCTGCGGACGATTCTCAGGAGCTGGCGCGTATCGTGCGGGAACGCGCTCGTCCCATCGGTGCACCCGAGCGTTCAGGGATATCGGCTCACATCGACGCTCTCGTGACCCAGGTGATGGCCGTGGCGCTGCCTAAGTCATTCGCAGTTTGAGGGGCAAGGTGAACCGGCCCGGTTCCCACCGTAGCCGACGGCCTCACCCAACACCGCATAGATGTCGTGATGTCGGTTCCTGGCCCTCAGCGAACCTT
>CAVSCT010000008.1:0-83978 GCA_963726555.1 uncultured Alphaproteobacteria bacterium | reverse complement strand
GGCGAGCGCATCCACACCGAGAATTCCTACAAGTACTCGATTGCGCAGTTCCAGGAGCTGGCGCGTTCGGCGGCGTGGGCGCCGAACAGGGTGTGGACAGACCCGCGTCAACAGTTCAGCGTGCACGAGCTGATCTCGATCTGATCAGGCTTTGGCCGCGACGCCCGCCTCGCGGTCGGCTTCCGCGAGAAACGCGTGCAGCGCCGCCACCACCTGCGCACCTTCGCCGACGGAGGCTGCAACACGCTTGATCGAGCCGGAGCGGATGTCGCCGACGGCGAACAGGCCGTGCACATTCGTCTCCAGCGATCCTGCGTTGCCCTTTCCCGTCACAACGAAGCCCTTCGGGTCGAGGGTCACGCCGGCGCCGCCGAGCCAGTCGGTGTTGGGGTCGACACCGATGAACATGAACAGATGGCGGACAGCGCGAAGCGTCTCTTTACCGGACGCATCCTTCCAGCGGATCGCCTCGAGCATGCCGTCCTTGCCTTCGAGCCCGCTGATCTCCGTTTGCGTCAGCACCTCGACGTTGGCGAGGCCCTCGATGCGGTCGACGAGGTAGCGCGACATGCTCGCCGCCATGCTTGGCCCGCGCACCAGGAGCCACACCTTGGCCGCCTGGCTCGCGAGATAGACCGTTGCCTGGCCGGCGGAGTTGCCGGCGCCGACGAGCACCACCTCCTCGCCTGAGCACAGCTTGCCCTCGAGCGGAGAGGCCCAGTAGTGCACGCTAGAGGCCTCGAAAGCTTCCAGCCCCTCGACGTTCAAGCGGCGATAGCGCGCTCCGTTGGCGGCGACCACCGCGCGTGCCGTCGCGCGCTGATCGTCCGCTAGCTTGAGCGCGAATTGCTGCGGGTGTCCGCCACCGGGCGCCTCGAGGCCGAGCACCTCGGTGGGAATGGAAATCTCGGCCCCGAACTTCTGTGCCTGGTTGAACGCCCGGGCCATCAACGCCATGCCGCTAATCCCGGTCGGAAAGCCGAGGTAGTTCTCGATCCGAGCCGAGGCGCCGGCTTGGCCGCCGAAAGCGCGGCAGTCGAACACCACGACCGACAGCCCCTCGGAGGCAGCGTAGACCGCGGTGGCGAGCCCCGCGGGGCCAGATCCGACCACGGCCACGTCATAGACCTTGTTGGGGTCAATCGGCCCGACGAGGCCGATGCAGCGCGCCAACTCGATCTCGCTCGGGTTATGCAGCAGCTGCCCGCCCGGGCACACGACGATCGGGAGCTGGCCGGGATCGACGTTGAACTTCTCGACGAGCGCCCTCGCCTCCGCGTCTGTCTCCGGATCGAGGCTCTGATGCGGATGGCCGTTGCGGCGCAGAAAGTTCTCGAGCCGGAGCACGTCGCCGTTGCCCGCGCGGCCCACGATCACCGGGCCGCCGCCGCCGGTCTCGATCAGGCCGACACGGCGTAGGATCAGCGCGCGCATGATGCGCTCGCCAAGATCCGCCTCCGCGATCAGCAAGGAACGCAGGCGGTCGGTCGGGATGATGAGCGCGTGCACCGGACCTTTCGCATAGGCGTCGATCAGCGCCGGTCGCCCGGAAAGCTGCGCGAGCTCGCCCATGAACGAGCCGGGGCGGTGCGTGACGATCAGCCGGTTGCTCCCCGACTGCTCGCGCTGCGAGACGTCAACCTCGCCGGAAATAATGATCGTCACACCTTGCGCGACCTGCCCGACGTTCGCCAGCGCCTCGCCGGCAGCATAGGTGCGGCAGGTGCCGAAGCGGCGCACGCGCTCGATCTCGGCGGGCTCGAGGGCGAAGAACATCTGTGCGGAACGCGTGTCGATGATTGAAGTCTGGGAGGCGGCCATGGGGTCCCGTTCGCTGGAGCTGGGTGCCGATCTTATAGCCGAATGGTGCGAAAGCGACTGCGGCCGTTACCGTCACCTGCGCCTTCAGGGACGCGCCGGCGGCGTGCTCGCGAACGAATTGGCGAGTTCCCGCATCATCGCGCGCACGTCCGGGTGCTCATCGGGCTCCCAGCCGGCGAGCATATCCTTCAGATCCTGCTCACGCTGCTGCAAGAGCCGCCGATAGTCGGCGCGCCCCTTTTCGCTGAGCTCCAAGCTACCGTCGTCCGATCCCGCCACCATCCCGGCCGCAACCAGCCGTGCCAGCAGCGCCACGCAGCGGGCGCCGCCGATGCTCAGCCGCTGCTCGAGTTCGGTCTTCGTGGTGCGACCCTCTGTTTCGCCGATCCGGGCCAGCAGCCAAAGCTCGTCCGGCTCCAGCGCGATGCCCATGCGCGTGGCCGTGCGCGTATAGACCTGCCAGCGGTTCTCGCGCGCCGTCATGCGGGTCACGATGCGTTCCAATTCCTCTAGCGAGGTTGCGTCGCGCGGCGCCTCGAAGGCGTCGCCGAGGGGCTGCGGCGCAATGCTCGTGCGCAGCGGCACCTCCTTGATCGCCAACGACAGCAGGAAGGAGATGAGCGCAAGCAGCGCCGCCGTCTCGAACACGGGATGCAGCGCGTCGACGAAGAGGGCGAGGTAGACGGCGCGAACCGGCTCGCTCAGGGCCGCGATCGCGGCCGGGTCCTTGAGCAGGGTTGCGACGCCGGGCATCGTCTGGCGAATATTCTCTTCCAGCGCAAAGGCGAAGATGCCACCAAACAGTGCCGCCCCGACGGTGCCGCCGATCGAGCGGAACAGCGTCGTGCCGGAGGTCGCCACGCCGAGCTGTTCGTAGCTGACGGCGTTCTGTACCGCCATCACCAGGATCTGCATGACCATCCCAAGCCCCAGGCCGTGCAGCAGCATGTACGCTGAGGCCGTTAGCGCCGGCGTCGCCACGTCGAGACGCGACAGCAGGAACAGCGCGATCGTCATTAGTGCGGTGCCGCAGATGGGGAACATGCGGTAGCGGCCGATGCGGGTGATGATCTGGCCGCTGACGATGGAGCTGAAGAAGACGCCGAGCATCATCGGCGTGAGGTGGAGCCCCGCGCTCGTCGGGTCAAGGCCCTTGACGACCTGCAGATAGACGGGAAGCAGCGTGATCGAGCCGAACAGCGCCATGCCGACGATGAAGCCGATCGAGGTCGCGAGCACGAATGCCCGATTGGAGAACAGCGAGAGCGGCAGCAGCGGGTCGGGCACGACCGTCTCGACGTAGAGGAAGCCGGCAAGCGCCAGCATACCCAAGAGCGAGATCGCGAACATGCTGACCGGCGCCTCGGCCAGAAGCGTGGAGCCGAGGCTTGCGAGCAGGATCACACAGGTGAGTGCGACGGCGAGCAGCGCCGCTCCGGCGTAGTCGATGGAGACGACGCCTGCACGCTTGTGCGGCTTGAACGTCGCGTTGATGACGGCGAGCGCAAGCAGACCCAGCGGCAGGTTGATATAGAAGATCCAGCGCCACGACAGGTGAACGACGATGAAGCCGCCGACGAGCGGACCGATCACGGTCGAGATGCCGAATACGCCGCCGAAGAAGCCCTGGTAGCGGCCGCGCTCGCGTGGCGGCACGATGTCGCCGACGACGGCGATCGCCGTCACGATGAGCCCGCCGCCGCCGAGCCCCTGCACGATGCGGAACGCGATCAGCTCCGGCAGGCTCTGCGCCAACCCGCACAGCGCTGAGCCGATGAGGAAGATCACGATTGCCGCCTGCAGCACGTTGCGCCGGCCAAAGACGTCGCCGAGCTTGCCGTAGAGCGGCACAACAACGGTCGTTGACAGAAGGTACGCAGTGACGATCCAGGAGAGGTGCGTCAGGCCGCCGATCTCGCCGACGATGGTCGGAAGCGCGGTGGCAACAATCGTCTGGTCGAGCGAGGCGAGCAGCAGGACGAGAACTAGTGCCAAGAATATCGCGAGCCGTTCCCGAGAACTGACCTCGTCGGCACCGCGGCCACCGGAAATCTCGCGTTGCATGGGGCTGAAAGTCTTATCCCGAGCGGAAAGTTGCAGCGCCGAGGGCGCGGCCTTCCGTCAATCGACGTTGTAACGAGTATTGCCTCGCCGATCCGTCGGCTGGGCGCCCATGTAGCAGGGTGCGGCGCGCGCGACAATCAAAGCAATGGCGCAGGGCGTACCGGCTCGCCCAAACGCGAAGGCCGCGCGAGCCCGGCATTGCTACCGGTCCACGCGGCCTCGATCTTAGACCTCAAACCAAACGGGCTGCCCCTTCTGGAGCCGCCTGCTCAGTGAGGAATGTCCTTCTTCTCCAAGTCCGGGATCGACTCGCCACCCTTCATGGAGCGCTCAGGAACGTTCGGGCCGGGCGAGTTGCCGAGCTGCATGCGCTCCTGCGTAACGATCGACTTGTCGGGACCGCGCGACGCACCCGGATCCACATTCGGAGCCGGGGAGTTGCCGAGCTGCTCCTGCTCTTCCTTGACGATCGAACTCGGCGTTAACCGACGTGGCGGCGAAAAGCGCGAGAGCGCTCGAAGCCGCGAGAACTGCGATGATCTTGTTCGACACCATGTTTTTCACCTCCACAATTTCAAATTGTCACGATCAGACCTTCGATCGCTTGGGGACAAGCTGCTCCGAAGGCACCACCGTCCGACCTCCGGGAGTTACGCAGAAAAAGTCCTAAGGTTCCGGTTTCCGAAATCCGACAATTGCAACAGTGATGCGTGCACGCACCTAGGACAGCCAATCCCGGGCCGCGGCGCCCGGTTGAAGGTCGACCAGCTTCGTAAATCATCCCCCCGTTATGGTTTCCCAAGCCGCTGCGAGCGCCTATATGATTGGCAAGAGGCTGTCGCCAGGGGGTAAGCCCTCAAGGTATTAGACTTAACCGCGCCCCGACGGCTGATGGGGCAGCCCCATCGCGCGAAATCGCGCAAGATGCAGACAGGTAGGCCTTAACCCTTGAAAGCAAAGCGCAAAGAACCGCCCATGGACCAGCTCGTTCGCCCCAGCCGCTCCGATGTCGAAGCGGCCTTCCGCACCATCATCCGTTGGACGGGCGACAACCCCGACCGCGACGGGCTCGCCGACACGCCCTCGCGCATGGCACGGGCGTACGAGGAGTACTTCCGCGGCTACGCCGAGGACCCCGAGGCGATCCTGTCGAAGACCTTCGAGGAGACCGAGGGCTACGACGAGATGATCGTGCTGCGCGGCATCCGCTTCGAGAGCCACTGCGAGCACCACATGGCGCCGATCATCGGCCGGGCGTGGATCGCCTACATCCCCAATGGGCGCGTCGTCGGCATCTCCAAGCTCGCGCGCATCGTCGAGGCGTACGCGAAGCGGCTGCAGATCCAGGAGAAGATGACGGCGCAGATCGCCAACGCCATCGACACGGTGCTGCAGCCGCAGGGCGTCGGCGTCGTGCTCAAGGCCGAGCACTTCTGCATGACCGCGCGCGGGATCATGAAGCCCGGCACCGATCTCGTCACGAGCCGCATGCTGGGCGTGTTCCGCGACAGCCCGGTAACGCGCCAGGAATTCCTGTCGATCATCGACTAGTCGTCGTCCTCGGCGCTCTCCTCGCCAGTCACGCCTAGCTTTCCGTAGTCCACGCGGACGAGGTAGAGCCCGCAGGCGGCCGCCACGGGCCCGCACGCGCTGCGATCGCGGGCTTGAAGCGCCGCTTCGAGGTCGCGCGCGCTCCATTTGCCCTCGCCGACCAGTTTGAGGCTTCCGACCATGGAGCGCACCTGGTTGTGCAGGAACGAGCGCGCGGAGGCTTCGACGACAATCTCCTCGCCCTGCCTGGAAACATCCAGCCGATCGAGCGTCCGCAGGGGCGAATTCGCCTGGCACTGGGCGGCGCGAAAGGTCGTGAAGTCGTGCCGCCCCAGCAGGGCGTTGGCCGCCGCTGCCATCGCCTCGTGGTCGAGTGCGATCGGCATCCACCAAACCCGATGGCGGTCGAGCGCGGGCGGCGCGCGCCGAGACAAGATGCGGTAGCGATAGTGGCGCGCGGTGGCACTGTAGCGGGCGTCGTATGCGTCATCGACGCCGGCGCAATCGAGCACGACCACCGGCATCGGCTTTAGATAGAAGTTGAGCGCCTCGCGCACGCGAAACGCCTCCCAGCTCTTGGCGAGATCGAAGTGCGCGACCTGCCCGAGCGCGTGCACCCCGGCGTCCGTGCGGCCCGCGCCGCGAACGCTCGCCGCCTCGCCGCAGAACTGAAATAGCGCGCCCTCCAGCGCGCCCTGCACGGAGACACCGTTGGCCTGCCGCTGCCAGCCGAGGAACGGCGTGCCGTCGTATTCAACGAGGATGCGGTAGCGGGGCATGAGGGCTCGGGTGCGCGGCTCTGGTGCCGACCACCTCATCCCTAGCCGCGCCGGCCTGGGTCCTCAACCCGCAATCGTCGCCTGCCTTCAGCGCGGCCACGTGGCCGCAGGGCTCTCGACGCTCAGCAACAGCGGAGCCCTGTCCGGGTTCACGATAAGATGCTCGGTCGGCGGGATGGGGCGATAGACGCGCACCCCGTGCTCGATCGTCACGGTCGCGCCGTACACGGGTCGCGTTTCGATACGCGTGGTATGTGCGGTCTCGGCGTGCACAGGCACCACGAGCGCGACCGCGATGGTCACAAGGGGAAGAAGTCGAAGAAGTCCAAGAATACGCATGGCGATACTCCAGACAACGCTAAGCCATAGTTAACAATAGCTTAAACCTGGTTGCATGCGCAGGGCCAACGATCGCGGGCCATGCTTAACGCGGGCAGGATGTCACGGCTGCAGGATAGTCCCGCGCGGAAGGGGAAAGCCGCGCAGGAATTCCTCAGCCCGCATGGGCTTCTTGCCGGCCCGCTGCAGCTCGGTGAGCCGCACCGCACCGCTCCCGCAAGCAATCGTCAGCACATCGTCCAGCACCTCGCCGGGCCTGCCGCGGCCGTCAGCCAGCTCGGCACGGAGGGCCTTGATGCGCTCGGGCGCGCCCTCCCCACCCATTTCGAACCAGGCGCCCGGAAACGGCGACAGCCCACGGATGAGATTGTGGACCTCGCGAGCAGGCTTGGCGAAGTCGATGCACGCCTCCACCTTGTCGATCTTGGCCGCGTAGCTTGCGCCTTTGACCGGCTGCGGCGTGCACTGCAGTAGCCCACGCTCGAGCGCGCCGAGCGCGCGCGCCATCAAGCTCGCGCCGCGCAGCGCCAGCTCGTCGTGCAGCTCACCCGCCGTCGCGTCGGGCGCGATAGCGACCGGCTCGGCAAGGCACACCGGTCCCGTGTCGAGCCCTTCGGCCATGCGCATCACCATCACCGCAGTCTCGGCGTCGCCGGCCATGATCGCGCGCTGGATCGGCGCCGCCCCGCGCCAGCGCGGCAGCGCAGAGGCGTGCAGGTTGAAGCAGCCGAGGCGCGGTGCGTCGAGAACAGGTCTGGGCAGCAGCAGCCCATAGGCGACGACGACGGCCGCATCGGCATCGAGCGCGGCAAATGCCTGCTGCTCGGCTTCACTTCTAAGGCTCGCCGGCGACTTGACCGGAACGCCGGCGCTGTCGGCAAAGCGTGCAACGGGCGAAATGCGCTCCGCCATGCCACGCCCCGCCGGGCGCGACGGCTGCGTGTAGGCCGCCACAACCTCGTGGCCGGCGCCGAGGATCTCCGCCAGTGTCGGCACGGAGAAATCCGGTGTGCCCATGAAGACGATGCGCAACGTCATTGGAGGGGTGTCCGCTCGCGGGGTGTCGCCGGCGTCACAGCGCCTCGGTCGTGCGTGCTTGCTTCTTGAACTTGCGCACCACCATGTCGCGCTTAAGTGAGGAGAGGAAGTCGATGATCAGCTTGCCGTCGAGATGGTTGATCTCGTGCTGAAGCGCCGTGGCGAGGAGGCCACTCGCTTCGAGCTCCCTGCGTTCGCCCTCGCGATCGGTGTAGCGCACGATGAGTGAGGCCGGCCGCTCGATCTCGACGCGCACCTCGGGGATCGACAGGCAGCCCTCCTCGTGCAGGTGCATTTCGGAGCCGAGCGAGACGATCTCCGGGTTTACGAAATACAGCGGCTGTTTCTCCTCCTCGTCCTCCGCCACGTCGATCACCAGGAGCCGCCGAGGTACGCCCACCTGCACAGCGGCAAGGCCGACACCGGGTGCGGCGTACATCGTCTCCAACATGTCGTCCATGAGCCGGCGCAGGTCGTCGTCAACGCGCTCCACCGGCTGGGAGAACTTGCGCAGCAGCGGATCGGGAAGCGTGATGATCGGTCGGATCGCCATGCCCGTGAAATAGGAAAGTACGCGAGTGCGGTCAATCGCGCTCGCTTGCCGGGACACACTCAGCGGTGAGAAAACGGAGGCCACGACGGCCCCCGGACCGGCTCTGGAGGGCCGTGGGTCGGCCGCAGGCGGCGGATCTCCTGCGTACCCAAACGCCAGGACGGTCTCGAAGACGACGGGGTAAGAAAAGGAGAGTAGGTTTGCCGGCTCGTTCGTCTGCAAACTCACGTGCCACAATGCGCCCGACGCCCTCGTCCCTGATCCTCGGATGGCAGGAGTGGATTGCCCTGCCCGACCTCGGCTTGCCCGCCCTGAAGGCGAAGATCGACACCGGCGCCAAGACCTCCTCGCTGCACACGCACCTCATCGAGCCGTACGGTCCGGCCAAGCGCCCGATGGTCCGCTTCACCGTGCGCCCCAACCCCAAGCGCGAGGATCTCGAGATCGATGCCTGTGCCGAGGTCGTGGACAGACGCGCCATAACGAGCTCCAACGGCGAACGCGAGCTGCGCTACGTCATCGCCACCCGCATGCACATGGGCGAACTCTCGTGGCCGATCGAGATCACGCTGGCGAACCGACAGAGGCTGACCTATCGCATGCTGCTCGGGCGCCAGGCCATCCGCAGCAACATGCTGGTCGATCCGGAGGCTTCGTTCCGCCAGCCAAAGCTCAGCTACACCCTCTATAGCCGTAGCTAGGCTTCAGGCGAGGGCGAGCGCGGACAGCAGCGACCGGTTGACCGCGTCGTTGCCGCAGAACCGCTCCGCCTTAGTGCGGCTCGCCCGCGCGATCGGCGCAATGAGATCGGGCCGCTTCAGGAAGCTCTCCATGGCCGCGCCGAGCGAGCGAACGTCCCGCGCATCCGCAAAGCAGCCGTTGACGCGATCGTCGACCGTGTCCCGGCAGCCGGCGACATCGGTCGTCACAATTGGGCGCCCGGCGGCCATCGCCTCGAGCACCGGCTGCGGCATGCCCTCCCCGTGCGAGGGGTAGACGAAGATGTGCGACGTTGCGAGCAGCGCGCGGATGTCCTGCGCCGGCCCGAGGTATTCGACCGCAGGCGCAAATTCCGCGATCTCGTCGGGCTGCATGCCGAGCGAACCCTCCCCGGGCGACCCCGCCAGCAGGAACCGGCAGTTCGGCGCGCGCTCGCGCAGTTCGCGCGCGGCCTCGCAATATTCGACGACGCCCCGGCGCCGGTCGAGCTCGGCGACCATCAGGAACACCAGGCCATCGTCGAGGGGCGGCAGCGCCAGAACGCCATGCCGCGCCAGGTCGACGCCGGCACCCGCAACGACGGTTGTGGGGAGTACCGACGGCAGTATGCCGAGCCGCTTCAAGAGGACGAGGTCGTCGCGATTGTAGAACACGACTTCGTCGGCTGCCCGCATCGCCTGGCTGTAGCGCCATGCCGGCATCTCATCGGCGGCAAGTGCGCCGGTGAAGCGGTGCTCGGGCAGCGAGTTGACCAGCAGGACCACGCGCTCGGCGCCCGCTCCGTGCGCGGCAAGGGCGGCATAGATCATCGGCTTTGCCCCGCAGCCGAACACGGTATGCGGGGACCAGGCCGCGAGGATGCCCTTGAGCGCGCCGATGGCCTTCCAGTCGGCGAACAGCTTGAGGCCGTTCTGCTGGCCGGCGAAGACGGCTCTCTCCGCGCCAATCTCGTCGAGGACATGGATATCGGCCGCGACGAACTCGGGCGCGACAACGAGGATCTTGTGGCGGCGGGCGGCGATCGCGGACAGAAGCGAGCCGCGCAAAAGCTGCAGCGGTTCGCCCGCCGCGCAGACGACGGCGACGCGCCTCATGCCTGTCGCCGGTGCTGCCGCTGGCATCGCCATGTCAGTGCAAGGTCCGCGAGGATGGGCTCCAGGCCTGACGCGGTTGCTCTCCATCCTGCGCGGGCGCGGCCTCCGAATGGTAGCCCTCCACGGTCCGCATCAGCACCGAGTGCATGGTCGCGACGTCGCGCGCGTTCATCGCCGCCTTGAGCAGCCCGAGCTCTCGCTCTAATTCGGCGCGCGGCAGGAACGGCTCATCGGAACGCAGGATGCGCGGATGCTCCGTCGCCGTGGTGTTGGCACCGATGAGCAGCTCCTCATAGAGCTTCTCGCCGGGGCGCAGGCCCGTGTAGACGACGGCGATGTCGCCGTCGGGGCTGTCGGGGCTTTTCACGTCGAGCCCGGTCAACCGGATCATGAGGCGCGCCAGATCGTCGATGCGCACCGGCTCGCCCATATCGAGCACGAACAGGTCGCCGCCGTGGGCCATGGCGCCAGCCTGGATGACGAGCTCGGCCGCCTCGGGGATCGACATGAAATAGCGGATGATCTCGGGATGCGTGACCGTAACAGGCCCACCGGCGCGAATCTGTCGGCGAAACTTCCGCACCACCGAGCCTGAGCTGTCGAGCACATTGCCGAAGCGGACCATCGTGAACACGGTCGATCCGCCGCTCGCGGCCTCGGCCTGCAGGATCAGCTCGGCGAGCCGCTTGCTGGCGCCCATCACGTTGGTTGGGCGCACGGCCTTGTCGGTGGAGATGAGCACGACGAGCTCGACGCCCTCTGCCTTGGCGCAGTCGGCCAGCACTTGCGCGCCGAAGGTGTTGTTCCACAGCCCGCAGATGGGGTTCTGCTCCACGATCGGCACATGCTTGTAGGCCGCCGCGTGATAGACAACCTCCACGCCGTGGTGGCGGATCGTCTCGCGCACGTGCGCGGCGTCGAGCACGGAACCGAGCACGCCGACGATTTCAGGCCGTGGGGCGCCGTGCAGAGACCCAATCAACTCACGCGTCTCGTCCTCGATTTCATAGAGCGCGGCCTCCGAGATATCGAGCAGCACGAGGCGGCGCGGACTGTACTTCAAGAGCTGGCGCACGAGCTCGGAGCCGACCGAGCCGCCGGCGCCGGTGACCAGGATCGACTTATCGCGCGTCTTGCGCGCGAGCAGGTCGCCGCTGGGCGGAACCTTGTCGCGGCCGAGCAGATCGTTGACCTCGAGCGGGCGCAAATCGCTGACGCGCACGCGGCCTGAGGTGATGTCCTCGACCGCGGGCAGCACCTTCACCTCGACCGGGTACACCGCGAGTTCCTTCAGCATGCGGCGGCGCTCGCGGCGGCGCTCCTCGGGCAGCGCAATCAGGATCTCGCGCACGTTGTGGCGCTCGATCAGCGGCCCCACCCGATCAGGATCGTAGACCTTGAGCCCGGCGACGTACTGGCGCCAGAGCGAGGGCTCCGTGTCGATGAAGGCAACCGGCTCGCGATCGTTGGCGCGGCGCAAAGCCGCGAGCAGCTGCACGCCGAGCTGTCCGGCGCCGAAGATGATGACGGACTTGCGCTCGGAATTGGCGGCGAGATCGGACAGGCGAATGCCGGCGCTCTCCAGCGCCATCGCGGCGACCACGCGACTCGCCGTGATGAACAGCGTCGCCAGTATGCCATAGGCGATCACGACGGAGCGTGGGATGCCCAGTTGTCCGGACATGAATACGAGCAGCGACCAGATCAGCACCGACAGCCAGATGCAGCCAATGATCCGGGTATGCCCGCGGTAGCCGAGGTAGCGCGTCACGAGTTTGTAGAGGCCGGACAGCGCGAACGTTACGACCGCGATCAGCGGCGCGCTCAGGAGCAGCAGCGCGGTCGTCAGATCCGGCGGCACATAGAGCGTGGTGTAGCGCAGCGAGATCGGCAGCCAGAGCGCCAACCCGACAAGCAGGAAATCCAAGGCCACAAGGATGCCGCGCTTGTTGAAGCGGGGCAGCTCCAGCAGCCAAGTTTGCCAACGTGCCCATAAAGGATGGAGCGTAGGAATGACGGTCACCTTCCCCCTTGCGCCCTTCCCCAGCGAACAGTCGAAGGCGGCTTTTGCAGCGGCAGCAGCATTTCTTGATGCAGGCTCAACAAGATAGCAGATCGGGCTTTGTTGTCTTGGCGAATTGCCCGGCCGCTAAAAATCGAGGAATAGCATTGGGTTGCCTCTGCCGCCAAGCAGCACCGAAGTCTTATGCACGCCATGTTTTGCCACGATTGCAGGTGGCCACGAGTGGATGCCGACGCGTCGGCTACCTGGATCCCGATTGCAACGCGTCGATCCAGTGATAGGCGAGCCAGACGGCGAGGATGCCGAACACGAAGCTGCCGAGCATGCTGCCGGTGAGCACGCCTTCCGCGCCCGCGAGGTAGGCGCCCAGCGCGACGAACGGCATGGTGCCGAGCGTCGCCCGGCCCCAGTTGAGCGCGGTCGAATAGTGCGGACGGCCCAACGTATTGAAGGCTGCGTTGGCGACGAACAGCGCGCCCAGAAACACGAATAGCGGCGCCAGGTAGCGGCAGTAGAACACGACGAGCGCGGCGGTCTCCCCCGTCGCATGGAACGCCGCCGCTATCGCGTCCGCTAGCACCGCGAGCACCACCCACGCGATACCGGTAAATGCCGCCGTAACCAATAGCGATTGGGTCAGCGTCGAACGCATGCGGTCGAACTTGCCGGCACCGTAGTTCTGGCCGATGACGGGACCGACCGTCGCCGACAGCGCGAAAATGGCGCCGAAGGCAACCGACGTGATCCGTCCGAGGATCGCCCAGCCGGCGACAGCACCGTCGCCGAATGGTGCGATCGCGCGGGTTACATAAGCGTTTGCCACCGGCGTCGCGATGTTGGTGAGCACCGCCGGCATGGCGACGGCAAAGAGCACCGGCGCATCCTTTAGGAGCGTCGGCAGGCGCAGGCGCCCCGCGAGGTCATGCACCCAGACCACGCCATAGAGCCCGACGACCATCATGACGATTCGCGCCACCGCCGATGATACCGCAGCACCCTCGATCCCGTAGCCGAGCCACAGGATCAGGATCACATCGAGCACCGTATTCACCATCGCGCCGATCAGGGTGACGCTCATGGCGCGGCCCGGGTCTCCTACCGAGCGCAGCACCGAGGCCGAGGTCATCGCTACCGCCAGCGGCGGCATGGCCGGCACCAGGATATCGAGGTAGCGCGTAGCGAGAATGGCCGCACGCCCGGTGGCGCCGAGCAGGCTCAGCAGCGAAGGGATCGCGAGCCAGATCCCGAAGCTCAGGATGCTCGCCGCGATGAATGTCAGCACGTGCGCGTTGAGCGACAGCCTGCGCCCGCGCATGCGCCGGCCGGCCCCCAGCGCCGGCGCCACAAGCGAGGTGGCGGCGATCGACAAGCCTATGCCCATCGAGACCGTCAGGAAAACGATGGAGCCGGCGTAGCCGACGCCGGCGATGATCGCTTCGTCTCCGAGCCAGCTCAGGAACAGGATGTTGGCGAGGTCGCACAGGAAGATCGCCATCAAGCCGATGGCGCCGGTCCCCGTCATCACGAGGATGTGACGCAGGATAGAGCCGCTCACGAACTTCGGTCGCGACGCGCTTGCACGCCGAGATCGCGTGCCGGCCTCCGCCGCGGATCCCGCACGAGTTGCCGGTGGCGCCGTCAAAGCCTGCGCCTCGCCTTGATGGCGGCCGCGAGCGTGCCCTCGTCGAGATAGTCGAGCTCCCCGCCGATCGGCACGCCCTGCGCAAGCTTAGACACCACGACGCCCGTCGGCACGAGTTGCTCGGTGACGTAGTGGGTGGTGGATTGGCCCTCCACGGTTGCGTTCAGCGCGAGCAGAATTTCGCTCGCTTCACCGGCGCTCGCGCGCGCAACGAGGCTCGCGATGTTGAGCTTGTCGGGGCCGATGCCGTCGAGCGGAGAAAGATGGCCGCCGAGCACATGGTAGAGGCCGTTGACCACGCCCGCGCGCTCCAGCGCCCACAGGTCGCCGATTTCCTCGACCACGACGATCATCGAGCGGTCGCGGCGCGGGTCCTGACACAGGCTGCACGGCGCGACGGTATCGAGGTTGCCGCAAACGGGGCACTCGACGATCTTATCGACGGCGGCGGCCAGCGCCTGCGCCAGCGGCAGCAGCAGATCGTTGCGCCGCTTGAGCAGGGCCAGCGCGGCTTTGCGCGCAGACCTCGCGCCAAGCCCTGGTAGGCGGCCCAAGAGCTGCACGATGCGTTCGATTTCGGGGCCTGAGACTTTGCGGGTCATGCAGCAACGGTTGAAAGCCGCGTGCGCAAGGATTGCGACACACGTCGGAAGCGCCTCCCTATAGGGGGCCGGCGGGCCTGCCAAGTCGGGAACGGCTGGCATCCTGGCGAAATTCGGTCTTGCGTCAGGTCAAGGTTGGACCAATTTCCATGTCGTAAGCCGCCTTAGCGAGGATTAAAGGTGGGGTGCTTTCCACCTATGAATAAGGCGCACCGCCTGTGCTTGCAGGTAGTGGGAGGAACCAAAAGATGCAACTCATCGTCAAGACCGATACCCCGTCCGCCGCGCTGGAGCGCGTCGGGCAGAAGATCGCCATCCGCAATCGCTATGATAACTTCATTGGCGGTGGCTGGGTCCCGCCGGCGCAGGGGCGCTACTTCGAGAACCGCACCCCCATCAGCGGCGAGGTCGTGTGCGAGATCGCCCGCTCGTCAGCTGAGGACATCGAGAAGGCGCTCGACGCCGCTCACGCCGCCGCCGGCGCCTGGGGAAAGACGGCTCCCGCCGCCCGCGCCGATGTCCTCTTCAAGATCGCCGACCGCATGCAGGCGTATCTGCCCGAGCTTGCGACCGTCGAGACGATCGACAACGGCAAGCCCATCCGCGAAGTCCATGGCCGCCGACCTTCCGCTCGCAGTCGATCACTTCCGCTACTTCGCGAGCTGCATCCGCGCGCAGGAGGGCTCGCTCTCCGAGATCGACGAGACCACGATCGCCTACCACTTCCATGAGCCCCTAGGCGTCGTTGGCCAGATCATCCCGTGGAACTTCCCCATCCTCATGGCGGTGTGGAAGCTCGCCCCCGCCATTGCCGCCGGCAACTGCGTCGTCCTCAAACCAGCCGAGCAGACACCCATGAGCATCATGGTGCTGATGGATCTCATCGGCGACCTCTTGCCACCTGGCGTCCTCAACGTCGTCAACGGGTTCGGCGTCGAGGCCGGCAAGCCGCTCGCCTCCAACCCGCGTATCGCCAAGATCGCGTTCACGGGCGAGACGACGACCGGCCGTCTCATCATGCAGTACGCGGCCGAGAACATCATCCCGGTCACGCTGGAGCTAGGCGGCAAGTCGCCCAACATCTTCTTCGCGGACGTGTTCAACGAGGACGACGCCTTCTTCGATAAGGCGCTGGAGGGTTTCTCCATGTTCGCCCTCAATCAGGGCGAGGTGTGCACCTGTCCGTCGCGGGCGCTCGTGCAGGAATCGATCTACGACGCCTTCATGGAGCGAGCCCTGCAGCGCGTGAAGAAGGTCGTGCAGGGCAACCCGCTCGACCCCAACACGATGATCGGCGCGCAGGCCTCCTCCGACCAGCTCGAGAAAATCCTGTCCTACATCAATATCGGGCAGGGCGAAGGCGCCCGCGTGCTGACCGGCGGCCGCAAGGCCGACCTCGGCCGCGGCTTCGAAGGCGGCTACTACGTCGAGCCGACCGTCTTCGAGGGCCACAACAAGATGCGCATCTTCCAGGAGGAGATCTTCGGACCGGTTCTGGCCGTCGCGAAGTTCAAGACCGAGGACGAGGCGCTCGCCATGGCCAACGACACGCTCTACGGCCTCGGCGCCGGCGTGTGGTCGCGCGACGGCAACACCGCCTATCGCATGGGCCGCGGCATCAAGGCGGGCCGCGTGTGGACCAACTGCTACCACCTCTATCCCGCACATGCGGCGTTCGGCGGCTACAAGCAATCGGGCGTCGGCCGCGAGACGCATAAGATGATGCTCGATCACTATCAGCAGACGAAGAACTTGCTCGTCAGCTATAGTCCCAAGGCGCTCGGGTTCTTCTAAGGGTCGGTGCCGTGGAGTGGGAGATCGGGGCTTGCTCCGGTCTTCCGCTCCCGCTCAGGAATTGGCATGACGGTTTCGAGAGTTTCAAACACGCCCGCCGCCGCGGCCCTCATCGACAAGCTGCGCGCTGCCCACGGCGAGCTTCTTTTCCATCAATCGGGTGGGTGCTGCGATGGCAGCGCGCCCATGTGCTACCCACTGGGCGAATTCAAAATCGGCCAGCGCGACGTCTACCTCGGCAACATCGCGGGCTGTCCCCTCTACATCAGCGGTCCCCAGTTTGAGTATTGGCAACACACCCATCTCATCATCGACGTGGTTCCTGGGCGCGGTTCCGGCTTTTCGCTCGAGGCACCCGAGGGCATACGTTTCCTGACGCGCTCGCGCGTATTCACCGATGCCGAGATCGAAGAGCTCGACAGAGCGGGCGAGCCCGCACGTGGACCTGAAGCCATGCTCGCCAGTGCGCGGCAAGGTTAATGCACGCGGCGCGCAACGTCCTGAGCGCCACCTTAGTGCTTTGGTGCAAACACCTCGAAAATGTTTAAAGATTGAATGCGCCCCTGAATGAATAGAACAAGAGGGGCCGTGATCCTGATCTCGTAGCGCCTGGCGGGTCAAATCGGCATCCCGTGCGGAACTAGGGCACACGCTACATGGGTATCGATGACCCCGACGATTGCTCCGACGCCTCTTCCCCCACCTTCCAGTCGAGGCCGTCGCCATCGGCATCGTCTGCTTCTTCACGTTCGTCAATCTTTGCGGGATCGTGTGGGTCGCGCGCCTCGCAATTCCGATCGCCACGGCCTCGGCGGCGCTTGCCTTCCTGTCGGCGTTGATCCCGATCTACTCGGGCTCCGTCGACTGGCACCAGGCCTTCACCTACAATCTGACCACACCGTTCGAGGGCTGGTTCGGAGATGTTACCTCCATCATGGCCGGCCTCTACCTCATCGGTTTCACGGCGCCCGCCTTCGAGGGGCCGCCGCTTGCCCACGTCGGCGAGACCAAAGATCCCAATCGCAATGTGCCGCGCGCGATGCTGGCATCGGGCATCATGGCCGGCGTCTACTTCATCGTCCTGCCGGTGATTTGGCTCGGTGTGCTTGGTCCGCAGGCGCTCGGCGAGGATCTCGCCACCGTGCTTGGTCCGACGTTTGCGCCGCTGTTCGGCAGCTTTGGCAAGGCCGCTGCCATCTGGTTCATAATCTTCAACATGTTCCACGGAACGCTGCAGCCGTTGGCAGGCGCGGCCCGCACCATGTCGCAGCTGAGTGATGACGGACTGCTGCCGCGCTTCCTGTCCTGGCGGCTCGCGCGCACTGACTGCCCCTGGGCCGCGACAGTGCTGACCGCGGCGTGCGCAATCATCTTCCTGGTTGCGGGCGATCCCGTCTGGATGATCGCCGCCGCCAATTTCACCTATCTCATTGGCATCTGCATGCCAAACATCGCGGCCTGGCTGTTGCGGCGCGACCAGCCCAACGCCGTCCGACCCTATCGCGCGCCACGTGGCACCATCACCCTGGGCGTCGTTGCGGCATCGATCTGGTTGCTTGCCGCTATCCTTGGCTTCCAGCAGTTCGGACTACCGACGGTGCTCTTTGGCTTAGCGCTCGCCTACTCCGGCGCCGCCCTCTACGCGTGGCGCGTCATCGAGGACCGCAAACGGCAGGGACTGCCCGCGTTTGCTCGTACGCTGCATCTCAAGCTCACCGGTGCGATGCTGTTCGTGCTGATCCTCGACGCGGTGGCGTATCTCCTTGCCGTCAACACCGTGTCGCATGAGCACAGCGTGCTGGTTTCGGTGCTGGCTGACATCTTCGTGGCGGTTGCATTGCTGACCATCAGCGTCGGGCTCGTGCTGCCGGGCATGATCACCTACTCCGCGCAGGAGGTTAGCGCGGCGGCGAAGCGTCTGACATGGGGAACGCTGCGCGACTTCACACTCGCCATGCAGGCGCTAGGCCGCGGCGATCTGCATGCGGCGCATGCCTCCGTCAATATTGTGCCGGTGAAGACCAATTCCCGCGACGAGTTGGGAGAGATGGCGGCGAGCTTCAACCTGCTGCAGGAGCAGGTAAAGGATGCAGCGCTCGGGCTCGACGAAGCGCGCGAGAATATGCACACGGCGAGGGCTGAGCTCCTGCAGCGCCACGAGCAGATCACGCATCTTGCGCATCACGATGCGTTGACGGACCTGCCAAACCGCAACTCGCTCAACTCTCGCCTGTCGCAGACCTTTGAACGCGCAAAGGCGCGCGGCGAGACCTTCGCCGTGCTGTCTATCGACCTCGATAACTTCAAGGAAGCCAACGACGTCTTCGGGCACATGGTCGGCGACGAGCTGCTGTGCGCGGTCGCGCGCCGGCTCGAGATCGCAGCCGACGGCGCCTTTGCGTCCCGCGTCGGCGGCGACGAGTTCACGGTCGTGTCCGTTATGGGCTCGCAGCCCAAGACCGCCGAGGTGCTAGCCAGCCAAGTCCTGCAAGCCGTGGCCGATCCCTTCGAGGTGCATGGGCAGAAGATCCCGCTCGGTCTCAGCATCGGGGCGGCCGTCTATCCGCGCGACGGCGCCGACATGCCGACGCTGCTCGCCAACGCCGACGCCGCGCTCTACCGCGCCAAGGTCGACGGACGCCACACGGCCCGCTTCTTCGATCCCGAGATGGACCGCCGCCTGCGCGAGCGCTTCGCGCTGCAGCTCGACCTGCGCTCGGCGATCGCGCGCAACGAGCTTTTCCTCAACTACCAGCCGCAGGCGACGATCGACGGCGATGTGTTCGGGTTCGAGGCGTTGGCGCGCTGGCGTCATCCCAAGCTCGGCATCGTCCCGCCCAGCGAGTTCATCTCCCTCGCCGAGCAGAACGGCCTGATTGTCGAGATCGGCGCCTGGGCCCTGCGCGAGGCCTGCCGCGAGGCGGCGTCCTGGCCGGCGCCGCTACAGATTGCCGTAAACTTGTCTCCCGTTCAGTTCCGCTATGGCGACCTCGCCGGCCTCGTGCACCTGATCCTACTCGATACCGGGCTCGCCGCGGGTCGCCTCGAGCTGGAGATCACCGAAGGCGTCATCTTCGACGAGCCCTCGCGTGCAATCTCCACCCTGCGCCGGTTGAAGTCGCTTGGCGTGAAAATCGCCATGGACGATTTCGGAACCGGATACGCATCGATGTCGTCGCTGCAGTCGTTCCCGTTCGACAAGATCAAGATCGACCAGAGCTTCGTCTCCGGCGTCAAAGCCAATCCGCAGTCGGCGGCGATCGTGCGCTCGATCATCGGGCTCGGCAATGCGCTCGAGATCCCGGTCATCGCGGAGGGCGTCGAGACCGAGGGCGAGCGGGCTTTTCTGCGCCGCGAGGGCTGCCGCCAGATCCAGGGCTACCTCATCGGCCGTCCGGCCCTGATCGATATGTACGTGGAGCTGACGCGGGGCTCAATGGTACGGTCATTCACCGCCAAAGCCGGCTGATCCGCCCCATCCCTCGCCCTGCGCGGTCTCGCCGCACATCGCGTAACGCTTGTTGCATATCGCGTGTGGCCCGCGCGCACTAGGAATTGCGGCATTTCACGTCGACATTCCGCGCCAGATACACTGCGCCGGGCGGCCCGGCGGCACGGCAGGACCGCTCTCGAGCAGGTAGCAATGAAGCAGACAGTTCTCACGATCCTGGCAGTTTTGGCCTGTTGGCTCTCGCTTCAAGCACGCGGCCTTGCCGATCCGGCGTCGCCCTTCAAGGACCTGCCCGGTCGCTGGGTCGGCGACGGGCGCCTCGGCTTCAAGGACGGCAAGTTCGAGGTCGTGAAGTGCCGCGCGACCTACTTCCTCTCCGACAGCGGCGCCGAGCTCAAGCAGAACATCCGCTGCGCCTCCGCCAGCGGAAATGTCGAGGTGAGGAGCGAGATCAAGCACAACGCGGGTGCGCTCACTGGCACCTGGAACGAGATCATCTACAATCTCGGCGGCGATCTCAGCGGGCAGGTCACGCCGGCCGGCTTCCGCATTACTGTGCGCGGCGAGGGGCTGACTGCGAACATGGAGGTGATCGTGCGCGAGGCGAAGCAGATCATCGAGATCCAGTTCTTCAGCAACACCCTAATCGGCCTGACGCTGGTACTGAGCAAGGGCTGAGCTCTCTCAAGCCTCGCAGCGCGCCCCTCCTCACTTTGCCTTTTGGTACGTGCCGATCAGCTGCGCCTCTGCCAACACGTGCCCGCGCATCGCCGCTACTACGTCCGCCTTGGTCGGCTTTGCAAGGCTCAGCTCGGTGTCGAGCGCGTACAGTTTGTGAAAGTAGCGGTGGCGGCCGATCGGTGGACACGGGCCACCGAAGTCCAGGCGCTTCCAATCGTTCAAGCCGACCTTGGTTCCCGGCGGAAGCGCTGCGCCGACCGCCTCGGGCAGAGCTGTCGTGCCGGGCGGCAGGTTGTAGAGCACCCAGTGCACATGCGTCATTCGCGGCGCCTTCGGATCGGGAGCGTCAGGGTCGTCGACAATGAGCACGAGGCTCTTTGCCCCGGCCGGGACGCCAGACCAGGCGAGCGGCGGCGACAGATCCTTGCCTTCGCACGTGTACTTCGCCGGGATCTCGCCACCGTCGGCGAAGGCCGGAGAGGTTATGCGCAGGCTCATCGTCAGCTCCCGCTCAAAACAATTTCATGCCAGGCGGCAGCGGCAAGCTGCCAGTCATGTCCTGCATCTTCGCCTGCAGCTGCGCCTCGAGCTTGCCCTTGGCTTCCTGCGCGGCGGCGACGACGAGATCCTCCAGGATCTCCACCTCACCGGGCTTCATCAGGCTCGGATCGATGTGCAGCTTCTTCAGGTCGCCCTTGCCCCCGAGCACCACCTTGACCAGGCCGCCGCCGGCCTGCCCGTCGATCTCCATGCCCGCGAGCTCCTCCTGCATCCGCTGCATGCGGGACTGCATTTCGCCGAGCTGCTTCATCACGCCCATGAGATCTTTCATTCGCGCACTGCCTTTCCGGGAAGCTAACCGGTGCCGGTCTCGTCCTTGGCGAGACCGAGCACGGACGCACGTGGCGATCTTCGCGTCGGGGAACTCGTCGAGCACCGCCTTGACCGCGGGTGCGCTTCACTGACGCGAGCTCTGCTGCCTCGCGCTCGCGCCTCGACCTCCGCGATGGGCCGCGCGCCCGCTGCTTCGACAACAGCACCATCCAGCGCCGCTGCGTCCAGGCGATGAGCTCTTCGCGCAACTCGTTCGCGATCTGCGCCGGCGCTCCGGGCAGCAGGAAGAGGTCGATCGACCCCGCTGAGCGTCGAACTTGACCAGGCTGACGTGCTCCTCGAGATGCACCTTCAGTTTCGCGTCGCGGCGCTCGGCCACGAGGGCGACGACGTCGGCGAACGAGCGCGGATCGGAAATGACGCCGTTGGCCGGCTCCTCGATCGCAACGTCGTCGATGGCCTCCACTTCCTCACCGGCCAGTTCCTCAGCAGGCTCCGCGACACTGGCGCGCGCAACCGCGGAATCGCGTCCGCCCCCGTTGTCGCGCGGCGCCGCCTTACCCGTCCCGCGCGCGAGCGCCTCCGCCCCGCCGAGCGTGCGGATCAGCTCGTCGGGCGACGGCAGATCGGCGGTGTGAGCAAGCCGGATCAGGACCATCTCTGCGGCAGCCTTGGCGTTGGGGCACTCCCCGCCTCCTCCCAGCCCTTGAGCAGCATCTGCCAGGCGCGCGCGAGTAGCGGCGTAGAGAGCCGCTCCCCGATGCTGCCGGCGCGACGGCGCTCCTCCGCGCTCAAGGCTTCGCTGCCAGCCTCCGCCCCGACCGTCCGCGACCGCGCCGCGGCATGCACCGCCTCGGCGAGGTCGGCCAGAATCTGCGTCGGCTCGGCGCCGTCGCGGTGCAGCGCGTCGAGCGTCTCGAGCGCGGCCTTGGTGTCGCCGCGGAAGATCTGCTCCAGCAGGTCGAAGATGCGGCCACGGTCGGCAAGGCCAAGCATGTCGCGCACGGTCTCGGCGGTCACGCGGCCCTCACCCATGGCGATCGCCTGATCGAGCAGCGAAAGCCCGTCGCGCACCGAGCCTTCGGCCGCACGCGCGATCATGCGTCAGCGCCTCGTCGGCGGCCTCGCGCCCCTTCGGTGCGCACGATCCTGCGGAAGTGCGCATGCGAGTTCCGGCACGTCGACGCGGCGCAGGTCGAAGCGCTGGCAGCGCGACAGCACGGTCACCGGGCACCTTGCGGATCTCGGTGGTGGCAAAGATGAACTTGACGTGCGCCGGCGGCTCCTCCAGCGTCTTCAGAAGCGCGTTGAAGGCGCCCTTCGAGAGCATGTGGACTTCGTCGATGATGAACACCTTGTAGCGCGCGACGAGCGGCTTGTAGCGCGCGCTCTCGATGATCTCGCGCATGTTGTCGACGCCGGTATTGGACGCCGCATCCATCTCGATCACGTCCAGATGCCGGCTCTCGATGATCTCGGCGCAGTGGCGCGCCGGCATCCGGCATGTCGAAGGTGGGCTTCGAGACGGCATCGGTCTCGTAGTTGAGCGCGCGCGCGATGATGCGGGCGGTTGTCGTCTTGCCGACGCCGCGCACCCCCGTCAGCATGTAGGCCTGCGCGATGCGGTCCGAGGCAAACGCATTGCGCAGCGTCTTGACCATCGCCTCCTGGCCGATGAGGTCGTCGAACGTCTGCGGCCGATACTTGCGCGCAAGCACGACATAGGGCTGCGCAGCGCTCACCTCGGCGTCGCCGGCATTCGTCCTCGTGCTTTCCGGTTTCTTCTTCGCCATATCCTTGCCTTAGGCCCGCAGGGCCTCGGGCCGCAAGCGGCCCGCGACAAGTCGCGCCCCCGCGGAGGGCCAGCTCGCCGAGCCAGCGGCGAGCTAACGGCCCATGAGCGACACATAGAGGAGGCTGGCGAACGACCCGCGTCCTGATCGTTAGGGCTGCTTCCTTCCGGACCTGACCCGGTTGGCGAGGGATGCGTCCGCCGCCAACCTCCCGACACGATTATGGTGGGTTGCGGCGCGCGTTACAACCCCGCGCGCGGCGCCATGCAAGCGATCCAGGACAGCCTTTGCGACCCCGCCGCGGCCTGCGGGCCGCCAGGCGACTAGATGCAGCGGCCGCCGTCGACTTCCAGCGCCACACCGGTAATGATCGACGACGCGGGATCGGCGAGGAACAGTGCTGCGTTCGCGATGTCATGCGGTTGCGACATGCGCCCGAGCGGGATGCCGGCGATGAACCTCGCCCGGTTCTCCGGCGTATCCGGGATGCCCATGAACTGCGCGAGCATCCCCGTCTCGCCGATCACCGGATTGATGGCGTTGACGCGGATGTTCTTGGGCGCCAGCTCCAGTGCCATCGATTTCGTCAACGTGATCACCGCGCCCTTGGTCCCGTTGTACCAGGTGAGGCCGGGGCGCGGCCGAATGCCGGCGGTGGAGGCGATATTGATGATGGTGCCGGCGCCGCGCCGCTCCATCTTCGGAACGGCTGCGAGCGTCGTCAGGTAGATCGACTTCACGTTGACGGCGTAGATGCGGTCGAATTCGGCCTCCCCGACCTCGAGCAGCGGCTGATTGCGGTGCGTGATGCCGGCATTGTTGACCAAGATGTCGAGGCCGCCGAAGGCTTCGGTCGCCACGCGCACCATGGCGTCGACGTCGGCCTTGCGTGAGACGTCGCAAGCGACCGCTACGACGCTGCTGCCGTAGCCGGCGGCGAGCTCGCGCACGCCCTCGCCGTTGAGGTCGGCCGCCACCACGCGCGCGCCCTCGAGCGCGAACCGCTCCGCTATTCCGCGCCCGAAGCCCGAAGCGGCTCCGGTCACGATCGCGACCTTGTCTTGCAGCTTCCCTGCCATCCCATTTTCCTCAGCCGCCGCGACGGCGCACCGGGATCTGCCCGGTGGCAGCGAGCCGCGCCGCCTCCTCGCGATAGGGGCTCGCGGGGTATGTGCCGAGGACCTTCTTCTCGCTGGAGAAGAACGACAGCTCCTGCAGCGCGAGCTGCACCGGCCCATCAGTCGGATGCCCCTCGATGTCGGCGTAGAACATCGTGGCGTTGAAGGTGCCTTCGAGCTGATAGCTCTCCAGCTTCGTCATGTTGACGCCGTTGGTGGCGAAGCCACCCAGCGCCTTGTACAGCGCGGCCGGAATGTTGAGCACACGAAAGATGAATGTCGTGATGACCGGCCCGTTGCCGGGATCGGCGTCGTCCGGTTCGGCCGCGAGCACAACGAAGCGCGTCGTGTTGTGGACCTCGTCCTCGATATCACGGGCGAGGATATCGAGTCCGTAGATCTCAGCCGCAAGCGAGGAGGCGATGGCGGCGAGCGACAAATCCTTTGCTTCGCTCACCATGCGCGCGGAGCCCGCCGTGTCGGCCTCCGGTACCGGCTTCAAGCCCAGCTCGCTCAACTTGCGGCGGCATTGGCCCAGCGCATGCGTGTGGCTCAGCGCACGCTTGATCGTGGACAGGCTCGCCCCGGGACACGCCATCAGCTGATGGCGCACGCGCAGGAAGTGCTCGCCTACGATGTAGAGATCGGCCTCGGGCAGCAGGTGATGAATGTCGGCGACGCGGCCCGCGACCGAGTTCTCGATAGGGATCATGGCGTAGGCGGCATCGCCCGATTTCACGGCCAAGAGCGCGTCCTCGAAGGTCGGACAGGCGATGGCGTCGGCGTCCGGAAACGCCTCGCGGCAGGCAAGGTGGGAGTTGGCGCCGGGCTCGCCCTGGTAGGCGATGCGCGCAGAAGCTTCCGTTGGAGTGTTGGGAACTGCGCTCATGATGCGAGTATGTGATTGCTAGCTTTGTCAGGATTGGCCTCTATGCCCTCGCTCAGGCCGCACCGCAAGCAGCATCCAGTGTTGCTCTTACTGAATTGCAATCGCACGATGGGGATCGTCTGCCGGCCTGCTGTACTCAATCCCTCAAAGGAGTTGCGCATGGCGTCGAATGCACAACTAGATGACCTCCTTGTTTTCGTTCGGCAGGAAAGTCGAATTTGTCCGATGCCACTCGACTGGAACCGACTTTGGGAAATGCTACCCGATCGGCGGGCTCGGGTTGGGAACCGTACGCGCCTCTTATCCTAGCGGGATGGTGGGCCTCTACCGATTCCGATAAGGCCGAACGGCTTGCCTATCACATTCGATGGGCATTCGACCGCGGTGCGTTTGAAGTAGTTGAACAATTTCTTCGCGACCTCGCCACCAGCAACTGGCATCATTCAGATGCTGGCAAGCCGCACTTCTGATTTGAGAAAGCAAAACTTCGCTCTGATAGAGAGCTCGGCGGCGGTCAAAGTGCGGGCGGCTTGGTGCTCCCGATGAGGCGGCGCGCCCGCTCAAGATCGGCCGGAGTATCGACACCGAGCGGAATGGTGTCAACGATCTCGACATCGATGCGCATCCCGGCCTCGAGTGCGCGCAACTGCTCGAGCTTCTCGCGCTGCTCGAGCACGGACGGCTGCAAGGCAACGAAGCGCGCCAGCGCCGCCCGGCGGTAAGCGTAGATGCCGATGTGGTGATAAAGGGGGCCTTCACCATAAGGCGCGGTCGCGCGCGTAAAGTAGAGAGCGCGCAGCCGCCGTGCGCCCGCTACCGGCGTGCCGACGACCTTCACCACGTTGGGGCTGGTCCGCTCCTCGGGCTCGCGGATCTCGGCGGCGAGCGTGGCGATGGCGGCGCCTTCGGTGGCGAGCGGCTCCAGACATGCGTGAATGAGGCGCGGCTCGAGCGACGGCAGGTCACCCTGCAGGTTGACGATTAAAGACGCCTCCGACCCGGGATCGACGCGGCTCACCGCCTCGAAGATGCGGTCGGAGCCCGAGACATGGTCTGCGCGTGTCATCACGGCTTCACCGCCTGCGGCGACGATGGCGGCGGCAATCTCGTCTGCGTCGGTTGCTACCACCACGCGGCCCGCCTGCGCGGCGATCGCGCGGCGCCAGACGTGCACGATCATCGGCTCGCCGGCGATGTCGACCATGGGCTTGCCCGGCAGACGCGACGCCGCCATGCGCGCAGGGATGAGGATCAACGTGCGCGTCATCTGGGCGCTCTGCTCAACTCTTGACCGGTGGCAATTGGTCTCGGGCCGACGCACTTAGAACGGCGCCGTGCTTGGTTGCAAGCCGAAGCGGAATTCCTATAGTCGCGCCTGTTCGCCAGGCCGTCGGGCCGGGCAAAGCGCACAGCGGGCATGGGGTGCCATGGATACCTTCGAGCTAGCCAAGATCGCCGGCGCGGTGTTGTCGGCGCTCCTCGTCATCGTTGGCTTCCGCACGGTTCTGGAAATCTCCCAGGAATCGCGCGAGCCCGAGAAGCCCGGCTATACGCTCCCGATGTCGACCGAGCCCGCCGCAGCGCCCAAGCCAGGCGAGGGAGCGGCGGTTCCCGCCCCCGTCGCGCTGCCTGCTTTCGATCCGGCCGCTGTCGCCAAGGCGTCGGCCGAGGGCAACGTGCAGAACGGCGCTACGACCTTCAAGAAGTGCCAGGCGTGCCACGACGGCGTGAAGGGCGGCCCCAACAAAGTGGGTCCGAACTTGTGGGGCATCGTGGGCCGGCCCAAGGCGAGCCACGAAGGCTTTAACTATTCCGACGCCATGAAGGCCAAGGGCGGCAACTGGTCGGCGGAGGACCTCGTCGCCTTTGTGCACTCGCCCAAGGCTTTCGTTCCGGGCACAAAAATGCTTTTTCCCGGCATCGCCGACCCCGGCGAGCTCGCCGATCTCGCAGCCTATCTGAACACGCTGAAATAACGCCCTTGCGGGCGCCCGAATGACAGCAAGTTAACTCGCGCTTCGGCCCGGATTTTGCGACGCTGCCTCCTGTTTGCCGTCTTATGCGGGCGCGCCCTTCGGGACCCCGCCTCCCCGCGGTGTGGTGAAGCTCGTGAGAGGAAGGAAAAGCCTGGTGCTTGCGCGTCCTGACGTTCCCGCCGTTCTGCTCGCAGCTCTGCTCGCTTTCGGCGTCACAATCGATCGGGCAACGGCGCAGACGGAGCCGGCACCGGCTGCCGCGCCTATGGAGGCGGCGGCTCAACCCGCAGCCCCCGCAAGTCAAACGCGCCACCACGCGCTCTCGCTCGTCGGCGAGCCCAAGTACGGCCCCGACTTCAAGCACTTCGACTGGGTCAATCCGGATGCGCCCAAGGGCGGGACGCTGCGCGGCTTCGTCGCCGGGTCGTTCGACAACCTCAACCCCTTTACCATGAAGGGCGTCCCGGCTTCGAGCCTCGGTCTTGTCTACGACGGTCTGATGGCCCGTAGCCTGGATGAGCCCTCAGCGGAGTACGGCCTCATTGCCGAATGGGTCTCATTCCCGCCTGACTTTTCAACCGCAACATTCGGGCTGCGCCCCGAGGCGCGCTTTGACGACGGTACGCCGATCACGCCCGAGGACGTCATCTTCAGCTTCGAAGCGCAGAAGAAGGCCGATCCCAAAATGGCCTTCTACTACAAGAACGTTGTGAAAGCGGAGAAGACCGGCGATCACGAGGTCACCTTCACCTTCGACGTGAAGGGAAATCGCGAGCTGCCGCACATCGTCGGCGAGTTGCCGGTCATCCCCAAGCACTATTGGGAAGCCAAAGGGCCCGACGGCGAGCCGCGCGATCTCGCCAAGACCACCATGGAGAAGCCTGTCGGCTCGGGCGCCTACCGGGTGAAGTCGTTCGACGCTGGCCGCTCGATCACCTACGTGCGCGTCAAGGACTACTGGGGCAAGGACCTTCCCGTCTCCAAGGGGCAATACAATTTCGACGAGGTGAAGCTCACCTACTTCCTCGATCGCACGCCCGCGTTTGAGGAGTTTAAATCCGGCAAGCTCGACTTCTGGAGCGAGAACGTCGCCAGCCAATGGGCGACTGCCTACGGCTTCCCCGCCGTGCAAAAGGGCTGGGTCAAGAAGGAAGCGATTCCGATCAAGCGCGTCGCGGTCATGCAGGCGTTCGTCTTCAATCTGCGTCGCCCGCAGTTCCAGGACCCGCGCGTGCGCAAGGCCTTCGCTCTCGCCTTCAATTTCGAGGAGACGAACAAGAAGCTATTCTACGACCTCTACGTGCGCGTCAAAAGCTACTTCGACAACTCGGAGCTCGCGTCCGGCGGGCTGCCGGAAGGGCGCGAGCTCGAGATCCTGAACGAGGTGCGCGACGAGCTGCCGCCCGAGGTCTTCACCACGGAGTTCTCAAACCCGGTCAACCGCACTCCGGAGGAGTTCCGCGACCATATGCGCGAAGCCTCGAAGCTTCTCGCCGAGGCGGGCTGGAAGGTGCAGGAGCAGACGGTCGCCGACGAATCGTGCGGCTTCTTCTGCAAGACGCTGCGCACCGTGGGGCTGTCTTCGGCCAAGACCGAGAACGTCTTGCGCAATGCCAGCGGCGATACTCTCAACGCCGAGTTCCTGCTCGACTCGCCCGAGTTCGAAAGGATCTCGCTCCCCTACGTGCAGAACCTGCAGCGGCTCGGCATCAAGGCTAGCCTGCGCGTGGTCGATGGCGCGCAATATAAGCGTCGCGAGGATGCGTACGACTACGACATCATCGTGGACAACTTCCCCCAGTCGGAATCCCCCGGCAACGAGCAGCGCGATTTCTGGGGCTCTAGCGCCGCAGAGAAGGACGGCTCGCGCAACAGCGCCGGCATCAAGAACCCGGCCATCGACAAGATCATCGACAAGATCGTGTTCGCGAAGGATCGCGCCGACCTAGTCGCCGCCACGCACGCCCTCGACCGGGCGCTGCTGTGGAACTACTACGTAATTCCCAATTGGCACTATCCGTTCGAGCGCCTCGTCACCTGGGACATCTTCGGGCGCCCGCAGAAGCTGCCGTCGCAAACCGCGGGCCTGCTGCAAACCTGGTGGATCGATCCGGATAAGCAGAAGGCGCTCGAGACCGCACGGAGCCAATGACGGGCAACGCCACCTCGATCAGCGCGGCGGCGGCCAGGCGGACCGGTCTGCTCGCGATCGCGCTTGCCTTTTTCCTGATAGCGCCGCAAGCGCGTGCGGAATTCCGCCACGGGCTCTCCGCCTTCGGCGATCTCAAGTACCCGGCGGAGTTCAAGCACTTCGACTACGTGAATCCGGACGCACCGAAAGGCGGCCGCCTCTCGACCATCGGCACCGAGGGCCGCACCACCTTCGACAGCTTCAACAACTTCCTTCTGAAGGGCGACGCCGCGCAGGGGCTCGACTATTTGTTCGACACGCTGATGACGCGGGCGGACGACGAGCCCGACGCCGTCTACGGCCTCGTCGCCAGCGGCGCCGAGGTCGCGCTCGACGGCAAGTCAGTCACCTTCAAGCTGCGCCCCGAGGCGAAGTTCGCCGACGGCTCGGCGCTTACGGCCGACGACGTCGTGTTCAGCTTCGGAACGCTGAAAGAGAAGGGCCACCCGAACTTCGGGCTGGCGCTACGCGACGTGGTCAACGCGGAGGCGCTCGATGCGTACACCGTACGCTACAGCTTCAAGGGTGACCTCACGCGCGATCTGCCGCTGACGATCGCCGGACTGCCGATACTCTCGAAGGCCTATTACGCCGCGCACCCATTCGACCAGACGTCGCTCGAGCCGCCGCTCGGCTCCGGCCCCTACGCCATCGGCGAATTCAAGCCCGGCACCTACGTGATCTTCAAGCGCCGCCCCGGCTATTGGGCCAAGGATCTCAACGTCAACGTCGGCCGCTTCAATTTCGACGAGCTGCGCTACGACTATTTCCGCGACCGCCGCATCGAGCTGGAAAATCTCTTCTCCGGCAACATCGGCCTGCGCGAGGAGTTCACCTCGCTCGATTGGGCGACCGCGTACGAGAACGTGCCGGCGATCAAGGACGGCCGCATCCAGCGCGCTACACTGCCCGATGAGCGTCCCTCCGGCACGCAGGGCTTCTTTCTCAACACGCGGCGCGAGCAGTTCAACGACCAGCGCGTGCGCGAGGCGATGGACCTTGCCTTCGACTTCGAATGGTCAAACAAGAACCTGTTCTACAGCCTCTATAAACGCACGCAGAGCTACTTCGAGAACTCGCCGATGAAGGCGTCGGGCCCGCCCAGCGCCGATGAGCTGAAATTGCTCGAGCCGTTCCGCGGCAAGCTTCCGCCCGAGGTGTTCGGCGCGCCCTATGTGCCGCCCGTTACCGACGGATCGGGGCGCAACCGCGACAACCTGCGCAAGGCCAAGGAGCTGCTAACGGCGGCGGGCTACGGCGGCGCGGAGGCGGGCGGCAAGACGCTCGACGTGGAGATCCTCATCTTCGAGGACGGGTTTGAGCGCATCATCGGCCCCTACATCAGCAACCTGAAGAAGATCGGCGCCAACGCAACCATCCGCCTCGTCGATTCCTCGCAATACGAGCGGCGCACGAAGTCGTTCGATTTCGACGTGTCGATCGAACGCTATGTGCTGCGGCTGACGCCCGGCGTCGAACTCAAGACGTACTGGGGCTCGGACGCCGCAAAGATGGACGGAAGCTTTAACCTTGCCGGCATCCATGATCCGGTGGTCGACGCCCTCAACGACCGCATCATCGAGGCCAAATCGCGCGACGAGCTGATCACCGCCGCGCGGGCGCTCGACCGAGTGCTACGCGCAGGCCACTATTGGGTGCCACAGTGGTATAAGGCCGCCCACAACCTGGCCTTCTGGGACAGGTACTCATGGCCCGCGGTGAAGCCGAAATACGATTCGGGCATCATCGATACGTGGTGGTTCGACGAAGCCAAAGCCGCAAAATTGACCAAGAACTGAGCCCGCCGCGATGCTGTACTATCTACTAAAGCGCCTCTTGCTCATCATCCCGACGCTGTTCGGGATCATGCTCATCAGCTTCGTCATCATTCAATTCGCACCCGGCGGCCCGGTCGAGCGCATCATTGCGCAGCTTACCGGCCACGACAGCTCCATGGTCACGCGCATCGGCGGCGGCGGCGGGGAGATGGTGGGCGGGGCGCAGTCGCAACTGGGCCAGGGCGCGGCCGACGTGGTGACGTCGAAATACCGCGGCGCGCAAGGCCTCGATCCCGAATTCATCAAGAGCCTCGAGAAGCAGTTCGGCTTCGACAAGCCGGCTTATGTCCGCTTCTTCATCATGATGAAGAGCTATCTCACCTTCGATTTCGGCAAGAGCTACTTCCGCGACGTCTCCGTGCTGCAGCTCATCAAGGAGAAGCTGCCCGTCTCGATCTCGCTCGGCCTGTGGATGATGTTCCTCACCTACCTGATCTCAATCCCGCTCGGCATCCGCAAGGCCGTGCATGCGGGCGAGCCGTTCGACGTGTGGTCGAGTACCATCCTGGTCGTCGCCTACGCCATCCCCGGATTTCTGTTCGCAGTGCTGCTGCTCATCCTGTTCGCCGGCAGCTCGTTTTTCCAGTGGTTCCCCTCGCGCGGGCTCACTTCGGACAACTGGAACCAGCTCTCGCTCGTCGGCAAGGTCGTCGACTACTTTTGGCATCTCACGCTGCCGATGATCGCCATGGCGCTGACCTCGTTCACTACCCTGACCTTTCTCACGCGCAACTCCTTTCTCGACGAGATCCGCAAGCAGTACGTGATCACCGCGCGCGCCAAGGGCCTCAGCGAGGGACAGGTGCTATACGGCCACGTGTTCCGCAACGCCATGCTGCTGATCATCGCCGGGTTTCCCGGCGCCTTCATCTCAGCCTTCTTCGCCGGCGCGATGCTGATCGAGACGATATTCTCGCTCGACGGGCTGGGGCTGTTGTCCTTCGAGTCGATCGAGAAGCGCGACTACCCCGTCGTCTTCGCGACGCTATGGATTTTCTCGCTGCTTGGGCTTGTGGTGAACCTGGCTTCCGACTTCATCTACACCCTCGTCGATCCGCGCATCGACTTCGAGAGCCGGGAGGTCTGAGCTTGGACATCCGCGCGCTCGAGACGCCGCTGCCGCAGAACCAGCCGCCGCCCGCGGAGGTCGAACCGCTACCGGTTCCGCTGTCGCGCGGCATGCGCTGGCGCGACCGCATCCACGTCACGCCGATCAACGCGCGCCGCTGGACGAACTTCAAGGCCAACCGCCGCGGCTACTGGAGCCTCATCATCTTCCTGAGCCTATTCGGCCTCTCGCTGTTCGCCGAGTTCATCGCCAACGACCGCCCGATCGTCATGAGCTACAAGGGCGAAATTCTCTGGCCCGTGTTCGTCGACTATCCGGAATCGAAGTTCGGAGGCTTTCTCGCCGTCACCGACTTCAAGGAGCCGGAGATTTTGAGGGAGATCGAGGAGAACGGGTGGGCGCTGTGGCCACCGATCGGGTACACCTACGACACGATCAACAAGGATTATCCCGGACGCAAAGGCCTCGAGGGCTTGTGCCTCGGCTATCCGGCGCCGCCGCCATGGGCCTCGAATGCGCCGCTGTGCGAGGCGCCGCCCGAGCAGCTCGCGCGCTTTCACGCGATCGGCAACTACAATTGGCTAGGCCTCGACGACCAGGGCCGCGACGTTGTCGCGCGCGTGATCTACGGCTTCCGCATCTCCGTGCTGTTCGGCCTCATCCTCACCGTGCTCTCGGCCTGCCTCGGGGTCACGGCGGGCGCCGTGCAGGGATATTTCGCCGGCCGCACCGACCTCATCTTCCAGCGCTTCCTCGAGATCTGGTCATCGGTCCCGTCGCTATTCGTGTTGATCATCATCTCGTCGGTGCTGGTGCCGGGCTTCTGGACGTTGCTCGCCACGCTGCTCATGTTCGAGTGGGTGAACCTCGTCGCCGTCGTGCGCGCCGAGTTCCTGCGCGCCCGCAACTTCGAGTACATCACCGCGGCGCGCGCGCTCGGACTGTCGCACCCGAAGATCATGTGGAAGCACATGCTGCCCAATGCGATGGTGGCGATGCTGACGTTCCTCCCCTTCCAGCTGTCGGGCAGCATTGCGGCGCTGACCGCGCTCGACTTCCTCGGGCTCGGCCTGCCGCCCGGCTCGCCGTCGCTGGGCGAGATGCTGCTCGAAGGCAAGCGGCACCTCGAAGCGCCGTGGCTCGGTCTTACCGGCTTCTTCGCCGTCGCTGTCATGCTGTCGCTGCTGATCTTCGTCGGCGAGGCGGTCCGTGATGCCTTCGATCCGCGCAAGACATTCGCAAGGAGCGGCTCGTGACGGCGAAAAACGCACTCCTTGACGTCCGCGATCTCTCGGTCGCCTTTGCGGCCGGCGGCAACGAGATGCTCGCGGCCGACCACGTCTCCTTCCGCATCGGCAAAGGCGAGACGGTGGCGCTGGTGGGGGAATCCGGCTCGGGCAAGACCGTCTCCGCGCTGTCGATCCTGAAGCTGCTTCCCTATCCTCCGGCCTTCCACCCTTCGGGCGAGATATGGTTTGAAGGCCGCGACCTGCTCAAGGTCTCCGAGGCGCAGCTGCAGTCGATCCGCGGCGACCGCATCTCCATGATCTTCCAGGAGCCGATGACCTCGCTCAACCCCCTGCACACCATCGACAAGCAGGTCGGCGAGGTGCTGAAGCTGCATCGGCATATGGACGAACAGGCCGCGCGCGAGCGCGTGCTCGAGCTCCTGCGCAAGGTCGGCGTGCGCGAGCCCGAGAAGCGCTTGGGCGCCTATCCGCATCAGCTCTCCGGCGGTCAGCGCCAGCGCGTCATGATCGCCATGGCGCTCGCCAACGAGCCCGATCTCCTGGTCGCAGACGAGCCGACGACCGCGCTCGACGTCACCATCCAGGCGCAGATCCTCGAGCTGCTACGGCAGCTCCAGCGCGAGATGGGTATGGCGATGCTGCTCATCACCCACGACCTTGGCATCGTGCGCAAGATGGCCGAGCGCGTCTACATCATGCAGGGCGGCAAGATCGTTGAGACCGGTGCCACCGAAGAGATCTTCACGGCGCCCAAGCACCCATACACCAAGCACCTGCTCGCGGCCGAGCCGAAGGGAACGCCGCCGGTGCCCGACGACACGGCGCCAGTCGTCGTCGAAGCCGACGACCTCAAGGTGTGGTTCCCGATCAAAAAGGGCGCGCTGCGCCGCACGGTCGACTACGTCAAGGCCGTTGACGGGCTCTCGCTCAAGCTGCGCGCCGGGCAGACGCTGGGCGTTGTCGGTGAATCCGGCTCCGGCAAGACCACGCTCGGGCTCGCGATCATGCGGCTCATCTCGTCGCAAGGGCCGATCGCGTACGTGGGCCGCCGCATCGACGGCCTCAGCGCGCGCGAGATGCGCCCGCTGCGCAAGGATATGCAGATCGTCTTCCAGGACCCCTACGGCTCGCTCTCGCCGCGCATGTCGATCGGGCAGATCATCGAGGAAGGCCTGCTGATCCAGAAGCCCGAGCTCGACCATGCCGAGCGGCGCGCGCGCGTCAGCGAGGCGCTGCGCGAGGTCGGCCTCGATCCCATGGCGCAGGACCGCTATCCGCACGAGTTCTCCGGCGGCCAGCGCCAACGCATCGCGATCGCGCGCGCCATGGTGCTGAAGCCAAAATTCGTCATGCTGGATGAGCCGACGAGTGCGCTCGACATGTCGGTGCAGGCGCAGATCGTCGATCTGCTGCGCGACCTGCAGAAAAAGCGCGACCTCGCCTACCTCTTTATCAGCCACGACCTCAAGGTCATCCGTGCGCTGTGCAACCACGTGATCGTCATGCGCAACGGCAAGGCGGTCGAGGAAGGGCCGGCGCAGGAGATCTTCGCCAACCCGAAAGAGGACTACACGCGCGCGCTGCTGGCGGCCGCGCTCAACCTCAAGGTCGTAAATACCGGCGCCGTGGCCGTCTAACCGGCGCTCCGGACAACTGGAGGCAGTCGCGTCATGGCCGAAGGCGCACCGAAGCTCACCCTCTATCACGCCGCACCCTCGCGCTCATCGATCGTGCACTGGATGCTGGAGGAGCTTGGCGAGCCCTTCAAGCTCGAGGTGCTTAACCTCAAAGCGGGCGACCAGCGCAAGCCCGAGTATCTCGCCATCAACCCGATGGGAAAGGTGCCGACGCTGAAGGACGGCGACGTCGTCGTCACCGAGGTGGCGGCGATCTGCTGCTACCTCGCCGACGCCTACCCGAAGGCCAAGCTCGCACCGCCGATCGGCGACAAGCGCCGCGGCGACTACCTCAAGTGGCTGTTCTACGCGCCGAGTTGCGTCGAGCCCGCGATGATCGACAAGGCGCTCGGGCGACCGCCGGCGCCGCGAACGACCGCAGGCTGGGCCGACTACGACACTGTCGTCGAGGTGCTGCGTGCCGGCGTCGGCAACCGCGAATATCTTCTGGGCGAGCAATTCACAGCCGCCGACGTCGTCATCGGCTCCGCGCTTCGCTGGGGCATGCTGTTCAAGATGATCCCGGAGCTGCCGGAGTTCACGAGCTACGTCGGCCGGTTGAAGGCGCGCCCCGCCATGCAGCGGCAATTGGCCAAGGACGAGGCGCTCGCCAAGCAGCCGTCGACCTGAGGAAATCGGCACATTCCGCTTGAAACTCCGCGGCGTTGCGTCATCGTGGCCGCGGCCCCCCACCCCCTGGACGCCATGCTCCCCGACGACGTTTTCCGCTCCCGCCTGCAGTCGACGATCACGGCGCTGTGCTACTGGGCGCCATCGATCGCGGACGCCGCGCACGTCGAGGAGGCGGAGACCGGCGCCTACTGGAAGATGAACGTTGCCCCGACGCTGGCGCAAGCGTGCGCGTTCGAGCTGATCCTGCACTTCGACCAGCGCTACGATCTCGCCATCGGAGAAGAGGCCTACGAGAGCCTCCCCTTAGGGTCGCTCGAGATCTTCGTGCCGTTCGTCGAAGCCATCGCCGACGGCGACGTGGTGCAGCGGCGCTGGATCAGCCGGCTGACGGGGCTCGAGCGGTCGGTCGAGACGCTCGTCACGATGGGTGGCGGCAGCATCTGGCGCGAAGCGCGCGGCGAGCCCCACCTCATGCCCTCACTCGAGGATGACGGGACCGAGCTGCGCGAGCGCCGCTTCCTGCCCTACCGGCGTTAGCGCGGCATCGGTTCAGGTGCTCAAGCCCGGGAGCCGCTTGATGGCCGCGACGTCGGCTCCGAGCTTGGCGATGCGCTCCACGGCCTCGGGCAACGTCTCGGCGGTTACTGCCATGTGATGCGCGTTCGCATGCACCAACGTCACGCTGTCGGCCATGATGCCGACGTGCCCCTTCCAGAATACGAGGTCGCCGCGGCGCAAGCCCTCGGCGGCGTCGGCGACCGGCACGTCGCGACCGAGCTCCGCCTGCTGCATGTCGGTATCGCGCGGGGCCGGAATGCCCGCCGCCTCCAGTGCGACCTGGACAAGGCCGGAGCAGTCGAGCCCCAGCCGCGTGCGGCCGCCCCACAGGTACGGAGTCCCGATCAGGCGCTCGGCAATCTCGACGAAATCCTGCGCGTGGCGCCCGACCTCGATCACGTGGCGCGAGACGACGTAGCCGCCGCCTTCAAGCGCGCAGAAGCGATCGTCGCGGTCGGCCACGCTCAGCTCGGCGTTGAGGCTCAGGTGCATGAGCGGCGGCGACTTGATGTCGGGCAGCGCGTAGATGAAAGTGCCAAGCGCGCGCACGCGGTGCGTGGGAGCGAAGATCTCGCGCGAGAGCGCGTCGAGCGGCACGTAGCCGACGTACTTGTCGCGCTGAAGCTGCACCCAGCCCCAGCCGTCGCGCTCGTCGTAGATCGTCACCAGCTCGCCGAAGAGCGCTTCCGTTTCGAAGCCGTTCGACGGCACCGGGCGGCTGCGCAGCGGCACGGCCGAGCGCGCCACCTGGGCGGGAAAGCCCGGCGCGTAGTTGCGCGCGCTGACCTTGCCGTAAAGGCTTTTTGCCGCCAGATCGGGGCGGAACACGTTGCGCCGCGGATCGAGTGCCGGGGCCGCCGTCTTCGCCTCGCCCGCTCCTTCGCTCATCGGGCGCACTCCTTCTTCAGCATGGCAAACAGGGCTCTCGCGGCCTGCGGCTCGCCGCCCTTGGGTCCGAGCGGCGTCGCCGATGGGCGCCATCCGTAAATGTCGAAGTGGGCGAAACGACGTGCGCGCTTGACGAAGCGCTTGAGGAACAGCGCGGCAACGATGGCCCCGGCAAAGGGCGCGTCCCAGACGTTGTTCATGTCGGCGACGCCGCTCTCGAGCTTGCAGTCGTAGCCGGCCCAGAAGGGCAGCCGCCACACCGGGTCGCCGATCTTGGCCGAGGCCGCCATCAACTCGGTTGCAAAGGCATCGTCGTCGCTGAAGAAGGCCGGCAGATCGGGACCGAGCGCCACGCGGGCAGCGCCGGTGAGCGTCGCGAACACGAGCATGGTGTCGGGCGCCTCTTCATCCGCCTGCGCGATGGCGTCGGCGAGCACGAGCCGGCCTTCGGCATCGGTGTTTCCGACCTCCACCGTGTGCCCGGCGCGCGACGCCAGCACATCGCCCGGCCGGAACGCGTTACCGGCGACGCTGTTCTCGGCCGCGGGAATGAGGATGCGCAGGCGTACGTCGAGCTTCTGGCCCATGATCATGTGGCCGAGCGTCAGCGCGGCCGCCGCGCCGCCCATGTCCTTCTTCATGAGAAGCATCCCGGCCGCGGGCTTCAGGTCGAGGCCGCCGGTATCGAAGCAGATGCCCTTGCCGATCAGGGTCACGGTCGGGGCCCCTTGGCGTCCCCAGACGAGGTCGATGAGGCGGGGGCCGCGCGGGCTCGCGCGCCCGACGGCATGAATCATGGGGAAATTCTGCGCGAGCAGGTCGTCGCCCTCGATCACGGTCACGGTCGCGTCGTGGCGCGCGGCGAGCGCACGCGCCGCCACCTCGAGCTCCGCCGGCCCCATGTCGGAGGCCGGCGTATTGATGAGGTCGCGCCCCTGCCAGACGGCGTACACGGTGTTGAGGACCGCGGCGCGATCGGCGTCTTCGGGAATGCGAAGCTGAGCCGGAGTCGGCGGTTCAGCGCTCTTGTAGCGGCCATAGCGGTAGGCGCCGAGCCCCCAAGCGATGGCGGCGAGCGTCGGATCGTTCACCTTGCCTTCGAGGCGATAGCCGCCAACGGGCAGCGACTGTGCAAGTTGGCCAAGGAGCAGCTCGGGGGGACCGCTCGGCTCTGCGGCCGCCCCCGCCTCGCCGACCCCGAGCAGCACGCCCGTCAGCCGGCCGTCACTTGCGGGAACAAGCATATGCTGCTTCGCCTTGCCTTTAAACCCGGCCGCCGCGACCCAGCTCCGCTGCGCCGCATCGAGCGGAAGCGCGTCTAGTGACGTTTCCTTTTCCGCGAGCCAAATGGGGACTTCCGCAAGCGTCGCATCATCGGCTACGAACACATCGCCGGCTGTCAGAGCATTGGCCATGAAGTCTCGTCCGGTCCTAGCTACTAGCTTGCTACTAACGAGCGCCGGCAGGCGAGAAACGGCCTCTTCAGCAACTCGCGCCAGAACAGAATAGGATCACGGAGGGCAAGGCAAGAGCATGGCTGCCAATCGCTACCGCCTCGTCATCGGCAACAAGAACTGGTCGAGTTGGAGCCTGCGCCCGTGGCTCGCTATGCGCCGGGCCGGCCTGCCGTTCGACGAGATCAATGTGCCGCTGCGGCTGCCCGAGTCGAAGGCGGAAATCCTGAAGCACAGTCCATCCGGCTTGGTGCCGACCCTCATCGACGGCGACCTTGCGATCTGGGACAGCCTGGCAATCCTCGAGTATCTCGCGGAGCGACACCCCGAGGCCGAACTGTGGCCGCGCGACGCTGGTGCGCGCGCGATCGCGCGCTCGGCGTCTGCCGAGATGCATTCGGGCTTCGCACCCCTGCGCCAGCATTGCTCGATGGAGGTGCTGGCCAGCTCGCCGCAGGAAACGTTGCCGCCGGAGGTCGAGGCAAACGTGCAGCGCATCGTGGCGCTATGGCGGGAGTGCCGGGAGACGTATGGCAAGGGCGGGCCGTTCCTGTTCGGCGGGTTCTCGGCCGCCGATGCGATGTATGCGCCAGTTGCCGCGCGCTTCTCGACCTACATCCCCGATCTTGAACCCTATGGCGACGACGGCACCGCACAAGCCTACGTCGAGACCATCTTCGCCATGCCCGAAATGGGCGCCTGGATCGAGGGCGCCCGCGCCGAGACCGCGGCTTGAGCTGTCGGCCGGCAACGTCTTTACCGCTGGTTTATACGGGTTAATCGTTTGTTGACGAGTGTCTCACAAGCTGACGGACAAGGGACAGATTCGCGTCCGCAGTCCGTTCAGGGAGACCACGATGGCGCTCGTCAGGCACCGCCGCACGGCATGGCACCAGCTCAGCGCAAGCCAGGGAATGCTGGGGCTCGTGGCGTGCCTCATGATCGGCGGCTGCGCCCAGCTCCCGATCCCGGGCGGCCCGGACCCCTTGACGCTCAACGACGCCAAGATTGAGGCCAAGCCGGATGATCCCAATGGGACGCCGCGGACCCAGAGCGAGCTCGAGAAGGCAACGGAATATTGGGGCAAGCAGTACTCCCAGAACCCCCGCGACATCAAAATCGCGCTCAACTACGCCCGCAACCTCCGGGCCATGGGCGAAAAACAGCGGGCGCTCGCCGTGTTCCAGCAGGCCTCGATCTTCCATGGCGACAACCGTGAGCTCGCGGGCGACTACGGGCGCCTCGCACTCGATTTCGACCAGGTTCAGCTCGCGGGCCAGCTGCTCGCCGCCGCCGACGATCCGATCCACCCCGACTGGCGCATCATCTCCGCGCGCGGCACCGTGCTGGCCAAGCAGGGCAAGTATGCGGAGGCGATCCCCTACTATGACCGGGCGCTTAACCTTGCGCACAACCAGCCCTCGATCTTGAGCAACCTCGCGATGGCTACCGCCATGAGCGGCGACCCGGCGCGCGCGGAATCACTCCTGCGGCGCGCCGAGGCCTCCGACGGCGCGTCGCCCAAGATCCGGCAGAACCTCGCGCTCGTGCTCGGCCTGCAGGGCAAGTACGACGAGGCCAAGCTGATTGCCGCGCGCGACATCCCGATGGAAACCGCCGCCGAGAACACGTCCTTCCTGCGCCAGGTGGTCAAGCTCGAGCCGAAAGCCATGCCGTCGACCGTGGACAGAAGCGTCGACGTTGCCGAGGCGCCGGTAGCGCAATCCAAAGCCTCCAAGGCCGCGCGAGTGGTCAGCGCTGCCAACACAAAGGGTAAGGCGGCGGCGCCTGCTAAATCCGCAAAGCCCGAGAGCGCGCCCGTTGCCGACGCCGCGCCGGCCTCCCGGCCGTGGAGCACCGACCTCAAGCAGGCGGAGACGACGCCCGCGCCCAAGCCGGTCTCGGTGTCCGCGGACGAGGCACAGATCTGGACCACTCGCGCCAAGAAAGCGAAGGCCGAGAAGAAGGCCGCCGCCGACGAGGTCACGCACCGGGATATCGACTTGTCGCTGCGGCCTCCCGCCAAGAGCAATTCTGCGCCGGCGAGGATGGCGGATACCGATGCGATCCTGCCGCCGGGCAAGACTGCGGCGGCTCAACCCTGGGCGCCGGTTGGCGCAGCGGTCGAGCCCGTGGCCAAATAAGGCGACGGCCACCCTACCGGAACGCTGAGGCGCGCGAGGCTCCAGGCCCTGCTTGGTCCGCGCGGCGCGCGCTCAATGGAACTCCCAGAAGCGAATGGCCGCCGGCCCGAGGATCACCACGAAGAGCACGGGCAGGAAAAACAGGATCATCGGAACGGTGAGCTTGGGAGGCAGTGCTGCGGCCTTCTTCTCGGCTTCCGACTGGCGAATGTCGCGGTTCTCCTTGGCCATCACGCGCAGCGCCTGACCAATCGGTGTGCCGTAGCGCTCCGCCTGGATGAGCGCGGTGGTCACGGCCTTGATCCCGGGTAGGCCGGTGCGCTTGCCCAAGTTGTCGAAGGCTTGACGGCGGTCTTGCAGGTAGGAGAGTTCGGCGGTCGTCAGGCTCAACTCCTCGGCGAGCTCCATCGACTGGCTGCCCACCTCGCGGGCCACACGGCCGAACGCAGCCTCGACCGACATGCCCGACTGGACGCAGATCAGCAGCATGTCGAGAGCGTCGGGGAATACGACCTTGATGGCGTTCTGGCGCTTCTGCGTAAGGTTATGGATGAAAATGGTCGGCAGGTAGGAGCCGACGAAGGCCGCACCCAGCGCGATCAGCAGCTTGATCAAGGGCGGATAGGCCAGTGCACCCATCACGAAAAGATAAAACACGGCGACCGCGAACATCATGAGCGGCGCCGCTACCCGGAAGAACATGTAGGTGGCGATTGGCGCCTGACCTCGGAGACCCGCTCTTTTGAGCTTGTCGCGCAGATCCTCGTTCTCGAACAGCTTGCGCAGGTTGAAGCGCTCGACCATCTGTTGTGTGAAGCCCTGCGTCGAGTGGCGCAGCTTGGCCGTCTGCCGCTCGCGGCTCATCTCGGCCAGTCTCGCGGCCCGCATCTTGTCGCGCTCGATCGCCATCACCCGCATGCGTTGGCTCATGCGGTCGCGCGCGAGCATCGGCATCGCGATCGTCAGCACCGTGGCGAACGCGCACACGGCGGCCAGAATCGTGACGATCAGGGTTGGGTTGGCGAAGGTACCGAGCAGATCCATGACGAACAGAACTCACATAAAGACGCCGACGCGGCCTCAGTCAGAACTTGAAGTTGATCATCTTGCGCATCACGAGCACTCCGATGAGCATCCAGGATACACCGAAGATCAGCATGAAGTTGCCGGTGCGCGTGTTGAACAGCGGCATGATGTAATCGGGCGAAGCGCCGTAGACCATGAACACGACGGCCGGCGGCAACGAAGCGAGCACGAGGGCAGAAGCCTTGGCTTCCGCGCTCAGCGCCTTCACCTTCATCTTGAGCCGGAAGCGGTCGCGCAGCACGGTAGCGAGGTTGCCCAGTGCTTCCGACAGATTGCCGCCGGCCTGCTGCTGGATCGCGATCACGATCGTAAAGAAACGAACCTCCGCAAGCGGCATGCGGATTGTTAGGCGCTCCAGCGCTTCGCTGAGTGTGACGCCGACCCTCTGCTGATCGACGACCTCGCGGAACTCGCCCGCCAGCGGCTCGGCGCTTTCACGCGCGATCGTGCCCAGGCATTCGTTGAGCGGCAGACCCGACTTGACGCCGCGCACGATAATTTCGACCGCGTTGGCGAGCTCACTGAGGAACTTGGCCTGCCGCCGCTTGGTCAACTTGGAGACGATCCAACGCGGCACGCCGAACACGCCGATGACTCCGACAACGACCGCTAGGAATTCCCGCGTGACCGAAGCCGGCAGCGCAAAGGTCACGATCAGCGCCAATACCAGGCCGCAAACGACACTCGCCAGCCAGTAGACCTTGGGCGTGATGTTGAGGCCGGCTCTCTGCAGGCGCAGGCGCAGCGACACCTTCTCCAGCGCCTTCTGGCGGCTTTCCATCTCCTTCAGCAATTCCGTAACCTGCTTGCGCCGGTTGGCGGCTATATCGCTGGCAGCCTGCGCGGAATTGGTGCCGGACCCGTCGGAGAGACCGCGTAGGCGCAACTCGGCTTTCCGGTCCCCTGCAAAGTATGGGTAGACCAGCACGAAAACGAGCGCGGAGACGGCACACGCGGCAAGCGCAGCGGCCAACGCGGCCTCGTTTCCCTCAAGCATTGCCGCCTCCGAGCGGATGGCCGTCCTTGTCTAGAACCTCGGCGGACGCCAGCGCATCGGCAAGCCGGCGCTCCTCGCCATAATAGGCGGCGCGATCCCAGAACCGCGGGCGCGCGATGCCGGTGGAGCGTTGGCGGCCGATGAGGTTGCCGTCCGCGTCCTCGCCGCTGATCTCAAAGACGATGAGATCCTGCAAGGTCACGACGTCCTCTTCCATGCCGAGCACTTCGGTAATGTGCGTGACCTTGCGGGTGCCGTCGCGCAAACGCGCGACCTGGATGATGATGTCGATCGAGCCCGTGATCATCTCGCGGATGGTGCGCACGGGAAGCTGGTAGCCGCCCATCATGATCATCAATTCCAAACGGCTGATGGCTTCGCGCGGGCTGTTGGAGTGCAGCGTGCCCATGGAGCCGTCGTGGCCGGTGTTCATGGCCTGCAACAGGTCGAAGGCTTCCGGTCCGCGGACCTCGCCCACGATAATCCGCTCAGGCCGCATACGAAGGCAGTTCCTGACGAGATCGCGCATCTTGATCTCGCCTTCGCCTTCAAGGTTGGGCGGGCGCGTTTCCAGGCGCACGACGTGCGGCTGCTGCAGCTGGAGCTCGGCGGAGTCCTCGCACGTGATGATGCGTTCATCGTCGGCGATCGAGCCGGTGAGGCAGTTGAGCAGCGTTGTCTTGCCCGAGCCGGTGCCCCCGGAGATCAGCACGTTGCACCGCACCTTGCCGATGATCTCGAGCAATGTTCTGGTGTAGGGCGCAATCGTGCCGAGCTGCATGAGCTGCTCGAGGTTGAGGCGGTCGCGTTTGAACTTTCTGATGGTGAGGGCGGGGCCGTCGATCGCCAGCGGGGGCGCGATTACGTTGACGCGGGAGCCATCGGGGAGGCGGGCGTCGCAGATAGGGCTCAATTCATCGACGCGCCGGCCGACCTGGCTGACGATGCGCTGGCAGATGTTCATGAGCTGCAGGTTGTCGGCAAAGCGCACGCCCGTCCTCTGCACCTTGCCCTTGACCTCGATGTAGGTCGTGTTGGCGCCATTGACCATGATATCGCTGATTTCATCGCGCGCGAGCAGCGGCTCCAACGGGCCGTAGCCGAGCACGTCGTTGCAGATGTCCTCGAGCAGCTCCTCCTGCTCGGCAATCGACATCACGACGTTCTTGATCTGGATGATCTCGCTGACGATGTCGCGGATCTCTTCGCGCGCTGCAGCGCTGTCGAGCTTGGCCAGCTGCGTCAGATCGATGGTGTCGATCAGCGCGTTGAAGACCGTGGTCTTGACGTCGTAATATTCCTCGGAGTGGCGCCGCTGCAAATCCTGCGAAGTCGCCGCGGAGCTTGCGGACCCCTTCGATGCCGGCTTCGGCTCTAGCGTCTTCGGCGCAGACGGGGGCACCGGCGCGGGCGCCTTTTGCGGCGGCGGCTGGGCAACGATGATTTCACTCGAACGCTTACCGAACATGGGGGACCCTTAGCGCTTAAATTTTAATTTTTCGAAGAGAGGTGCGAGCGCCGACGGCTTTTTGACCGATTGAGTGTCGCGGCGATGTGTCATCGCCAGCGCGATCTCGCGGAAGGCCGGCGCCGACTTGGCCTTGCCGTTGAGCTCCTCGATCATCTGGCCGTTGTTGGCGGCCTGACCGAAGGTCTCGGTGTCGAAGTCGATGACGCAGATGGCCCTGAGGCCGAGCGCGTTCTCGAACTCCTTCACGCTGATCTCGGGGCGCTTGGGCATGTTGACCATGTTCATGACGAGGCGCGGCTTGCTGTCGTTGCGGCGTGACTGGCGCAACAGATCGACGATGTTCTTGGCGTTGCGCAGGTTGGCGAGGTCGGGAGCGGCGGTGATGATCACCTCATCCGCCTGCAGAAGGATGCTCTTTGTCCACGCCGTCCACGTGTGCGGCAGGTCCACGACCACGTAGGGTACGTTCTGGCGCACGACGTCGATGACCTGATCGCAGCCTTGCACCGTGATGTCGTAGTCGCGATCGAGAACGACGGGGGCGGCGAAGATCGACAAGTGCTCGGAGCACTTGGTGAGAAGGCGGTCGAGCAGCACCTCGTCGAGCCGTTCGGGGCTCGAGAGCGCATCCGCGATGCCCTGTACCGGGTCCTGGTTGAAGTCGAGGCCAGTGGTGCCGAAGGCGAGGTCGAGATCGGCGATGACGACGTTGGCCTTCAGGATCTCTGATAGCGCCCAAGCCGAGTTGTGGCAGATGGTCGAGGAGCCAACTCCGCCCTTGGCGCCGATGAAGGCGTAGACGTGGCCGACGGGCTCGGTCTCGGGATTGTTGTAGAGATTGGAGACCGCCTCCATGAGCTGGAGCGGCGAGATGGGCTCCACCAGATATTCGCTAACACCGCGCTTCAACAGATCGCGATAGAGCACGATGTCGTTGGTGTGCCCAATCACGACGACCTTGGTGCCGGGGTCACAGCTCTCGGCGAGGCGATCAAGCTCGGCGACGATCTGCTCGCGCGGCAGGCTGCTTTCGATGATGATGAGGTTCGGCGTCGGGTTCTGCTGGTAGTGTGTCACCGCCGCTTCGATCCCGCCCATGTGCACGCTGACGTGCGCCTTGGCGAGCCGGCGATCCTCCGCAGTGATCTGCAGGATCTCCGCCATCGCGGGGTTCTCGCAGAAGGCCTGGATCGAGATGCGCGGGATCGGCCGCGCGCGCGCGCTCACGGGCTGCCCGGGGAGGTGATGGGCCTCCTCGCCAGGCATCGCGACGTCGAGTTCGTGCGCCTCCTCGGTGCCTGGAGCGGATTGGGCGTGCTTCGACATGGTTTTGAGCGACCTCAGCTGTCCGTGCGCTAGTTGCTGGTATCCTTGTTCACGCGTTCGTCGCTAGATTTCCTGGCTCCCGTGGGATCGCCCTTGACGTACTTCGTGAACACCTGATCGCGGCGCTCGCTGTCGCGTGCGGTCTCGCTGCGCGGTCCGAGCAGATCGGCAGGGTTGGCGACCATGGCACCCAGATTGTGCTGGTTGGCGCAGCCGAAATTGGGATGCGGCAGGTTCATCGGCTCTTCCGCGAGGTTGGTCGACCAGTTGCCGCACGGCGGCGGCTGGGCGACGAAGCGCAGATACGAGACGCGGATGGGCGGCTCGCGCATGCCGTTGGCGTCGTAGGCCTCGACCGAAATCATGTTTTCGGCAAACCCCTGATCGGCCAGCAGGGACCGGATCTGGCTCACCGCGTACATGGAGGAGACCTCGTTGGCACCGCCGCTTGGCGCCTGTATCACGAGCCGGCTCGCGCCGGTGTCGGTTGCGCGGTAGTGATCAGCGAAGTCGAGGAGCTGGGCGCGCTGGCCGGACGTGAGGCCGTTCGAGCCCGGCGCCACCTTCACGATGTGCGTCGTCGGCTGCTCCGAGACGAGGATCGGATGGCGCTCGGAGCCATCGACGAGTGTCCAACCCGCGACGCGGGTCGGATCGTCCGCGGTCTTACACCCGGTGAGCGCGATCGCGATCGCGGATACCGCGAGCATGTGCAGGCCTGCGCGGTAAGCGCCGCCGCTGCCTGCGATCCGCTTCGATTTCGAGGACGTCATGATACCTCTCCCGCCCGTGCGCTATTCGACGATGAAACCGTAGTCGCCCTTGAGATCGCCGACCGGCGGAGGGGCGGTGCCGCCGTACACACGATTGATTTCGCCGAGGAAGTTGGCCTTGCGGTCGGTCGGATCGCCGAGGCCGTCCATGGGCCGGGCGAGTTCCTGGCGCGAGGTTGGCCGAACGATGTACGGCGTCACGATCACGATGAGCTCGGTCTCGTCCTTCTGAAATTCGTGGCTGCGAAACAGCGTCCCAAGGATCGGCAGGTTCTTGAGACCGGGGAACCCATCGATCGTCTGCCGCGAGTCCTCCTTCAAGAGACCGGCAAGCGCGAGCGATCCGCCCGAGGGCAGCTCCACCGTGGAGTTCGCCAGCCGCTTCTTCAGGGCCGGGATCTGAATGCCCGCCAGCACGACCGCGCCTTCTTGCGTCAGCTCGCTGACCTCGCTTTCGATCTTGAGGCTGATGCGGCCTTCGGTCATGACCACCGGGGTGAAGGCAAGGCCGATGCCGTACTCCTTGTAGACGACGCTCACCTGGCCAAGGCTGTCGACGACGGGGATCGGATATTCGCCGCCGGCGAGGAACTTCGCCGGCTCGCCCGAGACAGCCGTCAGGTTCGGTTCTGCGAGCGTGCGCAGAAGCCCATCGCGTTCCAGAGCCTTGAGGGCACCTGCGACCGATTGCTGGCCCGAGCGCCAAGATGAGGCCACGCCGGAGTTGTTGAAGCCCGTGGCCCCGCTGCCGGCGGGGAACGGGACGCCGGAGGATCCGGTGCCGAACAGGGTTGCGCCAGCAGCCGCGGCGCCAGCTTCAGCTAAGCCGCCGAGGCCGCCTGCCACCGACGTGATCGGAAACTGGTTGTCCGTGAGAACGGCCGTGGAGAAATTGCCGGAATTGATGACGGCGCCGAGGTTGATGCCGAACTGCTTGAGCATGGTGCGCTGCACCTCGGCGACGGTGACGCGCAGCATCACCTGCTCCTCGCCTTCGACGGTCAGCAGGTTGATGACCGGCTTGGCCGCATAGGGATCGTCCCCCGTGCTCTGGGTCGCGTCGGTCTGCGTCTGCGACTGGTAGGTGGAAGTCGCGCCGCCGGCGCCGGTGGTGCTCTGAACCGCATTGTTCGCGGTCGTAGTGTTGGAATTCGCCGCCGACGACGACGTGTCCCGTCCAACGGTGCCGATCGTGCCGCTGTTGGCAGCCGCGAACTGCGCGGCGATCTGCGCGGCGCGGTTGGAATCGATCGGCGTGCGCACGGAGCCCGTGAGCACGATCGCCTTGCCGGCGATCTCGCTGTGCACGTTGGAGCCCGGGATGAGGCGCGTGATGAGCTCATCGAGAGCCGAAAGATCGGCACCGACGGCAACCTCGAGCGTGAGGATCTGCTGGCCGTACTCGTCGAAGAAGAAGGCGTTCGTCTGCCCCGATTTCTTGGCAATGAGGAAGACCCGGTCGGAGGACTGCACGACGGCGTCCATCAGCTGCGGGTCGGAAACCATCACGTCCTTCAACGGGATCGGGAACTGCACGACGATCGACCGGCCCACTCCCAGGGCGAGCCGCTTCGATATCGGGAAGGCGGCGTTGGCAGGGATGCGCAGCACTGCGTCGCGGGTGACCTGGAGCTCAGATCTGCCTCGCGGCTCAGCCTTTTGCGCGTAGCCCGACGGTGACATGCCAGCGAGAAAAACCGCGGCCATGCTCGCGCGAGCCCAATTGTGGGTCGTTCGCATGATCGAATACCTTTTCGACAGCCGAAACTGAATCACAGCACTCAGTTCACGCCGTACGCGCGAGTAGGGACGCCGTATTTGAACACACGCACCGCGCTTGAGCGCTCGGTGTTGAAGGGGTCCGAATCATCCGTCGGTGTCTTCGGGCCGCCGTCGGCAATGCTGCGCAACGACAAGCTGATCTCACCCATCGAGTTGGCCTGCGCGAGCATCTCGGCCTGGCGAGGCGCGAGCTCCAGCGTCGCCGTATTGGCGCTGCCTTCCGCTGCCTTCTTGCCGTTCTCCTTGGTCTCGATCTGCTGGCCGATGGCAAGGACACGGATGTTGTGAAACAGCGTGTCGCTGACAAACTGATCCTGGCCGCCCGATCCCGAATGCAGGCGGCGGGTCAGAATGACGTCCACGTGGTCGTTGGGGAGGATCAGGCGTCCGGCCGACGTCTCTTCCTTGATGCGAGTTCGAGATCGCGCGCATGCCGCTCGGCAGGATGGCCGCGAGCACGCCGCCATCGCCTGCCTTGACGAGCTTCTGGCGCACGATCGGCTCGCCCAGCGAGATCGGCGAGCGGACGACCGCGCCCGTCACCGAGGTCATTCCGTTGTTGCCTTCCTCCTTGGTGATGAAGGTCGGCGTCACCGCATCGGCGGGCCATGTCTGCCAGCGAAAGTCGCCACCCTTGGTGATGTCGCCCAAGGAGAGATCCCTGGCCGCGACGAGCACCTCGGTTGCATTTACAGGCACCGCGACCTGGGTAGGCTCCGAGGGACCGCTCGTGAGCGACCGCATCAGCAAAAATGCCGCGAGCCCGGCGCCGCCGGCGATCGTGATCCCGATCAACTGTGCTCGCTTCATTGCATGACGGGTCCTTTCAACCCGAGACTCGACCTCTCGACTCCATCCTGACAGTGCAGGACAAACGTCAACGCGAGGTTAATTGGCGTCGCAGATTGACGCTGGCCGGGCAGGCGAGACGCCCGCCGAACGGGGCGTTTCAGCCGGTAAACGCCGTATACCAAATGGTTACCGGATAAATGAATAGGGCCCCTGCCGCGATGGCGACGCCGTAGGGCATGCCCTCGCCTTTGGTGTGCAGGCGGGCGGCCCAGCCCGGTAGAGGCAACGCGCCGGCCGGTGCGCCACGATAGGCGAGGATTGCCAGCGCCAGAGCGCCGCCGAATGCAGCCGTGTAGGTGAGAAACATCAGGAGATGGTCGAACCCGAGCCACAACGACGCGGCGGCGAGCAGCTTGGCATCTCCGCCGCCGAGCCAGCCGAACGAGAACAGCAAGATACCCACCAGCAGCAGCGCGGCGCCCGCGCCCATGTGGTTGAGGATGTCCTGCCAGCCGAGACCGGCGATGGGAGCCAAGACGAAAAAGGCAAGCGCCAGGCCGATCGTCAAGCGGTTCGGTATCGTCATCGTCAGGATGTCCGTCGCGGCGGCAAAGGCCATCGCGAAGGGAAAGACGAACAGAAGCGAATGCACGAGCACCTGAGTAAGCTCCCGCCTCACGCTCAGTAGGGGAGGCGCTACGAATGTCCGGCACGAGCCTTAAGCGACCCTGAATGCCGGAACTTTCGGCAGCACTTGGAGAAATGCCACCTGGCGCTCTAGGCGCCAAGTGGCATCCAAGTCAGTGGCGGCAATCGGATGGTTCGATTGAGCCATCGCTGCCGTTACTTCGTCACGGTCGTCTTGACGTTGTTGAACAGGGTGTTCAAGCCGTCCCTCAAGTTGCCGAGGCCGACGATGATGCCGACGGCGACGATGGCGGCGATGAGGCCATACTCGATGGCGGTCGCGCCGGACTCGTCCTTCACAAAGCGGGTGATAACAGTCTTCATGACAACACTCTCCCATTTTTGGTCGAACCGCACTTTTGCGTGCGCGCTCGGGTGAGGATTTGTTCCTCGCTTCCGAACTGCGGGCACTTTGCGCCGACACGTATTAAATCTAGGTAAAAGTCTCGAATATCGTCGTAAATACCTGTAAATAATTAGTTAATCGCCTCGATTGGATTTGATCAAATGGGCCTTGGCCGATAAGTGATAAAGAATAGAGGCGGCGCCGGCTAACTAATGCGAGGCTTTCTTGAAGTATTACCTGGCACCCCTGGCATTTCGCCGTGATCGGCATCGGCGCTGCCGTGGAAGGCTGCTTGCAGCCAGGGATAAGACCTTGGCATTTGCTGATACGAGGGCGCCGCCGGGCGCGCCATCTTCCTCATCAAGCGCGGCCGGCGTCCCCCGCAAAGCCGGAAGCATTTCCGGCCAGGCGCAAGGCGCACCTGTGTTTTCCTTTCCTTCACCATTTCCTGAGGTAATGCCACGGAGTACACCCTGTTACTGGCCATGACCCCACCCTCATGACCCCACTCAAAAGATCCCAGTTTCCCGGCGCCGCTTTGATGGCGGCCTGCCTGTGCATCGCGGGCATCGGCCTGGGATCCAGCGCTGCTGGCGCGACCGACCTGATGGTCCGCTTCGACCAGTCGCAGCTGCTGCGCCTGCCCCGCCCGGCAACCGAGGTGATCATCGGCAACCCGTCGATCGCCGACGTGGCGATCCAGGGCGGCAACCTCCTGGTCGTCACCGGCAAGATGTTCGGCGTCACCAACATCATCGCGCTCGACGCGCAGCGCAATGTGATCCAGGACCAGCGCGTCGTGGTGGAGCGCGACGAGCAGCGCACCGTGATGCTCTACAAGGGCCGCCTGCGCGAATCCTACAGCTGCACGCCCGGTTGCTCGCCGACGATCACCGTCGGCGACGACACGGAGTTCTTCGATCGCGTCAGCAAATCCGCGCTGACGAAGAACTCGGCCTCGTCGGGCGCCATCGACAAAACCACCCAGGGCTCCAGCGAATAGGCAACGATACGAGAGACAGAGGCACGGGGATCGGCGAACCCGGCCGATTGTTCTAAAAGTTTAAGTATTTATTCACCGAAAATACTCAATTGCCGCACGGGCAATACATAATTCATAGACGTAAAGGTATGTTCACACCGGCACATCAGTCAAAGCCGGTGGCAGTTTTCGTATGCGTATGCCCCCCAAATTCCTCTCTCGTTCGCCCCGCCCGGCGCGCCTGCGTCCGCGCGCGTGGATCAGGGATCAGCGCGGCACGTCGGCGATCGAATTCGGCATCGTCGCGGCGCCCTTTTTCATGTTCACGCTCGGGCTGATCGGCGTCGGCCTCTACTTCTTCACGATGAGCTCGCTTGAATACGGCGTCGAAGCCGCCGCGCGGCAAATCCGCACCGGCGAGGCGCAGAAAACTGCGCTCAACGTGGGCCAGTTCAAGAACCTCGTCTGCCTCGCCGCGGGCAGCTACATCGACTGCAACAAGCTGACCGTCCTCATCCAGTCTGGCGACCATTGGACCGACATCTCCCCACAGGCTTGTGTCAACTCCAACAACGTCCAGGCTCCCTCGACGGGGTCGGCGAGCGACGCCATCTCGACTTACACCGGCGTCGCCAGCGAGGTCGTCCTCGTGACCCTGTGCTACCAGTGGGACCTGGCGCAATCCTTCCCCTTCCTCAAGCTCGGCTCCAAAGCCGACGGCACCGGATCCGCCGTCGTGCAGGCCGCGACCGCATTCCGCACGGAGCCCTACACCTGATGCCTGTCAAACTTTTCATTCGCGACCTCAACCGCGCACGCCGCTCGCTTGGCGCGCTCGCAGCCGACACGCGCGGCGCCGCAGCGGTCGAGTTCGCGTTCCTGCTGCCGCTTCTCACGCTGATGCTGCTCGGCACGATGGAGCTCGGCCGCGCGATCAACATGGACCGCGAGTTCACGATGGCCACCGGCATGACCGGCGACCTCGTCGCCCGCGAGCAGTTCCTTGGCACGAGCTCGACGGATGCGAAGAACACCCTCGACAGCATGATGGCGTCGATCCAGCACATCATGCAGCCCTACGACTCCTCGTCGCTGGCGCTCGGCATCTTCTCGGTGCAGGCATCCGCGACCAACGCCAGCGACACGCGTGTGGTCTGGTCCTATTCCTGGAACGGCAAGACCGTACCGTCGAAATGCGCGACCTATGCGCTGCCCTCGGGGATGCTCGCCAAGGGCGGAAGCACGGTCGTCGTTGAATTCAAGCTTCCTCTTCAAGCCGCTCTTCGTAAACGTCATTCCGGGCCTGTCCACCATGACCTGGACCGACAAGTCCTATCATAGCCCGCGCAACAGCTGCGTTGACTACGTCAAGGGCGACAACTGCAGCTCGCTGAGTTGCTGATCAAATCCCCTGATTGCCGCGGCGGTCGGTGCTCCTGCGCGGGCGCGCGCTGACAAGCCGTCCGCCGCCACATTCGCATGGTCAAGACAGTTTTCTTCGCGACAGCGCTCGCGATGGCTTTGCCAACGCTCGGCTCCGTCCTATTGTCGGAACCGTCAGTGGACAAACGAGCTAGCTTAGGTTGCGTACGCACATGGGCCGACGCTCGATCCATAGCGCCGAGGAGCTGCGGGAGCTGATCATCCAGGCAGCCACCGATATCGTGGAGCGCGACGGCCTCGCGGGGCTCTCGGCGCGCGAGATCGCCAAGCGCATCGGCTACTCGCCCGGCACGCTCTACAATGTGTTCGAGAACCTCGACGACCTCCTGCTGACCATCGAGGCGCGCCTGCTCGACCGGCTCACCGAGCGACTCGCCAAGACCGACACCTCCGGCACGCCCCAGGAGCGCGTGCGCCGGCTGGCGGAAACCTACGTCGCCTTCACGCAGGAACGGCCCAAGCTCTGGAACCTGCTGATCGAGCACAGGATGCCGGCAGGCCAGGACGTGCCGGTCTGGTACCGGACGAAGCTAGAGGGTCTGCTCGTGCCGCTTGAGGAGGCTCTCGCCCCGCTGCTCGATGCCTCCGATCCCAGAGCCAGCCGACGCGCGGCACGCACGCTCTGGGCCAGCGTGCACGGCATGACCTCGCTCTCGACCGCGCAGAAGCTCGCGCCCGTCACCGGCCAGGCCGGCAGCTCGCTGGTGGATGACCTCGTCGCGACCTACATGGCGGGGCTCGAGCACCGTCGCGCCGGATGACCGCGCACGCTCGCAATAGTGAAAGCTCAGGCTGCTACGGCGCCGGCTGTGTGGGGGCAACTGCCGCCGACGCGCCCGGAGCGGGCAGCGAGCCCGTCGTTTGCGGGGCCTCGATGGGCGCGGTCGCGAGCCTGCCGCGCTCGAGGATGACGCCGAACCACCTTTGGTCGGGAAGAAGCCGCTGATGCAGCCCGGCCCACATCGGTCGCGAGGACATGCCGTCGATGAAGGTCTTCGTCGGCGGCACGATGAGGAGTAGCGCGGCGCCGGCGGCGAGCATGGCAGTCGTCGCAATCTTGTAGCGCATGTCGACAAACTTTAGCGCCGTGCCGAACGACTTCTTGATGTGCGCGCCGAGCACGTCCACGGAATAGATCTCGTCAAGCGTCAGGTGCGTCAGGTAGCCGATGAACATGAAACCCGCCGCGAGCCAGGCGACGCCGTCGGGGCGCCCGAGTACGTAGTAGAAGAAGATGGCGGTCGCGAACCCGCACACGAGCGCCGCCGCGATCGTATGCCATACGCCTCGGTGCACCGCATACTTATGGAACACCTTCTGCAGTCCGAAGAGCACAAACAGCAGCGTGCCGAGCCACAGTGCCCACATCTCGAGGATCGACAGGTGCGGCGCGAAGTGAAACAGCAGCGCGAACGAGAAGAAGATCGCGAGCCCCGCAAAGAGAGCCTTGCTCGGGCGCGAAGTCCTTGAGGTCGATGTCGGGCAGCACCGAGCCGACGCATCCCGCGAGCGTCACGGCGACGAGGTTTTCAGGCGCGATGACGTCGGCCGCCAGCGTGAGCGTCGCGAGCGTCCCAGAAACGACGGTGCCGACAAGAATGTGGGTTGGGAAATTGGCCATGATGCGTGCCCTCCAGAGCCGAGCCCGCGCCGCCGCCTTGGAGAGCGGCGCCTCCACCCGTTTCCCCATCAGAATTCGCGGCTTGCGCGGGAGATGGCCGACCGCCGAGAGTGTGGAAAAGCGAAACCCCGCGATGCCGGCTTCCTGATAAGCCGGCTCCCTGATACGCCGCACGTTGAACCCCAGCCGCTGCAGCCCCGAGAGCCTGATGGCCGACAAGAGCTCCATTCACTTCCTAAACAGCAAGCACCAGCTCGTCGCCGCCAGCAGCATCGTAGTTGCGCTGCTGGTCATGGGCATAAAGTACGTGGCCTTCCTGATGACGGGCAGCGTGGCGCTGTTCTCCGATGCGCTCGAAAGCATCGTCAATCTGCTGACCGCGATCGCCGCGCTCATAGCCATCCGCGTCGGCTCCCACCCGCCCGACCGCGGGCACCCGTTCGGCCACCAGAAGGCCGAGTACTTCTCCGCCGTGCTCGAGGGCGTGCTCATCGTCGTGGCCGCCCTGCTGATCTTCCGCGAGGCGTGGATCGCCCTGCTCGAGCCGCGCACGCTGCGCGAGCCCGCAGCCGGTCTCCTCGTCAACGGGCTCGCGACCGCCATCAACGCCGGCTGGGCGTGGCTGCTGATGAACCGCGGCCGCATGTGGAACTCGCCGGCGCTGTCGGGTGACGGCCAGCACCTCTTGACCGACGTCGTCACCTCCGTGGGCGTGCTCGCCGGCCTCGTGCTGGCGACACTCACCGGCTGGTCGATCCTCGACCCATTGCTGGCTGCCGCGGTCGCGCTCAACATCTTGCGCATCGGGTACAACCTCGCTACCGAATCCATGAGCCAGCTCATGGATGCCGCGGCCTCGCCCGAGATCGAGGCGCGCATCCGCGACGCGATCAAGGCGAACGCCGACGGCGCGCTGCAGGCGCACGACGTGCGCACGCGCACCGCGGGCCCAACGACGTTCATCGAGTTCCACCTCGTGGTGCCGGGCGCCATGACAGTCGAGGCCGCACACGACATCTGCGACCGGGTGGAGGATGCGATCGAGGCGTCGATCGGCGGCGCGCAGGTCGTGATCCACGTGGAGCCGGAGTACAAAGCCAAGCGCAAGGGCGCGGTCGACGTGTAGCGGGCCGTAGACGGCCTAGAACTCGTCCCCGTGGGGCGGCGGGGGCGGGGATTAGTTCGACAATACGTGTTCCGCACGGAACAGCGCTGCCGCCGCCACAAGCCTATGCCAGGCTGCCGGCCTCCCTCCGCCGGCGAGAAGGCGAGGCGTCATGCGTATTACGATCGATGAACAGGCCCGGCTCGTGCACATCCTCAAGGGCGCCGCGATGCTAACGCTCGCTTTGCCGTACGCCGAGACGCGCCAGCAGCTCGAGGCTGCGGCCTGGGCCCTCGAAGCGGCACTCGCGAACGCCAGCGTCGTGATCGTCAACGGCGAGCCCATCACGCTGCGCGAGCGGCCAAATCCTCATGCTCCGCCCACGCCGGACCAGCGCTGAGCTGCTGGCGACGCACCGAGCCCTCAATCGGCGCCGCCAGCCTCGGTCGCCCTCAGTGCGAGGGCGCGCGGCCGTTTAGGTGCCCGTTCCCGTGAAAGTCGAGGTCGTCCTCGATGTTGCTCGTGGCCTGGCGCCAGTCGCCCGGAGCGATTCGCTGCTGGAACCCGTTCTGACGGCGATAGGGCGCCAGCTCCTCGGGCGCCTGCGGGGCGCCGAGCGGCGGCCGAAACATGCCGATGCCGCCGGCTAGTCCCTGCAGCTCGCCCAGGATCTCCTCGCGGCGTAGCTCATGCTCGCTGGCGATCGTGCGCACGTCGCGCAGGAGCGCCTGGTCGAGCCGGTCGAGCGCGTCGCCGAGCGCCTTGACGAGTACCTGCTCGTCACCGGCGATCTCGCTGAGACGGACGCGCATTTCCTCGATGTGCTGCAAGAGCTTCATCATCCTTCTCCCCCGGTTCGTTATTGCTCGCGAATCACTTGCGTCATGACGCCATTGGTTTCGGCTCGAAATGCGGCACGGATGGAAAAATCGTGAGGCGCCTCCGTAGCTTGCATCGGCAATGGCTGATTTGAGCATAGGGCGCCGGCTGCATTTGCGCGTTGCGTGCGGAGCGGGCGGACGGCAATTTCCGGGCAGGCCGCGCCTACTGGGGGGACACGTCATGACGCAAGCAAACGCAGCCGGCGCGGACACGCCTGCGCAGGGAAAGAAGTTGCGCTGGCCGCAGCTCGCGCTGCTCGCCGCCGCCGCGTTCGAGTTCCTCACCGGGCTGGCCGACCTCCCCATCCTGTTCGGCGACATCTCGCAGGTCCCGGGGCCCGGAATTGGCGGGGCCATCATCGTCGCCAAGATCGCGCTGATGCCGATCGTGGCGCTGGCAGCGCTCTTCTTCACGGTGCGCGGGCGCATGCTTTACGCGATCCTCACCATGGTCGCGGTCATGCTGCTGACATGGGTGAGCTTCCTGCCCTCTGTCGCCATCAACGGGCTCGAGATCGAGGGCGTCGCCGGTGCGGTCACGATCTACGAGGTCTTCGTGGTGCCGCTGATTGCGCTGGCGGCCATCGCGCTCGCGATGCGCGGACGGCGCACGCCAGCGATCTTGCTCGCCGTGCTGCCGACGTTCGTCAACGTCGCGGCGGGGATCGCCTTCGCGATCGGCATCATGATCTACGGCTTCTAGGCTAGTCGCGCTCGGCCCACAGGTCGTACTCGTCGGCGTGGGCGACGCGGGCGCGCACGATGTCGCCCGGCTTCACGTCAGTATCGCCGTTGAGGAAAACGCTGCCGTCGATCTCGGGCGCGTCCCACTGGGAGCGACCCATCGCGCCTTCCTCGTCCACCTCGTCGATGAGGACGTCGATCTCGCGGCCGACGAAGCCTGCAAGCCGCCCAGCGCTCACCGCCTGCGCCACGGCCATGAAGCGGTGCCAGCGCTCCTCCTTCACGTCATCGGGCACGGCGCCGGGCAGCGCGTTGGCCTTCGCCCCTTCGACCGGCTCGTAGCGGAAGCACCCCGTCCGCGCGAGCTTGGCCTCGCGCAGCCAGTCGAGCAGCAGCGTGAAATCGGCTTCCGTCTCGCCGGGAAAACCGACGATGAAGGTGGAGCGGATGGCGAGGTCGGGGCAGATGGTGCGCCAGCGGGCCAGCCGCTCGAGCGTCTTCTCCTGCGCCGCGGGGCGGCGCATCGCCTTCAGCACGGTGGGCGAGGCGTGCTGGAACGGGATGTCGAGGTAGGGCAGGATCTTGCCCTCCGCCATCAGCGGGATGACGCTGTCGACATGCGGATAGGGGTAGACGTAGTGCAGCCGCACCCAGGCGCCGAGCTGGCCCAGCGCCTGGCACAGATCGAGGAAGCGGGTGGGCAGCGCCACGCCCTTCCACGGGCTTGCCGCATACTTCAGGTCGAGGCCGTAGGCGCTGGTGTCCTGGCTGATGACCAAGAGCTCCTTCACGCCCGCCTTCACAAGGCGCTCGGCCTCCGTCATCACGTGCGCTGACGGGCGGCTCTTCAGGTCGCCGCGCAGGTGAGGGATGATGCAGAACGAGCAGCGGTTGTTGCAGCCCTCGGAAATCTTCAAATACGCGTAATGGCGCGGCGTGAGCCGCAGCCCCTCCGCCGGCACGAGGTCGAGGAAGGGGTCGTGCAGTGGCGGCACCGCGTCGTGCACGGCGGCGACGACCTGCTCGTACTGGTGCGGCCCGGTGACGGCGAGCACGCCCGGGTGCGCGGCGCGGATGCGCGCCTCCTCGACGCCGAGGCACCCCGTCACGATCACACGGCCGTTCTCCGCGATCGCCTCGCCGATGGCGGCAAGGCTCTCGGCCTTGGCTGAATCGAGGAAGCCGCAGGTGTTGACCACGACCACGTCGGCGCCGGCGTAGTCGGGGGCGACCTGGTAGCCCTCGGAGCGCAATTTCGTGAGGATGCGCTCGGAATCGACGAGCGCCTTGGGGCAGCCGAGCGAGACAAAACCGACGGTCGGCGCCGCGCCGCGCTTGGCGTCGGGCTTAGCTGCCGGCGGGAGCTTCGATTTCTGGGCCATGGTCATGATCCGCGCGCTCTAGCACGGAGCGGCGGCCGGTGCGAGCCTCGGGCGTTTCGTGGCCGGTCACCAGGTGCGGTATCGGCGGCAATTGGGGTGGAACGCATTCGCACCACGTGCGGCGGGCCGGCCGGGCCATTGCGCTGCAGCAGGCTTAACGTCCATGATGGCGCAGGGACTTCACCGATCCATCGGCTGTTCAACCGGCGCGCGAGGAGCGCGCGAACCCCGGCAGCTGGACTTCGAAAGCGTGGCGTATGCGGGTTCTCATCATCGACGATCATCCGGTCGTGATCCAGGGCTGCCGCCAGCTGCTCGAGGGCATCGAGGTGCGCGAGGTGCTCACTGCCTCCGGCCTCGCCGAGGGCTTCCGGCTCTATCGCCGCAGGCGGCCGGACATAGTCATCACGGATCTGTCGATCCACGACCGTGAGCTGGCCGGGCTTTCCTTCATCCGCCGCGTCCGCCTGTTCGACATCCGCACGCCCATCCTGGTCCTCTCCATGCACGGCGATCCCGTGATCGCCGGCCGCGCGCTCGAGGCCGGCGCCAACGGGTACCTGCTGAAGGACATGGCGGCCGAGGAGCTGATCGCAGCCTTCCGCCAACTGCGCGAGGGCCGCATCTATCTGAGCCGCGCGTTGGCGGCGCGTGTCGCGGTGACGTTGGAGGGGGGCGGCGCGAGCCCGCTTGCGGCCATGACGCGGCGCGAGCTGCAGACGCTGTCGCGCATCGCCGAGGGCAAGCCCTACGGCGCCATCGCGAGCGAGCTCAGCGTCAGCTACAAGACCGTGGTCAACACCTGCGCGCAGCTCAAGACCAAGCTCGGCGCGCGCACCTTGCCGGAGCTGATGCGCATCGCCATCCGGCACTTGCCGGCGTCTGCCGGCAAGGCCGAGGCGTCCTGATCGCGCACAAACTCAAGCGAGGCTCAGGCGGCGAGGCGGTCCCACCACAGGCGCCCGTGCCGGATCTCGTGCCACAGCATCGGCACGCTTTCGAGCGCGGTCAGTGCCTCCGGCGTCGGACATTCGGAAAGCGCGATTGCCGCCGCCATGCCCGCCCGAACGGAACGCGCCCAAGAGCTCGTCGAAGTGCGCGTCCGCGGCGAACGGGCCGATGCAGCGCCAAACCTCCGGGTTGACGGAGCGGTGCGCGGCGCGGCGCTCGCGCACATAACCGATGAGCGTGTTTGCAAGCTCGGCGTTCCGGCGGTCGTCGAGGCCCTCGATCGGCGCCAGCCGTGAGCCAAGGCGCAAGGCCCGCAAGACCATCTCGTTCCACAGCGCGTCGCCGAAATGCGCCGCCGGATACGGGTTGTCGTGGGCGATCGCCTCGAACACCGGGCGCCGAGCGGAGCGGACCGCTTCGCTGGCAATGGCGAGGAGCGAGCGCGGGTCGGGATAGAGCGACAGCCCGTGGTAGACCGCGGTCTGCTCGGCTATCGATCCCCCGCGCGCGACGGCAGCGACGCGCGCCGCGAACGGCGCCGCCGCTTGCATGGCAGGACGATCGATCTCGGCGGCCGCCTCACTCCTATACGCGCGAGACGTGGACGAATTGGCGGTTGACGTTTCCATGTGTACTCCCCCTCGGGTACGCGGGATCGGCATAGCGACAGGCGATGCCCGCATCACAAGGTTTGCAGACGACATCCAAAGCTGGGTCACCGAGGCGCTTTCCGACGGAAATCGCGCGCGAAATGCGTGCGGCTCCATGCGGAAATGGAGAAATGAGACCGCGGGTCCCTATTTTCCCATCCGCAATACCTATCGAGCGCGAAACTCGCGGAAACGCCGCGGGTGGAGGATCCCGCGGCCGATCACGACAGCAATGTAGGCGACTTAGCGACCGTAGGTGTTGCCGCCGAAATTGCCGTGCACCGAGAGGCTGCCGTCGGCGAGGACGGGCGCGGCACCGGTGGCAACCGCGGAAACTGCGAGCAGCGTGGCGAGGATGATGGTCTTCATGGTCGTTCTCCTGGGGTTCTAGGGTTCAAAACTCGAGCATCTGGCGGATCGGCTGACCTCATGTTCGCCAGCGCTTTCGTGGTTTGTTATGCCGCGACGGACGAGCAAACTAAAATATCGGTTGCCTCTGAAATCGATGTGCCGACGCTATGATTGACGTTTGCGGGCGTGACCCCCACAAGAACGGGCCCCGCGCCGATCCCCGGCAATCCTCTCCATCCCCCAAGCACGGGTACATGCCGCCCCCCCTCATCCAGCTCAGCGACGTCACGCTCACGTTCGGCTCAGCGCCGCTGCTCGACGGCGTCGAGCTGTCCGTCTCGGCGGGCGAGCGCGTCTGCCTCGTTGGGCGCAACGGCTCGGGCAAGTCGACGTTGTTGCGGATCGCGGCGGGGCTGATCGAGCCCGACCACGGCCGCCGCTTCGTGCAGCCGGGTGCCAGCGTACGCTACCTGGCGCAGGAGCCGGACCTCTCCGCGTTCACGACGACGATGGCGTATGTGGAGGCGGGCCTTGGCCCCACCGACGATCCATATCAGGCGCGCGCGCTTCTGCAGCAGCTCGGCCTCAGCGGTGAGGAGAACCCGGCGCTGATGTCGGGCGGCGAATTGCGCCGCGCGGCGCTCGCGCATGCTCTCGCTCCGGCGCCCGACATCCTGCTGTTGGATGAGCCGACCAACCACCTCGACCTGCCGACGATCGAGTGGCTCGAGGGCACGCTCGGCGCCCAGCGCGGCGCGCTCGTGCTCATCAGCCACGACCGCCGCTTCCTTGAAAACCTCACGCGCACCACCGTCTGGCTCGACCGCGGCAAAGCGCGCCACATCGAGCTCGGCTTCGGCGCGTTCGAGGCCTGGCGCGACGAGAAGCTCGCGGAAGAGGAGATGCAACAGCACAAGCTCGACCGTAAGATCGTCGCCGAGGAGCACTGGGTGCGCTACGGCGTGACGGCGCGGCGCAAGCGCAACGTGCGGCGCATGGCAGAGCTGCGCGCGTTACGCCAGAAGCGGCGCGAGCATCGCGGCGCGACGGGCAAGGCGACGATCGAAGCCGCTCAAGCCGAGAAGTCGGGCGCGCTCGTGATCGATGCCAAGGCGATCTCGAAGGCGTTCGGCGCGCGCAAAATCGTCGACAAGCTCTCGGTGCGCGTGATGCGCGGCGACCGCATCGGCATCGTCGGGCCCAATGGCAGCGGCAAGACCACGCTGGTCAATATGCTCACCGGCCAGCTCGCGCCCGACGACGGCGATGTGCGCCTCGGCGCCCGCATCGAGATGGCGACGCTGGAGCAGACGCGCGACAGCCTGGATCCCACCTGGACGCTTGCCCAGGCGCTCACCGGCGGCCGCGGCGATCATGTCGAGGTCGGCGGGCGCGCCAAGCATGTGGTCGCCTACATGAAGGATTTCCTGTTCGAGGGCGAGCAGGCCAAGACGCCCTTGCGCGTGCTTTCGGGCGGCGAGCGCGGCCGGCTGATGCTGGCGCGTGCGCTGGCGAAACCGTCGAACGTGCTGGTGCTGGACGAGCCGACCAACGACCTCGACATGCAGACGCTCGACGTGCTGGAGGAGATGCTGGGCGACTATGCCGGCACGGTGCTCCTCATCAGCCACGACCGCGACTTCCTCGACCGCGTCGTGCATGCCGTCATCGTGCCGTCGGGCGACGGCCGCTGGGCCGAGTATCCGGGCGGCTACACGGAGATGCTGGCGCAGCGCGGCGAGGCTCCCGTTTCGCGTACTGCGCCCAAGGCGAAGGCCGAGAGCCGGCCGCAGCCGGCCGAGCCGCCCAAACCGGCCAAGTCCGCCAAGCGGCGCCTGAGCTTCCATGAGAAGCACGCGCTCGAGACACTGCCCGGCGAGATCGCGACGCTGCAGGGGAAGGTGCGCGCGCTGCAAAAGACTTTCGACGATCCCGATCTCTACGCCCGCGACCCGCAGGCGTTCACCGAAACGTCCACCCGGCTCGCGGCCGCGCACGCCGGGCTTTCCGCGGCCGAGGAGAGGTGGCTCGCGCTCGAGATCCTGCGCGAGGAGGTCGAAGGCGGTTAACGGACGCGATCAACTCGCACCTGCCAACAGCGCGGCGTGCATTGACGGCAAAGCCGCCCGCACGAGATACTTTTGCACCCCCCGCCGAGCCGATCTTGAAGCCGCCTGCGCCTCCTGTGGCCAAGCCGGTTGAGGCGCAGGCCGAGCCGCAGAAGCCGGCCGAGCCCAAGCCCGCGCCGGATAAGAAGGCCGAGCAGGCGCCCCGCGGTAAGGGCGGGTGCCGGCGCTTACGTCGCCATCAGCAACATGACGATCTCGGTTCCCTGCCCGGATTGAGGGGTTATGGCGGAGGGGGTGGGATTCGAACCCACGAGACGGTTGCCCGCCTACACGCGTTCCAGGCGTGCGCCTTCAACCACTCGGCCACCCCTCCGCAAGGCGCAAAACGGCGCGCGAAAGCGGCGCACTATAGCCACCGCCCCGCGCCGCGCAACCGGACAGCCGACCAGAATGCGGCCGGCGTCGCGCAAGGGCAAAACGCTGCCGGCCGATGAGCCGCACGATCGCTTTCGGCCCGAAGCGCCGGGGGAGACCTGCCCCCTGGGTGACGGCGGGGCCGGCGCAGCTTTTACAGCCGCTCGCCCGACCCTGGCGCACCGCGACACACCATTCGCGTCCCTACGACGCGCCCGTCCACAATGCTCCACAGTTGCCGATGCAGCGCCGAGACACATATTTAATAAAGCCTGTGCTATTTTGGGACAGTCGTTTACACGTTGGTGGAAGCCGTGCCGCTGCGCTGGCGGCTCCGGAAGATCGAATTTATGTCTGGGTGTGGCCCGGATTGCTGGTCATCTGCGACGCTGCGGCGCTAGTAGTATGCTTCGAATCCAAGCGCTTATCCGCATTGGGAGGTGTCAGGTGAGCTCGTTCAGGGGATTGGCCGCGGTCGCGGCTGCAAGCGCCGTCGCGGTGCTGATGATCGGCGTTCCGGCCGTTGCCGGCAGCCCGTTCACATCGCTCGTGGGCGCCTGGAGCGGCAGCGGGACTGCCCATCTGGAAGGCGGCAAGAGCGAGCGGCTCTCGTGCAAGGGCTACTACTCGGGGGCCGGCGCCAACGTATTGAAACTCAACATCATCTGCGCAAACCCCTCGACCAAGGTCGAGCTGCGCTCCACGCTCAACTACGAGGGTGGGCACGTGACCGGCACCTGGGAGGAGCGCAACTACAACCAGACCGGCACCATCTCGGGCACCGCATCGGACGAGAAGCTCGGCCTCTCGATCACCGGCACGGGCCTCTCCGGCTTCCTGTCGGTTTCGATCGGCGGCTCGAACCAGTCGGTCTCGCTTTCGACCAAAGGCTCGACGCTCAAGGGCGTGAGCATCACCTTCGCGCGCGCCGGCTAAGCGGGCATCGCGCCCGGCCGCGACTTGAGTAGAACGTGTCCGTGCGTCACAGCATCGGTGCAGGCTTCCTCCTGTGGACCTGCCCATTTGGCCGGAGATTTACATGCGCCGCACCCAAGCGACCGTCGCCCTCCTGCTCGCCGCAGCCGCGGGCTCGTTATCCATCGGGACCGCCCTCGCCGGCCGCACGGCGACCGGCCCCGTGCAGGGCTATGTCATCGCCTATAGCCACGACGGCAACGGCTCGATCAAGGCCCCGTGGCGCGACACCAAGATGGGCCGCCAAGTGCGCCTGCCGCACGGAACCTGGGTCTACTGCCGCACCAGCTGCTCCGAAACGCTGCGCGTGCAGACCATCGACATCTGGGCCAATGTCAACAACGGCTCGCTGATCGGCGCCGGCACCATTCAGAACGAGTGCGGCATCGCCGGCTGCCTGCACTGGTCGTGGAGCTTCTGAGAAGCTCCACCAGCCTCGCTGGATCAGGCGCCGTCGTCGTCCCCAGCAATGAACGGATTTGAGCGCCGCTCGTGGCCGATGGTGCTCGCGGGTCCGTGCCCGCAGATGAAAGCGATATCGTCGCCGAGCGGCAGAAGCTTCGTCCGAATCGCGTTGATGAGCGAGGCGTGACTGCCGCCGGGGAGGTCCGTGCGCCCGACCGAACCCTGGAACAGCACGTCCCCGACGAGCGCGAACCGCTGCCCCCGGTTGACCAGCACGACCGATCCCGGCGAATGCCCCGGACAATGGAAAACCTCAAACGCGTGCCCGGCGACGGTCACCGTGTCGCCCTCGGCGAGCCAGCGGTCGGGCGTCACCGGACGCGCCTCCATGCCGTAGGCCCGCGCCTGTTCCTTTAGCGCGTCGAGGAGCGGTCGCTCGTCCGCGTGCGGACCCTCGATCGGCACGCCAAGACGCTCGCGCAGCTCGGCCGCCCCGCCCGCGTGGTCGATGTGGCCGTGCGTGAGCAGGATCTTCTCCGGCTTCATGCCGACCTCGGCGATGGCACGCTCGATAAGGTCGAGATCGCCGCCCGGATCGACGACGGCGCCCTGCATGGTCGAAGGGTCCCAGATAAGCGTGCAGTTCTGCTGGAAGGGGGTGACGGGGACGATCGCGGCGTTGAGCCCCGTCTCGGCGGCGGCCTTGTCTTGGGCGGCAGCTTGGGCTGTCGCTTGCGAGGTGTCCGCCATGCTCGGGTCCTTTGCGTTGCCCCTTTTGGCCAAGCCCTTCCTTAGCGGAGTTGGCGTGCCGGGGCCAGACCGGCATAATCCTCAGATGAGCGAATCGTTGCTCGCGGAGCCGGTCATGATCGTGCGGTTGTCGAAGATTGCGCTGGTGCTGGCCGTCGGCCTGTTCGGGCTGCTCGTCGGCGGGGACAACGTCCTCGATTACGGGACGAACTACGCCTTCGTCACGCACGTGATGGACATGGACTCCATCTTCCCCAATTCGTCGCTCACCTGGCGCGCGGTCACGAGCCCGCTGCTGCACGAGGTGGCCTACGCGGGCATCATCGCGGCTGAGCTGCTCTCGGGCGCGCTGTGCGTCGCCGGCGCGGCGCGGCTGTGGAAGGTGCGGGGCGAGCTCGCGCAGGACTTCAACGCGGGCAAGAATCTCGCGATCGCGGGTCTCGCACTCGGCTTTCTGTTGTGGTTCGGCGGCTTCCTGGTCGTCGGCGGGGAATGGTTCCAGATGTGGCAGTCGAAGACCTGGAACGGCCAGGAGGCCGCGTTCCGCTTCATCGTGTGCATCGGGCTGGTGCTGATCTTCCTCAACCAGCATGACGGCGAGCTCGCCTGAGCCGCGGATCGCGGGCTCCGAACCCGCGCGGGTGCGTCCGGTTAACGCGAAAGCCGACGCGCGCAGCCGGAGCCATGTTTTCGCCTTGGCTTTGGAGGACGGAAGGGTGCGCTGACGTCGTCGTCGAACGGGGCTGGACCACGCAATGCGCCTGCTGATCGCCGGCTGGCAAGGACAGATCGCACGGGGGCTCGTCGAGGCGGCGCCGGCGTGCCCGGATGTGCGCGCCTGCGCGGTGGGGCGCGCCGCGCTCGACATCTGCGAGGCCCGTTCGATCGAGCGGGCGCTGTCACAGATCGAGCCCACTGTCGTCATCAATTCGGCGGCCTACACCGCGGTCGACAAGGCCGAGTCGGACCAGGAGCGCGCGTTCGCGCTCAACCGCGACGGCGCGCGCATGCTGGCCGAGGCGGCGGCAAAGCGCGGCATCCCCATCATCCATATGTCCACTGATTACGTGTTCAACGGCAGCAAGGGCTCGCCCTACGCCGAGGACGACACGCCGGCGCCGGCGACCGTGTTCGGCCGCTCCAAGCTCGAGGGCGAGGCGGCCGTGAGCGCCGCCAACCCCAAGCACGTGATCCTGCGCACCGCCTGGATCTATAGCCCGACAGGGCGCAATTTCGTGAAGTCGATGCTGGAGCAGGCCGCGGGCAGCAACCGCGTGCGCGTCGTCGACGACCAGCGCGGCAGCCCGACCTACGCGCCCCACCTCGTCGCGGCGATCCTCGACGTGGCGCGGCAGTTGTCGGGGCGTAAGGGCGCGGACGGCCCCTGGGGCGTCTATAACGCCGCCGGCTCGGGGACGACGACCTGGCGCGGCTTTGCGGAGGAAGTGTTCCGCCGCTCGGCGGCCTGTGGTGGCCCCTCGGCCACGGTCGAGCCGATCCGCAGCGCCGACTACCCGACGCCGGCCCAGCGCCCGGCGAACTCGCAGCTCGACTGCGCCAAGCTCGAGCGCACGTTCGGCTTGAGGCTGCCGGCATGGCAGGATGGTGTGGCCGCATGCGTCGAGCGGCTGGTGCGCGGCCAATCGGCGGCCTGAAACCGTTTGCCGGGGGCGCCCCACGCTGGTTCTGGGGATGCACGCTTCGCCTCGCGCACCTCCTCGACCTCGACGCACTCCTTGCGGCCCCTGCGTCGGTCTGACGGTCCGTCTCCAAAATGTAACCGTACTGGGCTATCCGTAGAATGCTCGCCTTCGTTTGCATACTTACGGATCGCCAAGGTTGGCGCCCTGCGCGCCCGCTGCAACGCGAGTTCGGAATTTTGCTTCAGATAGCAATGACCGCGATGAATGCGGTGGCGTCTATGCAAGTATGCGCCGTCGATTCGAGCAGCCAGCAGGGTGCCAAATGCGCCGATTGATCCTCGCCGCCGCCTTCATCGCCAGCCTATCGTTCGCCGCTCGCGCCGAGGGAGCGAGCCCCGACGACACGGCGCGCTTTCTCGCCGGGATGGCGCCCGCCGCCGAGTCACCGCTGACGGCGCTGACGAAAAACCCGAGCTGGGAAAAGCACGCCAAACTCTTCGACGACACATGGAAGGGGCTGGACGAGCGCCAGCTCTCCAACATCCGCACCTGGTCAGCCAAGAACATCGCCGAGCCGCGCAAGGCCCTGTTCTATTTCTTCAGCGGCCCGGATTTCCTCTACGCGAACGCGTTCTTCCCCGCCGCCGACACCTACGTGCTGGCGGGGCTCGAGCCGGTCGGCCGCATCCCCGACGTGACGAGCCTGCCGCCCAAGTCGGTCCCCGGCACCCTGCAGCACCTCGAGTCCTCGTTGGGCAACATCCTGAAGCTCAGCTACTTCATCACCCTCGACATGGATTCCAAGCTGCGGCAGCCGCAGCTCAACGGCACCCTGCCGGTGCTGTACGTGTTCCTCGCCCGCTCCGGACAGACCATCCACGAGGTGGGCTTCGTCAAGCTGACCGCGGACGGGGTGCTGGTGCCAGCGAGCGAAGCCAGCGGACGGGGTGTAAGGATCGCCTTTTCCGGCAGCGATGGCCGCGTGCGAACCCTCTACTATTTCAGCACCAACCTCGCCAACAAAGGGGTGCGCGACAGCGGCTTCTTGAAGTTCTGCGGCACGCTCGGGACGGGCGACAGCTTCGTCAAGAGCGCCTCGTATCTGCTGCATGGCGGCGACTTCTCGGAGGTGCGAGGGTTCCTGCTCGACCACAGCGCCGCGATTCTGCAGGACGACACCGGCGTCCCAGTGATCCTGTTCAAGCCTGACCAGTGGGCTCTGCAGCCGTTCGGCACCTATACGAGCCCGATCGGTATGTTCCGCGGCAACTACCAGTCGAAGCTGCGAGCCCTCTACCAGACCGCCAAGCCGGTCCCGATCAACTTCGGCGTGGGCTACAAATTCAAGGTGAACCAGTCGAACCTGCTGCTGGCGGTGAAGAAAGAATCGAAGGCCGCCATCGGTCAGTAAGCCGGCCCGCAGTCGCCGTTCCTTGCAGGTTTAGATCGGAAGCACAGTCGGCTTGTCTGAGGGGAAGCGCGCGATCACGTCGGGGCTGACCCTCAGGTGCTGCGCGACCATCTCGCGCGGGGTATGCGTCAGCCATTCGGTGAGCGAGACGTCCTCGACGTGGCCGCTGCGGAACACCTCCAGATACACGAGATCGGTCGACCCGGTGTTGCGGATGAAATGCCCGTAGGCGCGCTTGATATAGCCGATGTCGCCCGGATTGAAGTTCTGCGTGGCGACGTTTGGCCCCGTGTTGAAGATCGTGAGCTCGCCCTGGCCAGCGATGATGTAGGTCCACTCGTCGGCGTTGGGATGCCAGTGCATCTCGCGCATGCCGCCCGGATGCAGGGTCACGTGCGAAGCCGCGATGTTGGTTGCGACCTGGAAGTTCGTCGAGTCCGCGATGCGCACCTCGCCCCCGCGCGTCTTCTTGACGGGCGGCAGGTCGGCGAGCCGGAACGTCGATGTGAGCTGGGGTGAGCCGAGCGAGCCCTGTGCCTCGAGGCGGCTCGTCTCGATGGGGCCCGGCATCTCCCCCTGGAAAATGTAGAGGTCGTGCAGCGGAACCTTGCTGAAGGTCTCGGCCGGCACGCCAAAGTTCATGGCGAGTGCGTCGGGCGGGGTATGCGCCATCCACTCGCTCAAGAGCAGCGTGTTGAACTCCGAGGCCTTGCCGTCGTCAAAGCAGATGACGAACTCGCAGCCGTCCGGGCCGATGCCCTGCAGCGAGTGCGGAAGCCCCGGCGGGAAGTACCAAAGCCCGCCCTCCTGCACGTCCTCGACGTTGGCGCGGCCCTGGCTATCGATGGTGGTGATGCGGCAGGCGCCGCTGGTCACGAACGCCCATTCGGCGGCGAGGTGCCAGTGCAGCTCGCGGATGCCGCCGCGCGTCAGGCGCATGTTCACGCCGGCGATCGATTCGGAGATCTCGAAATCGTACTGCGTCACCTGGCGCGCCCAGCCACCATCCTGGATGCGACGCGGCGCGTTGTTGAAGGTCGCCCAGAACAGCGGCAGCTCGCCCACGTCGGTTGCGGGCGGCGAGAAGGCGCCGGGGAACTGACTGGAGAGAACCGGGTTGCTGGGACCGGGGTCGGTGGCGCTGGATGGGTTTTTCAAGGTGTTGATCGCCCCTTGTGGCGGCTGGTCGGGGTCGCCGAATGACTGGGCGCGTGCCGGCCCGGCCGCGGCGGCGAAGCCCGCCGCCGTTGCAACGAGGATATTGCGGCGGGACAGCTCTTCCATATCAGTCTCAAGAGTTGCAGACGCCAAGCATCGCGTCGCGACCGCGGATCGCCTGAGACTGGTGGGGCGGCGTTAATTTCAGGTTTCGCTAGGGCCCGAGCAGCTAGCACGCGCGGCGGCGAATGACGGGCACACAAAAACGCCAGCACCTTTGCGGGGCGCCGGCGCTTCGTTGCTCGATCATTACGTCTGCCTCGGCTTGGAACCGGCGTCAGAAGTTGGCGCCATCCGACGTTGAGGTGATGGTGTCGGTATGCTCCTTGCCGTCCGGACACTCGACCAGAACGTTCTTGCACACCTGCTTGTGGCAGTGCTGGGTCTTGGAAGGTTTGCACTGGGGACCACCGGGTGAGCATTCCTGGCGGATGCACAACTTCCAGCCGGCTTCGGCCGGCTGTGACGTCGCGGCACCGCCAACGAGGGCGAGCGCGGCAGCAACAATAGCAATTGTACTTTTCTTGATCGTCTCGAGGGTAGGCATTTTTGTCTCCTTGGGGTTCAGTACGCCGCCTGTCTACCTTTGCCGGTCGGGCGGCGCTGTCCCCCAGGAGACCTGAACTGCAACCTAGCTCCGGTAGTGGCGCCACATGCGCATCAGCGTGCGGTGGATTTCGTCGGGCGGGTGGTCGAACGGGTCGATATTCATGCGCACGGCATTCGAGTGCGTCATCGTCCAGGGCAGGCGCATCAGCGAGCGGTAGAACGGCTGCTTGCGCCAGTCGACCACGAGCGCGCTGGTGAGCGTCATGTTGAGCGCGATCAGCAGCTCGTAGTTGATCTCCGCGCGCTCGGCGATGGCGACGAGGTCGATGCGGTCGATCGCGCGCCAGCGGATCAGCCCGAAACCCTGGATGAAGACGCCGTACTCGTTGGCGCCGAGCGTGGGCCTGCCTTCGAGCAGGGGAAAATTGTAGTACGTCGCACCGGCGGCAGCGACGCCGAGCACCAGCCACAGCGTCTGACCGGTCGCCCAGGCGGCGGCCAGCAGAACGGCGGACAGCACCGCCAGCAGGTAGACCGGGAAGCGCGTTTCGCCGCGCCCGTAGGCGACGGAGTAGCCGCCGACATTCGTCTCGTCCATGCCAGCGGCCTCCAGCGACGCCCCACCCCGCCGCCCGCGGGCGCGCCACCGGCCATCTTCGGGCAATCGCCGTGGCGGTCAAGCGAGGGGATCGAGGCTTGCGCCGCCGGGATGACATGCAATCGGCGGCAGAACGCAATCGGGAGCCCGCAGGCTCCCGAATGTTCGAAAGACGATCGGCTGATGCGTCAGGCGGCGACGGTGTCGTCGGCCGGATCGCGTAGCACGTAGCCGCGGCCCCACACCGTCTCGATGTAGTGCTGGCCGCCGGTGGCAGCCTGCAGCTTCTTGCGCAGCTTGCAGATGAAGACGTCGATGATCTTGAGCTCGGGCTCGTCCATGCCGCCGTAGAGATGGTTGAGGAACATCTCCTTGGTCAGGGTGGTGCCCTTGCGCAGCGAGAGCAGCTCCAGCATCTGGTATTCCTTGCCGGTCAGATGCACGCGCGCGCCGTTGACGTCGACGGTCTTGGTGTCGAGGTTGACGCGCAGGTCGCCCGTCTCGATGACCGACTGGGCGTGGCCCTTGGAGCGGCGCACGATGGCGTGGATGCGGGCGACGAGCTCGTCCTTGTGGAAGGGCTTGGTCATGTAGTCGTCGGCGCCGAAGCCGAGCCCGCGTACCTTGTCCTCGATGCCGGCGAGGCCGGAGAGGATCAGTATGGGGGTCGAGACCTTGGCGACCCTCAAGGTCTTCAGAACCTCGTACCCGCGACATATCGGGGAGGTTAAGGTCCAGAAGGATGATGTCGTAGTCATAGAGCTTTCCGAGGTCGACGCCCTCTTCGCCCAGGTCGGTGGTGTAAACGTTAAATCCCTCGGACTGGAGCATCAGCTCGATGCTCTGCGCTGTCGCGCTGTCGTCCTCGATCAGCAGAACTCTCATGATCGTTCCTCTTCCAAGTCCCGCGCCGCTGCCCGATCACGAAGAGACTGGCCGCCATCCCTTCGAGCTAAGTCATCGTTAGGAAATTACCGCCCGAAAGTTAACAAACCCTAATTAAGTCTTTCGCTTCGACCCAACTCTCTAACGAAACTTGACCGACATCGTTCTCCCTACCGACCCTGGAACAGGCTACCGGCCGCGGCGCACCGGGAAGAGCGGCGCCCGCAAAGGGGCGCGCACGGCCTTCCGCGACCGCGTCAACACCACAAAATTTAATGGTAAGCCTGCACCCGCGGAACACGCGGCAACGCTTGAACCTGGCCTTGGCGACAGAGCCTGCCCCCGCGTCTGCCGCGCCACCAGGAAAGCGTTGGCCGAGCCCCGAAATCGCCAACGAATTTAGAGGTAACAGAATTCGCGGGGGGCCCCTATAGGTGCGCAGCCATTTTTTGGACCGCATTGGGCCTAATCTGGAGAGATTAAGCTTTGCGTTGCTTTACCGCAACTTAATGACAGCGTGTCAGATTTGGTGCGAAGATGGTTGCGGGCGCGTTTCGTGCAGCCAGATGGCATGAGCGGATAGGCGCACGGGCAGGGCAACGGACGACCGCCATCCCGCTTCTGGCACGCTTCTTGTGTCTCGTACCGTCGAGAGTTCGAATTTGTCTGGGGTATCGAACGATGAAAGCACGGGAATCGGCGCTCAGGCTGAAGCGGTTCGAAGCCGACGAGAAGGCGCGCAAGGTCGCCGATCTCGAGCATATGATCCGCGAGTTCGAGAACATGGCCTCTGATCTCGACCGGCAGATCAAGGCCGAGGAAGACCGCACCGGGATCAAGGATCCGGCGCATTTCGCCTACTCGACCTTTGCCAAATCGGCGAGCCAGCGCCGCGATAACCTGCGCACCTCGGTCGACGGCCTCAAGGCCAAGCTCGAAGCCGCCCAGCGCGAGCGGGACGACGCGCTCGAGCAGGTGTCCCGCGCCGATACACCCGAGACACGTTCCGAGCTGCGCAACCGCCGCCGCCCCGACCGGGCTCCGAGCGCCGTGCTGCGCTGACCCCGCGGCGATAACCCATTTGCACCGCGATCGTATCTTCGGCCCCCCGCCGCGGCGCCGCGCGCCTTGTTTTGCGTGCCGCCGCGTGCCAACCAATCTCGGGTTTGGGCAATCTCAGGCGGCGCCCCCGGGAGCTGCAGTCGTTTTGAGCCGGCTCGGCGGGGCAAGGCCGGATAAGACGAGCATATGCTGCAACCCGGCTTCATCAGCGCCGTCATCGGTGCCGCGGCAATGCTGCTCGCAGGGGCATGCTCAAACGTAACCCCGCCCAAGCTGCCGTCCCTGTCGGAGATCACCGGCACCGTCTCGCAGGCGCCCGTCGTCGGCGCGCCGACCGAGGTGTATGAACGCGTCGGTCGCGGAGCGATGGCGTGCTGGTTTGGGACATCGGGGCCGCTGAAGGCCAATTACATCTATCACGCGGAAGCCCAGTCGGCCGTGCAGGGCGGCAACGCCGAGATCGTCATCCACGAGCGCGACCGCACCGTCATCGACAACCCCAAAGGGCCGCAGGCTTTTAAGATCGGCATCGCCAAGGACGGCGAGGCTACGTCCGTCGCGGTCGAGAACATCAAGCTACCCGAGCCGATGGGGAAATCCATGGAGGCGGACGTGCGCCGCTGGGCGGCGGGCTCGATCGGCTGCGCGGAAGGCGACAAGGGCTGGGAGCTGCGGGGCCCCGAACCCGAGGCTCCCACGAAACCGAAAAAAGCGAAGGCGCCGTCCAAGAAGGGCGGCGAAATCGATCGGATTGAACAACGTTGAATAGAAAAGGTTCGGGCAGCGCCGTCCGGCGCACCGGCAAAACGCTCAGCCGCGGTATTCCTGAATACGCGTCGCGCGCAGACCGGGGAGGCCGTGCTTGTCGATCGAACGCTGCCAGGACAGGAACTCGTCAACGGTCAGCTTGTACCGCTCGCAGGCTTCCTCGATGCTGAGCAGGCCGCCGCGCACGGCAGCGACCACCTCCGCCTTGCGGCGGATGACCCAGCGCTTGGTATCCCGCGGGGGGAGATCGGCGACCGTCAGCGGGCTCCCATCGGGCCCGATAACGTAGCGCACACGCGCTCTCATCTGTTGTTCGGTCATGATACTCGTTACACGTTCAACGACCAGCCTTATTCGATAACCCAACACGATTAAGACCGACCTAAGTTATTGAGTAAACATAACATAAACCGGGGCGTCGCGGCTCTCTTCACGCCATTAACGTTGACGCAAGAACCGCATTCGTCGCGAGCAGCGCAAAGCCTCCCGGCGCCCCGGCGAGGCCGGATTTACCCCCTTGCTTGCGCTACCCGCCGCTCACGCCTTAAGTTGCTGCGCAACATGGGCACTGCCATCCGCTTCCGCCGGCCGATTTCGGCTGCCCCCAAGAGGCCGCCCGCCGGCCCGTGAGACGCATGGTGCTACCCCGCTTGGCCACATCATCCCCCCGCGCCGCCCCGACGCCAGCGACGCCCGCAATCCATGCGGGGCGTAAGCGCGTCGTCGTCGCCATGTCGGGCGGCGTCGATTCCTCGGTCGTCGCCGCGCTCCTGCAGCGCGATGGCTACGACGTCATCGGCATCACGCTGCAGCTCTACGATCATGGCGCGGCGACCGGCCGCAAGGGGAGCTGCTGCGCCGGCCAGGACATCCACGACGCCCGCCGCGTCGCCGACGCGCTCGCCATCCCGCACTACGTGCTCGACTACGAGAGCCGCTTCGCCACGACCGTGATCGACAGCTTTGCTGACGAGCTACGTCGCGGGCGAGACACCGATCCCGTGCGTCACCTGCAATCAGCAGATCAAGTTCCGCGACCTGCTGGCGACGGCCAAGGATCTTGGCGCCGACGCGACTGGCGACCGGACACTACATCCAGCGGCGCGAGGGCGCGCGCGGCCCCGAGCTCGTCCGCGCCCGCGACCCCGAGCGCGACCAGAGCTATTTCCTGTTCGCGACCACGCCGCGAGCAGCTCGGCTACCTGCGCTTTCCGCTCGGCGGCCTGCGCAAGGCGCAGGTCCGTGAGCTTGCGCACGAGCTTTCGCTGCCTGTCGCGGAAAAGGCCGACAGCCAGGACATCTGCTTCGTGCCGACCGGCCGCTACACCGACGTCATCGAGCGCCTGAAGCCCGGCGCGCTGAAGCCCGGCGACATCGTCCATGTCGACGGCCGCGAGCTCGGCCGCCACGACGGCATCATCAACTACACCATCGGTCAGCGACGCGGCCTCAAGATCGCCGGCGCGGAGCCGCTTTTCGTCGTCCGCCTCGACGCGGAGCGCAACCAGGTCGTGGTGGGACCGCGCGACTCCTTGCGCACGACGGGTCTTCTCCTTAAGAACATCAACTGGCTGGGGGACGAGCCCTTTGCGGATGCGACCGCGGGCGGCATGTCCCTCCACGTGCGTGTCCGATCGTCGCAAGCGCCGCGTCCCGCTACGTTGTTTGCGGAGGCGGACGGAGCATCGAGGGTCGTGCTAGAGGACGGCGAGGACGGGGTCGCGGTGGGACAGGCGTGCGTGTTCTATTCCGACGGCGATGACCGCGCGCGCGCGTTCTGGGCGGCGGCTTCATCGCGCGCACGCTTGCCCGCGAGCGGCGCGGGTGCGGGTAGCTTGGAGACCGCTGCTGCGCTCGGCTGCACCCGCAGGGTTAGGCTTGGCGGGTAGCGAATTGGCTGTTTTTGGGTCGCGTCGGCAAGAGGAGCGAGTACCCAAATGAAATCGATGTCGCAGACCGAGCTGAGGCGGCGGCCGGTGGCGCTCCTGGAACGAGCCAGGGACGCATCGTCGGCATCGGCCGCATCGACGAGGGCGCTGTGCTCGACGCCTATCGCCGCTGGGCACCGGTCTACGACCACACCTTCGGCCGCGTTGCGCGCCGAGGGCCGCCGCCACGCCGTCGAGGTGATCAACCGAGGGCGACGGACGCGTCCTCGAGGTCGGCGTCGGCACCGGACTTTCGCTGCCCGACTACGACAACGCACCTCGAGATCGTCGGCATCGACCTGTCGCCCGAGATGCTCGACAAGGCGCGCGAGCGCGTCGCCGTCGACGGAGCTCGACCACGTCACCGGCCTGCACGAGATGGACGCGGGCGATCTGAAGTTCCCCGACGCCTCGTTCGACACCGTCGTCGCCATGTACGTGATGACGGTGGTGCCCGAGCCCGAGAACGTGATGCGCGAGCTGGCGCGCGTGACCAAGCCCGGCGGCGAGGTGATGCTCGTCAATCACTTCAGCCAGGACGAGGGCGTGCGCGGCTGGGTCGAGCGGCGCATGGCGCCGTTCGCCGACAAGATCGGCTGGCGCCCGGTGTTCGACGTCTCGCGCGTCATGGTGTGCGACGACCTCGAGCTTGTCGAGCGCAAGTCGCTGCGCCCGCTCGGGCTGTTCACGATGATGCGGTTCGCCAAGACCAACGCGGCCGCGCGGCGTGGCGGCGGAGTAAGCCGGCCGAACCCGGTGCAAGCTCTCGCTGCACGCCCCGTTGCCAGCGCGCCGCCCTCGGCGACCTTGACAGTCTCGGAGCGCGCTCCTTATAGACCGTCTCTCGTGGCGGGATAGCTCAGTTGGTTAGAGCGGCGGAATCATAATCCGTAGGTCCCCGGTTCAAGTCCGGGTCCCGCTACCAAGCTTTTCAAAGATTTAGTGTCCTCCCCGCCTTCCCCTCGACCTCCCTTGCGGGAGTTTTGCGGGAGGTCCCATTCAAAGCTCCTCGCAAAACCACGAGCTCTGGCCGGACCCCGTCGTGATCGCAGGCGTGGTTGGCAGCTTCGATAAGCCGCGACAGTTCGGCGGCGGAGTAGTGGGTCGTGATCCGCGTCGAGCGATGCCCCAGCAAGTCCTGGCGATCCTCGAAGCTCACTCCCGCCGCTCTTAGCCGACGGCCAAACGTATGCTTGAGATCGTGAACGCGTACGTGGGGCAAGCCTACGCGCAGTCTCGCCCGCTTCCACGCGGGGGTCAGCATCTTCGTCAGCGGCCGGCCTTCGTAGGCGAAGACATGCGTTGGATGCTGGCCCCGACGCCCGTCGATGACCGAAGTGGCAATCCGGTTGAGGACCACCAGCCGCTCCTCGCCGTTTTTGACACTGCTGCCCGGCACGATGAAAACCGAGGTGCCCAACTCGGGCACCACGACCTCCCAGTCCCAGCGCAAGTTGCAGAGCTCACCGTCGCGGCACCCCGTGTTAACGGCAAACAGTGCCATTGCTGCCAAGTGGGGCGGCACATCGCGAAACAGGCGAGCCTGCTCCTCCCAGCTCAGCGGGTAAGGCTGACGCCGTTGCCTGTTCGGCAGAAGCTTGATCTTTGCCGGCGTCGCAGCCAGGTCAGGCCCTCCTCGTCCACCCATTCGGCAGCAGCGAAATTCAAAATCCGGCGGACGATCTGTAGACCGTGATTGATGGTGCCTTGCGCGGCGCCTTTCTGGCGTCGCTGTTCGACCCAGGGTCCAGCGTACCCATGTGAACGCGCATCGAGCGCGACGTGACCGATCCAGGGCATAGTCCGCTCAGGCGGCATATGTCGTCCGCCAGGCTGCGCTTATGCTGGTGTTCCAGCACGAATTTCGCCGCAGCCTGCTCGAAGACGTTCGAGAGGGCCGAACACCGTAGACCTGGGCTTGGCGTGCTTCTTCCATCATTCTTGCCAGGAATCGTTCCGCTTCTTCGAGGTCAGACGACCAGTGCTCTGGCAAACTCGCCGCCCGCAGATGTGCTTGTCGATGTGCCAGGTCCAGCCCGCATGACGAGGCCGGGTAGTCGTTTGCGTCCCATGTTCCTTCTCCTTTCCGAGCGGGACGCCCGTTGCGGGTCTTATAGTCCTCGACCCAGGCATCAAGTTCAAGGCGGTCGAATCCAATCCCTTGTGTGCCGATCCGAAGCTCGGTCAGCGTAGGGGCGGACCTCGGCGTTGAACCGGTTGCGGTCCATGCCGAGATAGTAGGGTGCGTCGCGAAAGCGAATAATCCTCGGCGTTGGGCAGCTGGGGGCGCCGCGCCAAATCATTGTCCGGTTCTACGACCGAGGATCGTCACCAGGGGGGAGCGGCCCATTCTGCGTTCCACTCGTACTAGGCGTGCCTCTTCGAGCCAGTGGAGCGCGCGGTCTCTCGCGTTGCGCTCGAGGCCAAATTTTAGTGAGGCCAAATTGCCGAGCTCCATTGTTGCGCGGCTGCTCGGTGCTTGCGGTGAACCAGAGGGCTAGTGCCAGGTGCAAGACTCCCCGGAAGTTGGGCGGCCTCGGTTAGCCAATAATCGAGCCAGGTGCGGCCCCCGGCGTTGGGTTCCTGGTCATTACCGATCATCGCCGAGACCTCCGGGGCCGGGCAGCTTGTCGAACTCATTTGCGAAACGGACGGTAAGCGATTTTGCGAGATCCCTCTGACGACTAAAGACCCAATCCGAGGATCGGTGGCTGACGAGCACCACGCGATTGTCTGTTCGGGACAGTTCCCGCACCGCACCGGCGAGCGAATCGTAGTCCGCCGGAAAACAACAAAATTTGATCGTAGCGAGGTCGAGCCGCATTTTAACTCACTAGAGGCAGACGGCTTGGGAACAGGGGGCTCAGCCGACCGCACGAAGTAAAGCGATAGTCATCGTCGGAGGCGAACCCGACAAGATCCTGAAGCATCGCGTTCACGTGCGGCGTGTTCCATCGTTCCGGCTCACGGACCGCGATGACGAACCGCAGGCGGCGGCGCCAATCACTGCCCAAGTTTGGCAGTGTCGGGCCGCCTCGCCGTGCGGTCCGGTCGGCGACGAACACGTAGGTCGCAATATCCAGAAGGTCTCGGAGACCGATTGGGGACATCGCCAACGAGCTGGAGGCGATATCCTCGAAATCGCGATTGATATTTCGCCGCTCTCCGGCGAGCATCAGCTGGGTCGCTCGCCTCTCGTCTCGGGGCGGGGGCGCCGTGCCGCAATAGAAGAGCCGCTCAGACATCCGAGGCTCTCCGTCGCAGCTCCTCGCGGAGCTTCTTGAAAGCGACGTGGGAAGTTCCGCTAGCTTTGGACGGTGTGACCCCTCCTTCCCAGTTCGTCTTCGAGTACCATTACTCGAGAATGTCTCGACGATCAGCGCCGCCTCGTAGCAATGCTGGGCCAGGGCCTGCCGAAACGCCACATGGTCAGTGAGAGACGGAAGCCGCGGCCTGGGCCGATGTGATCGGCAATCGCCCGGCTTAGAAAGTATTCGAGGTTGCGATTGACTAGGCGGGCGAAGAAGTCGCGGGAAAGCTTGGCGAACCGGTCCGGCGCAGCGAGCTTTCCAACGCGTAGCGAACGTCCTCGCTCGTCGCGGCGAATAGTCCGGGCAGATCGGCGGCGATAAACGTCGTAAGTGCTTCCGTCGCAGCGAGCTGCGCCATCTCGCCGAGATCGGTCTTGCCTTTGGCTGTGCGGGTATTGGAGCAATGGCCTCTTGAAATGCCGCCGCCAGCGAAAGCACGGACGATGCTGCGCCCATATCGATACCGAGCTCTTGAAGCGGGGAACGAAGGCGGTCGAACGCGCCGCCAGCGGCAACTGAGAGAGCAGCCAGAAGGCCTGACGAAAGCCGGGATCGGACGCCGCCTGCGCCAGCGAATTCTCGGCCGCTTTGGCGGTTGTGATCGCGATCTCTTCCGTCGAGGCGCCCGCGCGAAATAAGTCGACGACAGCGATCCATGCTCTCGTCTTGGGGAGCCGTCAGAGTCTGTTGTGCCCCATGGCGAGCTCACTCGCAGCCTAAGAACCAGGTCCTAGCGGACGAATAAAACGCGGCGGCTGGGATGATTGGCGCGGATATATTCCGGCTCTCGCCGCCGAAGGAACGATTGCCGTTGTGAAGTGACGTACCGGCTAAGAACGTGCTGCTTGCATCGCTAGACGCTGGGAAAACGCGATGACGTTACGTTGTCATTCGATCCAAATCGCCGGCACGCTCGGATACCCGCCCCTACCGGTGCTCACGCGTAAACAGGTTGTAGCCTGTCGTGCCCGATTGGCCCTGCTCATACCCGCACAGCTGACAAAGCAATTGGCAAGCGTAAACTCTGCGCGACCATTTTCTTTTGCGGGGAGATGACATGAACACGGCGACCAGCAGGCAGAACAGAACCTCGACGCCTCAGGCTTGGCGCGGTTACTGGCCTCGCAGAAGGACAACATCTCCGCAGCCCTGCCGCCGGGGTTCGGTAGTCTCCTGAGGGCCGCCGGAGTTCCCGGCTTTGCAGCAGCTGATAACCAAGTCTCAAGGGTGGCCCAGGCCGACACTTCATTCCCTGAATGGCTGAAGTGGGTTTTGGGAGCCCTTGCGCTGGCGGTGCTTGCCTGGTGGCTCTTCGGCAAACGATCCGTTGACATTGTCGAGCCGACGAAGGCGCCGCCCGGCCAGGTCACTCAAAATCTCACAGTCGATGGGGTCGATCTCAGATCAACGATCCAGACAGCGCTCGATAACCTGAAGACCACCTTGCAAGGCGTGAGCAACGTGGATTCTGCCAAGGCGGCTCTGCCAAAGCTGGATGCGTCGGCGTCGCAGCTGGACAAGGTTCGCGAGCTTTCAGGGAAGTTGCCGGTTGACGGTAAGAGTGCCGTCGCCGCTCTCGTCACCGCGGCTCGGCCCTCCATCGACCAACTCTTCGATAAAGTGCTTGCGATCCCTGGCGTTGATGCCGTGGCAAAACCGGCGATCGAGGCGCTGCGCGCCAAGCTCGATGCGTTGAGCAAAGCCTGACGCTGCTTCGTCGACCATTGGTTAGGAGGTCACTATGGCTGACAAAAGCAGCTTCACACCCGAAGAGTGGAAAATGATCTTGGCCAGTCCGATGCTGTCCGGCATGGCCGTCACGCTCGCCGAGCCGAGCGGATTGTGGGGGATGTTGAAGGAGGCCATGGCGAGCGGCCGCGCGCTAATCGAAGCAAAGAGCGACCCTGGAGCCAGCGATCTGGCGAAGGCGGTGGTCGCAGATATGGAGACTTCGGAAGGCCGCACGGTCGCGCGCGAGGAACTCAAGGCGGAACTGGCGGGCAAGACGCCTGCCGAACTCAAGAGCGAAGTGGTCGCAACACTGACCAAGGTTGGCCAGCTCCTCGACGCCAAGGCGCCCGCCGACGCGCCTGCCTTCAAAGGCTGGCTGAAGCACATTGCCGACAAAGTGGCGGAAGCCGCTTCCGAAGGAGGCTTTCTGGGCTTTGGCGGCGTTAAGGTCACGGATGCGGAAAAGGCAACGCTTGCCGAGGTGGGCAACGCGCTCAACGTGACATAGGCCTCGTCGGTCGACGAAACCAAGTGTGGAAGAGACGCGATTGGGAAATAGGACTAACTCGGTCATTGTCTCCAAGCGGTCCGACGCGCGGGGCGCTTCTCTTTACGAAATCAGCCGCAGCCGCACGGCTTGCGCGACTGCGTGCATCGAGTTGCGAACCCCTAGTTTGGTCTGGGCTTTCTTGATGTGACTGCGCACCGTCTCCTCGCCTAAGCCTAAGTCTTTGCTAATCTCAGCGACGCGATGCCCGAGTGATAGCGAGCGCAGCACCGACAGCTCGCGCGGCGTCAGACAGGCACCCTTGCCAAGTCGGCCGGTGAATGGCGGAGCGAGCTTTTGCAATCTCGCGGTCGCAAATGAAGCCCCGAGGTAGAGGAGCGCGCGTTGGCCCTCTTCGAGCCGCATCGGTTTTGACGACCAATAAGCAAAAAGCCACCGGCCGCCGATTGGGCATGCGAAGAAGTCGCGCATGCCGAACTTCATGTTCAGCTCCATTGCCCAACGGTCAACACCAATGGGCTCTAGTGCCTTCATCACCTCCGATGCAGTGAAGGGTGTTAGCGCCAAACGCGCAGCCACATCGCCCGGTGCCGGCGAGATTGCGGAGAGCTGCATGCGGTGCTCCCACCATCCCTTCGGGGCGCTCTTGTGCAGGAAAACCGTCTTGCCCAGGACAAGTGAGTCAGTGGTCGCGAAATTTAGCGGCAGCAACGAAGCACCCAGAACGTGCGCGCGGCAGGGCTGCCAGGTAATTTTATCAAGCGTGTCGAGGACTGCCTCCGGCGTGTCGAGATGGTCAACTGTGTCCGTGAAATGGAGTAGGTCGGCGGCGAGTTTGCTGGGCATCGCTCCACCTGTTGAAGGTCCCGGTTCATCCTTGTGACAGCCTACATGGCCCATGCCTCAAGGTCTGCGTGGAATTCAATTCGAGTTAAGCAAATAGCCTCGTCGAGCATCGGAGGCGTGGTAAGCTGAACCTTCAGGCTTTGGCTGTGCAATTATACAGGGTGCGATGCCGCGACCTTCCATGGCGGTCGCGTCGATGCACATCCACGGATCTCAGGCTCGCACCTCGAACTTAGCGATAAGCGTGATGCGCCGTACAATCGACAGCTCGTCGTCGCCGAGGATGGCAGTAGGGCGCTGCGTCCCGCGCAAAGCTCGCGGTGGCCTGCAGTGCCAGGATCTCCTTGAGACGCGTCAGCCCATTTCTGCCCTTATCCGCTGCACCGTGCTGGCGCCCATACCTTGCGAGGATCATCTCGCTTTCTGGTGCAGCGCCCCAATCTGTTTCGGATCGAGACGACCGACGGTCAGAACTCTTATGTGATCGTGTCTGACGGGCACATCATGACGATCTTTGACCAGAAGGAACGCAAGTATGCAGAATTGCCTGCGCCAAGTTCAACGGGGCAACGGTTTGCGATGCTAACTGGACTAATGTCAGTCGAAACTCAGGTGTAGAGCTTTCTAGGCATCTTCGATGATGTGGCTGCTGGAGATAGGGGGTTCAGATCGCATCGACAGGCTCCGACCTGATTGCTGGGCGGGAATGTGATCGCTTCAGGAGGACTGTTTTGTCTTTACCGGGGACCCCGGTAGCGTGCCCGGCGGACGCAGCAACGCCATTACTAATCCCGACGGACTCGTCTCGAACTGGTGCGGCCCTGCAGCGGTCGCAAAGCTATGGTTCGCCTTGAACTGATCATGTCTGGCCGCAAGAAACCGTCCTTATCTTCTTGAGGACGGTCCCGAGTACACCATTAGGCCGAGGCTGAGCAGCCGTGCTGACCTCGGATCGAGTCCATGTGGTCAAGATGGCACTCGACGAAAAGGCTGTAACCCAGCCGACGTAATTAGCCTTCTCCGCGAGGGTGCGGCCCGGGTGGCGGCGTTCCATACCCAATTGACACCTTGAGACGACCTTACAAGGACATCCCGCAGCTAACCGCTGTCCAAGAGCGCACCGAGCAGCGAAATGCTGATCGGCATGACGGGAAAGCGAAGAACACATCGCCTTGCCTGACGTAGAAATCGCCGGTCCACGGTGAGCGCTCGATCGCGCGCATGGTCATCTCGTAGCCAGAATCCCAACGCCGCCGGATTCCCACGGGCTGAATTCGATATCCTTAGTCACGTTCTCATTGGCGAGAACCGGTGCCACTTAGGCGAAGCGTGAGGCAGCCGACAGTGCCACAAGCGCGAAGCCCGCTGCTGCAAATCGGCCGACGCCGATTTCTGGCGATCGCAGCCGGATGATCCGTCACGCCATAGCGTCACGCTATCGAATCCGAAGGAGCTCGATATTTCGTCGCCGCCAGGTCCATGGGCGGCGGCAACGAGTTGTCAAACATCCAACTGCTTCATAAACGCTGCAATCTAACCAAAAGCGCACAATACGATAACGACGAACTTCTCGACTACTTAGAGGACCGCCTTCGTAACATCTAGGCGGGCGACGCGATCTGCTTGAGCTGCCGGTCACACACTCTCACGCGCGGACGAAGAGCCCTGCCGGGCCCTATGCGACGGAGGATTTCGGGTACTCGATCTTGCGGTTGAAGTTGCTCGCCGTTTCCCTCACCGGCTCGGCAAACGTCAGGGCAACCGCGTCCCACTCGTCGGGGCTGGGCATGCCGCGGGCCCGAGGTCATCCGCCATTTTGTGGCAGCCGGTCTCGCGCGCGTGCGTCTTGCGGCGAAAACGGGTGCTCGGCCCGAAGCCCCGCTTGTTATAGAGCTCCGGGCCGTCGCCGCTGACGGGAGTGGGAGTCAGGTGGCGCAACTCACTCTTTTTCCTTTGCCTCCACGGGACTTTCGAGTGACACTTGTTTACGGATAGGCGCGCTAGTTCAACCTCATCTGGACTCTGTTTCGAAGGGGGGGGGTGGGAAGATTGAATAGATTGAAGTTTCCTCGGCTGTCCCACGAATTACACGCCTTTTGATCTTCGCGTCTTTACGCTTCTAATGACTATCCCGACAGCGTGGAAAGTGCTGTCGCTGAATTTTCAGCGCGCTCAAAACGCTGTGCGACGAGCAGCCGCTCTATTCTTTCTTGCCGTCAGAGCTATTTGCATCGTTCGCGTCAAACCAGTGCCTTCTATGGGAGACGATCAACCCACTCGTGTTTCAGGTGATTGTCGCCATCGCGCTACTGAGCGTCCCTGCCTTCCCGAGTCGGATAACCCTTGCGCTTGCCGCCGCCCTACTTTGGCTGCTCGACACATCCGGCGCGCTATGGCGATGGAACTTCTACGACCTCGACACGCCATGGGCTCGCGCGACCAGTTGATCGCTTTGCGCAGAAACAGGCGCCAGCGCCACTCGCCGGCTGCGTCGGTCGTTGGGCTCATGTGTCTGACTTTTGTCGGCGGCTACTACGTCTTGGCCGCAATCTCCAAGCTCGTGTTCGACCCTTGGTGGTTCAGGAACGTCAACATGGTGCGCGTGAAGCGCTTGTCTCATGAGCGGTCGAGGTGAGCAGAGGCCCGGGCGCGGGGCCGAGTGTGAGCACGCCTCGCCAACGATGCCCTAGCAGGTATAAGATTTCCGGAGGGGGAACGTTCTGTTTGTTCCGACCTTGGCAGCTGACGGAAGCGGGAACACACATGCCCGGATGGGCAGGTCCAACGCTCACCGTCGGCTGGCAGAAGTTATTTTAGTCCACGTATGGCTGTGGAAGATCGTCTGCGCACCGAGACGGCGCGGTAGGAAGACAAGGTCAGGTCGGGACTAGCTTTGGCGATCAATGGCGCGCTCTGCAAAGGTAAGCGCATTCCATCCCGCAGTTATCGACCGTCTGCCTCTTGCGGCTGCGCGCGAGGTCCACACCCGCATCGATGCCGGCGGAACTCGGCGGTAAGATCGTGCTGCTACCGTGGCCCGAGGTGTGATTTCAGGACGATCGCCTTTGAGACTTCTCAACTCCAAGTGCCAAGGTCCGGAACAGGCCCAACGTCAACTCACGATGTCGAAAAAT
>CAVSCT010000007.1:0-510810 GCA_963726555.1 uncultured Alphaproteobacteria bacterium | reverse complement strand
CACTTCACGGCTCCGTTAACCGCGGGCGTGGTGGGGTTATATGGGCTGGGGTGCAAGTGGAAGCGCGGCCTTGCCGAAGAGGCATCTGAGTGCTCACCTTAAGAGCCTGCACGTCGCGCGCTCCGGCCGAGGCACACCTGAGGACAGTCAGTGCAATAGCGTCGCGTGTCTCGGATATGTCATTGATCTCGCCCTCACGAGGGCGGCGTGAAATCCCCATCTGATCTCCCTCCCGGCGGTCATGCTTCTGGGGGCACAGCTATCGGGTTGCCGCGATACGCCAAGCGGCGTTGCGCGATGCGCCTGTGGATGAGGCGGCCTCTCGCCGCCCCTGTATGATGCCGAGCTGGCGGTGGGTGGCAATTCTACTTTTCAAGGACGGTCACATCGACACCCAGCAACGTGACCCTTGAAGTCGAATGTCTCCTACTGGCCCGTTGTGACATTGAGCAGCGCTAGTTACATTTTTTCGATTAAATTGGCCTCGAGCACGGATCGTCGTCACCTTTGAGCAGTCCCGTAAATCCTGTCACGGCCAGCGAGGTGAGGATGAGGCCGATCAGCATCTCAAGGACTTAGAGCGCATGTAGAACGCCGTGCGTTTACCCCAGACCCCACTGCGCGCGCCTCTTGCTGACGGCTCGCTTGTCTCCGTTGCCTTGGCAACCGTGATAGACTGAAACGAGCCAGGAGTACCCATGCAGTTCGCTGTCGGGCTGAAGCTGAAGGCCAAAGCCGAACATGTGATCGTCGAGGCCGAAGATGCGCTCGTCGACGCCCTTAAAGTCAAGGCGGAGCGCCCGGAAGCGTTGATTATGTACGTGCGAAGGCAGAACCGACGCGGCGACGCACGGAACCCACCTCGCACGCGGGACTCTTAGACCCGTCATACTGAGAGCCGTCGCGCCCGACACAAAAGTGTCTGCCCATCGCTCCGTCCGAGTGGATGGACCATGACCTACGTCGTCGATGAGAAATGCATCAAGTGCAAAACGACCGACTGTGTTGCAGTCTGCCCCGTCAACTGTTTCTACGAGGGTGAAAACATGCTCGTCATCCACCCCGAAGAGTGCATTGACTGCGGGGTCTGCGAGCCCGAGTGCCCGGTAGACGCAATCAAGCCGGACAGCGAGCCAGGCTTCGAGAGGTGGCTCGAACTCAACCGGGAGTACGCGTTGAAGTGGCCGAATATCACGGGAAAGAAGGACGTGCCGACGGACGCCCGCACCTTCTGGGACGAGACAGGGAAATTCGATAAGTACTTTTCACCCAGGCCGGGTACGGGCGACTGAGAAGGTCCATCTTTGAAGGTAGCGCGTCATCAGCGCAGATATGCCATGACCAGTGGACACGAAAAGGCCGTTCATCGCCTGGCGGAGCGCAAGGGCTTCCGACTCGACAAGATGGGGAAAGGTCACCATCGCTTTTACATTGTCGATCTGGCGTCGAGTGGACGAATGCCCTCCGGGGTCCCCCACCACGAATATTCTTTCTCACTCGAGGAGGCCGAACAGTGGCTCGCTTCGCGCGACAACGAGCCTGAGAGCAAGTGACATCACGGCCGATCTCGCCGCCGCTGGGCATCTTCTTTCTCGACCGACCACCACATCCATAATTGGAGGCCTTGTTCCTAGGCGCCCTTGCGAGACCGGCCTTCGTCGGCTCCTGGCCCTTCTCGAACAGTTCAGCCGGCGCTCCAAATCGTCCGGGTTTAGGGGTGAAGCAGACGTGCAGCGGACATGCTCGAAACTTCCGAGTCTGACCCCAACCGGACATTCAGCACGAGACTTGCCCAGAACCGAACTCGTTCGTCTCTTCGAAGGAGGGCTGGGCAGTTCAACGCCCGGCTCATGGCCTGGCCTCCGGCTGTTCCTTTTTGCGGACCACATCCTCCGCGCGCTTGCCGGACCTTAGACCGAGCAAGAGGGTGGCGCCTTGACCGGCCCGCCGGAAAAGCGCCCGACTGATGACATAGGTGCTTATCTGACGCGAGGCCCGATCTGAGAACGTAGGAGTTCGCATGAAAAATTTCCTGGCCATCTACCTTGGCTCCGCGGACGCGAATGCAAAGATGGAGATTACCGACGCCCAGAAGAGGGCCGGCATGGACAAGTGGATGAAGTGGGTGACAGACAATGCGGGCGCGATTGTCGATGTCGGCTCTCCGCTGGGCAAAACCAAAACGATCAACGCTGGCGGTGTTTCGGATACCAAAAACCGGATGACGGCCTACACGATTGTAAAGGCAAACTCTCAGGAAGACGCTGCACGCCTGTTCGTAAATCATGCGCACTTCACGGTCTTTCCCGGCGACTTTGTGGAGGTCATGGAATGCCTTCCGATACCGGGAATGTAACCGCTCTACCGCATGCGAAAAATCGTGCAACAAGTGACAGACCCAACGTCAACATGACAGAAGCCTGGCCAGACATTCCGTTCGAAACGTGGAAGGATACCTGCGCCACGCTGCAACTCTGGCTGCAGATCGTCGGCAAATATCGCCTGCGCCGCGCACCGTGGATCAATCATGGCTGGCACGCGACCTTCTATGTCACCGCGCGCGGCCTGACGACCTCGCTGATCCCGGTGGGATCCCTAGGCGTCCAGTTCGATTTCGATTTTGTCGATCATAAGCTCATCGCCAGCGTAACCAACGGCTCCCGTAGCGGCATTGCGCTGGAGCCAATGACGGTCGCGGATTTCTACGCGCGCTTCCTCGTACTGACGGACGAGCTTCACGTTCGCACCGAAATCAACCGCATGCCAAACGAGGTGCCGGACGCGGTGCCGTTCGACCGGGATACGGCGCATGCATCGTATGATGCGGAAGCTGTCACTCGGTTCTGGCAGGCGCTCGTCCAGATCGACCGGGTGCTCAAGTATTTTCGCACCGGGTTCCTCGGCAAGGTGAGTCCGGTGCACCTGTTCTGGGGCAGCTTTGATCTGGCGGTCACGCGGTTTTCAGGCCGCCGTGCGCCGCTGCATTCGGGGGGCGTGCAGGGCTTGCCCGACGCTGTAACGCGCGAAGCCTATTCGCACGAGGTCAGCTCGGCAGGCTTCTGGCCGGGCGGCGGGCCGGTCGATTATCCCGCCTTCTATTCCTACGCCTACCCGGCGCCTGATGGCTTCTCAACGCAGCCGGTCATCCCGCGCGAAGCATTTTTTGATGCGAAGGCGGGGGAGTTCCTGTTGCCGTACAGCGTCGTCCGAGACGCGCCTGATTCCGAGCAAACACTTCTAGGTTTTCTTGACAGCACCTACGATGCAACCGCCCGGCTTGCCGGTTGGGACCGGGCTGCTCTGGAATGTCCGCGCGGCAGGATCGACGTGCCGCGGGAGCTTGAGCGATAGTGCCGCTCAAACGCGAGCGGCAGGCGGGACTGCGTTTCCGGCGGGTGTCATACCCATCGCTTCCTGAATGCGCTCCATTGGCAAGGCGATTTCAGTTCAGCATGCTGTCGGATCCTTGGAGCGCATCGTCTGCTTCCGGCCCAATGCAGACGTTGATTCTCACCTCAACATTGTCCGCTGAGTGGGGTGAAGCGGAATAAGTGCGCGGTGGTGTGGGCTACAAGTTCTGACCCTGTGGTTTGAGGAGTTGGCACCTCGTGTCCGGAACCGGACAAATGGCGGGCCGTTCCTGCTGATTGCCACAGGGATTCGGCGAGCTTCGAGGGGCTGATTTGGGGAGTAACCCAGTGGAGCTACTAGAGACATTGCGCAACATAGTGGTGCGGGAAGGCTTTGAGGCCGGACGCTCGATCCAAGACATCTCCGAAGAGACAGGTCTTCCGGTTGTTGAGGTATTTCAGCGGGAAAAGGACTTGCACCTCATCCCCGCGAACGAAACGTTTGCGAGTTCAACGATCAGGCCCGCGTGAACTCGGCCACGAACCGACAGCGTCCGGCGTTGCAGCCTAGTGGTCTACGAACCATGCCGTTGCTTCCCGCTGCTCAAGCCGCCGTAGGGACAACAGCTATCGTGCCGGAGCGCGCTATCTAAGGCTCTGAAGTTGAGGGTGCCGGAGGTTGCCCCTCAGCATCGGAACCATACCAGCGAACCAAGAGCTTTTCGATTGGGCCACCGACCACGAGCACCGCGCCGACCAATACGCTGACAGTTGCTGTCACGCGCCATGCTCCCAGCCCGCAAAGTATGCCTGCGACGGCCGAAACCCAAACTGTGGCGGCGGTCGTCAGCCCGTGCACGTTGTGGCCGCGTTGACCTCGGACGATCACACCAGCGCCAACGAAGCCGTTGGATGATCCGGCTGGCCGCTGCAAGCTGATCACTCCCGCTTCCGGTCTCTAAGGCAGCCACAACAGCCCAGCGGCACCAAGGGAAACGAGTCAAAGAGTTCTGACTCCAATAAACCTGTGGTGCGCGAAGCGGTTGAGGCCAATCGTGCAGCCAGTCACTGCTGCTACAAAGAGCCGGATGCCGATGTCCGCTACAGTCATGTTTGCACTTCCTGCCCGGCTTCACAAATTATTTGCCCGAATCTTGTCGGGATCGGCACGCCTCTATTTGCTTATTGTGGTGTGGGACCCTCAAGCTCTTTTAATTGCTGCTCCACATCATCGCGAAGAATTTCTGAGGGAATAATTTTGGGCGGATTGTTTTGAATGAACCCGCTCGGAAACCGCTTCCTCTCGCACTCAACATACTTCGCCGCTTCTTCAAGAAATGTCTTCTTCTCAACGCCATTGGCGTGGATCGCTTGATCGTAGTATTCGCCCGCCATGAGGTGGCAAACCCAGGCAGTGCGCTCGCCACAGAAGCCTTCGGGACGAAGATTGTAGCAGGCTTCCCCATCTCCAGAGCGGGCTTGTTCTGGCTGACCGCCTTCCATTTGGAGATATCTGAGGAACGATTTGCGCATCTCTGGGGAGTTTTTTCTTATGCGCCATATCTCGCCTTGATAGTAAGCCAAATGCCCGTTGTCGGGATATATCCTGCCGAGCAATTCAGTTGCTTGATATATACGTTCATACTGCCTTTGACCGTATTCCTGCCGTAACACATTAGCGAATTCCAACATGACTTTGGGCCTCTGCGCGGCAGGGAGTAACTCTATATACTGCTTGATGAAGGCAGCCTGCCCGGCAAGTTTGCCCTCCAGGTCGCGCTTCTCATGGACAAGTTGGATGGTGTGCCAAGTGGCTGCAACGATACAGAAGCTTCCTAACCCGACCCCGAGCAAAACCCATTTGCGTAGGTTTTTGCTAGGGTCGCCCGTGCCGAGTGTCCCTCTAGAATTCTCTGGCATAATCCAGCCCTGAACACATTCTTACCGTCCATCCCCTGGGCCATTGACAGGCGGTGTAACGCAGCCCCGCGTGCCAATGCTCAGTGCAAGCATGAGACCTTATGGAACACCGGAAAGCAATCTTCGACGTTGTCGAGATTTCACCGTTGAAGTGGCGGTGGACCATCTATCCGAAAAACACTTCCGAAGTTGGCAGGGCTAGCCCGGAAGTCGCCGGAACCCGCCAACAGGCTATTGCGCAGTGCAGGTTAGAGATTGAATGCAAGCTGGAGCGGCGGCGTGCCCAAGGGTCCTAGCGGCGAGAAACGCCTCTCCTGTCCAGCGGGATGCCAAGTGGCAAACCCGATGCAGTGCGTTGTCCCGGTGAACCAGCTGCGGACGCGGGGGCGGTCGGTGCTTGGCTTCGCTTGATCGCGATCCGCTGCACGTTCTGCGGATGTGTTTACACGGGCTCCGGAGCTTCGAGGATGATCAGGGGCTGGTATGATGGCCAGCACTCCGGATGGGTGGCTGTTCATGCCTGACGGATCTAAAGGTCGGCGCTGCTCGGCCGACGCATCAAGGCAACCGCCCCGCTTCGGGTAGGCCCGACACAGCCTAACAAAAGACGATAGCCCGCTGATGGACTAGGCCCGTTTGGTATTCTGCCTTTGCTCAAGCTTGCGATCGATCTCGCGCTTACATTGGGCGACCACCTCTTTGCAAGTCGTTCCCGATACTTCACGCGTGATCGTGCCTCCGTTCGATGACTTCTTCGGGTAGATTGTCCATCTCCACCGGAACCGTGAAACCTCGATAACTTCGAACTCTATGTTCCTGTGATGCATGGAACACCTCCTGCACCAAGCTAAGCATCACTGGGCCTGACCTCTCCAGCCCTTCGGTAATTTTATGTAAATTTCAAACTGAGGCAGCACCCCTCTGAGGGCATGAGCGAGAGGTTCAAGGACAGACACCCGCCACCCTGGCGCATCATGTCGAGCATGGCTTCACCCCAATCCCGAGGGGCAAGGTCCGTTCCGCCATCACCAACGAAGCCGCCGCAAACTCCCACTGAGCCAGCGATCCCAGTCTCCTGGTGTTCGTTGGGCCAATCGGTCCCATTCAAAGCAATAGCCCCGCCGACGATCCATGATCGCCTTGGCCACCTGATCGAAGGCGACAGTTACGGGAAGGGACATTCTGCCGTTCCTCATCCGCGAGGTGAGAGGTCGAAGGGCGGCATGTTCGTCCTGGGACAACTGGAAACGCACGCCGCTCTTTTTATCGAACACCCAGGGTCGCACTTCTGAGCGCCACCTATGGGGGGCTCCGATGATGAGGGTGGCCTTCTTGAGAAAACTCGGCACCTGACATTCAAAACGCGAACGCATGACCAACCCCCCGGCGTGGTTGACGAGACCTCCACCGAAGCTGCTCTACCAGGAAACGACGGCTAAATTTCGGTGCGGGCTAGTTGGCGATTTGGCTCAAGAGGCCAGCCACTACGCCGATCAAAGCAAGCCCCGCGAACATCCACGTTAGGGCGCTGTCGTTGATGTATTTAATAGACGAAGACCTACGGCGCGACATTGAACCCCCGGTTGTCGCCTCTTGTAAATCACCGCTGTTGTTATCCTAAGACCACGCGAAATTACATCCGTATCTAGGGTGGCGGCTATTTTCGGAACTGATAGTTGCTCCCGGGTGCTTCCAAGAACGTTCCACAAGTCAACGGCGATACCCGGAGCGAAGATGACGAGGCGTAAGACGGGCCTGAGATCCTGCTCCTTATGGTATGAGACAGGCGCTCCACTGTGATCTCTTCACTCTGATGCGTAGGATTCCCGGGAGGTTCTTATGGCCATACCCCAGGCGGACATTGAAAGGCTCCGGCGTGAGTTTCGTGTCGCCCTACACGACCACTGGGTCTTCTACTTAGTCGAGGGCATCATCCTGGTGGTCCTCGGAGTGGCGGCCATCATCCTGCCCCCCGTTGCGACCTTGGCCGCCACGATAGTCTTCGGTTGGTTGTTCCTTATCAGCGGGGTGGTCGGACTCACCACCACGTTACGAACCCGACGGCTTCCCGGTTTCTGGTGGGCTCTTGCTTCCGCTATTCTCGGCATTGCGGTGGGGGTGATGCTGATCCTGTCGCCGGTGAGGGGAGCGATCTCCCTGACCTTCTTACTCATCGCCTTCTTTTTCGTGGAAGGCATCGTCTCCATCATGTTCGCCCTCGATCACAGGAAGGATTTGCCAGGAGGATGGGGGTGGATGCTGGCAAGCGGGATCGTCGATCTCGGCCTGGGTGGTCTCATCCTGGCCGGGCTACCTGGAAGTGCCATTTGGGCGCTCGGGTTGCTCGTAGGGATAAACTTGACCTTCGGGGGCGTCGCTCTTATCGCAATGGCCCTCCAGGCCCAACGGATCGATGGGACCGCCCAAATAGCGAGCTAGGCCTGCTCCCCCGGGTAGTGGGTCAGTTTGAAGTGTCTTCAACCCAATGCAAGACGCCGTGTGCTTCCCATTGGGCGAGCCGCTCTCTTAGGCTTGGCGCCTTTGAGGCGCGGAAAACCTCGATGAGGAACTCACGATCGGAAGAACCGGGAAGCACGTTGCCGTAGGCTGCAATGCTTGAGGTCATGCTGGTCACTCGATTAGAGGACACATGCTCGTTGAACGTCACGACAAATTTTACCGCATTCATGCCGACCGACGACGCTTTTGGCGAGTTGCTTTGCTCTTACTCATTACCCTCATATTTGAAGGACAGCCTGACCTTGGTCCGGTAGGCTTCCACCTTGCCATCCGTGACCACCATATCCTGCTTGATGACTTCTGCTATGCGGAGTTCGCGTAACGAGTGGGATGCTGCTTCTACGGCCGCCTTGGCTGCCTTCTCCCAGGATTTTGTACTTGTCCCAATCAGCGTAACGACCTTGTAAACGCTGTCCGACATTTGAACCTCCAATAACGGTTATCTGCCCGCCTTCGATAAGCTGCGCGCCCTTCTGAGAGGCACGCAACGCCTTAGCGTGAACCCCCGCCAGATTCGGAATGTACCTATGGGTGACGTACCCCGGAACAGACGTGGGATTGCCAGCGTTCACTCCTCGATGATCGGAGTAGCCGATCCAATATGAAGGAAAATCCCATGAAAGTTATTTTGCTAGCCGGAGTATTTGCCGCCTCGACCGCGTTCGGAGCACATGCTGCGGGCACGATACTGAGTCAAGCCGAGTGCGATACACTTTGGAACCAAGCCAATCCAAGTGGTGCCGCTACCATCACGCAGGCACAGGCTCAGCCTTACGTCACAGACTTCAAAGCTGCGAACCCGGATGGCGATACTTCGTTGGATCAGAAAGAGTTCTCAGCCGGATGCAAGAGTGGCCTCGTCAAGGGCACAGGCAGCAGCGGCGCGGCGTCTGGCGATCCTAGCGAGAAAATGGCTCCAGCCGAGAAGATGGCTCCGAAGGATTCAAGCGGAAGCAAGTACTAATCTTAGTGAACACAACGAAGTGGCCCGCTCGGAATTGCTCAGAGCGGGCCGTTCCTAATTAGTGAGGTTCGCCGCTGTGATGACCTTCTGGATATGGGTGATCGTAGGTGCCGTAACCGCATCGGTCGTTTGGTTTCATTCAAGGGGAATATTACTGGAGCGAGACCGGAGACGCTTCCTTTCCCGTCTGACAACAGCGCATGCAGCAGAGCAGGTACAAGCGCCGAACTGGGCGAGATTGAAGAAGCGAACCTTGGACCGCGAGAACGACGGCATTGTTCACCCCTTTAAGGCGCAACGTCGGGTATCAATCGGTTCCTAGGTCAAGGGGGCTTGGCCGTTGACCAACCTTCGGCAAGGTGGTGACCGCGAAAGCGGGATGCGGCCCTGCTCATTCGAAGCCGGAGAAATGTCATGCCAGAGCGGACGACACAGGGTTCCGTGACCTTCTTGCACCCGTTTTTACTCGTCGGCCTTGACGGAGTGCAACCCGCTGGAACTTACACGATAGAGACCATTGAGGAGACCCTCGACGATCTGTCCTTTGTCGCCTATCGCCGTGTGTCCACCACCATTGTCGCACCCGCTGTGGGCACCGTGACGCGGCAGCGGCAGGTGGTCACTATTGATCCTCAGGACCTGGAGGCAGCCCAAAGAAGAGACGCAGAGATGACCTGCGATTAGTTGTGAGCGAAGACCCGCCACTCTTGGACAAGCGATCACGGACCCTCATGGCTAAAGGTTCAAAGGGACAGAAGTCCCCCGGAGCGGCCGCCAACCCGTCCGCCAAAGCCACGGCTCGACCGTTGGCGCCTCACAACCCGCAAACGTCAGAGCCGGCGCATTGACTGCGGGATAGCTCCGGAACTTGCCAGGTTCCACGCTTGCATTACTCGCTCACGGCTTCAGTGCATATGCCTCGCGGAGCGGCGACCTTAGCGCGCACGCCCAATACGACATGCACGCGCTCTAGTGTCCGCTCGCCAGCGCTCGCGCGAGACGGCCGCCCGCTCCTGAAGTGCGAGTTCGCGGTGTTCAATGCGGAAGCGAGTCCTCCGCGCAGTAAGAAATGCAGTAAGGAAGAAAGAGGATCTCGATGGCTTCGAGCAATTCGTCTTCTGTGACATCCGGATAGCGACGCCGCAACTCCGACTCCGCTGTCGGCCAATCCACCCGCGAGTTTGTTAGGCTGGCCGCGGCATCGCGTATTTGCCGGCGCCTGATGCCGGCTGCGCGATCCTGTTGGTCGAAAGCGGTGAGTATACAGCGGATTTGAGGGAGGGCACGAAGACCGTATTTTAGGTCGCGCGCACGGGTGCGGAGAAAAGTTTGGGCAGAAGCGCCCTCGGTAAAGTTGTGTGGCAGAGCTTCCCATATTGCCGAAAGAAATTCTGCAAACGGCCCAACCAGCCTATTTTGGTCCTCGTCTAGGGAGAGCTTCGGCACGCCTCCCGCCTCCGTATACAGATCTCCCAGCAGAAGTGCCAGCGCGTCTTGTCGCCACTTTCTGCGGCGGCCTCGAGGCCTCGGGAGGCTAACCTCATAGGCAGAAAGCTCCGTTTCAAAGTTTGCGATCTTTTCCAAATAGAGCATGAAGGGTTCGGTGTCAGCGAGCCCGAGTCCGGGAATGGGCAACGCGATAGGAAATGTTGCAGGGCCGAATTCACGGATCCGCTTCAGGAGAACATTGGCCTGATCGAGAATGGGGCGCATAAGCTCTGTAACGTGCTGGCGCCGCTCTAGCAGGCTCAGATAGGCGATCACCAGAATGAAAAACCGGTGTCTCGACATCAATCGGATTTTTCCGAGATATTCCAGTTGGCCGAAAAAAGCCGGCTCGAAGGGGAGCAATCCTTCCTCCACCCTACCGGCAATGTGAATGATTTGACCGTCAGCGAGGTCTATCTTGACTGGGCCACAATCGAACAATTCCCCAAGCGTAGCATCCGCTTCTTCTCGAGATTGGCAGACGAGGTTGCGGACCACGCTGGCAAGTTCCGCATCATTGTCAACACGGCACTTGATCGCGTGAAGTTCCGAATCCATCCAGTTCACGTATTCGATACTAAGGCGCAGCGCTTCAGTCATGGCATGGTCCCCGCAATTTCTTGAGCAAGGACGTTGACCGCGGCCCGCACGGCATCGGAAGCAGTGTGCGAGTAGCCCGACGTCGTCTCGATCACCTGATGGCCCAGCGCGTCGCGAACAACGACCAGCGGTGCCCGATGCGCAAGTATGCTCGCAACTGTGTGCCGAAGATCGTGCAGCCGGACGTCGGGAAAATCGAGCGTGTTGCGCACCTCATCCCACGGGTCGTTCAGATTGATGAGGCGGGCGCCGTGGCGATGACCGCAGATGACGTACGGATTCCCCGCTTGTCTGGGGAGTGCCGCAAGCACAGCAATCGCGGCGCGAGACAGCACCACGTCTCGCGGGCCAGTTTTCGCATCGCGCAGCCTGACGAGCCCCGCTTCCAGGTCGACGTCGGCCCAGATCAGGTTGAGCACTTCCGATTTGCGCATTCCAGTCAGGAGCAACAGCCGAAGCGCTGCGACAATATAGGGGTTCTCCGTCGCCTCGATCTCTTTGAGATGCGCCCACAACCGAGCAAGCTCGGTTCGAGAGAGAGGCCGCTTGCGCTTGCCTTCGCGAAAGCGCTCGAGCCCACGGCATGGATTGCTGTTGCGCGGTCTCAACTCGTGACGCTCGGCATGGCTCATAATCGAGGAGATGACAGCGACGACGCGGTTCGCGACGTAGCGCTGGGCAGCGAGCCCGCTATGAACGCTTTCCACGTCGGCATGCCCAACATTGTCGAGCGGCAGTGAGCCAATGGTCGGCTTGATGTGGCGAGCGATGATCCGCTGGTATTCGATCGCCGTGCTCGGTTTGCGCTTAATCGCGACGTGCTCGCTGAACCATTTGTCGGCGAACTCGCCCATGGTCGGCATGCGGCGGCGCTGCTCGCGCTCACGGGTCGGGTCGCGGCCACTATCGATCTCCGCCAGCGTTAGCCGGGCTTTGGCCCGCGCCTCCGCCGAGGTGAGGGGACCGTGCTTGCCAAGAGCGATCCAGCGCTGTCGCCCGGCAATGCGAACCTTCAAAACGTAGGTCGTCGACGAGTCCGCGCCGACGAGCCCCGAACCGGCTCAGATCTGTGTCCCAGATGATTTCGCCCGGCCTAAGCGCGGCAACCGTATGGGCGCTGATACGCGCTCTCGAGCCCATCTCTGACCCCCCTGGCAACCATTGGGCAACCACAGTTGGGCCGTGTTGCGCGATCTTGCTAGAGCCTCAGCAACTTTCTCCACCTGTTTTTATTGGCAAATATCGCTTCGTCGTGCGTCCGCGATATCAATTGGAAAAATTACAAATCAGGTGCTCTACCAACTGAGCTAAGCCGGCATCCGGTCAGCGCGTGGACGCCGTTGGCGCACTCACAATACGGCGCAGTGCGAGGCCTTATATCGCGGCCCGCCGCTGCGGGCCAGCGAACGCATGCCGGTCTCCCGCCCATGCAACGCGCCCGCTGGTCTCCCACCGCCACGGCCCCCCCGCCTATATTTGCGTCAAAACGGGCCATGCTTAGAGGTTCGTTATCCATTTTCGGTATGGTCAATGAAAGTTGCGTTGGTCCATCTAGTTCGAGGATTTAGCATGCGATCGAAGAGTGCGCTTGCCGTCGTCGGCGTTGCCGCCGCGCTTGGGCTGGCAAGCCATACCCCCACCGAAGCCGGCTGTTTCCGCGGCGTGCCTTTAGGCTGCGGCGGCTATCCCGGACCGGGACCCCAGGGCGTCACCCATTTCGTCTATTACCCGCAGTACTACGACGTCTACTATAGCGCGACGCTGTTGCCCGACCCCTATCCGGCGATCTACATGCCGCGCGGGTACTGGCCGCGCTACCAGCGCCCCTACGCCGCCTACGGACGCCGCTACTGGGCGCCGCGCCGCTGGGCTGGGCCCGTTGTCGCCGTGCCGGCACCGAACCCGGTTCCGGTCGGATGCTGCCTCAAGTAGACCGCTTCCGAAAACGCCGCATTCGGCCCGCGCTCAAGCCATTTTTTTTTGGGCGCCCGCTGATCTGCGACTAGCGGAGTGACGGCGTTGGAGATTTGACGAGGGTGGAGCGGGGACGCCGCGCCACCCTTTGTCGTTTGCGGTCGCGCTAGCCCTGGCGCCGCCGCCACGCCGCCCAGTGCAAGGCGATTGCCGCAGCGTTCGACACGTTGAGACTGGCGATGGGGCCCGCGGTCGCAATGCGGCACAGCCGGTCGCAGCTCGTGCGCGTGAGCTCGCGCAGGCCTTTGCCCTCGGCGCCGAGCACGAGCGCGACGAGGCCCGTGAACGGCTCCTCCTCCAGCAGATGTTCCGCTTCGTCGTCGAGCCCAATGGTGGTGAATGCCAGCTCTTTCAGCTCGGCGATGGAGCGGGCGAGGTTCTGCTCGAGCGCGATCGGCACGAGCTCGAGCGCGCCGGAGGCGGACTTTGCAAGCGTCGCGTCCAGCGGCGGGCTGTGGCGGCGCGTCATCACGAGACCGCTTGCGCCAAACACCGCGCACGAGCGCAGGATGGCGCCGACGTTGTGCGGGTCGGTGACCTGGTCCAGCACTACGATCGGGCCGCCCGCGTCCGCGGCGGCGGCGATGTCGCGCAACGTCGGCTCGAGCAGCGGCTCGATCTCGATCAGCACGCCCTGGTGCACGGTGTCGGGGCCGAGCAGGCGGTCGAGGTCGCGCGGGCTGACGCGCTCGGGCGTGCGTCCCGCGAGCGCCGCAGTGAGCCGCTTCTCGGCGTTCTCGGTCATCAGCAGGCGCCTGACGGTGCGATGCGGGTTCTGCAGCGCGGCCTCGACCGCATGCATTCCATAGAGGCGGAGCGGGCCGTCGGTCTCGGGTGCGCGCGGCGGGCGCCCCGAGCGGTGCTTGCCATGCTTGTTGCGAGGCGCTAGCTGAGGGCGCGCGGCGGGGTTTGGCTTCATTGCATTTTCGGAGCTGGGGGCGGATTGTGCGGCGCGCATCCTGCCGCTTTTCCATTTGACATCCAAGGGCCCGCTCACCATAAACCGAAAGCCCCTGCCGCTTCGCGCGCGGGGCAATTTCATTTGGGGCGACCCGAGCCTCAAGTGAGCGTCAGGCGCTCTTGGAGGGGTGCCCGAGTGGCTAAAGGGGACGGACTGTAAATCCGTTGGCTTCGCCTACGCTGGTTCGAATCCAGCCCCCTCCACCAGCTTCCCCGGCGCGGCCCTAAGACCGCCTCCGGCCGCTCATTCGTCGGCCATCCGATAGCCGATGCCGAGCTCGGTCAGAAGGATCTTCGGGTCGTCGGGGTCGTCCTCGAGCTTCTGGCGCAGATGGCCCACGTAGACGCGCAGATACTGCGTCTCCTGCGCCTGCGCCGATCCCCACACGGCGGTCAGCAACTGCCGGTGGGTCATCACCTTGCCGGGATGGCGCGCCAGGCACGCGAGCAGATCGAACTCGCGGCGCGTTAGCTTCACGTCCGTGCCTGCTCGCGTCACGCGATGCTTTGCGGTGTCGATCTCAAGCGTCCCCACCTTGACGGTCTCTGCCGGCGCGGCGCCCCGGTCGCGATGGCGCAACGCCGCGCGCAGGCGCGCCATCAGCTCGCCGACACCGAACGGCTTGTTGACGAAATCATCGGCGCCGAGGTCGAGCGCATCGATCTTCTCCGCCTCGCGCTCGCGCGCCGACAGCACGATGATCGGCACGTCCGACCACGCGCGCACCTGGCGGATGACGTCCTTGCCGTCGCCGTCGGGGAGGCCGAGATCGAGAATGACGACGTCGGGCGGATGCGCGGCGATGCGCTTCAGGGCCTCCGCGACGCCTCTGGCGCTGGCGACATCATAGTCGTTGGCTTCCAGTGCGGGTTTGAGAAAGCGCAGGATCGCCGGCTCGTCGTCGACCACCAGGGCTTGCAGCCTGCCGCTCATCGGGGCTCCTCGGAGCGCGGAACAGTCAGCACGATGCGCGTGCCGTGTCCGTTGGCAATGGGGCTTTGCGCCGCGATGGCGCCGCCGTGCGCCTCCATGATGCCCTTGGCGATGGCGAGGCCTAGACCCGTGCCTTCGCCGCCGTCGGCCACGCCGGTCTCGGCGCTGCGGGCGCGGACAAATTTCTCAAATACGTGCGGCAGCAACTCAGGCGGGATCCCCGGGCCATCATCGGTCACGTTCAGCGCCAGCCGTTTCTCCGAGACGACCGCGGCGATCACGATGCGCGTCTGCGCCGGCGTGTGCCGGGTGGCATTGGCGACCGCGTTGCCGAGCGCCTGCTCGATGAGCTTGGCGTCGGCGCGGATGAGCGGCAGGTCGGGCGGCAGCTTCACCTCGATGGTCTGCGCGGCGCCGCGGCGGCGCGCTGCATTCGCCACGCGCTCCACCGTCTCGCGCAGGTCGACCCAATCGCGCCGCAGCTCCAGCGCGCCGGCATCGATGCGCGTCATGGCGAGCAGGTTGCGCACCATCTTGTCGAGTCCCTCCGCTTCGTCGCGGATCTGTGCCAGCAGGCCGTTGGCCGCCTCGGCGTCGAGCTTGTCGCCGTAGTCGATAAGGCTCGTCGCCGAGCCGAGGATGGAGGCAAGCGGGGTGCGAAAGTCGTGCGATATCGAGGCGAGCAGCGTGTTGCGCACCCGCTCGGTCTCAGCCGCGCTGCGTGCAGCTACCATGTCGCGGGCGAGCGAAGCGCGGTCGAGCGCGGCCGCCATCTGCTCGGCAAGCGTCTCAAAGAGGCCGCGCGCCTCCGGGTCGAGACCTGCCTCACCGCGCCCGGCGCCGATGCCGGCCACGCCGAACGCGGCGCGCGCGGTTCGCAGCGGCAGAAAGTACCACGGCACCGCGGGCAAGGTCGCGGTGTCGGCGCCCGCGGGCTCGTCATGCTCGAGCGCCCAGTGCGCGGCCGACATGGCGCCCGTGTCGAGCGTCACGTCCTCCGGCCAGGCGCCGCGCAAGGCGAGATTGCCGTCGTCTGCGAGCAGTACGACCGCCGAGCGTGCGAGGCAGGAGTGGATCTCGGCGACCGCAACCTTGGGGATATCGTCGTAGCCGGCAACGCTCGAGAGCCGCCGCGTGAACTCGTATAGCCGCCGCGTCGCACGCATGCGCCCGACAGCCATGTGCGCCTGCTCGCGGATACGCCCGGCGAGCGTCGAGGTGACGACCGAAATCATCAGAAAGATGAACAGCGACAAGAGTTCATGCGGCTCGGCGACCGTGAACGTGTGCAGCGGCGCGATGAAGAAGAAATTGTAGGCGAGGAACGACAACACCGACGCAAACACCGCCGGCCAGATACCATACGTGACCGCCGCGAAAACGACCGCCGCGAGGAAGATCATCGAGATGTTGGGGAACGCGGTCAGCTCGGTCAGCGCGTGACCAATTCCCACGGCGATACCGACCGCCACCGTGGACCAGACAAACGGCGCCAGCGTGAGCGGCGGCCGCTTGAGCGGATCCACGCGCGCGCCGGCCTTGCCCGTTCCCTTGCGGGTGAGCACATGCACGGCGATGCCGTCGGCGCGGCGCACGAGCTCGTGCGGAAGCGAGCGCCGCAGAAGCTCCGTGATAAAGCCGCCGCGCGAGCGCCCGAGCACGATCTGCGTGACGTTCTCGAACTTCGCAAAGCGGAGCAACTCGGCGGCGATGTCGCCCGCTGCGAGCGTGCTCGTCTCCGCGCCGAGCTCCTGGGCAAGCGTCATCGCCTTGTCCACGTCGCGACGCGCCGCGTCCGTCAACTGCTCGCCGGGCTTCTCCACGGTGACCGCGATCCAGGGCGCATCCATCACGTCGGCCAGTCGCTTTGCCGCGCGGACGATCTTGGTGGCGTCGGCGTCGGGGCCGACGCAGGCCAGGATGCGCTCGCCCGCGGCCCACGGGCCTTCGATCGCCTGCGCCTGCATGCGTTCGACGAGGTCGGCGTCGACGCGCTCGGCCGCGCGGCGCAGCGCCAGCTCGCGCAGTGCGGTTAGGTTCTCGGGCTTGAAAAAGCGCTTGCGCGCCCGCTCCGCCATATCGGGCACATAGACCTTGCCCTCGGCGAGGCGCTTCAGAAGCTCCTCGGTCGGCAGGTCGACGAGCACGATCTCGTCGGCGTCCTCGAACACGCTGTCGGGGACCGTCTCGCGCACCTGCACGCCGGTGATCTTCTGCAGGACGTCGTTGAGCCCTTCGAGGTGCTGGATGTTGAGCGTGGTCCACACGTCGATGCCTGCCGCCAGCAGCTCCTCGACGTCCTGCCAGCGCTTGGGGTGGCGGCTGCCGGGGATGTTGGTGTGGGCGAGCTCGTCGAGCAGCAGCAGGCGCGGCTTGCGCGCGAGCGCCTTGTCGAGATCGAACTCGCTCAGGATCTTGTTGACGTAGATCGTCGGCTTGCGCGCGATAAGCTCGAGGCCTTCGGCGAGCGCCTCGGTCTCGCGGCGTCCGTGCGTCTCGACGAGGCCGATGACGACGTCGCCACCCTGCGCCTTCTCGGCGCGCGCGGCCGACAGCATGGCGTAGGTCTTGCCGACGCCCGGCGCGGCACCGAGGAAAATCTTCAGCCGGCCGCGGCTCCTTCCTGGTGACCGCGCGAGCAGCGCGTCGGCGGAAGCTCTTTGCGTTTCGGGGGGCATCGGCACTCTCGCCCCGCTAACTTAATGCGTGAGATGCGTCGAGCGCGAGGTTGAGGGCGAGCACGTTGACGTGCGGCTCGCCGAGGATGCCGAGCGCCCGGCCCTCGATCTCGCGGCATTTACCAGCGCGCGAACGTGCTCCTCGGGAAGCGCGCGTGCCTTGGCGACGCGCGGTACCTGCAGACATTGCGGTCGCGGGCGAGATGTCGGGGTCGAGGCCGCTCGCCGAGGTCGTGACGGCGTCGACGGGGATCGCACCCGAGGCCCTTGGGCGCGCAGGGCGGCGACGTCGCCTTTGACGCGGTCGATGAGCTTCTGCGTGAGGGGGCCGAGGTTCGAGCCGGTCGAGGCGGCGGCGTTGTAGGGCGCGTCCACCGACTTTGACGGGTCGGCGGGATCGGGGCCCGTCGTCGCCGACGGCCGCGGGTGGAAATACCTGTCGCTCGTGAACGACTGCCCGATCAGGCTCGAGCCGACGACCTTGCCGTCCTTGCCGACGAGGAGGCTGCCGAGCGCCGCATCGTGCAGCATGATCCACGCGATGCCGGTGATGGCGAGCGGGTAGGCGACGCCGGTCAGCAGCGTGAAGCCGAGGATCATGGCGAGCGCGGGCCGCAGGTGCTGCAACATGAGCGCCTTCTCCTTAAGCGAGGCCGAGGCCGGCGACCGCGAGGTCGATGAGCTTGATGCCGATGAACGGCGCGGCGACGCCGCCGAGGCCGTAGACGAGCAGGTTGCGCGGCAGCAGCGCGGCGGCGCCGATGGGCCGGTAGGCGACGCCCTTCAGCGCCAGCGGGATCAGCGCCACGATGATCAGCGCGTTGAAGATGACCGCCGACAGGATCGCGCTTTGCGGCGTAGCCAGCCCCATGACGTTGAGGGCGCCCAGCTCCGGCAGCGAGGCGACGAACAGCGCCGGGATGATGGCGAAATACTTGGCCACGTCGTTGGCGATCGAGAACGTGGTCAGCGAGCCGCGCGTCATCAGCATCTGCTTGCCGATCTCGACGATCTCGATGAGCTTGGTGGGGTTGGAATCGAGGTCGACCATGTTGCCGGCTTCGCGCGCGGCCTGCGTGCCCGTCTGCATGGCGACGCCGACGTCGGCCTGGGCGAGCGCGGGGGCATCGTTGGTGCCGTCGCCGCACATGGCGATGAGGCGGCCCTGCGCTTGCTCCGCGCGGATGTAGGCGCAGCTTGTCCTCCGGCGTCGCCTCGGCGACGAAATCGTCGACGCCGGCTTCGGAGGCGATGGCCGCCGCGGTCACCGGGTTGTCGCCGGTGATCATCACCGTCTTGATGCCCATGCGGCGCAGGTCGGCGAAGCGCTCCTTCATGTCGGGCTTCACCACGTCCTTGAGGTGGATGACGCCGAGCAGGCGTCGCCGTCGGCAAGCCCGAGCGGCGTGCCGCCGGAGCGGGCGATGCGGTCGACGGCGGCGCGGAACGCCGGCGGCCTCGCTTGCCGTGCCGTCACCGGCAAACTTGCGGACGGCGTCGACCGCGCCTTTGCGCAGCTGGCGCCCGCCGAGATCGACGCCCGACAGGCGCGTCGTCGCCGAGAACGGGATGAAGCTTTCGCCCTGCGGCGGCGCCCGCGCCGCCGGCACGCGGTACTTGTCCTGCGTCAGCGCCACGATCGAGCGGCCCTCCGGCGTCTCGTCGGCGAGGCTTGCAAGCAGCGCCGCCTCCGCCGCCTCGCGCTCGGAGACGCCCGGCGCCGGGATGACCTCGGTCGCCATGCGGTTGCCGAAGGTGATGGTGCCGGTCTTGTCGAGCAGCAGCGTGTCGACGTCGCCCGCGGCCTCGACCGCGCGGCCCGACGTGGCGAGCACGTTGAACTTCAGCAGCCGGTCCATGCCGGCGATGCCGATGGCGGACAGCAGGCCGCCGATGGTGGTCGGGATGAGGGTGACGAGCAGCGCGACGAGCATGGGAACGGACACGTCGGTGCCGGAATAGGCGCCGAGGCCTATCAGCGTCACCACGGCGACGAGGAAGACGATGGTCATGCCCGCGAGCAGGATGTTGAGCGCGATCTCGTTGGGCGTCTTCTGTCGCTCGGCGCCCTCGACCAGCGCGATCATGCGGTCGAGGAACGACGAGCCGGCCGGGGACGTGATGCGCACCACGATCCAGTCGGAGACCACGGTGGTGCCGCCGGTGACGGCGGAGCGGTCGCCGCCGGCCTCGCGGATCACCGGCGCGGATTCGCCGGTGACGGCCGCCTCGTTGACCGAGGCGATGCCCTCGATGATGTCGCCGTCGCCGGGCACGAGGTCGCCGGCCTCGACCAGCACGAGATCGCCCGGCCGCAGGTCGAGGGCCGAGACGTTCGCGTATTGCGTGCGGTCCGCCGCCGTCGCGAGCCGCTTTGCCATCGTCTCGGTGCGCGTGCGGCGCAGGGCTTCGGCCTGGGCACGGCCGCGGCCCTCGGCGATCGCCTCGGCGAAGTTGGCGAACAGCACGGTGAACCACAGCCACACGGCGATCTGGCCGGTGAATAACGCCTGCCCGCCCGTCGCCAGATCGCGGATGAACAGTACGGTGACGAGGAGAGACACGACCGCGGTGACGAAGATCACCGGATTGCGGATCAGCTGGCGCGGATCGAGCTTGACGAAGGCGTCGAGCGCCGCGCGTTTGACCAGGGCAGGGTCGGTGGCGGCGCTTGCATAGCGCTTGCGGTGCGTCGAGAGACTTTCCTGTGCGACTTCGATCATGATGACAATCCTTGAGAGCCGCGCGCTTAGTAGGTCTTGCCGGCGAGCATCTGGAAGTGCTCGACGATGGGTCCGAGCGCGAGCGACGGGAAGTATTCAAGCCCGCTCACGATCACGAGGACGCCGCACAGCAGCGCCACGAACAGGAGCCCGTCGGTGGGGAAGGTGCCGGCGGAGGGTGCCAGCCTGGGCTTGGCCGCGAGCGAGCCGGCGATCGCCATCACCGGCACAATGATGCCGAAGCGGCAGGCGAGCATGGCGATGCCCATCGTCGTGTCGTACCAGGGCGCGTTGGCGGTGAGCCCGGCGTAGGCCGAGCCGTTGTTTCCGGCGGCCGAGGAGAACGCGTAGAGGATCTCCGTGTAGCCGCGCGGTCCCGGGTTGGCGAGGCCGGCGAGTGCGGCGGGCAGCACTGCAGATACCGCCGCGAAGCCGAGGATGAACACCGGCATGATGAGGATCGCGAGCATCGCCATCTTCACCTCCTTGGCCTCGAGCTTCTTGCCGAGGTACTCCGGCGTGCGCCCGACCATGAGCCCGGCCACGAACATGGCGATGATGGCGAACACGACGATGCCGTAGAGCCCGGAGCCGACGCCGCCCGGCACCACCTCACCGATCTGGATGAGCACGAGCGGTACCAGGCCGCCGAGCGGCAGATACGAATTGTGCATCGAGTTGACCGAGCCGTTCGACGCGCCGGTGGTGAAGGTGGCCCAGGTGACCGACTGCGGGATGCCGAAGCGGACTTCCTTGCCCTCCATGTTGCCGCCATCGACGCCGAGCGCCTGCAAGAGCGGATTGCCGGCGGCTTCTGCCCAATAGGCGATGGTGCAGCCGGCAACCATGAACACCATCATGACGGCGAGCAGCGCCCAGCCCTCGCGCTCGCGGCCGATCATGCGGCCGAACGCGACGGCGAGACCGAGCGCCAGCGCCAGGATCGCCCACAGCTCGATGACGTTCGTCCAGATGTTGGGGTTCTCGTAGGGGTGCGCCGAGTTCACGTTGAAGAAGCCGCCGCCGTTGGTGCCGAGCTGCTTGATGGCGATCTGGCTCGCGACGGGGCCCTGCGCGATCGTCTGCTGGGCGCCTTCGAGCGTGGTGGCGTCGGTGTAGGTGCTCAGGTTCTGCGGGATGCCGAGCGCGATCAGCACAAACGCCATGACGATCGACAGCGGCAGCAGCACGTAGAGCGTGATGCGCGTCAGATCGACCCAGAAATTGCCGACGGTGGTCGCGCGGGCGCGGCTGAAGGCGCGGGCGAGCGGCACCACGATCGCCATGCCGGTCGCGGCGGAGACGAAGTTCTGCACCGTGAGGCCGACCATCTGGCTGAAATAGGAGAGCGTGGTCTCGCCGCCGTAGCTCTGCCAGTTGGTGTTGGTGACGAACGAGACCGCCGTGTTGAACGCCAGATGCTCGCTCATGGCGCCGAACCCTTGCGGATTGAGCGGCAAGTACTGCTGCAGCCGCAGGATCGCGTAGAGCAACACGAAGCCCGCGGCGTTGAAGGCGAGGACCGCCGCGACGTAGCCGAGCCACGTCTGCTCGCGCGCGTCGTCGATGCCGGCAAGCGCGTAGAACCGGCGTTCGACCGGCTGCGCGACGCGATCGAGAAACGTCGGCGCGCCTTGCAGCACTGACGCCATGAATAGCCCAAGTGGGCGCGCCGTCGCCACGACGAGGGCGAGCATGAGCGCGATCTGGAGCCAGCCGTTGAGTGTCATGAATGAGCCCGGGTCAAGACCCGCGCGAACTTGCGCCAAAGGTCAGAGCTTTTCCGGATAGAGGAGAGCGTAGAGCAGGTAGCCGGCGATGCCGGCCGCGACCACGCCGCCGAGGATGAGATCGAGCATGGTGGCCTCTAAGCGTTCGCGGCCCAGCGGGCGTAGAGGCCCATGAGGCCGAAGAGGCCAAGTCCGAGCGCGAGGTAGGCGAGATCCAGCATGGCGTCCTCCCTTGGTGGATGCGGGAGGAGTTAGGCCGCGACGCATAAAGATGCGATGCGAATTCGCGGGGGCCGGCATAAAGGGGGAATAAAGAGGGTTCGGCTATGCGACGGGCGTCGGTGCGCGGCACAGGCGCGCGCGACCGCCAAATGCCGCTTTGCAAGGCCGCCGGAAGCTTCTATCTCAGGGCAAGCCTATGCGGGTGTAGCTCAATGGTAGAGCAACAGCCTTCCAAGCTGATGACGAGGGTTCGATTCCCTTCACCCGCTCCATAAGACCCAAGCGCGCGCAGCCAAGAGGGGACAACGCCATGCTGGTCGTCACGACCAACGATCTGCCGGGCTATCGCGTGGTGAAGCACTTAGGCATGGTGCGTGGCCTCACGGTGCGTTCGCGCTCCATCGTCGGCAACATCGGGGCCGCGATCCAGATCCTCTTCGGCGGCAACATCACTCTCTATACTCAGCTCGCCGAGCAGGCCCGCCAGGAGGCCTACGAGACCCTCATCGCGCACGCCCAGGAGTTGGGCGCCAACGCCGTGCTCGCCATGCGCTACGACGCCAACGAGATCGCGGCCGCCGTCACCGAGGTTCTGGCCTACGGAACCGCGGTGGTGGTTGAGGAGGCGCGCTGACTCGGGCGCCGCGGCCGCGCGGCCACAAGCAAGTGACAAATCAAATTTCTTCAGCTAAGTATGCCGGCCCCGCGTGAGGCAGGCAGCCGCTTCGACGCGAAATAGGGGTGTAGCTCAATTGGTAGAGCGTCGGTCTCCAAAACCGAAGGTTGGGGGTTCGAGACCCTCCGCCCCTGCCAGAGCTCGTCGGTCGCGACCGGGACGACGGCTCCGGGGCGGCCTTAACTGGCGCGCGCAGGTGCGTCAGACTGTCGCAGTGTGCCCGGGGATGTCACTTTGATGGCCAAATACAATCCCATCGAGTTTATTCAGGAAGTTCGCCAGGAGACTGCGAAGGTCACGTGGCCCGCCTGGAAAGAGGTGTGGATCACCACCCTCATGGTTTTGGTGATGGTCACCCTGGCCTCGATTTTTTTCCTTGCCACGGACCAGGTCCTCGGCTGGCTCGTGCGATTGGTTTTGGGTGGGCCGCACTGACGGCTAGAGCGGAAGAAGCAGTGTCCACAAATCTCGCGCAGCAGACGCGCCCCGAGAAAGCGGCAATGGCGAAGCGCTGGTACATTGTCCATGCCTACACGAACTTCGAGCGCAAGGTGGCGGACGCCATCCGTGAGCGCGCGAAGGCGGCCGGTCTTGAGAGCCTCTTTGAGGAGGTGCTGGTGCCGACCGAGGAAGTGATCGAGGTCAAGCGCGGGCGCAAGGTGCAGGCGGAGCGCAAGTTCCTGCCCGGCTACGTGCTCGTGAAGATGGAGATGACGGACCCGGCATTCCTGCTCATCAAGAACACTCCGAAGGTCACGGGCTTCCTCGGTGCCGAGAACAAGCCGATGCCGATCTCGGAAGATGAGGCGATGCGCATCCTTCACCAGGTGAAGGAAGGCGTGGAGCGGCCCAAGCCCTCGATCACGTTCGAGGTGGGCGAGCAGGTGAAGGTCGCGGACGGCCCGTTCGCATCGTTCCAGGGCCACGTCGAAGAGGTGGACGAGGAGCGCTCGCGGCTCAAGGTGGCGGTGTCGATTTTCGGGCGGCCGACGCCGGTCGAGCTCGAGTTCGCGCAGGTGGAAAAGGTACCGGCCTAAGAGCGGCCGGACGCCAGGAAGATCGGGAAGACATGAAGAGATAGCGGCCGGACGACAAGACGACAAAGAGTGTTGGGCGCAGGCTTCATGCGCCGAACCGCAAGGACAGCCCTCCACGGGGCCTCCCTGCGGAAACCGCGGGAGGGCCGGACAAGCCCGTTGGACCGCTAACCCTGGGAAGGAAAGCCCCTTCCCGTCAAGTGCTAAGGGGAGACCATGGCAAAGAAAATCGACGGTTACATAAGTTTGCAGGTGCCGGCGGGGGCGGCCAATCCCTCCCCGCCCATCGGGCCCGCGCTCGGCCAGCGCGGCGTCAACATCATGGAGTTCTGCAAGTCGTTCAACGCCAAGACCAAGGACATGGAGCAGGGCACGCCGATCCCGGTGAAGATAACGGTCTTTTCCGACCGCTCCTTCACCTTCGAGATGCGCACCCCACCCGCCTCCTTCTTCCTCAAGAAGGCGGCGAAGATCACCTCGGGCTCCAAGGCAACCGGCCGCGACGTGGCGGGCAGCGTGACCATGGCGCAGGTTCGCGACATCGCGAAGCTGAAGCTCAAGGACCTCAACACCGATGACGTCGAGGCGGCAGCCAAGACGATCGCCGGGTCGGCCCGCTCGATGGGTATTGAGGTAAAGGAGTAAAGGCGATGGCGCAGAAAATGAACGCGGAAGCGATCAAGGCGACGCGCATTGCCGGCGGCAAGCGCATGGCGGCGGCCAACAACGGCGTCAACCGCGACAGGTCCTATTCGATCGAGGAGGCGGTGAAGCTCGTCAAGGAGCGCGCCAAGGCCAAGTTCGACGAGACGATCGAGGTGGCGATGAACCTCGGCGTCGATCCCAAGCACGCCGACCAGATGGTCCGCGGCGTGTGCAATCTGCCGAACGGCTCGGGCCGCACCTCGCGCGTCGCGGTATTCGCGCGCGGCGCCAAGGCCGAGGAAGCGAAAGCCGCCGGCGCCGATCTCGTCGGCGCGGAGGATCTCGTCGAGCAGGTGTCGAAGGGCACGATCAACTTCGATCGCTGCATCGCGACGCCCGACATGATGGGTCTCGTAGGCCGGCTCGGTAAGGTTTTAGGTCCGCGCGGCCTGATGCCGAACCCGCGCGTCGGCACGGTCACGATGGATGTCGCCGGCGCGGTTCAGGGCGCCAAGGGCGGCTCGGTCGAGTTCCGCGTCGAGAAGGCCGGCATCGTGCACGCCGGCGTCGGCAAGGCGAGCTTCACGGAGAAGGCGCTGGCCGAGAACATCAAGGCATTCGTGGACGCCGTGGTGAAAGCCAAGCCCGCGGGGTCCAAGGGCAACTACGTGAAGAAGGTTTCGATCAGCTCCACCATGGGGCCGGGCGTCAAGATCGACGCCACCGGGCTCACGGGGATGCAGGCCCACGCGTAGTGGGCCAGACGAATTCAGGGTCGCGTCCGGTTCGGGCGCGGGTCTGGATATTCCGGAGATTGGGGCCCATATACAGGCCAAACCTCCGGAATAGCTGTCCGAGATTGCAGGTGCTGGCACCGTCCTTCGTGACGTCGGCCGGCTTAAGCCTTGAGGGCCTGCATGAGACAGAGACAACCCGGTTTGAAGGGCCCTCGGGCCCGGATGCTGGTTTGAACCTGGGTCAGCACCGTGCCGCCATCGTGGCGCTGCGGACGGACAGACAAAGCGTCGCTTGAGGCGGAGTTCCGCCGGTCAAGCGGCAAGGTGCAACCCGCGGACCCGCTCTAGCGAGGCGGACCGCAAATTGGAGTGAGCAGGTGGATAGAGCCGCGAAAAGTGAGCTCGTGACGTCGCTCAACGCCGTGTTGAAAGACACGGGGTTGGTGATCGTCTCCCACTATGCCGGAATGACGGTCGCCCAGATGACCGACTATCGCCAGCGCATCAAGGAAGCTGGCGGCAAGGTCAAGGTGGCCAAAAACCGGCTGGCGAAACTCGCGTTGAAGGACACGTCGTACGAACCGATCGCCGATCTCTTCACGGGGCAGACCTGCCTCGCCTATTCGAAGGATCCGATCGCGGCGGCGAGGGTCTCGGTCAGTTACGCCAAGGGGAATGAGAAGCTTGTCATTCTCGGCGGCGCGATGGGCGCGACCGTTCTCGACGCGAAGGCCGTCAAGGCTCTCGCCGAACTGCCATCGCTGGATGAGCTCAGAGCCAATCTCATCGGTCTTCTCAACGCGCCGGCGACCAAGATCGCCCGCACGGTGAAGGAGCCGGGAGCCAAGCTCGCACGCGTCATTCAGGCGAAGGCGTCCAAGAGCGAGGCCGCATGACGGCAGTGGGCGGCGCGATGAGCGCCACGAAGCTTTAGCGCAGTTCTCAAAGACTGCATGTCTGACAGGTTCAAACTGGAAGGAATTCAACCATGACCGATCTCGCAAAGATCGTCGACGACCTCTCGAAGCTCACCGTTCTGCAGGCGGCGGAGCTGGCCAAGCTGCTCGAGGAGAAGTGGGGCGTGTCGGCGGCTGCGGCCGTTGCCGTAGCCGCGGCTCCCGGGGCCGCGGCTCCCGCTGCCGAGGAGCAGACCGAGTTCTCCGTCATCCTCAAGGCCGGCGGCGAGAAGAAGATCAACGTCATCAAGGAGGTGCGCGCCATCACCGGCCTCGGCCTCAAGGAAGCCAAGGACCTCGTCGAGGCCGGCGGCAAGACGGTGAAGGAAGGCGTCTCCAAGGACGAGGCCGCCAAGCTCAAGAAGCAGCTCGAGGACCAGGGCGCGACCGTCGAAGTGAAATGATGCAATCGGGAGCCGGCGATGGGGCGATACGTTCGCTCCGCGCCGGCTGCCGACCTGCCGCAAGGTGGGGGAAAGGGTCTGCCCGCAGGGCGGACATCGGACGTTTCTCCGGAGGGTCTTTTGGGGTTGATGCAACCCCAAACGGACCTTCCGGTGAGCCGTTTCTAGGACGGTTTCTGGGACAGGCGAGGGTTGGCGGCCCTCGCACGCAGGCAGCAGGGCGCGAGCTCGTCACTCGCGCGATTGATTTGAGGAGCGGACATGGCTGACACGTTCAACGGCCGCAAGCGCATCCGGAAGAAATTTGGATCGATCAAGGAAGTCGCGGAAATGCCGAACCTCATCGAGGTTCAGAAGAGCTCCTACGACGACTTCCTGATGGTGAAGGAGCCCCCCGGCGGCCGTTCGGACGATCATGGCCTGCAGGCCGTGTTCAAATCCGTGTTCCCGATATCGGACTTCTCGGGCCGCGCGACGCTGGAGTTCGTTCGCTACGAGTTCGAGCCGCCGAAGTACGACGTCGACGAGTGCATGCAGCGCGACATGACCTATTCGGCGCCGCTGAAGGTCAAGCTGCGTCTGATCGTGTTCGATGTGAACGAGGAGACGGGCTCCAAGTCGATCAAGGACGTGAAGGAGCAGGACGTCTACATGGGCGACATGCCGCTCATGACGATGAACGGCACCTTCGTCATCAACGGCACCGAGCGCGTCATCGTCAGCCAGATGCACCGCTCCCCGGGCGTGTTCTTCGATCACGACCGCGGGCGCACGCACGCCTCCGGCAAGCTGCTGTTTGCCGCGCGCATCATCCCCTACCGCGGCTCCTGGCTCGACTTCGAGTTCGACGCCAAGGACGTCGTCTATGTGCGCATCGACCGCCGCCGCAAGCTGCCGGTGACGACGCTGCTCTACGCGCTGGGCCTCAACGACGAGGAAATCCTGCGCGTCTTCTACAAGCACATCATCATCAAGGAATCCAAGCGCGGCTGGAAGATGCCGTTCGTGCCCGAGAAGCTGCGCGGCATGACGCCGATCGCCGATCTGGCCGATGCCAAGACGGGCGAGGTCGTCATCCGCGCGGGTGAGAAGATCACCGCGCGCAAGGCGCGCGAGCTGTCGGAGGAGGGCCTGAAAGAGGTGCTTGTCTCCCCCGACGACCTGTCGGGCCGCTACATCGCCGAGGACATTGTCGATCTCGGTAGCGGCGTCATTCACGCGGAAGCTGGAGACGAGCTCGACGCGGAGCTGCTGGCCGAGCTGAAGGAGCGCAAGGTCAAGGAGTTCCCGGTCCTCGACATCGACCACGTCAACGTCGGGCCCTTCATCCGCAACACGCTCAACATCGACAAGAACGCCAATCAGGAAGAAGCGTTGATGGACGTCTACCGGGTCATGCGGCCCGGCGAGCCCCCGACCATCGAGGCAGCGACGAACCTGTTCCACTCGCTGTTCTTCGACTACGAGCGCTACGATCTCTCGGCCGTCGGCCGCGTGAAGATGAACATGCGCCTCGAGCTCGACGCGCCCGACACCGTGCGCGTGCTGCGCAGGGAGGACATCCTCGCCGTCATCAAGACGCTCGTCGACCTGCGCGACGGCAAGGGCGAGATCGACGACATCGACCACCTCGGCAACCGCCGGGTGCGCTCGGTGGGCGAGCTCATGGAGAACCAGTACCGCGTCGGCCTGCTCCGCATGGAGCGCGCCATCAAGGAGCGCATGAGCTCGGTCGATATCGACACAGTGATGCCGCAGGACCTGATCAACGCCAAGCCGGCAGCCGCCGCCGTGCGCGAGTTCTTCGGCTCCTCGCAGCTGTCGCAGTTCATGGACCAGACCAACCCGCTCTCCGAGATCACGCACAAGAGGCGTCTCTCGGCGCTGGGTCCGGGCGGTCTCACGCGCGAGCGCGCCGGCTTCGAGGTGCGCGACGTGCACCCGACACACTACGGCCGCATCTGCCCCATCGAGACGCCGGAAGGCCCCAACATCGGCCTCATCAACTCGCTGGCGACGTTTGCGCGCGTGAACAAGTACGGCTTCATCGAGAGCCCGTACCGCAAGGTCGTGAACAGCAAGCTGACCGACCAGGTCGTGTACCTCTCCGCGATGGAGGAGATGCGCCACCACGTCGCCCAGGCCAACGCCGAGATCGACGCCAAGGGCAAGCTGACCGGTGACCTCATCACCTGCCGCTTCTCCGGCGACGTGGTGCTCGTGTCGCCCGACAAGGTCGACTACATCGATGTGTCGCCCAAGCAGCTCGTCTCCGTCGCCGCGGCGCTGATCCCGTTCCTCGAGAACGACGACGCCAACCGCGCGTTGATGGGTTCCAACATGCAGCGCCAGGCGGTGCCGCTGATCAAGGCCGAGGCGCCGCTCGTGGGCACCGGCATGGAGGAGGTCGTGGCGCGCGATTCCGGCGCCGCGATTGCCGCGCGGCGCACCGGCGTCGTCGACCAGGTCGATGCCACGCGTATCGTCATCCGCGCCACCGAGGAGGCCGATCCCTCCAAGCCCGGCGTCGATATCTACCGGCTGCGCAAGTTCCAGCGCTCCAACCAGAACACCTGCATCAACCAGCGGCCGCTGGTGCACGTGGGTGATGCGATTGAAGCCGGCGAGATCATCGCCGACGGTCCTTCGACGGATCTGGGCGATCTCGCGCTCGGCAAGAACGTGCTCGTCGCGTTCATGCCGTGGATGGGCTACAACTTCGAGGACTCCATCCTCCTCTCCGAGCGCGTCGTGTCCGACGACGTCTTCACCTCGATCCACATCGAGGAATTCGAGGTGATGGCCCGCGACACCAAGCTCGGGCCGGAAGAGATCACGCGCGATATCCCGAACGTTTCGGAAGAGGCGCTGAAGAACCTCGACGAAGCCGGCATCGTCTACATCGGCGCGGAAGTGAACCCCGGCGATATCCTCGTCGGCAAGATCACGCCCAAGGGCGAAAGCCCGATGACGCCGGAAGAGAAGCTCCTGCGCGCCATCTTCGGCGAGAAGGCTTCCGATGTGCGCGACACCTCGCTGCGGCTGCCGCCCGGCGTGTCGGGCACGGTCGTGGAGGTGCGCGTCTTCAATCGGCACGGCGTCGAGAAGGACGAGCGCGCAATGTCGATCGAGCGCGAGGAGATCGAGCGCCTTGCGAAGGATCGCGACGACGAGATGCAAATCCTCGACCGCAACGTCTATGCGCGTCTGAAGGAGGCGCTGATCGGCAAGGAGGTCGCCAAGGGACCCAAGCAGGCACCCAAGGGCACGCAGATCGGCGGGGAGATCCTCGACGACATTCCGCGCAGCCAATGGTGGGAGTTCGGCCTCAAGGACGAGAAGGCGCAAGCCGAGATCGAGGCGATCAACAAGCAGTACGAGGACGCCAAGAAGAGCCTCGAGCGCCGCTTCGTCGACAAGGTCGACAAGCTGCAGCGGGGCGACGAGCTGCCTCCCGGCGTCATGAAGATGGTCAAGGTCTTCGTCGCCGTGAAGCGCAAGATCCAGCCCGGCGACAAGATGGCCGGCCGCCACGGCAACAAGGGCGTCGTGTCGATGATCGTGCCGTGCGAGGACATGCCGTTCCTCGAGGACGGCACGCACGTTGACGTGGTGCTGAACCCGCTCGGCGTGCCGAGCCGCATGAACGTCGGCCAGATCCTCGAGACGCATCTCGGCTGGGCGTGCCGCGGGCTTGGGCGCATCATCGACGAGGCGCTGCAGAAGTTCCACGAGAGCGGACAGTCCAAGCAGCTGCGCGAGGTGATGCAGTCGATCTATGGCAAGGACGAGATCAAAGCCTCGGTCAAGGACGACGAGCTTGCGCAGATCGCCGACCAGCTGAAGACCGGCGTTCCGGTCGCGACTTCGGTGTTCGACGGCGCCCGCGAGCCCGACATCGTCGAGCTGCTGCTCTCGGCCGGCTTCGATAGCTCGGGTCAGGTCACGCTGTTCGACGGGCGCACGGGCGAGCCGTTCGATCGCAAGGTGACGGTCGGCTACAAGTACCTCTTGAAGCTGCACCACCTCGTCGACGACAAGATCCACGCGCGCTCGATCGGTCCCTACAGCCTCGTCACCCAGCAGCCGCTGGGCGGCAAGGCGCAGTTCGGCGGCCAGCGCTTCGGCGAAATGGAGGTCTGGGCGCTCGAAGCCTACGGCGCGGCCTACACGCTGCAGGAGATGCTGACGGTCAAGTCGGACGACGTCGCGGGCCGCACCAAGGTCTACGAGGCGATCGTGCGCGGCGACGACAGCTTCGAGGCGGGCGTGCCGGAGAGCTTCAACGTGCTGGTCAAGGAAATGCGGGCGCTCGGGCTCAACGTCGAGCTCGAGATGTCGCATGCCGCCGCCATTCCGGCTCCCGCCGAACCGGCAAAGCAGGAACCGCAGCAGCAGCTTCCGCCGGCAGCCGAATGACGACTTGAGAATTGACCCCGGGCCCTTCGCGGGCCCGGGTCTAGCGGCGCCCCGATCGGCGCGCACGACCTGAGATCAGGGCTCGATCGAGCGAGAGCCCGCCTTCGCGAGGATCGGCCATCGATCCTCGCCTGCCTGACACGGGGTGGCGGCCACGCCCCGAATGGAGAGACTGGATGAACGAGATCACCAACCTGTTCAAGACGCAAGCGCCCGTTCCGACGTTCGACCAGATCAAGATCTCGATCGCGAGCCCGGACGACATCCTGTCGTGGTCGTTCGGCGAGATCAAGAAGCCCGAGACGATCAACTACCGCACGTTCAAGCCCGAGCGCGACGGCCTCTTCTGCGCGCGCATCTTTGGACCCATCAAGGACTACGAGTGCTTGTGCGGCAAGTACAAGCGCATGAAGTACAAGGGCCTGATCTGCGAGAAGTGCGGCGTCGAGGTGACGCTCGCCAAGGTGCGCCGTGAGCGCATGGGCCACATCGAGCTTGCGGCGCCCGTCGCGCACATCTGGTTCCTGAAGTCCCTGCCCAGCCGCATCGGCTTGTTGCTCGACATGCCGCTCAAGGATCTCGAGCGCGTGCTCTATTTCGAGCACTACATCGTCATCGAGCCCGGCATCACCGCCTTCCGCGAGAAGCAGCTGCTGTCGGAGGAGGATTACAACCGCGCGCTCGACGAGCACGGTCCCGACAGCTTCACCGCCGGCATCGGCGCCGAGGCCATCCGCGACATGCTCTCGGCCATGGACCTGCCCAAGATCCGCGACGAGCTGCGCCAGGAGATCGCCGAGGCGACAACCGACCTGAAGCCGAAGAAGCTCGGCAAGCGCCTGAAAGTGATCGAGGCGTTCCTCGAATCCGGCAACCGGCCCGAGTGGATGATCCTTACCGTCGTTCCGGTGATCCCGCCGGAGCTGCGCCCGCTCGTCCCCCTCGACGGCGGCCGCTTTGCCACGTCCGACCTCAACGACCTCTACCGCCGCGTCATCAACCGCAACAACCGCCTGAAGCGGCTGATGGAGCTGCGCGCGCCCGACATCATCATCCGCAACGAAAAGCGGATGCTGCAGGAGGCCGTCGATGCGCTGTTTGACAACGGCCGTCGCGGCCGCGTCATTACCGGCGCTAACAAGCGGCCCCTGAAGTCGCTCGCCGACATGCTGAAGGGCAAGCAGGGCCGCTTCCGCCAGAACCTGCTCGGCAAGCGCGTCGACTACTCTGGCCGCTCCGTGATCGTCGTCGGTCCCGAGCTCAAGCTGCATCAGTGCGGCCTGCCGAAGAAGATGGCGCTCGAGCTGTTCAAGCCGTTCATCTACGCGCGGCTGCAGGCGCTGGGACAGGCGGCAACCGTCAAGCAGGCCAAGAAGCTCGTCGAGAAGGAGAAGCCGGAGGTTTGGGATATCCTCGATGAGGTCATCCGCGAGCACCCGGTGCTGCTGAACCGCGCGCCGACGCTGCATCGCCTGGGCATCCAGGCGTTCGAGCCAACCCTCATCGAGGGCAAGGCGATTCAGCTGCATCCGCTCGTCTGCGCCGCCTTCAACGCCGACTTCGACGGCGACCAGATGGCCGTGCACGTGCCGTTGTCGCTGGAAGCGCAGCTCGAGGCGCGCGTGCTGATGATGTCGACCAACAACATCCTGCATCCCGCCAACGGCTCGCCCATCATCGTGCCGAGCCAGGACATCGTGCTCGGCCTCTACTATCTCTCGATCATCCGCGACAAGGAGCCGGGCGAAGGCATGATCTTCGGCTCGGTCTCGGAGGTGCGCCACGCGCTCGACGCGGGCGTCGTGAGCCTGCATGCCAGGGTCAAGGGGCGCTTCCCGACCGTCGACGAGAAGGGCGACCCCACGGTCGAGATCCTCGACACCACGCCCGGCCGCATGATTCTGGCCGAGCTGTTGCCGCAGCGCGTCGGCATCAAGCCCACGCTGGTCAATCAGCTTTTGACGAAAAAGGCCATCTCCGGACTGATCGACGCCGTCTACCGCAACTGCGGTCAGAAGGAGACGGTGATCTTCTGCGACAAGATCATGGCGCTCGGGTTCCACCATGCCTTCAAGGCGGGCATCTCGTTCGGCAAGGACGACATGCAGATCCCCGACTCCAAGGCCAAGACCGTGGGCCTGACGACCGACATGGTGCGTGAGTTCGAGCAGCAGTACAACGACGGCCTCATCACCCAGCTCGAGAAGTACAACAAGGTCGTTGACGCCTGGTCGAAGTGCACCGACCAGATCGCCAAGGACATGATGGAGCGCATCTCGGCGGTGCAAAAGGACAAGGGCGGCCGTGAAAAGCCGGTCAACTCCATCTACATGATGAGCCACTCGGGCGCCCGCGGCTCGCCGGCGCAGATGAAGCAGCTCGCCGGCATGCGCGGCCTGATGACCAAGCCTTCGGGCGAGATCATCGAGACGCCGATCATCTCCAACTTCAAGGAGGGCCTGTCGGTGCTCGAGTACTTCAACTCGACGCACGGCGCGCGCAAGGGTCTCGCCGACACCGCCTTGAAGACGGCCAACTCGGGCTACCTGACGCGGCGTCTCGTCGACGTGGCGCAGGATTCCATCATCACCGAGGACGACTGCGGCACCGAAGGCGGCATCAAGGTGCAGGCCGTGGTCGACTCCGGTCAGGTGATCGTGTCGCTCGCGGCTCGCGTGCTGGGCCGCACGGCGGCCGAGGACATCGTCGATCCGGGCAACCGCAAGTCGGTGCTCGTGAAGACCGGCGAGCTGATCGAGGAGCGGCATTCGGAAGCGATCGAGAAGGCGCAGGTGCAGGAGGTCCGCATCCGCTCGGTGCTGACTTGCGACACCGTCACGGGCGTCTGCGCCAAGTGCTACGGTCGCGATCTTGCACGCGGCACGCCGGTCAACATCGGCGAGGCGGTGGGCGTTATCGCCGCCCAGTCGATCGGCGAGCCCGGCACGCAGCTCACCATGCGTACCTTCCACATTGGCGGCACCGCCAACGTCGTCGACCAGTCGTTCATCGAGTTCGAACTTCAACGGCAAGGTGAAGATCAAGAACCGCGCCGTGATGAAGGACAGCCAGGGCCGCGTCATCTCCATGACCCGCACCATGTCGATCATCATCGTCGACCAGAGCGGCAAGGAGCTGGCCAACCACAAGGTGCCGTACGGCGCGCGCGTCCACGTCGACGAAGGCGATACCGTCAAGCGCGGCACCAAGCTCGCCCAGTGGGACCCCTACACCCGGCCGATCCTCACGGAAGCTTCCGGCAAGGTGGACTTCGAGGATCTCATCGAAGGCGCGTCGGTGCGCGAGCAGACGGACGAGATGAAGGGTACGACCAACCGCGTGATCGTCGACTGGCGGGCCTCCCCGCGCTCAGCCGACCTCAAACCCGCGATCGTCATCAAGGACGGCAAGGGCAAGCCGATCAAGGTCGCGCGTGGCGGTGACGCCCGTTATCTGCTCCCCGCAGAGACGATCTTGTCGGTGGAGCCGGGCTCGGATGTGAAAGCCGGCGACGTGCTGGCGCGCATCCCCATGTCGTCGGCGCGCTCGGGTGACATCACCGGCGGTCTGCCGCGGGTCGCCGAGCTGTTCGAGGCCCGGCGTCCCAAGGATCACGCCATCATCGCGGAGATCTCCGGCACGGTGGAGTTCGGCAAGGACTACAAGAACAAGCAGCGCATCGCCATCAAGCCTGACGATGCCAACGAGGAGTTGGTCGAATACCTCATCCCGCGCGGCAAGAGCTTGGCGGTGCAACACGGCGATCGCGTGGAGCGGGGCGACTTCGTCTACGACGGCCATCCCGCGCCGCACGACATCCTTGCCATCAAGGGCGTCGAGGAGCTCGCCAACTATCTCATCAACGAGATCCAGGACGTCTACCGGCTGCAGGGCGTGACCATCAACGACAAGCACATCGAGGTCATCGTCCGGCAGATGCTGCAAAAGGTGGAGGTGACGGACCCGGGTGAGACCGACCTCATCAAGGGCGAGCAGCTCGACCGCATCGAGCTTGAGGAGTTGAACGCCGCGATCGAGAAGGCAGGCAAGAAGCCCGCAGCGGCCAACCCGGTGCTGCTCGGCATCACGAAGGCGTCGCTGCAGACCCGCTCGTTCATCTCCGCCGCCTCGTTCCAGGAGACGACGAGGGTGCTGACCGATGCCGCCGTGAACGGCAAAATCGATACGCTCGAAGGCCTCAAGGAGAACGTGATCGTCGGCCGGCTCATCCCGGCAGGCACGGGCGGGGCGCTGCGGCGGCTGCGCAAGATCGCGTCCAAGCGCGACGAGCTCATCGCGCGCGAGCAGGCGAAGGTCGACGCGGAGAGGGCGCTGGCAGGTCCGAGCGCTGCTCCCGTTCGCCGCCGCCGGCGCACGACCGAGGAAGCCGTCGAGTAACGGTGTTCGCTATCGGGAAAAACGCGTGCGGCCGTCCAAACGGCCGCACGCAGCCAAATTGCCGGTGTTTCCGGCGTTTGCGCGCGGTTTGAGAGAGCGGCGCGCGGGGCGACGGAAGGCCCCGGAAAAATTATCGACGCCGCCGGTTCGCAGGTGTTGACCGGATTCAGCGCCCTGTATATAGGTCTCGCACTCTCACGGTAGGTGGTAGCCCAATTTTGCACCCTTTAAGTGCCTTGGGCTAAACGCTGCCGTCGCAAAGCAGAGGACAAATTCGGACCACGATCTGCGGCCTCGAGCGGGGGCGCATGATCCTCTGGTTTTTTCGTGCTGGGCGCGCCTCGCGAGGCGTGGCTCGGCAGGTTCGGTTTGGCGCACGCGCGCGCAGGCCGGCAAAGTGGACGGACGAGGCGCATGCCGACGATACAACAGTTAATCCGGAACCCCCGGGGCAAGAAGAGCTACCGCGAGAAGTCGCGGCACATGGAAGGCTGCCCGCAGAAGCGCGGCGTGTGCACGCGCGTCTACACGACGACGCCGAAAAAGCCCAACTCGGCGCTGCGCAAGGTGGCGAAGATCCGCCTCACCAACGGGTTCGAGGTCATCGGCTACATCCCCGGCGAAGGCCATAACCTGCAGGAGCACTCCGTCGTGCTCATCCGCGGCGGCCGCGTCAAAGACCTTCCCGGCGTCCGCTATCACATCGTGCGCGGCGTGCTCGACACCCAAGGCGTCTCCGACCGCAGGCAGCGCCGCTCCAAGTACGGAGCCAAACGTCCGAAGTGACCGCCGCGCGCGGTCATCCTCGCCGGAAGGCGGGGTCCAGGGGCCGGGATTGCGGCCCCTATGTATTGAGAGATCGAAGCGAAGGACAAGGAAGAGATGTCCCGTCGTCACAAGGCCGACAAGCGCGTCGTCAATCCGGACCCGAAGTTCGGAGAGGTCGTCATCACCAAGTTCATGAACGCGGTGATGAAAGAGGGCAAGAAGTCGGTCGCCGAGAGCATCGTCTATGGCGCGTTCGACCGCATGGAGAGCAAGGGCAAGGCGAGCCCCGTGCAGCTCTTCCACCAGGCGCTCGACAACGTGATGCCTGCGGTCGAGGTGCGCTCGCGGCGCGTCGGCGGCGCCACCTACCAGGTGCCGGTCGAGGTGCGCAACGAGCGGCGCCAGGCTCTGGCTATCCGCTGGATCATCACGGCCGCCCGCGCCCGCAACGAGAACACCATGGTCGATCGGCTTTCGGGCGAGCTTTTGGATGCGGCCAACAATCGGGGGACCGCGGTCAAGAAGCGGGAAGATACACACAAGATGGCAGAGGCGAACCGCGCCTTCTCCCATTACCGCTGGTGACCGGATCTTCGGAGCGCTGACGCATGGCCCGCGAATACGACATCAAGGACTACCGCAACTTCGGCATCATGGCCCACATCGATGCGGGCAAGACGACGACGACCGAGCGGATTCTCTATTACACCGGCAAGTCCTACAAGATCGGCGAGGTGCACGACGGCGCCGCCACCATGGATTTCATGGAGCAGGAAGCCGAGCGCGGCATCACCATCACGTCGGCCGCGACCACCTGCTTCTGGCCGGGCCGCGAAGGCCGCATGCGCCGTCTGAACATCATCGACACGCCTGGCCACGTCGACTTCACCATTGAGGTCGAGCGCTCGCTGCGCGTGCTCGACGGCGCCGTGTGCGTGCTCGATTCCAACCAGGGCGTCGAGCCGCAGACCGAGACCGTATGGCGCCAGGGCGACAAGTACGGCGTGCCGCGCATCATCTTCGCCAACAAGATGGATAAGACCGGCGCCGACTTCTACATGTGCGTCGCCGACATCAAATCGAAGCTCGGCGCGCGGACGGTGCCGATCCAGTTGCCGATCGGCGCCGAGAGCAATTTCACCGGCGTTGTCGACCTCATCGAGATGAAGGCCTACGTTTGGGAAGGCGACAACAAGGACGCCAAGATGGAGACCCGGGAAATCCCGGCCGACCTCCAGGAGCGCGCCGCCGAGTACCGAGCCGCCATGATCGAGGCCGCGGTTGAACTCGACGATGACGCCATGTCCGCCTATCTCGACGGCAAGGAGCCGGACGCCGACACCCTGCGCCGCCTCATCCGCAAAGGCACGGTCACGGCTGCCTTCTATCCGATGATGTGCGGCTCCGCCTTCAAGAACAAGGGCGTGCAGCCGCTGCTCGACGCCGTCGTCGACTTCCTGCCCTCGCCCCACGATCGCGAGGCCTTCAAGGGCATCGATCCCAAGAATGGCGAAGCGATCCTCCGCCGGCCGACCGACGAAGATCCGCTTTCGCTGCTCGCCTTCAAGATCATGAGCTTCGAGCACGTCGGCTCGATCACCTTCTGCCGCATCTACTCGGGCAAGATCACGAGCGGCATGGCTCTGACCAACACCACGCGCGACAAGAAGGAGCGCGTCGGGCGCATGTATCTCATGCACGCCGCCGACCGCGAGGAGATCAAGGAAGCCTTCGCCGGCGACATCGTCGCGCTGTCGGGCTTGAAGGACACGCGCACCGGCGAGACGCTGTGCGATCCGCAGAAGCCGGTGCTGCTGGAGAAGATGGACTTCCCCAACCCCGTCATCGAGATGAAGATCGAGCCGAAGACGAAGGCCGACCAAGAAAAAATGTCGATGGCGCTGTCGACGATGGCGCTCGAGGATCCCTCGTTCCGCGTCGGCGTCGATCAGGAATCCGGCGAGACCATCCTGCGTGGCATGGGCGAGCTGCATCTCGACATCAAGGTCGACATCCTGAAGCGCACCTACGGCGTGGAAGCCAACGTCGGCGCTCCGCAGGTTGCCTACCGCGAGACGCTCGTGAAGGCGACCGATGTCGATTACACGCACAAGAAGCAGACGGGCGGCACCGGGCAGTTTGCCCGCGTCAAGCTGCGCATCGAGCCCAACGAGACCGGCAAGGGCAACGAGTTCGAAATCCGAGGTCGTCGGCGGCACGGTGCCGAGGGAGTACATCCCCGGCGTCGAGAAGGGCATCAACTCGGTGTGGGACAGCGGCGTCCTCATCGGCTTCCCCATGGTCGACACCAAGGTGACGCTGTGGGACGGCGCCTTCCACGAGGTGGATTCATCCGCGATCGCCTTCGAGATCGCGGCCCGCTCCGCCATGCGGGAAGGCTGCGACAAGGCCGGCGTCAAGCTGCTCGAGCCGATCATGGACGTCGAGGTGGTGACGCCTGAGGCGTTCGTCGGCGGCGTCATCGGCGACATCAACAGCCGCCGCGGGCAGATCCGGTCGCAGGAGATGCGCGGCAACGCCAACGTGATCCGCGCCTTCGTGCCGCTGGCCAACATGTTCGGCTACGTGAGCCAGCTGCGCTCTATGAGCCAGGGGCGCGCGTCCTACACCATGCAGTTCGGGCACTACGCGGACGTGCCGCGCAACGTGGCCGACGAGGTGAAGGCGAAATACGCCTGAGCATGAGCAGTCGCGGGGCAAGCCTCAAGGCGCGCCCCGCAACGAATGAGAAGAACTAGGTTCCCTTCGGGGAACGTCAACTAAGTGGAGAGCCAAAGATGGGCAAGGCCAAATTCGAGCGGAACAAGCCGCACTGCAACATCGGGACGATCGGCCATGTCGATCACGGCAAGACGTCGTTGACGGCTGCGATCACCAAGATCCTCGCCGAGTCCGGCAAGGCGCAGTACACGGCCTATGACCAGATCGACAAGGCTCCCGAGGAGCGCGAGCGCGGCATCACGATCTCCACCGCCCACGTGGAGTACGAGACGGACGCCCGCCACTACGCGCACGTCGACTGCCCGGGCCACGCCGACTACGTGAAGAACATGATCACAGGCGCGGCGCAGATGGACGGCGCCATCCTCGTTGTGTCCGCTGCCGACGGTCCGATGCCGCAGACGCGCGAGCACATCCTGCTCGCCCGCCAGGTCGGCGTGCCGGCGCTGGTGGTCTTCCTCAACAAGGTCGACATGGTCGACGATCCCGAGCTCATCGAGCTCGTCGAGATGGAAGTGCGCGAGCTGCTGTCGTCCTATCAGTTCCCCGGCGACACCATTCCGATCGTTAGGGGCTCGGCGCTGTGCGCGCTCGAGGATAAGAAGCCCGAGCTCGGCAGGAATGCCATTCTCGAGCTCATGAAGGCGGTCGACACTGCGATCCCGCAGCCCGAGCGCCCGATCGACCAGCCCTTCCTGATGCCGATCGAGGACGTGTTCTCGATCTCCGGCCGCGGCACGGTGGTCACGGGCCGTATCGAGCGCGGCGTGGTCAAGGTCGGCGAGGAAATCGAGATCGTCGGCATTCGCGACACGCAGAAGTCGATCGTCACCGGCGTCGAGATGTTCCGCAAGCTTCTCGACCAGGGCCAGGCCGGCGACAACGTCGGCTGCCTGCTGCGCGGCATCGACAAGGAAGCCGTCGAGCGCGGTCAGGTGCTGTGCAAGCCGGGCAGCGTGAAGCCGCACAAGAAGTTCAAGGCCGAAGCCTACATCCTCACCAAGGAGGAGGGCGGGCGCCACACGCCGTTCTTTACCAACTACCGTCCGCAGTTCTATTTCCGCACGACCGACGTGACCGGCGTCTGCACGCTGCCGGCCGGTACGGAAATGGTGATGCCGGGCGACAACGTGACGATGGATGTCGAGCTCATCACGCCGATCGCCATGGAGGAGAAGCTGCGCTTCGCCATCCGTGAAGGCGGTCGTACCGTGGGTGCCGGTGTTGTCGCCAAGATCATTGAATAAGGACAAGGAGGAGAGCGCCCCGGTTCGGGCGCTTCTTCTTTTGGAAGAGTGCGGGACATGAACGGGCAAAACATTCGCATCCGTCTCAAGGCATTCGATCATCGAATTCTCGATGCCTCGACGCGGGAGATTGTCAACACGGCGAAACGCACGGGCGCTGAGGTTCGCGGGCCAATCCCGCTGCCGACGCGCATTGAGAAGTTCACCGTCAACCGGTCGCCGCACATCGACAAGAAGAGTCGCGATCAGTTCGAGATGCGCACGCACAAGCGCCTCTTGGACATCGTCGATCCCACGCCGCAGACGGTCGATGCTTTGATGAAGCTCGACCTGGCGGCCGGTGTCGACGTCGAGATCAAGCTCTAAGGTTTTTTCCGGGCCGGCGATGAGCCACAGGGCCCAGAACACAAAGGAAGGAATGCTTCTCATGCGTTCCGGGGTAATCGCGCTGAAGGTGGGCATGACCCGCATCTTCACGGAGGCCGGGGAGCACATCCCGGTGACCGTGTTGAAGCTCGACAATTGTCAGGTCGTGGGCCACCGCACGAGCGACAAGAACGGCTACACCGCGCTGCAGCTCGGCGCCGGCACGCGCAGGCCTTCGCGCCTCTCCAAGGCCGAGCGGCAGAACTTCGCCATCGCCAAGGTCGAGCCCAAGCGCAAGCTCGTGGAGTTCCGGGTCACGCCTGAGAATCTCATCGAGGTCGGCGCGCAGATCACGGCCGACCACTTCATCGCCGGCCAATTCGTCGACGTGACGGGATCCAGCCAGGGCAAGGGCTTCGCCGGCGCGATGAAGCGCTGGAACTTCGGCGGCCTGCGCGCCACCCACGGCGTCTCCCTCAGCCACCGCAGCCACGGCTCGACCGGCCAGCGCCAGGACCCCGGCAAGGTGTTCAAGGGCAAGAAGATGGCCGGTCACATGGGCGCCGACCGCGTGACGACGCAGAACCTCGTCGTGGTCAAGACCGACCCCGCGCGTGGCCTGCTGATGATCCGCGGTGCGGTTCCCGGCTCCAAGGGCGGCTGGGTGCTCGTGCGCGACGCCGTGCTCAAGCATCCGCCCAAGGATGCTCCGCGTCCGGGCGCCTTCAAGTCCCGCGGCGGGGCTGCGGATGGCCCGCAGGCGACCCAGTCCAAGGAGACCGCGTGATGAAAGCCGACGTCACCACGCTCGAGGCCTCCAAGGCCGGCACGGTTGAGCTCGCGGATGCGATCTTCGGGCTCAAGCCGCGTCCCGACCTCATCCACCGCATGGTGCGCTATCAGCTCCTGAAGCGCATGGCCGGTACGCATCACGCCCAGGACCGTTCCGAAGTGAACGTCACGGGCAAGAAAATGTACAAGCAGAAGGGCTCCGGCCAGGCCCGTCACGGCGACAAGTCGGTGCCGCAGTGGCGCGGCGGCGGCAAGGCCTTCGGGCCCAAGCCGCGCAGCCACGCCATCGAGCTGCCCAAGAAGGTGCGCGCGCTCGCCCTGCGTCATGCCCTCTCCGCCAAGGCTCAGGCCGGCCAGATCGTCGTGCTCGACAAGGCCGCCTCCAAGGACGGCAAGACCTCCGCCCTCAAGGACCAGTTCGCCAAGCTCGCCTGGAGCAACGTGCTGATCATCGACGGCGCCGAGCTGGAAGCGAGCTTCGTGCGCGCGGTGCGCAACCTGCCCAACATCGACGTGCTCCCGGTGCAGGGCATCAACGTCTACGACATTCTGCGCCGCAAGACGCTGGTGCTGACCAAGGCGGCGATCGCGGCGCTGGAAGAGCGCTTCAAGGATGCGCCCAGCGGCAAGGCCGAAGCCAGCGCCGCCGGCAAGGCGCCGAAGGCCCGCGGGGAGGCCAGACCATGAAGAAGCATAGCGCCTACAACGTCATCGTCTCGCCGGTGATCACCGAGAAGTCGACGCTGGTCTCGGAAGCCAACCAGGTCATCTTCAACGTGGCGCGCACGGCGACCAAGGTCGAGATCAAGTCGGCGATCGAGAGCCTGTTCAAGGTGAAGGTCAAGGCCGTCAACACGCTCGTGCGCAAGGGCAAGCTCAAGACCTTCCGCGGGCGCCGCGCGCTGCAGGGCGACACCAAGAAGGCGATCGTGACCCTCGTCGAGGGCCACACCATCGACCTTGCGACCGGGCTATAGGGAGACGGAACGATGGCACTCAAGACATTCCGTCCGACGACGCCCAGCTTGCGGCAGCTCGTCCTCGTCGATCGCAGCCAGCTGTGGAAGGGCCCGCCGATCAAGACCCTCGTCGAGGGCAAGACCAAATCCGGCGGTCGCAACAACGATGGGCGCATCACCACGCGTCACATCGGCGGCGGGCACAAGCAGCGCTATCGGCTCGTCGATTTCCGCCGGCGCAAGTACGACGTGCCGGGCAAGATCGAGCGGCTGGAATACGACCCCAACCGAACCGCGTTCCTGGCGCTGGTCAAATATCAGGACGGCGATCTCGCCTACATCCTGGCCCCGCAGCGCTTGGCGGTCGGCGATCAGGTGGTGGCGGGCGAGAAGGTCGACGTGAAGCCCGGCAACGCCATGCCGCTCTCGGGCATGCCGATCGGCACCATCGTGCACAACGTGGAGCTCAAGGCCGGCCGCGGCGGCCAGCTCGCGCGCTCCGCCGGCGCCTTCGTGCAGCTCGTCGGCCGTGACGCCGGCTGGGCCATCCTCAAGCTCAACTCGGGCGAGACGCGGCGCGTGCGCGCCGAATGCATGGCGACGATCGGCGCCGTCTCCAACCCCGACCATTCCAACACCGTGACCGGCAAGGCCGGCCGCACGCGCTGGAAGGGGACCCGTCCGACGGTGCGCTCGATCGCCATGAACCCGATCGATCATCCAAACGGCGGCCGCACCAAGGGTGGCAAGCACTGGGCGACGCCGTGGGGCAAGCCCACCAAGGGCGCCAAGACGCGCAAGAACAAGGCGACCGACAAGTACATTGTCCGCAGCCGCAAGGCGAAGAAGAAGTAAGCCCGGCGGCTTTAGGAGAACACGTATGACACGCGCAGTTTGGAAGGGTCCGTTCGTCGACGGCTACATTCTCAAGAAGGCTGAGAAGGTGCGCATGTCGGGCCGCAACGAGATCATCAAGATGTGGAGCCGCCGCTCGACGATCCTGCCGCAGTTCGTCGGCCTGACGTTCGGCGTCCACAACGGCCACAAGCACGTTCCCGTCGCCGTGACCGAAGACATGATCGGCCACAAGTTCGGGGAGTTTGCGCCCACGCGCACGTTCCACGGGCACAGCGGGGACAAGAAAGCGGTGAAGGCGAGATAAGATGGGCAAGCCCAAGCACGAGCGCAGTCTGCCGGAGAACGAGGCACGGGCCGTGGTGCGGAACCTGAGGGTTTCCCCGCGCAAGCTCAACCTCGTCGCCGGCTTGATTCGCGGCAAGAAGGTCGATCACGCGCTGGCGGATCTGGAGTTCTCCCGCAAGCGCATCGCGCAGGACGTGCGCAAGGGCGTGATGTCGGCGGTCGCCAACGCCGAGAACAACCATAACCTCGACGTCAACGACCTCATCGTATCGGAGGCGTGGGTCGGCAAGAACCTCGTGATGAAGCGCTTCCAGGCGCGCGGCCGCGGCCGCGCCAGCTCGATCACGAAGCCCTTTGCGCAGATCACGATCATCGTGCGCCAGACCGAGGAAGACGACTCCAAGAAGAAGCGCGTCAAGAAGACGAAGGACACGCCCAAGGACGGCGGCAAGCCGGCGGCCAAGTCCGGCAAGCCCGCGCAAGCGAAGGGCGACAAGCCGAGCAAGCGGGGGCCGCAGAAGCAGGTGCCGAACAAGCAGGGCAAGTCCGAGAAGCCGGCGCCCGACAAGAAGACCAAGGCCGGGAAGTCCGGCAAGGAGACCGAGTAATGGGCCAAAAGGTCAATCCCGTCGGCCTGCGCGTCGGCGTCAACCGCACCTGGGACAGCCGCTGGTTTGCCGGCCGCGCCGAGTACGGCCGCCTGCTGCACCAGGACATGAAGATGCGCGAGCACATCATGCAGCAACGCCGCCAGGCCGGCATCGCCAAGGTCGTGATCGAGCGCCCGCACAAGAAATGCCGCGTGACCGTGCACACGGCGCGCCCGGGCGTGCTGATCGGCAAGAAGGGCGCCGACATCGAGAAGCTGCGCAGCCAGCTCGCGCGCTTCACGGATTCGGAGGTGCACCTCAATATCGTCGAGATCCGCAAGCCGGAGATCGACGCCACGCTGGTCGCCGAAGCCATCGCCCAGCAGCTCGAGCGCCGCGTCGCCTTCCGCCGTGCCATGAAGCGTGCGGTGCAGTCGGCGCTGCGGCTGGGTGCGCTCGGCATCCGCATCAACGTTGCCGGCCGTCTCGGCGGCGCCGAGATCGCGCGCACGGAGTGGTACCGCGAAGGCCGCGTGCCGCTGCACACGCTGCGCGCCGACATCGACTTCGGCTACGGCATTGCGAAGACCGCCTACGGCATCATCGGCATCAAGGTCTGGATCTTCAAGGGCGAGATCATGGAGCACGACCCGATGGCGTCCGAGAAGCGCAACGCCGACCTGCAGGAGAGCGGCGGCGGCGGACGCCGGCGTGACGGCGACCGGGATCGCGGCGGCGAGCGGCGCGACCGTGCCCCCGAGCGCCCGGCCGAGGGCGCAGGCGAGAAGAAGGCCTAAGGAACAGAAGCGATGCTGCAACCCAAGCGCACAAAATTCCGCAAGGCCTTCAAGGGCCGCATCCATGGCAATGCCAAGGGCGGAACCGATCTGAACTTCGGCTCGCATGGCCTGAAGGCGGTGGAGCCCGAGCGCGTCACCGCGCGCCAGATCGAGGCCGCGCGGCGCGCCATCACGCGCCACATGAAGCGCGCCGGCCGCGTGTGGATCCGCATCTTCCCGGACCTGCCGGTGACGAAGAAGCCGGCCGAAGTTCGCATGGGCTCGGGCAAGGGCTCGCCCGAGTTGTGGTGCGCGCGCGTGAAGCCGGGCCGCATCATGTTCGAACTGGACGGCGTACCCGATCAGGTCGCGCGCGAGGCGCTTGTGCTGGGGGCAGCCAAGCTCCCGATCAAGACGCGCATCGTGACGCGCATCGGCTGACGAGGTTTAAAGATGAAGACGAACTCAATGCAGGGCATGTCGATCGATCAGCTCGAGGACGAGGTCGATAAGCTCAAGAAGGAGCAGTTCAACCTGCGCTTCCAGCGGGCGTCCGGCCAGCTCGAGAACACCTCGCGCGTGCGTGCGGTGCGCCGCGACATCGCCCGCTTAATGACGGTTGCCCGCTCCAAGCGGGCCGGCGGCGCCAAACGCGCTTCGAAGGAGTAGTCACGATGCCGAAGCGCGTACTGCAGGGTGTGGTCGTTTCCGACAAGAACAACAAGACCATCGTTGTCGAGGTCGAGCGCCGCTATACCCATCCGCTGTTCAAGAAGACCGTGCGCCGCAGCAAGAAGTACCACGCGCACGACGAGAACAACGCCTTCAAGATCGGCGACCGGGTGGAGATCATCGAGAGCGCGCCGATCTCGAAGAACAAGCGCTGGACGGTCGTCACCGAAGGCCGATAGGCCGGCGGGGCGCCAACAGGATTTGAGAGCCCGCCGGGCTCGAGCAAGCGAAAGAGGCCGCTTCGCGCGGCAGTTGGAAAGGAACGATGCGATGATCCAGATGGAGACAAATCTCGACGTCGCTGACAATTCGGGCGCGCGCCGCGTTCAGTGCATCAAGGTGCTGGGCGGGTCGAAGCGCAAGTACGCCAGCGTCGGCGACACCATCGTCGTGGCGGTGCAGGAGGCGATCCCGAAGGGCCGCGTCAAGAAGGGCCAGGTGATGAAGGCTGTCGTGGTGCGCACCGCCAAGGGCGTGCGTCGCCCGGACGGCTCGCTCATCCGCTTCGACCGCAACGCCGCCGTGCTCATCAACCCGCAGGGCGAGCCGATCGGCACCCGCATCTTCGGGCCGGTGACGCGCGAGCTCAGGGCCAAGAACCACATGAAGATCGTTTCGCTCGCGCCGGAGGTTCTGTGATGGCGTCGCTGAAGATCAAGAAGGGCGATCACGTGATCGTGGTCACCGGCCGCGACAAGGGCAAGCACGGCGAGGTCGTCGAGATGCGGCCCAACGAGAACCGCGCCATCGTGCGCGGCGTCAACGTCGTGCGCCGGCATCAGCGCCAGACGGCGTCGCAGGAAGGCGGCATCGTCTCCAAGGAAGCGCCGATCCAGATCTCGAACCTCGCGCTCGAGGACCCCAAGGACGGCAAGCCGACCCGCGTCGGCTTCAAGTTCCTCGAGGACGGCACCAAGGTGCGTTTCGCCAAGCGCTCGGGCGAAATCATTCCGGAGAAACGTTGAGCCATGGCTGACAAAGAGAAACCGGCGAAAGCGGCAAAAGCGGCTGCGGGCGATGCCCACAAGCCGGCTGCCGACAAGGGCGCCCAGGGTGCCCAAGGCGCTAAGGCTGCCAAGGGCGGCAAGCAGGGCAAGGACAAGAAGGGTGCGGCCTCCAAGGAAGCCGCGGCCCCCGCCGCGCCGCGTCCGAAGGACTACCGTCCGCGCATGAAGTCTCACTACGAGAAAGTCGTGCGCGAGGCCCTGGTCAAGAAGTTCGCCTACAAGAATGCGATGCAGGTGCCCAAGCTCGAGAAGATCGTGCTCAACATGGGTATCGGCGAAGCGGTCAACGACCGCAAGAAGGTCGACAGCGCCGCGAGCGATCTGGCCCTCATCGCCGGGCAGCATCCGATCCAGACGCGCTCGCGCAAGGCGATCGCGACCTACAAGCTGCGCGAGGGCATGCCGATCGGCGTCAAGGTGACCTTGCGCGGCGACCGCATGTACGAGTTCCTCGACCGCTTCGTGACGATTGCGCTGCCGCGCGTCAAAGACTTCCGCGGGTTGAACCCCAAGAGCTTCGACGGGCGCGGCAACTTCTCGTGCGGTCTCAAGGAGCACATCGTGTTCCCGGAGATCGACTACGACAAGGTCGACCAGATCTGGGGCATGGACGTGATCGTGTGCACGTCCGCGCACACGGACGACGAGGCGCGTGAATTGTTGCGCGCCTTCAACTTTCCATTTCGGAGCTAGAGGACCTCGGGCAGCCCCGAAAGGCCTTTGGAGGATATAGATGGCCAAGACCAGTTCGGTTGAGAAGAACAACATGCGGCGCAGGCTCTCGGCGCAATACGCCGAGAAGCGAAAGCGCCTGAAGGCGATCGCGAGTGACCGCAAGCGCCCGGCGGAGGAGCGCTTCGCTGCGCGCATCAAGCTCGCCGAGATGCCGCGCAATTCCTCGCCGACGCGCATTCGCAATCGTTGCGAAGTGACGGGCCGCGCGCGTGCCTACTACCGGAAGCTCAGAATGTGTCGCAACCAGCTTCGGGATCTTGCGAGCCAGGGTCTTATCCCGGGCATGACCAAGTCGAGCTGGTAAGGGAATAGAACGATGTCAATCAACGATCCCTTGGGCGACATGCTCACGCGTATCCGCAACGCGCAGATGCGCCGGCGTCCCAAAGTGGTGACGCCCGCCTCCAACATACGCGGCCGTGTCCTCGACGTGCTTGCCGAGGAAGGCTACATTCGCGGCTACACGCGCGTCGAGCAGAAGGGCGCGCTCCCGACCTTCGAGATCGAGCTCAAGTACTACAATGGGCAGCCGGCCATCCGCGAGATCAAGCGGGTCTCGACGCCGGGGCGGCGCGTCTATTCGCCGGTCCGCGATCTCCCCACCGTCGCCAACGGTCTCGGCGTCGCCATCCTGTCCACGCCGAAGGGCGTGATGTCGGACTCGAAGGCGCGCGAAGAGAACGTCGGCGGAGAGATCCTGTGCAGCATTTTCTAGGTGAACGCCCCGGGCATCGCCCGGTCCTTAGAGGTTTGAACGCTCATGTCGCGCATCGGTAAGAGACCCGTTCCCGTCCCGTCTGGAGTGACGGCGACCGTTACGGGGCGCACGATCAAGATGAAGGGGCCGAAGGGAGAGCTTTCCTTCACGGTGCCCGAGGAGATCAAGGTGGAGAAGGGCGCCGACGGCATCGAGCTGTCGACGGTCGAGGACACCAAGATGGCCCGCAGCATGTGGGGCATGTCGCGCACGATGGTGTCGAACCTCGCGCACGGCGTGACGACCGGCTGCTCGCGCACGCTCGAGATTCAGGGCGTCGGCTTCCGTGCCTCCATGAAGGGCAAGGACCAGCTGCAACTCAACATCGGCTTCAGTCACGACGTGGTGCACAAGATCCCGGCCGGCGTCGAGGTGAAGGTCGCCGGCGCCAAACAGGACGTCATCACGGTGTCGGGCATCGACGCCCAGCTCGTCGGCCAGGTGGCCGCAAACATCCGCGCCTCGCGGCCGCCCGAGCCCTACCAGGGCAAGGGCATCCGCTACCAGGGCGAGTACATCTTCCGCAAGGAAGGCAAGAAGAAGTAAGGACGAAGGCCATGACCTCGCTCAACCATCTCTTCAGCCGGCGCAAAGCGCGCGTCCGCCGCGTCCTCTCGGCTCGTGGCGCCGGGCGTCCGCGGCTGTCGGTGCATCGATCATCGAAGCACATCTACGCGCAGGTGATCGATGACGCCGCCGGCAAGACGGTTGCCGCTGCCTCCACGCTCGAGAAGGACGTCAAGGGCTCAGCCAAGACGGGCGCCGACAAGGCCGCTGCGGCCGCGGTGGGCAAGCTCATCGCCGAGCGGGCGATCAAGGCCGGCATCAAAGAGGTCGTCTTCGACCGCGGCGGCTATCTCTACCACGGGCGCGTGAAAGCGCTCGGAGACGCCGCCCGCGAAGGCGGCCTGCAGTTTTAGAAAGAGGATTTCATCGTGGCACGTCCCCAAGGAAGAGACCGCGGCCGGGATCGCGAGGATCGTGATAGCGAGTTCACCGAGAAGCTCGTGCACATCAATCGCGTCGCCAAGGTCGTGAAGGGCGGCAAGCGCTTCGGCTTTGCCGCGCTCGTCGTCGTGGGCGACCTCAAGGGCCGCGTCGGCTTCGGTCACGGCAAGGCGCGCGAGGTTCCCGAGGCGATCCGCAAGGCGACGGAAGCCGCCAAGCGCGCTCTCGTGCGCGTGCCGCTGCGCGATGCCCGCACCCTGCACCACGACAGCCACGGTCGCCACGGCGCCGGCCGCGTGTTCCTGCGCTCGGCCCCCGCCGGCACCGGCATCATCGCCGGCGGCGCCATGCGCGCGGTGTTTGAGATGCTGGGCGTGCACGACGTGGTGGCGAAATCGCTCGGCTCGACCAACCCCTACAACGTCGTGCGCGCGACTTTCGACGCTTTGAAGGGCCAGGAGAACCCGCGCGGCGTGGCTGCGCGCCGCAACAAGAAGGTGAGCGAGATCGTCTCGCGCCGCCGCGACGGCTCGGTGGCGGGCGACGCCGCTGCCGAAGCGTGAGCGCGGCTGATCCAGGGGACCATGTGTGATGGCTGACAAGAAGAAGACGCTGAAGGTTCAGCAGATCGCCAGCGCGGCGCGCCGCGAGGGAATCCAGGCGGAGACCCTGCGCGGCCTGGGGCTGGGCAAGATACGCCGCACGCGCACGCTGGAGGATACGCCGTCCGTGCGCGGCATGATCAGCAAGATTAGCCACCTCGTGCGCATCGTGGACGAGCGCGCCGATAAGCCGGCCAAGAAGGCCTGAAGGATCAAGTCCGATGCAGCTCAACGAGATCAAGGACAAGCACGGCTCCCGCAAATTGCGCGTGCGCATCGGCCGCGGTATCGGCTCGGGCGTCGGCAAGACCGGCGGCCGCGGCGGCAAGGGCCAGACCGCCCGTTCCGGCGTCGCGATCGGCGGCTTCGAGGGCGGCCAGATGCCGCTGCATCGGCGCCTGCCCAAGCGCGGCTTCAACAAGTGGCGGCGCAAGGACTACAACGAGATCAACATCGGCACGCTGCAGCAGGCGATCGATGACAAGCGGCTCGACGGATCCAAGCCCGTCGATGCGGACGCGCTCGTCGCGGCGGGTCTCCTGCGCCGCTCCAAGGATGGGTTGCGCCTGCTGGGCGGCGGCGAGATCAAGGCCAAGCTTTCGCTGACCGTCGACCACGCCACGGCGTCTGCCAAGGCCGCGGTCGAGAAGGCCGGCGGATCGATCAAGCTGATCGTGAAGAAGGTGCTGCCGGCGGACGAAGCCAAGCGCAAGAAGACGCAGGCCAAGAAGGGAAATCCGGCCAAGAAGGACGCGGCTGCGACGGACGAGGAGTAGGCCGGCCGTGGCCCGGAATAGCGCGCAATGCGATCGGCATTGCCGCATGCGGGGCGGGCCACCATCTTAGCCGGGGAGACATCGAGGGGCGTAGCGCGCTAGCACCAAGGCGCGACCGCTGGGAGAGAACGAGCCATGGTATCCGCAGCCGAGCAGCTTGCCGCAAACCTGAACTTCGGCGCCTTCGCCAAGGCCGAGGATCTGAAGCGGCGCATCTATTTCACCCTCGGCGCCCTCGTCGTCTATCGCTTCGGCACCTTCATCCCGCTGCCGGGCATCAATCCCGACCGCTTTCGCGCAGACGTTCAACGCCAACGCGTCCGGCATCCTCGGCATGTTCAACATGTTCGCGGGCGGCGCCGTGCAGCGCATGGCGATCTTCTCACTCAACATCATGCCCTACATCTCGGCGTCGATCATCATGCAGCTCATGAGTTCCATGTCGCCGAAGCTCGAGGCCCTGAAAAAGGAAGGCGAGCAGGGCCGCAAGCAGATCAATCAGTACACCCGCTACCTGACGGTGGTGCTGGCTGCGTTCCAGGCCTACGGCATCTCCGTCGGGCTCGAGAGCTCGCATAGTGCGGTAGGCCCCGTGGTCCTGGACCCCGGCTGGTTCTTCCGCATCACCACCGTGGTGACGCTCGTCGGCGGCACGCTGTTCCTGATGTGGCTCGGCGAGCAGATCACCCAGCGCGGCGTCGGCAACGGCATCTCGCTCATCATCTTCGCCGGCATCGTCGCCGGCCTGCCGTCGGCGCTGGTCGGCCTGTTCGAGCTTGCCCGTACCGGCTCGCTGTCGCCCGTCCTGCTGGTCGCGCTGCTGGCGCTGATGCTCTTCGTCGTCGCCGCGATCGTGTTCATGGAGCGCGCGCAGCGCCGCCTGTTGATCCAGTATCCCAAGCGCCAGGTCGGCAACCGCATGTTCCAGGGCGATTCCTCGCACCTGCCGCTCAAGCTCAACTCCTCCGGCGTCATCCCGCCGATCTTCGCCTCCTCGCTGCTGCTGCTGCCGATCACAGCTGCGCAGTTCACGGCGGGCCAGGGCCCCGAGTGGTTGAACGAGATCGTGGCCTCGCTCGGGCGCGGCCAGCCGCTCCACATTGCGCTCTACGTGGCGCTGATCGTGTTCTTCGCGTTCTTCTATACGGCCGTCGTGTTCAACCCGAAGGACACCGCCGACAACCTGCGCAAATACGGCGGCTTCCTGCCCGGCATCCGCCCCGGCGAGAAGACGGCCGAATACATCGACTACGTGCTCACCCGCATCACCGTCGTCGGCGCCATCTACCTCGCGGCCGTTTGCGTTCTGCCCGAGCTCCTGATTTCCTACGCCGCCGTGCCGTTCTATTTCGGCGGCACGTCGCTCCTGATTGCGGTCAGCGTCACGATGGACACGGTGGCTCAGATCCAGAGCCACATGCTCGCCCATCAGTACGAGGGCCTGATCAAGAAGGCCAAGCTCAGAGGCGCTTCGAGAGGCCGCAGATGAACCTCATCCTGCTGGGGCCACCCGGAGCAGGCAAAGGAACGCAAGCCGAGGCGATCACCGAAAAGCGCGGTCTCGTTCAACTTTCCACCGGAGAAATGCTGCGTCGGGCCGTTAAGGCCGGCTCCCCCATCGGGCTTGAGGCAGGCGCGATCATGGAGGCGGGTGGCCTGGTGCCCGACCAGATCGTGATCAGGATCATCGAGGAGCGGATCGCGGCTCCCGACTGCGCCCGCGGCTTCATCCTCGACGGCTTCCCGCGCACCCTGAAACAGGCGGCGGCGCTCGACGTGCTTCTCTCCACGCTCGGCAAGCAGATCGACGCGGTGATCGAGATCAAGGTCGACGACAAGGTGCTCATCGACCGCATCTCCGGGCGCTACATGTGCGCCAACTGCGGGGCGAGCTACCACGACACCAACTGCAAGCCGAAGGTCGAGGGCGTCTGCGACCGCTGCGGGTCGAAAGCCTTCGTCCGACGCGCCGACGACAACGCCGAGACGGTCAAGAACAGGCTCATGGCCTACTACCGCGAGACGGCTCCGCTGATCGGCTACTACTTCGCCAAGGGGAAGCTGCGGACGGTCGACGGAATGGCAGCGATTTCAGAGGTTTCGCGGCAGATCGACGACGTCCTCGCGGGGGCCGGGGCGCCTTAAAAAAACCGTTAAGTGCCCGATTGACGGCTGGCTATGGCTCGGTTACAAGACCCCTTTTAGCGCACCTTCCGAGGAACTCCGGCCCGCGGGCAAACGGGCTGGAAATGGTGCGTTTTTGGCGTGGGATCAGGTCGGAAGCCGGCACGGCGGGTTTCCCTCAAGCGGCGGCAATCAGGACTTCAGGAGAAACGCGTGGCCCGTATCGCAGGCGTCAACATTCCGACGCAGAAGCGCGTCGTCATCGCCCTTCAATATATTCATGGCATCGGCCGAACGTTTCGCGAAGGACATCTGCGAAAAGGTCGGCATTCCGGCCGAGCGGCGCGTCAGCCAGCTGACCGACGCCGAGGTCCTGCAGATCCGCGAGACGATCGACCGCGACTACATGGTCGAGGGCGACCTGCGCCGCGACGTGATCACGAACATCAAGCGCCTGATGGATCTGGGCTGCTATCGCGGCCTGCGCCATCGCAAGGGGCTGCCTGTTCGCGGCCAGCGCACGCACACCAATGCGCGCACGCGCAAGGGCCCGGCCAAGGCGATCGCCGGCAAGAAGAAAGCTTGACGTAATTCTGCGGGAGCGGCTCGCGCCGCCTCCGATCATGCATGACGGACCGCCGCGAGCGCGGTCGTGGGAGAGTTGATGAATGGCCAAAGAGCAAGCAGCGCCGCGCGCCCAAAAGGTGCGCCGTCGCGAGAAGAAGAACATCACGTCCGGCGTTGCGCACGTCAATGCCTCGTTCAACAACACGATGATCACCATCACCGACGCGCAGGGCAACACGATTGCCTGGTCGTCGTCGGGCACCATGGGCTTCAAGGGCTCGCGCAAGTCGACCCCGTACGCCGCCCAGGTCGCGGCCGAGGACGCCGGCAAGAAGGCGATGGAGCACGGCATGAAGATCCTCGAGGTCGAGGTCTGCGGTCCGGGCTCGGGCCGCGAGTCGGCTCTGCGCGCGCTGCAGTCCGTCGGCTTCCAGATCACCTCGATCCGCGACGTGACGCCGATTCCGCACAACGGTTGCCGGCCCCGCAAGCGCCGCCGCGTTTGATGTAAGGCGCCGGACCCTGCCGGCGCGCAACGGTCGCGCATTGTCGACCGCTGTGAATTCAATCTGGTGCGCCTGTGCCGCTGTCGGAGCGCAGGCATCACGCTAAGCGAGGTCCCCCGTGGTGAATGTTCTGCAAAAGAACTGGCAAGACCTGATCAAGCCGGCAAGCTAGAGGTTACCTCGGGCCGTGACCGCAGCAAGGTGGCGACCGTCGTCGCCGAGCCGCTCGAGCGCGGCTTCGGCATGACGCTCGGCAACGCGCTGCGCCGCGTGCTGCTGTCGTCGCTGCAGGGCGCCGCCATCAAGACCGTGCAGATCGACGGCGTGCTGCACGAGTTCTCGTCGATCCCCAGCGTACGCGAGGACGTGACCAACATCATCCTCAACATCAAGGAGATCGCGCTGCGCATTCACTCCGAAGGCGTCAAGCGCATGGTGCTCAAGAAGGAAGGCGGCGGCCCGGCGCGCGCCAAGGACATCGAGGCCGGCTCCGACGTCGAGATCCTCAACCCCGAGCACGTGATCTGCACCCTCGACCAGGGCGCCTCCATCCGCATGGAGTTCACCGCCGACATCGGCAAGGGCTACGTGCCGGCCGACCGCAACCGCCCCGACGACGCGCCGATCGGCCTCGTTCCCGTCGACAGCCTCTACAGCCCGGTCAAGAAGGTATCCTACAAGGTCGAGAACACGCGCGAAGGCCAGATCCTCGACTACGACAAGCTGACGATGACGGTGGAGACCGACGGCTCGGTGAAGCCCGAGGATGCGGTGGCGCTCGCCGCCCGCATCCTGCAGGACCAGCTGGCCGTCTTCATCAACTTCGAGGAGCCGAAGAAGGCCGTCGAGGAAGCCCGCCATCCCGAGCTCGCCTTCAACGCGGCGCTGCTCAAGAAGGTCGACGAGCTCGAGCTGTCGGTGCGCTCGGCGAACTGCCTGAAGAACGACAACATCGTCTACATCGGCGACCTCATCCAGAAGACCGAGGCCGAGATGCTGCGCACCCCGAACTTCGGGCGCAAGTCGCTGAACGAGATCAAGGAGGTCCTGGCCTCCATGGGGCTGCACCTCGGCATGGAAGTGCCGAACTGGCCGCCCGACAACATCGAGGAACTGGCCAAGCGCTTCGAGGACCAGTATTGAGACGACGGCAAGCCAAAACGGCTGCCGGATAGCACGTGCCGATAAGGCGAGGCCGCAGAACCCCCCATTGCACAACGAAAGGGTAAGACATGCGACACAAGAAGCTGGGGCGGCGCTTCAGCCGCGACAGCGGGCATCGCCAGGCCATGTTCTCCAACATGGCGGCGGCCCTCATCCGTCACGAGCAGATCGTGACGACGCTGGCCAAGGCCAAGGATCTGAAGCGCGTGATCGACAAGTACATCACGCTGGCCAAGCGCGGCGACCTTAACTCGCGGCGCCTTGCCGCGAGCCGGCTGCGCGACGAGGACATGGCCAAGAAGCTCTTCGATACGCTGGCCCCGCGCTACAAGAACCGCGCCGGCGGCTACTCGCGCGTCGTGAAGGCGGGCTTCCGCTATGGCGACAGCGCACCTCGCGCCGTGATCGAGCTCGTCGACCGCGACATCTCGGTCAAGGGCAAGGAAGATCGCGATCGCCACGAGGCAGCGCAGGCGGAGAAGGCCGAGGCCTGATCCCCTTTGGGGCCGGCCCTCGCACTCGGCGCCGATTATCCCGTGCATTCTCGCGGTTTGACCCTTGCTGCTGCCGCGCAAGCGCAAGGGCGCACGCGCGCGTTTCTCCGCGCTGGTCCTGGCGCTCACCGGGCCGGGACGCTATTGCTCTGTCGCGACGGACTGGGCAAGACGCCCCATATAGAGCGCGACGCAGCGATGAAAGGGAGAGCTAATGCCCACTGCGAAGGTCCTGGTCACTGGTGCGTCCGGCTTCATCGCCAAGCATTGCATCGCCGAGCTTCTGCGTAAGGGCTTCGCCGTCAAGGGCACGCTGCGCGACATGGGCCGCGCCGACGCGGCGCGCGCAAGCGTCGCGCGGGCCGGAGCCGACGCGAGCGGGATGGAGTTCGTAACAGCCGACCTCTTGCGCGACGACGGTTGGCAGCAGGCCATGCAGGACTGCACCTATGTGCTCCACGTCGCCTCACCGTTCCCCCTGCAGGAGCCGCGCAATCCCGAAGACCTGATCCGCCCCGCGCGCGAAGGCGCACTCCGCGTGTTGAAGGCGGCGACGCAGGCCGGCATCAAGCGCGTCGTGATGACGTCCTCGGTCGTCGCCGTCACGTTGCCCTGGCCGGAGGCGCCGCAGGGCCACGTGTTCACCGAGGCCGACTGGACCAACGCCGAGCGGCCCGACATCACCGCCTATATAAAGTCGAAGACGCTGGCCGAGCGCGCCGCGTGGGATTTCGTCAAGCGTGAGCCGCGCGCGCCCGAGCTTGCCGCGGTCAACCCCGCGATCGTGCTGGGCCCGGCCACCGACACCGACATCTCGTCCTCGCACGAGGTGATCAAGCTGATGGCAGAGGGGGCCTATCCCGCCGCGCCGAAGGTCGGCTTTCCCATCAGCGACGTACGCGACGTGGCGGCCACGCACGTGCTGGCGATGACCACGCCGGGCGCGGCCGGCAAGCGCTTCCTCACCGCCAGCGGCTTCCTGCGCCTGATCGAGGTCGGGCGCCTCGTCGCCGACACGCTTCCCGACCTGAAGGACAAGGTGCCCGGCCGCGAGCTGCCCGACTGGGTCGTGCGCCTGGTCGCGGTCTTCGACCGGCGCCTCAAGGCCGTGATCCCCGACCTCGGGCACCCGCGCCCGATCTCCAATGCGCAGGCGCAGGGCGTGCTCGGACAGACATTCCGCTCGGCGCCCGAGGCGGTGAAATCGGCGGCGCTGAGCATGCGCGAGCTGGGCGTCATCTGATGCGGGCCCGAGCCCTCCGGCGGCAAAAGGCCAAGCCGGGCGCTTTGCCACAGGTTTCCCGACCGGTTTCGGGCCCAGACTTTCTCCGGCCCCTGGCCTGCCGTATAGAGGGCGCAAGACACGCTGCGTTACCGGCCATTGCCTGCAGGACAGCTGCGAAATGACGATCGCGCCCCAGCCCCGCTTCCTCGCGCGCTTTGCCCTCGTGGCCGGTCTTATTGCCATTGGGCTTGGCGCCCAAGCCCAGCAGCGCGAGCCGTCGCCCTCGCGCGTGGCGCTGCAGTACTCCTATGCGCCGATCGTGCGCAAGGCTGCCCCCGCGGTCGTCAACGTCTACGTCCGCTCGCACGTGCAGCACGATCGGATGTCCCCCTTCGCCAACGATCCGATCTTCCGCCTGTTCGGCCAGGGCTTCGGCCTCCCGCGCGAGCGCGTGCAGAGCTCGCTCGGCTCCGGCGTCATCATCAGCGGCGACGGCGTCATCGTGACCAACACGCACGTCGTCAAGGGCGGCACCGACACGCAGATCCGTGTTGCGCTGGCCGACAAGCGCGAGTTCGATGCCAAGATCGTCGCCCAGGACGACAAGACCGACCTCGCCGTCCTCAAGATCGACAGTCACGAAGGCTCGTTCCCGTTCCTGGAGTTCTCCGACTGCGACCAGATCGAGGTGGGCGACGTCGTGCTCGCCATCGGCAACCCGTTCGGCGTCGGCCAGACCGTGACCAGCGGCATCGTCTCCGCGCTGACGCGCACCGAGATGGCACAATCGGACACGCAGGTGTTCCTGCAGACCGATGCCGCGATCAACCCCGGCAACTCCGGCGGCGCCCTCGTCGACATGCAGGGCAAGCTCGTCGGCATCAACACGATGATCTTCTCGCAGTCCGGCGGCTCCGTCGGCATCGGCTTTGCGATACCGTCGAACCTCGTGCGTCTCGTCGCCGACAACGCGATAGCGGGCCGCAAGATCGAGCGGCCGTGGCTCGGCGCGCAGATCGAGACCGTGACGCGCGAGATGGCGCAGAACCTCGGCATCGAGCGCATTTCCGGCGCCGTCGTCGCGCAGCCTGTCGAAGAACGGCCCGGCCGCCAAGGCGGGCCTCGACCTCGGCGACGTGATCGTCAGCGTCGACGGCTTCGATGTCGGCGACGCCCACTCCGTGCTTTACCGCCTGACGACGAGCGGCATCGGCAACACCAGCCGCATCGACTTCATCCGCAAGAAGCAGCTCAGCGAGCTCAATCTCCAACTCGAGCCCGCGCCCAAGCCCGGCAAGGACGACGTGCGCAACCTGTCCGGCAACCATCCGTTCGACGGCGCGCGCGTGTCCAACATCCTGCCGAGCGTCGCCGACGAGCTCAGCCTCCAGGAGAGCGAGGGTGTCGTCGTCGTGGCCGTGCGCACGGACGGCGTAGCGGCGCGCCTGATTCCAGCCGGGCGACATCGTCGTGAAGGTCGGCAATGCCAAGATCACCGACGTCGTCGCCCTCGACGAGATCACGCGCGCCCCGCAGCGCATGTGGAACCTCGTCATCAAACGGGGCGACCGCGTGCTGCAGCTCCAGTTGTCGGGATAAGCCTGAGTGGCGACGCTGTTCGAAGCCGCGGGTCTCGAGAAGGGCGCGCCCCGCCCGCTCGCCGACCGGCTGCGCCCGGTGAAGCTCGCCGAGGTCGTCGGCCAGGAGCAGCTCGTCGGGCCCGAGGGCACGCTGACGCGCATGCTGGCCAGCGGCCGGCTGCCGAGCCTCATCCTGTGGGGCCCGCCGGGCTCCGGCAAGACCACGGTCGCGCGGCTGCTCGCCAACGAGACGAAGCTTGAGTTCGAGCAGCTCTCGGCGATCTTTTCCGGCGTGCAGGATCTGCGCAAGGCCTTCGACCGGCGCGAAGGCGCGCCGCGAGCAGGGCCGCGGCACGCTGCTGTTCATCGACGAGATCCACCGCTTCAACCGCGCGCAGCAGGACAGCTTCCTGCCGCACATGGAGGACGGCACGATCACGCTCGTCGGCGCCACGACCGAGAACCCCTCCTTCGAGCTCAACGGTGCCGTGCTGAGCCGCGCAACCGTGCTCGTCTTCAACCGACTCGACGAGGCGGCGCTCGACGAGCTGCTCGACGCGCGCTGAGCGCGCCGAGAAGCGTCCGCTGCCGCTCGACGCGGACGCGCGCGAGGCGCTGATCGTCATGGCCGACGGCGATGGTCGCGCCGTGATCAACCTTGCCGACGAGGTCTTTGCCGCCGTCGCTCCCGGCGCCGCGCCGCTCAATCGCGAGCGTCTCAGCACGCTCGTGCAGCGCCGCGCACCCCTCTACGACAAGTCGCGCGAGGGGCACTACAACCTGATCAGCGCGCTGCACAAGTCGGTGCGCGGCTCCGATCCCGACGCAGCGCTCTACTGGCTCGCGCGCATGCTCGACGGCGGCGAGGACCCGCTGTTCCTCGCGCGCCGGCTCGTGCGCATGGCGATCGAGGACATCGGGCTCGCCGATCCGCAGGCGCTGGTGCAGGCGATCGCGGCCAAGGACGCCTACGATTTCCTCGGCAGCCCCGAGGGCGAGCTGGCGCTGGCGCAGGTCGACGATCTACCTCGCGACCGCGCCCAAATCGAACGCCGGCTACATGGCCTACAACGCGTCGGTGCGCGCAGCGAAGGAGCACGGCAGCCTGATGCCGCCCAAGCATCATCCTCAATGCGCCGACCAAGCTCATGAAGCAGGAAGGCTACGGCACCGGCTACGCCTACGACCACGACGCCGAGGAAGCGTTCTCGGGCCAGAACTACTTTCCCGACGAGATGACGGAGCGGCCGCAGTTCTACGACCCGCCCGGACGCGGTTTCGAGGCTGAGATCAAGAAGCGCCTCGAGCATTGGGCCGAGCTGCGCCGCGAGCGCAACAAGCGATAAGGCTTCGCCAAGCCGTCACATTTGCGCGGCAATTCCCCGCTTCGCGAGTTCACGCCTAGCAACTATAGTGACGCAAAGGCGGTGATGGGCGGACAAAGGGGCGGATTTCATGGTCCAATTCGTCGATCTGTGGCGCGGGCATCCGATCAACGAGTTCGTGACCACGCCGTGCATCGCGCCCCACGACCTCACCAACCTCGAGGGCGAGCACGTCGCGCTCGGGTTCCCGGTGTTCCACAACCAGTGCGCCATCCGCATGGGCGTCGCCCTGCGCCGCGCCGGCGTGCCCGAGCGCGCGCTTGGCGGCTGCTCCACCTGCTCGGTGCATCCGAGCTCAGACATGCACTTCATCAACGCGAGCCAGCTCGCCAACTCGCTGGCGCACGCGAGCATTCCCGGTCTCGGCGCGGTTGAGCGGATCACGGGCACCGAGCCCGCCCACTACTATCCCAAGCTGTTCGGGCGCACCGGCATCGTCTACTTCCAGGACTACTGGAAGCGCACGACCGACAGCGGCCGCGCCACCGGCGACCACATCGACGTGTGGAACGGCTATCGCTCGTCGGCCAAGTGGCTGCTCGAGTGGTTCTCGTGGCTGGGCTACTACTCCAACTACGCGAACGCGGGCGAGATCTGGTTCTGGGAAGTGAAGTAAGCGGCGCCGCTGCGCCCCGGGGGGATCGGATGCGCTACCTCGTTGCCATGGTCTTCGCCATCATCGTCGCGGGGCTCGCGATCGTCTTCCTGAGCTCTCACGTCGCCGACTGGGTCGTGTCGCACCGCAGCTTCGACAGCTCGGACGATGCCGAGAACCTGCACATGCTGACCTTCATCGCCACCAACGTCGTGGCCCTGCTGGTCGGGTGGCTCGTCGGCTGGACCATCGCCGGCGGCAAGCAGTCCACCTGACCTGTTTACCGTCCCTCGACCGGCCGCCGCCGGGGCGCCCTTTACGCGCGCTCTGGCCGAGCGTAGGTCATTGCCCATGAGCGCACCCGTCGAGACGATCGAGGTCAAAGGCAACGAGGCGGGCGTCCGTCTCGACCGCTGGTTCAAGCTGCACTTCCCCGAGGTTGGCTACGCCTACCTGCAGAAGCTGCTGCGCACGGGGCAGATCAGGGTCGGCAGCCGCCGGGTCGAGGCCAACGCGCGGCTGGAGGCGGGTGCGAAAATCCGCGTGCCGAAGATCGTGCGCGAGGACAAGAGGCCAGCCCCGAGCGTGAAGCCCCCGCTTGGGCTCTCCAAGGCCGACCGCGACCGCATCGAGCGCATGATCCTGTTCGAGGACGAGCACATCCTCGTGCTCAACAAGCCGTTCGGCCTAGCCGTGCAGGGCGGCACCGGAACCAAGCGCCACGTCGACGGAATGCTCGCCGGCATGGCCGACCGCTTCGGCGATCGCCCGCGCCTCGTGCACCGGCTCGACCGCGACACCACCGGCGTCCTGCTCGTCGCCAAGCACCGCGACGCCGCCGCCAAGCTCGGCCGCGTCTTCCAGACCCGCTCGGCCGCCAAGACCTACTGGGCCCTCGTCAAGGGCGTGCCCAAGCCGCACCAGGGCAAGATCGAGGCCCCGCTCGTCAAGGCCGCCGGCCCCGACGGCGACCGCGTGCGCAAGGCGCTGCCGGGCGAGCAGGAAGAGGCCATGCACGCCACCACGCACTATTCCCTGATCGACCGCTTGGCGAGCAAGGCATCGTGGGTGTCGCTGAAGCCGGTGACCGGGCGCCAGCATCAGCTGCGTGCGCACATGGCGATGATCGGCCACCCCATCGTCGGCGACAACAAGTATGGCGGCGACACGGACCTGCCGGCAGAGCAGATCGAGTACAAGCTGCATCTGCACGCCCGCCGCCTCGTCCTGCCGCATCCCTATTCCGGCGGCAAGATCGACGTGACGGCGCCGCTGCCCGAGCACATGAAGAAGACCTGGGAGCTCTTGGGGCTTAACGCCGAGCGCTACGAGACGTCCGAATGAAGAAGCTCGTCATCCTCGATTGCGATGGCACGCTCGTCGACAGCCAGAACGGCATCTGGGAGGCGATGGTGCACGCCTTCTCGGGGCTGGGGCTGCCGGTGCCGACGCGCGCGGCGACACTGGCCATCGTCGGGCTCTCGTTACCCGAGGCATTCGCGGCGCTGGCACCCCAGTGCAGCCCTGCTGAGTGCGGCAAGTTGTCGGAGCGCTACCGCACCGCCTTCCTCGAGTTGAAGCGCGATCCGGCGCACCACGAGCCGTTGTTCGAGGACGTCGGCACGGCGATCGAGGCGCTGGGCGGGCGCAAGGACGTGGTGCTCGGCATCGCCACGGGGAAGTCGCGGCGCGGTGTCGACCGGCTGTTTGCCCGCGAGGGTTGGGCCAAGCATTTCCTAACGGTGCAGACCGCGGACGAGCATCCTTCCAAGCCGCATCCCGCGATGATCCTCGCGGCCATGGCGGAGGCACGGCTGGGCCCGGCGCGCACGGTCATGGTCGGCGACACGACCTTCGACATGGACATGGCACTCGCGGCCGGCTCGGGCGCGCTCGCCGTCGCCTGGGGCTATCACCCCGTGGAGGAGCTGCGGGGGGCGGGTGCGCATGCCGTGGTCGAGGCCTGCAAGCACCTCCCCGACGACATCGATAGCTATTTCTCGCGCCGGGAGAAGGCCGCGTGACCGGCAATGGCGATGGCGACAAGCCCGCGAAGACTTCCCCTGGGAAGCCGGCGCCCGTTCCTTTGCCCAAGCGCTTCTACTCGGCCGTGACGGTTGCGCCGTCCGACGGCGGCTTTGCCATCCTGCTCGACGGCAAGCCGGTGCGCACGCCGCGCAAACTCCCTCTGGCCGTGCCGACGCGCGCCCTCGCCGAGGCCATCGCCGGCGAATGGAGCGCGCAGAAGGACCGCGTCGATCCGGCCAGCATGCCGCTGTCGAAGCTCGCCATCACCGCCATCGATGGCGTTGCCTCGCACCTGGCCGAGGTCGCCTCCAACATCGTGCAGTTCGCCGGCAGCGATATGCTCTGCTACCGCGCGGAGGAGCCCGAGGCACTGGCGGTGCTGCAGGCCGCCGCCTGGGACCCTATCCTGCGCTGGGCCGAGGCCGAGCTCGGCGCGCGCTTTGCGACGGCAAAGGGCGTCATGCCGGTCGAGCAGCGCCCCGAGGCGCTGCAGCGCGTCGCCGCGGCGGTAGCCCCCTTCGACGCCATGGCGCTGACGGCGCTGCACGTCATGACGACGCTCACCGGCTCGGCGATCCTGGCGCTGGCGCACGCCGCGGGCCGCATCTCCGCTGAGGAGGCCTGGACGGCGGCCCACGTCGACGAGGACTGGCAGATCAGCCAGTGGGGCATCGACGTCGAGGCGGCGGAGCGGCGTGTCCGGCGCCGGGCCGAAATGCAGGCCGCCAGCCGCTTCCTCGAGCTCCTGCGCGCTTAACCAAGCCGGGGTTTCCGCGGGGTGTTCCCCCGGGTACAGCCGATCGGCGCTATGCTGGGCAGGATCGGTGCCCGGCCGCCCATCGGCCGCGAACCATGGAGCTGCAAATGCAACCCCTCGACACCTACGGCCTCGTCGTCAATTTCACGATCCTCATCATGATGCCGCTCATCATCTGGGCGAACCTGCGCCAGAACCGCACCGCCTACCCCTTGAATAGCTACCTGTGGACCGAGCACCCGAATTTCATGCGGCTTTCGCTCGTGATCATCGGTCTGCTGGTGCTCTTCTCGGCGGTGACGCTGCTGGGGCACTTCGGGTTCCTCTCCGGCGGCGTGGTCGAGGTTGCCAATATCGTCATAGGCATCCCCTTCCTGTTCCTGGCCGTGGCCGAAATCGTGCTGGCGGTGCGGGTGCTCCTCAAGGTCCTGCGCGAGCGTAGAGCCGGGACGAGCAAAATTTAAGCATCTTCGGGCCCGGACGCACACCCACCCAGCCGGCCGCTTCTGGGCGCGAGAAATCTCGCCTAAGATGGTTCGTTGGCAGGGAGGGTGGTCCTGATGCGCTGGCTTACACGAGGCGTCCCGGCGGTCGGCTTGCTTCTGTTTTGCGCGGGAGCGGCTCAAGCCCGCGACTACTACGGCGCCATCGCCTATTCCAAGACGACGCGCGCGCAAGGCTACGTCTACGATCAGGATTCGCAGGACGAGGCCGAGTCCGCGGCGCTCGTCTCCTGCAGCGACCTTGCCTCCGACTGCGAGCCCCTGATCTGGTTCCGCAACGCCTGCGGGGCGCTGGCCGTCTCCTCCGAGGGGGCCTATGGGGGCACCTGGGGCGAGGACGAGGCAACGGCGGAGAAGAAGGCCCTGAAGGCCTGCAGGGAGTACGCCAAGGACTGCAAGATCGTACGCTGGGTGTGCACGACGCGGTAGGCGCGCCGACGACGGAACGTCGCGCGTTGTTGGCGCTTGCACGTGCTTGCGCTCATGCTATGAGCCGTCTCAGCTACAGCAGCGCCAGCCGGGCGCAGCCGCGAGGGACCGGTCATGAAGGACATCATCGAAGAGCTGCAGAAGCGCCGGGCGAATGCCCGTCTCGGCGGCGGACAGGCGCGCATCGACGCCCAGCACAACCGCGGCAAGCTCACCGCGCGCGAGCGCATCGAGCTCCTGATGGACGAGAACTCCTTCGAGGAGTTCGACATGTACATCGAGCACCGCTGCACCGATTTCGGCATGGAGAAGAGCAAGATCCCCGGCGACGGCGTGGTGACCGGCTGGGGCACCATCAACGGCCGCGTGGTCTACGTGTTCGCCAAGGACTTCACCGTGTTCGGCGGCTCGCTGTCGGAGACGCACGCCAAGAAGATGACCAAGATCCAGGACATGGCGCTGCAGAACCGCGCGCCCATCATCGGGCTGTTCGATGCGGGCGGCGCGCGCATCCAGGAGGGCGTGGCGGCGCTCGGCGGCTACGGCGAGGTCTTCCTGCGCAACGTGCTGGCCTCCGGCGTCATCCCGCAGATCTCCGTCATCATGGGGCCGTGCGCGGGCGGCGACGTCTATTCGCCGGCGATGACCGACTTCATCTTCATGGTGAAGGATACGAGCTACATGTTCGTGACCGGCCCGGATGTGGTGAAGACGGTCACCAACGAGACGGTGACGGCGGAGGAGCTCGGCGGCGCCAAGGTGCACACGACCAAATCCTCGATCGCCGACCACGCCTACGACAACGACCTGGAGGCGCTTTTGCAGATGCGCCGCCTCATGGACTTCCTGCCGTCAAACAACCAGTCGGGCGTGCCCGTGCTGCCGACCAAGGACAGCCCCGACCGCGAGGACCGCTCGCTCGACACGCTGATCCCCGACAACCCCAACAAGCCCTACGACATGAAGGAGCTGATCCTGAAGGTCGCGGACGAGGGCGATTTCTTCGAGATCCAGGGCGCCTTCGCCAAGAACATCGTGACGGGCTTTGCCCGCATGGAAGGCTCGACCATCGGCATCGTGGCAAACCAGCCCATGATGCTGGCGGGCGTGCTCGATTCCGATGCCTCGCGCAAGGCTGCGCGCTTCGTGCGCTTCTGCGACTGCTACGACATTCCCATTGTCACCTTCGTCGACGTCCCGGGCTTCCTGCCGGGCACCGCGCAGGAGTATGGCGGCCTCATCAAGCATGGCGCCAAGCTGCTGTTCGCCTTCACCGAGGCGACCGTGCCGAAGGTGACGGTAATCACGCGCAAGGCCTACGGCGGCGCCTACGACGTGATGAGCTCAAAGCACATCCGCGGCGACGTGAACTACGCCTGGCCGACGGCCGAGATCGCGGTGATGGGGCCGAAGGGCGCCGTCGAGATCCTCTACCGCGCCGAGCAGGGCGATCCGGAAAAGATCAAGGCGCGCGTCGACGAGTACCAGAAACAGTTCGCCAGCCCGTTTGCGGCCGCCGAGCGTGGCTACATCGACGAGGTGATCCTGCCGCGCTCGACGCGACGGCGCATCTGCCGGGCGCTCAACATGCTGCGCAACAAGAGCGTCGAGAACCCCTGGAAGAAGCACGATAACATTCCGCTTTAGGGGTTGAACGGTAATGGTTCTGTTTGCGGTGTGCCGATACGATTGGACCAGATTCTACTGATCTTTCTGGCTTTCCAATTGCCGGTACTGCCGGCGCGTGGCGCGGAGATCGGTCCGGGGGCTGCTCCGCTTTGCCAGCTGAAACTCGAAGGTCCCATCCAAGCGGGAGACAGTGAAAAGCTCTCAGCCGCGCTAGACGGATTGTCGTCTGAAGGGTCTGAAAGCGGCAATGTGAGCTTGTGTTTGAACAGCATTGGCGGCAATTACGACGAAGCGCTGAAGCTGATTACGCTAGTGCTCAAGCGCACAAACGTTGCTACGATCATCGATCGTGGCGCCCAGTGCTACTCGGCCTGCGCCTTTCTGTTCCTTGCCGGCAACGCACAGAGGTCCGAGGACGGAGAACTGGCGCCCGACCGCACTTTGGATGTGCGCGCTACACTTGGCTTTCACGCGCCCTACCTCAAGACAGGCACCGGAACGGACGTCGCCGAAGCGACATCCGCCGCGGCGTGAACGCGGTCGCCAAATTGCTCGAGATAGATCGGCGCGAGCTGTTCCCGCGCGGCCTCCTGGCCAAGGCGCTTCAGGTCGAGCCGAACTATCTCTTATACATCGATACCATCGAGAAGGCCGGCGTCTGGTCGATCAAGCTGAAGGGCTTAAAGCCGCCGGCCGCGCTAACTTCGTGAATGCTCGATCAGGCGTGCCGCAACAAGGACCTCTGGACGAACTTCTCTCACTCGGTCCTAGGGCGCCCAGCTGATGATCCTGCACGGCTACAGGCAGTCCGATTTTCCCGAAATCCGAGGGTCGAACGAACCGATCAAGCTATCGCATGGGAAGTACCACCAGACCCTCGATCTCTTCGGTTACGAGGCGACCAACTTGTGCATCATTGACGTCTTCTTCGGCGGCAACAAGGAGCTCTTTCTGTCGCTATCGATGGTGCCCACCGATCAACAAGGCCCAAACCCTGATCAGTTTGCCGAGCAGGTTATGGCGAGGCTGACTGACCCACAAAGTCTCGAGGTCATATCAACGCCGCTCTGGTACGTGTTTTCACCCGATACAACTCTAAAGAGCCTTCCTTGAAGGAGGGCGCCGCCCGGGACAGCCCTCGCGGGCGCGGCCATTGGCTGGCCTGATGGGCAGCGGCAATCGGAACCCACGATGAAAATCGACCTCTCGGGCAAGACGGCGCTCGTGGCCGGATCGACCGCAGGTATCGGCCGCGCCTTCGCCAAGACCTCCGCCCGTCCTCGCTGCTGGAGCGTTTTGCCGGCGTCGAGGAGGTCGCAAACATGGTAGTCTACGCCGCCTCGAAGGAAGCCTCCGCCACCAACGGCGCGGCGCCTCGGGTCGATGGTGGCGTTGTGCGCTCCATCGCGTGACGCTCGTTTCTTCGAAGGTGGCAAGCCATGAGACGCTTGTTGGGGCCGATCTTGGCGGTCCTGTCGATCGCCGCACTGGCCGGCAGCGGCCAAGCCTACGAAACGGGGCTTTGCTACGAGACCATCGGCTGCGTGCAGGACCGCAGGATCAACGAGAGCGACGCGGCCAAGCTCGGCTGCGACCAGCTCTGGACCGTGCGCAACGGCATCTACGCGGTGCGCGGGTACTGCTTCAAGACGGACCGCGGCAAGAAGGAGTTCGGCAACGACGGCTGCAACTTCGATGACGAATCGGAAGTGCCGCTCAACGACTACGAGCGCGCCAACGTTAAGCTGATCCGCGAGATGGAACAGCGCCGCAACTGCGGATAAGCGACGGCAAATCGCGCCAATGAGGCGCAGCCCACGGCCGCAGGCACGCCGGCGCTAAGCGCCCATCATCGCTCGCAATTCAAGCCGCGAGCCCGACTGCAGCAGCAACATGAATGCTGCCTGCATCCGGCATTCAGATCGAGTTCAACGCCACCCCGCCATCCTCGCCTCATCGAACAACTGAGGAAGAGGAATTACCTCATGAACAAGATCGCTCTCATCGCCACCGGCCTGCTCATCGCGACCAGCGCCGCGGCATCAGCCAACAGCATCGACGCGACGAGGGATCGCCAGGCGGACCGCATCGAGCACGGCCGCCAGACCGGCAGAATTACTTGGACCGAGGGCCTCAAGCTGCGCGCCGAGCAGAACAAGATCGCGCGCACGGAAGCCAACTACGAGGCGAAGGGCTACTTGACGAAGTCAGAGCGCCGCGAGGTCCGGGGTATGCAGGACGACGCCGCCGACCACATCACGGAGAAGAAGACCAACGGCTGGAGCCGCCTGTGGTTTCTGCCGCGCGTCGGCAAGTGACACAACGTGAGGTGCTTGCAAACGCTTCCTTGGGGCTGCCGAAAGGCGGCCCCCTTTTTGATGCTCCTCGAGGCTTTGGTGCCCGGCGGCAACACCTTAACGCCGGCGGCAGCTCCCGCTCCGAACCGGGGCTGCTGTTAGCCAATTGGTAAGCCCCAGCCCCTAGTGTCGCAGGCGGGATTGTTGCGGATGTGGGGTTTTGCAAATGGGCGTGTTGGGATCGCTTGCGATCGAGCAGATCATTCGGACCGGTAGCATTAAGGATGTCGACGTCCTGCGGTTGCGCAGCGCGCTGCACCGAGACGGCATCGCGACATCCGAGGAAGCCGAGCTGCTATTCGGCCTCAACGAGGCCTGTCCCTCCCAGCACCCGGCATGGGCCGATCTCTTCGTCGAGATGCTGACCGATTACCTCGTCGACCGGTCGGAGCCGGAAGGCTATCTCACGGCCGACGACGCAAAGCGCCTGATCGACCGCGTCACCCGCAACGGACGTTGCCCCCGCAAGGTCGAGCTCGACCTTATCGTCAACATCCTCGACACGTCGCGCTGGTCGCCTGTGAGCCTGTCGCGCTTCGCGCTCGAGCAGGTGCGGCGCGCCGTCTCCCACGGCGACGGGCCGCTGCGCACCGGGCATGAGCCCGTCGCGGGCAGCATCCGCGAGTCCGAGGTGGAGCTGGTGCGCCGCATCCTCTACGCCTTCGGAGGTGACGGCAGCGTGGCCGTCACGCGCGCCGAGGCCGAGGTCCTGTTCGACATCAACGACGCCATCGCAGACCCGGCCGCCAACCCCGCCTGGGCCGATCTCTTCGTCAAGGCGATTACCAACGTCGTCATGGCCGCCTCGGGCCGCGGCGTGCCGACGCGCGAGGAAGCGCTACGCCGGGACGCCTGGATGATCGAGCGCGGCGAGCTTTCGCCGACCGCGCTGCTCTCCGCCATGGTGCGGTCGAGCCTCGACGCGGTCTGGGGCGCCTACCAGGAGCAGTCCCTGGAAGAGCGTGCGCTCGCCCGGCTCGAGCACCAGCGCATCGAGATCATCACCTACGAGGCGATCGCCGAGGCCGAGGTCGGCTGGCTGTGCGGGCGCATCGGCCGCGGCGGCAGGCTGACTGCGAATGAGGCGGCGCTTGTCGCCTACCTCAACAAGGAATGCCCGGCCATGCACCCGGACCTGCAGGCCGCGGTGGAACGGCTCGCGCAAGCCGCCTGAAGCGACCAAAAGCGCTATTGTAGAGCGCGCTGAGGAGCGCGAACTTGGCTCGTGCCGGCGGCGCGCGGCCAATCCTTGATCATATGCCTCGATCGGCTGCATTGGCGCCCGTCCGGCTCACGCCTGTTTACGACACCTTTGTGGCCGTCTAGAACGGCAGCCAAGATTGACCGGCGCCCCGAACGGGCGCCCGCCAGCAGGGCTACAAGCGAAAATGTTCACAAAAATCCTGATCGCCAACCGTGGTGAGATCGCTTGCCGCGTCATCAAGACCGCGCGGAAAATGGGGATCAAGACGGTGGCGGTCTACTCCGACGCCGACCGCGATTCCCTGCACGTCGAGATGGCGGACGAGGCGGTGCACATCGGCCCGCCGCCGGCCGCACAATCCTACCTGCTCATCGACAAGATCGTCGAGGCCTGCAAGGCGACGGGAGCCCAGGCGGTCCACCCGGGCTATGGCTTCCTCTCCGAGCGCGAGGCGTTCCCCATCGCGCTCCAGAAGGCCGGCATCGTGTTCATCGGCCCCAACCCCAAGGCGATCGCCGCCATGGGCGACAAGATCGAGAGCAAGAAGGCCGCTGCCAAGGCCAATGTCTCGACCGTCCCCGGCTACGTGGGTGAGATCGCGGACGTCAAGCACGCGGTCAAGATCGCCGACGAGATCGGCTATCCGGTGATGATCAAGGCCTCCGCCGGCGGCGGCGGCAAGGGCATGCGCATCGCCTGGAGCAAGAGCGAGGTCGCCGACGGCTTCAACTCCTCGCGCAACGAGGCGAAGGCGAGCTTCGGCGACGACCGCATGTTCATCGAGAAGTTCATCGTCAACCCGCGCCACATCGAGATCCAGGTCATCGGCGACAAGCACGGCAACGTGGTCTACCTGGCCGAGCGCGAATGCTCGATCCAGCGCCGCAACCAGAAGGTGATCGAGGAGGCGCCGTCGCCGCTGCTCGACGAGAAGACGCGCCGCGCCATGGGCGAGCAGGCGGTTGCGCTGGCCAAGGCCGTCGGCTACGATTCAGCGGGCACGGTCGAGTTCGTCGCCGGCCAGGACAAGAGCTTCTTCTTCCTGGAGATGAATACGCGCCTGCAGGTCGAGCATCCGGTGACGGAGCTGATCACGGGCGTCGATCTTGTCGAGCAGATGATCCGCGTCGCCGCCGGCGAGAAGCTCCCCTTCAAGCAATCGGACGTGAAAATCAACGGCTGGGCGGTGGAAAGCCGCGTCTACGCCGAGGACCCCTACCGCAACTTCCTGCCCTCCATCGGGCGCCTCGTGCGCTATCGGCCGCCGGCCGAGGAGGTGCGCGGCGGCGTCACCGTCCGCAACGACACCGGCGTGTTCGAAGGCGGCGAGATCTCGATGTTCTACGACCCGATGATCGCCAAGCTCGTCACCCATGCACCGACGCGCGAGGCCGCGATCGCCGCCCAGGCCGACGCGCTCGATGCCTTCTACATCGACGGCATCCAGCACAACATCCCGTTCCTCGCCGCGCTGATGCAGCACCCGCGCTGGAAGAAGGGCGCGCTTTCGACGGGCTTCATCCCCGAGGAGTTCCCCGACGGCTTCAAGCCGCGCGGGGCCCAGGGCGAGGATCTGGAGGTCGTCGTGGCGGTCGCGGCCATCGTCGATCATCAGAGCAATTTGCGCCGCCGCGAGATCACGCAGCAGATGTCGGGAGAGCGCGTGCGCTTCGCCACCCAACGCGTGGTAAAGGTGGGCGATCAAACGGTCAGCGTTGAGATTTCCGGTCTCGCCAGCCCATTCCAGGTCGTATTCCGCGACAAGGCCGGCAAGCCCACCCGCACGGTGGCGGTGTCGTCGAAGTGGCTGCCGGGCGAGCCGGTTTGGAATGGCAAGGTTGGCGACCGCATCGTCAACGTCCAGATCCGGCCCCTCGCCAACGGCGCCCGTCTCGCCTACCGCGGCATCCAGGTGCCGGTCCACGTCTATACCGAGCGCGAGGCCACGCTCGCCGGGCTGATGCCGGTCAAGGCCGCGGAAGATACCTCAAAGGTGCTGCTCTGCCCCATGCCGGGTCTGGTCAAGGCGATCAACGTCGCCGAGGGGCAGGAGGTGCAGCCCGGGGACTCGCTCGCGGTCGTCGAGGCCATGAAGATGGAGAACATCCTGCGCGCCGAGCGCAAGGGCGTGGTCAAGAAGGTCAACGCCAAGCCGGGCGACAGTCTCGCGGTCGACGCCGTGATCATGGAGTTCGCGTGATGGCCGAACGCAAACTCATATCCTCAGGCTCGCCGTTCGAGGCGCAGATCGGCTACTCGCGCGCCGTGGTCTCCGGTCCTTGGGTATTCATGTCGGGCACGACCGGTTTCGACTACACGTCGATGACCATCGCCGACAACGTCGTCGACCAGGCCGAGCAGTGCTTCCGCAACGTCGGAACCGTGCTCGAGCAGGCGGGCGTCGCGTTCGCCGATGTCGTGCGGATAACCTACCTCGTGACGCGACGCGAGGACTTCGAGCCGATCTGGCCGGTGTTGCAACGCTACCTGGGCGCGGTTCGGCCGGCGTGCACCGTGATTGTCGCCGGCCTGCTCGATCCGCGCATGCTGATCGAGGTCGAGGTGACGGCCTTCAAGCCCTGAGGTCCGCTGGCTCCGAGGCCGACCTTGCGCTAGGCTTCCCGCCGGCCGCACCTTGACTTCCCGCTTATTCCCTCCGCGGCCCTACACCGCCCGGCGTACGGCTGGCCGGCAATATTGCCGAAGGGAGATAGGCGATGACAATCGCGCAGCTATTGACGTCATTCGAAGGCAGGATCAGCCGCTCGGGCTTCTGGATCGGCATGTTGTGCCTGTGCCTCATTGCGGCAGCCTTCGCGCTTGTGGCCCATCTGGCGGGCATACCTGTGCGCTCGTTCGATACCGAAGAGGAGCTTGGCACAGGGGGCACCATACTCGCGGTCGTGGAGGTCGCCGTCCTCGGCTACACGCAGTTTGCGCTGTTCGCCAAGCGGTGGCACGACCGCGGGAAGAGCGGCTGGTGGTCGCTGATCCTTTTCGTGCCCGTGATCGGCTTCTTCTGGTGGCTCATCGAGTGCGGCATGCTGCAAGGGGACCCGGGTCCGAACGCCTATCGTCCGCCGCCGGTCGGGGTGCGACCGCAGATCGCCTGACGCGGGACGGCGCTGACATGCGCACAGTCCACGTCAGGATTGAAGGGCGTGTGCAGGCGGTCGGCTACCGTGCGTTCGTGGAACGTCATGCCGGCGCGCTCGGGCTCGAAGGCTGGGTGCGCAACCGCCGCGACGGCTCCGTCGAGGCCGTGTTCCAGGGATCGGACGCAAGCATCGACGCCATGCTGGTGCTTTGCCGGCGTGGGCCGCTGGGGTCCGCGGTGACGAACGTCGACACGATGGGGGAGGGTGTGGGCGCCTTCACCGGCTTTGAGGTGCGCGCCACTGCGTGATCCCGTTTCAGCGGAACTTGGCTGCCTGGCGCTTCAAGCCGCTCAAGATCGGCTCGTAGGCCTCCTCGTTGCGCGCCTCCGGATAGACCATGTAGACGGGATAGACGAACTTGCGCGCGCGGCTCGGCTGGCGCAGGCGGCCGCGGGCGATGTGCGTGCGCACCAGCCGCCGCGGGAAATAGCCCGAGCACTCGTTGCCGAGCAGGTAGTCGATACCGGCAGAGCCGAGGTCGAGATTGAGGGCCGGATTGGTGAACTCCGGGTAGGCGGCGGCGTGGTCCTGCTGGAAGTCGGGCCCCCAGTCGATGAAGACGTAGTCGGCCGAGGAGCGCCGCTGCTGCGGCGGCACGCTCGTCACCAGCACGAACTCCTCGTCGAACAGGTGCTCGATCGCGAGCCCCGGCGGCTGCGTCGGCCGGTACATGACGGCGAGGTCGAGCGTGCCTTCCATGAGCCGCTGCGTCAGCACCACCGACAGCCCGGAACTCGCCGACACGGCGATGTCGGGGATATTGGCGCGCAGCCACGACACCCATCTGAGCAGGAATCCGTCCCATAGTGCGACAGGAGCGCCGACGGCGAGGTGGTCGCGATGCTGGTCCGAAAGGCCAACCTCGAGCTGCGCATGCTGCCAGACGCGCACCAGAGCCAGCGCGTGCTTTTGGAACTGCTCCCCAGCCGCAGTGAGCTCCGCACCCGACTTGGAGCGCTCAAAAAGCGGTCGCCCGAGCAGATCCTCGAGGCCTTTGATGCGCGCAGATACCGTCGACTGAGTGACGTTCATCTTGCGCGCGGCGTCGATGAAACTCCCAGTGTCGGCAACCATCAGGAAGGTGCGCGCGAGGTTTACATCCATCGTGCGTGATCGACTTCAATGATGCGATGAGAGCTATCTATCGAAAAATCCGATAGGGGTCACCGGGAATTTTCGTTTGTGGATGCGTTTGATTCTCACCAAATTGGGATGTCCCGACGGAGTCGAAGCGATTCGACTCGTTCCAGCTCGGGTTCACAACGGAAGGACGAACCACTATGAAGGCGAAAAAGAAAGCGGCGAAGAAGCCAGCGGCGAAGAAGTCTGCCGCGAAGAAGAAGAAGAGATAGTGATCTCCTAACGGAGGTCGCAAGAGAGGCCGTAATGTCCTCCATGGTCGTTGCGGCACTTGCAATCGCAGTCTTGCTCTGGTCCCCGGTCGCGCATGCGTCGTCACTCACCAACCGAGACGACAAGGACTTCAAGGTCACTGTCATCGAGCGGAGAGCGACAAAAGACCAGGTTTTAAAGCCGTCCGCGGCGCTCGAAGGGATCTGTGAAAAGGGCTGCGTGGTCCGCCTCAACGACAGCGAGAATGACGAATACGAGCTCCAGGGCTCGGACGTTGTGTCGATTGAGGATGGCCACCTCTACTACGACGGGGCACCCCCGTCTGCGGTGCCGAAGGCTGGTGAAGCGGTTCAGCCCTCTAGGCCCGGTACCAAGTAGAGGCAGGCGATGGTTTGGGCGCCCGGTTTCCACACAGGGGACCGGGCGCCTCCTTTTTTCAGCGCCGCGCGTCTGCCGCCGGCTCGGCCCCGACAGGCGCGCGCGCGCTCGCGGTGCGGGCGAAGCAACGCTCGAACTGCGTTAGCAGGACGTTATCCACAACTTCCATCGCAGCGGGCGCACCGAGCTCAGCAAGGCTCGTGACCCCGTGGCCGGCGATGCCGCAGGGCACGATGCCGTCGTAGTGCGACAGATCTGGCCGCACGTTGAGGCTGACACCGTGCAGGCTGACCCACTTGCGCAGGCGCAGGCCGATGGCGGCGATCTTGTCCTCGGCGCCGGGCCCTTTGTCCGGCCGGCGCACCCAGATGCCGATGCGGCCTTCGCGCGTCTCCCCGGCGACGCCCAGCTCGGCCAGCACCGCGATGATCCATCCCTCGAGCGCGGCGACAAAGGCGCGCACGTCGCCGCTGCGGCGCTTCACGTCGAGCATCAGGTAGGCGATCCGCTGGCCCGGCCCGTGATAGGTGAAGCGGCCGCCGCGTCCCGTCCGGTGCACCGGGAAGCGGTTTGGGTCGAGCAGCTCCACGTCGCGGGCGGAGCCGCCGGCGGTGTAGATCGCCGGGTGCTCGAGGAGCCACACGAGCTCGGGTGCGGCGCCGGTGGCGATGGCCTCCACCCGCGTCTCCATGGCTCGCACCGCCGCGACGTAGTCGACGGGGTTCGCGCTCACCGCCCACTCGACCGCGGGCAGGGCGCCCGCGGCCTCGCGGAGCTTCGAGATTTCGCCGGCTTGCATGCTGCCAGTGGTAAGCGCCCGCGCCTGGGCTGGCTATAGCTGCGGGCCCATTTCAAGGGCAGCGCAGGGCCCCCGAGCATGTGCTTGTTCCGCGCGAGCGAGTTCGTTATATGAGCGTTCGTTCTCCCGGCATGCGGTCGTGGCGGAATTGGTAGACGCACTACCTTGAGGTGGTAGCGCTGGAAACGGCGTGAAGGTTCGAGTCCTTTCGACCGCACCAACCGGGGCTTAAGGCCCCCGCCGGCAGATCACAGCACCACGGCATCGACGACGGCCGCGAAGTGGCAGGCCGACGCCGCCAGCACGAACGCGTGCCAGATGGCGTTGTGATAGGGCAGCCTATGCCACAGGTGGAACGCGACACCCGCCGTATAGAGAACGCCGCCCAGCACCAAAAGCGTCATGGCCGTCTCCGGCACCGCCGCGAGCAGCGGCTTTAGCGCCGCAAGGCACGCCCACCCCTGCGCCAGGTAGAGCACGTAGGCCGTGCGCACGTACTGTACCGGCAGTACCAGCCGCGTGAACACGCCGATCGCCGCGATGCCCCACACCGTGCCGAGCAGCGCCATGCCGGCAATGCCGCCCATCTTGACCGCCGCAAAGGGCGTGTAGGTCGCGGCGATCTTCACGTAGATAGCGGCATGGTCGCAGCGGCGCAGCAGAGCTTTGAGGCGCGGTCGGGTGACAAGATGGTAGGCTGCCGAGCAGCCAAACACCGCGAGCAGCCCAACGCTGTAGATGATCACGCTTGCGCTTGCATGCGGGGGGAGCTCGCCCGCGGCAAGCAGCGTCAGGCTGGCCGCGGCGATGAGGCTCGCGGTGACGCCGATGACGTGCAGGGTGCCGTCGGCGATCAGCTCGCCTTTGGTGTAGACGGGAAACGCGTGCGACATGGGGGAGACCTAAACCCTCCGACAAGGCAGGGTCGGGGCGGTCTCGTGCGACACAATGACGGAGATCGGACGGAGATAGCTCCGGGCAGCTATTCCGCGGCCGGCGCCAGCGGCGGGTCGGCAGGCTGCTGCTTCAGCGCCAGCCTTGTCGTCTCCCATGGCCAGTGGCCGTTGATCTCCACGTCGAGCGAAATCGACAGGAAGGTCCGGATGAGGACGATGCCGCCAAGGATGAGCATGCTCTGCAGCGTGGGGTCGAGCACAACGGACTTTATGATGTCGCCGGCGATCAACAGCTCGAGGCCGAGCAGGATGCCGCGACCGAGATTGGCGCGGTAGGCGCGATAGTTCGTCTCAAAGTCGCCGCCGCGTAAGTGCGTAACGAACACGACGGTCGAGATGGCGACGGCGCCGAGGATGATGGCGAAGCTTGCCATCTCCAAAGCTTCGCTCGCGAAGTGCGCAAGATCCTGCATGGGGCCGTGATCCATGATGCTTTCACTATCATTGCCGGAGCCGCTCGGCGCGCCTTCCCCAACCCGCTATCCACATCTAGTTTGACCTTGGGGCGCGCCCAGGTTGGCGAGCGTCGTCCGACCGGAGGGGAAGTTTCACCGTGAAATGCTGGCCTTGATGTCCACGGCGCTCGCTTACGCCCTGCAGCCCTCGGTCATGCTGCTTATCCTCTTGCTTGCCGGCGCTGCGCTCTTGTTTACGCGCTCCTGGAGGGCAGGACGGTGGCTGGTCGCGGCAGCCGCGATCCTGTTCCTCATCGGCGGCGTCTCCCGCCTCAGCACCTGGTTGACACTGCCGCTGGAGCAGCGCTTCGTGCGCACCGATCTTTCCGGCCCCGCAATCGACGGCATCATCGTGCTCGGGGGCGTGGAGGACGCACGCGTCGCCGCCGGCCGCCATGCGCATGCCATCAACGAGACGGCGGAGCGCATCACGGAGGCCGCGGCGCTGGCGCTGCGCTTTCCGCACGCCAAGCTCGTATTCACCAGCGGCACCATCAGCTATCGCGGCGTGCGCGAGACCGGCGCCGGAACGGCGGACCTCATTTTCCGCGATCTCGGCATCGCGCCCGACCGCCTCATCGCTGAAACCGCCGCCAACAGCACCTGGGAGAACGCCGTCAACACCAAGACGCTGTTGCAACCCCAACCGGGCCAGCGCTGGCTGCTCGTGACGTCGGCCAACCACATGCCACGCGCGATGGCCGTGTTCCGCAAGGTGGGGTTTACCGTCGAGCCCTGGCCGGTCGATTACCGAACGGCGGACGGCCGCGACGCGCGCCTGCTGTTCAAAACGCCGTCGGAGGGTCTGCGCCGGCTGGAACTCGCATTCCACGAATGGATCGGGCTCATCGCCTACCGCTTGACCGGCCGCAGCGACGAGCTTTTCCCGCGCCCCTGAACGTCACGCGATCGCCAGCGTGGCGATGCCCTTGGCGGTTTCCGAAACGTTGAGGAAATGGCGGATCGCCTCGATGGTGCCGACGTCCTTCAGCAGCGGCGCGTGGCCCTGGTTGGCAACGGTGACGGTCGCCAGCGCCGGATGCCGCCGGCGCATCTCATCCACGGTGGCGGCCGTCAGCACGTCGGAATTTTCCCCGCGCACGACGAGCACCGGCACGCGCTTCAGCGCCTCGAACTGCGGCCACAGCTCCGGCACCGGGCCAAAGAGCACCGACAGCGCCTTGCCGAGCTTCTGGTCGTAGCCCTGCGCCGGTCTGCCGTTCCGCTCGTTATACAATTGCCGCGCGACCTCCTCCCACTGCTGCTCGGGCACGTCGGGGAAGTGCCGGCGGTTCAAGTCGCGCATCATGCGCGCCGCATCCGCCCACGAGATCGGCAGCGGGATGCGTCCGACGTAGCCGCTGATGCGCACGAGCCCGTCATGCTCGATCACGGGGCCGATGTCGACCAGCACGGCGGCGCCAAGCACGGTCGGCTGCACTGCCGCCATGAGCATGGTGATGAGCCCGCCGCGCGAGGTGCCGATGACGGCCGCATTGGCAAGGCCGGCGAGCGTCATGAAGTCGAGCACGTCGAGCATCTCGACCGTCACGGTGTAATCGCGCCAGTCGGGGTCGTGCTCGGAGAGCCCGCGGCCGCGGTAGTCGAACGTGTAGACCGTGCGCGCCGCCGTCGGATGGCGGCTCAGCGCCACCGCGAGGTCGTGGAAGTCGCGGCCGTTGCGAGTGAGCCCCGGCAGGCACAGCACGGGCCGGCCACGCACAGGCCCCGACGCCGGATAGCGGCGGGCGTGCAGCTTCAGGCCGTCGCGGGCGGTGAAATAGATCTCCTCGAAGGTCGTGGGTTCCGACGTCATGACTTCCCCGCTGCAGCGACCGCTCGCATCTTACCCGTTTGCAGGCGGGCCGCCTGAAGCACCGATCGTCGCCGGCAGCTCGTCACTCGGACTTGGCCGTGTTGGTGTTGGCCGCCTTGCGCTCCTTTGGCGCAGCAGAGGCTTCGCGTGCGCGGGCGAGATCCTGATCGAGGCGCAGCGCGGTGGCTTCATCGCCGAGCCGCGCGCGATAGATCTGGATGTTCGACAGCACCTTGGCGACGTAGCGCCGCGTCTCCTCGATCGGGATGCGCTCGATCCAGTCAATCGGGTCGACGTTGGCCTTGCGCGGATCGCCGAACTCGCGGATCCACTGGTGCGCACGCCCGGGACCGGCATTGTAGCTGGCGATGCTGAGCACATACGAGCCCTCGAACTCCGCCAGGCGGTCGGCGACGTAGGCCGACGCGATCATGGTGTTATAGGAGCCGTCGACGAGCAGCTGTTTGTGATTGCATTTGATCTTGTAGTCGCGGCACACGTGGTTGGCCGTATCCTTCATGACCTGCATGAGGCCGCGCGCGCCGGCGCCCGACACCGTGTCGGTGTTGAACTCGGTCTCCTGACGCGCCAGCCCGAGCAGCACGGCACTCTCCGGCGGCGGCCGCAGCGGCTTGTACTCGGGCAGCGCGTGCACGGGATAGCTGTAGAGGACAAGGTTCTGGCCGCGCGCGATCGCCTGCTTGCCGATGCGCACCGCGGTCTGCGTGTCCCCGATGGTGCGGGCGAGATGCGCCACCATGCCGGCCCAGCTCTCGCTGTCGTCGAGCGTGTAGAGGCGCTGGAAGATGATGCGCGGGATCGAGGTGTTGAGGCCGGCCTTGCGGGCGACGAAGATGGCCTTGGCAATGTCGAGGTTCACGAAGCGTTCGACCTGCTGTGGCGTCGGCTCGGCCGGCGGCGACAGCGAGATGCGGTGGCTGCCGGGATCGAGCTTCTGCATGGCCAGGAGACCGTAGAAGGTGTCGATCGAGGCGGCGGCTGCGCGGTATTCCTCCGTGGCCTTCGCGTGGTCGCCCTTGGTCTCGTACAGCCGTCCCAGCCAGTAGTGCGACTTGGCGCGGCTCAAGGGGCCGTCGGCCGATTTGGTGAAGGCCGCAAAATGGCGCTCGGCGGCCTCCTTGTCCTTCAGGAAGCGCAGCGCGATCCAGCCCGCCATGAACGTCTGCTCGTTGATCCCGTTGGCGCTGATCGGCCCGGCGTCGCGGACGAGGTCATAGGCGAGCTTGGGCTTGTTGGCATTGAGCGCGAGGTAGGCGAGCTTCTGGCGCTCGCTCCACCATTCGTCGAGATTGGCGACGGCGGCCGGATCGGTCGGCACGGTGAGGATCAGCTTGGCGCCTTCCTCGAGCTTCGAGGCCTGGCGCAGCGCCTGCACCTTGTGGAAGACAAGGCCCCAGTCGGAGCCCTTGGCACTGGCAGCGGCGGCCTTGACCTTCGATTTGGCGCCCGCCGCCTGCAGGAATACGGCCAGGCGCACCTGTGCCTTCTTCTGCTCGGCCTCGGAAAGGAGGGGGATGACGCGCTTGGCGATCTCGGCGCGCTCCTTGCGGTTTGCCCGGTAGCGCACATCGTCGATGAGTAGGCGGTCGAGCCGCCACTTATGGTCCTCCTCGGTCAGGAGCGAGGCGGCGAAGCGGGAGACGAAGCCCGGCTCCAGCGACGCCGGCAGGTCGTACTTGCGCCACGCCTCGGAAACGAGCGCCTTGGCCTTCGCTTTGTCGCCGTGCGCGAGCTCAACAGACGCGAGCAGCGCGAGACCAGCGCCGCTGTGCGTCTTGCCGTCCTTGAAGTAGGTGGCGATGAGGTCAGTATTGCCGCCTTCGACAAAGAGGGCCTCCTCCATGCGCTGGCGCAGGTAGTCCTGGCTCGGCCAGTCGGGGTTGGCGTTGATGAAGGCAAGATAGTCGCGCGCCTGTCCCTCGCCCTGACGCAGCCGGTACCAGGCGATCAGCTTGCGGGCGATGGGATCGGTTACGCCCTTCTCGAAGTCGGCGGCCTTGTCGAAGTTGCCGGCGACGAGCGCCTCGATCGCACCCTTGACCTTGGGGCCGTCGTCGGCCGGGAGGTCATACTTCCCCAGCGGAGCGACGACGTCGTCGAGACGGGCGGTGTGCGCGTCCTCGCGAGCCTTTACCGACAGCGGGGGCTGGGGCTTGGCCGCGGGTGGCGCCGCGAGATCGAGCGCGCCGGTCTCGGCGGCGGTGGGTGTGGTTACGGCTTGCGTCGCTTGGGGTGGGGCCTGTTGCGCCGGGGCGACGTTAGGCGCCACCGGGTCGGCGCCGGCGGGCGCCCCCAGCGCGACAAGGATGATAGCGGCGAGCAGGCGAGCCTCAGCCGCCGCCCGAGGCGGTCGGTCGACCTGCGGGCGGCCGATGCGCCGTCGCTGCGTATGCGGTTGGGCCAATGAACATCCTTCCACACGCGCCATCGGAAGCTGGCTTGCGGGGTGTAGGTCAAGGTCCTAATGTCGCGCTCCACAGCGCGTTGCGACTTTGTCACCGACGCGCGGCGAAAGTATCAAGCAGGCCGGCGAGCGACAAGGCGCCGTCTCGCTCGGACGCAGGATGCCTCCAGATGCGGCGATAGCGTGGCATCGGCGCTCCTGAGGTCGCAAGAAGCGCCAGGGCGCGATAGAAGACGCGGTAAGACGCGATAAAAAGGGCCGCGAGCTCGGGGATTTTGACCACATGTTCAAGGGATCCTTTACGGCGCTGATCACGCCATTCACCAATGGCGAGATCGACGAGGTTGCTTTCAAGCGCATTGTCGAATGGCAGATCGGCGAAGGCACGCATGGCCTCGTCCCCGTCGGCACCACGGGCGAGAGCCCGACGCTGTCGCACAAGGAGCACAAGCGGCTCGTCGATCTCACCGTCGAGACGGCCAAGAAGCGCGTGCCGGTGATCGCCGGCGCTGGCTCCAACTCGACGGCCGAGGCGGTCGACTTCACCAAGCATGCTGCAAAGGTCGGTGCCGATGCGGTGCTGGTCGTCACGCCCTATTACAACAAGCCGACGCAGGAAGGCCTCTACCGCCACTTCAAAGCGATCAACGACGCGGCGAGCATCCCGATTATCATCTACAACATTCCCGGCCGCTCGGTCGTGGACATGAGCGTCGAGACGATGACGCGCTGCTATGCCCTGAAGAACGTCGTCGGCGTGAAGGACGCGACCGCCAACCTCGCGCGGGCCTCCCAGCAGCGCGCGGCGATGGGGCCGGAGTTCAACATGCTGTCGGGCGAGGACGCTACCTCGCTGGGCTTCATGGCGCACGGCGGCCACGGCTGCATCTCGGTCACGTCCAACATCGCGCCACGGCTGTGCGCGGAGTTCCAGAACGCGTGCCTCAAGGGCGACTACCGCGCCGCGCTGGCGCTGCAGGATCGCCTGATGCCGCTGCACGACACGCTGTTCTGCGAGTTCAAACCCGGGCCCGGTGAAGTACGCGGCCTCCCGTCTCGGGCTGTGCGGGGCCGACACGCGGCTGCCGCTGGCGCCGATCGCGGAGGCATCCAAGAAGCTCGTCGACGCGGCGCTGGCGCGGGTCGGCCTCATCGAGGCGCGCGCGGCCGAGTAAGGCCGAGCGAACCGAGCCGGGAGGCAACAGGCCATGGCGGCCAAAAAGGACGATGGCCGCCGGGTCGTTGCCGAGAACCGGCAGGCCCGCCACGAATATTTTCTCACCGACACGTTGGAGGCCGGCCTGCAGCTAACGGGCACGGAGGTAAAGTCGCTGCGCAAGGGGCAGGCCAACATCACGGAGAGCTACGCCTCCACGGAGGAGGGCGGACTGTGGCTCATCAACGCCTACATCCCCGAGTACCAGGGCGCCGGGCGCTTTTTCCAGCACGAGCCGCGCCGCAAGCGCCGCCTGCTGCTGCACGCCAAGGAGATTCACAAGCTCTCGATCGCCGTGGAGCGGCAGGGCATGACCATCGTCCCACTGGAGCTCTATTTCAACGCGCGCGGCATGGCCAAGCTGAAGCTCGCCGTGGCCGAGGGCAAAAAGCTGCACGACAAGCGCGAGACGTCAAAGAAGCGCGACTGGGACCGCGAGAAGGCGCGCGTCATGCGCGACAAGGGCTGATGGCGGGGGCTCCCGTCGACGATGGCGGCGCGAGCCATCTTTTCCCCGGTACGCCGCTGCCCGACATCGCGCTGGCCTCGACCGCGGGCGGCAAGGTCAGCTTGGGCACGCGGCCGGGCGTGGCGATCGTCTACGTCTATCCGTGGACAGGGCGTCCGGGGCTGCCCGATCCGCCCGGCTGGGACGACATCCCCGGGGCGCACGGCTCGACGCCGGAAACCGCCGGCTTCCGCGACCATTACGCGGACTTCCAGTCGCTCGGGGCCGAGGTCTTCGGCGTGAGCACGCAGGACACCGCCCACCAGCGCGAGCTGTGCGGGAGGCTCGGGGTGCCTTTCGCGATCTTGAGCGACCCACAGTTTTTTTTGCAAAGGGCCTTGCGCCTGCCGACGTTTAACGCGGGCGGTACGCCGTACCTGAAACGGCTCACGCTCGTCGTGCGCGACGGACGCATCGCGCATGTCTTCTATCCGGTGCATCCGCCTGAGACGCACGCGGCCGCCGTGCTCGATTGGCTGGTGCGAATAGCCCCAAACCCCTAGCGCAGCATTTCGTTTTCGACCTCCTCGACGGAGTAGCCCATCTTCTCCAGGCCCTCCTCGAGAAAGTCGGCCAGCATGGGAATACCCATGAGATAGCGCGCCGTCGCGTTGCTGCGCTCGCTGCGCGCGGTCTCGACCGCCTCGGCGAACTCCTCCGTCTCGAAGGTGCCGCGGCCGACCCAGGCGAGCGCCACCAGGTTCGCCTGCTCGTCGTAGTTCAGCGTCCCGATGAAGCCGATGAGCTCGGCGCGGGTCGGGTCGTTGGCGAAATCCTCGAGGATAGCGTTCGGATCCTCCTCGGCATCGCCTTCCTCGCGCGTGTCGTTCCAGGCGCCCACCTTGGCGTCGTACTCGCGAGCCTTGATGATGACGTGAGCCACCTTTTCGGGGGCGATGTCGATCGGCATGGTCGGGCCTCTCTCCCGCACGGCTCTCGAGAAACTAGCGGCCGAGCCTAACCGCCCCCTTAAGAACCGCTGTCCGCAGGCCGCGGCTCGAGCGCATGCGCCACGAAGCGCCTCAAATCGTCGCCGAGCGCGCGCCTTTCGCCGTGCCGGCCTTGGGAGCCGCCTGCGTGGGGTGCAGCATATCGCGAACGGCGGCAAACACCGTGTGAAACATTTCCGCCGTGAGGCGACCGGTGTTGGTGTTGTAGCGCGAGCAGTGAAAGCTGTCGAAGAGCGCCAGCCCCGGAGGAAGCGTGTGCTGGGCCGCGTGCGCGAACGGGTAGAGCACCTTGCGGCACGCGAAGGCGGCGAGCGTGTTGTCGTGGGCGACGCGGCCCAGCGCGACGATTGCCCGCACATTCGGCAGCTCGGCGATGCGCGCCCTAAGGAAGCCGCGGCAGGTCGCGGCTTCGGCGGGCGTCGGCTTGTTCTCGGGGGGAACGCAGCGCACCGCGTTGGTGATCATGCAGTCGACGAGCTCGAGCCCGTCGTCTGGCCTGGCCGCGTAGCGTCCGCGCGCGAACCCGAATTTCAGAAGCGTGCCGTAGAGCAGCTTGCCCGCGTAATCGCCGGTGAACGGGCGGCCCGTGCGGTTGGCGCCATTGAGCCCCGGCGCGAGCCCGACGATCAGCAGCCGCGCGGCAGGATCGCCGAACGACGGCACGGCGCCGTTATACCAGTCGGGTGCCTTCGCCCTGTTCACATCGCGAAAGGCGACCAGGCGCGGGCACAACGGGCACAGCTTCGGCGGCTCCGCTACGTCGGCTGCCGAAGTCTGCAGTCCCATCGCAGAGCTGCCTATCAGACCTCTTCGGAGAGATCGTCGTTGTCCTGGAAGGTGCCGGCCTCGCGCGGGGCGTAGTTCTGGCCGCGACCCGCATGCTGGCGCGTGCCGGTGGCACGGTCGCCGCCACGGTCGACGCGCGTCGCCGGATCGCGGCAGATGAGCTGCTCGAGGTCGGCGATGTCGACGAACTGGTCTGCCTGCCGGCGCAATTCGTCGGCGACCATCGGCGGCTGCGTTTGCAACGTGGAGACGACGCTGACGCGCTTGCCCATCTGCTGCAGGGCCGCGACGAGGCTGCGGAAATCGCCGTCGCCGGAAAACAGCACGATGTGGTCGAGCGACAGCGCGAGGCGCATGGCATCGACCGCCAGCTCGATGTCCATATTGCCTTTGACCTTGCGGCGGCCGGAGGCGTCGGTGAACTCCTTGGTGGGCTTCGTCACCATGCTGAAGCCGTTGTAGTCGAGCCAGTCGATGAGCGGTCGAATGGAGGAGTATTCCTGATCCTCGGCGAGCGCGGTGTAGTAGAGCGCGCGCACGAGCAGCCCTTTGGTGCGGAAGTGCGTCAGCAGCCGTTTGTAGTCGATGTCGAAGCCCAGCGACTTGGCGGTGGCGTAGAGGTTGGCCCCATCGATAAACAGGGCAATCCGTTCGTTCGGGTAGAAATGCATTCGTTCACCTTCAAGAACCGCGCATGCCGGCCAAGCGCCAGAGCAATTTTTCTTATGTCGAACCACGAGGGACCAAGCCGACGGGCCGATGCTTGCACGGTGACCCTTAGCAAGACATTCTAGTGATTGGCAATTTTGCGACAATGTAGCGCACTACGCAGCGCCGAGCATTACGCACCTCTTAACAGATACTTTCGGGGACTTAACCCAAATCAGCAACTAACTATCGTTGATGAATGTGCAAAAGCTTGGTGGCGAGACCGTGACCGCGCCAGCCGTGCAACCTGCGGTGGGGTCGGCTTGATTCGGCCTGCGTTTCATGCGACTAGGAGCGACGAGGTCGCGCCGCGTTGACGGCTCACTGGCGCCGCGCTTCGTCTCCCAAGTCAGACCGCCAGGGACCAGAGGGGTGCTCGATCATGGCACGCGTGACAGTTGAAGACTGCGTCGACAAGGTCCCGAACCGCTTTGAACTGGTTCTGCTGGCGGCCCACCGCGCCCGTGCCATCGCCGACGGAAGCGCGATCACCATCCCGGTGAACGACGATAAGAACCCGGTGATCGCGCTGCGCGAGATCGCCGACTGCACCGTCCCGCCCGAGGACATGCGCGAAGCGCTCATCCATTCCATTCAGAAGAACGTCGAGGTCGACGAGCCGGAGGCCGTCGCGGCGCCGCTCATGCCGCCCGACCGCCGCGCCCCCGTTCTCGGCCGCGACGACCCGACCAGCGACGCGGTCGTCGACGTGATGACCGAGGAGCAGCTTCTGCGCGGCCTGGAGAGCATGACCCCGACCGAGCCGTCCGCCAACGGCGGCCCCAATGGCGGTGGCCGCGAACGCGAGCGCGACCGCGATCGGGATCGCGACCGGGGCCGCTAAGGATTAGCATCGGCTCCGGCGTTCGCCATTAGCGGGCGCTGGACACAGAGCCGGATGGGGCGCCTTTCGCTCTCCGACGGCGTCCGCCCAGGGAGCGCGGCGGGCCATGATGCGGCAGTACGAGCTCGTCGAACGAGTTCTCAGCTACGATCCGAAGGCGGACGAGACCCTTCTCAACCGCGCTTACGTCTACGCGATGAAGGCACATGGCACCCAGATGCGTGCCTCCGGCGAGCTCTACTTTTCTCACCCCCTCGAAGTCGCGGCGATCCTCACCGACCTGAAGCTCGATGACGCCACCATCGTGACGGCGCTGCTGCACGACGTCATCGAGGACACGCCCATCACGCGGGCGGAGATCGACCAGCTGTTCGGACCCGAGATCGGCACCCTCGTCGACGGGCTGACCAAGATCCGTCGCCTCGACCTCGTGACCAAGAAGGCCGAGCAGGCCGAAAACTTCCGCAAGCTTCTCGTCGCCATCTCCAGCGACATCCGCGTGCTGCTCGTCAAGCTCGCCGACCGCCTGCACAACATGCGCACGCTGGAGCACATGAAGGCCGAGAGCCGCCAGCGCATCTCGGAGGAGACGCTCGACATCTACGCCCCGCTCGCCGGCCGCATGGGCATGGAGGCGATGCGCGAGGAGCTGGAGGACCACGCCTTCCGCTGGCTCAATCCCGAGGCCTATGCCGCGGTCACGGCCAAGCTCGCGGAATTGCGCAAGTCGAACATGGGCTTGGTGGAGGAGATTCGGGCGGCACTGGAGGCGAAAGTCGCCGAGGTCGGCATCAACGCGGAGGTCTCCGGCCGCGAGAAAAAGCCCTACGCCATCTGGCGCAAGATGGCCAACAAGCAGATCAGCCTCGAGCAGCTTTCCGACATCTACGCATTCCGCGTCATCGTCGACACGATCGACGACTGCTACCGCGCGCTCGGCGTCGCGCACACGACCTGGCGCACCGTGCCGGGGCGCTTCAAGGACTACGTCTCGACGCCGAAACAGAACAACTACCAGTCGATCCACACTACCGTCGTGGGGCCGCGCCATCAGCGCGTCGAGCTCCAGATCCGCACCCGCGCCATGCATGACATCGCCGAGTATGGCGTCGCCGCGCACGCGCTCTACAAGGATGCCGGGCGCCTCAACGGCCAAGCCGCCGGCGCCAAGACGACGGGCTCCCTGCAAAAGGACAGCGGTCCCTACGTTTGGCTTCGCCGCCTGGTCGAGACGCTGCTGGAGGGCTCCAACCCGGAGGAGTTCCTCGAGCATACCAAGCTCGAATTGTTCCAGGACCAGGTGTTCTGCTTCACGCCCAAGGGGCGTCTCATCGCCCTGCCGCGCGACGCCACGCCGCTGGATTTCGCCTACGCCGTGCACACCGACATCGGCAACGCCGCCGTCGGCGCCTTCGTCAACGGCCGCCACGTGCCCATCGACACGGCGCTGCGCAACGGCGACGAGGTCGAGATCGAGACGGCGAAGGGCCATTCGCCGCCGGCCGCGTGGGAGAACCTTGTCGTCACGGGACGCGCACGATCTGCGATACGCAAAGCCGCGCGCGACGCGGTGCGCAAGCAGTACCGCGAGCTGGGGCGCCGCCTGCTTGCCTCGCGCTTTGAGCAGCTCGGCGAGGAACTCAACGACGACGCGCTGAAGAAGGCGCTGCCGCGGCTCGGGCGCAAGTCGCTCGACGACGCACTTGCTGCCGTCGGCCGCAACGAGCTTCCCATCGAGGACGTCGTGCGCGCTGCCATCCCCGACGCGGACGAGCGCAAGACCGCCAAGGCCAAGCCCTCCTACCGCCGCACGCGTCGCTTCGGCCGCGCGCGCGGGCAGGAGGGCTGGTTCAACATCGATCGCGTGATGAGCCTGAAGTTCCGCGCCGACCAGGAGCCGAAGGGCACGGGGCTCGCCATCCGCGGCGTTAAGGATGACCTGCCGGTGACCTTCGAGCCGGGCGGCGCGGTCCCCGGCGACCGCATCGTCGGCGTGCTGATCCCCGGGGAGGGCATCCGCATCTTCCAGATACACTCACCACGACTGAAAGAGTTCGAGCACGAGGGCTGGATCGACGTCACCTGGGACATCGATCCCGAGGCCCCCCAGCGCTTTCCCGCCCGCATCAGCGTAATTGCCCTCAATGAGCCGGGAACTCTTGCTCAGATCGCCAAGGTCATAGGGGAGGCCGGGGGCAACATCGACAACGTGCGGATGGTGCGCCGGGCCTCGGATTTCACGGAAATGCGCATAGAGCTCGAGGTCTTAGACCTGGTGCATCTAAACCACATCATCGCGGGTCTTCGTGAGAAAGCGGTGGTCAACAAGGTTGAGCGTGTGTTCGATTGATAGGAGAATTGGCCATAGCCGCCCGGCGGGCGTTTCGGGTCATCGGCAACGATTGGAGTGAGCTCTAGGATGGTGCTTGGTCATGGTACCGGCATGGCGCGTCCCCCGGAGGGCGAAATTCGCCCTGGCCTGTGGCGCACCTGGATGCTCAGCCTCAAGTCGGTCGCGCGGCGGCTGGTGAATTTACGGGCGAGCCCGCATGAGATCGCGCTCGGCTGCGCCATCGGCGCCTTCGTCTCGGTGACGCCGCTGCTGGGGGTGCAGACCCTCCTCGCCGTGCTGCTGGCCACGCTGCTGCGCGCCAACGTGCCCGCCGCCATCGCTGGCACATTCGTCGGCAATCCGCTGAGCTGGCCCTTCATCTGGGCCTCGACCTACGCCATGGGCCTGCAGATCGTCGGCTTCGAGGGCATGCTCGATCCCGCCACCTTCCAGCACAACATGCTTGTGGTCTGGGCCGCGGTCATCGAGCATTCCCCGCAGCTTCTCGACGCCACCGTCGCCCTGCTGTGGCCGCTCGTTTGGCCCATGCTGGCGGGAAGCATCCCGCTGGGTCTGCTCACGGGCGCCGTCGTCTACTATATTTGCAGGAATGGCGTCCAAGCGTGGCGCGATCGTCGTATGACCCGGCCATCGACGGCGGCCGAATAGTCAATTTTCCCGGTTGGTTTGCTGCATGCGTCAGGCAAGCACGCTTCCCCATCTGCGTCTTGGCGTGAATATCGATCACGTCGCCACCATCCGGAACGCCCGCGGCGGCCGGCATCCCGACCCGTTGCGCGCCGCTCATCTGGCGGTGGAGGCCGGCGCCGACGGCATCACCGCGCACCTGCGGGAAGACCGGCGCCACATCTCCGACAGCGACATCCAACGCCTGAAGAGCGAGCTCACGTGCCCGCTCAACCTCGAGATGGCCGCCACCGACGAGATGCTCGCGATCGCGTTGCGCCACGTGCCCAATGCCTGCTGCCTCGTCCCGGAACGGCGCGAGGAGCGCACGACCGAAGGCGGTCTCAATGTCGCGGGGGGCGGCGCCCAGCTCGCACGCGTGGTGCGCGACCTCAAAGCTGGTGGCATCCGCGTCTCGCTGTTCATCGAGCCCGACTCAAAGGCCATCGAGTCCTCCGCCGCCATCGGCGCCGACATCGTGGAGCTGCACACCGGGGCCTACTGCGAGAAGGCGCTGGAGGACGACGCCGAGGGTGTCGCCGCCGAAATCGAGTGGCTCGCGCGCGCGGCCAAGTTGGCCGCCGGCAAGGGTCTCGAGGTCCACGCCGGCCACGGGCTCACCTTCAGCACGGTCGCGGCGATCGCGCGCATGCCCGAGATCGTGGAGCTCAACATCGGCCATTTCCTCATCGGCGAGGCAATTTTCGGGGGCCTGTCGGCGGCCATCCGGCACATGCGTGCCCTCATGGACGAGGCACGCTCCGGCGCAAGCCAGCCACGCGAACGCGTGAGGCCGGCGTGATCATCGGGCTCGGCAACGATATCATCGACATTCGCCGCATCGAGAAAACGCTCGAGCGCTATGGCGAACGATTTCTCGATCGCGTGTTCACCGACATCGAGCGCCAGAAATCCGAGCGCCGCGCCCAGCGGGCCGCCTCCTACGCCAAGCGTTTCGCCGCCAAGGAGGCTTGCGCCAAGGCCTTGGGGACGGGGCTGCGCCGGGGTGTCTACTGGCGCGACATGGGGGTCATCAATCTGCCTTCCGGGCGGCCGACCTTGCGGCTAACCGGCGGGGCGGCCCGGCAACTCAGCGCCATCACGCCGGAAGGCTACGAGGCCCGTATCGATTTGACCCTGACCGACGATTTCCCGCTCGCCGAGGCGGTTGTGATCATCTCCGGCCTGCCCGAGAAGGGTGACCGGCGCTGACGCCCTGGCCCCGGCAGCGCACTGCGACACGAAGGCTGGGTGAATTGCGCCACCCCCGTAAAGTGGCTATAGCGGCGCGGCGCGGAAGGCGGGATCTAGGGCCCGCGTCGGGAGCTTTGAATGGCTGTAACGGCTAACGAAAAAAAGAGCGGCTGGCTCGAAACGGGCACCATCGTCATCGAGGCGCTCGCCATCGCGATGCTGGTCCGCACCTTCCTCTACCAGCCTTTCAACATTCCCTCGGGCTCGATGAAGGAGACGCTGCTGATCGGCGACTACTTGTTCGTCTCCAAACTCTCCTACGGCTACAGCCGCTATTCGTTCTACAATCTGGTGCCGTTCCAGGGCCGCATCTTTGCTGCCGAGCCCAAGCGCGGCGACGTCATCGTCTTCAAGCTGCCGCGCGACAACTCCACCGACTACATCAAGCGCTTGATCGGGTTGCCGGGCGACGAGATCACCGTGCGCGGCGGCGTTCTGTTCATCAACGGCAAGGAAGTGCCGCGCAAGCGCATCGGCGATTTCACCACGCAGGAGGATGCCGGTCCGCCGCGCCCGATACCGGCCTACCAAGAAACGCTGCCCAACGGCGTCAAGTACACCGTGCTCGATTCAGAGAGCAACGGCCCGTTCGACAACGTGGGCCCCTACAAGGTGCCGGCCGACCACTACTTCATGATGGGCGACAACCGCGACAACTCCACCGACAGCCGCGCCTCCTGGGGTGTCGGCTACGTCCCGTTCGAGAATTTGATCGGGCGCGCCGAGATCATCTTCTTCTCCGCCGCCGTAGACGAGCCGGACGCCTTCCGCTGGTGGAGCCCGTGGACCTGGCCCTTCGACATCCGCTGGAGCCGTTTCTTCACGCTCGTCCGCTAGCGCGATTGTGATCGCCCCCTGGCGCGCGGCATTCCCGAGTTTTGAAAGCCGACATTCCTTTCCGCGGGCGCCGCGGATGCGCTACTCTCCCACAGCCATGCTGCGCGCGCGCAAATACAAGGAACTCGAGAAGGCGCTCGGTCACCGCTTCAAGAATCAACAGATCTTGGAGGTTGCCCTCACGCACGCGAGCATGCGCGGCGGCAAGGGCAAGCGCGGCGACAACGAGCGCCTCGAGTTCATCGGCGACCGCGTCTTGGGCCTCGCCATCGCCGAGCTCCTGAACGAGCAGTTCCCGACCGCCAACGAGGGCGAGCTGGCGCGCCGCTACAATCGGCTCGTGCGCGGGGAGACCTGCGCCAAGGTGGCGCGCTCGCTCGGCATCGGCGCACACATGATCCTCTCCGAAAGCGAGGCGGGCAGCGGGGGCCGCGCCAAGGGCACCATCCTCGCCGACGCAATCGAGGCGCTGCTCGGCGCCATCTTCGTCGACGGCGGCTTCGCCCCGGCCCGCGCGAGCGTGCGCCGCCTGTGGGGGAGCGTGGCGGGCGAGGCGCAGACGACCGCCAAGCCGGACGCCAAGTCGGCGCTGCAGGAGTGGGCCCAGGGCAACGGCTACGCGCTGCCCGAGTACGTCGAGGTCGAGCGCAATGGGCCCGATCACGCCCCCCATTTCATCTCGGAGGTGCGCATCAAGGGCAGGACGCCGGCGCGCGGCGAGGGTGCGTCCAAGCGCGCGGCCGAGCAGGCGGCGGCGCGGGCGCTCTTGGAGCGCGAAGGCGTGCGCGGAGCAGCCGTCCATGACTGAGCCAGACGAGAAGGCCGTGGGCGGCGCCGGCCGGCGCTGTGGATTCATCGCCGTCATCGGCGCCCCCAACGCCGGCAAGTCGACGCTGGTCAACACGCTGGTCGGCGCCAAGGTCGCCATCGTCTCGCACAAGGTGCAGACCACGCGCTCGCCCGTGCGCGGCATCCTCACCGACGGCGACAGCCAGCTCGTGTTCATCGACACGCCCGGCCTCTTCGAACCCAAGCGGCGGCTGGACCGCGCCATGGTGGACGCAGCCTGGGGCGGCGCGCATGCGGCCGACATCGTCGTGCTCGTCATCGATGCGGCGAAGGGCCTCGACGAAGAGGTCCAGGGCATTCTGGAAAGGTTGAAGGATATTCGTCTGCCGCGGCTCGCCGTACTGAACAAGATTGACCGACTGTCCTCCAGGGACAAGCTCTTGGAGCTTGCCGCCGATCTCGGACAAAAGCTGGAGTTCCAGCGCGTGTTTATGATCTCGGCCACGAACGGCGACGGCGTCGCCGACCTCAAGGCGTATCTGGCCGCGCACGTTCCCGCCGGCCCCTGGCACTACCCCGCCGACGACCTGACGGACGTGCCCTTACGCACGCTCGCCGCCGAGATCACGCGCGAGAAGATCTACCATCGCCTGCACGACGAGCTGCCCTACCACTCCACCGTCGAGACGACATCGTGGGAGGAGCGCAAGGACGGCTCGGTGCGCATCGAGCAGACGATCTTCGTCGCACGCGACGGGCAGAAGGCGATCGTGCTCGGTAAGGGCGGGCAGACGATCAAGCAGATCTCCACCGACTCGCGGCGCGAACTCGCCCTGATCCTCGAGCGCCCGGTTCACCTGTTCCTGTTCGTCAAGGTGCGCGAGGGCTGGCAGGACGATCCCGAGCGCTACCGGGAGATGGGCCTTGAAATCCCCAAGAAATGACGCTGCGGTCGCCTGATGCAGTGGTCGGATGAGGGCGTGATCCTGTCGGTCAGACCGCACGGCGAGACCGCGGCCGTCGCCGAGATCTTCACGCGCGCCCACGGTCGCCACCTGGGGCTCGTGCACGGCGGACGCTCGCGCAAGCTGCGCCCCGTGCTGCAGACCGGCAACCACGTCGACGCGGTGTGGAAGGCGCGGCTTGCAGAGCACCTCGGCCACGTCGCGGTGGAGCTGCGCAAGGGTTACGCCGCGCAAGCCATGGAGGATGCGCTCACCCTCGCGGGGCTCTCCTCGCTGTGCACGCTGGCGCGGCTGCTGCCCGAGCGCGATCCGCACCCGAGCCTCTACGAGATCACGCTGTTCGTGCTGGGCTACCTCGACGATCCGGAGGTATGGCCGGCGCTGATGGTGCGCTGGGAGCTGGCGTTGCTGGATGAGCTGGGCTTCGGGCTCGATCTTGCCGCGTGCGCCGCGACGGGGTCGAACGACAACCTCATCTACGTGTCGCCGAAGTCGGGCCGTGCGGTGTCGGCCGCGGGTGGAGAGCCCTACAAGGAGCGGCTGTTGCGGCTGCCGTCCTTCCTCGCCAAGGGCCGCCAGGGCCCGGCGGCGCCCGAGGACGTTATCGATGGCCTCGAGCTGACGGGGCATTTCCTGCAAGCCCGCGTGCTCGGCCCCCGCGGCGATACCATGCCCGAGGCGCGCTCCCGCTTCCGCGACCTGGTGGCAAAACGACTGGCCGGTCTTTAGTTCGCCGCGCCCGCCTCCGAAACCTCCACGATCACGCCGCCGCCGGCAGCCGGCTTCAGCGTGTAGATCTGCCCGGCCCGCGTCTCGTAGTGGCCCTTGGCGCCCGTGCGCACATCGGTGGAGAACGCTATCTCGCGCGGCATGCAGGCGGTGAGCGTGAGGGTGCCGTGCGCCTCGGCGGAATGCTGCTGGCCGGCGAGCGTGTAGGGGACCGCGCTCCCCGTGGTGTTCCGGATCTTGAATTCGATGTTCATTGTGCGCGGCCGCGCGAACAGCTGCACCGCGATGTAGCGCGGGTCGCGGGGACCGGCGCGCATCACCGCCACGCCCGTCTCGGTCACGTACGGCAGCAGCAGGTTGCGGCGGTGCCCGGGGGAATGTTCCCAGCCCTCGACCGCAAGCTTGGCGTAGCCGTCGGCCGTGAACCCGCGGCTGTCGGAGGCGGAGGCGAGGTTCTCGCCGATCTGGCAGTAGGCGTAGCCGGCGTTCTTCGCGCGGATCGCGGGCGTCGTGCCGGCGAGGAGATGCGACAGCTCCTTCGACCCGCCCAGCACCTTGGCGTAGGCGCGCGCCGTCGCCGTGAGCTGGCCATTGAGCGTCACCGGCGCGAGCTTCTTTTGCGCGCCGGAAGTCGTTGGTCATCTCGACGATGGCCGCTTCCGTATCGGGGATGTCGGGTGTGATGGGCATGACAATTCTCGCCGCCGCCGCTCACTCGTCCTTGCCAGACTCGACGTGGAACTTGTGCAGCACGCGGTGGAAGATTGGCGCCAGCACGAAGCCGGTGGCGATCACGATGACGAGGCCGGAGAAGATGGCGTAGCCGCCGGCGAACAGTTTGCCCGATTGCGTGTTGAGCGGGGTCGCCGGGCCCATGCCCGATAGGATCATCGCGGCGTTGAGGAAGGAATCCGTCAGCGACATGCCCTCGAGCCCGGCGTAGCCGGCCATGCCGACGGCAAGCCCGACCGCGGTGATGGCGCACCACAGGCCGATCGCACGCAGCATGCGCAGCATGAAGACGTGGCGCGAGAGCACCTTGTGGCGGCGCTTCTCGAAGCCGGTGAGGGTGATCGGGCTCATGTTCTTCAGCATCGCCGCATTCTAGGGCCCCCGCTTGGGTTGGGGCAACGCCGCGGGTCCGCGGGAATGTCGGCAGACCCCGCCCATTTACGCGCTCGCGTACATGGGCGCTCGGAATTGGGGCACTCGAAATTGCGCGCTATCGGCCCCATATTTGGGCTGGAGCCGCTATACTGCCGAGCGCAGGCCCGCCCGCGCGGCCCTACAACTCAACGCAACAGATCGCAGGGAGCCCGTGGCATGAGCCGCGCCTTCGTCAAGGAGCAGGACGTCGTCGAGGATCTGCCCGACCGGCTGATCTCCGAGCACGCCAACCTCGTCACGCGCGAGGGCCTTGCCCACATCGAGGCGCAAGTGCGCCGGCTGTCGGCCGAGCACGCGGCGGCGCAAGGCGCCGAGGACCGCGCTGCGGTCACGGCGGCGGCGCGCGAGCTGCGCTACTGGTCGTCGCGGGCGGCAAGCGCCGAGGTCGTCACGCCGCCGGAGGGTGGCGGCCGCGTGCACTTCGGCTCGACGGTGACGATCGAGCGCTCGAGCGGGCGCAAGCAGACGTTCCGCTTCGTGGGCGAGGACGAGGCCGAACCCGCGAAGGGCACGATCCCCTACGTGGCGCCCTTGGCGCGCGCGCTGTCGGGCAAGGAGGTCGGCGACGTCATCCGCTTCGCCGAGGACGAGATCGAGGTGCTGGCGGTCGAGTATGGGGCTAAGCCCTAGCTCCCCTGCCCAATCGGGAAGCTCTGCTCCCACGCTGCCCGGAGCTGTCGCGCACCGTCACGTGCATCGTCTCGGCGCCGTTGACGCGATAATCGAAATCGACGACCGGGTTCTGGGACATCGTGATCGAGCCGCGCATGGCCAGCACGCGCTCGTCCCCCTGCACCACCTCCATGTCCGTGATGATGCGCAAGGGCACGTAGAACAGCGTGAGCTGGTCCAGCACCATGCCGGTGTGGTTGGGGTGGTTGACCGTCAGCCGCGCCGCCGGCGTGATCTGGGTCGCGGCGCCGCGCTGGCCCAGCGCCGCCAGCGTCATCTTGCCCATGTTGGCCGCGATCTCCTCGGGCGTGCCCGAGGGCGGCGCCGAGCAAGCCGCCTGCCCGCCGGCAAACTTGACGAAGCGGTCGGCCATGTAGAGCTCGCCGTCGGAAGCCTCCACGATGGCGCGTACGCTGGTGCCGGCGTTGAGGCGCAGGTTGGTCGCGAGCTTCAGGTGGTCGCGCTTGCCGCCGATGTCGAACACGGCGGCGACGGGGAGGGATTCTCATCGACGATGAAGGTGACGGCGCGCACCGTGCGCCCGTCCTTGAAGGCGGCTTCGACCGCGATCGGCACTGCGCGCTGGTCGGTCGGCCGTGTCGGGGCCGTGAGCTGCACGAGATCGCCGGCGGGGTTGATTGTGCGGGTGCCGAACACGCCGGGGCGGATCTCGTCCCAGGCGGCGCCGGCGAGCGCCGGCGGGGCGAGGGCGTGCAGCGCCAGCGCGGCGAAGGCGACAACGGCGACGGTCTCAAAAGCGCGGCGCATGGGCTTCCCCGTATGGAATCGGGCCTCGTTGAAGCGGGCGGCGCAGTATGCCGGAGGTGGCGGGCGACCACAACGGGGTCGCGGGAGCCGCAAACGAAACGGCGAGCCTGCGCCCGCCGCTCGCTACAACCCAATTGCCACCTCGATCAATTATCCAGGAAGCTCCGCAGCTTGCGGCTCCGGCTCGGGTGCTTCAGCTTGCGCAGCGCCTTGGCCTCGATCTGGCGGATGCGCTCGCGGGTCACCGAGAACTGCTGGCCGACTTCTTCCAGCGTGTGGTCGGTGTTCATGCCGATGCCGAAGCGCATGCGCAGCACGCGCTCCTCGCGCGGCGTGAGCGAGGCCAGCACCCGCGTCGTCGTCTCGCGCAGGTTCGACTGGATCGCCGCGTCGATCGGCAGGATCGCGTTCCGGTCCTCGATGAAGTCGCCGAGGTGGCTAGTCCTCCTCGTCGCCGATCGGCGTCTCGAGGGTGATCGGCTCCTTGGCGATCTTCAGCACCTTGCGCACCTTCTCGAGCGGCATGGCGAGCTTCTCGGCCAGCTCCTCCGGCGTCGGCTCGCGGCCGATCTCGTGCAGCATCTGGCGGCTGGTGCGCACGATCTTGTTGATCGTCTCGATCATGTGCACCGGGATGCGGATGGTGCGCGCCTGGTCGGCGATCGAGCGCGTGATCGCCTGCCGGATCCACCACGTGGCGTAGGTCGAGAACTTGTAGCCGCGGCGGTACTCGAACTTGTCGACCGCCTTCATCAGGCCGATGTTGCCTTCCTGGATGAGGTCGAGGAACTGCAGGCCGCGGTTGGTGTACTTCTTGGCGATCGAGATGACGAGGCGCAGGTTGGCCTCGACCATCTCCTTCTTGGCCTGGCGCGCCTCGCGCTCGCCCTTCTGCACCGCCTTGCACGATGCGGCGGAACTCGGGGATCTCGAGGCCCGTCTCGGTGGCGAGCGTGTGGATCTCGCCGCGCAGCTTCTCGATGCTGCTCGCGTCTCGTGCTTGACGAACTTGCCCCAGCTTGCGCGCTGAGCGCGCCGACGCGGTCGAGCCAGGTCTGGTCGAGCTCGTTGCCGAAGTACTCGTCGATGAAGGCCTGGCGCGGCACGCCGTAGCTGTCGGCCAGCCGCATCAGCCGGCCCTCCAGGCCGATGAGCCGCTTGTTGATGGCGTAGAGCTGCTCGACCAGGCTCTCGATGCGGTTGTTGTTGAGCGACAGGCTCTTCACGTCGGCGATGATCTCGTCGCGGAGCTTGTCGTAGGCCTTCTGCTGCTGCTTGGACCCGATCTCGCCCGCGACCTGCTGCTCGAGCTTCTTGTCCTGCTGGCGGCGCAGCTTCTTGTAGGTGCCGGCGATGTGGTCGAAGGTTTCCAGAACCTTCGGCTTCAGCTCGGCTTCCATGGCGGCGAGCGACAGCGCGTTCTCGAAGTCGTCCTCGTCGTCCATCTCGCCTTCGGGGCGCGGCTCGCCGTCCGCGGTGGCGCGCGGGCTGCGGCATCACCTCGCCCGGGATCACAGGCGGCGGCGGATCTTCGCCTCGGGGCCGTCGTAGGTCGCCTCGAGATCGATGATGTCGCGCAGCAGGATCTTGCCTTCGTTGAGCTCGTCGCGCCAGATGATGATGGCCTGGAAGGTCAGCGGGCTCTCGCACAGGCCGGCGATCATCGTCTCGCGGCCGGCCTCGATGCGCTTGGCGATGGCGATCTCGCCCTCGCGCGACAGCAGCTCGACCGAGCCCATCTCGCGCAGGTACATGCGCACGGGATCGTCGGTGCGGTCGGCTGGCTCGGTGCGGGTGCTGGTCGTCGCGGGAACCGCCTGCGTGGTGAGCGCGCGGCCGCTCCTCCTCGTCGGGCTCCTCGGCCGCGCTCCGGCGCTTCCTCGGCCTCCTCCGTCTCGACGACGTTGATGCCCATCTCGGAGAGCATCGCCATCGTGTCCTCGATCTGCTCGGAGGACACCTCCTCGGAGGGCAGCACCGTGTTCAGCTCGTCATAGGTGACGTAGCCGCGCGCCTTGGCCGTGCTTGATCAGCTTCTTGACGGCCTGATCGGAGAGGTCGAGCAGCGGGCTGTCGCGCTCTTGCGTCTCCGTCGCTTGCTTGTCCTGATCCTCGTTCTTGGGCGCGGCAGCCGCCTTGCGCGATCCCGACTGCTGGGCCTTCGATTTCACAGCCATGGCTTTCAAGGGCATTAATCCTGCTCTAAGCGATCAAATTCTGTGCTGCACCATATCGCACCGGGAGCCAGGCGGCCCCTTGGCGACACCCTCTGCGCACGTTCAAATTCAGCCTTGTGACATTGCACCTACCCACCCATAGACCTGCTGCAAGGCGGCTCCCATGCCGCCTTGAGCCGCTAATCACGCAAGGCGCGCGCCAGTTTCATTCGACCGGCTCTGCGAAGGGGGGCAACTGGCTTGACCTTGCAAGCAGGCCCTGGATCTCGCAGATGCGCGCCAGCGCGTCCTCGGAGCCGTCCCGGTGATAAGCCTGGACGGCTGCCTCGAGCGACTTCTGCAAGCCGACCTGCCTCTCATGCAGCTCGAGGGTGTGGCGCCAGCCAACTTCCACCTCGGCCCGCGGGGCATCAGGCTCAGCGAAACGATCGCTTCTATGCGTAACCGAGCGCTCCACAAGGTCGATAACCCTGCCGAGGCCCGTGGCGTTCAATTGGGAGCGTAGAGCGGCACTGTCAAGTGCATTTTCTACTGCATGGGCCCCCAGAATGCCGTCCCGCAGCCGCGCCGCCGGCTCCGAGCACAGCGTCAGGGCCGCAATCTCCTCCGACTGAACCTCGATCAGCCAGGGGTGGTTCAGGAGGGTGCGGACGATCTGGGCCTCCCGCGGCGGGATCAGCTCCGCGCGCTGGCTGAGCTCGGGGCTCGCTACCGCCTGCCGGTGCTGCTGGGCGGAAGCCTGCTGGCCGCCCTGGCTGAGACGGGCGCGCTCGCGCACGCGCCAGTCGGGCGCGACATTATTGCGCCGGGCGCCGGCCGGGCCGAGACGGCGCTGCCCTTCGCCGCGGGCGATCTCGCGCACGACGGTGCGGTTAAGTGTCCACAGCGTTTCACGCAGCTCGCGCTCGTAGTGGGTCTTGACCGTTGGGTCGCCGATCTTGGCGACCATCGCCTTGAGGCGCGTCTCGAAGGCGGCGCGCTGCTCGGGCGTCGATAAGTCCTGCTCCTGCTCCTCGCGCTCCCACAGCACGTCGAACAGCGCGCGCGTCCTGCTGAGCTCGGCGGCGAAGGCTTCCGGGCCCTGCTGGCGTACGAGGTCGTCGGGGTCGAGGCCGCCGGGCAGGAAAGCAAAGCGCATGCTGAAACCGGGGCGCAGCAGCGGGATCACCGTCTCGACCGCGCGGAAGGCCGCCTTGCGTCCCGCAGCGTCGCCGTCGAAGCACAGCACCGGCTCATCGGCCAGGCGCCACAGGAGCTTTGCCTGCTCCTCGGTAAGCGCGGTGCCGAGTGGGGCCACGGCCTCGCCGAAGCCAGCTTCGTGCAGCGCGATGACGTCCATGTAGCCTTCGACCGCGATGACGCGCCCCTTTTCGTGGGCGGGCCCGCGCGCCTTGGAGGCGTTGAACAGCCCCTGGCCCTTGTGGAACAGCGGCGTATCGGGCGAGTTCAGGTACTTCGCCGGGGCTTCGGGATCGAGCGCGCGCCCGCCGAAGGCGATGACGCGATCGCGCAGGTCGGTGATGGGGAAGATCACGCGGTGGCGGAAGCGATCGTAGGCAACGGGAATGTCGTCGCCGCCGATGAGCATCCCGGACGCGATCATGTCCTCCAGCGTGAAGCCGGCCTTGGCGAGGTGCTGCTTCAAAGCAGAGCGGTCGTTGGGCGCATACCCGATGCGGAAGGCTGCGATGGTTTCGCGTTTCAGCCCGCGCTTCTCGATGTAGCGCCGCGCCTCGGCGCCGGCCCCGCTCGTCAGGGCCGCCTGGAAGAAAGCGGCGGAGGTCTCGACGAGCCGGTACAGCCGCTCGCGTTCGTCCTCGCGGGCTTCATCGCGCGCGGCAAGCTTGGGCATCGGCACGCCGGCCTCGCCCGCCAGCCGCTCGACCGCCTCGGGAAACGACAGCCCTTCGGTCTTCATCACGAAGGCGAAGATGTCGCCGTGCTCGCCCGAAGCAAAGCAGTGGTAGAAGCCCTTCGCATCGTTGACGGTGAAGGAGGGCGTCTTTTCCGTCTTGAACGGCGACAGCCCCTTGAACTCGCGGCCCGCGCGCTTCAGGCCGACCTTGCGGCCCACGACCTGGCTGACCGACAGCCGGCCGCGGATCTCGTCAAGGAAATGCGGGGGATAGCGCATCGGGGCCCTTCTGCGAATCGGATGGGCCGATCCTTGCCTGATTCGGCTTCGAGACGACGTGCGGGCGGGTCGCTATCCCTGCTTTGAACAGGCCCAAAGGCCGGACAAAGGCGGAAAGCCTGGGCCGGGGGCGCCACAATCTCTGGCATCCTCGGGACAAGCCCGAGGATGACACCCTGACGGGTGTCACTTCAGCAGCTCCTTCACCGCGGCGCTGGCCTTGCCGAAGTCCATCTGCCCGGCGTAGCGCGCCTTCAGCGCCGCCATCACCTTGCCCATGTCCTTCTGGCTCGCGGCCCCGACCGCAGCGATCGCCGCGGCGATCGCGGCCTTTGCAGCAGCGGCGTCCATCTGCTTGGGCAGATATGCCTCGATGATGCGGATCTCGGCCGCCTCCTTATCGGCGAGCTCCTGGCGCCCGCCGGCCACAAACTGCTCGATCGAGTTCGCGGCGCTGCTTGATCATCTTCGTCAGCACGGCGAGGATTCCGGCCTCGTCGATCTTGTCCTTGCCCGACGGCCGCGCGTCGATGTCGGCCGACTTGATCGCCGCGTTGACGAGGCGCAGCGTGCCGACGCGGTCCTTCTCGCCCGCCTTCATCGCCACAACAAGGTCGGCGTTGATCTTCTCGCGCATGGTGTCTCCTCGCGTGTGAGGCCGATGATTTAGGCGCGGTGAGCGCTCCGCGCAAGCAAAGCCCCGCTGAGAGCCGCGCCGTCACTTCTTCTCCGCCCCCGCGGCGTCGGGCACGGCGATCTGCTCCACGCTCTCCTGCTCGTTGGGATCGGTGCGCGCCACGATGGCCTCGGCGGCTTCCGTGTCGCTCAGGTTGATCGGCTTGTGCGGCAGGTCGGCCGGAATGTAGAGGAAATCGCCCGCCTCGTTGGTCACGCTCTTCTTCAGGCCCTCGCCGTAGAGCGTCTTTACGCGCCCCTTGATGATGTAGATCACCGACTCGTAGCCCTTGTGGATGTGCGCCTTCGCCGACTTGCCGGCCGGGATCACGACCTTGTTCATGGAGATGTGCTTGGTGCCGGCGTTCTTGCCCGAGATGCCGACGAAGACCGGCAGCCCCTGCTTGGTGTCGGTGGTTGCCGTGGGGCGAACGACGATGATCTCGGCGTCCGCCGGCTTCTCCTGCGCGCGCGACGGCTGCGCGGCGGGAACCGCCAGCGCGAGTAGTGCGCCCACGACTGCCAGTGAACGCATGAGCGAGCGCATGCCGGTATCTCCTATTGCGTGAACCTGCCGGCTACCTTGCCGCCGGTTTGTGGGTCCGCAATAGAGCGTCGCGCCCGGACCTGCGCAAGCCGTGCGCAGCGGCGTTGCCCCGGTTGACCTGCCGCGACGCTTCTCTTAGGGTCCGCCGCGTCCCGCCCTTCCTCGCCGCAGCCCCGCGCCAGCGCGCGCCATCCTGCGGGCGCCCGGAGCCGCCTTTTGAGCACGTCGACGCCCAACTCACCGCACGCGCCAGTAGCCACACCCGCTCCCTGGGCCGATGCGGCGTCGACGGCGCGCCTGGTGCTGGCCGACGGCACCGTGATCGCCGGCACCGGGCTCGGCGCCACCGGCTCCGCCGTGGGCGAGGTTTGTTTCAACACCGCGATGACGGGCTACCAGGAGATCCTCACCGATCCCTCATATGCCGGCCAGATCATCACCTTCACCTTTCCCCACATCGGCAACGTCGGCACCAACATCGAGGACACCGAGACCTCCAACCTGGCGGCGCGCTCGGGCGTCCGCGGCTGCGTCCTGCGCGCGCCCGTCACCGCGTCGTCGAACTACCGCGCGGCCGAGGAGCTCGACCGCTGGTTGAAGGCGCGCGGCATTATCGCCATCACCGGCGTCGACACGCGCGCCCTCACCGCCCGCATTCGCGATCAGGGCATGCCCAACGGCGTCATCGCGCACGAGCCGTCCGGCATCTTCGACCTCGCCAAGCTGAAGGCCGAGGCCAAGGCGTGGCCGGGCCTCGACGGCATGGATCTCGTGCCCGACGTGACCAGCGGCCAGAGCTACACCTGGGACGAGATGGGCTGGGTGTGGGGCAACGGATATGCGCGCCAGACCACCGCCGACCTGCACGTCGTCGCCGTCGACTACGGGCTGAAGCGCAACATCCTGCGCTGCCTCGCCAGCTCCGGCTGCAAGGTGACGGTGGTGCCGGCGACGACGCAGGCCGAGGACATCCTGGAGCGCAAGCCCGACGGCGTGTTTCTGTCGAACGGCCCGGGCGACCCGGCCGCCACCGGGCGCTACGCGGTGCCCGAGATCAAGAAGCTCGTCGACTCCGGGCTGCCCGTGTTCGGCATCTGCCTTGGCCACCAGATGCTGGCGCTCGCGCTCGGCGCGCGCACGCGCAAGATGCACCAGGGCCACCACGGCGCCAACCACCCGGTGAAGGACTTCACGACCCGCAAGGTCGAGATCACCTCGATGAACCACGGCTTCACCGTCGACCGCGAAACGCTTCCCGCCGGCGTCGAGGAGACGCACGTGTCGCTGTTTGACGGATCGAACTGCGGCATCCAGGTGAAGGGCCGGCCGGTGTTCTCGGTCCAGTACCACCCCGAGGCCTCGCCCGGGCCGCAGGACAGCCACTATCTCTTCGACCGTTTCGTTGCGCTGATGCGCAAGGGGAAGGGCCGCTGACCGCCAGCTTTACCCTACGAAACATTAACCCCGGCGGGGCTGCCGTTGCGCGCCGGCCCGGCTATAGTGCGGGCCGCCGTGCCCTGGAGGACTTGATGTTGCGTCGTGCCGTCGTTTGCGTGCTGTTGCTCGGCCTCTCAGCCCTCCCAGCCCTTAGCGCCGACCTCTCCTGCAGAGAGCAGGTCGGCGCGGCATTCACCAAGCAGCGCTCATCGCCCGCATTCAGCATGGTCGCGCAAATCAAGAGCGACACCGGACCGGTCGAGCTCACCGTGGACTACATCGCGCCCGACCGCATGCGCCAGAGGATTGTTGCGAAGGGTCAGGAGGCGCTCGAGACCGTGCTCGTCGGCACGCGCGCGTGGAGCCGCCAAGGCCCCAATTGGGAAGAATTGATGCCGGCGATCGCGCAGACCATCATCGCGCAGGTGCGCGAGGCGGTTGTCGACCCGCCCAAGGACGTGAGCGAGTTCGAGTGCCTCGGCAAGGTGATCGTCGACGGCAAAGAGTACCTCGGCTACCGCAGCGTCGAGAAGGGCGCCCCGTCGCCGCCGCCTGGCGCGAGCGCTGCCCATCCCGTGCGCCGCAACGTCTACGTCGATGCGCAAAGCGGGCTGCCCGCCATCAACCTCGTGGGCGAGGAGACGGCCGGCGTCATGCCCATCTTCAAGGGCGTCTATTCCTATCCGACGGATCTCGTGATCGAGGGTTTCCCGGGCGCGCCGCTGGCGAAGTTCCGGTAGATGCGATGTGGCCGCGCGCAAAGAACGCGGCGAGTGTGAGTTGAGTGTGCGTACAAGGAGAGAAACAACGATGCGCGGGATGCTGACGGCAGTAGCCCTTTTGATCGCGGCGAGCGGCGCCGCTGAAGCCGCTTGCAAGGACGAGGTTTCCGCGGCGCTCGAGCGCCAGCGCAAGTCGAGCGGCTTTCGCATGCAGACCGTCATGTTGAGCCAGGACGGCGTGGTCAACATGACCGTCGACTACCTGCTGCCCGACCGCATGCACCAGACGCTCACCACCGTCAAAGACCCCACGCCGGTCGAGACAATTCTCGTCGGCAAGCAGGCCTGGAGCCGGCAGGGCGGACCCTGGACGCCGCTCCAGCCTGAAACCACAAATCAGCTCGTGGAGCAGATGAAGGATACCGTTGGCGAGGACGAGGCCGCGCTTACCGACTTTGAATGCCTCGGCAAGCAGCCGCTCGCCGGCAAGGACATGCTCGCCTACCAGGGCGAGAACCTGGATCCCAACGAGAAGAAGAAGGACGCCGCCAACGATCAGCCGAAGGCGCCCGACCGGCCGATCCGCGTCATTTACGTCGATCCCACCACCGGCCTGCCGGTCCGCAGCGTGTTCGGCCGCGCCAATAAGCTGGAGAAGCCCATTTTCGAGGCAAACTACAGCTATCCGATCGACATCAAGATCGAGGCTCCAAAGATCGAGCCTGCCAAGGCCGAACCGCCGAAGGCCGACGCGAAGAAGTAGGCGGCATCCACCGACCCGCGACGCCGATGACGCCCGCCGGCCAGCGCGGCCGATAGCCTGTGCGCGACTTCTCTGCGAATTGGCGGCGGGCTATAGCCAAACCGCCCGATCGGCAATACAAGGCCGCCTCATGCCGAAACGTACGGATATCAAATCCATTCTGATCATCGGGGCCGGGCCGATCGTCATCGGGCAGGCCTGCGAGTTCGACTATTCGGGGACGCAAGCCTGCAAGGCCCTGAAGGCCGAGGGCTACCGGATCATTCTGGTCAACTCCAATCCGGCGACGATCATGACCGACCCGGAGCTGGCGGACGCCACCTACATCGAGCCGATCACGCCCGACATCGTGGCGAAGATCATCGCGACCGAACGCCCAGACGCGCTGCTTCCTACCATGGGCGGCCAGACCGCGCTCAACACCGCGCTCGACCTGCACCGCAACGGCGTGCTGCAGCAGTACGGCGTGGAGATGATCGGCGCGCGCGCGGAGGCGATCGACAAGGCCGAGGACCGGCTCCTCTTCCGCGAGGCCATGAAGAAGATCGGGCTGGAGACGCCGCGCTCGATGATGGCGCACGACCGGCTCGAGGCCGCGGCCGCGCTCGAGGTCATCGGGCTGCCGGCGATCATCCGGCCCTCGTTCACGCTCGGCGGCACCGGCGGCGGCATCGCCTACAACCGCGAGGAGTTCCTCGAGATCATCGAGCGCGGGCTCGACGCCTCCCCCACCCACCAGGTGCTGGTCGAGGAGAGCGTGCTCGGCTGGAAGGAGTTCGAGATGGAGGTCGTCCGCGATCACGCGGACAACTGCATCATCATCTGCTCCATCGAGAACGTCGACCCGATGGGCGTGCACACGGGCGACTCGATCACGGTGGCGCCGGCGCTGACGCTGACCGACAAGGAATACCAGATCATGCGCAACGCCTCGATCGCGGTGCTGCGCGAGATCGGGGTCGAGACCGGCGGCTCCAACGTGCAGTTCGCAGTCAACCCCGCCGATGGCCGCCTCGTCGTCATCGAGATGAACCCGCGCGTGTCGCGCTCCTCCGCGCTCGCCTCCAAAGCGACGGGCTTCCCCATCGCCAAGGTCGCGGCGCGCTTGGCGGTCGGCTACACGCTGGATGAGCTCGCCAACGACATCACCGGTGGCGCCACGCCGGCCTCCTTCGAGCCGACGATCGATTATGTGGTCACCAAGATCCCGCGCTTCGCCTTCGAGAAGTTCCCCGGCGCCGATCCGATATTGACCACCTCGATGAAGTCGGTGGGCGAAGCAATGGCGATCGGGCGCACGTTTGCCGAAAGCCTGCAGAAGGCGCTGCGCTCCATGGAGACAGGCCTCACCGGCCTCGACGACGTGGCGCTGGAGGGCCTCGGCGCCGGCGACGACAAGAATGTGATCCGTGCCGCCGTCTCCAAGCCCACGCCCGACCGCCTGCTGAAGGTGGCGCAGGCGTTGCGACTGGGCTTCGACATCGATCAGGTTTACGCCTCTTGCAAGATCGACCCGTGGTTCCTCGAGCGCATCAAGGAGATCGTCGACGAGGAGGCGCGGGTGAAGGCGCACGGCCTGCCGCAGACCGCCGAGCAGCTGCGCGCGCTGAAGGCCATGGGCTTTTCGGATTCACGCCTCGCCAAGCTCGCACGCGTCTCGGAAGCGGAGGTGCTGGAGAGGCGCAAGGCGCTGCGCGTCGCGCCCGTGTTCAAGCGCATCGACACCTGCGCGGCCGAGTTCGCGGCCCCGACCGCCTACATGTATTCGACCTACGAGCGCGGCCTCGAGCAGAACGCCGTGCCCGCCTGCGAGGCGCGGCCCAGCGCGGCGCAGAAGATCGTCATCCTCGGCGGCGGCCCCAACCGCATCGGGCAGGGCATCGAATTCGACTACTGCTGCTGCCACGCCTGCTATGCCCTGACGGCAGCCGGCTACGAGACGATCATGATCAATTGCAATCCGGAGACGGTCTCGACCGACTACGACACCTCCGACCGGCTGTATTTCGAGCCGCTCACCGCCGAGGACGTGCTCGAGATCATCGGCAAGGAGCAGGAGAACGGCACGCTGAAGGGCGTCATCGTGCAGTTCGGCGGCCAGACACCGCTGAAGCTCGCCGAGCCGCTCGCCGCCGCCGGCGTGCCGATCCTGGGCACCTCGCCCGACGCCATCGACCTCGCCGAGGATCGCGACCGCTTCAAGGCGCTGATCGAGAAGCTTAAACTGCAGCAGCCCAAGAGCGGCATCGCCAAGACCCCGCAGCAGGCGCGCGCCGTGGCTGAATTGATCGGCTATCCCGTGGTCATCCGCCCCTCCTACGTGCTCGGCGGCCGCGCCATGGAGATCGTGCACGACGGGCCCGAGATCGACCGCTACGTAACCCAGCTCTCGGCGACGCTCGACCGCCCCTCCGAGCTCGTCGTCTCCGACAAGCGTCCGCTGCTGATCGATCGCTACCTCACCGACGCCGTCGAGGTCGACGTCGACTGCCTCTCCGACGGCACCGACACCTTCGTCGCCGGCATCATGGAGCACATCGAGGAGGCCGGCATCCACTCGGGCGACAGCGCCTGCTCGCTGCCACCGTACTCGCTGGATGCCGCGACGCTGGCCGAGCTCGGCCGGCAGACGCGCGAGCTGGCGCTCGCCCTGCAGGTGGTCGGGCTCATGAACGTGCAGTTCGCGATCAAGGACGGCGACATCTACATCCTCGAGGTCAACCCGCGCGCGAGCCGCACAGTGCCCTTCGTCGCCAAGGTGATCGGCAAGCCCGTCGCCGCCATCGCGGCCGAGATCATGGCGGGCAAACGCCTCGCCGCCTTCAAGCTAGAGCCATCGCGGTTCAAGCACGTCGCGGTGAAGGAGGCGGTGTTCCCGTTCGCGCGCTTCCCCGGCGTCGATCCCGTGCTCGGCCCCGAGATGCGTTCCACCGGCGAGGTCATGGGCATCGACACCGACTTCGAGCTCGCGTTCGGCAAGAGCCAGCTCGGCTCGGGCCAGAGCCTGCCGACCGAAGGCACGGTGTTCGTCTCGGTGAAGGACAGCGACAAGGACCGCATGGTGGCGCCCGTGCGCCAGCTCGAGGCCATGGGCTTCAAGATCATCGCCACGCGCGGCACCAAGCGCCACCTCGAAGCCCACGGCATCAAGTGCGAGGTCATCAACAAGGTGCTTGAGGGCCGCCCGCATATCGTCGACGCCATGAAGAACGGCGACGTGGCCTTGGTTTTCAACACCACAGAAGGGGCTAAGGCATTGGTCGACAGCAAGGACATCCGGCGGACCGCCTTGCTTCACCACATCCCGTATTATACAACTTTAGCCGGTGCGGTGGCGGTCACCCGGGCCATCAAGGCCCTCAAAGCGGGCACATTGAGAGTGGCGTCTTTACAGAGCTACGTGACACACCCATCCTGAGCCGCCGGATCGCCTGCCCCGCGCGGCGCGTTCTGCTCCACATGTTGTGAGACAAGTGTGTCTAGCTATGGTCCTGGCAGCTCTGCCAGGCCTGTGGGAGATGTTAAAAGATGACGATGGAACGGGCGCCGATGACCATCGAGGGCTTTCGCAAGCTCGAGACCGAGCTGCAGCGCCTCAAATCGGAAGAGCGTCCCCGTATCATTGCGCTGATCGCGGAAGCGCGCCAGCACGGGGATCTGTCGGAGAACGCCGAGTATCATGCCGCCAAGGAGGCGCAGGGCATGAACGAGGCCAAGGTCGCCGAGCTCGAGGACCGCATCGGCCGCGCCGACATCGTCGACACCACCAAGCTCTCCGGCAATACGGTGAAGTTCGGCGCCACCGTCACGCTTGTCGACGAGGACACCGACGAGAAGGTGAAATACAAGATCGTCGGCGACTTCGAGGCGAGCGTGCGCGACGGCAAGATCTCGATCTCCTCCCCGATCGCGCGCGCGCTCATCGGCAAGACCAAGAACGACACCGTCGAGGTGACGACGCCCAAGGGCGCGCGCTCCTACAAGCTGCTCAAGATCGAGTGGAAGTGAGCGGCTACTTGCGCGGCACGGAGATCGGCACGCCCGGCTCGCGCTTGGCCCGCCGTATGGTGAGAAACGTCTTGACGCTGGCGACGTTGGGCGCCGCCGTCAGCGCATTGAGCACGAAGTCCTGAAATGCGCTGAGTTCGGGCGCCACGCACTTGAGCATGTAATCGCTCTCGCCCGAGAGCATGTAGGCCTCGCGCACCAGCGGCCAGCCGAGCACGACGTTCTCGAACGCGCGCAGATCGGCCTCGGCCTGATTGTGCAAGCCGACCATGGCGAAGGCCGTCAGGCTGAACCCCAGCGCCGCCTCGTCTAGCAGCACGGTATAGCCGGCGATCAGCCCCGCCTCCTCGAGCGCGCGCACGCGGCGCAAGCAGGGGGGCGCCGAGAGGCCCACGCGCGCTGCCAGCGCCACGTTGGTCATGCTGCCATCGGCCTGCAGCTCCTTCAGGATGCGCCAGTCGAGCGGATCTAGGCGGACGGCCATCGGATCGTCTCTCCGTGACAACACGCAAGCCGGGGACGCCGCCGTCCTGCGACCCGAAGGGACTCGACTTGTGCGTCGGCAGCGGAGAGAAAGCACCTCATGATGAGGGATGTCCAGACAGACGAGCAGACGCCGCGCCCGCTGGCCGGCGCGCGCGCATGGCTGATCACGACCGGCATGGCGGGCATGGACGTGCAGACGCAGGGCGTCGCCGATGCACTGGGCCTCGACTACCAGATGAAGCGCGTCGATCCGCAGGGGATCTGGAAGTTCGGTGCGCCGTGGGCGCCCGTCGCACCGGCGGAGCGTTTCGGCAAGCCTGGCGCGCAGTTCGCTCCGCCGTGGCCCGACATCGCCATCTCGCTGGGTCGCGGCGGTGTGCCCTACATGCGCGCGCTGCGCCGCGGCGCTGGCGCTGCAACGTTCACGGTCGTCATGCAGGACCCCAAGACGGGCCTAGGCACCGCCGACATGATCTGGGTGCCCGACCACGATCGGCTGCGCGGCGCCAACGTGTTCACGACGCTCACCGCCCCGCACAGCTTCACGGCCAGGCGGCTTGCCGAATTGCGGCACACGATGCCGCCGGCGATCGCCGCGCTTGCGCGCCCACGCGTCGGCGTCATTCTCGGCGGCAAGAACGCCGTCTATAAGTTCCGCGACGAGGACGACGGGCGCCTTGCGCAATCGCTCGCCTCGCTCGGCCGCCTGGGCGCGAGCTTCCTCATCACGCCGTCGAGGCGCACGCACGAGCGGCTGGCCCGAACAGTCGACGAGGCCACGCGCGCCTTCCCGCGCATCTTCTGGGACGGCAGCGGACCCAACCCCTACGGCGATTTCCTCGCGCACGGCGACCTCTTCGTCGTCACCGCCGACAGCGTCAACATGGTGGGCGAGGCGTGCGCTACGGGCAAGCCCGTGCTCGTGTTCACGCCGGGCGGCGGCTCGGCAAAGTTCCGCCGCTTCCACAAGGCGCTCGAAACCCGCGGTGCCACGCGGCCGCTGCCCGACCAGCTCAGCGCCATCCCGCAGTGGACCTACGCGCCGCTGCATTCCGACGACGAGATCGCGCGCGAGATCGAGCGACGCTGGCGCTTGAGCGGGCGCGGCCAACCGGAGCAGGGGGCCAATGCCGGCCGCATCTAGCGCAGCGATCGAAACGGGGCCGGCGCGCGTGGATGCCGCGGGCGTGCCCAACAGCGTGTTGAGCGCCGGCGGCACGCTCTCGCTCCGCCCGCTGACACTCGGCCGCCGGCTGTGGCTGCCGGTCGAGATGGCGCTGATCTACCTCGGCGTGCCGTTCCTGGTCGAGCGGGCCGTGCACGGCTTTCATGTGCCGGTTTTCATCGCGCTCTTGCCGGTGCTGGCGATCATCCTCGTGCTGCTGCTCGTCGACCCGACGTTCTCGCTCAAGCGCGAGCTTTCCCGCGGCTTCTCGCTGCTGACGTTGGTGTCGATGCTGGCCGTGTTCCTCATCGGCGGCGGCGCCGTCGCCTACTGGGTCGCGCACGCCCATCCCGACTGGTTCCTCGAATTCCCGCGCAACCGCCCCGACACCTACTGGACCATCATGCTGCTCTATCCGCTGATGTCGGTGCCGGCGCAGGAGCTGGTCTACCGCACGTTCTTTTTCCATCGCTACGGTGCCCTGTTCGGGGGCGCGTGGTGGGTCGCGATCCTGCTCAATGCCGCGGTGTTCGGCTTCGGGCACATCGTCGTCGGCACCGAGCTGGCGGTGCTGGGCACGTTCGTGACGGGGTTGCTGTTTGCGCTGCGCTATGCGCTGACGCGCTCGTTCTGGGCGGTATACCTCGAGCACACGCTATGGGGCGCGCTCGTGTTCACGGTCGGCCTCGGCCGCTTCTTCTTCACCGGCGTCGGCATCGTCGGCTGGCGCTAGTCCGCGCGGGAGACGACCCCGCGCGGGGTTCTCACCGCGTCAGCGATGGTGCTTGGCAGACCGTGCGCGGCGAGGGCGTGGATGCGGCGCGGCGTTAGCACGAACTCGACACGATCGGAGTCGTGGCGGACATTGCAGCAGTTGGCGTGCCGCACACCCGGTATGTGGTAATGCCGAGGCAGCCGACGGGGCGTTTATCGGCGCGCCGCCGCGGCCGATATGCAACATGGGGCGTATACTTACGGTCGCCTGTTGCGACGGCGTCTCAAGCCGCCGCCGGGGCCCGCGCCCGCCGGCGCTTTGCTCGCTGCATTGAGGCGCGGGCCGCAATCCGTTAGAAGGCGCCAGGCTCCAATCCGGATCGTCAAGCATTTCGAGGAGGCCGCTCTCAGTGGCGAACCCGCAATACGTCTTTCACATGTCGAAGCTCTCCAAGGCCTATCCGGGGGGCAAGCAGGTCTTGAAGGACATCTCGCTGTCGTTCCTGCCCGGCGCCAAGATCGGCGTCGTCGGCCTCAACGGCTCGGGCAAGTCGACGCTTCTGAAGATCATGGCCGGTGACGTCAGCGACTTCATCGGCGAGGCGTGGGCGGCCGACGGCGTCAAGGTCGGCTACCTGCCGCAGGAGCCCGAGCTCGATCCCACGAAAGACGTGCTCGGTAACGCCATGGAGGGCGTCGCCGAGAAGAAGGCGCTCATCGACCGCTACAACGAGCTCGCCGCCAACTACTCCGACGAGACGGCGGAGGAGATGGCCAAGCTGCAGGACGTGATCGACGCGCAGAACCTGTGGGACCTCGACACCCAGGTGGAGCAGGCCCTCGACGCGCTGCGCTGCCCGCCGGGCGAGGCCGCAGTCGCGAAGCTCTCGGGCGGCGAGAAGCGGCGCGTGGCGCTGACCAAGCTCTTGCTGTCCAAGCCCGACATCCTGCTCTTGGACGAGCCGACGAACCACCTCGACGCCGAGAGCGTCGCCTGGCTCGAGCGCTACCTCAAGGAATATCCGGGCTGCGTGATCCTGGTCACGCACGACCGCTACTTCCTCGACAACATCACCGAGTGGACGCTGGAGCTCGATCGCGGGCAGGGCGTACCCTACAAGGGCAACTACTCGAGCTGGCTCGAGCAGAAGGCCAAGCGTCTTGAGGTCGAGAAGGGCCAGGAGGAAATCGCGCCAGCGCACGCTGAAACGCGAGCTCGAATGGATCCGCGCTTCCCCCAAGGCGCGCCAGGCCAAGTCGAAGGCGCGCTACCAGGCCTACGAGAAGCTCGCCGCCGAAGCCGGGCGCGAGGATGTCGGCAAGGCCTCCCTGCAGATCGCACCCGGGCCGCGGCTCGGCGGCGTCGTGGTCGAGGTCGAGGGGCTGTCGAAGGCCTTCGGCGATCGCCTGCTCGTCGACGACCTGTCGTTCAAGCTGCCGCCCGGCGGCATCGTCGGTGTCATCGGGCCCAACGGCGCCGGCAAGACCACGCTGTTCAAGATGATCACCGGCGCCGAGAAACCCGACAAGGGCGCGATCCGCCTCGGCGACACCGTGAAGGTCTCCTACGTCGACCAGAGCCGGTCCCACCTCGACGACAAGAAGACCGTGTGGGAGGAGATTTCCGGCGGCCTCGACCAGATGCTGCTCGGCGGCAAGAAGGAGATGCCGAGCCGCGCCTACGTCGGCTGGTTCAACTTCAAGGGCCCCGACCAGCAAAAGAAGGTCGGCCTCCTCTCGGGCGGCGAGCGCAACCGCGTGCACCTCGCCAAGCTGCTCAAGGAGGGCGGCAACCTGCTGCTGCTCGACGAGCCGACCAACGACCTCGACACCGAGACGCTGGGCGCGCTCGAAGCCGCGCTCGAGGATTTCCCCGGCTGCGCCGTCATCATCAGCCACGACCGCTTCTTCCTGGATCGCATCGCGACGCACATCCTCGCCTTCGAGGGCGACAGCCACGTCGAATGGTTCGAGGGCAACTTCGCCGACTACGAGGAGGACAAGAAGCGCCGCCTCGGCGAGGCCGCGGTCGAGCCGCACCGCATCAAGTTCAAGCGCTTCGAGCGCGCTTAGCTGCATGCAGGACCGAATGCCGTCGAGATACCTCAACGCGGCTGCTTGCCTCCTCGCCGCCGTGGCGCTCGCGCACGCTGAGGAGGCGGGATCGCTCTCGGGCACCTACTGTCTCACCGGCGTGCACGAGGTCGGCTCGTGCCTGCGCTTATCTGCGGACGGCAAGTTCGAGTACTTCCTAGCCTACGGCGCCTACGACGAGACCTCCGAGGGCACGTGGCTGCCGGAACGAAATGAAGTGATCCTCGACAGCCTCGCCTATGGCCGGGCGCCCGTGTTCTCCTTCAAGCGGACCGAGCCCAGCGGCACCGGCGCTTTCGATGTCATTGTCGAAGGCAAAGACGGAAGGAGCCTTGCGGGCATCGATGTGGCGGTGACCTGCGATGGACGAACTAAGCCAGCAGGTGCCACGCAGGCAGAGGGCTTCAAGATCGATTGCGCGGCGCCCCCGACCGCGGTGGTGTTGGGGCTGTCGATGTTTGGGCTCGCGCCCCAGACGATAGATGTCGCGAGCCATGCCGGCGATAAAGCCTACGTCTTCGAGTTCGATCCTGGGGACCTGGGCAAGAAGAAGTTCGTCGCTCAGCGGCTGCGCGTCGACAGCGATGCGCTCGAAATGACTTACTCTGACACGCCGATCCGGGAATTGCAGGGGCGACCGTTTCGGTACGTGCGCGAGCGCTGAAACCCATGCTCACTCGCCCAACAAAGTGGCGCCCCAGAAGCTGGGGGCCTCCGGGGCGCCGGGAGTTTGGGAGGCTTATTGCCGGCACGCCAACATTTGGGAGGCGTTTGCATGCCGGGTGCTCGCCACGAGCGCGTACGCGGTAGGGTCGGACGCGTTGAGGCGAACCGAGGGATAACGCAGGTCGCTTCGCCAATCCGTCGCGTCCCCGCGAGCCGGTGACCTGCGACCAGCCGGCAACAAGGTTGTGGCGAATTGCCGCCCGCTGCGACGGGACCGCCCCCTTCGAACGTTAACCCTCCGGCACCCGTCAGGGAGCCAATCGGCAAGACGTTGAAAAACAAAGGGAGCGACTCATGAAAGCTAGTTTGTGCTTGGCCGTCGCTGCGGGCCTGATGGCGTTTGGCGGGCTCGGCCCCGCCAATGCGGCTGTGGGGGGAAGCGTCCTCCAAGCGTCGCGCCCGGCGCTCTCGGTCGGCACCATGGTCGAGCAGGCGGGGTGGCACAAGAAGCGCTACTGCCATTGGCGCAACCACCGTCGCCACTGCTGGTGGCGCTAAAGCTCGAGGGGGGCGGCGGTCACCGCCGCCCTCTGCTGCGTCCGCAATGTCCCCAACACGATTTCACAAGCTCGGAGAACCCGCATGAAACGTCCCCTTATCGTCTCTACCGCTCTGTGTCTGACCGCGCTCGCCGCGCTTGCGGCCGACAGCAAGGTCGATAGCGCCGTCGCGACCTTCAAATCCGTCGAGGGCGATGCCGGCAAGCTCAAGATCTTCTGCGAGATGAGCGCCGCCATGGACAAGGGCGGCGACAAACCCGACGCCGCCACCGACGCCAAGATCGACGGCTACATGAAGCAGCTCGGCCCCGACTTCGGCACCGCGTGGAACGCGGGCGAGGGCGTGGATGAGAACTCGGCCGACGGCAAGAAGCTCGACGCCGCGCTCGACGAGCTCGGCAGCAAGTGCAGCTAGGCCATACACCCCGGGCTGGTAGCCCGAAAATCGATATCGCCGCCGGCTCTTGCCACCGCAGGAGCCGGCGGCGCCCTGCCGCGTCGCCTTTGCGTCGGATACTGCGAAGGTTTTTTCAGGAAAATTAGCCTCCTATCGTCATTCTCGGTTCGGCGGCAGGTCTTTGCAACCGTGCTCAGCCAAGCCGGATCGAGGGTGACACGACATGGGTGAGCTGAGGTCGTTTTCCCGGCGCGACAGGGGCGAGGGAGCTTCCCTCGGTGGCGTGTCGCTGCCGCTCGGCGTGAGCGCCAACGATCAGGAGCCCGCCTCGACCGAGCGCGCCCGGAAAATCCTGTGGGTGCTCGTCGGCCTGTTCGCGCTCGAGAGCGCGGTCGGCGTGATCTACCAGGGTGTGGCCGTCATCACGGCGGTGCATCTTCTCCTGATGGTCGCATTCGCGATGCTGCACGCCTCGCTGCGCTACGGCTGGAAAGGCGCGCTCGCATTCGCCGCCATCTGCCTCGTCGTCAGCAACATCTTCGAAAACATCGGCGTCGCCACCGGCTTCCCCTTCGGCCCTTACCACTATACTGACGCGCTCGGGCCCAAGCTCGGCTACGTGCCGCTCATGATCGGCCCTGCCTACCTCGGCGTCGGCTACATGGCCTGGGTGATGGGCACGATCCTCATCGGCGACGTGAGGCGCGGCGCGAGCGCGCTATCGACGTTCGCCACCCCGTTCATCGCCGCCTTCGTGATGGTGCTGTGGGATCTCTCGCTCGATCCCGGCGCGGCGACCGAGGGCAAGTGGTGGATCTGGCACGATGGCGGCGGCTTCTTTGGCGTGCCGCTGCAGAATTATCTCGGCTGGTATCTCACGGTCTTTGTGTTCATGCAGCTCTTCGCGCTCTATTTGCGCGCGCGCGGACCCGCGCAGGGAACCGTGCAGCCGAAATCCTACTTCGCGCAGGCGGTCGCCATGTACGCGCTCGTCGCCCTCAATTTCGTATTCTCCTATCTGGTGGAGGTGTCGCAGCCCGTCACCGATGCCACGGGCGCGACCTGGCATACGGGCGACATCGCGGAGACGGCGGCCATCACCAGCCTGTTGACGATGATGTTCGTGGTCGCGCTGGCGGCCATGAAGGTCGCGCGCGAGCGCCCGCGCAACTGTCACGCGCGCCCGACTGAGCCTCAGACCGCCGCCGGACATAGAGCTGCATCGCCCGCCGAATAGGCGCGAGCTCAGTCGCTGGCGAAGCTCGGCTTAGTGATTGAGCGCGACGACGAGCGACTTGGGGTTGCCGCCGTTCTCGCTGATGTAGTTCTGGAACAGGTTGTCGAGGAACGACGTCATCCAGAACCCGATCACCTGCGCGTCGCGCACCTTGTAGGCGCCGTCGCGGCGCACCACGAGCCAGCGCACGTCGTAGGCGTCGCCGCTGGCGAGCGTGATGTGGCTGTCGACGTAGGTGCCGCGCGCATCCTCCTGCGACTGCGCCGTGACGATGAAGCGCGCAACCGGATACTTCGGCGACTCCTTGGCGGCATAGCGCGCGATGAAATTGATCATGCCCGTGTAGTAGACGGGACGGTCGGTCTTGGGCAGGCTGCGCGCGTAGTCGCCGAGCGCGTTGAGGCCGATGGAGGGGACGTCGGCGTTGGCGTTGAGCACCATGGCGAGCTGCGATACCGAGCCCGTGCGCGAAGCCGTGAGCAGCTCGTTGCCGACGCGCTTCATGTAAGCGGCAGGCGACTCGGCGCTGGCCGCGGCGCTAAGACCCAGCAGCGCCAACCCCGACAGCACAAGGACGCGGGCAAACGTCGAAGCCGCCCGGCGCGGGGCGGCTCGGCTCGAGATAGTCGTCATACGCTTCTGCTCCCTCCAGGAACCGACAGGCAGACGACGGTCTGCTGGCCACCCTCGGGCCGCTGTTGTTCCCGCAACTCAATAATAAATCCGAAGTGCTTCACAGTCAAAGGGTGTGCGAGGATAACGTCGAATTTTTGGACGTACATACCCTCATGCATGCGCGGGATTGCTCCATTTCGCCGGTACATTGCGCGATATGCGCGCCCCGAAGCGGTAAAGCTCGCTGGGCGGTATCTCCTGGCAGGCGAGCAACGCGGCCACACGGTCGACCTCGCTCTGGGCCATGCGCGGCGCCAGGCTCAAAAGCAGCGATTTCTCACGCTCCGGGTGCACGAGGATAAGCTCGTGACGCGTGCCCGAAAGGGAGGCGCGCACGTGGTGGGCGACGCCGGTGAATGCTGATCGCGGCGCCGTCCACGTCTGCGCGCGGAAATGGCCGCTTTCGGTCACGGTGACGGTCGTCTCGTCGATATGGATCGTGCGGGTCGCGGCCAGCCGGTCGACCAGGCGTTTGAGCGGCAGGCACAGCAGATATGCCGCGAAAATCATGCCCGTGAGGACTTCCAGGCCCAGGGCCGGGTGTTGGGCCACCAGCGTCCGGCTGCCCGGCGCCAATAGGGTCTCCACGATGAGCATAAGGCCCGCGCAACCGACCGCAAACACGGCCGGTATGGTGACGATGAGCAGCACCATGGCGGAGCGGCGGGAGCAGGTCTCGATGAGCCGCAAAGGCAACTCGGCGGGAACCGGGGGCTCGACCCGGTCAAAAACGGCAACGCGCATGAGGGGGCTTTCCGTACCTGAATTGCTGTCGCCATGAAGGTAAATGGAGGCGCTTACTTGATGGTTAATCGCCGTGCCGAAACCGGCCGGTTGGTACGTCGCCCTCGTGACTTGACATATAAACATATCTTTATATGATCCCCGCCCAAAAGGAGGCTATCTTGGCAGGATCGTTAGCCAGCGATGAGATCGTCGCCGCGCTCAAGGCTGCGGCCGAGCCGACGCGTCTGCGCATCCTGCTGCTGCTGGCCGCGGGCGAGCTCAACGTCAAGGATCTGACCCAGGTGCTCGGCCAAAGCCAGCCCCGCATCAGCCGCCACCTGAAGCTCCTGGCCGAAGCCGGCCTCATCGAGCGCTTCCGCGAGGGAAGCTGGGCCTATTTTCACGTCTCCGACCGCTCGCATGGCGGGCGCCTCGCGCTCGACCTCCTGGCCCTCGTCGATGCAACCGACCCCGTGATCGAGCGCGACCGCGAGCGGGCCGAAGCTTTGAAACGCGAGCGCGAAGCCGCCGCGCAAAGCTACTTCCGCAACCATGCTGCCGACTGGGACCGCATCCGCACGCTGCACGTGGCCGAAAGCGCCGTCGAGGAGGCCATGGGTGCGGCGCTGGGGCCGGGACCGTTCAAGCTGCTCGTCGATCTCGGCACCGGCACCGGCCGCACGCTCGAGTTTTTCGCCGGCCGTTTCGAGCGCGGGCTCGGCTTCGACCTCAATCAGGCCATGCTCGCCTATGCCCGCAGCAAGCTCGCCCACGCGCGCCTCACCCGCGCGCAAGTCCGCCACGGCGACATCTATGCGCTGTCGTTGCCCGACGGCGTCGCGGACGCAGTCGTCATGCACCAGGTGCTGCACTTCCTGGCGCAGCCGGTGTTGGCGATCCGCGAAGCTGCCCGTGTGCTTGCACCCGGCGGCAAGCTGCTGATCGTCGATTTCGCACCGCACGATCTGGAATTCCTGCGCGAGGAGCATGCCCACGACCGGTTGGGCTTCGCGCCCGGTCAGGTCGCCCAATGGATGCAGGACGCTGGTCTGCGCCCCGGCGAGCAACGCGATCTCGCGCCTGACAAGAAAAGCGGCTCGGAGAAGCTCACGGTCTCGCTGTGGCTCGCCGAGCAGCCCGCCGCGACCGCCGCAGTGCTACGCAAGACGTCTTCGCATACCCTGCAGGAGGCCCCCTGATGGCGAACAGCCCCGAGCGCAAAAGCCGGCTCCTCGGCACCGGCGAGATCGACGTCTCCTTCGAGTTCTTCCCGCCCAAGACCGACAAGATGGAAGCCGCGCTGTGGTCGGCGATCGAGCGCCTCGCCCCGCTCGCGCCGGAGTTCGTCTCCGTGACCTACGGAGCGGGCGGCACCACGCGCGAGCGCACGCACGCAACCGTTGCCCGCATCCTGCGCGAGACGGACTTGAAGCCCGCGGCCCATCTGACCTGCGTTGCCGCGACCAAAGAGGAAGTCGACGCGGTCGCGCGCGACTATTGGGATATCGGCGTCCGTCACATCGTGGCGCTGCGCGGCGATTCCGCCGGCGGCCCAGGCACCAAGTACGAGCCCCACCCCGGCGGCTACGTGAATGCCGCCGACCTCGTTGCCGGCCTCAAGAAGATCGCGCGCTTCGAGGTGTCTGTCGCCGGCTACCCCGAGATGCATCCCGAAAGCCTCAGCGCCGCGGCCGACCTCGACAACCTCAAGGCCAAGGTCGACGCCGGCGCCGACCGCATCATCACCCAGTTCGGCTTCGACAACGCGTACTACCTGCGGTTCCTGGAGCGGGCGCGCGCCGCCGGCATCTGGGTGCCGATCACGCCCGGGCATCGTGCCCATCCACAATTTCAAGCAGGTCGCGGGCTTCGCCACCAAGGCCGGCGCCAGCGTGCCGTCGTGGCTCGCGCGCCGCTTCGATGGCTTGCAGGACGATCCCGCCACCAGCCACCTTGTCGCCGCTGCGGTGGCGACGGAGCAGGCGTTGGATCTCGTCGACGAGGGCGTCAAGAAATTCCACTTCTATACTTTGAACCGCGCCGACCTCGTGTACGCGATCTGCCATCTCCTGGGATTGCGGGGCAGCCAGGCCGCGCAGCGGCCGCAGGCACGGGCGGCGGTGTGAGAAAGAGCCAGCCATGACAAGAAAGCCAAGCTATGCCGCGCTCGAGGCGGCCGCGAGTGAGCGCATCCTCATCATCGACGGCGCCATGGGCACCATGATCCAGCGCTACAAGCTGGATGAGGCCGGCTATCGCGGCCAGCGCTTCAAGGACTGGACGCGCGACGTCAAGGGCAACAACGACCTGCTCGTGCTGACGCAGCCGCAGATCATCGCCGAGATCCACGAGGCGTATCTGGAAGCCGGCGCCGACATCCTCGAGACCAACACCTTCAACGCGCAGCGCATTTCCATGGCCGACTACGGCATGGAGGAGCTGGCCTACGAGATCAATGTGGCGGCGGCCAAGATCGCGCGCGCCGCGGCGGACAAATGGACCAAGAAGACGCCTGACAAGCCGCGCTTCGTCGCCGGCGCCGTGGGTCCGACCAACCGCACCGCCTCGATCTCGCCCAAGGTGAGCGATCCGGGCTATCGCAACGTCGATTTCGACGAGCTGCGGCAAGCCTACAAGGAGCAGGTGCGCGGCTTGATCGAGGGCGGGTCCGACATCATCCTGATCGAGACCATCTTCGACACGCTCAATGCCAAGGCGGCGGGCTTCGCCACGCTCGAGGTATTCGACGCGATGGGCGTCGAGCTCCCCGTCATGATCTCCGGCACCATCACCGACCGCTCGGGACGCACGTTGTCCGGCCAGACGCCGGAAGCGTTCTGGTACTCGATGCGGCATCTGAGGCCGTTCTCGATCGGACTCAACTGCGCGCTCGGCGCCGAGCCCATGCGGCCTTATCTCGCCGAGCTTTCCAACGTGGCCGGCACGCGCATCTCGGCCTATCCGAACGCCGGGCTGCCCAACGCCATGGGTGAATACGACGAGACCCCCGACGACATGGCGTGCCAGATGGAGCCGTGGGCGAAGGACGGCATCGTCAACGTGGTGGGCGGCTGCTGCGGTTCGACGCCCGAGCACATCGCCCACATTGCCGAGCACGTGAAGGCGTATAAGCCGCGCCAGATCCCCGACATCGCGCCCAAGATGCGGCTGTCGGGCCTCGAGCCCTTCGTGCATTGAGTACGGCTTGACCAAGAGTAGTTCACCATCGCTTGCGAACAGAGAAGGCAATTCCGAACAATGACCACGGCAAACGCGGCACAGGCCTTCATCAACGTCGGCGAGCGCACGAACGTCACCGGGTCGGCGAAGTTCCGCAAGCTCATTGAGGCCAACGACTACTCGGCCGCGCTCGCCGTGGCGCGCAGCCAGGTCGAGAACGGCGCCCAGATCCTCGACGTCAACATGGACGAGGGTCTGCTCGATTCAGAGCGGGCGATGACGACGTTCCTCAACCTCATCGCGTCGGAGCCGGATATCTCGCGCGTGCCGCTCATGATCGACTCCTCCAAGTGGAGCGTGATCGAAGCCGGCCTGAAATGCGTGCAGGGCAAGGCCATCGTCAACTCGATCAGCATGAAGGAGGGCGAAGGACCTTTCCTGGAGCATGCCAGGAAGGTCTTGCGCTACGGCGCCGCCGTCGTCGTCATGGCCTTCGACGAGGAAGGGCAGGCCGACACGGTCGAGCGCAAGGTCTCGATCTGCGAGCGCGCCTATAAGCTGCTCACCGAAGAGGTCGGCTTTCCGCCCGAAGACATCATTTTCGATCCCAACATTTTCGCGGTCGCCACCGGCATCGAGGAGCACAACGGCTACGGCCTCGCCTATATCGAGGCGACGCGCCGGATCAAGGAGCGCATGCCGCTCGTTCACGTCTCGGGCGGCGTGTCGAACCTGTCGTTTGCCTTCCGCGGCAACGAGCCGGTGCGCGAGGCGATGCACTCGGTGTTCCTCTACCACGCCATCGGGGCCGGCATGGATATGGGTATCGTCAACGCCGGCCAGCTCGCGCTCTACGACGACATCGATCCGGAGTTGCGCGAGCTGTGCGAGGACGTGGTCCTCAATCGGCGTCACGACGCCACCGACCGCCTGCTCGACGCGGCCGCCAAATTCAAGGGCGACGGCAGCGGCGCCAAAGCGAAGGAGAAGGATCTCTCCTGGCGCGAGGCGCCGGTGCAGCAGCGGCTGACGCATTCGCTGGTGCACGGCATCACCGATTTCATCGAGGCGGATACCGAGGAGGCGCGCCAGCAGGCCGACAAGCCGCTGCATGTCATCGAGGGCCCACTGATGGCCGGCATGAACGTCGTCGGTGATCTGTTCGGCGCCGGCAAAATGTTCCTGCCGCAAGTCGTGAAGTCGGCGCGCGTGATGAAGCAGGCCGTCGCCTATCTGCAACCCTACCTCGAGGCAGAGAAGAAGGCGTCGGGCCTCGATGCGCGCCCTGCCGCCGGCAAGGTCGTCATGGCCACCGTGAAGGGCGATGTGCACGACATCGGTAAGAACATCGTCGGCGTCGTCTTACAGTGCAACAACTACCAGGTGATCGACCTCGGCGTCATGGTCCCGGCCGCGAAGATCCTCGAGACCGCCAAGCGCGAGAAGGCCGACATCATCGGGCTCTCCGGCCTCATCACGCCCTCGCTCGACGAGATGTGCTTCGTCGCCGCCGAGATGGAGCGCGAAGGCTTCGACTGCCCGCTGCTGATCGGGGGCGCCACGACGAGTCGCGTGCACACGGCGGTGAAGATCTCGCCCAACTACGCCAAGGGGCAGGCGATCTACGTGCTCGACGCCAGCCGCGCGGTGGGCGTCGTGTCGAAGCTGCTGTCGGAGCGGGAGCGCCAGTCCTACGTGGGTGAGATCCGCACCGAATACGCCAAGGTGCGCGAGACGCACCTGCGCAACGAGGCCTCCAAGCGCCGCATCACGCTGGCGGCGGCGCGTGCCAACCGCTTCAAGATCGACTGGCAAGGCTACAAGCCGCCCAAGCCCACCTTCCTCGGCACGCGCACGTTCACCGACTACAGCCTCGCCGAGCTCGTGCCCTACATCGACTGGACGCCCTTCTTCCAGGCTTGGGAGTTGCCCGGCCGCTTTCCCGCGATCCTGAAGGACAACAAGGTCGGCACGGAAGCGCAGAAGCTGTTCAACGACGCGCAGGAAATGCTGAAGCGCATCGTCGCGGAGAAGTGGATCCAGGCGTCGGGCGTCGTCGGCTTCTGGCCGGCAAACGGCACCATGGACGACATCGAGGTCTACGCGGACGAGGCGCGCGGGGATCGGCTCGCCATGCTCCATACGCTGCGCCAGCAGATCGCGCGCGATCCTTCCCGCGACCGCGCGCACACGGCGCTTGCCGATTTCATCGCGCCCAAGGAGACGGGGCTCAGCGACTACGTCGGCGCGTTTGCCGTCACGGCCGGCATCGGCGAGGAAGAAGCGCTCAAGACCCGCTTCAAGGCCACCGACGACTACAGCCGCATCATCCTCAAGGCGCTGGCCGACCGCTTTGCCGAAGCCTTCGCCGAGCGCCTGCACGAGCGCGTGCGCAAGGAGCTGTGGGGCTACGCCGCGTCCGAGAAGCTGTCGAGCGACGAGCTCATCACCGAGAAGTACAGCGGCATCCGCCCCGCCCCGGGCTATCCCGCGCAGCCCGATCACACCGAGAAGGCGACGCTGTGGGAGCTGATGCGCGTCAACGAGACGGCCGGCATCGAGCTCACCGAGAGCTACGCCATGTGGCCTGGGTCGTCGGTGTCCGGGCTCTACCTATCGCATCCCGACAGCCATTATTTCGGCGTCGGCAAAGTCGAGCGCGACCAGGTCGAGGATTACGCGCGCCGCAAGGGCTGGACGTTCGAGGAGACCGAGCGCTGGCTTGCGCCGGTCTTGAACTACGACCCGCGCGCGCTGCGCGAAGCGGCCGCCTGATACCCTCACGCTAAAAAGAGAAAAGGCGCGAACCGGTGTTCGCGCCTTGTACTTGCCGTCCCGAATGGGGGAGGATCCGGGACTAGGAGTACCGTGATCGTGCCTGGCTACGCCTCAGACCATGCCAAACACGATCGCAGCGATGAAGCCGAATGACAGAACAGCGGCTAGCACGTTCAGTCGCATCGTAAGTTCCATCGTTTGCCTCCATGACGGCCGGCCTTGGCTGGCGGCTCGTGTTCGGTGCGGACGGGGGGAATGCACCGATGTGAGAAGCTAGAAGCCCGCGCGCAGAGTTGCCAAGTTAAATAGTTATTGCGCTGCGGCAGCCTGCTCAGTTTCTAGTCGAATGCGATCAACCCCTGATCATTCGAACTGTTCGGCAACACCAGTGTGATCGGTTTGCCAAACTGCACACAGCATAGGTGCTTCACGAGTGTGCAGTTCGGGCGGAAACGCACCATATGTAATTTGGTTCCCTGATTTCGGATCGCCGCGCGCTCGCACGCATGGTGCTGCGCTGCGAGACAAGACTGTTGATGAGCTCAAACTCAGAAGATCTCGCGGAGCTTCGTATGGACGATTTCAAGGCGCTGATGCTGTCGCGCGGAGAGGGCGGCGTGCGCGCTGAGTGGACCAGCTTGCGCGAGAGCGATCTGATGGACGGCGATGTGACCGTTGGCGTCACGCACTCGACCATCAACTACAAGGACGGGCTCGCGCTGACCGGCCGGCTGCCGGGCATGCGGATGCCGCTCGTGCCGGGCATCGACTTTGCAGGCACCGTGGTCGCGTCCTCGCATGCGGCGTTCGCGACCGGCGATGCGGTAATCCTCAACGGCTGGGGCTGCGGCGAGCGGCACTATGGCGGCTACGCCGAGCTCGCGCGCGTCAACGGCGACTGGCTTGTGCCGCGGCCGGCAGCGTTCACGAATGCGCAGGCGATGGCAATCGGCACCGCGGGCTACACCGCGATGCTATCGGTGCTGGCACTCGAGGCGCACGGCATTTTGCCGGACAGGGGCCCGGTGCTGGTGACGGGGGCTGCGGGCGGCGTCGGCAGCGTGGCGACGGCGCTTCTGGCCAGGCTCGGCTATCGCGTCATCGCGGCCACCGGGCGTCCGCAGGAGGCGGACTACCTGCGCTCGCTCGGTGCAGCAGAAATCATCGATCGCGCCGAGCTCAGCGCGGCGGCGCGGCCGCTCGGCAAGGAGCGCTGGGCAGGCGCCATCGATGTCGCCGGCTCGCACACGCTCGTCAACGCGCTGGCGATGACGAGCTACGGCGGCGCCGTGGCGGCGACCGGCCTCGCCCAAGGCATAGACCTGCCGGCGTCCGTCGCTCCGTTCATCCTGCGCGGCGTGACGCTCATCGGCATCGACAGCGTGATGGCGCCCAAGCCGCGGCGCGTGCAGGCCTGGCAGCGGCTGGCGACGGACCTCGATCTCGCGACGCTCGCGCGAATGACCGTAACGCGTCCCGTTGCCGACGTCGTCGCACTCGCGCCGGAGATTCTCGCGGGCAGGGTGCGCGGCCGCATCGTGCTTGAGGTCGATTAACACGATCAGTCAGAGCCGCTTGCGGTAGAGGATCTCATTGCGGCCCTCGCAAACGAGTTCGTCGAGCTTGGCGATCTCGCGGAAGCCGAGGCGCTCGTAGAGACGGCGCGCGTGCGCGTTGATCTCGGAGGCAGCGATCCAGAGGTTGCGCTCGTCGCCCGCGCGCGCTTGCGCCTCGACCCAGGCGATGACGGCGCTGCCGAGACCCTGGCACTGGAAGCGCGGCAGCACCGCGAGAAATTGAATATAGGGACCGCGCATCCAGTTGAGCCGCAGGCCGATGCCGCCGGCGATCTCTCCTTCGCGCCGAAGGATGAAGCGTGGCGCGCCAGGCTCCGATCGCGTGAGATAGGCCGCGAGCTTTTCGGCCGGGTAGGCGTAGGTCCGCCACGGCTCCAGCGCGGCAACCGCCTGCGCGAGAGGCGCCGCGTCGGCCTGCGTCATCGGCTCGGCGACGAGCGGCGCTCCGCGCGCAAGCTCGATCTCGTGGCGCGCGGCGGTGAAAGGCGTAAGCCCGCTCATCTGTGAACGGTCGTCTTGAAGTCGGGGATGCGCCTATGCGCGGCCAGCAGATCGTAGCGATCCGTATCGCCCGGCTTGGCGTCGTAGCAGGTCTCGGCGACCACGGGCTCGCCGGCGTCGAGCAGCTCCGAGACGGTGACGAACTCAAAGCCCATCTTGCGCAGCTTCGGGATCGCAAGCGGCAGTGCCTCCGCGGTATGCCAGCCACGGCCGTTGGCGTGGTTTAGGATGATGGTGCCAGGATGAGCCCGCGCCAGCATCGCATGCCCGATGACGGCGGCAGATACGCCCGGCGCGGGATCGCCGGTCGCCACATCCCACTGGATCGCACGCAGCCCCTGCTCGTGCACGGCCTGCAGCGCGCGTGCATTGCAGGCACCATAGGGGAAACGGAACAGCGTGAGGCGCGGCGCGATGCGGCTTTGGGCGGCGGGAGTGTCGCGCACGCATTGCGCCTGCGTCAGACGCGTGCGGATCATCTCATAGGACCGCTGCGGCCCCAGGATCTCGTTGGCGAGGCGGTCGCCCTCGAGCCCGCGAAGGTTTCGATGCGCCTCCGAGTGGCTGCCGATCTCGAACCGCGGATCGGCCATGATCTGGCGCGCACGCTCCTCGTGTGAGCGCAGCCACTTGCCGCCGGCAAAGAACGTCGCCTTGACGTTCTCCCGGCGCAGGTAGTCGACGATGGCGCCGTCGTATCCGGCGACCTCGCCTGGCTGCTCGCACAGATCGAAGGTCAGCGCGATCAGCTTGCGGCCATCCTTGACCTTGACGCTGCGGATGACGCCGTTCTCCGGCTCCAGGGGAGGGAACGGCGCCAGCTCCATCTGCTGTGGCGGCGCGTCGAAGCGGCGGTCGCCTTTGCGTGCAACGCTCTCCCCCGGCGCGGCGGCGAGCGCTGCCGGTGCCCAGCACGCATCGATGAGCGATCTATCTTGCGCCGACGCGGGAACCGCAACGCATGCCAGAACCGACGTCACAAAGGCTGATATCGACGGTCTGATGCGCATGGGACAAATCCGAATTCGGCGCGGCATATCGCGCTCCGCGGCCACATGAGACAAGGCCAGCATCACCGCCCCTGAAACCTCGGCTTGCGCTTTTCCAGGAAGGCGCGGCGACCCTCGGCGTAATCCTCGCTCCCAAAGCACGCCGCGACGGCCGCGTCGAGGGCGGCGATGTCGGGCGCCTCGGGGTGGCGCACCAGCTCGTCGATGGTGCGCTTGGCAGCGCGTACGGTGAGGGGCGCGTTGGCCGCGATCTCGCCCGCGAGCGCGCGCACCGCGGCCTCGAGCTCGGGCGCCGGCACGACGCGCGACACGAGCCCCATGGCGGCCGCCTCTGCAACCTTGAAGCGGCGCGCGGTGAATAGCATCTCCTTGGCGTGGGACGGCGGCACGGCCGCGAGCAGCGGGCGCACCCAGCGCGCATTGTAGCCGAGCCCGAGCTTGGCGGCGGGGATGGCGAACTCCGCCTTGTCGTCGGCGAGCCGGATGTCGGTGCACAAGGCGACGCCCAGACCGCCGCCCAGACAGAACCCGTGGATCATGGCGATGGTCGGCTTGGCGCAGCGGGTCAGCGCCGTGAACGCGGCATCGCTGAGGGCGTCGTAGCCCGCCGCCTTGTCGCCGGTGCGCGCGGTGTCGAATTCGGAAATATCGGCGCCGGCGGAGAACGCCCGTTCGCCGGCGCCACGCAGCACGATGACGCGCACGGCGGGGTTACCCTCGGCTTCCGCGATGCGGGCGGGCAGTGCCTCCCACATGGCGGCGGTGAACGCGTTCATGCGGGCGGCATTGTCCGCGATGATGAACGCGATGTCGGCGTCGCGCTCGAACCGCAGGGCCGCCGCCGCTCCGGTCTTGGTTTCGGTCATCGGGAGATCCTGGCCTTGTTCCGATCCTATAGAGCGCGGCCCGCCGCGGCATTCAATCGCGCACTTCGCCCCGGGCTAGCCTGGCTGGTAGGTCAATTACGGCTGGCTAAGACGACCGTGCTAGACGTTGACGAACCGGCGGCATGTTTGTACCCCGGTCGGGCCGGAGCGGCCGTGTCCGCGGCATCCGGGAGCAATAGGGCTCAGGAGTGGTCAGATGGCAGCCAGGATGCGATCCGCGGCCGAGGGCAAGGTCAGCGCCTACGACCCGATTTGGTCGGAGATCCGCAAGGAGGCCCAGGCCGCGATGGCGGCCGAGCCGGCGCTGGGCAGCTTCATCTACGCGACCGTTCTGAGCCATGACCGCCTCGAGGAGGCGATCTGCCATCGGCTCGCGCAGCGGCTCGACCATTCGGACGTAGACGCGGTGCTGATCAACCAGACCTTCCAGTCGGTGCTCGCCGGGCACCAGGAGCTGGGCGCCATCTTCCGCGCCGACCTCGCCGCCGTGTTCGACCGCGACCCTGCCTGCAGCCGCTATCTCGATCCGCTGCTCTACTTCAAAGGCTTCCACGCCCTCGTCACGCACCGCTTCGCCAGCGCGCTGTGGCACGAGGGACGGCGCGACTTCGCCTTGTTCCTGCAGAGCCAGGGTTCGCGCACCTTCGGCGTCGACATCCACCCCGCCGCCCGCTTCGGCCAGGGCATCATGATCGACCACGCGACCGGCGTCGTCGTCGGCGAGACGGCGGTGATCGGCAACAACTGCTCGTTCCTGCACGCGGTCACGCTCGGCGGCAGCGGCAAGGAGACGGGCGACCGCCATCCCAAGATCGGCGAGAACGTGCTGATCGGCGCCGGCGCCAAGGTTCTGGGCAACATCACCGTCGGCGACGGCTCGCGCATCGCGGCGGGCAGCGTCGTGCTGACGGACGTGCCTGCGCACGTGACGGTGGCGGGCGTACCCGCGAAAGTCGTCGGCTCCGCGGGATGCGCCGAGCCCGCGCTCGAGATGGAGCAGACGTGGGTCGACGATTTCGGCGGCCTCTGAGAACTTGCACGGCGTTCCGCCGCAAATAGGAGATCCCCTCGTGAAACCGGATGAAGTAGCCCGCCTTCAGACTTACCTGCGCAAGGTGTTCCGCACGCCCAACCTCGAGGTGCGGGCGCGCGCCAAGAAGGCCGATTCCGCCGAAGTGTTCATCGGCGACGAGTTCATCGCGGTGCTCTTCCGCGAGGAGGAGGACGGCGAGGTGTCCTACCAGTTCCAGATGGCGATCCTCGAGCTCGACCTCGAGCAGGTCTAGGGCACCGGCAGAGCCATGAGCCTCTACGAGCTCGACGGGACGCGCGTGTCGACGCCGGGCGAGGGGCGTTATTGGATCGCGCCAACGGCCGTCGTCATCGGCAAGGTGATCCTCGAGGAGGACGCCAGCATCTGGTTCGGCACGATCGTCCGCGGCGACAACGAGCCGATCCGCATCGGTGCCCGCTCCAACGTGCAGGAGGGGTGCGTGCTGCACACCGACCCCGGCTTTCCGCTGACCATCGGCGCCGACTGCACCGTCGGGCATATGGTCATGCTGCACGGCTGCACCATCGGCCGCGGCAGCCTCGTCGGCATCGGCTCGATCATCCTCAACGGGGCGAAGATCGGCGAGGAATGCCTGGTCGGCGCCAACACGCTGATCGCGGAAGGAAAGGAGATCCCGCCGCGCTCGATGGTGCTGGGGTCTCCCGGCAAGATAGTGCGGCAGCTCACCGACGAGGACGTCAAGCGCTTCAGCGGCGCGGCCGGGCGCTACGTCGCCAACTGGAAGCGCTTCGCTGCCGGCTTAAAGCCGCAGTCGTAGCTCCCCCGGTTTAGGCCAGGAACGCTTAGTTGCCGTGATCGGCGGCGGTCGCAACCGGGCTCTGCTGGGTATCCAGAGCGACCCAGACGCGCGGGTTGAGGTAGGACTGGCGCATCACGTACTGGTAGGGCGTCGTGGTCCAGACCTTCACGTCCTCGCTCTTGTTGTCGAGGATAAAGTCGCCCTGCACCGTCCGCGCGGTAAGCACCGCGTGGCCTTCGCCCTTCTCGTCGCGGACGACCGTCATGAGCATGGCGCTGACCGGCCAGCCCTTCTCGATCAGCTTGTGCCGCTTGAGGAGCGCGTAGTCCTCGCAATCGCCCCGCGTCTTGGGCAGCGTCCAGTATTCGTTGACGCCGTAAACTTCCAAGTCGGTCGCCGGCGTGATGGCCTGGTTGACCTCGCGGTTGATGGCGTCGAGCTCGCGCAGGCGCTCGGCTGAGGCATCGAAGCGGGCTTCCGGCTTCTGATCGGGAGAGCACTCCCTCGGCGTCTCCTCGCAGAAGCGCACGAAGCCGTGGGGCGGCTGGGCGGGGCCAAACACGCGCATGAAGGGCGGCACGCCGGTCGCCGGACGGCCGATCTCGTCGTTCGGCTGGATCGCGGACAGCTCCTGAGCGCCAACGCTCGTAGCTGCCAGCATTCCACCGAGAAGCACCAAGGCGCTGAGTTCGACCCGCTGCATGACTGACCCCGTTACTCTTTCCCTCAAGCTACGCGATAGAGTTCGAATTACGCTGAAGTGCCGCCGCACGATTTGATGCAATACTCAGGAGTGTCGTTCATCTTTTCGAACGATGGCGTCGGCGATGCGTTTGAACGCCTCTTCCGCTTCGAGACGCTGATTAACGAATTCGACAGCGACGCCTTCGTCGTGATGGCGCACGACCACGGCGCGCTCGTTGGAGACGACGACCTCGGTGCCGACGGGCGGCTTGATCGGCGTCACGAGCGAGATGCCGGAGCCCGACACGTCGAGCATTGGGCACTCGAGCACGGTGCCGTCCGCCAGCATGAATGTGGCAAAGCCGGTCGTCGACGTGCGCGGGGAGATGCGCTCGTCAGCTTCGGCAAGATCGGTGCGGCTGATCAGAAGCTGGATGCGCGCGGCGAGATTGTCCCGCTTGCGCTGGGTGGCCATGAGGCTCATGGCAAAGCCATCCTCGGTGCGCCGCACGATCGGGCCTTCGAGGCCGCCCAGGTGCATGAGGTAAACGATGACCTTCTCGCCAACCGTCGGGGGGGCGGGCGTGACAAACGCAGCACCGCCGACGGAGACGTCCTTGAGATGGCAGGGATAGTCGAGTTTGTCGGGCCGCATGAAGCGCCCCGGAAGGCTCAGCGCAAAACGTGGGTACCGCCGCCTATCGGGGCCTTTATGCTCCGATCCCTCGGGTCCAAACGGCTGCGATGGAGCCGAACTCCTCAACATGAGCCAATCCTGCGATGGGCCGCTGTGCGACCGCAGTCTGTCCGCGAGCCCGACCAGAACGCGTACAAGGAGGCTCTGTTCCGGTCACAACTATGCGGGCGAGCCATTAACGAAGGACTAACCGGCGCACCATTTTCGAATGGTCTTCAGCACCCCGATGGCGCGGGCCGGGAAATCGGCCGGCGCGCAGGCGGTGGGAGGGGCAGGAGCGGAGCTCTTAGTTTTTTTCGTCGCTGGAGCGATCGAGACCGCCGTCGAAGACCCGGAACTGGCGCCGCTCGCTGCGAACGAGGCGACCGCCGCGCGGGACCAATGCCAGGGGCGCGTGGTTGGGGCGCGGCAGCGATGGCCTTGCGTCGACCCCGCGATTGGGATTGCCCGCCGGCCAGATGAATTCGTTGGCGATCATCCGCTTGGTGGCGAGTGGCATATGCCCCAGCCAACCTGGGCAATCGAGCGCGACGAAGGAGCCCAGGATCCTGTCGATCCCCTCACCGGTATGGCGCAGAGGCAGGAGCAGAACCTCGAACGGTGCGGAAGGCCGCCCGGCTGGAGCCGCTTCAAGGTGAATAAGCTCCACGGCGCCACGCCCCGACAACACCGAAAGCCTGCGCATGAGCGAAAGGTGATCCTCGGGCGGCCAGCCGTCGAGGAAGTTGGAGCCGCGCAACTCGGCACCGAAAATGTTGCAGACGGCGGTGCCGGCGAGCCGGTAGCGGTAGGTCGAGGCGTCGATCCGCTCCAACATGAAGGTCGAGGAAAGGATGGTGGAGATCTTTGCTGGCTCAATATCGAACCGCCGCGGTGCCACGTCTCCGCCGCGCACCCCGTCCCAGTACGCAAAAAGCGCCGCGCTGGTCTTATGTTTCATGTCCCATACCGCAAAAAATGTTCAGGCTCGGCCTCCGAGCCGGTGCTCGTCAGATCAACGGCCGTTCCGGAACGGGACAGTCTCCCCGAGCCGCGCAACCGTCGGGGCACTAAGGAGCAGCATCCGTGCCATCAAGGCGCGGCAATGCCGCCAAGCGAGAACATGGTTGCCGGGACTGGGGCGCCTCGTTAACTCTGCCAGCCCGCTTATCCTTCGTCCGCTGCGCAAAAAGGAGCTGCCGTGAGCCGAGACGAGCCGATCTTCAACGTGCCCCGCAACGTGCTGGCAGTGCTCGCGCTGCTCATCGCCGTGCACGTACTGCTCGCCGCCCTGCCCGAGGACTGGAGCACATGGCTGCTGCTCGCCCTCGCGTTTATCCCAGCGCGCTATTCGGGCTTTGCAAGCACGTTGCCGGGCGGCGATATAGCCGCGGTCACCTCCTTTCTCACCTACTCGGTCGTGCACGGCGGGCTGGCGCACCTCGGCCTCAACGCTGCCTGGCTCGTCGCTTTCGGGAGCGCGGTGGCAAAGCGCGTGAAGTCAGCGCGCTTTCTGCTGCTCTCGGCCTTCTGCGCGATTGTAGGGGCCGCAACATTTCTCGTGTTCAACCCAGGTCTCATGGCGCCCATGGTCGGTGCCTCGGGCGCCATCTCCGGCCTGATGGGCGCAACGGTCCGCTTCCTGTTCTCTGGCATCGACGCCGATGGGCTGCGGGCACTGCGTGAAAACCCTGAGGACATTCCACTGATGCCGCTCGCACGTGCGTTGACCGATCGCCGCGTGCTCGCGGTGACAGGTGCATTCATTTTCGCCAACATTCTCGGCGTGCTCGGCGTCGGCGGTATCAGCACCGGCAGCGGCATTGCGTGGGAGGCGCATATGGGGGGCTATTTCGCCGGCCTTCTCGCGTTCGGATTCTTCGATCGCAGCCGCAGCGCCCGTTCACCCGATGTGGCAGTACAAAACTGAGATCTTGCGTCCAATCCCCGATTGCAGCACGATGAACGGGTTGGACTTGCATCAAAGCGTCCGGCCAAAAGAAACGTTTTGGCGTCGATTGCCGGGCAACATGGATCCAGAACCCGGTATTTCGCATTTGCAATAGACGCGTTGTTGCAATGCGAAACTTCGGCTGTCGAAGCGCCGTGGGAGGAATAGCCATGAATATCGCGCAGATCTTGAAGACGAAAGGCCGGGCCGTGGCGACCGTGCGCCCCGACGCGCCGCTCTCCGAAATCATCGCCAGGCTCGCGCAAAAGCGGATCGGTGCCATCGTCGTCGTCGGAGATAACGGCGAGGTCGCAGGCATCATCTCGGAGCGCGACATTATCCGCCGGCTGGCCGAGCGCGGCGAGGCCGCGCTGAATGAGCCCGTCTCGCTATCGATGACCTCATCGGTCGTGTCCTGCCAGGGCACGAGCACCATCGACGAGATCATGGAAGTGATGACTCAGGGCCGCTTCCGGCACGTCCCCGTGATCGAGGATGGCTCGCTCGTCGGCATCGTCTCCATCGGCGACATCGTCAAGAACCACATCGCCGAGGTGGAGATGGAGGTGACCGCGATGCGGGGCTATTTCGCCACCGGCTGAGGCAGGCTTAAGCCCGCTCCCGAGAAGGCTTTGTCAGGCGATCTCGACAACGCCCATATGCACGCCCGGCGCCTGCCGGCGCGCATCGATCTCGCGCTTCATGTCGCCCAAGTGCCGGTTGGTGGCGGCCGCGCCGCGGGCGATCAGCTCATCGGCCCGGTGGAAATCGAAAAGGCCGAATTCCGACAGGCGCAAGTTGATCATGGCATCCGGCGGGTCGCCGGCGAGCCGCGAGCGCGCGATGCGGTCCTGCACGATGTTGAAGGCCTCCATCATCACGGTCGAGATGCCCGGGGCCGCCTCGCCCTTGCCGAAAAGCTGGCGCTGCAGAAGCCTGCGCACGCCGGCGCCGTTCTTGGCCGTGATCGGCTGCGGCTCGGGCTCGGGCTCGGCGAACGCATCCGGCTCGAAGTGCGGCACGACGGTGCCGCGCCCGCAGACGTCGAAGTTCAGGTTCACGGCGATGACGTAGCGCGCGCCCAGCGCCCGGCACACGGAGACCGGGATCGGATTGACGAGCGCGCCGTCGAATAGCCAGCGGCCGTTGATCTTGACCGGGCGGAAGATGCCGGGAAGCGCGTAAGAGGCGCGCACGGCATCGACGACGCGACCGCGCGACAGCCAGATCTCGTGGCCGGAGCCGATCTCGGTGGCAACCGCCGTGAAACGCGGTTCGAGATCCTCGATGTTGAGGTCACCGAGGTGGTGGTCAAGCTGCTCGCACAGGCGCTGGCCGTTGATGAGGCCGGTGCCGGCGAAATTGAAGTCGAGGTAGCCGAAGACACGGCGACGGGTGAGCGCGCGGGCGAAGCTCTCGAGCGAGCCCAGATGGCCGCCGGAATGGCAGGCGCCGACCACGGCGCCGATCGAGGTGCCGACGATGATGTCCGGCTTGATCCCGGCCTCGGCCAGCGCCCGGATGACCCCGATGTGGGCCCAGCCGCGGGCTGCTCCGCCTCCGAGCGCCAAGCCGATTTTCGTTTTTGCCATTGAGGTTACCCCCGTGGGCTGCAAACGCTTCCGCGACCCCTATCGTTGCAGGCGGTGTTGCAAGGGCTGTGCCCAAACCCGGTGCAGCAACGGCCGCGGACGAGCATCGTGTCACGACTTAAATATAGGCTTCCGAGATTAACCTTGCACTAGCTTGGCGGCCGCAGGGAGCGAAATTGTTCAGTCGCTGCAGTGCAATAGCATCATCGTTTGTGACGATTGCGCTGCACCGGGACGAGCGTCGCCGCGCCGCTGGCTTGCTGCCCCAGCGGGATCGAACGGTAGAAGCAACTCTCCCGCCCGGTGTGGCAGGCGACGCCATCTCCCTCGACATGCGCGCGCATCCAGACGACGTCCTGATCGCAATCGGTGCGCATCTCGACAACCTTCAAGGCGTTCCCACTCTCCCCGCCCTTCTTCCAGAGCGCACAGCGCGAGCGGCTCCAGAAGTGACCGCGTCCGGTCTCGAGCGTGAGCGCGAGCGCCTCCGCGTTCATCCAGGCAAACATCAGCACCTCGCCGGTGTCAGCCGCCGTGACGATGGCCGGGATCAGCCCATCCGCGTTGAACTTGGGCTGGAACGCGAGCCCTTCCTCGACGGCGTCCTTGGACCCGCGCGGGGCAAATCGGGGTGTCTGCGGGTCGGGCATGGGAGCTGACTTTTTGGTAAGGGCTAGCGAAGGTCACCGGGGTTTGCGTGCACGGCCTGCAAAAAGCGGTCACGCCAGGCCGTGTCGGCTTCGAAGACGCCGGTGAAATGCGTGGTGACCATGGTCGCTGCCGGCTGGTTGACGGCCCGCAACGTCATGCACTGATGCCGCGCAGCGACCATCACCGCCACGCCGGCGGGAGCCAGCGCCTCCTGAATGGTGGTGGCGATCTGTGCCGTCAGCGCCTCCTGCACCTGCAGGCGGCGCGCGAAGATGTCGACGACGCGCGCCAGCCGGGACAAGCCGACCACGCGACGGCGCGGCACGTAGGCGACGTGCGCGACCCCGGTGAACGGCGCGATGTGATGCTCGCAGTGGCTCTCGAAACGCACGTCGCGCAAGAGGATCATGTCCGTGTAGCCGGAGACGTCCTCGAAGGTGCGGGCGAGCTCGGCCGCGGGATCCTCGCGATAGCCGCCCAAGCGTTCCTCGAAGGCTTCGACGACGCGCTTGGGCGTGCTGGCGAGGCCGGAGCGTTCGGGATCGTCGCCGGCCCAGGCGAGGAGGGTGCGCACGGCGTCCTCCGCCTGCTGGCGGCTCGGTCGCTCGCCGGCGACATTGAGCGGGGCTTCCGACGCTTTCGTCAATTCCAGCACTCCGTGGGCCGAACCGGCGCGTTTTCCCGCCGCGGCAAGTCCGGTACCATATAGGCCTTCACGCCCTATATAATGGGTCAGCCTTGAGAATTGGAAAGGGACGCCGCGCTCGCGGTTACACATGGCCGATCTGGACGCGATCTACAACACGGAGCTTCTGGAGCTCGCCGCGCACATTCCCTGCTCGGAGCGGCTCAGCGCACCTGACGCCACGGCCACCGCACACTCCAAGCTGTGCGGCTCGACCATCGCCATCGACCTGAAGACGAGCGGGGACCACGTGACGGGCTTCGGGCAGACGGTGAAGGCATGCCTGCTGGGCCAGGCGACGGCCGCAATCGTGGGTGGCCATATCATCGGCGCGACGGCGGCCGAGCTGCGCGCGGCGGCTGCCGCCATGCGGGCGATGCTCAAGGAAAACGGCGACCCGCCCACGGGGCGCTTTGCCGGCCTCGCCTTGCTACAGCCTGCGCGTCACTACAAGGCGCGGCATGGCTCCGTGATGCTCGTGTTCGACGCGCTCGAGCAGGCGATCGGCGAGATCGAGCAGCGCCGCGCCGCTGCTGCCACGGCCAACGCGCGGTCTGCATAAAACTTTCGGGGAGATGCAGATGGCGGTTATTCGCGATCCCGCACAGGTCAACGCTCGGCGCGGCACGATCTATCCGGCAAAGTTCGCGCAAGGCTTGGAGGGGCGCGCAAAGCGGGCGCTGGGCGATGCCGGCGGCCTCACACAGTTCGGCGTCAACCTGACGACGCTCGAGCCCGGTGCCATTTCCGCCCACCGGCACTGGCACCGCGCCGAGGATGAGTTCGTCTACGTCCTCGAGGGCGAGCTCACGCTCGTCACCGATGCGGGAGAGGAAACGTTGCGCGCAGGGATGGCGGCGGCCTTTCCTGCAGGCAAGGACGACGGGCATCAGCTCATCAACCATAGCGACAAGCCCGCGACGTATCTGGAAATCGGCACGCGCGCAGCTGACGACGATGCCGTCTACTCCGACATCGACATGCGCTGCGAAAAGCGCGACGGCAAATTCCGTTTCTTCACGAAGTCCGGCGAGCCCTATTGATGCGCGTGGCGGCCGAGCTATTGAAGGCGCCGATCCACCTCTATCGCTGGACGCTCAAGGCCTTGGTCGGCTGGAACTGCCGCCACACGCCGACATGCTCGGAATATGCGCTCGAGGCGATCGACAAAAACGGCGCTTGGCGCGGGTTGTGGCTGACGCTCTCGCGGTTCTCGCGCTGTCGTCCGTGGGGGTCGCACGGGCATGACCCGGTGCCCGACATCCGCGCCGAGCGGCACTTGCTGACACCATGGCGCTATGGGCGCTGGCGCGGTCCGCGGCAAGCTAACGGATGACAGACGCCACGCCTGCGCATATATAGTCCCCGCATCTTACCTGCTTGGTATGCAGCGATTGAGAGGAGGCAACCCCGTGTCCGAGATCACGCTCACGTTCCCCGATGGCGCGTCGCGCAAGTACGAGAAGGGGGTCACGGGTCTCAATGTCGCCAAGGCGATTTCTCCCTCGCTCGCCAAGCGCACGGTGGCGATGAGCGCCGACGGCAAGCTCGCCGACCTCGCCGATCCGATCGGCGCCGATGCCAAGATCAAATTCATCTCCCGCACGGACCCGGAGGCGCTCGAGCTCATCCGGCACGACGCCGCGCACGTAATGGCGGAGGCGGTGCAGTCGCTGTGGCCCAAGACGCAAGTGACGATCGGCCCCGTGATCGAGAACGGCTTCTACTACGATTTCGCCAAGCAGGACCCGTTCCACCCCGACGATCTCGCCAAGATCGAGAAGCGGATGCACGAGATCATCCAGAAGAACGCGCCGTTCACGAAGGAATTCTGGAGCCGCAAGAAGGCCAAGGATTTCTTCAAGGAGCGCGGCGAGAACTTCAAGGTCGAGCTCGTCGATGCCATCCCCGAGGGCGAAGATCTCAAGATCTACAAGCAGGGTGAATGGCTCGACCTCTGCCGCGGTCCGCACATGGCCTCGACGGGCCAGGTCGGCAAGGCGTTCAAGCTGCAGAAGATTGCGGGCGCCTATTGGCGCGGCGATCCCAACAAACCGATGCTGCAGCGCCTCTACGGCACGGCCTGGGCGACGGAGGCAGAGCTCGCCGACTACCTGCACCGCCTCGAGGAGGCCGAGAAGCGCGACCACCGCAAGCTCGGCCGCGAGATGGACCTGTTCCATTTCCAAGAGGAGGCGCCGGGCTCGGTATTCTGGCACCCGAACGGATGGACGCTGTTCCAGACGCTCATCGCCTACATGCGCCGCCGGCTCGCGGCGGCCGACTACACCGAGGTCAATACGCCCGACATGATGGAGAAGCATTTCTGGGAGCTCTCCGGCCACTGGGAGAACTACCGCGAGATGATGTTCGTCACCGAGCTTCCCGACGAGCGCGTGTTCTGCTGCAAGCCGATGAACTGCCCCGGCCACGTGCAGATCTTCAAGCATGGCCTCAAGAGCTATCGCGATCTTCCCTTGAAGATCGGCGAGTTCGGCAAGGTGCATCGCTACGAGCCATCGGGCGCCATGCACGGGCTTTTGCGCGTGCGCCACTTCACGCAGGACGACGCGCACATCTTCATCACGGAAGCCCAACTCGCCGAGCAGTGCCTCGAGGTGAATGACCTCCTACTGTCCATCTATGAGGACTTCGGCTTCAAGGACATCGTGGTCAAGCTGTCGACGCGGCCCGAAAAGCGCGTCGGCACGGACGAGCAGTGGGACCACGCCGAAGCGATCATGGCCAAGGTGCTGGCCGAGATCGAGAAGCGCGGCAAGGGCAGCATCAAGACCGCGATCAACCCGGGCGAGGGCGCATTCTATGGTCCGAAGTTCGAGTACGTGCTGAAGGACGCCATCGGCCGCGACTGGCAGTGCGGCACGACGCAGGTCGATTTCAACCTGCCGGGGCGGCTCGGCGCCTTCTACATCGACGAGCACTCCGAGAAGAAGACGCCGGTGATGATCCACCGCGCCATCTTCGGATCGCTGGAACGCTTCACGGGCGTGCTGATCGAGAACTTCGCAGGCCACTTCCCGCTGTGGCTCGCGCCGGTGCAAGTCGTCGTGGCGACGATCGTGTCCGATGCCGACCCGTATGCGCAGCAGGTGCTGGCCGCGCTAAAGGCGGCGGGCCTGCGTGCCGAGATCGATCTGCGCAACGAGAAGATCAACTACAAGGTGCGCGAGCACTCGCTGGCCAAGGTTCCGGTGCTGCTCGTCGTCGGCAAGCGCGAGGCGGAGGAGGGCAAGGTCTCGATCCGCCGGCTGGGCTCCGACGGGCAGACGGTGGTCACGCTCGATGAAGCCATCGCGGCGCTGAGCCAGGAGGCCTTGGCGCCGGATTTGAGGCGCGCGGAGGCCCACCCCACCACCCCACCTCAGGGCGCGATCGGAGACATCGTTGGCCAACAACTCGGATAGGAGACGCCAAACCACCCACTTTTTCGCGGAATTACGGTGAGTTTGTTGCCTGGGTACAACTTATAAAAGTCTCGCCGACGAAAACTCCAACCGTAGGCCTCGCCGCCCTTGACGGCGCGCGCGTGTAGTTCAAACCCGTGTCCGCTTCGACCGCGAATGCGTCGAGAAACGATCGGCTGTCGAGGCAGTCCGGCGCCAGCCTCTTTGCAGCAGAAACGACATCGCGGTGAAACTGGATCTGGCAGAGGGCGAGGATCGTGGCCGAAAAGGAGAACACGGCAATGCTCATCCAAAGCGTACGCCACCGGTCGGCTGCAAGTTTGATCCAAGCCAGCGTCGCCGTCGCCGACACGGCGAACGCGCCCAACAGCGGCAAGACGAGAAAGCCGTAAAACTGACTCCAGATATAGAGTCCCATCACGGGCACGAAGACTGGCTAGGCGAACGCAAAAAGGAGCCAGTCTCCCAGCGACCTCCCCACCGGAAGAGGCACTGCGATGGCAACGGCGAGCATCGCAAAAGTCAGTTGCGCCGCGATGCTGCCGATCTCGGCCACGGCCCAGGCGGGACTGTAGATAGGGTTAGCGACCGGGATGCCCAAATTTAGTACCCGCCGCCCAGCGCGTTGCCGACCATGTCGACGATCGAAGGCTGGCCGCGGTCGCGCTGGTTGCGCGCGACCGGGCCGCCGCTGCCGATGGTGGCTGGCTCCCCGGCCTCGACCGGGGCCAGATGATCGTGCCCCACGTCGATCTGGTCCCATTTGCCGTCGAGGGCGAGCATGATCCGCTTCTCGTGGCCGTAGATGTCGCCGAAGGTGCGCACCTTGCCGTCCTCGTCCACCCACGCCGTGAAGTAGACGAGGTGCATCGGGATCTTCTTGTCGATGGCGATGATGTTGTCGCGCGAGGACTGCATCGTCTCGTTGGTCTTTGCCGCGTCCCAGCCCTTGTCCTCGGCTAGCACCAGCTCGGCCATCTTCATGGGGTTGCGCAGGCGCAGGCAGCCGTGGCTGAGCGTGCGCTGCGATTGCGCGAACATCCACTTGTCGACGGTGTCGTGCATAAAGATCGTGTGCTGGCTCGGGAACGTGAACTTGACGACGCCCATCACGTTCTTGCGGCCCGGCGGCTGTACCACCTCGTAATTCTTGATGTCGGCCGTGCGCCAGTCGATTGAGCGATAATCGAGCGTCTGGCCGTCCTTGGTCTGCAGCTCGAGGTCGTACTGGCGGAACATGCTGCCGCCGCGCAAAAGGTTGGGCTGCAGCTCGCGCACCTTGATCGACTCCGGCACGCGCCACATCGGCTTGAACACGATGGTCTTGATGTTGCGCGAGAACACGGTCGTCTGCTTGCCGGTCTCGCCGACGACGATGCGCTCGGTGTGGAGGATCTTGTCCTGCTTGTAGAGGTAGACCAAGAACTCGGGGATGTTGGCGAGGATGTGCACCTCGCCGAGGTCGTCGGGCATCCACCGCCACTCTTCCATGTTGGCGAGCAGCTTCTTTGCGATCGGCTTGCCGCGGCTGGCGAGATAGGCCTGGCGCAGCTTCTCGAATTGCGGCTGCTTGGGATGGACCCCGCGCAGGTAGGCGTCGGGCTCGTTCGCGGCCGCGATGGCGTCGAACACGGTCTCCGGATCGATGAGCTGCGGCTTGCGGTCGAGCTCGGAGCTCAACAGGATCGTGGGATCGATGATGCGGCCGCCGCGTGCGAAGCGGACGTATTTCAGGATCGCCAGCGAGAGTGTGACCTCGGCATCCGCAACCTCGGTGGGGCTTAAGTTGGCCATCGCCGCGTCGGCAATTCGCGGAAGCGCGAAGTCGCCGGGGTCGAGCCCCCAGTCGCCGCCCTTCATGAGCTCGGCGACGACGGCGGCACCCTTCGGCGTCAAGCCGCCGGCGCTGACCCAGAGCGGTGCATGCCCCGCCGCGTAGTAATCGGTGAGAACGGCCCGCTCCTTGATCTCCTGGGCGGAGCCTTCGGTCGGGAGTGAGGAGAGTTTGTCGCGCAGCGCCGCGGCCGTCGCATCCGCGGGAACCGTCCCGGGCTTGCTGTCCATCGCGCGCACGTGCGGCGAGGGCTTTAGCGCAGGGTCGGTCACGACCGGCTGGTCGGACGGCGCCGTGGCGAGCGCGCTGCCAGCCGTCATGGCAATAAGGGCGAAGCCCAGCGCCATAGTGTGCGAGCGAATCATTCCCCCTCCGAACGCGCGAGGTGCAAAGCTACCCGAGCCGCCCGCCTCTCGCCAGCCCGCGAATATATCGAAATTTCACGCCTGTGGCCGAACGGCCAGCGCAGGTCAGCCGCGGCCGCGGTAGGGCGCCACACCCTGATCGGGCAGCCATACGCCGGCGGGCAGCGCCCCCGTGTGCCAGAACACGTCGATTGGCATGCCGCCGCGCGGGAACCAATAGCCGCCGATGCGCAGATAATGCGGCTCCAGCAGCGCCACGATGCGCTTGCCGATGGCGATGGTGCAGTCCTCGTGGAACGCCCCGTGGTTGCGGAAGGCGGCGAGGAACAGCTTCAGCGACTTCGAATTCAACGAGCCAGTCCTTGGGCGCGTAGTCGATGACGAGATGGGCGAAGTCCGGCTGGCCCGTCACCGGGCAGAGGCAGGTGAACTCGGGCGCCGTAAAGCGTGCGATGTAATTCGCGTCGGGGTGTGGGTTGGCCACGCGCTCCAGCGTCGCCTCATCGGGGGCGGTGGGGATCTTGGTTGCCGCCCCCAAGATCGTGACCGGCTTGTCCTTGTGGCCCATGCTGCTCACTCCGCTGCGTGGCGCAGGGGCGCCGGGCCGGAGTAGATGCAGCCCTCGTTGCAGCTGTCGCGCGCGATCTCGATCTCGGCGAGGCCCGGCACGCGGTTCTGCAGCCGGTTCCACAGCCACATGGCGATGCGCTCGAGCGTCGGCGCCGGGAGCCCGTCCACCTCGTTGAGGAGGCGGTGGTCGAGGGCGTCGCGCGCTTCTTCCATGGCGTGAGCGAGCTCGTCGAAATGGAAGACATAGCCGGTCGTCTCGTCGGGCGTGCCGTCGACGCTCACGCGGGCGCGGAACGAATGCCCGTGCACGCGCGCGTTCGGCGAGCCGGGATCAGCGCTCGCCAGGTAGTGGGCCGCCTCGAAGCGGAACTCTTTGTAGATGCGCATGCGGGCTCAATAAGCGAAATGCCGAGCATTTTCCAGGGGCCCAGGCCCTTCGGGACGACAGGTCACGGGATGCCGAGCAGCTTGTGGGTCTGCAAGGACAGGCGCCAAGCCGGGTGGGCCTTGCAGTAGGCGATGCTCGCTTGCGTATTGCGCAAGACTTCGGTGCCGTCCATGGGCTGCAGGAATCGGTGGGCGAAGGCGAGGCCCTCGAGGTCGGCGGGATCGAGGCCCGCTTGGGGGTAGACGAGCTTCAATTCGTCGCCCGAGCGCTGCTTCAGCTCGGTCCCCGCCTTGGGGCTGACGCAGACCCAGTCGATCGTCGCTGGAACAGGAAGAGTGCCGTTGGTCTCGAGCGCGATGGTAAAGCCGCGGGCGTGCAGCGCGGCGACCAGGGCGTCGTCGACCTGCAGCATCGGCTCCCCGCCGGTGAGCACGACGAGATCGGGGCCGGCGGCGCCGGCAGCCGCGCCACACGCCGCCGCAAGCTCTTCCGCCGTAGCGAAACGGTCGCCGCCGTCGCCGTCGGTGCCGACGAAGTCGGTATCGCAGAAGCGGCATTGCGCATCCGCGCGGTCCTGCTCGCGCCCCGACCACAGATTGCAGCCGGCGAAACGGCAGAACACGGCGGCGCGGCCCGCATTCGCGCCCTCGCCCTGCAGCGTGTAGAAAATCTCCTTCACGGCGTACATGCGGGATGGGTACGGCTTCGCGGCTACCGGATCAAGCCGCGGCTGGCGGCAACGCTGGCCCGGCACCGGCGCCCGTAGCCTTGATGGTCGCGGCGATCTCATCGAGGTCGGCGCGGGTGAGGGTTACCGTCGCGGCATCGATCCAGCCGTCGATCTGCTCTGGCGCCCGCGCACCGACAATGGCTCCGGTCACGCCCGGCCATGCCAGCGTCCAAGCAACGGCGACGGAGGCGGGCGTCGTGCCGTGCCGCTCCGCAACGGCCCTCATCGTGGCGGCGAGCTTGAGGTTGCGCTTGAGCTTCCCGCCGGTGAACTCGTCCGCGCGCGAGCGCCAATCATCGGCGGGTAGCGCCTTCGCCCGCTTCTCCGTGAACGCTCCGGTCAGCAGTCCGGCCTGCATCGGGCTGTAGACGATGACGCCGGTCTCATGCTCGCGGCACCAGGACAGCTCGGCGGCGGCGAACTCGCGGCGGATCGCGGAAAAGGGCGGCTGCAGGGTATCGACGTGGCCGATGCGCTCGGCTGTTTCGAGCTGGGCAACGTTGTGGTTGGACAGGCCGACGGCGCGCACCTTGCCTTCGGCCTTGAGATCGAGCAGCGCGCGCCAGTAGTCCTCCACGCGCGTGCCGTCCGTGGCTGGCCAATGCATCTGGTAGAGATCGATGCGCTCGACACCTAGCCGGCGCAGCGAGCCCTCGACCTCGCGGCGAATGCTCTCCGGAGCACCGACCCGCAGCGGCGTGGCAGAGCGGTCGTTCTCATCCCAGATGAGGCCAGACTTGGTGAACACATAAGGCCGGCGCTGGGAGGGAACCCCCTTCAGGGCCTGACGCACGACCTCCTCGGAGTGTCCGAGGCCGTAGATCGCCGCCGTATCGATCCAATTGACGCCGCGCGCGACCGCATGGCGGATCGCGGCGACCGATTGGCTGTCGTCCTGCGCCCCCCAGCCAAAAGACCAATCGCCGCCGCCGATGGCCCAGGCTCCGAAGCCGACGGGCGTGATCTGCATGTCGGTGCGGCCGAGGCGGCGTTTGGGCAGCGCACCCTTATCGGTCAGGGTCGTCGCCGACCGAGAGGTTTGCTGGGCCATGGTTACCTCCATTGCTGGGCAAAGCGCGAAGTACCGGGGGCGCCTCGGCGTCCCCAGTCGCGTTCGCAAGCAGAATTCGCGGCCGGCAATCTGTCAGCCGACGTGGCTGGGCCGGGTCGCCTCATAGAGGAACCACAGCCGCCGCTCAGCCTCGTCAATCCATACCTCGATGAGGCTCGCGGAAGCGACGTCGCGGCTCTCATCGCAAAGCTCGTGCACTTCGCGCATGCGGGCGACGAGATCCTTGTTGTCCTCGCGCAGCTCGGCCAGCATGTCAGGCGCGTCGACGAAGTCGGCGTCGTTGTCCTCAACGCGCTTCAATCTGGCGATGTGGCCGATGGAGCGGATGGTCGTGCCGCCGATTTTGCGCACGCGCTCGGCGAGCGGATCGGTCATGGCGAAGATCTGATCGGACTGCTCATCGAGCATCAGGTGGTAGTCGCGGAAGTGCGGACCGCTCATGTGCCAGTGGAAGTTCTTGGTCTTGATGTAGAGGGCGAAGGCGTCGGCGAGAAGCGTGGTGAGCGCGGCCGACAGATCGCGAACGGCGTTGGATTTGAGATCGGTTGGGGTCTCGAGCGGCGCCTTGCGGCGCGCGGCGACCTTGCTCATGTCGCCTTTGGCGTTGTCGCCCATGGACGTGTCTCCTGAAAAATTGCGAAGCCCTCAGACGCGATATGCGATCGCATGACGAAGGTTGCGAGGGGGCTAACGCGCGAATTTTAGCCGCTTTGCGCCGCGCGTGCGGAACGTTTCAGAAACCAGACATCACGCCGCACTAAGGCGCGGAGCGAACCTGCACGCCGCCATGGGTGAACCAATAGGTCTCGTCGTCGAGCACGGTCTTGCCGATCTTGAGGCACGCGGCCGCGATGTCGTTGGGAATGATGTCGATCATGATGTTGTGGCCGCCCGTCGTGAGGCTCGACTTGTGGTCGATGCAAGCCTTGACCATGGCCTGGAAGGCGGTGACGGCGGACGCCGGGTCGATGCGATGATCCGGCTCGATCTCCTTCACCAGCGCCTTGTAGCTCTTCTGGATGGCCGCGTAGGCATCGACGTGCCGCTTGCGCGCCGCGCATACATCCTTGACCGCCCGTTTCGTCTCCTCGGGCCCCCATTCCACGACTTCCTTGACGACCGCTTCGCAGGCAGCGGGCGAGGCATCGACCTTGCCCTCCTCGTCGTAGCCGAAGGTCAGCTGCGCCGGCAGCGGTTTGCGGCCTTCGTTCTGGGCGAAGGCGCCGGTGGCGAGCAGGACAGCAACGAGTGAAAGAAAGATCCGCAGCATGGGACGCGATCCAATCTGAGAGCGAAGAGCGCGGGAGCTTAGGCCCGCGCCCAACCGGCCGCAATCGCCGCCCCCTGCCGCCCTTAACGGGAGATGCTCGCGCGTATCGCCGCGAGTTCGGCTTGCGGATCGGCGAAGTCCTCGAACGCAGGCGCAACCCGTCGGTACCAGTAGCGGCTGTTGGGGACGTCGCCCTCGATCTTGTGCAGCACGGCGTGCAGCCAGTCCGCGGCGGCATCCCCTTCGTGCCGCTGGGCGATCGCGTGCGCGGTTGCCCAATCGCCGGCAACGGCACAATCGACGGCGCGGATCAGCTCGTCTGCGCTTGCCATTTTTCGAAGCCCTTTGCGCGCAGGTCGCACGCCGGACAATGCCCGCAGCCGTAGCCCCAGGCGTGGCGGCGCGACCGGATGCCGAGATAGCAGGTGTGCGTGTCCTCGACGACCAGCTCGATAAGTGGCGCACCGCCGAGCTTGTCGGCGAGCGCCCAGGTGGCGGCCTTGTCGATCCACATCAGCGGCGTCTCGAGCGTGAAGGTCGTGTCCATGCCGAGCGAGATCGTCTTGGCCAGCGTTTGAAGCGTCTCGTTGCGGCAGTCGGGATAGCCGGAGTAGTCGGTCTCGCACATGCCGCCGACGAGCGTGCGGATGCCGCGCCTATAGCCGAGCGCCGCGGCGTAGGTGAAAAACAAAAGGTTGCGGCCGGGCACGAACGTCGAGGGCAGCCCGGCCTCGTCGAGCTCGATCTCGGCTTCACGCGTCAGCGCGGTGTGCGACAAACGGCCCAGCTCCCTGAGCTCGAGCAGGTGGTCGGGGCCGAGCCGCTCCCGCCAGCGCGGATTGATGGCGGCGAGCTTTGCGCGCACAATCCCGCGCACGCCGAGCTCGGCTGAGTGCCGCTGCCCATAGGCGAAGCCGACGGTCTCGACGCGGTCGTAGCGGTCGAGCGCCCAGGCGAGGCAGACGGTGGAATCCTGACCGCCGGACAGCAGAACCAGAGCCGAAGCCTCGGTCATGGGGAGATGCTCAGAGGCTCTTACCGTCGAAGGGCCGAGGCGCCAGCTTTGAGACGTCGACATCGTCGAGGCAGCGCACGTTGATCGCGATCATCTCTGTTCCATCCGGCTTGGCGCCTCGCCCAAAGCTCTCGACGCCGCACGCGTTGCAGAAGAGATGGTGAACTTTCCTCTTGGCGAACTGATAATCCCTGAGAGCGTCCTCGCCCGATATGAGCTTGAACTCGCCTGCTGGAACAAATGTCAGCCAGAAGTCCTTGCTTGGCACAAATGGAGCAATTGCACGCGATGATCTTACCGAGGTCGGTCTTGACCTCGTAGCGGACCTTGCCGCAATGGCACCCGCCTTGATGACCAGTCGTTTCTGACATTTATGCTCCCTTCGCCAATGTTCGATGCATGGGCGGGAGTGGGCTACCCGTTCGGGTCTTTGCGCCCGGGCCCGGACCCGCTACAAGGCGCGCCAACTCATAAACCCGGCACAGCCGTGCCCACAAGAGTACAGGAAACGCCCATGACCGCCATCGTCGACATCATCGGCCGCGAAATCCTCGACAGCCGCGGCAACCCGACGGTGGAGGTGGACGTCGTGCTGGAGGATGGCTCGTTCGGCCGCGCGGGCGTGCCGTCGGGCGCCTCGACGGGAGCGCACGAGGCCGTGGAGCTGCGCGACGGCGACAAGGCGCGCTACCTCGGCAAGGGCGTGAGCAAGGCGGTCGACGGCGTCAACGGCGAGATCTTCGACGCCCTCGCCGGTATGGACGCCGAGGACCAGCGGGGCATCGACGCCGCCCTCATCAAGCTCGACGGCACCAAGGACAAGAGCAGGCTCGGCGCCAATGCCGTGCTCGGCGTATCGCTCGCGACCGCCAAAGCCGCGGCCGAGACTACCGGCTTGCCCCTCTACCGCTACATCGGTGGCGCCGCCGCGCATGTGCTCCCCGTCCCCATGATGAACATCATCAACGGCGGCATGCACGCCGACAACCCGATCGACATCCAGGAGTTCATGATCATGCCGGTATCCGCGCAGACATGCGCGGACGCGGTGCGCATGGGCGCGGAGATCTTCCACACGCTCAAGAAGTCGCTGAAGGACGCCGGCCACTCGACCAGCGTGGGCGACGAGGGCGGCTTTGCGCCCAACCTCAAGTCCGCCGACGCGGCGCTGGGCTTCATCGTCAAGTCGATCGAGGCGGCGGGCTACAAGCCGGGCTCCGATGTCATGCTGGCGCTCGATTGCGCCGCGACCGAATATTTCAAGGACGGCAAGTACCAGCTCGCGGGCGAAGGCAAGTCGCTCGATGCCGCCGGCATGGTGAAGTATCTGGAAGACCTCGTGCGCCGCTATCCCATCATCTCCATCGAGGACGGGATGTCGGAGGACGACTGGGCCGGATGGAAGGCGCTGACCGAGGCAATAGGCGCGCGCTGCCAGCTCGTCGGCGACGACCTGTTCGTCACCAATACCGAGCGTCTGTCGCAGGGCATCGACCGCGGCATCGCCAATTCGATCCTCGTCAAGGTGAACCAGATCGGCTCGCTGTCGGAGACGCTGGACGCTGTCTCCATGGCGCAAAATGCCGGCTACACCGCCGTCATCTCGCACCGCTCAGGCGAGACCGAGGACGCAACCATCGCCGACCTTGCGGTCGCGACCAACGCGGGCCAGATCAAGACGGGCTCGCTGTGCCGCTCGGACCGCCTCGCGAAGTACAACCAACTCATCCGCATCGAGGACGAGCTGGGGGACGTCGCACGCTATGCGGGCAAGAGCGTCATCCGCAAGAGCGCCTGATGAGCGCCAGCATTAGCTGGTGCTCCCCGAAAAAATAAAGCGATACCGCCGCGGCGCCGAAGTCGGCTGCGAGTTTGGCCGGATGAGCCTGATGCAGCGGGACTTTTCCGGCGAGCGTCATTCCGACCGTTTGGGCGGCCGCTGTATCGATCTCCTGGGAGCGGGACAGCGCTTTACTTCGGATTAAGGTGGGCGTGGCATAACACACGTGTCCACCAGTTTTGTGCAGCGTACCCATAGTGCTGCGTCAGCCAAACCATGATCGGCGCTCGAGGCCTCGGCAGGCTACGGTGTTGCTTCTCTGCCTGGGGTTCACGGCCTACTTCGCCTATCATGCAAAATATGGCCGGCACGGCCTCGAGGTGCGATCCGCGCTGACCGAGCGGTCAGCATTGTTGGAGTTCGAGATCAAAAGCCTCGAGGCCGTGCGCGCCAACCTGCAGCGCGACGTGGCGCTGCTCACGCCGGACAGACCCGATCCCGATATCGTCGCCGAAATCGCGCGCGAGGTCCTAGGCTTCGTCGATCCGCGCGACCAGGTCGTGATCCGGCGCTAGGTTCCATTCCTCCGCCCGTACCTCGGCGGCGCCTCGCGGCGCATTCTGGTCATCCCCGGTTGCCTCTTGTAGGGTCCGACTCGGAGCGAGCAGCGCGTCAAGCGCACGCCTTGCCGCCCGCACCAAGAGGGCCTCGATGGCATCAGCGAAAGCATCCCGCAGCCGCCCTGGCTCTGGCCCGGCCGCGCGGAAGGCCTCCTCTGCCTCCACCGGCGAGACGGTAGTACGCCCTTTCACGCGCGAGGAGGACTTCAGCGCCTATCGCTCGATGCTGCTGATCCGCCGCTTCGAGGAGAAGGCCGGCCAGCTCTATGGCATGGGCCACATCGGCGGCTTCTGCCACCTCTATATCGGGCAGGAAGCCGTCGTCGTCGGCATGCAGATGGCGAGCCGGGAAGGCGATCAGGTCATCACGGCGTACCGCGACCATGGGCACACGCTGAGCGTTGGCATGGACCCCAACAGCGTCATGGCCGAGCTCACGGGGCGGCGCGGCGGCTGCTCCAGGGGCAAGGGCGGGTCGATGCACATGTTCGCGCCCGAGAAACATTTCTATGGCGGGCACGGCATCGTCGGCGCCTCTTTGCCCCTCGGCGCCGGGCTCGCGTTCGCGAACCTCTACCGCGGCAACGGCAACGTGTGCCTGTGCTACTTCGGCGACGGCGCGGCCAACCAGGGCCAGGTCTACGAGACCTTCAACATGGCCGAGCTTTGGAAGCTGCCGATCGTGTTCGTCATCGAGAACAACAAGTACGCCATGGGCACCTCGATCGAGCGCTCCTCGGCGACGACGGAGCTGTGCCAGCGCGGGCGCTCCTTCGACATCCCAGGCGAGCACGTCGATGGCATGGACGTGGAGGCCGTGCGCTCGGCGGGCGAGCGGGCCATCGCGCGCGCGCGCTCGGGCAAGGGGCCGATGATCCTCGAGATGCTCACGTACCGCTATCGCGGCCATTCGATGTCGGACCCGGCGAAGTACCGCACGCGCGAGGAGGTGCAGCAGATGCGCGAGACGCGCGATCCCATCGAGATGGTGCGGCAGCGGCTGGTGAAGCAGGGCGTCAGCGAGGACGATCTGAAGAAGATCGACCGCGAGGTGCGCGATCAGGTGACCGCGGCGACGGACTTCGCGCTCGCCGATCCGCAGCCCGACGCCGACGCGCTTTATACCGACGTGATCGTGGCTGGCTGACGCGCGAGGGATGCGATGCCGACGCAAGTTCTCATGCCGGCGCTGTCGCCCACCATGGAGGAGGGCACGCTTTCCAAGTGGCTCGTTAGCGAAGGCCAGGAGATCAGGGCCGGCGACGTGATCGCCGAGATCGAGACCGACAAGGCGACGATGGAGGTGGAGGCGGTCGACGAGGGCCGGCTGGAAAAGATCCTGGTTCCCGCCGGCACCGAGGGCGTGAAAGTCAACACGCCGATCGCGCTCATCGCCGGCGAGGATGACGCGGCCTCGCCGCCTCCGGCGAAGGCCGGCGCCGCCAAGCCTTCCACACCGAGAGAAGAGACCGCCCCGGCAAAACCGGCGGAGCGCGCAGCGGCACCGGCCGCGGCGCAAGCTCCGGTTTATCCGGGGCTGGGAGAGGAAGATCGCATCCCCGCCGACGCGCCCAAGCGCGCCGAGCCGCTGATTGCGGCCGAGCCCGACATCGCGCCCGGCGTCGAGATGGTCACGCTGACGGTGCGCGAAGCCCTGCGCGACGCCATGGCCGAGGAGATGCGGCGCGACCCGGACGTGTTCCTCATGGGCGAGGAGGTGGCACAGTACCAGGGCGCCTATAAAGTCAGCCAGGGGCTCTTGGAGGAGTTTGGCGACAAGCGCGTCATCGACACCCCCATCACCGAGCAGGGCTTTGCCGGTGTCGGCGTCGGCGCGGCGTTCGCGGGCCTCAAGCCGATCGTCGAGTTCATGACCTGGAATTTCGCCATGCAGGCGATCGACCAGATCGTCAACTCGGCGGCCAAGACGCACTACATGTCGGGCGGCAGCATGCGCGCGCCCGTCGTGTTCCGCGGGCCCAACGGGGCGGCGGCGCACGTCGCTGCCCAGCACAGCCAGTGCTACTCAGCGTGGTACGCGCACGTGCCGGGAATGAAAGTGATCGCGCCGTTCACGCCGGCAGACGCCAAGGGCCTGCTCAAAGCCGCCATACGCGACCCCAACCCCGTTATCTTCCTCGAGAACGAGCTGCTCTATGGCAGCCACGGCCCGGTGCCCAAGGTCGACGACTGGCTCGTGCCCATCGGCAAGGCGCGCATCGCCCGCGCCGGCTCGGACGCGACCATCGTCTCGTTCGCGCGCGGCATGATCTACGCGCTGGAAGCCGCCGACCTGCTCGCCAAGGACGGCATCGAGGCGGAAGTCATAGATCTGCGCACGCTGCGTCCGCTCGATCTCGAAACCGTGCTGGCCTCGGTGCGCAAGACCAACCGCCTCGTCACGGTCGAGGAAGCGTGGCCCGTGTGCTCGGTCGGCTCAGAGATTTGCGCGCAGGTCGCGATGCAGGCCTTCGATCATCTCGACGCGCCGCCCGCCAAGGTATCCGGCGCCGACGTCCCCATGCCCTACGCCGCGAACCTGGAGAAACTGGCGCTGCCCTCGGCCGAGCGGGTGGTCGCCGCGGTCAAGTCCGTGCTCTACGCCTGAAAGGAGGAGGCCATGGAAGAGGAGGCTCAAGTCGAGCTCGATCCGCCCGACGGCATCGAGGACGCGGAGTTGGCGGTGGAGGTGCTGCGCGCCTGGATCGCCGACGGCGCGCTTCTGGTCTCGCTCAACTCGTCCGCGTTCGGCGATCAGGTGCGCGACTGGGGGCGGCTGCTGGCCGAGATCGGCCATCACGTTGCCAAGGCCGCGGCGCTCAACGGCTACATGCGTGAGGACGAGGCGCAGACGGCGCTGCACGAGGCGTTCGCGGCGAACTTCGAGACGACGCCCGGCCCGACCGCGGGCAAGCTGCGCGGGCAGACCAAGCACTAGCGTCGGACATTGGTGGATCGGACATGCAGACCACGGAAGACGCCAGCGACACCCAGCGCATCATGGCGTCCCCGCTTGCCAAGCGGCTCGCGCGCCTGGCCGGCCTCGATCTCAATAGCGTCGCGGGGACAGGCCCGCACGGCCGCATCGTCAAGCGCGATATCGAGGCGGCGATTGCCGCGGGCGCCGCGCAGGCGGTTGGCGCGAAGACTGCGCGCGGCGAGATCGCGGTGACGCGAGCCGGTGTCGGCCCCCGGGCTGCACTATCGGACGACAAGATCCTCGCGCTCTACGACAAGGGCACCTACGAGATCGTGCCCCACGACAAGATGCGCCGCATCATCGCGGAACGGCTCACGCTCGCGAAGCAGACGATCCCCCACTACTACCTCTCGATCGATTGCCGGCTGGACGAGCTGCTGCGCGCGCGCGAGCGCATGAACGCGGCGGCTCCGCACGACGGTCCGCGCGCCTACAAGCTCTCCGTCAACGACTTCATCATCAAAGCGATGGCGCTCGCGCTGCAGCAGGTGCCGCAGGCGAACGCCACGTGGACCGAAGCCGGGATGCTGCGCCACAGGTATTCCGACGTCGGCGTGGCGGTTGCGGTCGAAGGCGGGCTGTTCACGCCCGTCGTGCACCAGGCCGAGATGAAAACGCTGTCGGAAATCTCCAACGAGATGCGCGATCTCGCCGACCGCGCACGCAAACGACGGTTGGCGCCGCACGAGTATCAGGGGGGTACCACTTCGATCTCGAACCTCGGCATGTACGGCATCAAGAGCTTCGACGCGGTGATCAACCCGCCGCACGCGACGATCCTTGCCGTGGGCGCCGCAGAACGGCAGGCGATCGTTGCTGGCGAGAACCTTGAAGCCGCGACCGTGATGAATGTTACGCTTTCTTGCGATCACCGGGTCGTCGATGGCGCCACGGGAGCCGCGCTGCTCGCCGCTTTCAAAGCTTTTATCGAGGATCCGGTGCGTATGCTGGTGTGAAGGTTAACGGCGGCTACAACCGAATTGCCTCATGGCCGTAAACAGTTTTCATCTGGTCTCAGGCTGTGGCCCCAGGACCACTTCCGCCTTATTTCCCCAGTTAAGTATCTCCCAAAGTCCCGGCAAAAGCATAAGAATGGGGCAGTTGCTTGCCGCTGACTGAGGGCGAGACTAGAAGCGGAAACGAACAGCGTGGGCGTTGATACTAACGGCCTCAACCATTGGAGTATTCCGCCATGAAGGCGCGCTCTGCACCCACCGCCGCAATTCTCGTCGCACTCTTGGCTGCGGGGTGCGCTCAGGACGGGACGCTCACGACCGGCGGCCTCAACACATCGTCGATCGATCAGGCTGGCGCTGCGAAGTCTGATCCAGCGTGTCTCACGCTCGCGGCGCAGATCGAGGCCCTCAATCGCGACGGCACCATCGACAAGGTCTCCAAGGCCGCGGCGAAGAAATACAAGCTCAAGACCGAAGACCTCGCGAAGGCAGATGAGCTGAACAAAGCCAACAACGAATTCCAGAGCAAGTGCTCGGCCTATCCGCCCCGCCCGGTCGTAGCGGCGACGACCACGCCGACGACGACCTCGACCACGACGACCACCACCGGGGCGGCGAAAGACGCGAAGGACACCAAAGAGAAGAAGGTCGCGGTCAAGAAGACGGCGCCGCCCGTGCCGGCTACAAAGCCGCCTGCGTCGACCGCAGCCGCTACGCCTCCTCCGGCTGCAACGACGATGCCTGCGCCGCAAACGGCTGAGAATCCCGATCCCACACTGCCGCAGCCATAGCACTGGCGGTATGCTTTCCGACGTCGCGAACATTGCCTGACGGCTGCGTGCTTATCCGCGCGCAGCCGTAAGTCGTTCCGCTGCACGGTTTTGAGGCGGCAGGGCGTGGCATGTGCGCAGCAGCGAAACACAAGCAGCCAAGAGGGGTTGCGCGCCACAAGGGCCTGTGGTGAAAAGCCCGCTGGGTCTCTTCGATATGCGGAGGGTGTGGTGGCGGCAGGTGGTTCGACCGCGCGGAACTCTGGACGATTGGCAGTCTGCGCCCTGGCACTATTGCAGGCGTTGGCGCTGGCGGCCTGTGCCAACAGCACGGCCAACGGCGGCGACCCAGGCCCGACGGCGCTGAGCGGCGGGGAGACCTGCGAGTTCGATCCGCGCCAATCTCACCAAGATGGACCGCTCGGGCGTGCCGGCCCTTGTCGAGCGCCAGAGCGCCGGCAAGAGCCTGTCGGCCGCACAGAAGGGGCAGGCCGATCTCTACAACAAGCTTCTCAACGAATATCTGGGCGCGCGCTGCCACGTCTGACGTGCGTGCCATGTTGGCCCGCGTTCCGGTCCTCATATGACCGGCCTCATCGCCTGGGCCTCGGCCTACTGCAGGGTCGGGGCCTTTTCATTCCCAGGGGGCCTCCCCGCCCGTGAGCGCGCAGTCGTCTGAAACGTATGATGTGATCGTCGTCGGCGCCGGCCCGGGCGGCTACGTCGCCGCGATCCGCGCCGCACAACTGGGCTTGCGCACGGCGGTGGTGGAACGCGCCTACCTCGGCGGCATCTGTCTCAACTGGGGCTGCATCCCGACCAAAGCGCTGCTGCGGTCGTCCGAGATTTTCCACGACGTGACCAACGCGGGCAGCTTCGGCATCACTGTCGACGGCGAGGCGATGCCGGATGTGCCCGCGGTGGTGGAACGCTCGCGCACGGTCGCCGCCGAGCTCAACACGGGCGTCGGCTTCCTACTCAAGAAGAACGGCGTCGATGTCATCTGGGGTGAGGCGCAACTCAAAGGACAGGGTGGTCTCGACATCACTGCGCCGAAGGAGAAACCCAACGCGCGCGCCCAGGCCGCGCCCAAGGATGCTCTCAGGCCGGGACGCTACAGCGCGCGCCACATAATCCTGGCGACGGGAGCTCGCCCGCGCGTGCTTCCCGACCTCGAGCCGGACGGGGAGCGCATCTGGACCTACTTCGAAGCCATGGTGCCACCGGCGCTGCCCAAGTCGCTGCTCGTCGTCGGCTCCGGCGCTATCGGCATCGAGTTCGCCTCGTTCTATCGCGCGCTCGGCGCCGAGGTGACGGTCGTCGAGATCCTCCCCGAGATTCTACCCGCCGAAGACGCCGAGATCGCCGCGCTGGCGCGCAAGGCCTTCGAGAAAGCCGGTATCCGCATTCTTACCGGCGCCAAGGTGACGGGCATCGAGAAGGGTGCCGACACGGCAACCGCAACTGTCGAGCTCTCCGGCGGCAATCGCGAGAGCCTGACCGTCGAGCGCGTCATCTCGGCCGTGGGCGTTGTCGGCAATGTCGAGGGGCTGGGGCTCGAGGCCCTCGGCGTCGCGATCGAGAGGGGTCTCGTCAAAACCGATGGCTTGGGGCGGACGAACGTTGCCGGCGTCTATGCCATCGGCGATGTGGCGGGCCCGCCCATGCTCGCGCACAAGGCGGAGCACGAAGGCGTCGTCTGTGTCGAGGCGATCAAGGGGCTCCGTGCGCATCCGCTCGACAAGCAGCGCATTCCGGCCTGCACCTACAGCCGGCCGCAGATCGCCTCCGTCGGCCTGACGGAGGCGCGCGCGCTGGCGATGGGGCGTCAGATCCGGGTCGGGCGGTTTCCCTTCCGCGCCAACGGCAAGGCCTTGGCGCTGGGCGAGCGTGAAGGGCTCGTAAAAACCGTCTTCGACGCCAACTCGGGCGAGCTGATCGGCGCCCACATGGTCGGCGCCGAGGTGACCGAGCTCATCCAGGGCTTTGTCATCGCCATGCAGATGGAGGCGACCGAGGAGGATTTGATGCGTACAGTCTTCCCACATCCGACACTTTCGGAAATGATGGGCGAGAGCGCCCTGGCGGCGTGGGGCCGCGCCATTCACATCCCGCCATCGGGCCGATGAATTTCGGACGGGCCAGCATCGAGGCTTTTGAACTCGGGACATACTTGGGACATAGGGGAGTTACGCCATGAACATCGAGACGCGCACGCTCGTGATCTTTCTCATCATCGGTCTCATCGCCGGCTTTATCGCGTCGCTGCTCGTCGGAGGCGGCGGCGGCATCCTGCGCTACCTGCTCACGGGCGTGATCGGCGCCTTTGTCGGCGGCTTCCTGTTCGAGGCCCTCAACATCGACCTGGGCATCCGCAACCGGCTCGTCTCGCAGATCGTGACGGCATCCGTAGGCGCCATCATCGTCGTGCTGCTGGCGCGATTCATCGCGTAAGCTTGGGCAACAACAACTGAATTGAAGGGGAGGACCGGGCAATGGAGGGTTACACGCCATACTTGCCGTGGATCATCATGGCCGTGAACGGGCTTGTCGCCGGCTGGCTTGCCGGGTTGCTGCTCGGCGGCGGCGGGCTGATCCGCGACATCTTCGTCGGCATCATCGGCTCGTTCGTCGGCGGCGCGCTGGTGCAGGCCGGGCTTCTCAAGCTGCCCTTCCTGCTCGAGTATCCTTGGGCGCACCAGGTCCTGGTCTCGACCATCGGCGCGATGATCATCATCGTTCTCGCGCGGATCATCGGGCGCTAGCGGGCGCCATCGCGCGGCCTTGATTTGCCCGGGCAAGGCGTCCACGCTGTCCGTGTCGACCCCATCCGCTGGATGTGCATGGTGAGCAAAGCGGCCACATTGAACGAAGCGGCAAGCCCGCGCCTGGCCAAGCCGGCCTGGATCCGCGTCAAGGCGCCGGGCTCGGGCGCGCACGCGGAGACGGCGCGCATTCTGCGCGCGCGCGGGCTGCATACGGTGTGCGAGGAAGCCGGCTGCCCCAACATCGGCGAGTGTTGGGCAAAGCGCCACGCGACCTTCATGATCATGGGCGACACCTGCACGCGCGCATGCGCGTTCTGCAACGTGCGCACTGGCATGCCGCGCGCGCTCGATCCCGCAGAGCCCGGCAACGTCGCGGCCGCGGTGCACGAACTGAAGCTTGAGCACGTCGTCATCACCTCGGTCGATCGCGATGACCTGCCGGACGGCGGGGCCACGCACTTTGCTCGCGTCATCCACGCGGTGCGCGCCAGCGCTCCACGCTCGACCATCGAGGTGCTGACGCCCGACTTCCTGCGCAAGGACGGCGCGCTCGACGCGGTCATCGCGGCGGGCCCCGACGTGTTCAACCACAACCTGGAGACCGTGCCGCGCCTCTACCTTGCGATCCGGCCCGGCGCGCGCTACTTCCATTCGCTGCGGCTGCTGCAGCGCGCCAAGGAGCTCGATGCGGAGCTTTTCACCAAATCGGGGATAATGGTCGGCTTGGGCGAGACGCGCGAGGAGATCATGCAAGTCATGGACGACCTGCGCTCGGCCGGCGTCGATTTCCTGACCATCGGACAATATCTGCGGCCGAGCCCGCGGCACGCGGAGGTCAAGCGCTTCATGCCGCCCGGCGAGTTCGATGCCCTGCGCAGCATCGCCGTGGCCAAAGGCTTTGCCCTCGTCGCCGCGAGCCCGCTGACGCGCTCGTCCTATCACGCGGCGGAGGACTTCGCGCGGCTCAGGCAAGCCCGGAGCGCGCTGCGGCGCTAGCTTCCCCCACCATAGGAACGCGAGACCTTGCCGAGCTTCGAGACGACACGCCGCGTCCCCTTCACTGCCCGGCAGATGTTCGAGGTCGTGGCCGACGTCGAGCGCTACCCGCAGTTCCTGCCGCTGTGCGAGGGCCTCGTCGTGCGCTCGCGGGAGGTATCGGGCGCCGAGACCATCCTTGTGGCGACGATGACCGTCGGCTACGGCGTCATCCGCGAGTCTTTCACGAACCGCGTCACGCTTCGCCCCGAGCAGGGCCAGATCCTCGTCGTCTACCTCGACGGTCCGTTCAGCCACCTCGACAACCGCTGGCGGTTTCGCGATGCCGGCTGCGGCTCGCACATCGACTTCTTCATCGACTACGCATTCTCCTCGCGCATGCTGGCGCTGCTGATGGGGGCGGTGTTCGACAAGGCCGTGCGCAAATACACCTCCGCGTTCGAGGCGCGCGCGCATGCGCTCTACGACGCGCCCACCCGCGTCGCTGCGGCGCGGAACGATTAGCGGATCACTTTCTCTGAGTTGAGCGCCCGCGCCAGCGCCGCAGTGTCGAGCCCGCGCACGTTCTTGAGGATGGCCCCGTCGAGGTCGGCCTCGGTCAGGTCGGCACCTGTGAGATCGGCACCTGTTAGATCCGCGCCCGCGAGGTCCGCGCGCTTGAGGATGGCGCCTGAGAGGTCTGCGCCGCGCAGATTGGCAAACCTAAACAGCGTGTAGGTCAGGTTGGCACCCACAAGCGTAGCCCCCGAAAGATCGGCGCCCATCAGCTCCGTGCGCCACAAGTGCTCGATGAAGCCGGTGCGGCCGAACGGGGCGAGTGTGGCGCCCTGGAGGTTTGCCCCTTTGAGATCGGCGCGGTTGAAGCGGCCGAACATCTTGGCACCGTGCAGGTCGGCGCCGACGAAGCTTGCGGCCTCGCTGGCGGGCGCAGCCAGCGTCGAGAAGTTGGAGGGGCGCAGCAGGCTCGCACCGGCGAGGTTGGCGCCGTCGAAACGCGCGCCAATGATGACGACCCGGTCGAGGCGCGCGGCGCTCAGATCGACCTTCGAGAGGTCGGCGCCCGTAAGGTCGGCGCCGAAGAGGTCGCTGCCGGCAAGCTTGGCGCCGTTGAAGTCGAGCCCGCTCAAGTCGAGCTCGCGCAGATTGCGGTGGCTGAAATCGGCGGGGTGCGCGGGATCGGCGTGGTAGAGGCGCTCGCTGATCTCGCGCACGGTCACGTCGGCAGCGGACGCGGTCGCCACGACGGCGAGAAGGGCAATGCAGGCCGAGATCAGGCGAATGCTCATGCTTGGGACCCCGCAGCAATCAGCCCTGCGAGCATACGAGGGCGCTCGCCGAACGCCTAATCGCGACCTTGGGATGAGACGGCGCGCCGCGCCAGCTCGACTGCGGCCCCGACGCTTGCCAGCCGGATTGCGGTGCGGCCGATGCTTCCGAAACGGCATTCGCGGACCAGCGTTGGGCGCCCTCTTGGCGCCGCCGCCAGATAGACGAGCCCCACCGGTTTCTGCGCCGAACCGCCATCAGGCCCGGCGATTCCGGTGACCGAAACGGCCACGTCCACAGGGGCGCGTGCCAGCGCGCCCTCCGCCATCGCGCTGGCAACCTCCTCGCTGACGGCGCCGTGCCACCCGATGAGGGCGGCGGGCACGCCAATCAGTTCGGACTTGGCCGCGTCGGAATAGGTGACGAAGCCGCGCTCAAAGACCGCGGAGGAGCCGGCGATCTCGGTCAGAAGTCCAGCCAAGAGGCCGCCGGTGCAGCTCTCGGCAGTGGCAAGCTTGCGCCGCTGCCGCTCGAACTCGGCGAGCAGGGACCTTGCATCGTCAAGAAGCTCGGGAGGATACAGGCTCGTCATGCCATACGACATCGCTGCGAGAACCATTCGCTCGCAATGTCATGCAGCCGAGCTGTCGTCAAATGGGCGCGAGCTTCTCGGCCTCGTGCAGCAGGCTGTCGAGCATGTTGCGGCTCTCCGCGCCCATGGCGGAGACGGTGCGCTTCTGCGCGTCCTGCCACACCGGGAAGGCGTCCTTGAGTACGGCCTGGCCCTTGGCAGTGAGATGCAGGCCGCGCCCGCGCCGCCCTGCCGGCGGATCCATGTTGATGTGCCCCAGCGCGAGCAGACGCTTCAGGTTGCGCGAGAGCGTCGACTTCTCGATGTCGAGCTCATGCCCGATCTCGACCGCGGTGATGGCGTCGCGCGCCGCAAGCTGCGCGAGCAGCGTATACTGGCTCGCCGTGATGCCCAGCGGGCGCATGGCGTCGTCGTAGACGCGTGTGACGATGCGCGAGAGCTGACGCACTCGCGTGGCAACGCAGGAACCCGCAGTCATCTCGGCAATGTCGGCGATGCTGGCGGTCTCCGCCGGCTTCCGCTCGAGCGTGTGTGTCATGACGTTCATGTCGGCCCCCGCGCTATTTTGTTCGTGGTGATACAACCCCTATTGCTTGATGCCGCGATTCTGTCGCAGGGGTCAACGAGTCGTCGATGGAGGGAGCGAGGGGGCCTCAGGCGGGTAGCAGAATCAGCGCACTGGCTAGCGCAGCGATGCCTTCGCGGCGGCCGACAAAACCCAGGCCTTCCATGGTCGTCGCCTTCACGCCGACGCGGCCGGGGTCGATCTGCAACATATGCGCGATCGAGTGGCGCATTTCGGTGCGATGAGGTCCGATCCTCGGCGCCTCGCACAGGATTGTCACGTCGACGTTGGCGATACGACCGCCGAGAGCGCGCACACGCCGCAGCGCATCTTCCACGAACAAGCGCGAGGGCGCACCGCGCCACGTCGCATCGCTCGGCGGAAAGTGCTCGCCGATGTCGCCGTCGCCGATGGCGCCGAGGATCGCATCGGTCAAGGCATGCAGGGCAACGTCCGCGTCGGAGTGGCCGTCGAGGCGGTGGGTGTGGGCCACGCGCACGCCGCACAGCCACACGTGATCGCCCGGCGCGAACGCGTGCACGTCAAAGCCGCTGCCGCTGCGCGGCTCGAGTGAGGGTGCGCCGCCCAGCAACCGCTCGGCCAGCATGAAGTCCTCGCGCGTGGTCAGCTTCATGTTGTTGCCGGAGCTCGCCACGAGCTGAACCGGTACCCCCGCCCACTCGGCAAGGGCGGCATCGTCCGTGAAGCCGTGCTTGCCGGCCGCGGCAGCGCGGCGATGCGCGACCAGAATATCGGCGAAGCGGAAGGCTTGCGGGGTCTGCGCGCGCCACAGGTTGGCGCGGTCGACCGTATCGGCGATGAGGCCGTCGGCGGTGGCGCGCTTCAGCGTATCGGCGACCGGCTCAGCCGCAATCGCGCCCCTTTGATTGTCGAGCGCGGCCAGCAGGCGCGTCACCAGGTCGGCGGTCAGAAACGGCCGTGCGGCATCGTGGATGAGGACGCGCTCGGGGGCCAGGACCTCCAGGGCCTCCAGCCCCCGCCGGACGGACTCCTGCCGTGTCGGGCCGCCGGCGACCGGCCCGGCGAGGTGTGCGGCAAACGGCCCCGCTGCCGCCTCGTAGCGGTCGCGGTCGGTCGGATGAATGACAACCTGGGTACGGTCGATCTGGGGATGGCCCGCCAGCACGCGGAGCGAGTGCGCCAGCACGGGCTCACCCGCAAGTGGGAGATACTGCTTGGGAATATCGGTCAGGCCGTGCAGACGCTCGCCCCGGCCACCCGCTACAATCACCGCTACCGTCGTTGCCATTCCGTTTTCAGCCGAGAAATCCCGCTGGCTTTGCTTAGACGGCCGCCGTGGCCGGAGCAATGTGGACGCGCATTGTTCGCGCTTGCGAAAGAAGCGGCTTACCCCTATTCTGCACAAATCAAGGGCACCTTCTTTAGTTGCCTATTTGCTAGGCAGTTTCCGAGGATGGTCCCCGCAGGAATGTTCGCCGCTGCCGCCGTCAAGATCGGCCATCTCGCCGTGTCGAACGCCGCCTTCCTCGCCCCCATGTCGGGCGTGACCGACCTGCCGTTCCGCCGGCTGGCCCACCGGCTCGGGGCCGGCCTCGTCGTGTCGGAGATGGTCGCATGCGAGGAGCTCGTGCGTCAGCGCGCCGACGTGGTGCGGCGTGCCGCCGGCGCTGATCTGCAAGCCGTTCGTCATCCAGACTCGTCGGCCGCGAGAGCGCGCTGGATGGAGGAGGGCGCGCGCGTCGCCGAGGGGCTCGGCGCCGACGTCGTCGACATCAATATGGGCTGCCCGGCGCGCGAGGTGACGGGCAAGCTCTCGGGCGAGCGCGCTGATGCGCGACCTCGATCATGCGCTGAGCCTCATTGTCGCTGTCGTGCGCGCCGTGCACGTTCCCGTCACCCTCAAGATGCGGCTTGGCTGGGACGATCGAAGCCGCAATGCCGCCGAGCTCGCCCGACGCGCCGAGGCAGCCGGGGTTCAGCTCATCACCGTGCATGGACGGACGCGCTGCCAGTTCTTCAAGGGCCGCGCCGACTGGAGCGCCGTCGGGACGTGACGCGTGCCGTCTCCATTCCGGTCATCGTCAACGGCGACATCGGCTCCGCCCGAAGATGCGCGCCAGGCGCTGGATGGCTTCGGGCGCTTCGGGTGTCATGATCGGCCGTGGCGCCTACGGAGCGCCCTGGCTGCCAGGTCAGATTGCCGCCTACCTTTGCCTCCGGCCGCATGCCGGCTCCGCCGCCGCTCGCAGAGCAGGGTCGCATCGCGCGCGAGCACGTCGAAGGCATGCTTTCGCACTACGGCACGAGCCTCGGCTTGCGCAACGCGCGCAAGCACATCGGCTGGTATCTGGAAAAGAGCGACCACGCGGCCGAGACGGTCAAGGCCTGGCGCCGGCGCCTATGCACCGAGGAGAACGCGCCGCGTGTACTCGAAGGCCTTGCGGAGTTCTACGCAGGCGTTCGCGAGGACGCGGCATGACCAAGACGGCCGCCACCGCCCGCCCTCCAGCGCCGGCACGACGCCCGGTCGAGCACGATCTCGCTGCTCGGCGCACTTCCCCATCCCATCCTCGTGCTCGCGGACGAGAACCGCATCGTCTACGCCAACGCCGCGGCGGAAGCGTTCCTATCGACGGGCATCGCGCTGCTGAAACGCGTGCGCCTCGACGACGTGCTGGGCTTCGGCTGCCCGCTGTTGGCGCTCGTCGATCAGGTGCGGCGATCGGGCTCGACGGTGAACGAATACGGCGTCGACGTCGCGACGCCCAAGCAGCCGGCCCCGAAGCTGGTCGACGTCTACGGTGGGCCGTTCTCCGATCAGCCAGGTCTCGTCGTGCTGATGCTGCAGCAGCGCTCATGGCACAGATGATCGAGCGCCAACTCACGCACCGGGCCGCCGCGCGCTCCGTGTCGGGGCTGGCTGCCGTCCTCGCGCACGAGATCAAGAACCCGCTGTCGGGCATCCGCGGCGCCGCCCAGCTTCTCGAGTCGGGCCTTTCGGACGACGATCGCGCGCTCACCCAGCTGATCTGCTCGGAGACCGACCGCATCCGCAACCTCGTCGACCGCATGGAGGTGTTCGGCGACGAGCGCCCGCTTGCCAAGGAGCCGGTCAACATCCACGACGTGCTCGAGCACGTGCGCCGCTCGCCGAGACGGGCTTTGCGCGCGGCATCCGCTTCACCGAGGACTACGATCCGTCGCTGCCGCCCATTCCCGGCAATCGCGACAAGCTCGTCCAGGTTTTCTTGAACCTCGTCAAGAACGCGGCCGAAGCCATCGGCGAGAACAAGCACCAGGGCCGCATCGTCATGCAGACCTCGTTTCGGCCGGGTGTCCGCCTGTCGGTGCAGGGCTCTGACACGCGCATCAGCCTGCCGCTGATGATCCAGATCGAGGACAACGGTCCGGGCGTCCCCGATCACCTGAAGCCGCATCTGTTCGATCCGTTCGTCACCACCAAGCCCTACGGCACCGGGCTCGGCCTCGCGCTCGTCGCCAAGATCATCGACGACCATGGCGGCATCATCGAATGCGATAGCGAGCCGGCCCGCACCGTCTTTCGCGTCCTCCTGCCGATGCAAGACCGCGCCGCCCTAAACCACCGCTCGAGCCCGAGGTAGGACATGGCCCGTGGCACCGTTCTCATCGCCGACGACGACACCGCGATCCGCACGGTTCTCAACCAGGCGCTGGCCCGCGCCGGCTACGCGCCGCGCGCCACCGGCAACGCCGCGACGCTGTGGCGCTGGGTGAGCCAGGGCGAGGGCGACGTCGTCATCACCGACGTCGTCATGCCCGACGAGAACGCCTTCGACCTCATCCCGCGCATCAAGAAGATCCGCCCCGATCTGCCGATCATCGTGATGAGCGCGCAGAACACGCTGATGACGGCGCTCACCGCGGCCGAGAAGGGCGCCTACGAGTATCTGCCGAAGCCGTTCGACCTCAACGAGGTCGTCGCCGTCGTCGGCCGCGCACTGACGCAGCCCGGCCGCAGCCTCAAGCGACCCACGCAGGAGATCGAAGACGAGGAGCTGCCGCTCATCGGCCGCTCGCCCGCGATGCAGGAGATCTACCGCGTGCTCGCGCGCCTGACGCAGACCGATCTCACCGTGATGATCAACGGCGAGAGCGGCACCGGCAAGGAGCTGGTCGCGCGCGTGCTGCACGATTACGGCCGCCGCCGGCAGGGGCCGTTCGTCGCCATCAACATGGCGGCGATCCCGCGCGAGCTGATCGAGAGCGAGCTGTTCGGCCACGAGAAGGGCGCCTTCACCGGCGCGCAGACGCGCACGCAGGGCCGCTTCGAGCAGGCCGAGGGCGGCACGCTGTTCCTCGACGAGATCGGCGACATGCCGCTCGAGGCGCAGACGCGCCTTCTGCGCGTGCTGCAGGAGGGCGAGTACACCACGGTCGGCGGCCGCACGCCGATCAAGACCAACGTGCGCATCATCGCCGCGACCCATCGCGACCTCAAAGCGCAGATCCAGCAGGGCCTGTTCCGCGAGGATCTGTTCTATCGCCTGAACGTCGTGCCGATGCGCATCCCGCCGCTGCGCGAGCGGCTGGAGGACGTCGGCGACCTCGTGCGCCACTTCCTGCGCCAGGCCGCGCGCGAGGGCCTCGGCCAGAAGTCGATCGAGGCCGCGGCCATCGAGCGGCTGAAGCCGCATCCCTGGCCCGGCAACGTGCGCGAGCTCGAGAACTTCGTGCGCCGCGCTCGCCGCGCTCTACACGCAGGACACGCTGACAGCCGAGATCATCGAGCAGGAGCTCGCCGAGGCGCTGCCCGCCAAGTCGGCCGACCGCGGCGGCGCCGACGCCAAGACTTTGTCGCGAGCTGGTCGAGCGCTATCTCGTCCGGCTACTTTGCGGGTTTCGGCAAGGAGCTGCCGCCGCCCGGGCTCTACGACCGCATCATCCGTCAGGTCGAGCTGCCGCTGCTCACGGCGGCGCTCGCGGCGACGCGCGGCAATCAGATCCGCGCAGCCGAGCTGCTGGGCCTCAACCGCAACACGCTGCGCAGCCGCATCAGGGCCCTGGACATCCAGGTGTTCCGGACGCCGCAGTCCGTGATCTGCAATAAGCTGACGCATTGATTTACAACGCATGCAAGCGGTCTGCGCTTGCCTCGCTGGCGCGACTTGCGGTACCGCATCGGACACTGTCGCGAAAATGTCACAGTCTCGCTGTTTTGGTGCGGACCGACGGCCGACCGCCACGGAGCAGCGCGACAAGAAGCTTCTGCACGATTGCCGGTCCGCGCGCGCACGCCTCTGAATGCGAGACCCGGCGGCTCTGAGTCCGCCCGCTGAATTTAGCGAGTGCTGAGACGACTGCCGATCCGCGCACGAGTGCAGATGCAACGAGGACCGTGACCTGGGTGATCGGACGCCGTCCGCTCGCAGACCCGGGTGCCGATCGCGCAACCGTGCGCTTCTGGATCGGCCTCGTCGTCGTCGTGCTGTCGCTCGTCTCGGCGCTCGCCACCTACCTGATCCTGACCGGCCTGACGCCGATCGCGCCGCGCAACGACGTCGTCTTCGTCGTGCTGTTGATCAACATCGTGCTGATCGTGGCGATGATCGCGGTGATCGCCTGGCAGGTCGTCGGGCTTGTGGCGGGCGTGGCGCGCAAGGTCCCCGGCGCCGCCTGCACATCCGCATCGTCGGCGCTGTTCAGCGTCATCGCGGCGCTGCCGGCGATCCTGCTGGCGGTCGGCGCCACGACGACCTTCTCGCGCTCGCTCGACAGCTGGTTCTCGAAGCGCACGCGCGCAGATCATCTCGAGCTCGCTCGACGTCGCCAACGCCTACCTCGACGAGCACGGCCAGGTGATCCGCACCGACATCGTCAACATGGCAAGGATCTCGACGCTGGCCGCCGACTCCATCGGCGGGCGACGCGACGCAAGCTGCAGCGGCTCGTGATGGTGCAGGCGGGCCTGCGCGAGCTGCCGGCCGCCTACGTGATCGATCGCGAGGGCAGCCCCGTGGTCGAGGCGACGGAGAACGCAAAGCTGCCCTACGAGGCGCCGTCGGCCGCTGGCCATGGCGCAGGCCGATGCCGGCCAGGTGCCGCTGCTGATGCCGACGACCGAGCTACCGCGTCGCCGCGGTGACGAAGCTCGAGCGATACCCGGGCTAGTTCCTCTACGTCGCCCGCGGCGTCAGCCCCATGGTGATCGACCACCTGCAGCGCACCGCGCAGAACGTCGACGAGTTCAAGCGGCTGCGCAAAGCCGCGGCGGGCTCAAGCTCGCGCACGGGCTCATGTACCTCGATGATCTCGCATGACGGCGCTGCTGGCCGCCATCTGGGTCGGCTTGTGGTTCGCCGGCCGCTTCGTGGCGCCGATCCGCCGCCTCATCGCGGCCGCGCAGCAGGTGTCGCCGCGGCAACCTCATGGTCGAGCTGCCGGAGAAGCGCGGCGAGGGCGACCTGCGGCGGCTGTCGCAAGACCTTCAACACCATGACGCGCGAGCTGAAGCAGCCAGCGCGACGCGCTGGTCACCGCCAACGAGCAGCTCATCGAGCGCCGCCACTTCATGGAGGCGGTGCTGTCGGGCGTCTCGGCCGGCGTCATCGGTCTCGACAGCCAGGACCGCATCACGCTCGTCAGCCGCGCCGCCATCGATCTGCTGGGCCTCGCCGAGAGCGATCTCGTCGGCAAGAAGCTCGGACGTGCTCCCCGCTTTCGCCGCCGCCCTCGACAGAAGGAGGAGCACACATCAAGTCCGCGCGCAGGAGGAGGTCACCTATCAACGCCGCGGGCGACGAGCGCACCTTCGCCGTGATGGTGACGCGCGAAAGCGCGAGCGGCGGCGACGTCGGCTCCGTCGTCACCTTCGACGACATCACCGAACTCGTCGTCGCCCAGCGCACCACCGCCTGGGCGCGACGTCGCGCGCCGCATCGCGCACGAGATCAAGAACCCGCTGACGCCGATCATGCTTTCGGCCGAGCGCCTGCGCAAGAAGTACGGCAAGGGCATCACCGACGACCGCGAGACCTTCGACAAGCTGACGACGACGATCGAGCGGCAGGTCGGCGACATCAAGACGATGGTCGACGAGTTCGCCGAGTTCGCCCGCATGCCGAAGCCGGTGATGGAGCCGCCACGATCTGCGCGACGCCGTGCAGGAGCCGATCATCCTGTTCCGCGAGGGCCATCCGGACATCCAGTACGTGCTGCGGCTGCCGGAGAAGCCGCTGCTCATGTCGTTCGACCGCCGCCTCATCACGCGGGCCGTCACCAACCTCGTCAAGAACGCGACCGAGGCGGTCGAGGCCGCCAAGGAAACCCATGCCAAGACCAACGGCTGGCGCGGCCAGATCGAGACCATCGTCACTCCGCAGTCGGATCGCGTGACGATCGAGGTGATCGACAACGGCCTCGGGCTGCCCAAGCAGAACCGCGCGCGCCTGCTCGAGCCCTACGTCACCACCAAGGGCCACAAGGGCACCGGCCTCGGCCTCGCCATCGTGCAGAAGATCACCGAACAGCACGGCGGCACGCTCTCGCTCGAAGACGCGCCGGCCGCCCCCGGCCGCACGAGCGGCGCGCTGATCCGCATAACCCTGCCTCTGGAGGATGCGCGCGTATCGGCGCGGCCGAACCGCCACCCCCTCAAAGCCAGCAACCCCCGGCCCAGCAGGCCTGACCGAATTCGACCGAAGGAGCGACCGATGGCAGCAGACATCCTGATCGTCGACGACGAGGCCGACATCCGCGATCTCGTCGCCGGCATCCTCGAGGACGAGGGTCACAACGCGCGGCTCGCGCGCGACAGCGACGAGGCGCTGCGGGCGATCGAGGAGCGGCGCCCGCATCTGGTCGTCCTCGACATCTGGCTGCAGGGCAGCCGCCTCGACGGGCTGGAGGTGCTGTCCGACATCAAGCGCAGCTATCCGGACCTTCCCGTCGTCATCATCTCCGGCCACGGCAACATCGAGACGGCCGTCACCGCCATCAAGCGCGGCGCCTACGACTACATCGAGAAGCCGTTCAAGGCCGACCGCCTGATCCTCGTCACGCTGCGCGCGCTCGAAGCGTCCCACCTGAAGCGCGAGGTGAAGGAGCTACGCGAGCGCTCGAGCATCAGCGCCGAGATGGTCGGCAAGTCGGCCGCGATCAACCAGCTCCGCAACGCCATCGACCGCGTCGCCCCGACCAACAGCCGCATCCTCATCCGCGGTCCGTCGGGCTCCGGCAAGGAACTCGCCGCGCGCGTCCTCCACCTCAAGTCGGAGCGCGCCGACGCGCCCTTCGTCGTGCTGAACGCGGCCGCCATGGCACCCGATCGCGTCGAGGAGGAGCTGTTCGGCACCGAGGACCGCACGGGCGGGCCGCGCAAGGTCGGCGCGCTGGAGGAAGCGCACGGCGGCACGCTCTACATCGACGAGATCGCCGACATGCCGCTCGAGACGCAAGGCAAGGTGCTGCGCGTGCTCGTCGAGCAGAAGTTCCTGCGTCTCGGCGGCACCCAGAAGGTGGCCGTCGACGTGCGCATCATCTCGTCGACCAGCCGCGACCTCGAGCGCGAGATCGCGGAGGGCCGCTTCCGCGAGGATCTCTATCACCGCCTCAACGTCGTGCCGCTGCGCGTGCCGAGCCTCGCCGAGCGCCGCGAGGACATCCCCGACCTCATCCAGTTCTTCGTCGGCCAGCTCTCGAGCGCCTCGGGCCTCGCCCCGCGCCGCATCGGCGAGGACGCCATCGCCGTGCTGCAGGCGCACGACTGGCCGGGCAACGTGCGCGAGCTCCGCAACAACATCGAGCGGCTGATGATCCTCGCCGGCGGCGATCCCAACGCCGTCATCACCGCCGACATGCTGCCCGAGGAGATCGGCTCCAACGTGCCGCTGCCGGTCAACGGCGGCGCCGAGCACCTGATGTCGCTGCCGTTGCGCGAGGCGCGCGAGATCTTCGAGCGCGAGTACCTGCTGGCGCAGATCAACCGCTTCGGCGGCAACATCTCGCGCACGGCCGAATTCGTCGGGATGGAGCGCTCCGCGCTGCATCGCAAGCTGCGCGCGCTGGGCGTCTCCTCCGAGCACCGCACGGCCGAGATCCGGCAGGCGTGATGCTACAAGTCGAGCTGGGCAGTCGCTTCCCCGGGGGCCTCCGTGACCCGCGTCGTCTACGTCAACGGCCGCTATCTGCCGTACGCGAAAGCCGCCGTCCACGTGGAGGACCGCGGCTTTCAGTTCGGCGATGCCGTCTACGAGGTGTGCGAGGTGCGCGATGGCCGCCTCGTCGACGAGGCCCGCCACATGGCGCGGCTCGCGCGCTCGCTGGCCGAGCTCGGGATCGACGTCCCCATGAGTGCCGCCGCGCTCGCCCACGTCATGCGCGAGACGATCCGGCGCAACCGCGTCCGGCACGGCCTCGTCTATCTGCAGGTGACGCGCGGCGAGGGGCCGCGCGAGTTCACGTTCCCTGCTCCCGAGGTGCCGCCGCACGGTCGTGTGCCTGGCGCGTCCACTCGCGGCCACGTCGCAGGAGGCCGCCGCGAAGACAGGCATTGCTGTCAAGACGATGCCGGACATCCGCTGGCGCCGCTCCGAGATCAAGACCGTGATGCTGCTGCCGGCGTTGCTTGCCAAGGAGGCCGCGCGAAGAGACGGCGCGCGTGAAGCCTGGTTCGTCGACGACGACGGCTTCGTCACCGAGGGCGCCTCGAGCAACGCCTGGATCGTCGCCAATGACGGAGTTGTCATCACCCGGCCAATCGATGCCGGCTATCCTCGCCGGGGTCACGCGCGCCACGCTAATCGACGTGCTGAAGGCTGAAGAAATTGACGTCCGCGAGCGCCCGTTTCGCCTGCAGGAGGCCTTGCAGGCACGGGAGGCGTTCATTACCTCCGCTACCAACACGGTGATGCCGGTGGTACGCATCGACGGGAAGGTGGTGGGGGATGGAAAACCGGGTCCGATCAGCCGGCGGCTGCGCTCGAAATTTCACCAGTTTGCCGACATTTCGAGCGTGTGAACGGCTTCTTTTTACAGGAGAAATTGGTATATCTTTTAAGGTGCACTGCGGCAAAATGTTATTATATTCCACTGCAGATGATCGCTCGGTCGAGCGAACGAAGTACCCCACTCAGACCTAGAACAGGCGGATAAGAAAATGGGTGCAGATCGAGTCCAAAACCTTCAGGACACCTTCCTGAACCACGTGCGCAAGAACAAGACGCCGCTGACGATCTTCCTCATCAACGGCGTAAAGCTTCAGGGCATCGTGACCTGGTTCGACAACTTTTGCGTTCTGCTGAGGCGGGACGGTCACTCGCAGCTCGTGTATAAGCACGCGATCTCGACCATCATGCCCGGCCAGCCCGTCCATCTCATGGAGACGGAGACGACCGAGGCGTAACCTCAGATCGGCAAGGCCATCGACGAACGCGTTGACATAGGAGCAGCGGAACGGGGGGAGGAGCAGGCGCAGCGCAAAGAGGGTGTGCGCGCGCTCGTGCTGGTCCCTGAGCTGAAACGCTTCGCCCGTCCGCGCCCCGAGCAAACCAACGCGCCGAGCCGCCCCGCAGCGCCGCTGCATTCGCCGAAGGATCGCCTGAGCGAGGCAACCGGGCTCGCCGAGGCGATTGACCTCGTTGTCGTCGACAGCCTGCTCGTGCCCGTCGCCGCCCCGCGTCCCGCAACGCTGTTCGGCACCGGCAAGGTCGAAGAGTTCAAGGGGCTCATCGCTGCCGACGATATTGCGCTCGTCATCATCGATCACCCGGTTTCGCGCGATCCAGCAGCGCAACCTCGAGCGCGCCTGGAACGTGAAGGTGCTCGATCGCACCGACCTGATCCTGGAGATCTTTGGGCGACGCGCACGCACGCGCGAGGGGCGGCTGCAAGTCGAGCTCGCGCATCTCTCCTACCAAAAGAGCCGGCTCGTGCGCACGTGGACCCATCTGGAGCGCCAGCGCGGTGGCCACGGCTTCCTCGGCGGTCCCGGCGAAGCGCAGCTCGAGCTCGACCGGCGCATGATCGACGAGCGCATCATCGCGATCCGCAAGGAGCTGGACGTCGTGGTGCGCACGCGCGAACTGCACCGCAAGGGGCGCCGCCGCGTGCCCTATCCGGTGGTCGCCATCGTCGGCTACACCAACGCCGGCAAGTCGACGCTGTTCAACCGCATCACCGGCGCCGACGTGTTCGCCAAGCAGCAGGTGTTCGCCACCCTCGATCCGACCATGCGCGAGGTGCGCTTGAAGAGCGGCCGGCGCATCATCCTGTCCGACACGGTCGGCTTCATCTCCGATCTGCCGACGACGCTCGTCGCCGCCTTCCGCGCCACGCTGGAAGAAGTCATCGAGGCCGACCTTATCCTGCACGTGCGCGACATTGCTCACGAGGAAAGCGACAACCAGGCCCTCGACGTCGAGGCGGTGCTCTCCGATCTCGGCATCGACACGCTTGCGGCCGACAGCCACATCCTCGAGGTGTGGAACAAGATCGACCTCCTCGGGCCGGTGATGCGGCAGCAGGCCAACAGCGCCGCGCAATGGGCGGAGCGCAGGCCCGAGCTCGTGTCGGCTGCGACGGGCGAGGGGATCGATGCGCTGCTCGACGCGATCGATGCGCGGCTCGGTCACGCGGATGCAATCGTCGAGCTCGTGATCCCGGCGCACGAAGGCCGACTCGTGAACTGGCTCTATGAGGAGAGCGAGGTGCTCGCACGCGAGGACCTCGATACGGGCGAGGTTAGGGCGCGCGTGCGCATTGCGGCGGAGAAGAAGGAGCGCCTCAACGCGCAGGCGCGCCGAGCCGGCGCAGCGCTGACGGCGCTCTAGCACAACGCGCTAGAGCCCTTCGCTCTTGGCCGCGTCCCACAACGCGTCCATCTCGGCAAGGTCGGACTGTGCCGGGCTGCGGCCCTGCTCGCCGAGCCGCGCCTCGATGTAGCGGAAGCGGCGGATGAACTTCTCGTTCGCCGCGCGCAGCGCGCTCTCCGGATCGATCTTGAGATGACGGGCGACGTTGGCGACGACGAAGAGCAGATCGCCGAACTCCTCCTCGATCGCCTGCCGGTCGGCGTCCGACCCTTTCGGCAGGGCGCCGTGGGCAACGACAGCTTCCTCGAACTCGGCGAGCTCCTCCGTGAGCTTGGCTAGAACGGGCGTCAGCGACGGCCAGTCGAAACCGACCTTTGCCGCTTTGTTCTGCAACTTGATGGCGCGCGTCAGAGCGGGCAGTGCGACCGGCACATCGTCGAGCAGACCCGCGTCGGTATCCGCAGTCCTTTCGGCCGCTTTGGCGCGATCCCAGAAGCCGGGTGCCGCTCCCGCCGCACGCTCTTGCGCCGTGCCGAACACGTGCGGGTGGCGGCGGATCATCTTGGCCGTGATCGCCTCGACTACGTCGGCGAACGCAAATGCGCCACGCTCCTCCGCCATGCGCGCGTGATAGACGACCTGCAGCAGCAGATCGCCAAGCTCGTCCTTGAGGCCTACGAGGTCGCCGCGCGCGATCGCGTCGGCCACCTCGTAGGCCTCCTCGACGGTGTAGGGCGCGATCGTCGCGAACGTCTGTTCGAGGTCCCACGGGCAGCCGCCGTCAGGATTTCGCAGCGCGGCCATGATCTCGATGAGACGGGCGATGTCTTTGGATGGCGTCATGCGCCGGAAACTAGTCGAAGCGGCGCGGAGAGGCGAGGGTGGTTCTAGGCGCGTGCCAACGACAAGCGCGGCGGGAACATCCACACGAGCGCGAGCGGCACCATCCAGCCCGCCCAGGCTACGCAGCCGTAAATCGGTTCAAAGGGCAGATGGCAGGACGTGGCGACGGTCGTAGCGAGGCGCACCCAAATGGCGCCCGAGGCGACCGCGGCCATCCCCAGCATCAGATGCTGGTGCGTCGCGATCTGCTTGCGGCGCACGGCGATGACGCCCAGCGCGATCAGCGTGAGCCACACGACCCCTTGCGCGAAGAAACCGGCGCGCGCCATGGCGACCGAATGACTGTAGAGCGCGACGGGAAGCGCGGTCAGTCCGCCGAGAATAACCATCGCGGCGGTGAGGCGCCCAAGCGGCTTGTGCCACGACCGGTCGCGACGCACGGCGATGGTGAGCGGGATCAGCAACATGGAGGCGCCTGAAGCGAACATATGCAGCTTGAATATGCCGGGCAGGCGCTGGTCGACGAGGAACAGGTTGAAGGGCAGTCGCAGCAGCGTGGCGCCCTCGGCGAGCGCGACGATTCCGGTCGGGACAGCCAGCAGCAAGACAAAGGAAATGACGGCAAGTCGCGGAGTTTGCCCGACGAGACGGCGCGCCCGCGACATAAATTCGCCTGCCGGGATTGCTGTGGTCGTGGCGTCGAGCATGGGTCAGAGAGGTTCGAGGCAGGTCATGTTAAAAATCATGGTGAGCGCAATTTGTGTCCTCGCAGCGGCATCTCCGCTCGCGTCCGATGCCATCGCCGCGGACCTCAAGCCGACTGACATCGCCGGTCGCTGGACAGGTGATACCTACGCCAGCGAGAGCGCCGGTTCGCTCACGCTCGACATCGTCGCCTGCGGCGCCGGCTGGTGCGGCATCCGCGTGGCGGCCAACGACACCTGCGCCGGCACCGCACTCAAGATCGGCGCCGGCGTCGTCGAGGAGAACAATGCGCAGTTCGAGGGCACGCTCGAGCTGGCGGCCGGGACGGCGCCCTATACTGTGCACGCAACCATATTCCCCCCCGAGGATGGCAAGCCGCTCACCATGCAGATCACCGGCGACACCGGCGGGCAGTTCCGCGCCTTTCGCCGCTCGTTCCCGTTCGAGGCGCAGATGGCGCGCACCCATGACGCCGTATGTAAGCCGCCGCAGACCGTGTCGTCGCTGGCGCGATAACGCCGCATCCGGATAGCGTAGCCCATTGTTCCGGCCCGCCGCTTCGCGGTAGGCTCCCGGCGGGGAGAGGGCGTCGCCGGCAGCAATCGGCCGCGAGCGCTCGTACGGGCGGCCGATGATCATCCTGCGCATACTCGTCAACGGGCTCATCATGGCGGGCGAGCTGGCGGCCGTCGTCGGCGTCGCCGCCTTCGGCTTCCATTACCCGTTCCTATTCGCGGCTGTCACTGCGGGATTGAGCTTCCTGTTGGGGCTCCGCCTCGAGGTGGCGCGCCTGCGCTACGAGCTGCCGTTCTATTTCGGCGGCCTGATCAAGCGCGGCACCCTTATCACGGCGTTCATCGGCTCGTTCGAGGCGCTGTATAAGGGCGTCCTCGCCGGAGTGGCGGCGCTATTCACGTTTGCCGGCACGAACACCGACCGGCTGTACTGGGTCGCGATCCTGTTCGGGGTCAGCGTCTACATCGGCGCTAGCCTCCTGCGGCTCCTGTCGATCCGGGCCGAAGCGCTGCCGATGCGCTGGGGCTACTTCCGTCTGGCGCCGGCCCTGGGGCTGTTGTTCTCTGCGGGCCTGGCTCTGTTGAGCGCGGCTCACCTCCTACCGGCCGTAAGCGTCACCGACATCGGCTGGAAGATCATCTTCGAGATGCCAAAGATTCCCTCGATCGAGCAGGTCAGCGAGCTCCTGTTTCAGATCAAGCAGGCATTCGATGATTTCATCGTCACGCTTCTGAGCGTAGCGCTCGACGCCAAGCTCGCGCGTCTCGTCGGCGTCTTCGTCAGCGTCAACGTGCTGTCGGGATTCGTGAGCGCGCTCTATGCCTCGCTGATTGCGGCAGGTGTGCGCCGGACCGAGGACGCGCTGCTGTAAGACAAGGCGAGGGGGAAACGAACTTGGATGCGCTGACGCTCTTCGGGCTCTTCACCGTCAGCGCCATGCTCGTGTGCTACGCGCTCGAGGACCGCAGCCCGCACTACGTGCTGGCCTTCGCCGCGACCTGCGGGCTCGCATCGGTCTATGGCTTCCTGCAGGGCGCGTGGCCATTCGGCATCGTGGAGATAGCCTGGGTGCTCGTGGCGCTGCGGCGCTGGTGGCTCAGGGTCTCGGCCGCGGGGTCGCCCCCACGCATATGAGTGCCCCAGGATCTACGTTCGCATAATATATATTATGGAATATAATATTATTTACGCATTATAAATCCATTAGTTAATTTAAATCTCTGTCAGTTGCGTAGCCTACTTTTCGGCCTTCTCGTACTTGTCCGCCACGAAGCGGTCGAGCAACCGCACGCCCCAGCCCGAGCCCCAGCTGGGGTTGATCTCGGACTTCGGCGCGTCCATCGCCGTGCCGGCGAGATCGATGTGCGCCCACGGCGTGTCCTTGACGAAGTACTTGAGGAACGCCGCCGCCGTGCACGCGCCGGCCCACCGCCCGCCGATGTTCTTGATGTCGGCGTTCTTGGACTCGATCATCTTGTCGTAGGCCTTATCGAGCGGCATGCGCCACACCTTCTCACCCGTCGCCGCGGAGGCCTCCAGCAGATCGTGCGCGAGCTTGTCGTCGTTGACGAAGATGCCGGCGTACTCTTTGCCGAGCGCCACCATGATGGCGCCGGTGAGCGTCGCGAGGTCGATGATGAGCCGCGGCTTGAAGCGCTCCTGCGTGTAGGAGATGAGGTCCGCGAGAACGAGCCGCCCTTCCGCATCGGTGTTGAGGATCTCGACCGTCTGTCCCGAGTAGGCCCGGACGATGTCGCCGGGGCGCGTCGCCGAGCCCGACGGCATGTTCTCGACGAGCCCGATGATACCGATTGCGTTCACGTTCGCCTTGCGCTCGGCGAGCGCGTGCATGAGGCCGACAACGCAGGCGGCGCCGCCCATATCACCCTTCATGTCCTCCATGCCGGCGGCGGGCTTGATGGAAATGCCGCCGGTGTCGAACACCACGCCCTTGCCGATGAAGGCGAGCGGCTTCGCCCGCTTCGACTTGGCCCCGTGCCACTGCATGATGGCGACGCGCGCAGGGCGCACGCTTCCCTGCGCCACCGCGAGCAGCGCGCCCATCTTGAGTTTCTCTATCGCCTCGGCGTCGAGGATCTCAACCTCCACGCCGACCTTTTCCAGCTCACGCACGCGGTCGGCGAACTCGAGCGGCCCGAGCACATTTGCGGGCTCGTTGACGAGGTCGCGCGCGATGACGACGCCGTTGGCGACTGCCAGATGACGCGCGAATGCCGCGCGCGCCTTCTCGGGATCGGCACAATGGATGACGATCTTCTGCAGGGTATCGGGCTCGGGCGCCTCGTCGTCCGGCCTCTGCTTGGTCAGATACTTACGGAACTCGTAGTGGCGCAGCAGCGCGCCAAATCCGAGCAGCGCGGCGACGGCCTCGGGCCGCGTCGAGCCCGCCTCGATAGTTTCGGCGACGACGCTCGCGCTCTTGGTCTTGCGCGCGGAGATCGCGCCGGCCGCGGTGCCGCCGAGCAGCGTCCAGTCGTTCTCCTTGAGCTCGGCCGCCTTGCCCGTGCCGAGCAGGATGAGGCGGCTCACACCAATGCGCGGCGGCGCAAGCAGCTCAAGCGTGCCTTTGCGCTTGCCCTTGTATTGCGCGGCCTCTGCAGCCTTCGCGATCGCTCCACCCGCGCGCTGGTCGAGCTCCTTGCCTTTGCTCCCGAGCGCGACGTCCTCACCTGCCAGCACCACGCACGTTGCTTCCGGTTCGGCGCTGAGCGGGGCGAATACGATCTCGGGACGGTTGGTCATGGGTGCGGGCTCCAGGGGCAAACTTGAGACAGGTCCGGCGCGTCGTATCCCGCGTGCAAGCAAGCCCGGGCGCCCGTGGATGCTCGCATCCACGCTTTTGCCCGCTGCCGATCGCGGAAAGACCCAAGACCTCGTGCCGTCGGGAAAGGCGACGTCCGCCCCGACCTAAGCCACTCGCGGTTAAAGTTTCAAGCAAGCTGAGGCGAAGGCACGCGATTTTGACCACGGATGCGGTCATCTGTTCTGCAAGCGTTCGCCGATATGACATTTGCGCCGCAGGCCACCCGCCGCCCAGCCAAGTCCCTGGCGCAGGGCCGAATTTCCGCCACGCTCGCATGAAACGCCAAGTCACAGGGGGCGCGAACCGGGGATCCCACGCCGCGCTTAAAAATTCGCCTCTTCGGATATCCGATGACGATCTTCGAAAGGTATGTCTTCAGGCAGGCCGGCGGCGCGCTGCTGATCATCCTGCTGTCCTTATCCAGCATCGTCTGGGTTGCGCTGGCACTACGCCAGCTCAACGTCGTGACCTCGCAGGGTCAGGACGCGTGGATGCTGGTCAAAATGACGACGCTCGCGCTGCCCAACCTGATGGCAATGATTGCCCCCTTCTCGCTCCTGATCGCGGCGATCCACACGCTGAACCGCCTCAACAGCGACAGCGAGCTCATCGTGCTCACGGCGTCGGGCGCCACCATCTGGAGCGCGGCCAGGCCGCTGCTGCTGCTCTCGATGCTGGTGGCGCTGGGCGTAGCCTTCATCAATCACCTCGGCATGCCGTGGAGCATGCGACTGCTGCGCGATTACATCGTGCAGGTTCGCACCGACATTCTCACGCAGGTCATCCAGCCCGGGCAGTTCTCGAGCCCGGAGGACAATCTGACGTTCCACATTCGCGAGCGCTCGCTCAACGGCGAGCTCCAGGGACTGATCGTGCATGATACGCGCGACAAGGCGCAGAGCCAGTCGTATCTCGCCGAGCACGGCATCATCGTGAAGCGCGAGCCCTCGAACTATCTCATCATGACCGACGGCCACATCGTGCGTCGCAGCGACAAGGACGAACCGGCACAGATCGTCGCCTTCGACAAGTACGCCGTCGACCTCGACCGCTTCGAGAAGAAGCTCGACGAGGACAACGACGATCTCAAGCCGCGCGAGCGCTATCTGAGCGAGCTGCTGCACCCGGAGGCCACCAGCCAGAGCTATATCAACTCGCCGGGCAAGTTCCGCGCCGAGTTGCACGAGCGCTCGTCCAACCCGCTCTACCCCGTAGCCTTTGTGCTGATCGCGCTCGCCGCCGTCGGCCAAGCGCACTCGACGCGCCAGAGCCGTGTGCGCCAAATCGCGATCGCGTTCGTGGTGGCGGCCGCCCTGCGCCTCGGCGGCCTGGCGCTCAACAACGTCGTCGTGCTCAACCCCGCGAGCGGTGCCCCTGCTCTACACACTGCCGCTCGTCGCAATTCTGATCCCCCTGTTGTCCATCGAGCGGGCGCGGCGACGTCTGGCCAACAGCCGTTTGAGCCGCGCCTTCGAGGCCGTCAGCGCCGCCCTCTTCGCGCCATTCGGCTGGCTCATCGCCCGGATGGCGCCCGCATCCGGCGCGAGGAGCTAGCCCGATGCGCAGGACCCGCACCCTCGGGCGTTATATCGCCAGCCGTTTCCTGCTGGGCATTGTCGTCACGTTTCTTCTTTGTTCCGTTTTGATCTTCCTCATCGATTTCGTCGAGCTGCTGCGCCAGTCGGGCAAGTACGGCGAGGTTTCGATCCTGACGCTGGCCTTCATCGCGCTGCTGCGCCTTCCGGCCTACGCCGAGTACCTGATCTCGTTCGCCGTTCTCGTCGGCAGCATCGCGGCACTGCTGCAGCTGAGCCGCCGCAGCGAGCTCGTCGTGATGCGGGCCGGGGGCATGAGCGTGTGGCAATTCCTGCGCCCGGGCCTCGTCGTAGCGCTGACTCTGGGGCGCTTACGGCAACGGTGTTCAACCCGCTGGCGGCGGCCGGGCGCACCGCGGCCGAGAGCCTCTTTGCGGAAGCTTTTGGCAAGGAAGCCAACCTCTTAAGCTCGCGCTCGGGCACCTCCTGGCTGCGCCAGGACGGGGCCGACGGCCAGTCCGTGATCAGCGCCGCGCTTGCCTCCAAACGGGGGCTCACGCTGACCGGCGTCACCGCCTTCGTGTTCAGCCCCGAAGGCCACTTCGTGGAGCGCGTCGACGGGGCCCGCGCGGACCTGCGCGACGGGTTCTGGGAGATCCACGATGCCTGGGTTGTCCGCCTCGGACGCGAGCCCGAAAAGTTCGATACCTATCTCTTGTCCACGTACCTTACACCTGAACGTGTAACCGACGCGCTCGGCACGCTTTTCTCGGTTTCCTTCTGGGAACTCCCCGCGCTGATCGAAGTGGCTGAAAAAGCTAAGCTTTCGAGCAGCCGGTTGCGGATCCAATATGAGGCGCTGATCTCCCGCCCGCTCCTGTGCGCGGCCATGGTCCTTTTGGCTGCAACTGTGTCGTTGGGGTCATTCCGCGCTGGGGGTATCCAGACTATGGTCATCACAGGACTGGTGGGGGGTTTCGGCTTTTTCCTTTTATCAGAGGTCTCCCGGCAGATCGGAGTGGCCGGATTGGCGCCCCCATGGGCGGCGATCTGGTTGCCTGTAGTCCTGGTTCTAATTGTCTCGGCTACGGTGCTGTTGCACCAGGAGGATGGCTGAGTGATGCGTCACACGCGGGCACCGCAAGAGGGTTGCGGATCGTCACGCGGTCCTTGCCGGCGCCGGAAGGCAGCTGGCCGGGAGCGTATGGCCGTGCTCGCATGCATCTTCGCGGTCGTCTTCCTCGGCCCGCAAAACGCTCATGCGCAGGACCCGAGCACACTCGCGCCGAGCACCCAGAAGTCGACGTCGTTCCCCAAGCAGTCCATGGTCGGGCCGTCGCGCAACCTCGACAAGTCGCAGCCGCTCTACCTGCAGGGCGATGAGCTCGTCTACGACACCGGCGGCAATCGCGTCGTCGCGCGCGGCAACGTCGAGATCTACTACAACAACTACATCCTGACCGCCGACCAGGTCGTCTACGACCAGTCCGCCAACACGCTGACGGCCGTCGGCAACGTCGTGCTCAAGGAGCCTAACGGAAACATCGTCCGCGCCGACCGCTACACGCTGACGGACGACTTCCGCGACGGCTTCGTGCAGTCACTAAGCATCGTCGCCAGCGACGACACGCGCATCGCGGCTGAACGCGCGACGCGGCGCGGCGGCAATACTACGGTGTTCACCAACGGTCGGTTCACACCGTGCAAAACCAACGACGGCATGCCGCCCTTGTGGTGCATCAGCGCCGCGACGGTGATCCATGATCAGCAGGCCGCGACCATCACCTACCAGGATGCGCAGTTCGAGCTGTTCGGGGTGCCGGTCCTGTACGCACCCTACTTCGAGCACGCCGATCCGTCGGTGAAACGCAAGTCCGGCTTCCTGATGCCGCAGTTCGCCGGTTCAACCACGTTGGGCTACGGGATGAGCGTCCCTTACTACTTTGCGCTCGCTCCCAACTACGACTTCACCTTCGACCCCCTGTACCTGTCCCGGCAGGGCATCCTTTGGCAAGGCGAATGGCGGCATCGGCTCGGAGAACGGTCAGTATTACATCAAGCTCGCCGGTATCGATCAGGACGCCGGCAATCTGCCTTCGGACATCGTCGATCGCAATCAGTACGACGGCTTCCGCGGCAGCATCGAGACCAAAGGCCTGTTCTCGATTGCGAGTTGGTGGCACTTCGGCTGGGACGTCACGGCCGCGACGGATGACACCTTCCGCCGCTTCTACAAGCTCGACAACATCTTGGCGACCGACGTGGTCGACCGGGTGTTCTTCAACGGCATCTCGGACCGTAACTATTTCGGCCTCGAGGCGGCATACTACATCAGCCAGCAGTTCAGCAGTACCGGCCAGGTCGAGGAAGCTAACAAGTCCAATGCTCACCCGATCCTCGATTACAACTACGTGACGGCCGACCCCTGGCTCGGCGGTGAGATCCGCTGGAACACCAATGCGTTGAGTTTCTCCGCGGACGAGAACCCGACATTGCTCGTGCCTGTCGGCGGTACCCAGCAAATGAACCGCATCATCACCGAGATCGCCTGGCGCAAGCGCTTCATCGATCCCATCGGCGTCACCTACACGCCCTTCACCCAGCTCCGCGGCGACATCTATCAGTTGAGCGACTACGTCGATCCGCAGGATCCGATGAGCGGCCTGCACGACACCTCGCTCGCCCGCGGCCTCGCGCTCGCAGGCTTGACCGTGACCTATCCGTGGGTCGCCAACGCAAGCTACGGCTCGCACGTCATCGAGCCCATCGGACAGATCATCGCGCGCCAGGCTAGCATCGACCAGAAGACTCTGCCCAACGAGGATGCCAAGAGCCTCGTGTTCGACGACACGAACCTATTCGATGTGAACAAGTTCTCCGGCTACGACCGCATCGAGACCGGAACGCGCGCCAACGTGGGGCTGCAGTATACGTTCCAAGCCAACTATGGCGGATACGCTCGCATCCTCGCGGGCGAAAGCTTCCAGCTTGCCGGTACGAATCCCTATAACGACCCAGGGGTAGACGCCAACGGCAACCCCGTATTCACACCCGAGAGCGGCCTGCAGACGGATCGGTCGGATTATGTGCTCGGCGCCTATCTCGAACCCTTCTCCATCATACAGCTCATCTCGCAGTCGCGCTTTAACGAGAACAGTTTCGCTCTTGAGCGCCAGGACGCCGGATCGCAGGTGACTGTTGGCCCCTTCTCCGGCGGCGCCGTCTACTCGTACCTGGCATCCGACCCAACCAACGGGATCCTTACCGCTCAGCAGGAAGTCTCCGGTCAGATCGGCCTCAAGATCACCGACCGCTGGAGCGTTGCCGCCGCCGTGCGCTATGATCTAGAAGCCGACAGAGCTGGCATCCGACATGGTCCAAGTGCGCTATGCCGACGAGTGCTTCGTGCTCACTGCGTCGTACACGGACAACCTCTACCACAACCCGACGATCGTCGACGGGCAGACGCTCATGGTTCGCTTCGAGCTGAAGCATCTGGGATCGTACGGCTACTCGACCAACGTGCTTGAGCACGTATTCAGCGAGCAGCAGTCGGGCGGCGGCTTGCATTAACGGTGTTTGCCCGGGCCGGCCCGGCGCTTCAGGGCGGGCAAAAGTGCCACGGGGGCGCCACGGTTCGCGTAGATAAGTCGGGCGTAGCAACAGGCTAGGCGGGGTCGTCCGGCCGAGCTTCACACGTCACGTTCTCGCGGATTGCTTAAGGCATGATCTTGGCGCGGCATCCCTCTCTGCACCACCTCACGGCGCACCGCGCGGCGGTCGCGGCCGCGCTTGTCGCGCTCGCCGGAGGCATGCCCGCCGCAGCACTGGCCCAGCAGCCCTCGGACTGGAAGCCGTCGGTCACCGAAGAGGCTCCCGCCAAGAAGTCCGGCAAGAAGAAGCACAACGCCAAGACCGATACACCGCCCGCCGAGGCCGCCACTACGACGACCGCCAAGGCCGATACGGCGGCTCCCGCCATCAAGCCCGGCACGCAGTCGATCGTCGTCCTCGTCAACGACGAGCCGATCACGGGCTACGAGATCGACGAGCGGGTGACGCTTTCGCTCCTCGGCGCACCCGAGATGCAGCAGCGCATGCAGGCGAAGCTGAAATCGGGGAACATCAACGACCAGTTCAAGGCCTTCGCGCTGAAGCGCCTGCAGGCCGATCCGCCCAAAACCCAGGCCGAGCAGCAGGCGCGCGTGAAGCAGTTGCAGGCGCAGTTCGTCGAGAGCCTCAAGAGCCAGGTGTTGGCCGAGTTCAAGCCGACGGCGCGCCAGCACGCGGTCGATGAGCTGATCGAGGAGCGCCTGAAGATGCAGGAGGCGACCCGCCTCAACGTCGTCGCCGAGAAGGAGGAGGTCGACCGCATCATCAACGGCATGGCCGAGCGCAACAAGATGACGCCGGCGCAGTTCACCGAGCACATCGGCAAGATGGGCGCCAACATCGCCGGCATGCGGCAGCGGATCAAGGTGTCGCTGTCGTGGGCCGACGTGATCCGGCGCCGCTATGGCCACCAGATCGCGGTGACGAGCCGCGACATCGACCGCTTCGTCGCCACTGCCGAGGGGCAGGACGACGTGGAGCTGCGCATCCATCGCATCCTTCTCGCCGTGCCCACCAATCTCGACCAAAAGCTGGTTGCCAAGCGCCTGAGCGACGCAGAGGCGCTGCGTGCCAGGTTCGACAACTGCAAGAACACGAGCACCCTCGCCAGCAGCGCCGGCGGCGCCCGCTTCGACGACCTCGGCGATCGCAGGCCCGGCACCATCCCTGAGCCAACGCGCACGCTGCTGCTCGCGGCACGCGATAACGAGATGCTGCCCCCTTCGCTGGGCGAGGGCGGCGTCGAGCTGTGGGCCGTGTGCAGCCGCAAGGTCATCAAGGCGGAGGAGGCGAAACGCCAGACCGCCGAGTCCGAGCTGCGCCAGAAGGAGTTCGAGGTGCTTTCCAAGAAGCACCTTAAGGACCTGCGTCAGGACGCCCACATCGAGTACCGGTGATGGGGCAGGAGCCTGACAGGAGACGGTCGCTGCCGCTCGCGGTCAGCATGGGCGACCCCGCCGGCATCGGTCTTGAAATCACGCTCAAGGCTTGGAGCGAGCGCCGCGACAACGGCATCGGCGCCTTCGTATTGTACGGCGATCCGGAAGCCGCCGCCGAGCGCGCGCGCATGCTCGGCCTTTCCGTGCCGATCACGCCAGTCGCCACGCCCACCGCCGCCCTCGACGTCTTCGGGTCGGCGCTACCCGTCAAGCCGGTCGCCTGCCGCGTGCGCCCGCGCGCCGGTGATCCCGATGCCGCCAACGCGCCCGCTGTCATCGCGGCCATCGAAGAGGCAACGGCCGCGGTCGTCCGCCACGAGGCCGCGGCGATCGTGACCAATCCCATCGCCAAGCACATCGTGGGCAGCGCCGACTTTCCCTACGCGGGCCATACGCAGTTCCTGGGCGCGCTCGCCGAGCGCCATTATGCGGGGAAGCGCTTCCGCCCCGTCATGATGCTCGCGGCCGATGCCCTTCGCGTCGTGCCACTCACCGTGCACTGCCCGCTGGCAACCGTGCCCGCCGCCATCACGCGCTCTCTCATCTTCGAGACGGTGCGCATCACGTACGAGGCGTTGCGGCGCGATTTCAGCATCGACGCGCCGCGCATCGCCGTCACCGGGCTCAACCCGCACGCGGGCGAGGAAGGCACCATCGGCCGTGAGGAGATCGAGGTCATCGCGCCGGCGATCGCGGATCTGCGCGCCGAGGGGCTGTGGGTGACGGGCCCGCATCCGGCCGATACGCTCTTTCACGCAAACGCGCGCCGCGCCTACGATGCGGCGATCGCCATGTATCACGACCAGGCGCTGATCCCATTCAAGACCGTCGCCTTCGACACCGGCGTGAACGTGACGCTGGGGCTGCCGTTCGTGCGCACCTCCCCCGACCACGGCACTGCATTCGACATCGCGGCCGAGGGCCGAGCCTCGCCCGTGAGCTTCATCGAAAGCCTGAAGCTCGCGTCCGCGATCGCCGCGGCGCGGGCCGCGAGTCCCCCGGTATGAGCGCGCCCGGCGACCCCCCGATCGAGACCGGCGCTAGCCCCGACGGCCTGCCGCCCCTACGCGAGGTGATCCGCGATCTCGGCTTGCGCGCCAAGAAGAGCCTCGGCCAGAACTTCATCCTCGACCTCAACCTGACGCGCCGCATCGCGCGCGAAGGCGCCCCGCTCGAAGGCTGCACGGTTGTAGAGGTCGGGCCGGGCCCCGGAGGCCTCACGCGCGCGCTGCTGCTCGAGGGCGCGGCCCGCGTCGTCGCGGTGGAACGCGACGAGCGCTGCCGGCCGGCGCTGGCGATGATCGCCGAGCGCTACCCCGGGCGCCTCGACGTGCACTACGGCGACGCGCTCGACGCCGATTGGCCAACCTTGCTGCGCGGTCACGGCAGCAGAACCGTCATCGTCGCCAACCTGCCTTACGGTGTGGCGACGCTTCTACTCGTCGGCTGGCTCGAGAGCGAGCCGTGGCCACCCTGGTATGACCGCATGGTGCTCATGTTCCAGAAGGAGGTTGCCGAGCGCATCGTTGCGGTGCCCGGCAGCAAGGCTTACGGGCGCCTCTCGGTGATGACGCAGTGGCGCACCAAGGCACGCATCGTGCTGACGCTGCCGCGCGAGGCATTCACGCCGCCGCCGAAGGTCGCCTCCGCGGTCGTCGCGTTCACGCCGCTGAAGGAGCCGGCGCCGCCATGCCAGGCGAAGGTGCTCGCAAAGGTAACGGCGGCCGCCTTCGGCCAGCGGCGCAAGATGCTGCGCACGAGCTTGAAGCAGCTCGTCGAAAGCCCGGAAGCGTTGCTCGAAGCCGCGGGTATCACGGGGACGCTGCGCGCCGAGAATGTGAGCGTGAAGGATTTCGCGCGCCTCGCACTGGTTTACGAGCGCTCGGCAGCGCTACGCGCCTAGCTCAGCGTTCGCAGTCGCTCGGCGCCGCCCGGCCGGCGAAGCGGTCCGCCATCCAGACGACGGCCTTATGCGCGCTCTTCTCGCCGATGAAGCTGTGCGATACGCCCTTCCAAAGCTTCATGGCGACCGGGGTTCCGGCGGCACACAGGTGCTTGGCGTAGCGCAAGGTGATCGCGGGCTTCACCGTCACGTCGGCCGTGCCCTGCGCGATGAACACCGGGACGCCGGTTGGCGTCTTGCCCGGCGTGTTGCGCTCCATGACGTCGCGCCACGCCGGCAGCGTGGTGGGGTCTGCCTTGAGGAAGTCGCGCTGCAGGGGCTTGGCGAGCTGCGACAGCTTCAAGAGCTCAGCGATCGACTGGATGCAACTGCGGGCCACCAGCTCGAAAGGCTTGTCGGCGCCCGCCGCGAGCACGGTGTCGAGCGGCAGCCGGTAGACCTGCGACCAGGACAGGATCGCCATGGCGGTCAAGCTATTGCCGCCGAGCGAGCCTTGGTCGGCCTTGAACAGATCGACGAGATAAGTTGCCGGTGCCGCCGCCGCCACGCCGACTAGCTTCAGCTCGGGCGCATACTGGGAGGCAAGCTCCCCGGTGAACAGCGCCGCATGTCCGCCCTGCGAGTGGCCCCACACCGCGAAGCGATCGGTGGCGTGTGCGGCGCCGAGCTCGCGCACCGCGCGCACGCTGTCGAGCACAGAGCGCGCTTCGCTGGTGCCGACGAGATAGGGATGGATGCCAGGGACGCCGAGCCCTTCGTAGTCGGTCGCCACCACGACGTAGCCGCGCGCGAGCATGTCGTCGAGCCCGGCGATGGTCCCGGAGAGATCGGGCAGTAGCGTCGGCGCGCAGCGTTCGGCGACACCTGTCGTGTAGTGAGCCCACGCGATGATGTTGCGTCCCTCGCGCGGTGCCGGGCCAGCCGGAAAGATGATGGTGCCCGATACGGCGATCGGCTCGTTGTTGAAGCCGGTCGAGCGATAAAGAATGCGGAAGGCTTTGGCGTTGGAGCTGGCGCCGCCGATCTGCGGGTAGACGCGCAGAATGTGCCCGGGCTTGGCGGCGCGGATCTCCGCCTCGGAGACATCGCCGAGCGTCACGGCGGACTGCGGCACGGCAGCGGCAGTAGGAGCCGCCGAGGCACACCAGGCGCGGCGCACAGGGACCAGACGATGGTGGGAAGCCGGAGGAGACCGAGACGCACGCGCATGCCGCTTTGAAAACCGGTAGGAGGAAGAGTGTCTCTAGCCCTTCAATATGGCGGCCTGCGGCCGGCCGGCTGCGATCCTTGCGATATGGTGTACGCCTACAACGCCTTCTGCATATCGCGCACGAAGGCGCTCAAGCCGTCAAGGCGCTCGCGCTTGAGGCGCTCGGCGACAAGGATCGCCCTCAAGCCCGCCAGCGAGGAATCGATGTTGGCGTTGACGATCACGTAGTCATATTCCGGCCAGTGGCTGATCTCGGCGGACGCCGCCTCCATGCGCTGACGCACGACTTCGGTACTGTCCTGCGCGCGTGTCTGCAGGCGTCGCTCCAACGCCGCGGCCGAAGGCGGCAGGATGAACACGCGCACGACGTCGTGCTTCATCTTCTCAGAGAGCTGCTGGGCGCCCTGCCAGTCGATGTCGAACAGGATGTCGCGGCCGTTCTTGATGGCGTCCTCGACCGGCCGGCCCGGTGTGCCATAGAAATTGTCGAAGACGCGCGCCCACTCGAGCAGCTCGCCCCCCTCGCGCATCCGCTTGAAGGCGGCATGGTCGATGAAGTGATAGTCGCGGCCGTCGACCTCGCCGGGACGCGGGGGCCGCGTCGTCACCGATACCGACATCGCGATCTCGGCGTCCGCCTCCATCAGCCGGCGCGCGAGCGTCGTCTTTCCCGCGCCGGACGGCGAGGACAGCACCATGAGGAGCCCGCGGCGCTCGATTTTCGGCACATCCGACATGACGCGTGTGGGCGAGCGCTTTGGCCCCGCCTCTCCCTCACTCGATGTTCTGCACCTGCTCGCGCATCTGATCGATAACGGTCTTCAAGGCAAGGCCTGCGCGCGTGATGTCCACGTCGTTCGCCTTCGAGCACAACGTATTGGCCTCGCGATTGAACTCCTGCGCGAGGAAGTCGAACTTGCGGCCGACGGCGCCCGGCTCGTCCAGAAGCTCGCGCGCTGCCGCGATGTGGGCCTTCAGACGCTTCAGTTCCTCTTCGACGTCGGCGCGGGTTGCCAGCAGCACCGCTTCCTGGTGCAGGCGCACCGGATCGAGCATATTGGCGCCATCCAACAGCCGCCCGAGCTGCTCCTTGAGGCGCGCCTCTATGGCGGCGGGCTGTCGCGCCGGCGAGGACTCGACGACGGCGACCAGGCGCGCGATCTCGTCGAGGTTGGCTCCGAGCACCGCCTTGAGCCGCGCGCCTTCCGCCGCACGGGCCTGCACGAGCCCGCGCAATCCCTGGTCCAGGCCTTCCAACATTGCGTGGATGCGCGCGGCCGTCTCCTCGGGACTTCTCCACCCGCTCGACCATCTCGATCACGCCCTTGATGGCGATGAGGCCGTCGGCGCGTGGTGGAGCGGCGTCCGTCAACTGACGGATGCGTTCGGTCGCCTTGAGCACCTGACGCAGCGCCGGCTCATTCAGCCGGATTTCCTGCGTACCGCCCCTGTTCTCGGCGCTCAGGCCAATCGTCACGCTGCCGCGCGTGAGGTAGCGCGCCGCCGCCTCGCGAACCTGCGGCTCGAGCGACTCTGCGCCTGTCGGCAGGCGCAGCCGCAGATCGAGCCCGCGGCCGTTCACGCTGCGCAGCTCCCAATGCCAGGAGACGTTGCCGCTCGCACCTTCGGTGCGGGCAAACCCGGTCATGCTCTTGATGGTCATCGGGCGATTCCGGAGGCAAGGAGCGGGCAACCGGGCGGGCGCCCAGCGCGGGGCCGCAATCTAACGGCCCGAGCGCGGAGCAACAAGGCAAGAGACGCCTACCCAACCGAGGGGCTTAGCCGGCGCGTCACTCGGCTGGGACTGTCACTGCTTCTTGGCGCTGGTCTTCTTGGACTTGCGCACCGGAACCGGCGCGGCACCCTTCGTGGCAGGCGGCGTTTCCGCAGCTTCCGCCGGTGCATCTGCGGCGGCGGCCGGCGGGGCCGGTATCGCGGCCGCGGGTGCCGTTTCGGCTTTGGCCCGCTCGCGCTCGACCTTGCGCCAGTTGGAGACGGCCGCGTTGTGTTCCTTCAGCGTATCGGAGAACACGTGCCCGCCGGTGCCGTCGGCGACGAAGTACAGATCGTTCGTGGTCGCTGGGCTCAGCGTCGCTTCGATCGCCGAGCGGCCCGGGTTGCAGATCGGCGTCGGCGGCAGTCCGTCGATTTGGTAAGTGTTGTGCGCCGACTTTTGGTCGAGATCGGCGCGGGTCAATCCCCGCCCGAGCGGCCCCTGCCCGCCAACGATGCCGTAGATGACGGTCGGGTCGGACTGCAGACGCATGCCTTTGCGCAATCGGTTCATGAACACCGCGGCGACGCGGTCGCGCTCGTCGGGGCGCCCCGTCTCCTTCTCGACGATCGAGGCAAACACGACGGCCTCCTGCGGCGTCTTCAGGAGCAGCCCCGGCTTGCGCTTCTCCCACGCGGCGGCAAGGAACTGCTGCATCTTCTCCTGCATGCGCCCCAGGAGCGCCTGCCGCGTCATGCCTTTCTCGATGCCGTAGGTCTCAGGGTAGAGCGTACCCTCCGGGGGCACCGCTGCGATGTCGCCCGAAAGGTTCGCGTCAGCCTTGAGGCGCTCGACGATCTGCTGGCTGGTCAAACCTTCGGGGATCGTCACCTTGTATTGGACCGCCTTGCCATCGGCCAGAACGTCGATGATGTCGCGGATGCTGGCGTGCGGCTTGATCAGGTACTCGCCGTGCTTCAGGACTTTCTTCTTTGGCCCAAGCCGGCTCTCGGCCAGGAAGCCGATCATGAACGGCCAGCGGTTGGCGATGACGCCGTCTTTCTCCAGGAGATCGGAGATGTCGTTGCTGCTGAGGCCCTCAGGGACCACCACGGTCCGCGCGATCTCGAGTGGGCCCGGCCGTTCGACCTCATGATAGATGAGTGCCGCCACGGCCAAGCCGCCAAGCATGATCGCGAGCACAAGGGTGAAGAGACTGCTGCCGAGGCGGACGAACGGTCCCACCGCGCGCGATTGCGGGCGCGCGTTGCCCTTGCGCGGCGGCGCCGGCGGCCGCGAGGGCTCGAGCATCTCGGATGGGCTGCGGGGACGAATGGCACCGCGGCGAAACTCAGGATCCAGCCGCGGAGGGCGGGTCATGCTCATAGGTCCGCTCCGTTGACCGACGAGGCTGTTCCCGCTCGGCGTCGCAAGAGTATCGGTATGAACCCTATTGGCAATTGTGGCGAAAGCGCGAAATTGGCCACGACCGCCGGCGACCCCGTAGCGCCGCCGTGGCCTGCCCGCCTCATGCGACCCGGCGCAAAATCAGTGAGGCGTTCGTTCCGCCGAAGCCGAACGAGTTGGACAGGACCGTATTGATCGAGCGCTTCTTGGCCGTGTGCGGCACGAGATCGATGGCGGTTTCGACCGACGGGTTGTCGAGGTTGAGCGTCGGCGGGGCCATGTTGTCCCGGATCGCGAGCACGGAAAAGATCGCCTCGATGGCACCGGCGGCGCCCAGAAGATGCCCCGTCGCCGATTTGGTCGACGACATCGCCAGCTTGCCGGCCGCGTTCCCGAACAACCGCTCGACCGCGCTGAGCTCAATCTCGTCGCCCATGGGCGTCGAGGTGCCGTGCGCGTTCACGTAGTCGATATCGCTCACGTCGATCTCGGCGCGTTTCAAGGCCGCGCGCATGCAGCGATAGGCACCGTCGCCGTCGGCAGCGGGCGCGGTGATGTGGAAGGCGTCGCCCGACATGCCGTAGCCGATCACCTCGGCGTAGATCTTGGCGCCGCGGGCCTTCGCGTGCTCCAGATCCTCAAGCACGACGACGCCGGCGCCCTCCCCCATAACGAAACCGTCGCGATCCTTGTCGTAGGGGCGCGAAGCGTGCGTCGGCCGATCGTTGAAACCGGTCGAGAGAGCACGGCATGCGGTGAAGCCCGCGACCGCAATGCGGCAGATCGGGGATTCCGCTCCGCCCGCCAACATCACGTCGGCGTCGCCCAGCGCCACGAGGCGGGCCGCGTCGCCGATGGCGTGCGCTCCGGTGGAGCAGGCCGTGACCACGGCGTGGTTGGGGCCCTTCAACTGATGCTTGATGGAGACGTAGCCCGACGCGAGATTTATGAGCCGGCCCGGAATGAAGAAGGGGCTGACGCGGCGCGGACCTTTGTCGCGCAACAGGAGCGAGGTGTCGGCGATACCCGACAGACCGCCGATACCCGAGCCGATGAGGACGCCGGTGCGCTCCTGCTTCTCCGGCGTGTCGGCGTCGTAGCCGGAATCGGTGAGGGCCTGCGTGGCCGCTGCCATCGCGTAGATGATGAAGTCGTCGACCTTGCGCTGCTCCTTGGGCTCCATCCAATCGTCGGGATTGAACTTGGCCTCGGCGGTGTCCCCGCGGGGGACGAAGCAGCCGATCTGGCAGGAAAGATCATCGACCTCGAATTCGGTGATGCGGCGCGCCCCGTTGGCGCCGGCGATCAGCGCCTGCCACGACGCTTCCGCTCCGCAGCCCACGGGCGAGACCATCCCAAGTCCTGTGACGACGACGCGACGCATTCTGGTCCTTCGGATCTTGAGCTTTGTCCGGTCGGTTCACCCTGCGCTTGGATTACCAGAGGCAAGCCCGGGCTCCGCCCCCTGCCGGCGCCCGCTACTCCCTCGGCTGGCAATGGGGGAAAGACGCCGTCAGGCGGCGCTGGCATTCTTCTCGAGAAACTTCACCGCGTCGCCGACGGTGAGAATGTGCTCGGCGGCATCATCGGGAATCTCGCAGCCGAACTCTTCCTCGAAGGCCATCACGAGCTCGACCGTGTCCAAACTGTCGGCGCCCAGGTCGTCGATGAAGCTGGCGTTCTCGGTGACCTTGTCGGCCTCCACGCCCAAGTGCTCCACGACAATCTTTTTCACGCGCTCCGCGACATCGCTCATCGTCTTCCCTCGCGTCGGTTGCTCTTGGCAAATCTCAGTTCGATACTTTTGGGTTCGCCCTGGGTCCGGTCGCTCTTGATCATCCACACTGAACACTTGCGACCGGCGGGCACTGACACGACGCGGCTATCCAACTTTTCGCACCCTGTGCAGCGGCCAAACTTGAGGCCCAAGCCAAGCGCCAGGGGCCGGTAAACCTCCGGCTCGTTAACACACTTAACTGGCCTTGGCCAGCACCCGCAAGGACCTTCCTTGCGCGCTAGAATGCGCCAGAAAATGCCACTCAGGAAGGGCCCGGGGGCGGCTTGCGCGTGGTTTACTACCATGTGCCTTAAACCATCGCCATGCCGCCGTTTATGTGCAGCGTCTGGCCTGTGATGTAGGCCGCCTCGTTGCTCGCAAGGTAAACGACGCCCGCGGCGATCTCCTCGGGCGTCCCGAAGCGCTGGGCGGGGATCATCTTGGCGATCTCCTCCGTCTGCTTCTGATTGAGGGCCTGGGTCATGGGCGTGACGATGAAGCCCGGCGCGATGCAGTTTGCGGTGATGGCGCGTGCGCCCACCTCGCGCGCAAGCGACTTCGTCATGCCGATCATGCCGGCCTTGGAGGCCGAGTAGTTGCCCTGACCCGGGTTACCGAACACTCCCGAGATCGACGCGATGTTGATGATGCGGCCGAAGTTCGGCTTGGCGCGGAGCATCGCGCGCGCAGCCGCGCGGCAGAGCATGAACGTCGAGGTGAGGTTGACTGCGATCACCTCGTCCCACTGGTCGTCCTTCATCACCATGAAGAGGTTGTCGCGCGTCAGCCCTGCGTTGTTCACGAGGATGTCGAGACGGCCGAGCTTGGCGATAGCCTCGTCGATGAGCTTCGACACCGCCGCGCGGTCGGCCAGATCGCAGGGCAGCACGCGGGCGCGATCGCCGAGCTCTTTCGCAAGCGCCTCCAGCTTCTCGGCCTGGCGCCCGGAGACGGCAACCGTCGCGCCGGCCTGATGCAGCGCGCGGGCGATGGCGCCGCCGATGCCGCCGGTCGCACCCGTCACCAGCGCCGTTTTGCCCGAGAGGTTGAACATGGCGTTCCTCTAGCTGTTAAGTTGAGCGAGCACGGCCTCGATGTCCGCCGGCACGCCGATGCTCGCGGCGTTGACGGCCGGATCGATGCGCTTGGCCAGACCCGCGAGGACCTTGCCCGAGCCGATCTCGTAGAAATGCGTGACGCCGTTGGCCGTCATGTACGTAACACACTCGCGCCAGCGCACGGTGCCGGTCACCTGCTCGACGAGGCACTTCCTGATCTCGGCAGGATCGCTGATCGCTCGCGCCAGCACGTTGGTGACGACGGGCACAGCCGGCACGTTCACGGTCACCTCCGCCAGCGCCTTGGCCATCGCGTCGGCGGCGGGTTGCATCAGCGTGCAGTGGAAGGGAGCCGACACCGGCAGCGGCACCGCGCGGCGGACGCCGAACTCCTTGCCAACCGCGGGCACGCGATCGATCGCCGACTTCTGGCCGGAGAGCACGACCTGCGTGGGCTCGTTATCGTTGGCCACCTGGCAGACCTCGCCCTGCGCTGCCGCTTCCGCGACCTTGCGCGCGGCATCGATGCCGACGCCGAGAAGCGCCGTCATCGCGCCCTGTCCGACCGGAACCGCGGCCTGCATGGCTTGCCCGCGCAGCTTCAGGAGCCGCGCCGCATCGGCGAGCGAGAAAGCCCCAGCGGCGGCAAGCGCCGAATACTCGCCGAGCGAATGCCCGGCCACGAACTTGACCTTGTCCTTGAGCGAGAGGCCCTTCTCCCGCTCGAGCACCCGCATCACCGCCATGGACACGGCCATGAGCGCCGGCTGCGCGTTCTCGGTCAGCGTCAGCGTCTCCTTGGGTCCCTCCCACATGATCGCGGAGAGTTTCTGGGACAGCGCAGCATCGACCTCCTCGAAGACCTCGCGCGCGGAGGCAAAGGTCTGGGCGAGCTCGCGCCCCATCCCGACGTCCTGGCTGCCTTGTCCTGGAAAGATGAATGCAATGGCCATGCGGGACCGGGGCACCTTGCCGAATTTGCTGGCAAGAACACCGGACAATCCCCGGCTGTCAAGGACCAGGGGAACGGCCGCCACTGGTGTCGCAGAGGGCCCGTATGTGCTATTTCTCAGGCAGTTGACCGCCCGACCAGGAGCCCGCGCAATGCGCGCTGCCGCCCATGCCGTCCTAGCCCTTGCCGTGAGGGCAACGGCGCTGGTCGCGAGTTCAGCCGCCGCGCAGGCTTGCGACGCCGACGTTCACTATACCTTCAACGAGCCGGTCGAGATCGAGGGCGTGCTCAAATCCGGCACCGGGCACCACGAGGCGCAGGGCGACTTTACCTATACCTATCTGGTGCTCGACAAGGGCGTGTGCGTGGACGCGTCCAAAGACGGCGGCGACGACGATTTCGGCAATACCGGCACCGACAATCCCGTCGAACGCATCCAGATGGCCGGCGAAGCGAGCCAACAGGAGCTGCCCATCGGCGAGCCCGTCAAGGTCAAGGGCACGCTCTTTGGCGCCCACACCATGTGGCACGTCGAGCCGGTGCTGATCGACGCGTCCTCGGTGGAGCGCCAATAGCTTCTCCCCTTGAGCTTCTCCCCTTGCCCGGCCACGAATTTCGGCTATAAAGCGCCCCTTACCCGCTCCGGCTGGAGGCTGAACGGGGGGCTGCCTGAAGGCGGTAGGGCAATCGAGCCCGGCTCCCGGTGTCTTCGCTCTCATGGGTGACCTGTTGGGCCTTCAGGGTCCATAAGGGGCTTTGCGCCGGGGCAGCAAACGGAAGAAAGGCCAAGCGCATGGCTCTATATGAGCATGTCTTCCTGGCGCGCCAGGACGTCTCGAATACGCAGGTCGAGACACTCACCAAGGAATTCTCGGACGTTATCGAGCAGGGTGGCGGCAAGATCACCAAGTCCGAGTACTGGGGCGTGAAGTCCCTCGCCTACAAGATCAAGAAGAACCGCAAGGCCCACTTCTCGCTGCTCAACATCGATGCCCCGCCCGCGGCCGTCGCCGAGATGGAGCGGCGCATGGGTATCTCCACCGAGATCCTCCGCTTCCTCACCATCAAGGTCGAGCAGCATGAGGCCGAGCCCTCGGCCATGATGCGCAAGAGCGACCGCGACGACCGCGGCGACCGCGGCGATCGCGGCGGCTTCGGCGGACGCGGTGGCCCTGGTGGCCGCAGCGGCGGCGGCTTCCGCGGCGACCGCGACGGCGACCGTCGTGGCCCACGCAGCGACGGCCCCCGCGGCGGCGACCGCGAAGGATCGACGTTCCGCCCGCGGCCTCCGCGTGACCACGGCGGCGGCGGCGGCGATCGTCCCCCGCGCCCTCCGCGTGAAAACAGGGATGCTCCGGCAGCGGGCCCCGCGCCCGGCACCGACCGCAATTCGAATTCGGAGACCTGAGCCATGGTCGAGATCGCATCAACGGGCGGCCGCCGGCCGTTTCATCGCCGTCGCAAGACTTGCCCGTTCTCGGGCGAGCATGCGCCGAAGATCGACTACAAGGACGTACGCCTCCTCGGCCGCTACGTGTCGGAACGCGGCAAGATCGTGCCGAGCCGCATCACGGCGGTATCCGCCAAGAAGCAGCGCGAGCTCGCCAAGGCGATCAAGCGCTCGCGTTTCCTGGGGCTTCTACCCTACGTTCTGAGATGAGCATTGAGGTGCCGGGCGGCGGCGTCCGGCATCTTTTACGACAAGGTTGGGGCGGACATCGTTCCGTCTCTAACCGCGACACCGCGGGACAGCTGATCGAATGCCCTATTCGCTTCTCATCGGGCTTGGCGCCGGATTAGTCTCGGCCGTCGTGTTCGCCTCGGCGACCACGGGGCCTGTGTTCACGCGCCTCCTGCTCTTCCTGCTGACGCCGCTCGCTCTGTTCCTCGCAGGGCTCGGTGCCGGCCCCATGATCGCGGTCATCGCCGGTATCGCCGGTACCGCAGTCGTCTTGGCCGCAGGAAGCGCCCCCGCCGCAATCGTGTTTGCCGCAAGCCAGGCCGTCCCCGCGGTCGTGCTCATCTACCTCGCCTCGCTCAACCGCACGACGGCCGCCGGCAACGAGTGGTATCCGGCAGGGCGTATCGTCATCGCCGCGGCACTGCTCGCCGGCGCGTTCTCAGTGCTGACGCTCCTCCTCCTCGGCGGCGACATCGATCAGTTGCGTGCCACGCTGCGCGGGATGCTGGAGCAGTTCGTCAACAATGAGTTGCCGAAGATGCCGGATGCTCCCGTGCTCGGGCCGCAAGAGATCGACGAGGCGACCTCCGTCGCGCTCGCGCTGTTGCCCGCCGCTTCCGGCATCTCGACGATGGGAAGCCTGTTGTTCAACATGTGGCTTGCAGGGCGCATCACGCTGGCCTCCGGGCGCCTGCAGCGTCCCTGGCCGGACCTCGCCGCCATCGCCTATCCCGTCGGCACGCCACTGCTGTTCGCCGTGGCGACTGGCGCAGGTTTTCTCGCCGGGATGCCCGGCCTAATCGGCTCGGGGTTCGCGGGGCCACTCTTTCTCGCCTACGTGCTCCTGGGCCTCGCGGTCGTCCATTACATTACGCGCGGCCGGCCGTGGCGCCCCTTCGCGCTGTGGGGCCTCTACCTATTGCTCTTTATCGTGAACACGCTGGCCTCGCTCGCGCTCGCCCTTGTCGGGCTCGCCGACGCCGTCTGGCCGCTTCGCAAGATTCACCCTTCCGGCGGCGCCCCGCCGCAATCCTGAAACCTGAAATCGAGACATAGAAGGAGTACCCCCATGCAAGTCATTCTACTCCAGCGCATCGGCCGCCTCGGCCAGATGGGCGACGTCGTCAACGTGAAGGACGGCTTTGCGCGCAACTTCCTCCTGCCGCAGAAGAAGGCGCTGCGGGCGACCGAAGAGAACCGCAAGCACTTCGATTCCCAGCGCGCTCAGCTCGAAGCCAACAACCTCGAGCAGAAGAAGGAGGCCGAAGCCGTCGCCGAGAAGCTCGCCGGCAAGACCTTCGTCGCCATCCGTTCAGCCGGCGACACGGGCCAGCTCTACGGCTCGGTCTCGACGCGAGACATCGCCGAAGTGGTGACCGCCGGCGGCTTCACCATCGAGCGCCGCCAAGTCATCATGGAGCGCCCGATCAAGGAGCTCGGCCTGCACGATGCGAGCGTCGCGCTGCACCCCGAGGTGGTCGTCAAGGTGATGCTCAACGTGGCCCGCTCGCAGGACGAGGCCGAGCGCCAGTCGCGCGGCGAGGACGTCACCGTCGTCAAGGAAGAAAAACTCGAGCTCGAGACCTTCAACCCCGATGCGATATTCGAGGAAGGCGCGGCTCCCGCCGACGAAGGCGAGAAGCCGGTTGAAGGGGAAAGCGCCTAAGGCCCGAGACTCCGGCACTAGCGTCCGATTCGCGCCGGCCAAGCGAATTCCCGTCCCCGTGTGCATAGCGGGGACGGACCCCCTTGACGTCTCGACGGGGCCCCTGCGGAATCGGATAGGTTCCGCCCATGGCACAAAAAGCGACCGTCGTTTCCGACCGGCTGAAGTCGGCCCCCGCCGACGAGGCCCTCCCCTTCCGGCACGCCCCCCACAACCTGGAGGCCGAGCAGGCGCTGCTCGGCGCCATCCTCGTCAACAACGAGGCGATGGATAAGGTCTCCTCGTTCCTGGAGGCGCATCACTTCTTCGATCCGTTGCATCAGCAGATCTTCGAGACAACGGCGAAGCTGATGCACGCCGGTAAGAATGCGACCCCGATCACGTTGCGGACGTTCTTTGAGCGTGCGGAGCCGATCTCGCCCAACCTGACGGTGCCGCAGTATCTCGGCACGCTCGCGGCCAAAGCCGTCACCATCATCAACGCTGCCGACTACGGCCGCACCATTTTCGATCTCGCCACGCGCCGCGCCCTCATCATCATCGGCGAGGACATGGTGACGGGCGCCTACGACAGCGCGGTCGAGTTTACGCCGCAGGTGCAGATCCAGGAAGCCGAGACGCGGCTCTACGACCTCGCCGAGCAGCGCAAATACGGGCAGGGCTTCCTGACCTTCAACACCGCGCTGACGAACGCCATCGACATGGCGAATGCCGCCTACCAGCGCACGGGCCACCTCTCGGGCCTCGCGACCGGCTTGACCGATCTCGACGGCAAGCTCGGCGGTCTGCAGCCCTCCGATCTCGTCATTCTCGCCGGCCGCCCCAGCATGGGCAAGACCGCGCTCGCGACCAACATCGCCTACCACATCGCCAAGCACCACAAGGTCGAGCGCCAGCCCGACGGCACGGACAAGACCGTCGACGGCGCCGTCGTCGGTTTCTTCTCGCTCGAGATGTCGGCCGAGCAGCTCGCCACCCGCATCCTGTCCGAGCAGGCGCAGATCTCGTCGGAGAAGATCCGGCGCGGCATGATCGGCCAGGACGAATTCTCCAACCTCGTGCTTGCCTCCCAGGAGATGAGCCACATCCCTCTCTACATCGACCAGACGGGCGGCATCTCGGTCGCCCAGCTCGCAGCGCGCGCGCGCAAGCTCAAGCGGCAAAAGGGGTTGGGACTGCTCGTCGTCGACTACCTGCAGCTGCTGACCGGCAACAAACGTACGAGCGAGGGCCGCGTGCAGGAGGTTTCGGAGATCACCACGGGGCTGAAAGCGCTCGCCAAGGAGCTCAACGTTCCCGTACTTGCGCTCTCCCAACTCTCACGCCAGGTGGAGCAGCGCGACGACAAGCGGCCGCAGCTCTCGGACTTGCGCGAGTCGGGCTCCATCGAGCAGGACGCCGACGTCGTGATGTTCGTGTTCCGCGAGGAATACTACGTGGAACGCCGCAAGCCAGATGAGACGGATGCCAAGTTCGGGGAATGGATGACCGAGATGAGCCGCGTGCACGGCCGGGCCGAGGTCATCATCGGCAAGCAGCGTCACGGCCCCACGGGCACCGTGCCTCTGGCGTTCGAAGGCCAGTTCACGCGGTTTTCCAACCTGGAGCGCCACCACCAGGTCCCCGATTACCATCGCTAGCGGCCTCGTTTGCACCGCGATTCTCCGCTAGATGATGAGGCCTCTTCGGCTCCTCGGGGAGAAGTCCCGTGCACGACTTCCGGGTACGCCCGCCGCAATCGACCTACACAGGCGAGCCGGCGCAGCGCCTCGGCGATGCGCCCTCGCAGAACGTTGCCTCGGGCATGAGCGCGGATATCCCCGCCGGTGCAACGGGCGTCATCACCATCGATCTGGCGCAGGTGCGCCTGAACTGGCGAGCGCTTGCGCGCCTCGTCGCGCCGGCAGAATGCGCGGCCGTGGTCAAGGCCGACGCCTACGGTCTGGGCGCCGCGCGCGTTATCCCCGCACTGCTCGACTCCGGCTGCCGCACGTTTTTCGTCGCCACGCTGGAGGAAGCGCGCGGCGCCCGCGCCCTGGCACCAGGCGCCGCCATCTACATGCTCGACGGCCTGCTGCCGCGCACGGAGAAGGACGTGGCCGGCCTGTGCGCGATCCCCGTGCTCTCGTGCCTGGACGAGGCACGCGCATGGGCCTCCCTCGGCGGCGGCACGGGGAGCGCCCCGCCCGCTGCCTTGCACGTTGACACCGGCCTCAACCGTCTCGGAATGTGCGACGCCGAGCTTGGGCGCCTCGCGAGCGACGCCGTTCTGCTTCGGCATCTCAATCTGGCACTGATCATGAGCCATCTCGCCTGTGCCGACGACCCTGGCCACCCGATGAACCATGAGCAGCTCGACACCTTCGCGCGGTTGCGTGCGCGCATACCGGCAGGGCGTTCCAGCCTCGCCGCCTCTGACGGCCTGATGCTCGGGCCCGCGTTCCACTTCGATCTCGTGCGGCCCGGCTACGCGCTTTACGGCGGCCAGGCCGCACCCCAGCGCGTCATGCCGGTGCGCCCCGTCGTGCGCGTGAGCGCGCGCATCCTGCAGGTCCAGGAGGTCGGGCCCGGCGGCCGCGTCGGCTATTCGGCGAGCTACCGCGCCATCACGCCGCGCCGCATCGCCACCATCGCGGCCGGCTACGCCGACGGCATCTTCCGCCACGCGAGCGCGACCAACGACACGCCGGGAGGAGCCATATCGATCCGCGGCAAGCTCGCGCCGATCGTGGGCCGGGTATCCATGGACCTCATCACCGTCGACGTGACGGATCTCGGCGACCCTGCGCCCGCACGCGGCGACTGGGCGGACCTCATCGCGCCGGAGCTCCCCATCGAGAGCGTGGGCGCCGGGGCGAAGACCATCGGGTATGAGGTGCTGACGCGGCTCGGCTCCCGCTTCCACCGCGTTTATCTCGACGAGAGCAACTGATCGCGCATGGCCAAGCCCAGCAAGTCGACCTTCGTCTGCCAGAACTGCGGAGCCGTCGCGCCGCGCTGGGCCGGCAAGTGCCCATCGTGCGACGAGTGGAACACGCTGATCGAGGAGGCGGACGTCATCGCGCCGCCGGGTTCGGGCCTCGCGCGCAAGGGCGGCAGCGGCCGCATCATCGCGCTGGAAAGCCTCAAGGGCCGCACCAGTGAAGCCCCGCGCTTCTCCACCGGCCTTGCGGAGCTCGATCGCGTAACCGGCGGCGGCATCGTGCCGGGCTCCGCGCTGCTGATCGGCGGCGAACCCGGCATCGGCAAGTCGACGCTGCTCCTCCAGCTTGCAGCCGCGCTTTCTCGCAGCGGCCGCCGCGCGATCTATTTCTCCGGCGAGGAGGCCGGCGCCCAGGTACGCCTGCGCGCCGAGCGCCTCGGCCTCGCCGACGCGCCTGTGGAGCTCGCGTGCGAGACGAGCCTCGCCAGCATCCTGGCGACGCTCGAGCACGGCAAGCCCGCCGATCTCGTCGTCATCGACTCCATCCAGACGCTGTGGGCCGAGGCCATCGAGGCGGCGCCCGGCACCGTCAGTCAGGTCCGTGCTGCCGCCCAGGCCCTCATCCGCCACGCCAAGCGCGCGGGCAGCGCGCTGCTGCTCGTCGGTCATGTAACCAAGGATGGACAGATCGCCGGCCCGAAGGTCATCGAGCACATGGTCGACACCGTGTTGTACTTCGAAGGCGACCGCGGGCACTCCTATCGCATCCTGCGTGCGGTCAAGAACCGTTTCGGTGCGACCGACGAGATCGGTGTGTTCGAGATGGCGTCGGAAGGCCTGCGCCAGATCTCCAACCCGTCGGAGCTGTTCCTCGGGGACCGCGAGGCATCGAGCCCCGGTGCCGCGGTGTTCGCCGGCATGGAGGGGACGCGGCCCCTGCTCGTCGAGATCCAGGCCCTCGTCGCGCCCTCGGGCCTGGGCACGCCGCGCCGCGCCGTCGTCGGCTGGGACTCCAATCGGCTGGCGATGCTGCTCGCGGTGCTGGAGGCGCGCGCCGGCGTCGCCTTCTCGGGCCACGACGTTTACCTCAATGTGGCCGGCGGCCTGAAGATTAGCGAGCCGGCCGCCGATCTCGCAGCCGCCGCCGCGCTGCTGTCATCCCTCTCCGGTGTTGCGATTCCGCGACACCGGGTGCACTTCGGCGAGGTCTCGCTGTCGGGCGCCGTGAACGCCACGCCGCTCATGGGACCGCGCCTTAAAGAGGCGCAAAAGCTGGGGTTTCGTCAGGCCGTCGTACCGGCGCGCGGCGAGCTCGACGGCGCCGCAGCAAAGCTGAAGCTCGGGCGCATCTCCCATTTGAGGGAGCTTGCGGACGGGGGCCCGGCATGCGACTGACAAGCGTCAATTGAACCCTCTGTTGAGCCGCAAGAATCCGGGGCGATCATGCTGGGACCGATCACCTATCTCGACGCCGCGCTGCTTGCCGTCTGCTTCATCTCCGGGCTCTTGGCGATGTACCGCGGCTTCGCGCGCGAGATGCTGTCCATCATCTCATGGGTCATCGCCGCGGCGGCCGTCCTCTATTTCGTGATCTACCACAAGCCGTTCGCCGAGGAGATGGCCGCCCAGATGGGCACCAAGGCGCCCGTCGCCCAGATCGTCGTCGGCGCCGTCATCTTCCTGATCGTCCTCATCGTGGTGCACCTCATCACGGCGCGCATCTCCGATTCGATCCTCGACAGCCGCATCGGCATGATCGACCGCGTGGTCGGGTTCATCTTCGGCGTGCTGCGCGGCTTCATCCTGATCGTCGTGCCCTACATGTTCTACGAGGCCTTCTTCCCCGACCCCAACCAGCACTTCGAGTGGGTCCGCAAGGCCCAGTCGATGCCTTACATCAAGGCAACCGGGGATACTTTGCGCTCGGTGCTCGAATTGCACCTGCCGTCGTCGTTGACGGCGCCGCCGGGCGAACAGCCGCAAGGCCCCCCGCAGGAGGAACAACAGGCCCCCTGAAAAAGGCCAGTGGCGACGAATTAGCGCTTGAAGCGCCGGGAAAACATCATATTTGTGTCACGTGACAGGGCCGCTGCAGATCAGACCGGCGTGCACCTGTGAGCGTTAACGATACGTATCTTCGTCGGGCAGCGGCAGGCCACCAGCGGGAGGTGACCATGACTTTTCGGCTCGAAGCTGACGTTCAAGCGACGACTCCGGCACCATCGCGCCACGACGACGACAGACTCCGCGAGGAATGCGGGGTCTTCGGTGTTTTTGGGCACCCCGAAGCGGGCGCCATCACTGCGCTTGGCTTGCACGCCCTCCAGCACCGCGGACAAGAGGCTTGCGGCATCGTCGCCTACGACGGCAAGCAATTCCACTCCGAGCGCCGCATGGGCCTCGTCGGCGACAATTTCAGCCGGGCAAGCGTCATCCAGCGCCTGCAGGGCCACTCCGCCATCGGGCACAACCGCTACTCGACCTGTGGCGACCCCGTCTTGCGCAACGTTCAACCCCTATTCGCCGACATCGACACCGGCGGCTTCGCCGTGGCGCATAACGGCAACCTCACGAACGCCCTCACCGTGCGCCAGGAGCTCATCTCCTCCGGCGCAATCTGTCAGTCGACCTCCGACACCGAGGTCATCCTTCACCTCCTGTCGCGCTCGCAGAAGCGCCGCATCGTCGAGCGTTTCGTCGAGGCGCTGCGCCAGATCGAAGGCGCCTACGCGCTCGTGTGCCTGACCAACGAGATGCTGATCGGCGCGCGCGATCCCGTCGGCATCCGTCCACTGGTCATCGGCCGGCTCGGCTCATCGTATGTGCTCGCCTCCGAGACGTGCGCGCTCGACATGGTCGGCGCTGAGTTTTTGCGCGAGGTGGAGAACGGCGAGGTCGTGGTCATCACCGAGGCCGGCCTTGAAAGCCATCGCCCCTTCCCCATGCGGCCGGCACGGCCCTGCATCTTCGAGTACATCTATTTCGCGCGGCCAGATTCCGTCATCGGCGGCCGCACCGTCTACGACATCCGCAAGCAGATGGGCGTGCAGCTCGCGCGTGAGGCGCCGGCTATTGGCGCCGACGTGATCGTGCCGATCCCGGACTCGGGCGTCCCCGCGGCCATCGGCTTTGCGCAGGAAGCGAACGTCCCCTTCGAGCTCGGTATCATCCGCAACCACTACGTCGGTCGCACCTTCATCGAGCCGGAGCAGCGCATCCGCGCGCTCGGCGTCAAACTAAAGCACTCGGCCAACGCCAGCGTCATCCGCGGCAACCGCATCGTGCTCGTCGACGACAGCGTCGTGCGCGGAACCACGTCGAAGAAGATCGTGCAGCTTATGTACGAGGCGGGCGCCCGCGAGGTGCATATGCGCATCGCCTCGCCCCCGATCACGCACCCCGACTACTACGGCATCGACACGCCCGATAAGATCGACCTGCTCGCGGCCAACAAGGACCTCGAAGGCATGCGCGAGTTCCTCGGGGCCGACAGCCTCGCGTTCCTGTCCGTCGAGGGCATCTACCGCGCGGTCGGCCACGACCACCGCGACGCGCGCAGCCCGCAGTTCACCGACCATTGCTTTACGGGCGAGTATCCGACCGCCCTCGTCGATCAGAGCGGCCAAACGATGCCGCGGCAGCTTTCGCTGCTGGCAGAGGTTGGTTAGCCACCTCTACTTTGGTCCAAGTTCGGCAGCTCCTGGAAACCAGTTGCAGCGCTCGCACTTGCGTCGCGAGCGGGCGGCGGCTAGCTCTCGGTGAGACGGCTGAGCCCAGCTCCCGAACCAGGCATGCAAGATAAGAAACCGTTCAAAGATCGCCTGGCGCTGGTGACCGGCGCTTCCCGTGGCATGGGCCGCGCCGTGGCCCTCGAGCTCGCCCGCCAGGGGGCCCACGTCGTGGTCGCCGCGCGCACCATCGGCGGCCTGGAGGAACTCGACGACGAGATCCGCGCCTTCGGCGGCAAGGCGACGCTCTTAGACCTCGACATCCGCAAGGGCGACAAGATCGATCAACTCGGGCCGACGCTCTACCAGCGCTGGGGCCGGCTCGACATCCTTATCAGCACCGCCGGCATCTTGGGCCCGCTGTCGCCGCTGCATCACGTGACCGAGGACGCGTGGAACGCGGTGATCGACACCAACCTATCGGCGAACTGGCGCCTGATCCGCACACTCGATCCGCTGCTGAAGCGCTCCGACGGGGGGCGCGCCTTGTTCGTTGCCTCAAGCGCCGCCTCGGCCAAGACCGCCTACTGGGGACCATATGCTGCCTCCAAGGCGGGCCTTGAAGCGCTCGTGAAGACGTACGCCAGCGAGGTCGCGACCACGCCGCTGCGTGTCAACCTCGTAAACCCGGGCCCGGTGCGCACGCAGTTGCGCGCCAAGGCGTTTCCGGGCGAGGACCCGATGACGCTGCCGGCGCCCGAGGACGTGGTGCCGCTGTTCCTCGATCTCGTGTCGCCCCAGTGCACCTTCAATGGCTGCGTCGTGAGCTTCCGTGAATGGCAGAAGCCGAAGCTGTCGCTGCCGGCGAACAGCGACGAGTGAGCCGCGACGGACCGGCCGCATCAGTCGAATTCGATGACCATGCCGTCGGAAGCAGGCTCGACGCCAGCGGGCAGCTCGCGCACAAGCGCGTCGTAATCGAGGTCGGTCGTCATGTGCGTGAGGATGGCGCGCTTGGGCTTTAGCCGGTCGATCCATTCGAGCGAGCGCTTGAGGTGGAAGTGGCTCGGATGCGGGGTGTAGCGCAACGCGTCGACGATCCAGATGTCGAGACCCTGCAGGAGCGCCTCGCTTGCTTCGGGCACGTCGCTGATGTCGGGCGAATAGGCGAGGCCGCCGAAACGAAACCCCAGCGTCGCGATCTCGCCGTGCGCCTGCGGGATGGGAACGGCCTCGATGATCCCCGTCGGCCCCTCGATGCGGACCGGATGCGGCGGGTTCAGGGTGTGCGCGCTCAAGATAGGCGCATAGCCGGAGCCGGGCGGCATCGCGAAGCAATAGCCAAAACGCCCTTCCAGGCTCGCAAGCGTGGCGGCGTCCGCCCACACGTCGATGCGCCGCTTCATGGCGTAGGCGAGCATGCGCAGATCGTCGATGCCGTGCGTGTGATCGGCGTGGTCGTGCGTGTAGAGCACGCCGTCGAGCGCCTCGGCGCGTACGGCCAAGAGCTGCTCGCGCAGATCGGGCGAGGTGTCGACGAGGACGGTGGTGTTGCGCCCGCGTCCGAGGCGCTCGACGAGCAGCCCGCAGCGCCGGCGGCGGTTCTTTGGGTTCTTGGGGTCGCAGGCGCCCCACATCGCGCCCAGCCGCGGCACGCCGCCCGATGAGCCGCAGCCGAGGATCGTGGCACGAAGGCTCATGCGGCGGCGGTATCCTTGGCGGCCGGGCGGCGCACCTTGCCAAACAGCCGGAAGAAGTTTGCAGTCGTCGCGCCGGCAAGCTCGTCCGGCGTCACGCCCTTCACCTCCGCCAGCGTGCGCGCGGTGTGGACCACGTACGACGGCTCGTTGATCTTGCCGCGGTAGGGCTCTGGCGCGAGGAACGGCGCATCCGTCTCCACGAGCAGGCGGTCGAGCGGCACCGACTTCGCGATCGCGCGCAGAGCTTCCGACTTTTTGAACGTGACGACCCCGGTGAACGACACGTAGAAGTCCCAGCGCCAACGCGCGCTGTGCGAGATCCGCCCCGCCCGTGTAGCAGTGCAGGATCGCGGGAAACGGCCCGTTGGCGTGCTCCTCCTCCAGGATGCGCGCCGTGTCGTCGTCGGCGTCACGCGTGTGGATCTCGAGCGGCAGGCCGGTCAGCCGCGCCGCCGCGATATGACGGCGGAAGCCCTCCGCCTGCGCCTCGGGCGTCGAATGCTCGTAGAAGTAGTCGAGCCCCGCCTCGCCGATCGCCACCACCTTGGGATGGGCTGAAAGGCGTACGATCTCCTCGACGGAAATGTCGAGCTCCTCGTGCGCATTGTGAGGATGGGTGCCGACCGAGCAGTAGACGTTGGGGTTGGCCTCGGCGATGGCGATCAACTCGGGCAGCCGGCGGATGCGCGTCGAGATGGTCACGATCACGCCGACGCCGGCGTCCCGCGCGCGCTTAAGCAGCGCCTCGCGATTGTTCGCGAGCTGCGGGAAGTCGAGGTGACAGTGGTGATCGACCAGCATCATTGCGTCTTCTTTGGCGGCTTTGGCTTAGCCTGAGCGTCGGGCTTGCCGCCATCTTCCGCGCCGGGTTCAACGTAGCGCGGGAACACGCCCGTCGGCTCGGGCAGCACGGTGCCGGGGACGAGCCGTCCCGCCTCGCCCAGCGCCGTGAACGCGCGCGCGTCCTCCGGCTGGGCGAGCAGATCGAGCAGCTTGGCGGCCGACCGCGGCATTACCGGCGCGGAGAGCACTGCGACCTGACGCACGACCTCGGCCGTCACATAGAGAATGGTCTCCATACGCTTGAAATCGGTCTTCTTCTTCGCCCACGGCTCTTCGCGTGCGAAATAGCGGTTGGCGTCCGCCACCACGCCCCATACCGCGTCGAGATATTTCGTCAGCGCCTGGCGATCCATCGCCTCGCGCGCTTTGGCGTGCAGCGCATCGGCGGCAGCGAGGATCGTGTTGTCTGCGTCGGTGAGCTCGCCCGGCTCGGGGACCGTGCCGCTGCAGTTTTTGGCGATCATCGACAGCGACCGTTGGGCAAGGTTGCCGAGGTCGTTGGCGAGATCGGCGTTGATGCGGTTGGCGATCGCCTCGGGGCTGTAGTTGCCGTCCTGGCCGAAGTTCACCTCGCGCAGGAAGAAGTAGCGCACGGGGTCGAGCCCGTAGGCGTGCACGAGGGCGAACGGATCGACGACGTTGCCGACCGACTTCGACATCTTCTCGCCCTTGCTCAGCACGAAGCCGTGGCTGAATACGCGCTTCGGCAGCGGCAGCCCCGCCGACATCAGGAACGCCGGCCAGTAGACGGCGTGGAAGCGCAGGATGTCCTTGCCGATGACGTGCACATCGGCCGGCCAGTAAGGCCACAGCGGGCTCGCCTCGTCCGGGAAGCCGACGCCGGTCAGGTAGTTTGTCAGCGCATCGACCCACACATACATGACGTGCGCCGGCGAATTCTCCCCGTCCTCGCGCTTCGGCGCCGGCACCGGGATGCCCCAGTCCAGCGTCGTGCGCGAGATGGAGAGGTCTTCCAGGCCGCCCCTGACGAAGCTCACGACCTCGTTACGACGCTCGGGCGGCAGGATGAAATCGGGGTTCTGCTCGTAGTGCTTGAGCAGCTTGTCCTCGTAATCCGAGAGCCGGAAGAAATACGTCTCCTCTTCCGTCCATTCCACGGGGCTGCCCTGCGGACCGCGGCGGATCTTGTCGTCGCCGACGGTCGTCTCGCTCTCGTTGTAGTATGCCTCGTCACGCACCGAGTACCAGCCGCCGTAGTTCTTCAGGAAGATGTCGCCGGCCTTCTCCATGCGCCGCCAGATCTCGATCGAGGCCGCGTGGTGGCGCAGCTCCGTCGTGCGGATGAAGTCGTCGTTGGAGAGGCCGAGCAGGCCCGCCATCTCGCGAAAGCGCTTGGTGTTGCGATCGGCGAGCTCGCGCGGGGTGAGGCCCTCCTTGGCGGCCGTCTGCTTCATCTTGAGGCCGTGCTCGTCGGTGCCGGTGAGGAAGAACACCTGCTTGCCGTCCAGCCGCTCGAAGCGCGCGATCGCGTCGGTCGCAATGGCTTCGTAGGCGTGGCCGATGTGCGGCTCGCCGTTGGGGTAGGAGATCGCGGTCGTGATGTAGAACTTCGCGCGCCCGCTCATGGGACTTCAGGTCCTCGTGCTGACAGATGGCTGAAAGACAGAGTTCGACTGCGGCATGCGCCGCCGCTCCTCGCCTCACATTCGGGCGGAGCGGTGTGCCTTTGGTCTCAACCTGCGCATGACGTGCATCTGCTAGGCGGGTTTACGGTCCTGGGCGGCGGCGGCCAAGCCGGCGAAGGTTTCAATAATGAGCGCCTTGCGGTCGAGCTTGAGCGCCAGCGCATCGGTCTTTTCGCGGCCAATTCTTTCCCACACGGCGGCGAACGAGGCAAGCCGCCCCTCGCCAATGAGGCGCGCGGCGGTATCCCGGTCTTGGGGGGCCCCTTGCCCGCCAGCCTGGGCGCGGATCAGCCGGCCGAGATATTCCAGGAGAAGCTCGTAAAACAGCTCAAAGCGGGCTTGCGCCGCCATCGGCTGCAGCTCGTCCGACAGTGCATGCACAGCGCGCCAGTCGATGCGAGGGAGGGCGGTCACCAGCTCAACGACGCGCTGGTTGAGCTCGAGCCCGCCGACGCCCTGCAGGCCGAGCACCCGCCCGACGCTCCCCTCGGCCAGGCGCTCCAGCGCCGGCCATGCCGCCGCATCAGGGGCCGCATTGCCAGAGGCCTCGAAGGCTTGCGTCGCCGCAGCGTGCAGATCTGCGTTCGACAGCGGCTGCAGGGACAGCATGCGGCAACGCGAGCGGATCGTCGGCAGCAGCTGCCCCGGAGCCGATGAGATGAGCAGAAATACCGCGCGCGCGGGCGGCTCCTCGAGCATCTTGAGCAGCGCGTTCGCCGAGTTGACGTTGAGCTCGTTTGCCTCATCCACGATGACGACGCGCCACGCCTCCTCGCCCGCACGATGCGACAGGAACGAGCGCAGCCGCCGCACCTCGTCGATGGGGATGCTGGCGGCGAAGCGCTTGCCCTTCTCGTCGTAGGGGCGCCGCAGCACGAGCAGCCCCGGATGCGACAGCGCACGCACCTGGCGACTGGCGCTCGTATCCTCGCCGACCTTAAGGCTCGTTGCGCTTGCGGCTCGCTCGGCCGGGGCGGCTAGCGCCGCGCGCGCGAACCGGTAGGCGAGCGTCGCCTTGCCGATCCCCTGCCGGCCGGAAAGAAGCCACGCGTGGTGCATGCGCCCGTCGTTCAGCGACTCCGCCAGCGCCCGCTCGGCCCCCTCGTGTCCGAACAAGTTCCTCGTCTGCCGAGGATGCGGAAAGCCTTCGACCCGGTCCGCCTCGGGCAGCTCGTCGAGCTCTGCGGTGGCGGCCGCGCGCGCCATCAATCCTGCTCCGAAAGGAGGCGTGCCTCGACGGCGCCCCAGATGGCGTCCGACACTACGGACGACTCCGCGCCGGCGTCGATCAGCACGCAGCGCTCGGGATCCGACTTGGCGATCTCGGCAAAGGCCGCGCGCAGCTTCCAGTGAAACGCCAGATCCCGCTTCTCGTAGGCATCGGGCTCGTCCCGGTCGGCACGGGCGCCGCGGCGGCGGTCGTGCGCACGCCCAAGCCCCAGCTCGGCTGGGAGATCGAGGATGAAGGTGAGATCGGGGCTGGTTGGCGCCACCACCATCTCCTCCAGCGCGCTGAACACCTCTTCCGGCAAGCCGCCCGCCGCACTCTGATAAACCCGCGTCGAATTCGGAGAAGCGGTCGGAGATCACCCATCGGCCGGAGTTGAGCGCGGGCCGGATCGTCTTGTCGAGGTGATCGGCGCGCGCGGCGTAGAACAGGAGCGCCTCCGAGAGCGCGGAATGCGGCGGCATTTCGGGGTCGAGGATGACCGTGCGCAGGGCCTCCGCGAAGGCGGAGCCGCCGGGCTCCCGCGTCAGCACCGCCTCGATGCCGAGCTCCGAAAGCCGCTCGGCCAGACGGCTCGCCTGGGTCGACTTCCCCGAGCCTTCACCGCCTTCAAACGTGATGAACTTGCCGACCGCCATGTCGCCGCCCGGTTGAGGTATCCCGACGGCCCGTGCCTATCACGCCGGCAACAGCCGAGCTAGAGCACCCAGCCGAACGCCAGATGGGCGAGCGAGTCGAGGCCGCGGCGCATGATGCCGCCCGACTCCACGTCCTCGGCCGCGTACAGCGGCACCTCATTGACCGACCCGGTCGGGCTCGTCACGCGCAAGGTCGCGACGCGATCCCCTTTCTTGATCGGCGCTTTCAGCGGGCCGGAGTAGGTGAGCTCCGCCTTGAGCTTCGGGTTCACCGGCACGCGCGGCAGGATCACCATGATGGGCCCCTTCCCCATCACCGGCACGGAGAAGCTTTGTCCGCCCCAGACGCGGGCGCGCGCCACGATCTCGCCGTCGTCGAACACCTTGAACGGCGCGAAGGCCTTGAAGCCCCAGTCGAGCAGACGCTGCGCCTCCGCTCCGCCCTGCTCCGGGCTCGGCAGTCCCATCACGACTGCGATCAGGCGCTTGTCGCCCTGCACGGCCGAGCCGACAAGATGGAAGCCCGATTCCTTGAGCTGGCCGGTCTTGAGGCCGTCGGCGCCGATATCGGTGAACAGCAGCGGGTTGCGGTTGCGGAATTTGAACTTGCTGTAGGCGAACTCTTTCTCCGAGAAGTATTTGTAGAACTCGGGGTGCGTCTTGATGATGTAGTAGGCGAGCTTGCCGATCTCGCGCGCACTCATCACGTGATCGGGGTCGAACAGGCCGGTCGGGTTCTTGAACACCGACCGCGTCAGCCCGATTTTCTTGGCTTCCACGTTCATGCGCTTGGCGAAGTTCTCCTCCGTGCCCGCCATGCACTCGGCGATCGCGATCGCCGCGTCGTTCGCCGACTGGATGATCATCCCGCGAATGAGCTCTTCGATCTTGGCGGGCTTGTTCACCGGCACGAACATCGAAGACGTGCGTGAGGGCGCGCCGCCGGTCTTCCACGCGTGCACGCTCATGACGCAATCGTCGTCGAGCTTGAGCCGCCCGTCCTTGATCGCCTGGAACGCGATATCGAGCGTCAAGAGCTTGGTGAGGCTCGCCGGCGGCATCAGCTCATCGGCGTTGTGCTGAAAAAGGATCGCGCCGGTGTCGCCGTCAATCAGGACAGCCGAGCGCGCGCGCGTGGCAAAGATCGAGGTGCCGGTCGGAGCCGCAAACACCGATACCGCAAAGGCCATCGCAGCAGCGAAAATCGCGGTGGCGCCGAGGAAAGCCCGGCGCCCGCGCCCATGTCCCAAACTCGCCATGGCTCCCCTTGCACCTCTTAAGGAAATCGGATGCGCGTCGACTATCAAATCACCGCGTGCCGACTGTCAACGACATAGCAGACGCGGCTCTGACGGCTACCGCGGCGCCAGCTCACCGGCGTCGCCGCCGAGCCTGCCGATTTGCTCGCCCGCGACTTCAGTTGTCGGTCCGCTCAAGGGAATGGCACGCACGCGGTAGGCTGGAAGCTCGTCGGTCCCCGTGTTGTCGATGACGGCCAAGGCGGCATCCTTCAACACGTGGCGCATGCGCTCGGCTTCCGCAAGCGTGGCGAACGGCCCCACGTCGATGATCGAGGACTGAGGCCCGCCAAGGGTTTCGCGCGTCACTGGCGTGCGGCCTTGATTGTTGGCGCGCTGCCGGTGACCGGCCACCGACCAGTTCGGGTCCGATTCGAGCGCGGCCATCGCATCGAGCGGTAGATCCGCGCCTCCATTCTGAGCGACGGCCTGATTTCGTGCCGCCGTGCCAGGATTGCGCGGCGAGATATTGCTGCTCGGTCGCATCCGAGCCGTTGAGCGGCGCGGTTCCCGCGAAGCGCACGCGCACCCGCGCAAGCCCACGGGCGGCGAAGCCAAGCTCCTTCGCCGAGCGCCACGACAGATCGATGATGCGGTCGTTGACGTAAGGGCCACGGTCATTGATGCGCACCATGATGGTGCGGCCGTTCTGCAGGTTCGTCACGTAGGCATAGGACGGCATCGGCAGCGTCGGGTGCCCGGCGGTCAGGGCGCCCATGTCGAAGACCTCACCATTGGCGGTGCGCCGGCCGTGGAAGGCGGAGCCGTACCAGGAGGCGACCCCGGTGCGATCGTAGTCAGCGACCGCGCGCGGCACGTACCAGCGGCCCGCGACCTTGTACGGGCGCCCGACCTTGTAATCCCCACCGCCCTTCACCACCTCGCGGCTCGTGCCGACCCGCGGGCTCGCCGAAACGCCGTATTTTGGATCGGGTGCGTCGATGTCCGAGCAGCCGCCGAGCGCTGCGAGCAGGAGCCAGGTTGTAGGTCTAATGCGGATGCTGGGGCGCCGCCGGAGCCGCAAGCGGCGGCCAGCTCTGCGCACCTTCGCAGACATCAGGGCCGCCATACGCACTTGCATGCCTCAATCGCCACCGTTCGCTTCAGCCGTAGCGCCGCAGCTTAGAGGCGTAGCTTGGCGCCATGCCGGCTTAACGATGGCAAAGCACGCTTAGGATTGGGTAAAAGCGCGGCACGATCGAGGCCCCGCTTGAGGGTCATGGCCGGCGCGGATACGGTGCCGGGCTTCTTCCCGGACGTTTGCGGCGGGCTCAGCGGGATGGGTGGCCGAGTGGTTTAAGGCACCGGTCTTGAAAACCGGCGTGGGTGCAAGCCCACCGTGGGTTCGAATCCCACCCCATCCGCCAGCCATCCGTTCGCCGCCGTTCGTGCCCGTTCGCCAACTCGCTGAGACTCTGTCAGCTTTTGCTGTTGAAGTGTTCGCCTCCGTTCTTGCCTGTCCGCGCAAATCACCCATTGCCGTTGGGGTGAAAGTTGGGAGGCAAAGACGCATGCCGCGACAGATCAACAGGCTCAATGCCCGGTCGGTCCAGACGATCCGCGCTAAGGGGCGACACGCGGATGGTGGCGGGTTGTATCTCGTCATCGATAGAAATGCGGCTAAGCGCTGGGTCTTCCTTTATCGCGATCGCCGCACTCACAAGCTGCGCGAGATGGGATTAGGTGGCTTGGCGGCGGTGCCGCTAGCGAGGGCTCGCGAGAAAGCCGCAGAAGCGCGAGCCCACCTTGCCACCGGCAGAGACCCGCTTGCCGCACGCAGAGCTTGCGAAAGCGAAGATACAGAAGGCAGATCTTTTGGCAATCAGCATTCTTGAGAGCCACCGGCACCTGAAGCGTTTGTCTGGATCCGCTCGGGTTATGGGACAGATTCGACGGGAGGTGTGGGAGATCCAGGAGCGGATTTTTCAGGGTGCGGCTGCGGAAGTTGCGGAAGCTGCTGAAGCAGCAGTCGCGATCTTTCAGTTCCGCGACTTCCTCAACTTCCGCAGCGGGGATCCGCAAAAATTGCAACTCGTGAGTTCCGCACCTTCCGCAACGGGGTGCCCATGAAGGCGGCTCTCATCGCAGCGCTCGCAGGTCTGCTGGGCATGTTGGAATCTCAAGCGGCCAACCCAGAACAGAAGTGAGGAACGGGATGTTGCCAGACAAACGAAATTCAGGACGGTAGCCTCATCAGGATTGAGCAGAAGGGCAAACTCTCCGAGGGTTGGTACTTCGTGGAGGATGAAGGAGTGTGGGCTCATCACATCAATTCCGCTGGATTGTTGCGCCGTCGCTGGATTGACGCGGAACCCGACGAGTTCGACATGATGGGGCGCTTGGCCCTGTCGTTTCTAGTCGAGGCAGACGAAGAAGCCCCCCCATGCGAGCCCTTTCGCCATGTGCTCGGCATCGAGTTTCGCGGCAAGGAAATCGAGGGCTGGTACTACATCGAGAATGACGGTGTCTCCGTCTTCTACCGGAGTCGGCCGGCGTGCTCCGCCGTAGCTGGGCCCACGTCAAATTTGGCGAGTTCACTGTCATGGCTCGCATAGTTCTGCGAGAGCTCGCGGACCTTGACGCGGCAAACTCCCTTTTGCTCGTGGTCGATCAGGAGGCATCTGACCTCATGGTCGGCAATGAGTAACGAGAGCCGCGGACAGGCAGGAAGGCCCACGCTTTATACCGAGGAGCTCGCGGCGAGGATTTGTGATCTCGTTGCCGAGCGCGTGCCCGTGGCCGAAATTTGCGCCATGGAGGGCATGCCGAGCAAGGATACGCTGTACCGCTGGAAAAGGCAGAACAAGGGGTTTTCTGACCAATACGCGCAGGCGCGAGAGCACAGGGCGGACTCTCGGCAGGATCACATCGACGAGGTCGTCAGCAAACTTCTGACAGGTGCCATCGATCCGCAGGTCGCGCGCGTGATTATCGACGCCGAGAAATGGCAGCGCTCGGTCGTAATCAGAATGCGACGTCGCGCCCCAGATGAGAGAGTTGAGCCTTGGCTCGCCGCATCCACGCCCCTGAGGCGGAGTGCCTTCGCGACAAACTCGCCGTATGGACCGAAAAGGTCCTCGGTCGTGTCATCGATACCTGGCCCGAGATGCCAGCCGAGGTGAAGGACCGCGATGCCGATGTCTGGGAGGCACTGCTCGTCGTGGCCGATGTGGCCGGGGGCGATTGGCCCAAACGTGCCCGTGTCGCGGCTGTAGCGCTCGTAACGGAAGGTAAGGAGAGTAGCCCGAGCCTCGGCGTGCGGCTGCTCTCCGACCTTCGCAAGGTGTTCTGCAAACAAGATGCCGACCGAGGAAATCCTGACCAAGTTGCTTAGGCTGGACGACGCCCCTTGGGCCGACCTGCGCGGTAAGCCACTCGCTCCTAGCTCTCTCGAGACTGCTCAAACCCTACGGCGTCAAACCGAAGTCCGTGCGCATCGGCGATGGTGGCGGCGATGTGGCGCGAGGTTACCGGCGGGACGATCTTCACGATGCGTGGAAACGCTACCTCCCTCCGCCTCTCGCAAATGCCGTTATACCCGTTACAGCCACTACGAGGAGCGAGCCATGTGCCTGAAAGTCGTTCCCTCCGACGGCCAGCCATTACAGGTCGTTACATATGCCCAGCAACCGTTACACACGAACCGCGGAAAAGCGCGAACGTAGCGGATGTAATGGCTGTAACGGCATTTGCATGGGAACGGGATACAGGCCCCAACTAAAGCACTACGGGAAGGGGGCGCGAATGGATTGGGAAATTGGTATCTCGGGAATGGCTTGCATGTTGACAGCTACCTGCACACCAATGCGCACGAACAGAACAAAGAGCGCATCGTCGATGCTCAAGAGCGCGATGCGGAACGCTGGACGCACGGCATCTGCTCGGTGGAACTCAAAACCGGATGGTCGGGCTGCGGCACCGGAAGTCACCATGGTCGTCAATCACGGCTTACAATCCGAAACGACCTTGAGGCTCTCGCGCGAGCAGACGGCAGCGCTCCGGTCCACTCCTCACGTTTGAAGCTCGCTACGCCATTGAGGAGCATTCTCGCGGCATGCCTCCTGCGGCCGTCACTGTCGGTTCTTACAATCTGTGGCGCTGCCCGGACTGCGGCCTCGGGCCTCTAGGACCTCACGCGCTTGCTGCAAAGGTGGTGGCCCAGATGGAGGCGGCTCCGACGCTCGATGCGGTCTATGCCGCTTACGACAAGCACATCGATCCAGTGTTTGACGACCTACAATCCGCACCAGGCGATCCCATAAGGCCGGTGATCAACACCATCAGCAAACGCCGCGGCGACTTCGGAGCCGACGGTGGCCAATCTAAAATAGATTGAAATAGAATGCCGAAGCCCAAAGGATCCCCAAAAACTGGCGGTCGCCAAAAAGGCATGCCCAACAAGCGCACGGAGCAGCGAGAGGCTGCCGTGCAAGAGACATCGGCTTTGATAAGGACGGTGATCCCTGACGCCTTCGACGGCGACAGCCATGCGTTGCTGATGGCAGTCTACAAAGACCCTCGGCAGCCGCTCGATCTCCGGATGGAAGCCGCCAAGGCGGCCATCGCCTATGAGAAACCCCGCTTAGCGGCCATCGAGCATGGGGGCACCTTAGGGATCATCACCCACGAAGATCGCCTGCGTGAGATCGAGGCAATGAATGCGAGCTTGCCGGCCGCGATGACGGAGGACGAATGAGCGGTTATCATTTCTCACCCAGGCGCGCTAAATCATAAGTTCGGGGATCGGCTTCCAGAAGTCGGGTCTGCTGTAGAGGATTTCGCGCGAGCTGATGCAGCCCGCGGTAGCCAAACGCACTTCGTTTGTATCGACCATGATATTATGCGCGACCTAGGGGGCAACCCCTCGCGTGGCAAAGCTTTCGCGTCGCCGTAGGGCCCGCTACAGGGGTAAGCTCGACGTATCGCGTATTGTCAAATAGCGACTTGTTCGGCTTTGGGTCAGACCCGGACGATCCGAGCATGTCCGCTGCACGTCTGCTTCACCCCTAAACTCGGACGATCTGGAGCGCCGGCCGAACTGTCCGAGAAGGGCCAGGAGCGGGCGTATGCCTCAATACGTAACGTCTGCATCGCTGAGACTATCGGAACTGATAGTCGATATCGACGTCGGGCAGACGGCGCATGGCGACACCATGAAGTACGCCTGGAAGCAGCAAAGCTCAGCCTTGACTTGGGCGCGGCCTAGCTACTTCTCCCGGTTGGATTGCGACCCACCTCAATTCGGCATCCGCGATCAAACGGCTGGCTAGTGAGAGTAGCATCGCTACACCACAAGCGCCCGCGAGCAGGAACCAAAAACGAGCCCATAAATGCATATACGAGGAGTTCTGGCGGGTAAGTTGAGAACGGACAAGGGCCAGGGCTGCGTGCCTCTTATCGCTCTCGTTCACGTCCGACCGTGCTAATTGATAACCAGCGCCGCTCGGCAAGGTGACACGATAGCCGTCGCTGCTGGCATCAAGACGAGCGTGATCGACTTCTGCAGGTGCAGGGGGTGCTTTTCGCGGCCAAACTTCGACAAGGTAGACGGCGGGGGCGATGAAGGCCAGAAACGCCAACAGATGTAAGACCCGATGGACCGCTCGCACGACAGAGTTCCTGAATTTACGCGTTGCTCAGGATGATGCTAGCGGCGAACTCTGGAAAAATTGTGGGGCCCGAGCGGATGCCTAGTCAGCTTGGGCGCACCGGGGCTACGTAATCGCAAGGCGCGAGCAAGCGGTGTTCAAGCCTTAGCCGTGATGTGGCGTCTCATCGAGGATCATCGAGCGTATGACTATAGCTGACCGCTTGGCTTCAAACCGAAATCTCGCATGGACCCTCGCCACCCTTCGGCGGATTGGACTGGCCAGAGTGCGTTCTGCATCTACCTTCATCCTGGCTTTTCGCAATCTCGTGCACGATAAGACACGGCTGGCGACAACGCGGCTGGCCAGAATGCGTTCTCCACCAGCCTTCATCCTCGCTTTTCGCAATCTCGTGCACGATAAGACACGGCTGGCGGCAACGCTCGCCGGCCTGACTTTTGCAGTCGTCCTCGTCGGTGTGCAGCTTGGCCTCTACTTAGGCGTTCACAAGATAATTACCGACATGATCGACCATACTGACGCGCAGCTTTGGGTGGTTCCCTTTGGCACGCAGAGCATTGAAGAGTTGTTTCCCTTGTTGGGAGACCATGAACGTCACGAGGCACTGGTGACGCCCGGTGTTGAGCGGGTCATGCCGCTTGTTGTTTCCTTTGCGGACTGGGACCGTCCAGATGGTGGCATTACCCACGTCGTCGTGGTCGGATCCGATGCCGAAGACGGTGGCCTCGCACCCTGGAATCTTCGCAGCGGCGATTGGACCGATATAAAAACCTTCAACGGTGTCGGTATTGATCGCACCTATCTCACCGAACTCGGCGTTGCAGGCGTTGGGTCGCGCGCCGGGATCGACTTCGGGATCGAATCCCATTCCCTTCGCGTCAAGGCCCTCACCGAGGGCATACGGTCGTTCACGCAGGCGCCGTATGTCTTCACAACGAACGCCCGAGCGCGGGAGTTCTTTGGGGTTCCAGACGACAAAAGCACATTCTTATTGGTCAAAGCTTCCCAGCACGCCGATTTAGGTCGTGTGCAACAGGAGATGGCGGCGCGCCTCCCGGATTTGGAGGTACTCACCAGCGCCGAGTTTCGCCACCGCAGCATCTCACACTGGCTCTTTCGGACAGGGGCCGGCATAGCGCTGATTTTAGGTACCATTCTTGGTGTTGTGATCGGCGCGGTGATCGAGGCGCAGACGCTCTATTCCGCCGCCCTCGATCATATCAAAGAGTTTGCCGTCTTACGCATGCTTGGCGCCTCGGCGAGCTATGTCTATCGCATCATATTGGCGCAAGCCTCCCTGATTTCGGTCGCAGGGTTTGCTCTCGGAGCGCTCTGCGTCGCGCTCGTCGATCGTTTGAGCCAGCAGACTGCGCTGCCCATGGTCGTCCCGCCTTCGCTATTTTTAGCCATGCTGATTGTTTCGCTGGCTATTGGTGCCTTTTCGACCATCGTCGCCGTGCTGAAGGTGTTGCGTGTCGATCCCGCAACTGTGCTCATGAGATGAACAAGAACTATCATCCATGCTCGAGGCACGTGCAGATAGCGGTCGCAGCGAAAGGTCCTGGCGTCCACCCTGACCTCGGGCCGGGCCCTCATCGCCGATGCAGACACAAGCGGGGACATTCTCCTTAATCGCGCTTATCGTCGGAGGGCCGTCTTTGAGTTGATGTTGCTGTCCCGTTTGCGGATCAGATCGTCGAGCTCTTTCCGCACCGCCGCCTTCGCGCTTGCGGCCAGGCATCGCTATTCGACTGCGAAGATGTCGCTAATAGCTGCCTGCAACCGAAACTCCGACGACCGATTGCGCGCGACCCTTAGATTTGTTCCTGACTGAGTTCAGGAGGCCTCGTGGTAACTCGGACAAGTCTTCCGCCCGGTCCCAAGGGCACTCTGATCGGTGGAAATATCGGGCAGGTGGGGCCGCGCCGCGTCGACTTCTTCCACGAGCTAGCTCGCACATACGGTCCACTCGCTAGTTTTCGGGTTGGCCGATGGCGGTTGTTTCTGGCGAGTGATCCAAATCTCATCCAGCAGGTGCTGGTTACGGATGCAAAGCATTACATCAAACGCTTTGGCGCTCGGATCTTTAAGCCGGTGCTCGGAAATGGCCTCGTCACGAGCGAAGGAGATTTTTGGCTGCGCCAGCGGCGATTGCTCAAGCAGTCGATGGATCAGTTCAAGCCGACTCTGCGTCTTTATTGACGTCGGCGGCGTCGGTGCTGGCGTCTATGATCGCCTGGTCGAGATGGGCTATGGCAACACCGTGCGTGCGGTCAACTTCGGCAGCGCGCCAATGGAACCCCCTCCCTCGACCCGCATGGCAAGCCGAGTGGCGGCCCCGTCAACCGCCGCGCCGAGATGTGGATGAAATCGAGAGAGTGGCTAGAGGACCCGGCGGGTGTGCAGATTCCCGACATGGATAGCCTGCAAGCCGATGCCTGCGGGCCGTCATACAAGTACGACAGCTACACGCGTCTGCAGCTGGAGGCTAAGGACCAGATGCGGGCCCGCGGCGTGCCGAGCCCCGATGAATGGGATGCGGTGGCTTTGACCTTCGCCGAGCCGGTGAGAGAGACGCCCAGCAGTTTCAACCGCAAGATCGAGTATCCGCGATCCAGCATTGCTTAGGCTGGGCGGGCTGATCGGGCGCCTGACGAACTCGCCGTTTGAGGGCGGCATCCGGTCTTCACCCAAAAGCGGACGTGCCAGCCAGCGCGCCCACACGTCCGAGAAGGGCCAAAAGCTGTCGTCAGCGCTTCGGCGAGCTAGTGAGTTGGGTGTGGAACGCCGCCACGCGGGCAGCGTTCTCGCGGATGACCTTGGCGTTGTTGGTCTCGGCGTCTCCCGCCGGCACGCCATCGACCTTACGTCGGGGCTCGACCAGATCGGGCGCCGCGGGCATCCGTCACAGCTCTCCTGGTAGCTCATCGGCAGCCCGAACGCTCATGGCTGTGGGGTGCTTGCTTGCTGTGCAGGCGCTTGTCCTTGCAGCCCAAGAGCCTCGCGAACACAAGCCGTCGCGCCAGGGAGCTTGTTCTTAAAGTCTTCATCGGCGGCGAACTCGTCCGCGGCTATCGCGCTACCTAGTACCTTCCCGGCATCGATGTCGCTGCGATAGTGGACGCCAGCAATCATGCGGCTATGTCCGTAGTCGGCGATGCGTGCATATAGCTCATCGCGCTTCTCGGGCAGCATCCGCGCCAGAACCGTGCCCATCAGTGTGCCGTAAGTGGTGTGTCCGGAGGGATAGGACGGGACGTTCTTCAGCTCGTCGGGGCTCTGAAGAGGTTGCAGCGTGTTGCCCGGAAGATTGAAGGGCCGCGTCCGGCAGAACGTCTTCTTGGCGTTGTCAGACGCTTCCTTCGTCAGCTTGGAGAGCTTCTCGAAAAAGTCTTTGCACTTATCGAGCGCGGCCGGGTCGAACTTGATGTTGGCGCCTTCAAGAAAGCGCGGAATTGAAATGGTGATGTCCGCTTTGGCGTGCTCTTGCTCGGCGGGCGTGCGAGCTTCCTGCGTCTGCATCAGCTCCTTCAGCTCGGCCTGTGTTTCGTGGCAGTCGTCGCAGGACGGAGATGCCAGAAGTTTGATGAAGGTATTCAGGCGACTGTCGGGGACGTTTCCGCAAGTTGCATCCGCACGAACGGAGTGAACCTGACAGAGCGCAGCAGCAAGTATGGCGAGGACGAGATGCCATGAGCGGGGTGGCGGCATGGATAACCCCTTTGCGGATTGTGAAGACGGCCGATACTTAGTGCCGCAGTATGCTTGCGGTAAGATGACGGCCTTCGCGTTCTTGGGGTTTGCGCCGTTTGCTATGGCTACCGCTCCCATCCCTTTAAAGTAAAGCTAGATGGATTGAGGGCGATCACCGCGAACCTGCTGCCCCTCAAGCACGTGTGTGCTTGGGTCAGAAGCAGCCCTCCACTGCTTGGGGATACAGGCTCCCGGGAAGGTTTACTACTCGCTGATGTCTGATCAGCGTCAAAAGCTGACGAGATTTGGTTGATCGCACCACGACCGCTTCGCCCCACTTAGCGGACCTTTCCTGGGGTGGATCTCAACGTCAGCGTTGGGCCAGTAGCAGACGTCCGGCAGGCATTGGCGATCCAGCCGCGCGTCACATGTTTCGGCTCTTGTGCCTCTACAATGTCGGAGATGATGGAAAATTGGAGCTGGCGTGCCGAGCGTTGACTTGCCGACGTCTTGCTCGGGGTCAGAACGCCCTTGCCGACCAGCTCCGGTAGCAGTTCAGCCTGCTAAAAATTTAGCTGCTATCCGTTGGCGCGTAGACAACTTTCACCAGCCGCCACAGCCGCGGTTACGATACAAGGCAACCCCACCCCAACGGTAGCCGCGGTATCCTCGGTATCCATAATAGCCGGCATGCCGATAACCCCGGTAAAGGCCGACATGCCGATAGCCGCGGTAAAGGCCGACACGCCGGTATCCACGGTAAAGGCCGACATGCCGGTATCCACGGTAATCCGCGCCGAATTAGTACGCTTTCGACGAGAGAAGAACTATTCTGCTGGATGCTCTTGCTGAGCGGGGCGGCCGGAATGGCTTGGCTACTGGCCGTGGAGCCAGTTATCAAAGCTGCGGCGAGCGCCGCTATAATGAGGCTCGTTTTCATTGCCTATCTCCTACCTTGTTTTAGTTGTTCGCGGAGATCTCCTTGGGGGGAAGGACGAGGTCACGCGAGTGCAAAACTAGTTCCTGCTCCGAGCTGTCCGAGAGGGGACATTTCAGGGTACCCCGCGATTGACGGATAGAATCTCCGGCATGGGCATTTCCTCCTCTGTTCGTCCTGGTAAGGCATGCCTGCCGCGTACAAGCCCGACCAGGATTTTATTTGTCTCGAGCGGCAGAGAGCGGCTATTCCGCTTGATCGCAGTCAACGTCAGCCCTTCACTCAACAGCGGAAATCGCCAAACCTGTTAGGCAACTCAGTGCAGGCAGGATCCCGAAGCTCGCCATATCTCGAGCGGGCTTCGACGCGAGAATTGACCGCCACGACGTAGAGGCAGAAGCAACACCCGTTGCATCGTCCGCAGTCACGAGGATTGGCCGGACGTCGAGGGCGGCGAGCTGCTCGCAAAGCGGCATCGAGGCATCCTCGAGACTGATAAATGCCGCGTGGATCTTCTTGCACTTTGCCCAGATCAAGGCGCCGGCGGGTTTGACGACGTGCACGAAAGCTCCGGTAGACAGGAGACGGTCGCGCAGTTTGCATGCGCCGGGAAAGTCAACGATGAGGATGGTAGTGCGGGAAAGGTCTAACATGGTTGGGTACCTTCGGTGCGCGAAGCGGTCGCGTTTCCGTTGGAGCGGGTGATGGACCCGCAGTCCCAATACTCGACAGTCACCTCTAGGGCGCGGCGGTGACCGACTGACTGACGCGGCCGCGCTTCCAGGAACCTACTCGACGTTTGGCCTTGTTGCGTTGCGAAATATTGTACGGTTTTGGACGCAGATTAAACCTCAGCGCGAGCATTCAGCGGAGTGCAGTCGGATAGATTTCAAATATGGAATGTTTTTGCATAAAGCCGGCCAGACCGTATTGGCCTCGTAGGATTACTTTTCATCGGCAGGCACGTAAGTACCGTTCGATAGTTTCTCCAACTTCTCGCGATTGCAGATAACGATGCGGCCGCGGCGTCGAGCAATCGCGCCATCGCGTTCGAGGGTTTGCACGGCCACTGTCACCCCGGGGCGCCGAACACCGAGCATGATCGCCAAGAACTTATGCGTGAGCGGCAGCTCAGGTGACACGCGGTCATGGGCCATCAACAGCCAGCGCGCCAGGCGTTCCTCGATCTTGGAGCGACCATTAGAGACCGCCGTCTTCGTCGTCTGATTGAGGTAAGAGTGGGCGTAGCGCAGCAGCGAGCTGTGCAAGGTTCTACTCTTCTGGATAGCGTCGCGCAGATCGTCGGCCCGCATACATTGACCGTGCCCTGCAGCCTGCATGTACGTCTCGTTGTCGTTGCGGTCATCGCCGAACACCACGGCCAAGCCGCTCATGCCCTCGCGGCCGATTAGGCCGACTTCGATAGGCTTACCAGTGTTGACCACCACGGAAGCAAAGCCGCTTTCGGGGAAATAGATGGCTGTGATCCGCTTGTTCGCGCGCGCCAAGACCTTTCGCAGCGGAAGGTCAACAGGCTCTAGGTGCGGCTCAAGCAGTGCGAGGTCGTTTCGTGAAAGACGGGAAAGGATGAGGTTTTGCTGGCTTTGGGCCATGGCTCTCTCCCGTTGGGGCGGGAGCGCATGCGCCTCTCTCAGCCGTCCGAGCCCTGAAAATTGGCGGACGATGGATTGGGGTTATACCCTATCGACCAAATCACCTAATTTTGCTGAAAAGTACGATTTTGGACATTTTGAGAAGGGCGGACTGCCTATGGATGGCACGCATGGGCCGTCCTTTCCCGCATTTGTACGATGTCGTACAAAAGAGTCGACAAATTACCTCGGAAGGGTGCAGAGTTACTGGGTTCTCGGCTCGCGTAACGCAGGTGCCGAGGGGTGAGAGATGCGTGTGCTCTCGCCTGTACCGGCAGGGAGACCGTCACTTGGACTCCGGCAGCCCCCAGTACAGCCAAGACTTACTCGATCTCATATTGGATGCGCTCGACGCTGCATGGGGCGATCAGCGTTTGCCAGACGAAATCGCTGGCAAGGCTCTGCGCACAGCTATGGCTTTCCAAATCATGACGGCTGTTGGCGCAGGCGAACGCGATCCTGGGCGGCTGAAACGCGCAGCACTGGATGCCACGGCCGGCCGCACCCTCGACTGTTGAGCCGGAGTTTGTTGAACCCTTTACGCGCGTCGTCGCGCGGTCTCATCGCCTAGAGCGGTTAGAGAAGGGCGACCAGCGGAAATGCTGCGCGTTTGGGAGAATTGACCCTGCACCCTCCGAGCGACATTTCGGCCCAATCCCTGAGTTACGTTGCCACTCTTTCCCAAACGACCGTTTTGGAAAGAGTGTGGTACAATGCTCCCAATGGACTTGGGCTCAATCTCAGGAGCAAACGATGGCGACCAAGGGCCGTAATGGAAAGAGTGGCACGGTTGATGCCCACGTTCGGGGCAAGGACTTCCTGACCGACGCCGAGATGGAGCGCTTGTTCGATGCAGCCAAAAAGGGCCGCCACGTGAGCGAGCTGCGCTTCGACGATCTGCAGCACTACTGCGAGCGCGCCTTCAGTCACGTCGCGGAAGCCAAGAACGTCGACTTCCTCGTGCGTCTCGATCCGCGCCTGCCGAAGTCGATGGTGACCGACACCAAGCGGCTGCAGCAGATCCTCGATCTTCAGGATCCGGCGCACCTCGTTGGTCGTCGTCGCGTAGCATTTGCCGACGGCTACGGAGCCCCAGCGCATCTGACCAGGCACAAGGCCGACCTCTTCGCGCCGCTCAGATGGCCAAACGCTAGTGTTTGGAAACAGGCGCTGGGTATTCGCGTCTGGGAAAGTGTCGGTAAAAAAAAGAGGGCCGCACGAGAGGTCGGCCCAAGTCCGAACTGCAGGCGTTGTCGAACGGAATTTTATTTTACGCGCGGATCAAATTGCGGTGTGCTCTCGGCCGGAGCCGTTCGCGACGGGCGCATGCTCTTCAGAGGAGGGAACTACTTCCTCGCTCACGCTGGCCACTAGTGCGGCAGCCACCGCAGCGGCTTCGACCTCCGGGGGCGCCGCCGGTTCAACTGATCCGCCGTTGGTAACCTCGGCTAACGACTCAATCGCCTCTAGAGATGGTTCCGGCGCAGGCTCCGTTGCCTCGACCACCACAGCGGGTGCCGCGACTATCGCCGCCTCTTCGGCATGGGCTTCTGAGGGTGCTTCCGTCACCTCCGATGGCGCGACCGGCTCAGCTTCTGCGGCAGTCATTACTTCGATCGCGGGCTCTGCCCGAGCTAGATCGCCGCTTTCCGGCATCTCCAGCGCAGTTCCGCATGCGGCGATACGATCGGTAGCTGCAGGCTCAGCCGCGGATGCGCTGATCTCACTAGGTGCTCCTTCGGTAACGGCCGCCTCCGGCGCGGACGGGTGGGCGTCAGCGGTTGGGCCTTTCGTCACGAAACTCATCAAGTCGTTCGCTGCAGAAATTATGGCCTCGGTCTTGCCCCCGAGTTCGTAGGCCATTCGTAGGCAGTTCAGACGTAGTTCCTCTTGGTCCATGGTCGCTCCTTGAGCATTTGAGATGTGGGTTGTGGCTCACAGAACGCAAGTTCGCCGCCCGTCGTTCATGACAAGCGGACGGCGTAGAGAATCGTTTTCGGATTAGCTGATAGCGCCACCGTTCGGAGTGGCATTAGGCGTCCCCCTCTTCGTTGATGCCGCAAAATGCAACATACCAACTCAAGTACGCCTCAACGTGCAGGCTGCCGGAACACATTGTCGGATTTACGTCATGAGTTGCAGGAGGCTACCTTGAATCCTGCGAGCATAACTGCAGCGCGGTGCGCGTTCCCCTCGCGCGCAATGTCGCTCTTGGCGAGCCGAAGAGGAATCCCGTCGCATCCGTCGCGCGCGTTTAGCACCGATCAGCAAGCTCAATGTGATGGCGGGCTCACTGCACCCAGCTCAATCTGTACCGTCTGGTTCAGTCGCCCGATCCGGAGGGCTACCGCGCACCTTGGCCTGCAGCTCTAGTATCAGCTTGATACGCTCTCCACCGGTCAGCACGACCGCCTTGTCATTCTCGTTTTGCTGTGATTGGCCCGCGTTCATGCCGAACCAGTGCTTGGCCAGAAACCGCGCCTGGGCCGGATCGGCCTGGGCTTGCTTCCACAGCAACCGGCGCAGTGAGACGCGGCCTAAGCCTTTCCCGCGCTGCCAGGCCTCCCGGGCCTCGGGATGATCGGCTAGGAACTGCACTAGCAGCCTATGCGATACGCAGAGCACCCTGGCGGCCGCGGTCAACGAGCCCGCCCTTAATGATCAGCAATTCATTCGATTGCGCTGGATCAGGGCGAAGGCCGAGCAGGCGCGCCGCTTCCTTCCACGATTTGTTGTTGGGCCGAGCGTGCCTCGTGATGAAGTGCTTCGCGACTGCAGGAAAGACGTCTCGATCCAGCGGCTTTGCGCAATCAAATAACCGCTGATTACGAAAAAGATTGCGACGCCAAGTCCGCCGCCTGATTGGAACAGGGCCAGCGAACCGAGCCAGTCCGGGTTGTGGCCGAAATAGGGATATTCGATGTGCCCCACCTAACGCTCTGCTTCTAGGAAGCGAGGGAGGACGGGCAAATGAGCAGGAAGAAAGTCACCCCAGCCGTTGCCTATTTCCGCACGAGCTCGGCGACGAACGTCGGGCCTGACCGGGACAGTGAGAAGCGCCAGCGTGAGGCCGTGGCGGCCTTCGCTAGGCGTGCCGGCTATGAGATCGAAGCGGAGTTCTATGATGCTGCAGTGAGCGGTGCTGATCCGGTGGATGTGCGGCCAGGCTTTGCTGCCTTGCTCGCTCGAATCGCCGGCAACGGCGTCAAGGTGGTGATCGTCGAGACCGCGAACAGATTCGCTCGCGACCTCATCGTGCAGGAGACGGGGCACCGGATGCTCCGCAACCTCGGAATCGAACTCATCGCGGCCGACAGCCCCGACAGTTTCGTGGATGACACGCCGACGGCGGTGATGGTGCGCCAGATCCTCGGTGCGGTGGCCCAGTTCGAGAAGGCGGCGCTCGTCGCCAAGCTCAAGGGTGCGCGCGAACGTATCCGCCGCCAGCGCGGCAAGTGTGAGGGACGCAAGGCGCACCGGGAGATCAACCCCGAGGCGGTCGCCATGGCCAAGCGGCTACACCGCACGAGCCCGAAGACTGGCGAGCGCATGTCTCTGCGTCGGATCAGTGCCGAGCTGAAGGCCGCCGGCTACCTCAACGAGCACGGGCGAGCGTTCAACCCGAACTCAATCAAGAGTATGGTCGAAGGCAAAGGCATGCGCGAAATTTCGCGGAGCGAAGCTCAGTGAGCTATAACGATGCGTCTGTTCTGCGATGGCCGGCACCAGGCCAGCCTTCTGCCGATGTCCCTGGTCCCATATCGTTCAACGTGAGCCCGGCATTCGCGCATGCTCTCCACTCGATGTGCCCCGTGCGGTAAGAGCCATCGTGGAGCGTGATGATCATGTAAAGCGTTGCGGCGTCCATCGCTCGATTAGGGCATAGGCCGATGGCGATTTTACGCCGGACGTCCGCACATCAAGGCTGCGTCGTGCTCCTGCAGTTGATCGTATTGCCGAAGGTGTTGCCGTTTGTGTTGGTGACCGGCGGCAGTTGAAGTCATATAAAAGGCCGTTACTACCAACAGGACACGCTGGGCAGTTGGTAGGGAGCTGCCCCGGCTTCATCAACACAGGAGGAACGCGATGGGTAAGCTGACCGTCATCCTCGCTGCTGCGACAGCGATGCTAATTGCCGGGATACTGGTTGGGGAAACTGAAGCCATGCCGGCGGTGGGAGATATGGCTAAGAGCCCCATCATTGTCGAAAAAGCTGCTTGCGGTGGCTGGGGTCGCCATTGTCCGCCTGGTCGGCACTGGGTGTGCAGGCCTCGTGGGTGCTGGTGTGCTCCCTGCTAGCCCATGGCCTCACAACCGCCCCTTTAAGGAGCGTTTTAAGCGGCCCGAATAGAGGAGGAGCACCAATGCTCTATGTGCTCATCGTATGCGCCAGCGGGCTCTGCACGCCGGTTGATAGCTTGGGTGCTTATAAGCTGACTTTGCCCGAATGCTAGGAGCGTGTGGTGGAGATGCGGCGCCTCACGCACGCCGTGAGCTTCGACTGCTACTTGAGCGAAAATGACAGCGAAGACGATTCAGATTGGACGGACGCGACCGTTGTGCGCGCGCCTCAGCGCGGCATCGTGATCGCGCATCCGAAGAACACGGCGCGCTACACCCGCACGAGCGCTAGACGGTTCGAGGGGCTGTGGGACTAGTTGAGGGCCGACCTCGTTTGGGGAGGCGAATGTGGAAGCGGTGGGATCGGCCCTCTTACCCCGGCTGCCGCCGACGCGGGGAACAAACGGCGGCTTCCTTGGCTGCCTACGAGTTCAGCTGGGCTTTTGGGCCTCAACGTGGCGCGAGGGCTCCGCGGCAGCCTAACTTCGCTCGCCGGGCCTTGGCGGCGGTCCTTTCGGTAGAAGCATACAGCTTGTCGCGGCGCGCACGCGCTGATCTGGCGAAGCTGGAATAGGCGAAATGGTCTGGGTCTTCGATCTTGGTGCGGGCCTCTTCGTTTTTGATCTCGCGGTCAAGGTGTGATGCGAGGGCTTCGAAGTCGCGAATAGTGCTTTCGAGATCGGCAACCCTCCGCGCCGTCTCGTCGACCTCGAAGCGGCTGCGCTTCAATGTCTCTTCTCTTGCGTTCATGTCAGGCCTGACTTCTCAGCAACCCACCCGCGTGTTCAACAAACGGCATGGAGCTGCCTCTTCCGTCGGATTCAGCATAAAACCGTCATGCCATTGGCAGTTGCTTGGTACAGCAACTAAGTTGTCGGCTCGGGGTAGGCAAGGGGTCCTGCCATGATTGCCGGAACTGCACCCACCGCGCCGTTTCCCTGGAATGAAGCAGACGAGATGCTGACGCTGTTGATCAAGCGTGCCGCCGAACTCACGCATTGCTGCCCAGGTACCCAAGAAGAGAAAGAATTCGACTCTCTGGCGCGCGCTATTGAGGCTTACGAAGTAATGAGATGGCCGGCTTCGCCCCGACGTCCTGGGCTCCACCGAACGCGCTAACCTCCGTATAGACCGAGACCCCTCTCAACTGGCGGTCCCGGCAGGATTTGAACCTGCAACCCCGAGATTCGAAGTCTCGTGCTCTATCCAGTTGAGCTACGGGACCGGAGTTTCACCGGCTCGTGCGAACGCCCCGATTATCGGCCCCATCCGCAGGAAGTTCGCGCCTGTCTTCATTGACGGTACGTATAGGCTCGGAACGCTACCGCCGTCGAGAAATAGAGCGTTACGGCATTTGAGGTCGTCGCGAAATAGGCGTCCAAATTCCTGGAACGATACTTCCCCGTCCGATACCGCGAATACGGCCGTGCGATTGTCGCGAGCACCAACGCCGCTTCGCCGCTTGCGTGAAGCGGCGTAGTGAATGAAGCGAGGGTGCAGTCTGCCATTGATCACCAGCATTGGGCCGGATTGCGTGGCGAGGTCCGGTCGCAGGTGCTGCTTGAGGTACGCTCCGGTTTCGAGCACCCCCAGAGTGTCGCCAGCGACAAAGAACACTCCGTTCGGTTTCAAATGGAAATTGCCGGACCCGGATCTCGTATTGACGTGCGTGAACTCTTGACGATTTTCGATGTAGAGCCCGACGGGCTTGTAGTTGGGATCAAACATTCCTGCGTTCGTGGCAAAGAGCAGCGGGCCGGAGTGGTCATCCACGCGTTGCGGTACGGCTTGCAGGAAGCCATACGGACGCCCATCCCCTTTCTTCCAAAACAGTTGGATCACATCCTTGCGAAGATCAGCTTCGCACACCGTATAGTCGTTGCCCTCGAATTTCACTGACCTGCATAAATCGGACTCCCCGGCACCTACACGCGCGGATAAGAACAAGCCAATGAAGCCACAGAGCACACTGTGAAAGACGACCCTCGGGCTCATTGAGCTTCTCCTGGGACGACGGAAGCCTTTGAGTCCTGCGCAGCAATGTGTCGCGCGCGAGGCTGGTACCCACGCTTAAATCAGCGCGGTTCGATCAAGCGCCGTAGAGAAGCTGTCTGTTCCGTAGGGAACATCCAGGAAGGATATTTTGGCCAGATGGTTGACGCGACATCTTCTAGGCCGCGCGTGGCGTGAGGCCGACCGCTAAGGTGTAACTTCTCGCGATCAAACCGGCAAAGGACGTGGACCCATGCACCGATTGATATTCGCTGCGGTTCCCCTGTGGGCGCTTGCAACTTCCGGCCCGGCAGTTGCTGGGTTAGTAGGTGCAGCCGAAGTGGAGCATGCGCGCATGAACGCACTCGCGGGCGGTCCGACCAACGCGTACGATGCCGATCTGCTGGAGCGATATGGATGCTATAGCGGAACTCGTAGTGCGTTTTGTCAGGGCTTGGCTCACCCGCGGCGCTACTATCGTGCGCGTCGGCGCGTATATCAGCATTAGCGTTTCGCCCGACCGACCACCAGTGCACGTTCGGCGTGCCGTTACTCTCGGCGGCGCGCACTTTGCGGGCTCGGTACCTTGCCGGGGTCGCTGGCTAACCGAGTTTCTCATTTTTTCTGGTTTCAGGCTAACCAGGCAATCGTGGACGTTTGAGGAGGCTCCGATGTCTAAACGAACCTTTGCCCTTATCGGGTTGTTCGTCGCGCTGACAACTGGCGCCGGCTTGGCCCAGGAGGAGCCAACATACGAAGGCCGCGGCTACGGCGGCCCGCTCGGTGTCGGACCGAACTTCCAGCACGGCGGACAGTGGGGGCCGCCGATCTACGGCGCGGGCCGGGAACACTCCTCCACCACAGAGCGCTACTCGGCACCGCAGCGCACCGACCGTGCACAGCGCAGGCGCAACAGCGACGACGACGACGTGACGACGGCGAAGAAGATGCCAGCGCCGGAGGAGTTGAAAGAGGCCAAGGCGCACAGCGAGAACTCGAGCATCGTCACCATCGGCTCCGATCACGACAAGACCACGCCTGTGACCGAGGAGAAGAAGACCAACCTTGCGAAGTCAGACAAGTCGAAGTCCAGCAATGAGAACTCGACTATCGCAAGCGTGGCCTCGAGCGCGACCGCGAACGCGGACCCGGTGAAGGGTCAGCTCAGCAAGAGGGTCGATACCGACGCGTCCGGAAAGACGGTCGCGACCTGCAAGCGGTATTTCCCGACTGCAGGGCAGACCATTACGGTCCCGTGCGATTGATGCTCGAACGGTGCGAGGATGAGCGGCCAGGGTACCGCCGGGCACTCGCGCGGGACGTTTTCTCAAACCGGAGCTTTAGCGTCACCCTCGAGATTGTTTGGGTTAGAGTTGGGGTGAAGTAAGCGAGAAGCAAAATTCATCAAGAGTTTCAGACCGCCTTGGCGGACACCCCATCCGCCAACCCTGAGTGCTCAATGTACCTCACTAAAGCTCAAGACACGTCAGAAGCCGCATGGTTTTTTCATACCAAACCTGGTGAAGCTCGTGCGCGCGGGCATCTGCCGGGACCGATGTTCAGCTCGAGCGGTGAATTCTGGATTGATCACGCCGCCTCTCAAAAGCCGAAACGGTTCCACCACATTACCGTAAGCGCGCGGCGAACCAGTGCCTCGCAGCGCCGCTGTTCGCGCGAATTTAAAATGAGCGCCTCCTGATTAAGCCTTGGTGTTCGTCCCTTTGCCTCTAACAGTCTATCGAAAGCGTGAAGGCGAGCCTGCTTAGCTTGGAGGGCAGATTGCAGGGCGGAGATCGCTGCATGAATGGCGGCCCTTTCTTTGGCGCGCGCAGTCTTGGTTTGCTTGAGACATTCACCAACGTTCAGCGGCATTTGTTGCCCTCCGCTTGTTGCTGTCCAGCCGGTTCCATGCGCGAGGTGGCGGCTATGAAATGCGTGACGGCGGGTCGGGATCACGGCCAAGATATACTGGAAGCGGGAGTGCGAACCCTTGGCGTCCGCGGCAGCGGCATGATACCGACTTTGTAATTGTACCGCGTCTCGGAACCGCGTCATGCCTGACCCGCTCACTGTGAAGATTGCCGACTACTTCCGAGCGATGTCACATCGCAGGCACTTCGCGATTTCGCTTGCGCCGGACGACAGCACAGAGTTCGAGCTGCGATATAAGGGCGCGCGGATTTTGTCAGCAGAGCTTGCGGACCAGGGGTTACGCTTGAAGCGCCCCGGCCACGCTGAGATGCCGCACGTGCTCGATGTCATGCAGGCTGCGGACCACATCGACGCCGCTATGCGAGACGCTGAGCGCCCAAAGTATAAGGCCTATTCCGAGGGCGAGCCGGAAGGCTGAGCAGCCGGTTTAACGGCTGCTCTGCCCAGGCGCCACAGCATTGACATTCGACACCCCGTGCCTCCCACCCCAGGAAAGGTCCGCTAAGTGGGCGAAGCGGTCGTGATGCGATCAACCAAATCTCGTCAGCTTTGATAGGAACCCTCGATTGGGTTTGCGTCAGGAGTCGGCCGGAGCAGCGATGCTCCGGCCGTTTCGTACCCCGCTGTAGATTGGTGAGAAAAGAAAGCGCCGGCTAGGGACGCCGGCGCTAGAGCCTTCCGGTCGAGGGAGTAACGCGTAGAGGGATACGCGGAGGAAGGTTGCACCTACCTCACAAAAGAACAAACTGACCGTCCAGCGAAGATCGGCTCGGGTCCGAGATATTCTGTGGACAACGTGTTCATAGCTTCGGTCACCCTGCCGAATGTGGCGGCTTCGGCGGCGGTCGACGAAAATGCCAACCCGCCAGCTTCAGATGCTCGACGACGCGCGTCGCGATGATGCGGCATACCTCGATGGGAAGCTTGATCTTGGCCTTCTTCAGGGCGAAGCCGATGTCGAACGCTAGGTCGTCGTCAGTCTCGCGGCGATCCTGCATGCGAGCACACTAGGATGAGAACGAATACAGAACAAGCGTGCCATGTTACGAACTCTTGCCTGCTCAACAGGAGGCCGGGTCCAAGCATCCCGAGAAGTCACCGGCGCAAGCAATGGTGGAGCACGTACGAGGCAGGGTGATGGCGCAACTCGCGCATCTCTGCCCGGGCGGTGTCGCCGTGCCAGAGGTTCCGCGATCTCGAAGCTTTTGCTGACCCGGAGCGTAAGTGGGTGAGCGTCGTCCGGCCACCGGCGAATTAGCCCGGCCCGAGCGGCGCTTCACCGGGGGATGTGCCGCTCAGGTCATAATCGGAACCAGAACAGAGCTCACTTGTCACGCTGGGAGACGGACTCCTCAAAGAAGAATCGTTCTCGGGGGGTATGTTGGTTCGTTTCATGGAGAAAATCATGGATCGCAAATTGCTTCTCGCAGTGATCGCCTGCGCAGGTCTCTCGTTGGCAAGTGCAGCCGCAGCTCTGGCCGACGATACCTCGACGACAACGGGAACCAACTCCACCGCCGCGCCAGACACCACTGGGAGTGGACCGAGCGACCCCCAACCCGATAGCGGCGACAGCACCCAAAAGTAATCTTCGGTCTGTCGCGGCAATAAAGAAAAAGAGCGGCGCCGCAGCAGCGCCGCTCCTCCTGCCTCCAAACTCCCCAGAGTAGCTACGCGAGAGCGAGCCGCGTTCCGTCGCGGCCTGCAGCGCCCACCACGGCAAGGTCATCAGCACTCTTTGCAACTTCGTGCCACTGGCGCCCAGCCGGCGAGCAAGCTTGTCACGCCCTCTCGACGGCGACAGCAAGTCCTGCTCTCAACGAAGTATGCCTGGATCGGGCGTGCCACCGACGTCCGCTGCCGGGCGAAAAGCTGACACAAGCTTGAAGTGGCGCAGCTCAAGACCGTGAAGAAGGCCAGAGCCGACAAGCAGTGCTAGGGCCGAGCCCGCGAGCAATTACAGGTCGATCCCAAAGCTGCGACCTCGCGGGTTTCAGATAACCTTCGCTGATGCCGAAGCGGGTCGACTTGCTGTTTGTGGAGCGCCAGCGTGTCGCTGACCAACTGAGCTTAACGCGCGCATGCCTGTGCGACCTGCGCGTGGAGTTGGGCCACTGCCCCACTCAGGAAGGTCCTCAACTGATCGAAGCCGCATCGGAAGATTGCCGCGTACTGGCCAGCAAACTTTTGCAACTCGAAGCGACAGTTCTCGCGAGGCAACGACAGACCCCGAAAAAGCCAAACCGCCTTACGGTCCGCCTAGCGGCGCTCAACGGAGCCCTAGTCGAAATTCATACAAAAACACCGACATGACTGTAAACGCGAAGGGTGAGCCAAATGCTGACTTGGATCATGGCCATGTTGATGGCCGCCACGCTGGCCGCGGCGGGCCCTGCACTTGCTCAAGGGTCTAACAACACAAACCCACGGAGAGTATTCGGCAACTTCGGCCCGACGAGCGACGCGATAGCCCGGACCAATCCCGGCAACCAGGCCCGCGAGCGGCCTACCAACCCTAATCAGGCCTTTGGCCTCCCAGGGTTCGTTGCCCCATCGCAGGCGCAACCGACACCCCGTCTTCCTGACAGCAATGGCACCGGGCAAACGTTTGGGCGATGACTGCTGGCGCTAGGGCCCGCGTGGCTAGTCCCATAGCCCTTCGAACCGTCGAGCCGAGGTGCGCGTGTAGCGGGCGGTATTCTTGATGTTCTTGTGCCCCAGGTAGTCCTGTAGGCTCGCGTGGCCACTAACGACGCCTTGCGGAGGCGATCTCTGTTTCGCTTGGCTGTCACATGCGAACGCTAGGCCTTCAACTGGGCGCGGCGATAGCGAAGCCATTTGCGGCTTACAGCGTGTAGATACGCGGCTGTCGCCGCTCCCACCAATTAAGTATCGGGCGTGAAAGCTCGGCCTGCACAATTCGGTCTGCGCTATCTAGGTACGTCTAACGTGATGTGGAACTTACTCATGCGTGTTCTTGGGCCATTGTACCTTGTGGGCTTCGCGGCTGCGATCTCCTGCCCTGTGCAAGCGCAGACTGCCCACACCACGCGCATCGAAAGGCGACCCATGTACGACGCGACCGTCACGATCGAGCACGGGGTACGCGTCTATCGTCCCATCCCGCCGACCGAGCACCTGATCGTCAATCCCGATAGGGTCCCGTTGCTACTTGAGATCACGCCTCGACGCTAAAGCGCGACACACTGATCGGCTCCTGCATGCGCAACGGGCCCTCGATCCTCCCAACTAAAAGGCCCGGGCGCGTGATTTGTTACGGCTCCGATAAGGCCCCAAACACAACAAACCCCGGTGTCTGCTCCGGGGTTCTGCTATGTCGCCTCCCAGCGACTGGATAGGAATTTTCGATGGATTGGGAACGGCGCGGTGGCTCGACTTTGCGGCGGGGGCGCTCGGTCGAGCCACTGACGAATTGAGGGGCTTACAAACGCACACGCACGCGCCCCTTGTCATGGGGACCAATAACGCACGCAGACTGAGGCGACGGAGAGGCTGGGGATGTACTACTGTGGATAACTCAGTGTGAGTTCTCAACGCCGCGACCCTCTCTATGGTGATTGAGGACGAAGGGGCGTCACGGGAGCAGATATGCACGATTTCAAATTTGGGCTCTTCGGACTTCTTGTCGGGGTCATTGCAGCCGCGATTGTGAATGCAACGGGGTTCTTCAACTTCCTACCGCCCGTCGTGCGCTACTTCGTTCTCATTGTTGCCGCGCTCTGCATCATGTTCGCGTTCTACGCGCGAACTCACACGTCATAATGCGGCCTGATCGTCCCTGTGCGAACGTTGGGTTGGCTAAAGTGGGCCGACGTGCTCAAGCGAGATACGCGCGTGCAGCTCTCCGTTACGGGCAAGGGTGGTCGCGTGCGTCAGACTCGGGAGCAGATCAATCGAACCGAGGCGTGAGCTGTCAGGGGGAGAAAATATCCGAGATCGCCTGGACAAGAGTTGATGGCCCGGAGGATTGTTGCTGGCGCACTTGCCCGCGTACTTCTTGCTGTCGGCTCGCAACTGGTTCGTCGTCGTATCGCGGCGGCTCAAACCGAACTTTCCTGCCGAAAAGAGCGGCGCCCACGCGGTCATCGAGACCATAGAGATCGCCAAAGGTACGGAGTTTGCCATCGTAATCGACCGTCGCGGTAAAGTAGGTCACGTGCACGGGGATCTTGGTACTGAGCTGTACCTCTTGGGCATAACCGTTAAACAGGCTTCCTACCTTCGCCTCTGACCAGCCCTTATCCTCAGCAAGAAGGACCGTGGCAAGCCGGCGAGGATGCTCCACCCGCATGCATCCGTGGCTCAGGGCGCGGAACGATTTTGCGAAGAGATCGCGCTCCGGCGTGTCGTGCATGTAGACGTTGTGCTTGTTGGGGAACATGAACTTCACGTCGCCGAGCGGGTTTTTGGGACCGGGCGGCTGTTGGAAGCTGACGGAGCGAATGTCGATGCTGTTCCAGTCCATTGAGTTAGCATCGACCTGGTGGCCATTGACGTAGGCGCGCAGCTGGTAGGTCTCGAGCACGGATTCGGCCGAGTAGCCGCCGCCGAAGAGGCCGAACAGTCCGCCTCCAGAACTCTTGCGTAGAATGGGCGCCAGCTCCCTGACCTTGATGCCGTCCGGCACGCCCCAGGTCGGGTGGAACACGACCAGCTTCATCTCCGCCGAGAACGACGGCGTCGGCCACGTGGGCTGGCCGACGATGATCCTATCGCTGTAAATGATCTTGCCGTCCTTGACGACCCGAGTGATCGCCTCCGGCACGTTGTTCCAGACGTAGAGCTTGCCGAGATCCTCAGGCAGCCAGCGCCAGCGCTCCATGTTGATGAGGATGCGCTCAATCTCAGCGCGCGTGCTATCCCGCCTAGGCTGATTACTGAGATCGTTGGAACGCTGCGACCGATGTACGGTCTCCTGCTGTTTCTCGACGTGGACTATCCACTTATCGTTGTCGTCCGCAGGCGGATTGACCTCCCCTTTGCTCCCATCCGAGCCGCGCAGCCTCAAGAACAGCTGGCGCAGCTTCTCGAATTGCTCGTGCTTGGGGTGCAGCGACCGCAAGTAGGCATCGGGCGCGCTCGTGGCTGCGATGTCGGTTAGAACGAGCTTGGGCGGGCGAACAGGCGGCGTGTAGTCCAACAGCTCGGAGATACGGGACGGATCTCGTCCGCCACGCGCGTAACGCGCATATTTTAGGACCGTGAGGGTTAATTTGATTTCTGTTTCGGCCGCAACCTCGGTCGAGAGGTTTCCCGCGGGCTGCTGCGGCAGCGGGAAATCGCTGCTGTGCAGCCCCCAATCGTCGGCCTTGTGGATCTCGCTAACGACAGCACTGCCCTTTTCCGAAAGTCCCGTCGCTGTGACCCACATCAGCGGCCCATGCCGCTCCTCATAGAATGTGGTCACCGCGGCTTGATCATCCGGGTGGGCCCGTTTGACGAGCTCGGGGAGCATTTTGCGCAACATTATGAGAGTCGGGCTCGGTGCCACCGCCCGGTCGGTCAGGTGCGCAAACCGGCCGACCGTAACCGGATCAGTGATGTATTTCGCCGAGGTGCCAGGCAAAAGAAACCAAAGGCCGGCCGGGAGAGCGACGGCTGTCGCTGCCAGAGACCAATACGAGAGACTCAATAGCCCAGATCGCACATGTCCCCCCGGACCTCAGCACAAGCTCAATTGGCACCCCTCCCCGCCCCGCTAGGCGCTGCAGAGCGAGAACCAATCAAAGGTTGATGGTGTTCATGTGGCGACGGTCGCGGTGCCAGTCGCTCTGAGCTGTCACGTCCAGGCCCGGCTGGAGTCACGAGGACTCAAACTCGCGTTTGGGATATTCCCGTGAGGAGCACAGTTGGCAAAGACCTACGCAGGGCGCGACGACAGGGCGCTTCTCACCAAAGCGGACCGACCCCGCATTGATCCCTGTCCGGCCCTGCCTCTAATCGCTTCCAGAAAGGGGGACAGAAAGGGGGACTGCAGACGAGCGCGGAGACGAAAGCCGCTGATGTCCCTCGATTTTTAGGCGGACTTAGGAGGACACCCCATCCGCCAGAGCTATGCAATTGCCGGGACGCGGAGCACCAGATCGGCCGCCTCCACAAGGCAACTTCGCCCGGCCCAATCATCAATTCACGCTCGCGAGTGGAACGTCCATTGCACGGATGCAAACAGTGCCGTCAATCTCGATATGACCTCTGTCATATTTCTGGCTCGCGATCTGCTCGAAGCTCTTTCGGTAAAGCTTGAACGTCGCGAAGTAGTCTTCCTGCTCGATCGGCACGATGTCGATGTTCTCGAGCGCCGGGGGAGAGACGAGAACATCAACCGGCCTGCTTCCGTCCTTCATCGTGAAACGAACGGCTCTCGTATTGCGGTCCGCAATAGCTGGTCTGGCAAAGGGTAAGAGCGGCATGGGGCACCTGCGGGTTGATGCGTCGGCTTCGTCCTTTATCGCCGCATCGCCGAAAAAGTTCCCCCGGGGCCCAAAAAACCGTCAATTTTTGCGGGGCCGCGGTCGCGCCGACTGCGTGGAGTTATCAGGCGGGCGGCCGTGCGCATTCGATCAACTGACGGGTATGTCGGATCGCTTCCGACAACAGCTTGGTCTCAAACACCGGCGCTCCGTGAACCACGGGGAAATAGGCAACGCCATCGCGGCTCTCGCGCCATACGCCCATCGCATGATGCCGGTGAGTGATGATGAGTTCGCCGGCCGCACCGAGTTCGAGCACGTACTCATCCGGGAACGCGTGTCTGAGACAGTTCCACAGCAACCTGGTCCGGTCCCCCGGGCCAACAGGGGAAACGATCACGTTGCGATCTGTCGACGGTGAAGAAAGCATTTTTTGCCTCTAATGCTTCAATTTTAGTCGCAATCTGCACGCGTGGGAAAAAGCCGGCCTTTACCCTTATCGGCCAGTTAAATTGTCCTACCCCAGGCTTCGCTGAGCGGGGCGATCTGGCAAGCCGCCAAATCACGAATTATCTGTCCTCCAGCGGAACCGAAGCCCAGCTTAGGCGTTGAAATCGCGGGTTTATCTACGCTTTTTGGGAGGGTCGGTCGTGCGCGCAGCGGCTGCCGAAGGTCAAGATCCACTCCATCTATTGCTGGACGGTCTGCAGGCGATCCAACGCGGGGAGACGCCGCCCGAGCTTCCCGACGGCTGGCCTGGCATCTACGCCGAGGTGGCCAAGGCCTTCAACGGAGTCGCCGGCCGGCAGGCGGCCAACCAGCCCGATAAGCAGAGCAGCAACGGCAACGGCAAGCACGCCTGGCGCGTGCGCCCCGATGCCTGGGACGGCAAGGCAGCCGTCCTCCTCGATGCCCTCCTCGCGGTTAAGAAAGGCGATGGCACCGCCAAGCTTCCCATCACGTGGCCCGGCATATCCGGCAAGATCGCCGAAGCCTTCAATGAAGTTGTCGACCTCAACGTCAAGACGCAGACCGAGCTCGCGAGGCTGAGCCGGGTCGTCGGCAAGGAAGGCAAGCTCAAGCAGCGCGCCAACCTGGGCGACGTCAGCGGCTTCTGGCGCGAGAACGTCGAGGCCGTCAACTCGCTGATCGAAGACCTCGTGCACCCCTCGAGCGAGGTGGCGCGCGTCATCGGCGCGGTCGCGCAAGGCGACCTGTCGCAAGAGCATGGCGCTCGAGGTCGAGGGCCGCCCGCTCGAAGGGCGAGTTCCTGCGCACCGCCAAGACCATCAACACCATGGTGGAGCAGCTCGGCACCTTCGCCGTCGAGGTGACGCGCGTCGCGCGCGAGGTCGGCACCGAAGGCAAGCTCGGCGGCCAGGCCGAGGTGCAAGGCGTCGCCGGCACGTGGAAGGACCTCACCGACAGCGTCAACTCGATGGCGAGCAACCTGACCGGCCAGGTGCGCAACATCGCCGACGTGACCACGGCCGTCGCCAAGGGCGACCTGTCCAAGAAGATCACCGTCGACGTGAAGGGCGAGCTGCTGGAACTGAAGAACACCATCAACACGATGGTGGACCAGCTGCGGTCGTTCGCGGCCGAGGTGACGCGCGTCGCGCGCGAGGTTGGCACCGAAGGCAAGCTCGGCGGCCAAGCCGATGTGCAAGGCGTCTCGGGGACGTGGAAGGACCTGACCGAGAACGTCAACCTCATGGCGAGCAACCTGACGCGGCCAGGTGCGCAACATCGCCGAGGTGACGACGGCCGTCGCGCGCGGCGATCTGTCCAAAAAGATCACCGTCGACGTGAAGGGCGAGCTGCTCGAGCTCAAGAACACGATCAACACCATGGTCGATCAGCTCGGATCGTTCGCATCGGAAGTGACGCGCGTCGCGCGTGAGGTCGGCACCGAAGGCAAGCTCGGCGGCCAGGCCGAGGTGCAGGGCGTCGCCGGCACGTGGAAGGACCTGACCGACTCGGTCAACTCCATGGCCGGCAACCTCACCGGGCAGGTGCGCAACATCGCCGACGTGACCACCGCCGTCGCGACCGGCGACCTGTCCAAAAAGATCACCGTCGACGTGAAGGGCGAGATCCTCGAGCTCAAGAACACCATCAACACCATGGTCGATCAGCTGAGCTCGTTTGCTTCGGAGGTGACGCGCGTCGCGCGCGAGGTCGGCACCGACGGCAAGCTCGGCGGCCAGGCCGATGTGCCGGGCGTCGCAGGCACCTGGAAGGATCTGACCGACTCGGTCAACTCCATGGCCGGCAACCTGACGGCACAGGTCGGCAACATCGCCGACGTGACCACGGCCGTCGCCGCCGGCGACCTGTCCAAGAAGATCACCGTCGACGTCAAGGGCGAGATCCTCGAGCTCAAGAACACCATCAATACGATGGTGGACCAGCTCCGCTCCTTCGCGGCCGAGGTGACGCGGGTCGCGCGCGAGGTCGGCACCGACGGCAAGCTCGGCGGCCAGGCGGACGTGCCGGGCGTCGCCGGCACCTGGAAGCTGCTCACCGACTCGGTCAACTCCATGGCCGGCAACCTCACGGCCCAGGTTCGCAACATCGCCGAGGTAACGACCGCGGTGGCTATGGGCGACCTGTCGAAGAAGATCACCGTCGACGTGAAGGGCGAGATCCTCGAGCTCAAGAACACCATCAACACGATGGTCGATCAGCTCCGCTCGTTCGCCGCCGAGGTGACGCGCGTTGCCCGTGAGGTCGGCACCGAGGGCGCGCTAGGCGGCCAGGCCGACGTGCAGGGCGTCGCCGGCACCTGGAAGGACTTGACCGAAAGCGTGAACTCCATGGCCGGCAACTTGACGGCCCAGGTGCGCAATATCGCCGACGTGACCAAGGCCGTCGCCGCCGGCGACCTTTCCAAAAAAATCGCGGTCGACGTGAAGGGCGAGATCCTCGAGCTCAAGAACACCATCAACACGATGGTGGACCAGCTCCGCTCGTTCGCCGCCGAGGTGACGCGCGTTGCCCGCGAGGTCGGCACCGACGGCAAGCTCGGCGGCCAGGCGCACGTCCCAGGCGTCGCCGGCACCTGGAAGGACCTGACGGACTCGGTCAACTCGATGGCCGGCAACCTCACCGCGCAGGTGCGCGGCATCGCCAAGGTCGTGACCGCGGTCGCCATCGGCGACCTCGAGCAGAAGCTCACGGTGGAAGCCAAGGGCGAGATCGCGGCGCTCGCCGACACGATGAACAGCATGATCGACACGCTGGCGACCTTCGCCGATCAGGTGACGAGCGTCGCGCGCGAGGTCGGCGTCGAAGGCAAGCTCGGCGGCCAGGCCAAGGTGCCGGGCGCGGCCGGCACCTGGAAGAACCTAACCGAGAACGTGAACCAGCTCGCGGCGAACCTTACCACCCAGGTACGCGCCATCGCCGACGTGGCCACCGCAGTGACGCAAGGCAACCTCACGCGCTCGATCGCAGTCGACGCGCAGGGCGAGGTCGCGGTTCTCAAGGACACCATCAACGAGATGATCCGCAACCTGCGCGACACCACGTTGAAAAATACCGAGCAGGACTGGCTGAAGACCAACCTCGCCAAATTCAGTCGCCTGCTTCAGGGCCAGAAGGACCTCGTGACCGTTGGCCAGATGATCCTCTCGGAACTCGCTCCCGTCGTGGGTGCGCAGCAGGCAGAATTCTACGTCCTCGATTCCGCCTCGACGCAGCCGCGGCTCAAGCTGCTTGCAAGCTACGCCTCCGGCGGACAGCTCGCGCATGGCAAGATGGTCGCGCTCGGCGAAGGGCTCATCGGCCAGTGCGCGCTCGATCGCCGCAAGGTCTTCCTCGACGAGATACCGACCTCGTCGATGCGCATTGTCTCCGGCCTGAGCGAGACCAAGCCCTGCAACATCCTGGTGCTGCCGATCGTGTTCGAGGGCTCGGCGCGCGGCATTCTCGAGCTCGCCACGCTGGAGCGCCTCAACCCCACGCACCAGGCCTTCCTCGATCAGCTCACGGAATTGATCGGCATCGTCATCAACACCATCGATGCCAACATGCGCACCGAAGACCTGCTCGAGCAGTCGCAGTCGCTCGCCAAGGAGTTGCAGAGCCGCCAGCAGGAGCTGCAGACGACCAATATCGAGCTGCAGGAGAAGGCGCAGCTGCTGGTCGAGCAGAACCAAGAGGTCGAATCGAAGAACCAAGAGGTGGAGCAGGCGCGCCAGGCGCTCGAGGACAAGGCCAAGCAGCTCGCGCGCACCTCGCGCTACAAGTCCGAATTCCTCGCCAACATGTCGCACGAGTTGCGCACGCCGCTGAACAGCTTGCTGATCCTCTCCGACCAGCTGTGCCAGAACAAGGAAGGCAACCTGTCCGGCAAGCAGGTGGAGTTCGCCAAGACGATCCACGCCTCCGGCAACGACCTCTTGACGCTCATCAACGACATCCTCGACCTATCGAAGATCGAATCCGGCACCGTTGTTGTGGACGTGAGCGAGCTGCGCTTCGACGATCTGCAGCACTACTGCGAGCGCGCCTTCAGTCACGTCGCGGAAGCCAAGAACGTCGACTTCCTCGTGCGTCTCGATCCGCGCCTGCCGAAGTCGATGGTGACCGACACCAAGCGGCTGCAGCAGATCCTGAAAAACCTGCTGTCAAACGCGTTCAAGTTCACGAACCGCGGCCAGGTTTCGCTCAACGTCGAGCTGATCAATCCCTCGCGCCAGGCCGGCGCCGAGACCGTCGCCTTCGAGGTCAACGACACCGGCATCGGCATCCCGACCGACAAACAGCAGATCGTGTTCGAGGCGTTTCAGCAGGCCGACGGCTCGACGAGCCGCAAGTACGGCGGCACAGGCCTCGGTCTCGCCATCAGCCGCGAGCTGTCGCGCCTGCTCGGCGGCGAAATCCATCTCATCAGCTCGCCCCAGAAGGGTAGCGTGTTCACGCTCTATCTGCCTATCACCTACAGCCCCACGCTGTCGGCGCGGCGCCCAATCACGAGCGAGCGGCCCGAAGGCGAGGCGGCGACGGCCGAGAGCGCCGAGCGCACGCCCGCTGCTGCTGAGGCGCTCGGCTCTGACCTCGCGCTCGCACAGGCGGCAGAGCAGGCCCTGCTCGTAAACGAGGCCGGCGACGACCGCGATCACATAAAGCCCGGCGACCGCGTCGTGATCATCGTCGAGAACGATCTCGCCTTCGCCAAGGTGCTGCTCGAGACCGCGCGCGACAACGGCTGTAAGGGACTTGTCACCTCGCAGGGGGCCGCGGCTCTGGCGCTCGCGCGCGATTTCACCGCCGACCTCATCACGCTCGACCTCAATCTGCCCGACATGGACGGCTGGCGCGTCATGGGCCGGCTCAAGGGCGAGCTGTCGACACGGCACATTCCGGCGTGCGTCATCTCGACGGAGGAATTGCGGGAGCGGGCTTTCGAAGCCGGCGCATTCAGCTTCATCCCCAAACCGATCCAATCGAAGTCGGCGCTCGATGCCGGCATCGGCGCCATGCTAGACGTCGCCAAGCGCGGCACCAAGCGTGTGCTCGTCGGCGCGCGCGACGCCAAGCGCGCCGAGGATATCGCGCTCATGATCGCCTCAGACGGAGTGGAGATCGCGTCCGCAGTCGAGCCCAAGACGCTTATAAGCGAGCTGAATTCGCGGGAGTTCGACTGCGTCATCGTCGAGGCGCAATTCGGGATCGACCTAGCCGACGTCGACCGCGCCTGCGAGCACCTGCGCCCATACGGCCGCGTGCCCGGTCATCGTCGTCGGCGGCCAAGACCATGGCTCTTCCACGCGCTTTGACTCACTCACCATCAAGAGCGTGCAATCGCCGGAGCGGCTCATCGATTCCGCCGCCTCGCTGCTTCATCTCCGCGTCAAGCAGCTTCCGGCCGCGCAGCACCGTGTCATCGAGGAGCTGCATCGATCAGACAACGTGCTCAATGGGCGCAAAGCACTCGTGGTCGACGACGATATCCGTAACGTGTACGCGCTCGCCACCGTGCTCGAGGATCACGGCATGACCGTCGTGTCGGCAAACTCCGGCATCGACGCGCTGAGTATTATGAGCACTCAGAACCTGGACATCGTGCTCATGGACATTATGATGCCGGAAATGGACGGCATCTCCACCATGCGCGAGGCTCGCAAGCTGCCGTCGAGCCGCGATCTGCCCATCATCGCCGTCACGGCCAAGGCAATGAAGGGTGATCGCGAGCGCTGCATCGAGGCAGGTGCTTGGGATTACCTCTCCAAGCCCGTCGATTCCCTGCAGCTTCTTTCCGTCTTGCGCTCGTGGCTCTATCGCTGAGCCTGACTGCCGTGGAGTGAGCTGATGCGCCATTCGAAGCGCGTCGACATCCTGATCGTCGACGACCTGCCCGAGAAGCATCTGGTCTATCGCGCGAGCCTCGACGAGCTCGACCAGAACATCGTGTCCGTTTCCTCGGGCGAGGACGCACTCGCCAAGCTGCTCGACCGCGATTTTGCGGTCATCCTGCTCGACGTCAATATGCCCGGCATGTCTGGCCACGAGACCGCCAAGCTGATTCGCCAGCGCCGCCGCTCGCGCTATACGCCGATCATCTTCGTAACCGCGTTCGCGGACGAGGCGCAGACGGCCGAAGGCTACGCGCTCGGGGCCGTCGACTACATCCTGTCGCCGGTGGTGCCGGAGATCCTGCGCGCCAAGGTCAAAGTCTTCGTCGAGCTCGAGCAGATGCGCGCCGCGCTTGCGGATTCGCAAGCCTTTCTCGAGCAACGCGTCGAGGAGCGCACAGCCGAGCTCGCACAATCGACCGAGCACCTGGAGAAGGAGGTGATCGAGCGCAAACGCGCCGAAGAGCGCCTTACGATCCTCGTGCGCGAGCTGAGCCATCGCGTCAAGAACCTGCTCGCCGTGCTGCAATCGATCGCGACGCGCACGCTGATCCCCAGCCGCTCGTCGGAGGAGGCGGGCGAGATCCTCGCCGGGCGGTTGCACGCATTGGGACGCGCGCACGAGCTCCTGATAGAGGCGAGCTGGAGCGGCGCCGCGCTCAGGAATATCGTCGACGCTGAGCTTGCGGGCTTCACCGAGCGCGTGCGCGCGGAGGGACCCGACGTGCGCTTGAGCGCCTCCGCAGTGCAGACGTTCGCGCTAATCGTGCACGAGCTGTTGACCAACGCTGCAAAGTACGGCGCCCTCTCGAACTCCAAGGGAGAGGTGGGCATCAACTGGTCGGTCGCCGTCGACGGCGCTAAATCCTACCTCGAGTTCCGGTGGCGCGAGCGCGGCGGCCCGCCGGTCACGAGTAACGGTGTCAACAGAGGCTTCGGCTTCTCGCTCATCTCGGCGATGGGCCAGAGCCTCACGTCGTCGCCCAACATCGACTTGCGGCCCGAGGGGCTCGCCTGCAGCATCAAGGTTCCGCTCGAGACCATCTCACCTGCGCTCGAAACCCAGTTTCACTCGCAGGCCGCGCTGGCCGAAGCCACGCGGAGCGATCGCGGCGTGATGCCCTGACGCACGAAGCCAGAAATGAAGCCCCGGCGTCGGCGACGCGCGGGGCTTGTTGATGACGTGGTTTCGTTGAGTGTCGTGCCGTGTCAGCTCACTCGAGATCGAGCACTTCGCCGGCGGCCTCAACAGCCTGTGAAAGGGTGTCATTGCCGCTATCACTCGTGAGGGTGCTCGCACCGATCAAAAGAGCCGCATCGAGATCACCTGCGAACGTTGGGGTGCCGGCGGTGGCGAGCAGGGCCACGGCGGCGAGGACCGTGAGGGTAACTTTCATCTATCTCTCCTGTGTGATCGGCGCCCGTCGCGGGCGCACCGCGATCACTAGATGGCTAGCGCAATTTGGTATGTGCCGTAGGGAACACTCACCACTCATTATCGCAAATGGAGCTGAGAGAGCGAAGTGTCGCCTCCCCCGGCCCAAAGCAGACCGACGTCTTGCCCAACACGCTGGTCCACTTTTGACCCATAGCTGACTCAGGGCTCGCGGAAGCCGCGCGACAGGCTGTCGAGCAGCGGCCGCAACAGGTACTCGGCGAAGGTGCGCTGACCCGTCTTGATGTAGACATCCGCCCCCATGCCCGGGGTCGGGCGGAAGCCTTCCACTTTATGCCGCGCATCTTTCTCATCGAGCTCGACGCGAACGATGAAGGAGTTGGCCTGCACCGGCTGCGCACTCAAGCTCCGCGGCGTCTCCTGCTCGGACACGGTGTCGGCCGAAACGTAGAGGACGCGGCCATTGATAACCGGCGTCAAGCGTTGGTTGAAAGCGGTAAGCCGTACCAGCGCCTCCTGCCCTTCCTTCACGTGCGTGATGTCGCTCGGCTTGACGCGGGCCTCGATGATCAGCGCATCATTGACAGGGAGCAGCTCGAGGATGACGGAGCCTGGCGCGACCACGGCGCCTTGCGCGTGATGATTGAGCTTGACCACGACGCCGCGCACGGGCGCGCGCACGTCGAGGCGGTTCAAGACGTCCTGCTCGGCACGGATCTGCTCGACCACGTCGTCGCGCTGCGTCTCGGCTTCACGCAACTCCTCCACTGCCTTCTGCATCGCCGCTGAGCGGATCTGCGCGATCTGCTGCTCGGCGCGTGCGATTTTCTCCTTGGAGTCGGCAATACGCGCGATCAGCTCGCCACGCTCTCCAGACACGCCGGCCTCGGCTCGTTGCAGGGCAAAGACCTCAGTCTTGCGCGAGAGCTGGCGGTCGAGCAGAGACTTCTTGGCTTTGAGCTCCTCGGTAAAGAGCGCAAGCCGCTCTTCCACCCCCGCAAGCTGGGCCTGGTAGCCGCCGATCAATTCACTCAGGCCCGCGATCTCCTTGCGCAGCACCTCCTCCTCGTTCGTCTGCTCCTCGCGATGGGCCTTCAGCTCCATGCGCTGACGATTGAAGATCCCTTTTACGTCTGGATCGTCGATCGCCGGGGCAAGCTCCTGCGGAACCTTGCGCAACGCCTCCACAAGGCCGGCCCCGCCGGCCCTGCCGTCACCCGGGTTGGCGCCCAGGGGGCTCGGTCCTTGCGGCCGTCGCAGCGGGATGCCACTGACCGTCCTCGCAGGTAACCTCGCCGCTGACCTCGATGGCAAACATCTCCTTGCTCGCATGCATCCACGACTGCCGGTCCCAGGAGGGGAACGCCATCTTGCCGCGCGTGACGTAGGTCACCCTCATGCCGTCGATCTTCAGGATCCGGCGCACCTCGTTGGTCGTCGTCGCGTAGCATTTGCCGACGGCTATGGAGCCCCAGCGTATCGCCATCAAACCTCCTCGTGTGCTCTTCGCGGCACCCTCGTCAGGGATCAGCTCGCGCCAGGGGCGCGAGAGTCGAAGAGCTAGCCGGTGGGAGGCATTCGCGGAACGAAGAATAGGAGATTTCGTTATCTGCGTGCGCCGGAGAAGGTGCCGCTAACCATAGTCTCACCGCGCAACTAGAGGTGAGCCCGCAAGCAAAGACATGTCCCAGGACCCAGCGCAAAATACCGTGCAGAATATGCTCATGAAAATTTCTGCTTTTGCCCGGGGCAATGTTCCGGCCTAGCATCGAGTGACCGCTCGGCAGGGGGCGATATCTGCGGGGGCTCTCTTGTTCGGCAAGCGAGGTGACCCAGATGACAGTGACGCTTATCGTCCCCGGCTGCGGCGGCAGCGGGCCCGGTCATTGGCAGAGTTGGCTTGAGAGGCAGGTGCCCGGCACGGAGCGCGTCGTTGTACCCGACCGCGACGGGCCCGATCTGCCCGCCTGGGCGGCGTCGGTGCGCTGGCAGATCGACCGGCGCGCAGAACCGATCTTCATCGTAGCGCACGGCTTTGCATGCTTCGCGGCCGTGCAGGCCGCGTCCGACTACAGCGAGCGCATCGCCGGCGCCATGCTGGTGGCACTGCCCGATCCCGACAACTACCGTGTCGCCTCGCTGTTGCCCGAGACGCCGCTTGCGTTTCCGTCGGTGGTGGTTTCCAGCAGCACCGATCCGCACATGCGGTCGGACAAGGCGGCCTTCTGGGCAGGCTTCTGGAGCAGCAGCTTCGTAAGCATCGGCGCCGCGGGCGGCATCGACGAGCAGTCGGGCTTCGGGCCGTGGCCGCAGGGGCTCGAGATCCTCGAGCAGCTCAAAGCCGTTCCGCTCCCCTACATGAGCGCGGGAACGAAGGGTGTCAGCAGGGCCGCGCTGGCCGTCTGACGCCTTGGTGCCTGCGCACGCCTATTGCCCGACGGCGATCTGGTCGTAGACGCCGCCATCGGCAAAGTGCTGCTTCTGCACCTTGTCCCAGCCGCCGAACAGCTTCTCGACCGTGAAGGTTTCGACGGGCGGGAATTTCGCGGCATTGGCCTTGAGCACGGCCTCGTCGCGCGGCCGCAGGTTGTGCTTGGCGATAATGGCCTGGCCCTCCGGCGTGTAGAGAAAATTCAGGTAGGCCTCGGCGAGCTTTCGCGTGCCGTGCTTGTCGACGTACTTGTCGACCACGGCGACGGGAGGCTCGGCCTCGATGCTGAGCTTGGGATAGACGACCTCGAACTTGTCGGCTCCGAACTCCGCACCGATGCCGGCGGCCTCATTCTCGAAAGTGACGAGCACATCGCCCGTGTCGCGCTGCGTGAACGTCGTGGTGGCGCCGCGCCCACCGCCGTCGAGCACCGGCACGTTGGCAAACAGCTTGCGCACGAACTCGCGCGCGCCCTCCTCGCTGCCGGTCTTGCGTAGCGCGTAGCCCCAGGCGGCGAGATAGGTGTAGCGGCCGTTGCCCGACGTCTTCGGGTTGGGCACGATCACCTCGATGCCGGGCTTGGCGAGATCGGCCCAATCCTTGATGCCCTTCGGGTTGCCCTTGCGCACGAGGAAGATCGTGGTTGTGGTGTAGGGCGAGGCGCCGTTCGGGAACCGCTCGCGCCAGTTGGCGGCGACGAGACCGCCGTTCTTGACGAGGAAGTCCACGTCGGGTGCCTGGTTGAAGGTCACGACGTCGGCCTCGAGCCCGTTCGACACCGCGAGCGCCTGCTTGGTGGAGCCGCCGTGCGACTGGTTGATTGTCGGCGTCTCACCCGTCTTCTTTTTCCAGTCGGCGATGAAGGCGTCGTTGACGTCCTTGTAGAGCTCGCGCGAGACGTCGTAGGAGGCATTGACGAGGCCCGGGGCCGGGCTGGGCTCGGCGGCGCGCGCATGCTCGCCCACGACGATCACGGCGAGCACGAACACAAACGCGGGCGTCAAGCCCGTCCACGACAGGATGCGATCGAGCGGCATTAGAACTTCCTTCCAGATCAGCGAGAGACCCGCCTTGCGGCGCGGGGCGTGCGAGGCGACTAGGAGGCCTTCTTCGCGTGCTTCTTGAGATGCGCGACCTTGATGTGCTTGTGCTTTACGTGCGCGTGCTTGACGGTCTTCGTTACGTGGGCATGCCGGACTTGATGCTTGGCATGGGCGTGCTTGACGTGCTTGTGCTTCACGTGGTGGGCAGTGCCGGCCCCGGTTGCGGCCTGCGCGGTGCTGGCCACGGCAAGAGTGACAGCGAGAATAGCGGCTTTAGCGAGCGAGTTCATTGGGTTCCCCCCGAGTGCGTTGCTGGGATTTGACGCATGACGAGCAGAAGCTAAGCGGCGGTCGAGAACTCGAGAACGAAGAAGAAGTGCTGAGCTTATTAACCGAACTCGAACGCGCGCCGCGTGGCGGCGGCATCTTGTTGCCCCGATGCGCGCGCATCCTCAATTCGGATGCAAGCGAGAGGCGGCAGATGATTTCCCTCAAAAGGGCGAAGCGCGAGGCCTGCCCACTTCTGGCCGCGGCGCTGCTGGCCGCGTGCCTTGTGCCCCCGCGCGCGCTCGCCGCCGCCGGCTGCGCCAAGCCCCCCACCTCACCCCTCGTCGTCGACGTGCACCAGAAGGGTGCGAAGGGCGACGGGCGCACCGACGACACCGCGGCGCTGCAGGCCGCGTTCGACAAGGTTGCAGGCACCGGCGGCACCGTGCTGGTGCCGGACGGCGTATACATGGTCGAGCCCACCAGCACGAAGACCCGGCTGAAGATCCGCAACGACACCACGCTGAAGCTATCGCCCGGCGCCGTCATCAAGGCGATTCCCAACGGCGCGCAGGATTACGCCCTGCTCACGATAGCTGGCTCATCAAACGTCACGGTGACCGGTGGAACGCTCGAGGGCGACCGCTCGCAGCACACGGACCCGGCTGGCCAGTGGGGCATGGGCCTCAGTATCGTCGAGGGCGCCAAGAACATCACCGTCAGCGGCGTGACATCCAAGGAGATGTGGGGCGATGGCTTCTATCTCAGCAGCGCGAAAGGCGTCACCTTTTGCTCGGTCATCTCCGACCACAATCGTCGGCAGGGGCTCTCCGTCATCGATGTTGACGGGCTCGAGGTGGTAAACTCCGTCTTCAGCAACACGCAAGGCACCCGGCCGATGGCTGGCATCGATCTCGAGCCCGACGACCTGAAGCAGCGGATCGAGAACGTGCGCATCCATAATTCGAAGTTCCTCAACAACAAGGGCCCCGGCATCCTCGTTGCCGGCAAGAAGAACGCCTCCCTCATCTCGCGGCTCGAGATCACCGAGAACCTTTTCGTCGGAGCGCTCCCTCTCAAGATCGAATATTCCCCGGAGGTGCAGCAGTCGCAGATCTGCCGCAACCGGCAGATCGTGCGCCAAGCCGTTGATACCGGCCTCTCCACCTATCAGGAGCCCAAAGAGGTTCTCGTGGTGCAGCACGAGTGCGGCGACAGCGGCCTGCAGGTCCGCCGCTGAGCGCTTGCTCGGTCGGCGCCGTGCACTCCGCAGGTCGGCGCTCAATCGTTCATCGGCAGTTCAGCTTGCCGGGCTCAGCCTTGCTCGGGGGAGAGTAGACGCGCAGATCGGTTGAGGAGATCGCAAATGATCCGAAACTTGATTATGGCCTCGGCTCTCGCAGTGAGCTTGCTGGCTTCGGCAACCGTCCAGGCAGCGACCACCACGGTTCCGACGATCGAACACAACGGCGTGGACCTCGCCCGCTGGGGCGGAGGAGGTTGGCGCGGCGGAGGCGGATGGCACGGCGGAGGTGGATGGCACGGCAGTGGCTTTCACCGTCACCGTGGCTTCGGCCCACTCTGGCTGGTCCCGCCCGTTGCCGTCGGCGCCTACTATGCGGGCTCGTACTACGGTGGCTGCGGGTGGTTGTACCGTCGTGCCGCTTACACGGGCAGCCCCTACTGGTGGCACCGCTATCACGAGTGCGTCGCTTGGTGACGTGAAACGATAACGAAAAGGCTTCGCACGGATCGCACCGGCGGGGCTGCTTGGGTGGGCCGCCTATCAAGGATGCGGGCTCACGGTGATGATCCACGCGGTCGCGGCCAGGATCATCGCCGCCACCGCGATCTCGGCCTTGATCGAGCGGCGCAGCTTGCGCGAACCCGTGCCGTAGTCGGCTTCGAGCAGTGGCGTGAGGCGCAACCTGTTCCATGCGGCGAGTGCGAGCAGAACGGCCACGAGCATCAGCTTGCACGCGAACCTCTGCTGGTACTCGCTGCCGGTATCGAGCTCGGCGCCGGTGAGCGAAAGCAGCAATAGGGCCCCCGCCCCCAAGAGCGCGAGCACGATCCACATCGCGCGGCGGCTGAAGGTCGTGATCGTTGCCACCGCCACGTCGGGCGGGGTACGGCGCAGGATCACCAGCAGCGGATAGAGAGCGCCGATCCACCACGAGATCGCCGCGAGGTGCAGGAGCAGCAGCGCCGCCAGTACCAACCGGTTGCCGCCGTTTACCGTATGACCTTCCAGCGCGAAGGACGCGATCATCGCAAACGCGGTCGCGGCGGAGACCGCGCGCCATTGCGATCGCGCCGTCAGCAGCGCCGCGGCGGCGAGCATGCGCACGGTGGCCCCCATGCCGAGGCCCGTCTCGAACGCGGTCCATCGCATCCCGGGAGCGAATGCCGCAGACCAGTCGCCCTCGGCAACGGCGAGCTGAAAGGTCACGTAGCGCAATGGCTCCACGAGCAGGACGAGCCAGCAGCCGATCAGGATCTGGCGCTTGAGCGAGCTCTCGATAAGGCGCGCCGCATTCGGGAAGCTCAGCCAGAACAGCACTCCTCCGGCCGCCGCGAAGCTGCCCACATAGATCAACGCGCGCAGGATGATCGCGAGGCGGTCGGGTTGCGTCATTGCGCCGGCTGGTCGCTCCCGCTGACGGTAAACGCGATCGCGCCCTTGACGACGTGCCCGTCCTCCGACACCGCCGTCCAGGACACCTGATAGCCCCCGGGCGCGAGCGTGGCGACGCCGAGTTTAACGACTGGCGCGAACGATTGGGGCAGCTCACCCTTGAGGGCCACGTCGTGCTCGCCGGCGTCGCGCACGTGCAGGACCGTCACCCGCAAGGGCGCCGAGAAGTCGAGCTCGATCTCGGAGACGCCGGCGGCAACGGTTGCGCCGTTCTTCGGCGTGCTCGAGGTGAGCTTGGCGTGCGCATATACGGCTTGCGGCGCCGCAATCGCCAGCAGCGACGCGAGCAGAGCGGCGGAGAGCGATCTCGCAGGCCTGCGCATGCGCCCACCTTCGCACAGTGGTGCTCGATCTGCGAGTTGGCGCCCGGGCCCGGTGGCAGAGAGGTCGGTGTCGTTGCTGTCTGACGCTGTTGCACCGGTGCAATAGCTGCGCGACGGCGGGTGACCCGGCGCGATCGCGGAAAAGCCAAGTGGATTGCGCCTTTATAGCGCTCCAGGGGGCCTTGCTCGGCGCGGCCAGCGCGCTTCCCACATAACTTGACTCGCATAGTCAATAAAGTGAATTCTGGCCATTGTTGAATACCAGTTCGTGTTGCGTTTGAGGGGGCGTCATGAGTTCCGTTCGCGTTCCGCGCACGTTGCGCGGCAGCTTTCATGCACAATCAGAGGCATCGGCCGTCCACGAGGACGCCTCGAAGCTGGGGTTGTTCACTTCGGCCTGCGTTGTCGCCTCGAGCCCTGCGAGCATAGCGCTCGCACAGAACGCGGGGACCGCGACCACGCTCGCCCCGCTCAACGTCGAAGCCCAGGCCGCGAAGAAGAAGGCCGTGTCAGCGCCGGTGAAGAAGTCGTCGGGCACGCCGGTCGCGAAGCCCACCCCGGCCCCGGTGACACCGGTCTTGACGCCCGACCAGAAGGCTGCCGATCCCTACGCCAACCCGAAACGCCCCCTATGAGGTGGAGCGTTCCGCTTCTGGCAAGCTCACGGAGCCCCTGCTCAATACGCCCAGAACGGTCACGGCGATCCCGAAGGCGGTCATCGAGGACAAGCAGGCGCGCGATCTGCGCGACCTCGCACGAGATACGCCCGCGTTGACGATCGGCTCTGCCGAAGGAGGCAATGCCTTCGGCGCCTATGCCATTCGCGGATTCAAGGCCGACAACGACATTTTCATGGACGGGATCCGCAACCCCGGCAACGTCATTCCGGACGTATTTTCCGTTGAGCAGATAGAAATCTATAAGGGTCCGAGCGGCGGCATCGCCGGGCGCAGCACGATCGGCGGCGCGATCAACATCATCACCAAGGAGCCCAATCTCAACTACGATTTCTATCAGGCGACGACCACGGTGACGCGGGACTTCGCCGTCCGCGCCAACCTCATGTACGACCAGCACGACATTGCAGGGCGCGACATCACCGACGGCGAGCGTTGGGGAGGCCTGCTGTCGGCAACGGCAAAGCCGACCGACGATGTGAAGGTCACGTTCGACTACTACCGGTACCGCAATGACGCGATCCCGGACTGGGGCGTCCCGGTCGGCGTCAGCCCGGGTGGCGTTGCATTTCCTGGCGACAATCATTTGCCAGTGACGGAGCTTGGCATCCCGCGCGATACCTGGGTCGGCATGGCCGGTCTCGACTTCTACAAGGAGGAAGCCGACATCGGCACGGCGACCGTCGTCGCCAAGCTGGCCAGCGGCATCACCTTGACCAACAAGACGCGCATCGGGGAAAGCCGCGTCAACTACGTAGCCACATCGATGGAGGGCTATCCCTTCGATGTGCACCACCCCAATCGTGATCAGCCCGCGGAGCTGTACGCCAACCAGACTGAGCTGAACCTCAAGTTCTCGACCGGAACTTTCCAGCACGAGGTCGTCGCCGGCCTGGAGCTCAGCCGCGAGGAAATCCACCGAAGCGGCTACCTCTTCAATGCGCCCAACGGAATCGCCCGTCCCATCCAGCGGCCCTTCCCGCCCAATCCCTACGGCCTGACGGACCAGATTGTGCTGGAGGGCAAGGTCTACGACGCAACGATCGATACGATCGCCGGCTACTTGGAAGACACGGTCCATCTGTCGAAGGAGTGGATCGTGAATGGCGGCATTCGCATCGATGACTTCACGCGTGACCAAGTCGGAGGCCCGGGCACCGCCACGACCGCCGCTGCTGCACAAACGAACATCAGCAGCAACACGGCCAAGGTGCAGGATGACCTCATCAGGTGGCACGCCGGTATCGTTTACAAACCCATACCGATCGCTAGCCTCTACGAGGCTTACGCGACCTCCCAGAGCCCGGTCGGAAGCGAACTCGATGCCAACGGCGCGCAATACAACGGTCTCAGCCCCTTTCTCGTTGACGTGCCGCCGCAAGAGGCGCGTAGCGTCGAGGTCGGCACCAAGTGGGAGCTGTTCAACAAGCGGCTACTCGCGACCGCGGCGCTGTTCCAGACGGACGTGGACCATGCGCGCACCAACGATAACGTCAACGCGGCGACCCCCGATCCTGCCCGGGCATTTCTTGGCGAGTATCGGGTCGGTGGCATCGAACTGAGCGCTGCCAGAAACATCACGAAGGACTGGAGCGTGTTCGGCGGCGTCGTGCTTCTGGATACGGAAGTGCTCAAATCAAGCACCGCGCAGGACATCGGACGCAGGCTCGCCAACATCCCGCTCACCCAGTTCTCGTTGCTGTCGAAGTACCAGTTGACCGATGATCTGGCGGTCGGAGGCGTGGCCACTTTCGGCGGCGAGGTTTATGGCGGACACTTGGCAGCCAACGCCGGGAACCTCCATACCGTCGACTGGTGGCGCTTCGACGCGTTTGCCGAGTATGAGCTCACGAAGAACGTCGAGATCGAAGTCTCAGGGCTCAATCTTACCAATGAGCTCTATTATGACGCGATCTATCAGGCCTTCCCGACCACATTTGCCTTCGTGGCTCCAGGCCGCGCAGGCTATGCGACCGTGAAGTTGAAGTACTGAGTCCGCCGGACTCGCGCGCGCTTACGATACGAGTTCAACGAGCATCCTGAGCTGTTGGTGCAGGCATCAATCTCACAACGAGCTCTACTATGACGCCCTCTACCCCGGTGCTACGCCGTTTGCCTTCATGGCTCCGGGACGGGCGGGCTATGCTACCATCAGCTGGAAGTAGTAGCGTCGGCCGACGGTTGCTTTCACCCCCGGTCGCGGCATGCGATCGGGGGTGATTCCTATGAGGTGTTCGTGCTGATCTGCATCCCCCAGGTACTTTCCGCCGAGCAGGTGGCCTTCTGTCGCAAGGTCATGGACGAGGCGGAGTGGGCTGACGGACGGGCGACGGCGGGTGCGCAATCGCGCACGGTCAAGAACAACCTGCAACTTCCGGAGAACTCCCCCGCCGCAACGCAGCTCGGCGAGATCGTGCTCGAGGCGGTGTCGCAAAGCCCGCTGTTCATCTCGGCGGCGGTGCCGCTGAGGATCTTTCCCCCACTGTTCAACCGCTACGGGGAAGGCAACTTCTTCGGGACGCACGTCGACGGCGCGATCCGCAGGATCCCCGGGACCCCGATCCGTATCCGCACCGATCTGTCGTGCACACTGTTCCTGTCGGAGCCCGACGAGTACGACGGCGGCGAGCTGGCGGTCGAGGACAACTACGGCGTCCACGAAGTGAAGCTGCCCGCCGGCGACCTGGTGCTCTATCCCTCGACGAGCCTGCATCACGTGAAGCCCGTCACGCGCGGGGCACGCACCGCATCCTTCTTCTGGATACAGAGCATGATCCGCGAGGACAGCGCGCGCACCCTCCTGTTCGAGCTCGACCAGGCGATCCAGGAGTTGACCGCAGAGCGCGGCCATGAGGACGCCATCAACGTGCGGCTGACGGGCATCTACCACAATCTCGTGCGCCAATGGGCGGAAGCGTGACGTTTTGCCCGTCGATCGCGCGGCACGAATAGGCCACATCGTTTTGCTTACTTTTAGTTTCCAGATGGGGCAGTTTGTTGCCGTGACGAACGCACCACGAGTCCGGGTCTTCGGGTGCGCCCTCCTTTGGGGCGCCGCACTGCTGTTGCCCGGGCCCGCTTCCGCGCAGGGGACGGCAGCGCCGCCGGCAACGGCGGCCCCCGCCGCCGCGCCCGCGGTACCGCCAGGCACGCAGGTTGCGCCCGCCCCGCCGGCGGCCGCTCCGGCGGCAGCCATCGCCCCCGCCGTGACCCCGGAGCAGCCGGCTGCCGCCGCCACTCCCGTGACCCCTCTGCCCAACGTTCCGGCGAGCGGCAGCATCGCGCCCTCCCAGCTTCCCCGCGATCTGTCGCCGTGGAACATGTTCCTCTCCGCCGACATAGTGGTGAAGGGGGTCATGATCGGGCTGGCGCTCGCCTCCGTGCTCACCTGGACGGCGTGGCTGGCAAAAAGCCTCGAGCTTATCAAGGCGAAGGCTTCGTTGCGGCGCGCGCTCATCGCCGTCAGCGCGCAGACCTCGCTGCGCGAGTCGCAGGCGAGCCTCGGCAAACGCCGCGGCGTGATGCCGGCGCTCATCGAAGCCGCGATGCTCGAGCTGCGGCGCTCCGCCGACGTCCACGACAAACAGAGCATCAAGGAGCGCATCGGCTCGCGCCTCGAGCGCCTCGAGGCAGCCGCCGGCCGCGACATGGCCTGGGGCACCGGGCTCCTGGCGACCATCGGCGCCACCGCGCCGTTCGTCGGACTGTTCGGCACCGTGTGGGGCATCATGAACAGCTTCATCGGCATCTCGAAGGCACAGACGACCAACCTCGCCGTCGTCGCGCCCGGTATCGCCGAAGCGCTGCTCGCTACTGCGCTCGGTCTCGTCACCGCCATCCCCGCGGTCATCTTTTATAATCGCCTCGCCCGCGCGATCGCCAACTACAAGGCGCTCGTTGCCGACAGCTCTGCGGAAGTGGCGCGCCAGGTCTCGCGCGATCTCGACCGGCGCTCGGCGCTCGACATCCACAGCGCGCGCGCGGCGGAGTAGCTCCCATGCAGGGCCTGCGCCACCAGGACGAAGACGATCTGCCCGAGTACCACGAGATCAACGTCACGCCGTTCATCGACGTGATGCTCGTGTTGCTGATCATCTTCATGGTGGCGGCGCCCCTTTCGACGGTCGATGTCGCCGTCGACCTTCCGGTCTCCAACGCCAGGCCGCAGCCGCGCCCCGACAAGCCGCTGTTCTTGACCGTCAAGGCAGACCTCTCGCTCGCGATCGGCGAGGAGCCCGTCCCGCGCACGCAGGTGGGCGACGCACTCGATCGGGTGACGCAATCGGATCGCTTGAAGCGCGTGTTCCTGCGCGCCGACAAGACGGTCCCCTATGGCGAGCTGATGCGCGTAATGAACCTGTTGCGGGCTGCCGGCTATCTCAAGGTCGCCCTTGTCGGGCTCGAGGGAACCGAGGTGTCGCCGCCCCCGGCCGAGGCAACCAGTCCCGCCGCACCTGCGGCCGCGCCGGTGCCGACCGCGCCGCCCACACCCGCGACGCCATGAGTTACGCGCTCGACATGTTCGGGCAGCAGCGGGCACGCGCCGTCCGCTGGACCGCGGCGACCGTAGTCGTCGCCCTGGCGCACTTCGGCGGCGGAGCCTACGCGCTGATGCGCGAGGCCGAGGACCTCCTCGAGGAGAACACCGGCGCGCCGATCATGATGGAGCTGGCACCAATGTCAGTGGCGTCTCCGGTCGACAGCCCCGACGTCGCACACGGGCCCCTGCGCGAGGAAGCTGTCACGACCCCGCCGACGACCGAGAAGGCGCCCGAGCGGACCCTCGTCGACATCCCACCCGTCGAGCAATCGCCGCTCGCACCTGAGCCCGAAGTGCAGCTGCCGAAGCCCGAGCCGATCAAGGAGAAGAAGGTCGAGGAGGAAAAGAAGGCCCAGGAGCCTGCACCGCAGGAGCAGGAGAAAGTCGATCCGACCGTTGGCGCTCCACTGACGACGGCGCCGCCGCGCGTGGAGGCACCTCCCGCCCCGGCCGCGACCACCGCGGCGCCTGGCAGCGCCGCCAAGCCCGCCAAGGTACCGCTCTCCTGGCAGAAGCAGCTCATGTCGCATCTGAACCGCTTCAAGCGCTATCCGGACCAGGCCCGCGCGAGCGGCACCCGCGGTCTCACCAACGTCGCCTTCACGATCGACCGCAGCGGACGCGTGCTCTCGGCTCGCGTGGCGCAAGGCTCTGGCTCGACCATGCTCGATGAGGAAGCGGTGGCGATCATTCAGCGCGCCAGCCCGATGCCGACGCCGCCGCTCGATACGCCAGGCGAGACCTTCGATCTCGTCCTGCCGATCCAGTTCCACATTCACTAATTGCTTGAGTGCGCGGCGCAGCGTCAAGCCGGCCGTTTCAGCCGCTATTTGGAGAGATAGAGCGAGGTGAGTTTCAACGCGATGTCGCGGAAGGCTTGGCGCAGCTGGTCGCCATCGTCGGCGTTGTAGAACTTCGTCGGATCGGTGGCGCACTGGTTCAGCGTGTCGATGGCCGTCTGGTTGCCACCGAGCTGGAACCCGATCGTGTAAACGACGATGCTTTTTGCCTTCATCGCCGTGCACAGCGCACGCGCCTGCACCGTCGAGCAGCCATTGGCCGCCTGCGGGCACGAGGACGTCGCGTTCTGGTTCACCGAGATGCCGTTGGAATCGTACTGCGTGTTGTACTCGCCGTCCGTCATCAGGATGGCGATCTTCTGGAGCTTATCGGTGCCGTAGGCTGCCGGCGTGCTCGCCGGCCACAGCGCCGACCAGTTGGGCGACAGCGTGTACCAAGCCCAAGCGGTGCCGAGGTGGCCCGCCGTGCCGCCCGCGGCGGTCAGGCCCTCGACCTTCGCGATCAGCGTGGTCTTGTTGCTGCTCAGCGGCTGGACCGTGGCCGTGGTCGGCACCGTGCAAACGCCCTTCTTGCTGCTGCCGCTGCCGGTATAGCTCGAGGTGTAGTGGCCTAGCACGTATTGGCCAGCGCCAGGCGCCGTGTCGGTGTACTTCTGCGTGCCTGTGCGCTCCACGACGCAATCGGAGAGATAGTAGGTCGTGCTCGATACGCTTTTCGATGCGGCCAGGGTCGAGCTGCGCGCCTTGTTTAGCGCGGTGGTGCTGGGCAGCCGGATGTCCTCCGAGAACGGCACGATCGCGACCTTGGAGGTGAACTGGCTCTGGTCGTCCCAGATCACGATATTGATCAAATCCTTAGCTGCGTCCTTCAGGTCGAGCAGCTTCTGCCCGGCCATGGACCCGGTGATATCGAGCATCATCGAGATTTCGAGGTTCTCGCCGCCGTTGCCGCCGACCGCGAGCTGGGCCTGCGAGAACTGCGTCGCCGCCGTGCTCACCACCGGCAGCTTGTCGATGCTGGCGAGATTGAGGAACGGTGTCTGTACGTAGGCGGTGCCGCTGGCGGTCATCGACATGCCGTCGGGGCCGATCTGGAACGCGATCGAGTCATTCGTCACCGGGATGCGGCTGGCGATGTTCTGTGCGTAGTATTTCTGCGCCGCCGCGATGGCACCTGCCGGGTCCTTGCTGTTCGTCTGCAGCGCGCGCCCGCCGGCAAGAAGCGCCGCGTCCACGGCGGCGATGGTCTGATCGCGCGCATGCAGCCAGCGGCCGACGTCGACCGTGGCGCCTACGGCCAGCAACAGCACGACCGCCATCAGCGCAAATACGATGGCAACGTTGCCGGACTGATCCGATCGCCAGTTCGCCAACTTGCAAGCAACCGAGGGATGGTTTGACACGACCTTCACCAGACAATCATCCGCAGAGCAATTCTGCGCGAAACTCTAACGCTCAAGCTCGATTAAAAAGGCAAACAACTCCGCAACAATTGCACCGTGCACGGCAACTCTTGCAAACGTGGTTTGAGATTCCTTTCGCCGATAGAACACGGAGGCCGGTGGCTCGCCTCACGCAAAAAGGCGCGCCACCGTTAGGGAGCGCGCCGGCTTCGAGGCTTCGGTCGTTAACGCCCGGAACTCAGGTCCGGCGGATGAGCCCGACAAGCAAGAGCAGGATCAGCGCTCCGAGAAGCGAAGCGACGATGTTGCCGCCCATTGAGTCGGTATAAAGATGGAGCGCGGGCGCCAAAAGGCCGGCGATGCCGGCGCCGAGGATCCCGATGACGATGTTGCCGATGAGGCCGAAACCGTAACCCTTCACGAGCAGGCCCGCGAGCCAGCCGGCGATGGCGCCGATGACGATCCAGGCGATCACAGATTGTGAGGCGAGCATTCTCGTCCCTCCTTGGGTTGGACCCGGCGCACCGGGCCGAGCTTGCCGAGAACGCAGGGTGCCACGCACAAGTTCGGTCAGGTGTCGATTCTAGCGGCGGCGTGAGTTGGCGGCAACGGCCGCGGCAACGAATGGAACCCGCGGCCGTTTGGAACGTTTCCCTGCGCGCCCCACGTCGGGGCCTTTTCAATGCAAGGAGCGTGACATGAGCAGCACTGTCGATAAGGCCAAGGGCTACGCCAACGAGGCCGCCGGCAAGGCCAAGCAGGGCATCGGCAAAGCCGTGGGCAATGATCGCCTCGAAGCCGAAGGTGTGGCCCAGGAAGTTAAGGGCAACGTGCAGGTCGGCATCGGCAAGGTCAAGGATGCCGCCAAGGAAGGCGCCAAGGCCGTCGACAACGCCCTGAACAAGTAAGCTGGCGAGTACCGTTTGCGGCCCTGAAGAGCCGGTTCCTCGCGGGGCCGGCTTTCCTATTTTGCCTCACGCGTTGCGGCCGAGCAGATCGGCGAAGTAGTGGCTGAGCAGCCGGTTCTGCGGGTCCCACGCGCGCCTGGCGCGGGCAAACTCCTCCCAGCGCGCGCCGTAGGCTTTGCTGACCTGCGCCGGCATCAGGTGCTTGGTCTGATTGAACAGCGGATGCCCGTCGTGCTCGCTCGCGAATGCATTGAACGCCTTGAGGAACGCGTCCCACCCAGGGCCTCCCGTGGAAGCGGGATCGATGCTCATGGCGTCGGCATCGTGCGCGTAGGAGAGCAGCGCGTTCTGGTCCTTGGTCAGGCGGTAGCCTACGGCGGGAAGATCGCAGCGGAAGCCGGTCTTGTCCCCATACTCGCGACAGAAGTGGAAATAGCTCTCGAGCGTGTCGAAGAAGCGGTCCTCGTCGAACGACCACATCGAGAATACGAACTTGTAGCGGCCGGGCTTCTCCTGGTGGCGGATGATCTGCTTGTGCGGCCGCGTGCGCTTGCCGCGAACGAAGAAACACGTCGCCCGCGAGAGCACGCGATCGTAGCGGTCGCGCAGGCCAGTCTCGAATTTGGCATTGGGGGAGATGCGCGCGATGGTGATCGTGCACATGGGCGCGAGCTTGCGCCAGAAGGCGTTGCGCAGCCACCAGCCGCCCGAGGACGTCGGCGCGACACCCGGCAGCTCGCAGCGCAGCTCGACCATGATGCGGTCGAGGAAGGGATAGAAGTACATCATCAGCGCGCAGTTCTGGCGCACGAGCTCCGGCACCGCCGCGCGGAAACCTGAGAGTGTGTAGATGCGGTGCTCGGCGGAAACCGCCGTCATCGGCTTTGTCCGCAGCGTCACCTCGACGATGGCGCCGAGCAGCCCGTAGCTGGAGCGCAGCAGCCGCATCTCTGCCGGATCGTCGGCTTGCGTGTAGGTCGCGACCGTGCCGTCGGTGCGCACGACCTTCACACCCGAGACAAACGAGCTCACCTGCCCCCAGTGCGAGGTGCCAATGAGCGAGCTGTCCTTGGTCGCCGCGCACGCGACCGCGCCCAGCGTGACGTTGCCGATCTCGGTGTTGATGTGGAGCTGCTTGCCGCGCCGCGCCAGCTCCTCGGCGACGTCGATATAAAGCGCGCCGGCTTCCGCCGTGACGAAATCCTCACCGATCGCGAGAATGCGCGTCATGCCCGTCATGTCGAGCATGGTGCCGCCGACATCGGCCGAACAGGGCGCCGGCGAATGCAGCTTGCCGACGGCGCGCACCGGCGAGGGATAGCGCAGCGCGTCGGTCATCACGGCGACGACGTCGTCGATCGTTTGCGGCTTGACGACGGCTACGGGCCGGTAGGTGACGCCGCCTTCCCAATTGGTGATGGCGGTCGCGGACGGCGCGAGGGGATCCTTCCAGGCGTCTTGCGGCTGCTCGGCGACCAACGCCAACGGGCCCGCGAACTTGAACAACGACGCGACCTGCGGTCCGAAGAACACGTGCGAGAACAACTTCATCGCGATTACTCGGGCTCACATCCCGAGCCCGCCCGTTTGCCCTTCCCCGCTGCTGGCAGACTATCGCGTTTCGCCCTCGTTCCGATTTACGCCGCCTCAGTCCTTGATCGGATGCTTAACCGTGCTCCCTCTTCTGTCCCTCGCCGGCACTTTACGTTGCCGATCCCCTCATGCGCTGCCCGATGACGATCAGGCGCGCGACCCGTTCGGCTGCGTCCTGCAGATATTGCCGCGATTTCTTGATCGCGGTTTCGAGCGGCATGGCGTTGGGCGTCGCCGACTTCGAGCCCGTCGATGCCGTGCGCGAACACGCCGCCAGCGTCATCCGACAGGCCGCCGCCGATGGCGACCACAGGCACGCCGTGCTTGCGGGCAGCAGCGGCAACGCCGGAGGGCGTCTTGCCGAAGGCCGTCTGAAAATCGACGCGGCCCTCGCCGGTGATCGCGAGATCGGCGCCTTGCATGTGTTCCTCGAGCCTGGTCGCCGCGACGACGAGCTCCACGCCGCGCTTGAGCGTGGCGTTGGTGAAGGCCATGAGCCCGGCAGCGATGCCGCCGCCGGCACCCGCGCCCGGGCGATCGGCAACGTCGGCGCCGGTCGAGCGCTTCACGACATGGGCGAAGTGGGCAAGATTCTTGTCGAGCTGCTCGACCATCTCGGGGGTGGCGCCCTTCTGCGGGCCATAGACGCGCGAGGCGCCCTTCTCTCCGCACAAAGGATTTGTCACGTCGCAGGCGACGCTGATGCGCACGCGCGCGATGCCCGGGTTTATCCCCGACACGTCGAGCGCCTCGACCTTGCCGAGGTCGCCGCCGGCGATACGCACCGTAATGGGCGCGCCCCCGAAATTGAGGAAACGCACGCCCAGCGCCTGCGCCAGCCCCGCGCCGGCATCGTTGGTGGCCGAGCCGCCGATGCCGAGGATGATCTCCTCGACGCCACGGGCAATCGCGTCGGCGATGAGCTCGCCGGTGCCGTACGTCGTCGCCAGCAGCGGGTTGCGCTTGTCCTTCGGCACCAATGGCAGGCCCGAGGCTTCCGCCATCTCGATCACTGCCGTGCGCCCGTCGCCGAGCAGCCCGTAGGAGGCGAGCACGCGGTCGCCGAGCGGAGCCGTCACCTCGGTCTTGACGATCGTTCCGCCGGTGGCGTCGACGAGAGACTGCACCGTCCCCTCCCCGCCGTCGGCCATCGGCACCTTGATGTAGACGGCGTCGGGCCAGACGCGGCGCAGCCCGGTCTCGAGCTCGCTCGCGACCTCCAGCGACGTCAGGTTCTCCTTGAAGGAATCCGGTGCAATGACGATTTTCATGGGGAGCTTCTTCTCGAACGCCGAGCTCGTGTCGCAAGAACAGCTAGTCTGCACCAGAATAGAGGAGAAGGCCGCACTCTGTCGCGCCGGGTTGCATTTGCCGGTCGGCGGTTGCGTCCCGGACGCAGCACTAGCAGGGTGGGGTTAAGGAAGGGGCCCGTCGGCGCAGGAAACCGGCACCGGATCAGGCCTCAAGATCCCAGATCCTGGATCGTCTCGGACTCGACGATGTGGAGCCCCCGATCGCCTTTCTCCCCGCAGACCAGCATGGCGCCGGCCACCGTCAGGGTGCGGACCGACCGGTAGCGCTTCAAGGGGCCGACCATCAGCGGATTGACCACCGCGAGCGCCCGGTTGCCGATCTGCTCGGCAAGGCGAAACTCCTCCCGCTCCCCGTCGAGCAGGGACGGGCGCAGGATGTAGGTCGACGGCACCCCGGCCGCGGCCACGCCCTCCTCCATCTCGCCCTTCGTGCGCAGGTACACACTTTTAGAATGCGCATCCGCCCCGACCGAGCTGATGGCGACGAAGCTCGCGACGCCGTTCGCAGCCGCCCATCTTGCGAGCGCGACGGGAATGTCACGATCGACCTTCTGGAACGCCTCCGTGGAGCCGGCCCTCTTTTGCGTCGTGCCGATGCAGCAAAACACCGTAGCGGCGCCGACGGACGGCATGGACGCCAGCTTGGTAAAATCGACGATGCGCTCCTCGATTTTCGGACGCGTAGCAAACGGCGTCGGCCGGCGGTGCAGGATGACAACCTTCCCGTAGTGGGGCGAGCCCGCCACGATCGGCACCAGCTCCCGCCCGATCGAGCCGGTGGCGCCGACGATCACCGCAGTTTTCTTTGACATGGGTCCGCCCGCCCTGCATTGAGCTCAGCCGCCGCAACCTAGTCGGCGCCGCCCTTCGCGTCCACGCCTTGCCCCCGGGCAATCTCGCTTCAGCTAATATTCGGCGGCCGGCTTGCGCCGGCGCCCGCAACCCAGGAACTGCGCATGAAGACGTTCACGGTCCACCGCAACAAGCGCTACCGCGCGACCCTCAGTCTCGGCCTCATCGAGCAGCTCGCCGGCAACGCGGCAATCGTCGACGCGCTGCGCGAGGCCGGCTTTGCGGACGTCAGCGTCGCCGGTGGCGGCGCAACGCGGCACGCCGAAGCGACCTGGCCGCACGAGGACACCAGCGCGCCACTTCCCTCGCAGGTGGTCGCCGTGTCCGAGATTGAGGACGCCTGAACCGCGCAGCGCGCTAGCCCTTGGTTGCCAACAGCACGTACCGCCGCAGCGTCAGCGCGATGACGTAGGCTGCCGCGATGCCGAGGATGGCCTTGACCCATGCGTTCGCCGGAAACCCGCCCGCAACCGCGGCGATCGCCGCCGCGGCCCAGGCCACCGTAATCGCCAGCGTGACCACGCGCAGCTTCACGACGCGCAAAGGATGCACCCAGTGCATCGGCACGAACGTGAGCGTCACGCACGCGGCCACCATCCCGCACGCCACCCATACCGGTACGGCGAACGCAAACAAGTAGAAGGCGACGAGGTTCCACACGGCCGGAAAGCCAATGAAGCTGTAGTCGTCGCCTTTGCTCGCCAGATCGGAGAAATGATAGAGCGACGACAACAGAATTGCCGCCGCGAGCACACGCGCGGCCGCGCCGCCGAGGAAGCCCGCCCGCTCGAGCGCCAGCGACGGCACGAAGACGTAGGTCACGTAGTCGACGACGAGGTCAAGCCGCTCGCCGCTGAAGCGGGGCAGCCGCTCCTCCACACGCGCGAGCCGCGCGAACATGCCGTCGATGCCGTCGATGATGAGTGCGAGCCCGAGCCACGCGAACATGCGCTCCCACGCGGCGTCGAAAACGGCGAGTGCCGCGAAGAGCCCGCACACCGCGCCGGTCGCGGTGAACAGGTGCACGCCCGCGGCTGCGAGCCGCACGAAACGTATCTTGGCCACGATGCAAGCGCCGGTGTGAAAGAGGCGGACTGTACGCGCGCAAGCTTACGCGAACGCCTCGGTGGGCGAACGACAAATCAACGACGGCAGGCGGATTGAGGCGTGGAGGTAATGCGGCCGACAGCCTCTCTAGGGCTTCAGGGCTGCGCGCGCCGGAGTTGGCTCCGCGGCTTCGACGGCGGAAGCGGGGATCGTGACAGCGCCCTGGGGCGGAAACAGGAGCCGATAGGCGAAGACCGCGATGGCCAACCCGAGAGCGGCGACAACGATCATGCGCAGGTCGAAGGTCATCGTCTCCTCCCTGTACCTCCTCTCGCACATTAGGGCCGCTGGGCCCCCATTGCGAGTACAGCAGGGAGATAAGGTTCAGAAGCGGTGCTTGACCGTACCGCGGATCGTCAGATCCTCGTCGGGGTCCGGGGTGCCCTCGGGCTGGCCAGCTGGCTTGGCTTCGGCCGCGCCGTAGAGCAGCTCTAGGCCGAAATCCATCTTCGGGAGCACGCCGAGCTTGCCCAACCCCGGGATGCGGATCTCGGTGCCCGTGTCGGGCTTGGCTGCGGTCTCGCCGGAAAGGTCGAGAGGCTTTCCGTCCGCAGGCGGCTGGCCCTCAGGTGCCGGCTGCTCGACTTGGGCAGGCGGTGCGGTCGCGCCGGTGGTCTGTTCTTGGAACGCGTAAGCGCGCGGGCCGGCGAGCAATGCCAGCGCCAACGCCAATCCCACGGCCAACCCGTTTTTCATCTCAACCAAACCCCGCAGCGCAAACCGTTTCATCTTCCCTACGCAAAAATGCTGGCTCGACCCCATCATGACAAGGATGTTTTAGGCACGGTTAAGTCCGAGTGAACGTTTGCTCCAATAGTGTGGTGCATGGGCCATGTTGCAGAGCAGCAACACGGAAATTCAAAGCGCCCGCCGGCCAAAATCGTCCCCACAATACACATAAAAGAGCCACCCCTTGCGGGGTGGCTCCTTCAGGTCCGGGGTAGGCGGAGTGGAGTTGCTTAGAACTGGATGCGGGCACCAGCCTGTACGAAGTCGAAGTCGTCGACGCTGATCTTGGTCCCGATTCCGTTTGCGGTGTTGACGGCAGTGAACTCGCCATCGACGTGGGAATAGATCAGGTAGAGATCCATAACCGCGGACTCGATGTTCTGCACGACGCCGCCACCCCAGGTGTTGATCTCGCTGCCGCTGACATAATAGGTGGGGCCGCCAGCAAGCGGTAGACCCGTCACGTTGGTGAAAGTACCGCGGGTGTTGCCGTTGTCGTCGTGACGGTAGGTGCCGAAGATGGTCGTGGTGCCGAGCGGATGCCACTTCTTCTCGATGCCGGGCTGGACGTACCAAACCGTGTCATCCCGGTCGATCTGAGGGTTGGGGCCGAGGTTGACGGGGTTGACGCCATTGTCAAACCGGTCGTCGTCGTGCTTGCGACCGTAGGCGCCGTAGACGTAGAGTCCGGTCGGCTTGTGCATGACGGTCGCCGAACCGCCCCACTCGCTACAATGAGCGCCAATGCCACCAGCGGCGGTCGTGTTGGCCAAACCGTTGAGGCCGATGCAGTGTCCAGAGCCGGGGCCGGCCGTCTCGTCCGTGTACTCGGCATAACCGGCACGCGCCGCGGCCTTGAAGTCGCCGAGCTCGCCCACGTAGATGCCCGCCACGTCCCAGACATCGTCCTCGCCCCAGGCGGTGACGAAGGAGAAGCCTTTGAAGTCCGGCAATTCATACCGGACGATATCCGGACGCTCGCCGTTGCCGGGGGTCTGCGTTGCGCCCGGTGAAAAGAGGTTACCCATGTCAGGGCGCTCAACGCACCGCCGTTCACGCGTAGGAAGTAGCCGGGAATGCCGATCGTGGTGATCGACTCGGCATCGGCGTAGTAGCGCGTGTTGGTGATGTCGGCGTCGTCGAGCAAGTGGTAGGTGGCCGAGCCGTCGCGACCGACCGTGACCTTGCCGTAGGTCTTGCTCTTGATGAACCAGCTCGACTTGCGGATGTCGAGCAGACCGGCGGTGCCGCCGCCTTCGTCGTCGAGTTGTGAATATGCGCTGGATCTCGAGGAACGCACGCCAAGCTCGAGCGTGTAGCCAGCCGACCAATCCTTGTCGATCTTGGCCTCGCCGGAGAACTTGAAGCGCGAGCGCTCCTGGTCGTTGTTGCCGACGTAGACGTTGGACTCTGTCCCGTCATTCCAGTAGAGGATTTGTTCGTTGACCCAGCCCGAAATCTTCAGGCTGACTTTCCTGTTGCCCTTGCGGGCCGTCGTGGCCTCAAGCTCCGCGACGCGCTCCTCGATGTCGGCGCAGCAATCGCCGCCGAGGTCGGCCGCTTTCGCCGATACGCTCCCGCCAAGCACAACGCCTACCGCACCGAGAATGGTTACCCATCCCGCGGATTTCCCTACTCCCCCCGAACGTACGCAACTCCTACGAAGTACGCCTCAACTTGGCCTTCGATCGACGCAACTGTTACGCGACCACGCCGCTTAGCCCCGTTCCGCCGCACACACGCCGCTGGCAAGGCCTTGCTGCACCGAGAACTACCGGATCGATTCGCTGTAGGTAAATATCGAAAGCGAGTGTGACAGTTTGTGACACGCCCAGCGTGTCAGCCCAGTCACGAGATCATTGAAAACAAAACAGAAAAGTTCTCGTATGGGGTCCAGAATGCCCTCCCGGAGCTGTCATGAAAAATGACGTTCAATACGAGGTGGCGGTGATCGGAGCAGGTCCGGCCGGCCTCGCGGCCGCTCTGGGCATCGCGCGCCATGGCGTGGAAGTGGTGCTACTCGCGCCGAAAGCCACGGCTCCCGACAACCGCACGGCGGCCCTGTTCACGGGCTCGCTTTGTCTGCTGCGCAGCCTCGGCGCCTGGGACGATTGCCGCGCTGCCGGCGAGCCGCTGCGCGCCATCCGCATCGTCGACGACATGGGCGGGCTCTTGCGCGCCCCCGAGGTACTGTTCACCGCCGCCGAGATCGGAGAGGAGGCGCTCGGTTGCAACGTCCCCAACGTCGCGCTGACACAGGCGCTGCGACGCCAGGCGGCTGCAAGCGACGCCATCACCGTCATCGAGACTGCGCTCAACGGGCTCGACATCGGACCAGCAGCGGCCGAGCTCCGTCTCGCCGATGGCCGCGGCTTGAACGTGCGGCTCGTCATCGGCGCCGACGGCCGCAAATCGCTTTGCCGCACCGCCGCCAGCATCGGAACGCGCGCGTGGGCCTACGAGCAGAGCGCGCTCACCTGCACGTTTGCACACCAGCGGCCGCACGACGGCGTATCGACGGAATTCCACCGCCCTGGCGGGCCGCTGACGGTCGTACCCTCGCCGGGCCGATCGTCGAGCCTCGTCTGGGTCGACCGCCCCGCGATCGTGCAGCGCCTCGCAGGGCTCGACGACGCGGCTTTTCGCGGCGCGCTGGAGGCGCGGCTGCAGGGTCTGCTCGGACCTATCGGCGAGATCGGGCCGCGCGGCGTCTTTCCGCTTTCGGGCCTTGTGGCCGAAGTGGCCGCGCGCAACCGCGTCGCCCTCGTCGGCGAGGCCGCGCACGTCATTCCGCCCATCGGCGCGCAAGGGCTCAACCTCGGTCTGCGCGACGCGGCGCTGATCGCCGATTGCGTCGGCGATGCGCTGCACGCGGGAAGCGACCTCGGTGCACCGCAGGCGCTCGAAGCCTACGCCCGCGCACGCCGGCTCGATATCGTCACGCGCGCCTGGTCGATCGACGTGCTCAACCGCAGCCTCATCTCAGGGTACCTGCCTGTTCAAATGCTGCGCGGCCTTGGGCTGCACGCCTTGAAGACGATAGGCCCGCTGCGCCGCCTGCTAATTCGCGAAGGGCTGGCACCTTCTTACGTCGTACCCACGCTGATGCGGCAAGCTGCGTCCGATACGCGCGAGGCCTCTTGACGCCAGCGGCGCCGGGTCGGCATCTCCACTATCCATACGCGCGAGAAATTTGAGCCCCATGACCCGCAGCGAACGTCTGCAAGATCTGCAATGGCGCCTCGAGTACGGAGTGCTCCGTACCGTCGCTGCCTTCTTTCGCTCGCTGCCGTTGAATTTCGCGACGAACGCGTCTGCGTTCTGCTGGCGCCGGCTGGCGCCGGTCATCAACCCCAAGCGGCACAAGCGCGCGCTCGCCAATCTCGCCATCGCATTCCCCGAGAAGAGCGACGCCGAGCGGCAGGAGATCGCGCTGAAGCACTGGGAGAACCTCGGCCGCGTCATGGTCGAGACCATGCGCATCGACCGCTTCCTGGCGGAGCCCGAGCGCGTCGACATCGTGAGCCAGAACATCTTCTCCCGCTACAAGGACAAGCTCGGCGCCGCGATCGGCGTGAGCCTGCACATGGGCAACTGGGAGCTGGCGATCCTCCCCTTCACGTGGGCCGGAGCGAACCCGGCCGCCGTCTATCGATCGGTGACCAACCCCTACGTCGACCGCTATCTCCGGGCCCAGCGCAAGGACCTCTATCCCGATGGCCTGTTCGGCCGGGGCAGCGTCGGCGAGCACGGCGACGACCAGAAGACGGCGCGCGCCATCATGGACTTCGTACGCCGCGGCGGCCGGCTCGGCCTCGTCTGCGACCTCTACGACCGCACCGGCATGCCGGTGCCGTTCTTCGGCAAGGATGCAAGGACGCAGGCGATCGGCGCCATGATCGCGCGGCGCGTCGGCGCCCGCATCTGGCTGTCACGGGTCAAGCGCATCGGCACCTCGAGCCGCTTCCAGATCGAGCTCAAGGAGTTGCGGGTGCCGCGCACGGCCAACCAAGCCGAGGACATCCGCTGGACCATGACGCACATGCAGGAGCAGTTCGAGGCTTGGATCCGCGAGGCGCCGGAGCAGTGGATGTGGAGCAACCGCCGCTGGAGCTGAGGCGACCTGCACGAGCGCTGCAACGGCGCAATGTACGGCCGACATGAGCGCAAGTCGGGCGTACATACGCGTATGTCGGAGCCACGGTCGGCCGTTGCAGAATCGCAACGTGGCTTGGGGGGACTAATCGGGCCACACCCCTGTTTGGACACGCGCGGGCTTGTTAGCATGCTGCCGTCGGGAACGTCGGGGGACAGCCCGGCGGGTTTCCCAGTCAAATACGGGCGAGGCGTGCATGGACATGGTCCTCGCGATGGCGGACGTGCACCCGCGCGACCGCCTCGCGTACTGGTACGACATCGCCTGCAAGGTGCTGGTCGATCACGAGTGCATTATCAGGACGCCCTCGACGTTCGACATGACGCTGCTGCATTCGCCGCTCGGCGAGCTCGACGTGATCAACATCGACAGCCAAGGCTTGACGTACGCGGCGCGCACCGACCGCGCCATCGCAAACGGCGAGGACGATGTATTCTTCCTGTGCGTGCAGCTCACCGGCAGCGCCACGCTTATCCAGGACGGCCGCGAGGCGCTCATCCATCCGGGCGATTTCACGCTGGTGGACGCACAACGCCCTTACGATTGCCATTACCCCGACAAGTGGAGCCAACTCGTCATCAAGATTCCGCACCGGTCCCTGAAGGCGCGTCTCGGCGCGGCGACCGAGCTGACCGGGCGGCCGGTGCGCTGCGCAAATTCCGTTGCCGGCATCGCGTCGGGGTATCTCACGATGATCCCCGACCGTATCGGCGAGCTGCAACCGGCGGCGAAGATTTAGATCGCGGAGCACGTGCTCGACCTCGCGGCACTGGCGCTCGCCGCCGAGGTCGGCACCGACAAGCCGTCCATATCGTCGGGCCGCGCGATCATCCTCCACCGCCTGCGCGTGGCGATCGAGAGCCGCCTGGCCGACCCCACGCTCGATCCCAGTGCAGCGGCGGCCGCCGCCGGCATCAGCGTGCGCTACGCCAACGATCTGTTGTCGCAGCAGGGGACGTCGCTCGAGCGCTTCATCGTATTCCGGCGCTGGGAGCGCTGCCGCCGCGCACTGAACGATCCGATGCAAGCGCAGCGGACCATAACCGAAATCGCATTTGCTTGGGGCTTCTCGGACGTGTCGCACTTCAATCGCCGCTTCAAGTCCGAGTACGGCTGCGCACCACGCGACTACCGCCAGCGCTTCCAATCGTGAAAGCGGCGGGCATGACGGCGATGCCATGAGGGAGATGTACGGAGTTATCACCGGTTAATGTGCGTCAACGCCGGCCCGACATTGACATGCGTCGCGACATGAACCCTCCCTCATGCACCAGGACGCGGAACGGGGACGCAGCTCGTGAGCGACCCAGCCCAGACGGTAGCATCCAGCATGCGCGCTTCGTGGCGGAAGCTGCGCCGAGCGAGGATCGGCGCGATGAGGTCGTGGCGATCATCGCACAAGGCGGAGCCGCGGCGCATGATGCGCCACCTGCTCCCCATCGGAGCCATTGCGAGCGCCTTCCTGCTGATCACGCTTCTCTATCTCGGCTACGACCTCGCCAAGGCAAGGCTCTCGCCGTGCGAAGCGATCTTCCAAGAGACCTCGCTCGGCCTCAAGACCCGCATCAGCTTTCTCAAGACGGAAGGCGAGCTGCAGATCGGGCGCGAGCAGCTCACCGACCTCGACGAGCGCGCGCAGATGACGGCGCTCAACCTCAAGACCTGCTGCACCGTCCTTGATGCGGGGCGCCTCGATCCCGAGCAGTTCCTGCAGTGCAAGGGCAGCGCGCATACCTACGAGACGAGCCTGTCGGAAATCGCCAACCTCGTGCGCGAGGCCGTGAAGGATGGCATCACCACGGGCTCCATCGCGGCCAACGCCGCGCCGCCCGTCCCGGCGAACCTCAAGCAGAAGATCGACACCGAGGTTAAAGGCGCACAGCAGGTCTCGCGCGACTTCAATCAAAAGGTGGTCGCCGTGCGCCACGAGCAGGCGCTGGCCACGCTCGAGGCGACGCCGCCGCAAAGCGTCCCCGTCGAGGCGCAGGAGCGCGAGCCCAACGACGACGCGCTCACGACCAACGAGGTCAAGCTCGGGACGTGGATCACGGCATCGATCGGCGCGGGCAAGGACGCCGACTACTTCGCATTCACCTCGCCGGAGACGCACCGCGACTGGCTGCGCATCGAGTTGCAGAACCGCTCGACCACGCTCGAGCCGCGGCTAGAGCTGTTCGACGCTGAGAAGACTAGCCTCAGTGCGACCTATAAGCCGACGCCGGGCGCCGATCTCGCCTATGCTTTCGTCGCCGAACCGGCGACGCGCTATGTCGTGCGTGTCAGCAACACCTACGGCAACAGCACGGGCGTCTATCTCATGCGCGTCGTGGCGACGAAATCCTACGATGCGCGAGAGCCCAATGACGACATCCTGCACGCGAGGCCCATTGCCATCGCGGCCGCCGTCGCCGCGAATATCATGGACAAGAACGACCTCGACTATTTCGTTATTCCCGCGGCCAAGACTGAAGGGACGCTGGTTGCCAGCGTGAAGAACCGCTCGACCACCCTGCAGCCGGAGATCGCGCTCTACGATGCCAGCAAGCGGCTGCTTGGCACCCAAGCCAACAACACGCCCGGTGGCGATGTGAGCTATACCTTCAAGGCCACGCCGAACGCGACCTACTACGTGCGCGTGCGCGACTACTACGGCAGCGCCGCCGGCGACTACACGCTGACGGTCTCCGAGGGACATCCGGGGGACGGGTGAGATCGCCTGAGCGAACGCAATGAGCGCGATGCGCGAAGCGGTAACGGCATGCGCTGCTCTAGCGGTCGCGATCGCATTTGCCGCGCGCGCGGAGCCCGACGCGCAACAAGACAGCGGGGCGCGCAACAAGGTCGGCGGCGCGTGCCATTACGTCGAGCACCCGGGCGCCTGCACCATCGACAGCGTGGAGAAGACGCCGGACTCCATCGCGCAGGCGTCGCTCAACGGCGGCCCCGGCTACGAAGGGTACGCCGTGGCGTTCACGTACGCGGGCGCGCAGCCCGGAGACGACGCGCTCGTGCGCGCGGCGCTTCAGGGGCGCCACGAGCTCCGCCTCATGAACAGTTGGTATCCGGGACCGCGCTTCCTCGACCGCTACGGCATCGCCGCCGGCAAATCGCTGGCCTGCACGCTGGCGGTCATCGCGCAGGGCACGTGCACGCCCGTGACCTTCGATTTTCCCGGCATCGATCGCGCGGATTATTTCGAATCCCAGCACTGAATAGGGAACTTTTTCCCGACTTCGCGAAGCGTCGCAAAACAACTGCAGGCGGCTGAAAATACTTGTCTTTTTTGTGTCAGCGGGACCTTACGAAATGGTATGGCGGACGCCAAGTCCTCGCAATAAAACCGGCGCAGGGTGCGCGCGGGTTGGCCACAAGGCCACCCCGACAGCAAATGGAGAGTTCCATATGTCAAAGAAGATTGTGAGCACCGCCATCCTCGCCGGCCTCCTGTTCGGCCTTGCCGCCCCCATCGCCCAAGCCAAGAGCGCCCCCAAGACGAAGGCCGAGTGCGAGAAGATAACGACCATGAAGTGGGACGACGCCACTTCCAAGTGCGTCAAGAAGTAAGTACGTCACTAACGCGGCGGGTCATTCGGACCTGCCGCCCCTTCAACGCAGTAGACACCCTCACCCTTGGTGCGGGTGTCTCAATCGGGGAGTTCAAAGATGAAGCGTTTCGTTCCGCTGTCGCTCTTGAGCGGCGTCGTGTTCATGTGCCTTGGCGCCGCCGCCGGTCATGCGGCCGTCACCGGCTCCGGCCTCACCGTGTCGCATCCGTCGGCGCTGGTGAACGTGCATTGGCGGCATCACCGCTGCTGGTGGAGCCATCACCGCCGCCATTGCCGCTACTGGTGAGCCCTACCGAAGTTTGAGTTGTTACCCGTTCATCCCAAACGAACTGGTGCAGCCGCCAAAAGCGCGCTGCACCTTTTTTATGTGCCGGCCGCCGCCGGCCGTCGGGCGCGTGCGAGGCGCTCAGTCCTTCGGGAAGCTCACGTTGATGCGCAGGCCCGGCCCGTTGTCCAGCAGCTCGACGCTGGCGCCGTGCAGATCGGCGATGGCCGCCACCAGGCTCAAGCCGAGCCCGCTGCCCGGAGTGGAGCGCGCGCGCTCCAGGCGGTAGAGGCGGCGGAACACGTTGTTGCGCTCGTCCGCCGGGATGCCCGGCCCGGTGTCCCACACGACCGCCACGTAGGTCTCGACCCGGTTGAGGAGGCTCACGCCGATGCGGATGCCCTGCGGCGAATGCCGGATGGCGTTTTCGATGAGGTTAGCGAACAGCTGCGTCAGCAGCTCGCGGTCGCCCCAGATCCTGCCCTTCACGTTGGGCGGCACCGTGCTCTCCAGGCGATCGCCCGCCTCCTCGACGACGGGCTCGTAGATGTCGGCGACCTCAGCAAGGATGGTGCCGAGCTCCACGTCACAGAACCGCGCCCTGCGCGCGCCCGCCTCGAGCTGGGTGATGCGCAAGAGCGCCTCGAAGGTCTCGACGATGGAATCGAGCTCTTCGAGCGACGCTTCCACGCGCCCGCGGAATTCCTCCTGGTCACCCTTCGCGCTCAGCGCCTCCTCGAGCCGCCGGCGCAGGCGGCCGATCGGCTTCTTGAGGTCGTGCGCGATGTCAGACGAGGCCTGATTGACGTTCTCGATGAGCTTCTGCAGGTGCGCGAGCGCGGCGTTGATCTGCCCGGCGACGTCGTCGAGGTCGTCGCCCGAGCCCGTCAGCGGCACCCGCCTGGCGATGTCGCCGTGGCTGACCTTCGACAGCGTCGTCGCGAAGACGTCGATCTTCTCCTGCGCGCGGTGCGCCAGATACGTCGCCGAGCCAATGGCGAGCAGCACCGTCGTCAAGAGGCCCCAGCCAAGCCCATGCAGCAGGATGCGCTGCACCTCGCGGATCTCGCGGTCGCTCTGGCCGACGAGCAGGTAGCCGTTGGAGACCGGCTTCCAGATCGAATAGAAGCGGTCGTCGGGATCGCCCTTGCCGGCAACCGTCGGCAGCCAGGCGCGATCCAGGATATCCCAGCCGGCGAACACCTTCACGTTCTGGATGTTGCCGGCCTGGAACGTACCGTCCTCGCGCCGCAGCAGGAAGATGCTGTCGAAATCGCGCACCGACTTGGCTTCATCCGTCACCACCACGGCGAGCGCATCGAAGCCGTGCTCGGCGTCGATCGCCAGCAGCGTGTCGCTCGTCTCCTCGACGTGCTTTTGGATGCGGCTCTCGAGCTCGGCGACGAGCGAGAGGTAGAGCACTGCGACGAGCGCGACGACGGTCAACGCGAACAGGAGCGTGAAGGCTCCGGCGAGGCGGACGGGCGTGCGCTTCAGGAGGTCATGTTTGATCATGCATGGTGTAGCCGCTGCCGCGCACGGTGTGGATGAGCTCGCGCCCGTATGGGCGATCGATCTTGGTGCGCAGGCGGGAGATGTGTGTCTCCACGACGCTCGTCTTCGGCTCGAAATGGAAGCTCCACACGCGTTCGAGCAGCATGGTGCGCGTCAGCACGCGGCCCTTGTTGCGCATGAGCACCTCGAGCAGCCGGAACTCGCGCGGCTGCAGATCGATCACGTCGATGCCGCGCGTAACCTTGCGCCCGATGAGGTCCATCTCGAGGTCGCCGACGCGCAGGATCGTCTCGGCGTCGCGCAGGTGCGGGCGCCGCGCCAGCGCGTTGACGCGGGCCATCAGCTCGGAGAAGGCGAAGGGTTTGACCAGGTAGTCGTCGCCGCCGACGTTGAGGCCGTCGACGCGGTCATCGACGCCGCCGAGCGAGGTCAGGAAGATCACCGGCACCTTGTGCCCGACCGCACGCAGCGCGCGCACCAGCGACAACCCGTCGAGGCCGGGGAGCATGCGGTCGACGACGAGGATGTCGTAGACCTCGTCCATTGCCTGCGTGAGGCCGTCGCGGCCGTCGGCGACCGTCTCCGCGGTATGGCCCTCCTCTACGAGCCCGTTGGACACGTAGGCGGCGGTTTCGGCATCGTCCTCGACGACAAGTATGCGCATCGGCTTCCAGCGTCCCCCTGTGCCGCCCAGACGTAAGGCCCAGATCTACGGCCCGGACTTACGACCCAGACTTACGGCAATGTGGGTTTCGAGACGATTTCCACGATATTACGGAACCGTAAGAGTTGCGCCCCCCAAGGCCCCCCGAGCCGACAGCCTCGCGCCGGGGTAACGGCCAAGGACACGCAAAACCGTCGTTGCCAACCCCGCCCTTCTTCCTCAGTCAACGGATTGTGCCGCGTCGGTCAAGCGGGCGGAAACAAACTTTCGTTCAATACGTTCACCCAATCCACGAGGGGGGAGGATTCGAGGATTCGGACCCCTCCTTTCGTGAATTTCCGTCCACGGAGCTTGACACCCGGACATGCGCGACAGCCAACTCGAACGATCACCCCTGCATCTGCTGCATCGCGTGCATCAGCGCGCGACCGAGCTGTTCCAGGAAAAGATGGCGGGCGTCGACCTGACCGCGCGCCAGTACGTCGTCCTCGTCACGGTGTCACAGAGTGACGGCGCGAGCCAGCAGGACATCATCGATCAGACCGGCATCGACCGCTCGACCGTCTCCCAGATCATGCAGACGATGATCCGCAAGGGACTGTTGAAGCGCCGGCGCACGAGGGAGGACGCTCGCGCCTACGCCATCACGCTCACCGACCACGGGCGCGACGTGCTCAAGGCGTCGGAGGCGATCGCGTCGGGCGTCGACGAGGCGCTGGTCGCCGCGCTACCGGCAACGCGGGCCAAGACCTTCATCGACAATCTGCGCACCATCATCGCCCAGCGCGAGGATGCCGACGCGTAAGCGTCGGCTCCTCCCGGAGGATTGCTCGCGGCAGGCCGCCGCGCCGGCCAAGCGTTGACTCCCGTCCGCCGACCCATAGAGTGCGCTGCACCGCAACATGGGAGCCCCGACGATGGCCGCGACGCGCACGCCCGCGAAGTTCTATTCCCCCCTCGCCATAGGCGCGCCCGAACCCTACCGCGCGCTTCCCGTGCGCATCGAGCGCATGATCCACTTCGTGCCGCCGCACAACGAGAAGATCCGCGCCAAGATCAAGGACATCGCCGGCCAGGTCGACGTCGTCCTCGGCAACCTCGAGGACGCCATCCCCGCCGACCAGAAGGAGGCCGCGCGCAAAGGCTTCATCGCCATGGCGCGCGACACCGATTTCGGCGCCACGGGCCTGTGGACGCGCATCAACTGCCTCAACAGTCCGTGGATGCTCGACGACGTCACCGAGATCGTCGCCGCCGTCGGCAACAAGCTCGACGTAATCATGCTGCCGAAGGTCGAGGGGCCCTGGGACATCCACTACCTCGACCAGCTGCTGGCCCAGCTCGAGGCCAAGCACGCCGTCAAGAAGCCGATCCTCATCCACGCCATCCTGGAGACGGCGGAAGGCGTGAACAACGTCGAGGCGATCGCGGCGGCCTCCCCGCGCATGCACGGCATGAGCTTCGGCCCGGCAGACCTTGCCGCCTCGCGCGGCATGAAGACCACGCGCGTCGGCGGCGGGCACCCCGATTACGGCGTGCTCGCCGACCCCGGCAAGGACGCGGGCGCGGCGCGCGCCTTCTTCCAGCAGGACCTCTGGCACTACACCGTCGGCAAGATGGTCGATGCCTGCCTCGCCTACGGGCTGAAGCCGTTCTACGGACCGTTCGGCGATTTTTCCGACCCTGCGGCCTGCGAGGCGCAGTTCCGTAATGCCTTCCTGCAGGGTTGCCTCGGCGCCTGGTCGCTGCATCCGACCCAGATCGACATCGCCAAGCGGGTGTTCTCGCCCGACGAGAAAGAGGTCGCCTTCGCCAAGCGCATCATCGAGGCCATGCCCGATGGCACGGGCGCCGTGATGATCGACGGCAAGATGCAGGACGACGCCACCTGGAAGCAGGCCAAGGTGATCGTCGACCTCGCCCGCCTGGTCGCCGCCAAGGACCCAGAGCGCGGCGCCGCCTACCAACTGTAGTCGGGCGAGTGCGGCAGGAACGCCGCACTCCTAAACCCTAGTTTGTCCTGGCCAATTGACAGCCGCCCACGCCTACCCTGGAATGGGGACTCAGGGGGTCGACCACAATGTGCGGCGCGCGTCGGAGCTAATCGGCGCACTTGAGCCATGGGGACGATCATGGGGACAATCATGGGGACGGTCATGAGAACGGGGTCTGGGACTGGCACGCGTGCTGGCACCGGCACCGGTACTGGCTTGGGCACGGCGATGAGCACCATGCGCGAGGCGAAATTCTCGGTCGGGCAGGTCGTGCGCCACCGATACTATCCCTTCCGCGGCGTGGTGTTCGACATCGATCCCGAGTTCGACAACACCGAGGAGTGGTGGCTCGCGATCCCCGCGGACATCCGTCCGCACAAGAACCAGCCCTACTATCACCTGCTCGCCGAGAACGCCGAGACCGAGTACATCGCCTACGTCTCCGAGCAGAACTTGCTCGCCGACGAGACCGGCAGGCCGGTGCGTCATCCGCAGGTGTCGGAGCTCTTCGACGAGGACGAGAACGGCGGCTACAAGGCGCTCTACCTGCAGGCGCACTGAGCGCCCGAGCCCGCCTGAAAGGGGTCGAGTTGAAACGGGCCGAGCCTGAAATGCAAAGACCGTCCGGCAGCGCTGCCGGACGGTCTTTTGATTGGTGGCTCGCGCGAAGGACTACTTCTTCGCCGAAGGAGCCGGGGCCGCAGGCGCCGGAGCCATCGCACCCGGAGGCGGTGGCGGAAGGTTCTTCATCTCGTCGGACTTCGCCTTCTCGTGCATGTCGATCTGGCGCTGGCGGATCTGGTCCATCAGCTTGCGGCGATTCTCCGAGTACTCCTTGCTGTCGACGGGCTTGCCGGTGAGCGCATCGCCGAAACCGTTGAGCGGCACGGGTACGGTGAACTGGCGCCCATTGGTCCAGATGGCGAGCACGGCTAAGCCGGCGTTGCCCTTCAGAATGTCGGTAACGTCCTTCGTCGCCTCGGTCTCGGCAGTGCAGCCGATCGGCAGGCAGTGCGAGAACTTGAGGTCGACGGTCTTGAGATCCTTGAGCTCGATGGTCTCGTTCTTGGCGGCCTTGGCCCACTGGTCCGCGTTGTAGACGGCGAGCTTCACGCCGCCGGGAATGACGACGCCGAGCGGCACCATGACGGCGAGCACTTGCTTGGGCGCGCCCTCGATCTCCTGCAGTCCGACGGAGACGATGAGCTGTCCGGTGTTGCTCTCGATGGCCTCGAACATGGTGGAGCAGAGCTGCTTTTCTTCACCCGCGGGCGCCTTCGCGTCCTTGGCGGGCGGAGCGGCTTTGGCGTCCTTGGCGGCCGGATCCTTCTTGGGCCCGATCGTGATCTTGTCGCAGAGCTTGACCCACTGCGTCGACTTCTTGGCGTCCTTGCCGGCTTCCTTGGCAGCCGGAGCGGCGCCCGGGGCGGCAGGGGCGGCGGGCGCTGCCGGAGCGGCAGGCGCCGCTGGAGCCGCCGCCTTGGGATCCTGTGCCGACGCCGGTGCGCCGGCGATCATCAGTGCAAACCCGGCCGCGGTGCAAAGCGCCGCAACGCGCTGGAGCCGCGTAACTGCGTGTGTCATGGAATACATTAACCTCTCTCAGAGAGCCGGACCGACCGGCTCAGCCCCACCGCTTGGCGCGCGTGCGTTGGCGCGCCGGTCAGACGCCCTCAGGGCATCCGTCGACCGGGCAATAAGGCTTGGAATGCGGCAATCCCGTGACCGGTAGAATCCACTTTCGGCAATCGCAAAAAGCGCCTGAAGCATCGTGGCAAAGGCGCAACGCGACGCTTGTGCAGTCTTGTCGCGCCGCCCGCAACCGGCCGCCGCTAACTTGTGATAAACACGACCGGTTTTGCACCTCCCGCCGGCCCTGAGCGCCTGCGATGCCAGAACTTCCCGGAGCCCGCATGCTGCGCTTGGCCGCCACCGCCTTCGCCTCGTTTCTAATCACGGCCGGCGCTTTGCAGGCCGGGCCCGTGCACGGCATTGCCCTCTACGGCACGCCCAAGCAGCCCGCGGATTTTGAGCACTTCTCCTACGTCAATGCGGATGCGCCCAAGGGCGGCCGCCTCACCATGAGCGCATACGGCTCCTTCGACAGCCTCAACCCGCTGATCGTGCGCGGCGTGCCCGCGAACGGCATCCGCGACTTCGTGATCGAGAGCCTGATGGCACGCGGGCTCGACGAGCCGTTCACGCTCTATGGCCTCATCGCGGAGACGGTCGAGGTGCCCGACGACCGCAGCTCCATCACCTTCCATCTCAACCCGAAGGCGCGCTTCTCCGACGGCGCGCCCATCACCGCCGACGACGTGCTGTTCTCGTTTCAGCTCTTGAAGGAGAAGGGCCGCCCCAACCACCGCACCTACTTCGCCAAGGTCGCCAAGGCCGAGCGGCTGTCGGACCGCGACGTGCGCTTCACCTTCGAGAGCGCGGGCGACCGCGAGATCCCGCTCATCCTCGGGCTGCTGCCGGTGCTGCCCAAGCACCTCATCAACCCCGACACCTATGAGAACACGAGCCTTGATGCGCCCATCGGGTCGGGCCCCTATCGCGTCGGTAAGGTCGATGCCGGCCGCTCCCTGACCTTCGAGCGCGACCCCAACTACTGGGGCAAGGATCTGCCCGTGAACCGCGGGCGCTTCAACTTCAACGAGATCCGCTTTGACTATTTCCGTGAAGGCTCGGTGATGTTTGAGGCCTTCAAGACGGGACACGTGGACTTCTGGGCCGAGGACGATCCGCGCCGCTGGGCCAACGGCTACGACTTTGCGGCCGTGAAGGACGGCCGCGTCGTCAAGCGCGCCTTCGACATTGGGCTCCCGGCCGGCATGACGGCGCTGGTGTTCAACACACGGCGCAAGGTCTTCTCCGATGCGCGCGTGCGCGAGGCGTTGATCTATTTGTTCGACTTCGAATGGATCAACCGCACGCTCTACGCCGGCCTCTACAGCCGCACCCAGAGCTACTTCGAGCGCTCGATCCTCGCCTCCGCCGGCCGGCCGGCGGATCAACGCGAGCGCGAGCTGCTTTCCCCCTACCCCGACGCGGTGAAGCCAGCGTTCATGGACGGCAGCTACCGCTTCCCCTCCACCGATGGCAGCGGCCACAACCGGCTAAACCAGACGGTCGCGTTCCGGCTCCTCAAGGAGGCGGGCTACGTTCTGAAGGGCGGCAAGCTCATCGGGGCGGACGGCAAGCAGCTCGGCTTCGAGATCCTCGCCGCCTCCACCTCACAGGAAGCGCTGCTGCTGAGCTTTGCGCGCGACGTGGAGCGGCTCGGCATCGAGGTGAAGCTGCGCGTCGTGGACAGCGCGCAGTACCAGGCGCGGCTCACCAACTACGACTACGACATGATCCAGAACACGTGGCCGTCCTCGCTGTCGCCCGGCAACGAGCAGCTCTTCCGCTGGTCCTCGGCGGCGGCGGCAACGCCCGGCACCTACAATTTCGCCGCCGTGCAGAACCCGGCCGCCGATGCCATGATCGGGGCCATGCTTTCGGCGGCGACCGAGGACGGCTTCGTCTCCTGCGTGCGCGCGCTCGACCGCGTGCTGCTCTCGGGCGATTACGTCATCCCGCTGTTCTACATCCCCAAGCAGTGGGTCGCCTATTGGGACGCCTCAAGCAGCCGGAGACGACGCCACTGTTCGGCTACAACGTCGAAAGCTGGTGGTCGGCAGACGCGAAATGACCGACGCTGCCGACAGGCTCCAGCCGCGCTTCAACATGGCGGCGTATTGCATCGGACGCGCCGCGTCGGCGCGCGCGGATGCGCCGGCGCTGATCGTCGTCGACGATGCCGGTGCCAAGCTGCCGGCCGAGGTGTGGACGTTCGCCGGCATCGAGGACGCTTGCTTGCGCATCGCCGGGGGCTTGCGCGCTGCGGGGCTCGCGCCCGGCGCCCGCATCCTCATCCGCCTCGACAACACCAGCGCCTACGCGCTCCTGTTCTTCGGCGCCATCGCCGGCGGCTTCGTGCCGCTGCCGACGTCGGCGCAGCTCACCGAGCACGAAGTGCGCTTTCTCCTGGAGGACAGCGGCGCGGCTGCAATCGCCGTGGGCGGCGCGCTCGCCATCGGGGCAGTGCCTGCGGGCGTGCGCGTGTTCGATGCGGACGAGATCGCGCGCATGATCGCGGGCGCCCCGCGTGCTTCCTTCGCCGACACGGCCGCTGACGATCCGGCATTCCTCGTCTACACCTCGGGGACGACCGCCAAGCCCAAGGGCGTGCTGCACGCGCAGCGCTCCGCCTGGGGCCGGCGGCCGATGTATCAGGGCTGGTACGGCATCGGCGCGGGCGACCGCATGCTGCACGCCGGCGCCTTCAACTGGACCTTCACGCTCGGCACCGGCCTCACCGACCCGTGGGCCAACGGCGCCACGTCGATCGTCTACACGGGCGAAAAGGACCCCGCGGTGTGGCCGCGCCTCATCGCCAGCACGGGGGCAACGCTGTTTGCGGCCGTGCCGGGCGTCTACCGGCAGATGCTGAAATACGCCGACCCCACGCGCGATCGCCTGGGCGCGCTCCGCCACGGACTGATGGCGGGCGAGACCCCGCCGCCGGGCTTGTTCGAGGACTGGGAAGCGCGCACGGGACGGCCTCTCTACGAGGCGCTCGGCATGAGCGAGATCTCGACCTACGTCTCCTCGGGGCCGGACGTGCCGCGCAGGCCGGGCGCCATCGGCAAGCCGCAGCCGGGACGCCGCGTCGCGGTTTTACCGCTCGAGGGCGGCACCGAGCCTCTTCCCCCAGACAGCGAGGGCCTGCTGGCGGTGCACCGCTCCGACCCCGGCCTCATGCTCGGCTACTGGCGGTGGCCGCAGGAGGAGGCGCAGGTTTATCGCGGCGACTGGTTCATCGGCGGCGACCTCGCGGCGATGGACGCCGACGGCTACGTGACGCATCTCGGCCGCGCCAACGACCTGATGAAGGCGCAGGGCTACCGCGTGTCGCCGCTGGAGGTGGAGGCGGTGCTCGCCGAGCATCCGGGAATCGCCGAGGTCGCGTGCGCGGAGGTGGCAGTGCGCGACGACGTGAGCGTGATCGCCGCGTTCATCGTGGCGAAGGAGGGCTCGAGCACGGACGCGCGCGAGATCGACCGCTTCGCGGCCGAGCGGCTCGCGGCCTACAAGCGCCCGCGCGCGATTGCGTTCGTTGCGGCGCTGCCGCGCACCGCCAACGGCAAGCTCATGCGCGCGGCGCTGAAGCTGCCGTAGGCCGTGTGCTCATCCGCTTTGAACACACTGCTGGTCATCATATAATTTGCAGGATGATTGAAACATGAGCGTCGCGCCGTCCGCAGCCATCAAGCACAAATTCATGTACGTTTGCGCCTTGCCATCTTTGGATGCACAGACAGGCGCCCCGAGGGGAGGACATAAATTCGGCTTTTGCGGTGCAAGCGCTGCCTTCTTGTCTTCGTCACACATACTAGGCGCGATCGACGTCGCTCGGTCTATAGATGCGCAGCTTGCATTCGCATATGTCCTCGTCACGGCATTTGTAGTTCCGCAGACGTCTTTTAGGTAAGGTGGACATGCCACCGACGCACAAACAAAATCCAATTTAGGCGCGCATGTTGATTTTGCCAAAGCTCCGAATTGGCCAGGGATAGCGAGAAGACAGACGACTAACAATGTAATTCTACGATGCGATATCGCGACGTTTCACTCACTATCTTCAGGTTATTTCTTGGGAAGCACACCTTGCGGTCCAAACGGACGCGGGTGTGCTTCTCGCCTCAACAGTGTAACTTTACCGCGTTCGTGCCAGTTGCCGGAGGTGCGGATGATCATGCGGGTTCCAACAGGATCACAGGGCTAGCAACGAGTGTTGTTTCCCCACGAATGCTTTATTTCTACCTCCAGCCCAAGCATTTTCACTGCCTGGCTCAGTGCATCCGAGTCGACGCGCATCTTAGCTCGCTCAACCAACTGTCTTAGCTTCCGTATATCGGCGTGCTTAAGCTTGATGGTCCAATTGGCCCTATCCGCTTCAATCGCGGCGAGCTGCTCCTTGTAGGAGAGAAACTGACGGTGACTGCAAGCCACCGCGGAGACGGGATAAAGCAACGCCGCACAAATCAATGCGAGCTGGATGCGTCTCATGATGCTTGCACTCCTCCCGTTTGGGCAGAGGCCTGAGGTCCTGCTGCTGCTCATCGGTCCCCATTGTCTTGTCTGTGTGAGAAGCGTCCTAGTCCTGCGTCTCGCACTTCCGCAATCGTCAGCAATAGGAATAATAGCATCGACTGGCCGTCATATTCCGACGGCCCCAATCTTTTTCTGCAACCGAACGGGTCTCGATCTAATCTGACATCAAGGCCGCCTCACGAACTCAACATTGTTCGGAATGTAAAAGTCTTGTGACGTCCGCTTTGGGTCACACACGGTAACGCGCCTCCCGCATCAAAATGTCTGCTCATCGACCAAGTGCCGACCATTGCGTCGGCGCGCGTGATCGATCCAGTGCAAACTCTGGCTCTTCTTAGACTTGCGCCGCCGCCGGAGCGCCTTCCGCTGGCTCCCAGCGCCGCGGCGGGTAAGATGCGGCGCTTTGGTGGAGACGGCGATGTGGCCAATGTTGATTGTTCTTGCGCAGATTGCCGCTTCTCAGCCCGGCGGGCAGGAGGATTTTGAACTCTGCAAAGTCAACCGGCCCGCCAGCCTCGAGGAGATCCGCGCTGCCTGTACGCGTGTCACGGACAACAAGGTGCTGGACAAGGCGAGCCTCGCCGAAGCCTACGCCAGCCTACCGATGATGCCGTGCGCGCAATCGGCTATTTGGATCAGGCCATCGCCCTGAACCCCAACGAGGCCGCCCACTATAGTGATCGCGGGCTGAAGTTTGGCCAGACGGGCGACTATGATCGCGCGCTCAATGACTTGACAAGGCATTGGCCTTGAACCCGCGCGATGCTTACGTCTACGGCTCGCGCGCGTTTACTCTTGCCCAAAAGGGCAACCTTGCCCAAGCGCTTGCCGACGTCGACCGGGCCATAGACATCACTCCTGAGGAGCCGGTCTTTCACGTGACCAAGGCCGATATCCAGCGGCGGCGCGGAGATCTCCCGGCGGCCCTCGCCAGCTACGATCAGGTCCTGAAGCTCGATCCGAACTCCACCGATGCCTATCGCGAAAAGGCCGATATCTATCGGAAGATCGGCGACAACGAAGGCGAGCTGGCATCTCTCAGCAGCATGATTGTGGTCGCGCCTTCAAACCAGTACGCGCTGTTGCTGCGCGCCTTCGCTTACGAAAAGCAGGGCAGGCTCGATCTGGCCCTGAAGGACTACGACGCGCTGATCGCGCTTAATCCAAGTGACCAATTCTACAAGGATCGAAGCAGCCAATTGCGCAAGGCGAAGGATAGGGCTGGGCCCCCTCCGGTGCCGCCAGTGATCGTTGACGAAGCGTCGGCCAAAGGCGTCGCGCAATCCCCCGAGGCAGCCCCCGGGAAGGAAGCGGAGCGAACCCCATCCAAGCTCGACTGCCGTGTCTTCGTGGCTGGAGCCAATCTGACGATCTCCGTCCCCTGCGCAAAATAACTGTGGCACGACCGTTAGCAGCCCGACGTCTGGGTTCGACCTCTGCTTAGACGCACACACGGTAACGCGCCTCCCGCATCAAATGTCTGCTGATCGACCACGTGGCGACTTTTGCTTCTGCGCGCGCGATTGCGTTCGTTGCGGCGCTGCCGCGCACCGCCAACGGCAAGCTCATGCGCTCGGCGCTGGCGCTGCTCGACGACTTTTCCACAGGCTGAGGCGGCGCGGGCTCGCGACGCGGCGTGGGAAAGCTTGCGCGCGTCCTTTGCAAAAGCGACGAATTAGGGTGGTATCTGCTCCCTATGCCGCGCGGCGCTCGGGGGTGAAGGATTGAGCGCCGGGCATATGCGGCTCGGGCTTCAGGAGGCGGGACATGCTGGACCAATTCATCCTCTATCTCGGCGCGCACCCGGCGGTGCTGACCGCCATGGGCGTGACGGCGGCGCTCGCGGGCGTAGGGCTCTGGTACGTCGTCCACCACCACCTGCAGGCGATCCTGATCACGCTCCTGACCGCGGCCGGAATCGGCTCGGGCATGCTCGTGCTCTATCGCGGCTTCCGCACCGACATGAAGGACCTGATGGGGATCGGGCTGTTCCTGATCCTGATCTTCCCGGTGATCTTCTGGCAGGCGATCCAGCAGCTGGAGCCGGTCGAGCCCACCGTGCGCACGGGGCGCCCGGCGTCCGCGCGCGCGTTCTACAAGCGCAAGAGCGCGTGAACCTCACGCCGCCTTCTTGGCCTTGACCGCGATGGCGACAAGCTCGGCGACGAGCGCGCGCACGCCCTTGAGGCGCTCGGCCGGCAGATCCCACTCGCCCTTGAACACGAGGCGCTGATCGGGCTGCACCTTCACCCGCCCGCGCGAGGACTGCACCAGCTGAACGAGCCCCTCGGGGTTGGCGAACTCGTTCTTGTGGAAGCCGATGACCGCGCCCTTGGGCCCGGCATCGACCTGCGCCACGCCCGCCTGCCGGCACAGCCCCTTGATCTCCATCACGTCGAGGAGATGGTTGACCTCCTCGGGCAATTCCCCGAAGCGATCGACCAGCTCGGCCGCGAAGGCGTCGATCTCGGCCCGCGTCTCGAGCGTGGAGAGCCGCCGGTAGAGGCCGAGGCGGAGCTGCAGGTCGGCGACGTAGGTCTCGGGGATCAGCACGGAGGTGCCGAGCGAGATGGTCGGGCTCCATTGGTCGGCGGTAGTGCCATCGATGTCGCCGCCCTTCATGGCCGCGACCGCCTCCTCGAGCATGGACTGGTAGAGCTCGAATCCGACCTCGCGGATGTGGCCCGACTGCTCCTCGCCCAGGAGGTTGCCGGCGCCGCGGATGTCGAGATCGTGCGAGGCGAGCGAGAAGCCGGCGCCGAGCTTGTCGAGCGACTGCAGCACCTTCAGGCGCTTGTCGGCGGCTTCAGTGAGCGCCTTGCCGACGGGGATCGTGAAATAGGCGTACGCGCGCGTCTTGGAGCGGCCGACGCGCCCGCGCAACTGGTAGAGCTGCGCCAGCCCGAACATGTCGGCGCGGTGCACGATCAGGGTGTTGGCGTTCGGCAGATCGAGACCCGAACTCGACGATCGCGGTCGCCAGCAGGATGTCGTACTTGCCGTCGTAGAAGGCGCTCATCACGTCTTCCAGCTCGCTGGGAGCCATCTGGCCGCTGGCGGTGGCAACGGTCAGCTCAGGGACGGCCTCGCGCAGGAACTCGGCGACGTCGGGGATGTCGGCGACGCGCGGCACGACGTAGAACGTCTGCCCGCCGCGGTAGCGCTCGCGGCGTAAGGCGTCGCGCACGATGACGGGATCGAACGGCGAGATGTAGGTGCGCACCGCCAGGCGATCGACCGGGGGCGTGGTGATGAGCGACAGCTCGCGCACGCCCGACAGGGCAAGCTGCAGCGTGCGCGGGATCGGCGTCGCCGACAGCGTGAGGACGTGCACGTCCTCCTTGAGCTTCTTCAGGCGCTCCTTGTGGGTGACGCCGAAATGCTGCTCCTCGTCGATCATCGAGCAGGCCGAGGCGCGCAAAGTTGATGGCCTTGCCGAGCAGCGCGTGCGTGCCGATGACAATGTCGAACGCGCCGCTCTTGAGGCCCTCTTTCACGCTTGCCAACTCCTTGGCGCCGACGAGGCGCGATGCCTGCGCCACGCGGATCGGCAGGCCCTTGAAGCGCTCGGAGAAGGTCTGGAAGTGCTGGCGGGCCAGCAGCGTCGTGGGCACCACGACCGCGACCTGCAAGCCGTTCATGGCGGCGACGAAGGCCGCGCGCAGCGCCACCTCGGTCTTGCCGAAGCCGACGTCGCCGCAGACGAGGCGGTCCATCGGGCGCCCGGAGCCCAGATCGGTCAGCACCGCCTCGATGCTGGCGTCCTGGTCCTCGGTCTCCTCGTAGGGGAAGCGCGCGACGAACTCGTCGTAGGCGCCCTCCGGCGCGGCGACGGGCGGCGCCTCCTTGAGCTGACGCAGCGCCGCGATCTTGATCAGCTCGGAGGCGATCTCGCGCAGCCGCTTCTTGAGCTTCGCCTTACGCGACTGCCAGGCGACGCCGCCGAGCCGCTCGAGCTGGGCGCCGATCTCATCGGCGCCGTAGCGCGAGAGCAATTCGATATTCTCGACGGGCAGGAATAGCTTGTCGCCGGCGGCGTACTCGATCTCCAGGCAATCGTGCGGGGCGCCGAGTACGGTGATGGTCTTGAGGCCGGCGAAGCGGCCGATGCCGTGGTCGGCGTGCACGACGAGATCGCCGATCGACAGGCTCGTCGCCTCGGTCAGCACGTCGACGGCGGAGCGCTGCTTGCGGCGCGGACGCACGAGGCGGTCGCCGAGAATATCCTGCTCGCCGATGATCGCGAGCTCCGGCGTCTCGAAGCCCTGCTCCAGCCCGAGCACGGCCAGCGCGGTGGACGTGCCCGGCAACGCCAGCGCCTCGGCGTAGGATTCGACTTTGACCAATCCCCCAAGCTTGTGATCGGCGAGCAGCGTCGACAGCCGCTCGCGCGCGCCGGCAGTCCACGCCGCGACGACGACACGGCGGTTCTCGGCGTGCAGGCGCTTTACGTGGCCGACGACCGCGTCGAACACGTTCACGTCGCCCTGCTGGCGCTCGGCGGCAAAGCTGCGGCCCGCGCGCCCGCGCCAGGAGCGCACGTGCGGGCCCTCGGCCTCCTCGAACGGCGTCAAGTGATTGAGGTCGTGTGCTTTGAGCGCTGCCGCCCAGGACTTCTCGTCGAGGAACATGCGCTCGGGCGGAACCGGCTTGTAGGGCGGCGCGCCGAAGGTCTGCTCCTCCAGGGATTCGCGCCTGGCGTCGTAGTGCTCGGAGATCTGCCCGAAGCGCTGCGTGACCGCTTCCTCGGCGAGATGATCGAAGCTCACCGGCACGCCCGGCAGGTAGTCAAACAGCGTCTCAAGGTGATCGTGGAACAGCGGCAGCCAATGCTCCTGGCCGGGATAGCGCTGGCCGGCGCTGACGGCCTCGTACAGCGGGTCGTCACCGGTGGCGCCGCCGAACAGCTCGACGTAGCGGCTGCGGAACAGCTTCTCCGCCTCCTCCCCAAACGCGACCTCGCTCACCGGCAGCAGGGACACCTTCTGCACTGGCTTGGTTGTCCGCTGCGTCTGCACCTCGAACGCCTTGATCGTCTCCAGCGTATCGCCGAAGAAGTCGAAGCGCACCGGCGTCGTGCGGCCGGGCGGGAACAGGTCGAGGATGCCGCCGCGCACTGCGAACTCGCCCGCTTCCATGACGGTGCCGCTGCGCTGATAGCCCATCAGTGCCAGCCGCTGCGTCAGGTGACCCATGTCGATGCGCTGGCCGGGCGCGATCGGCTTGATCGCGCGCTTGAGGAATGCGCGCGGCGGCACCCGCTGCAGTGCGGCGTTGACCGTCGTCAGCACCACTGTCGGGTGCTTGCGCGTCGCCAGACCGAGCCGGGCGAGCGCCGCGATGCGCTTGGCCACGATGTCGGCGTTGGGGCCGACGCGGTCATAAGGGACCGTGTCCCAGGCTGGAAACGAGACGACGCGCACCTGCGGGGCAAAGAAGGCGAGCGCGCGCTCGAGCGCGTCGAGGCGGCGGTCGTCGCGGGCGACGTGCAGAAGCGCGCCGGGTGCGCCGCCGCTGCCGGCTTCGGCGACGAGCTGGGCGAGCACGAGCGCGTCGAGCCCCTCGGGGACGCCGGTGATCGTGCGGTCGCTGCGCGCCTTATGTTCCGCTTCGTTGGGCTTCATCGTCCGTCGATCACCCGCCTGCCAATCCGTGATAGCTGCGCAAGGCGCCGATCAGCGCCGCCAACGCCGCCTCCGACGGCTCCTCTGGGTCATCCCCCTGCTGGAACCACTGCGTCAGCAGCGGATCGGGGAGCGCGAGCAGGCGCTCGAAATCGTCAAGCTCCTGGGCCGTCATGCCGGCAAGCCGCGCAGTCGCAAAACGCCCCAGCACCAGATCCATCTCCTTGGTGCCGCGATGACACGCACGATAAGCCGCGCGGCGGCGGCGTATCTCGATGTCATCGGTCATCGGCGACGATCCTGGGCGAACGGGGCTCTGTTGGATAACCCGGGGCACAAGGCTTGACGCCATCGGGCGCGCCCGCCACCCTCACGCGTGGTCGGGCCGTTGATATAACGCCCGTTTCGCCTCGCGCAAAGGGTACTGGCGTTGCAAGCCGGGCCTGCCCATCGGCGCGGCAGGCCGAGCTTCATGGATGTGCAGAACGCCCGATGCGGCCAAACGAGCTCACGCCCCTCTTCGCTTCGCTGCAGGCGCTGACCGGCATCGGCCCGCGGCTGATCGTGCTGCTGCGCAAGTGTCTGCCGCTTCCCCCCGGCGTCGTCGAGCCGCGCGTGCTCGATCTGCTCTGGCACCTGCCCAACGGCGTGATCGACCGCCGCGCCGAGCCCACGGTCGCGGAAGCCGTGCCGGGCAGCATCGCCACGCTGAAAGTGCGCGTGCTCAAGCACAAGGCGCCCCCGCGCGGCAACAATCGCGCGCCTTACAAAGTGCAGACCGAGGACGACACCGGCCGCCTCGATCTGGTGTTCTTCCACGCCGAGCGCAAGTTCATCGAGCGCCAGCTCCCCGTGGGCGAGGAGCGCTACGTCTCGGGCCGCGTCGAGCGCTACGGCGAGACGCTGCAGATGTCGCATCCCGATTACATCGTGGCGCCCGCCCAGCGCGACGAGCTGCCGCTGTTGGAGCCAGTCTATCCGCTTACCGCGGGCCTCTCGGGCAAGATCGTGCAGAAGGCCGCGCGCCAGGCACTCGAGCGGCTGCGCGCGGTGCCGGAGTGGCAGGAGGCGCAGTGGCTGAAAGCGCGTGGCTGGCCGGGCTTCGTGGAAGCGCTGCAGCGCCTGCACCGGCCGACGGACGCGGGCGACGTATCGCCCGGCGCGCTGCCCTGGCAGCGGCTCGCCTACGATGAGCTGCTCGCGGGCCAGCTCGCGCTCGGCCTCGTGCGCCAAAGCTTCAAGGCGCGCCCCGGCCGCAGCGTCAAGGGCGACGGGCGCATCCGCGCTGGCATCGCCGACGCGCTCCCGTTCACGCTGACGCGCTCCCAACGCGAGGCGATGCGCGAGATCGAGGCCGACATGGCGGCGCCGCGGCGCATGCTGCGGCTGCTGCAGGGTGACGTCGGCTCCGGCAAGACCGTCGTCGCGCTGCTCGCCATGGCGGTCGCGGTGGAAGCCGGCGCGCAGGCCGCGCTCATGGCACCGACGGAGGTGCTCGCGCGCCAGCACCTGGAGACGATTGCGCCGCTCGCCGAGAAGGCGAACTTGCGCATCGCGCTGCTGACGGGGCGCGAGAAAGGCCGCTCGCGCAAGGACCTGCTCGATCGCCTCGCTGCCGGCGAGATCGACATCCTCATCGGCACGCACGCGCTGTTCCAGTCGGACGTGGTTTTCCGCGATCTCGCCTTTGCCGTCATCGACGAGCAGCACCGTTTCGGCGTGCACCAAAGGTTGTCGCTGCAGTCCAAGGGCAACGGCGCCGGCACCGACGTGCTGGTGATGACGGCAACGCCGATCCCGCGCACGCTGCTGATGACGCACTACGGCGACCTCGACGTGTCGCGGCTGAGGGAGAAGCCGCCCGGCCGCAAGCCCGTGGTGACCAAGGCCATCCCGATCGATTCCATGGAGCGGCTGATCGAGCGCCTGCGCGCGCAACTGGCGGAAGGCGCGCAGGTCTATTGGGTGTGCCCGCTGATCGAAAGCTCGGACCTATCGGAGCTCGCAGCCGCCGAGGAGCGGCATGCGCACCTTGCGCAGCTGTTCGGCGTGCAAAATGTCGGCCTGCTGCACGGGGGCATGGCGGACAAGGCAAAGGATGCCGCCATGGCGGATTTTGCCGAAGGGCGGCTCAAGATCCTCGTCGCGACCACTGTTATCGAGGTCGGGGTCAATGTGCCCAACGCCAACATCATGGTCATCGAGCACGCCGAGCGCTTCGGCCTCGCGCAGCTGCATCAGTTGCGCGGACGCGTCGGCCGCGGCTCGCGCGAGAGCTACTGCATGTTGCTCTACAAGGCCCCGCTCGGCGAGACCGCGCGCCAGCGCATCGAGATGATGGAGAACACCGAGGACGGCTTCCTCATCGCGGAGAAGGACCTGGAGCTGCGCGGCGGCGGCGAGGTCATGGGCGCGCGCCAGAGCGGCACGCCGGGCTTCCGCATCGCGGAGGTGCCGAACTTCGAAGCGCTGCTGACGGCCGCGCGCGACGACGCAGGCCTCGTGCTGGCAACCGACCCGCAGCTTGCAGGTGAGCGCGGACAGGCGCTGCGGACGCTGCTCTACATTTTCGAGTGCGACGAGGCCGTGCGCCTGTTCCGGGCGGCTTAGCACAATTGGGTTGCTGCTCCTCCAAGCACCGCTTCAAAAGGACAGAGAATGTTGCGCAATCGATTGACGACCATCCGACGGGCAACCGGCGATCGCCGTTACATGCTGGTTTCGATCACGATCGGGGTGATCGGCTTTGCCACTTCTGCGCTTGTTTATCTGGGTGGCACGGTTACGGGGATTGACGCCATCTTACCGGCCGCCATCGGAATCGTCGTCGCCGTGCTTCTGGGTTTCGTGGTGGGTGCTCAACTACGCGACCATGTTAGACGCAAAACCAAACCGCGATCCTGGTATCAGGATGCAGCGTTTTACCTAGTGAGAGGCGCATGGCCGAAGTCCGACGAGAAGCTGCTTCCTGAGATTTCATCTACAGAAAGTGTGCTCGAATGGAGAGATCGCGTCAGAGAGTTGCCAGTATACAAACGTGCGACGGACGCGCTGCTGAGAATGCGTCAAGCGGCCTTAGATGGAGAGGAGGCAATGAAGGTGTGGGGAAGAACCCCTACGCGAAGCGTGATGACCGTCTCCTACGATGTCGACGAAACCAAGCTATTCGAACCCCTCAATTCTAAGCATTGGAAAACGCACGAAGTAGAGCCGCTGCAGTTGATCTTCAAACCCGAGCAAGTTCATACGCTCACGAGTGAATGGGCAATGATCGACGACAAATCTGCGTGTTCGCTTATGGTGAGCAAGGCGCAGATAGAAGTGCTCGCGAGGAAACAGCGCTAGCCGCCTAGCTCGAACGTCGTTTTTGAGCGCTACCCCGCCTTGATCGTTGGCGGGCGCGTCTTGCCGGTGCGCGCGCGCGCCTGCTCGGCGAGCTCTTTTAGCTTCGCCTGGCTCTCCGGCGTCACCATGCCGGCCGAGATGATGACCTTGGCCGCGTCCTCGATGTTCATGTCGAGCAGGATGACGTTGCGGCGCGGCACGAAGCAGACAAAGCCCGTCGGCGGCACGATGCCCGTCGGCATGAACACGGTGAGCAGGTCGCTCTCGCCGCCCGGCTGCACGGTGCCGACGATGCCCGTCGTCTCGCCGGTCACGAACACGATCGACCACAGGCCCTTGGACGGAAACTCCATGAGCCCGACCTTCTGGATCGCCTGGCCCGGCCCGCTCGCGCTGATGACGGATTCGAAGATCTGCTTCAGCGCGCGATAGACGTTGCGCACGATCGGCATGCCGCCGACCATCTGCTCGCCGAACGAGATCAGCGTGCGGCCCAGCAGGTTGGCGGCAAGCGCGCCGATCAGCGTGAGGACGACGATGCCGACGATGAGCCCGAAGCCCGGCACCGCGAACGGCAGATACGTGTCGGGCAGGTAGGCCTTGGGCAGGAACGGCTTGATCCAGGCGTCGGTGACGTTGATGAACCACCACACGAAGTAGAGCGTGATGGTCACGGGGCCGACGATGACGAGGCCGGTGAGGAAGTAGTTGCGCAGCCGCGCGCCGACGTGCCAGCCGGGTGGGCTATCCTCTTTGGCGAGCCGCTGCAGGCCGACCCGCAACTGCGAGGACGGACTGCCCGGCTGGCCCTCGTTGCGATTTTGGTCGTTCATGCGGGCGTCCACAGGTGCTGGCCTGCGCGGCCATAGCGATCTTCCCACGGTTCGCGGCGGATAAGAAGCGACGAGCTGTGGAGGCTGAGGCGCGGAGGCGGAAAAGAGCCTGGTGCTACTGTGTCACAACCAGGCAGTCAAAGCCGCTCGAGCGCAGGCCGCCGCAGAGCTGCTGCGGTTCCTTGGCATCGGCGTAGGGCCCGACGCGCACGCGGTAGAACGTGCCCATGCTGCCGAGCACCGCTTCGGAGATCTCGGGCTGGCGGGCACCGAGCTCGCTACCGTGCTTGGCAACAAGGCTTGCGGCAAGCGCGTCGGCCTCGCTGCGCGAGCGCACGGCCGCGACCTGGAGGCGGAATTTGCCCGAGGGCTCGTGCGAGGCGACTGCCTTCTCGGCCTTCGATCCCTTGCCAGCGATCGCGACCTTGGTGACGAAGGGCGAGCCCGCGTCGGCGCTCGACGACACCGGGTCGACTGGCTCCACTCCGAGGTCTGCGGCACGGGCGCAACCGGCGCGGCGGCCGGCGGCGCGGGCGGCGACGCGATGGATGCGGTCGTCATGGTGCCGTCGTTGGCGTTGGGCGGTGGCGTGTTGCTCGACGATCCGAAGCCGAACACGCTGCCGATGCTGCTGAAGAAGCCGCCGCCGCCTGAAGGCGTCTGACCACCCTGACTGGCCGCCGACGTGGCGGCGAGCGAGGAGCCCGGCGCCCGCGGCGTGTTGGGCGACTGCGCCGGCTCGCTCGGAGCAGCACCTGCATCCTGGTTCGAAATGGGCGAGAGATAGCCGGGTGTGACCGATTTCTTCGCGGCCGCGGTCGGAGCCGCAGGCGCTGATGTGGTTGGCGTGGCTGGAGCCGTCGCCCAGCCGTTGGCCGCAGGTGCGGGCGCGGCGGCTGGAGCCGGCGGAACCGGCGCGCCGTTCATGGCCGTTTGCCAGCCAGTCGCGCTGGCCGCGCTGGACGTGTCCGCCGAGAACGACGACTGCGGCACGTCCGGCACCGCACTGATCCCGGCCTCCTGATAGGCGGCGGCGCGGCTCTTCAGGGCTGCCTCGCGCTCGGGGCCAACGAGCCCGTCCTTGAGCCACAGCGCGCTGGTGAGGTCGGAGATCGCCAGGCCTGGCTTACTGAGCTTGCGATTGGCGAGACCGCGGTAGTAGAGCGCGCGCGCAATCTGCTGTCCGGTGAGGCCGCCGCGTAGGGCCGCGTCGAAAGCCTTGATCGCTTCGTCCGACCTGCCGCCCTCGTAGGCCTTGATCCCGGCATCGAGCGTGCGCTTCGACAGCTCCGCGACTTTCTGCTTCTCGTCAATGGCTGCGCTGCCCGGATCGGGGGCGGCATCGGCCGGCTTGTTGGCCGCGCCGGCCTTTTTCTTTGGTGAGGTGGTTTGCGTGGGGCCGTCAAAGGCGGCAAGCGGAAGCGTACCCGCCGCGAGAACCGCGAGTGCCGCCAGAATGCGCGCGATATGCCCCATAAGTCCCCTACCCGAAAGCCAATTGCGGCTCCGGCCACCAGCCGTACGCCGCCCGACCGTATGTTAAGCGGCTGATCGAGGCAAATCCGCGGCCGGTGATTTTGGGGGATTTCCCCCTATTCCACGGTCACGGACTTGGCGAGATTGCGCGGCTGATCCACGTCGGTGCCCATAATGACGGCCGTGTGATAGGCGAGCAGCTGCACCGGCACCGCATAGATGAGCGGGTTGGTGAACGCGGAAGCCGTCGGCATCTCGATGTGGGCTGCAATCTTGCAGCCGACCTTATCGGGGGAAGCGTCCGAGATGAGGATGATCTGGCCGCCGCGGGTGGCGACCTCCTGCATGTTGGAGACGGTCTTCTCGAAGAGGTCGTCCTGCGGCGCAACCACGATGACGGGCACGTTCTCGTCGATCAGCGCGATGGGGCCATGCTTGAGCTCGCCGGCGGCGTAGCCCTCGGCATGCAGGTAGGAGATTTCCTTCAGCTTCAGGGCACCCTCGAGCGCCAATGGATAGCTTGTCCCGCGCCCGAGATAGAGCACGTCGCGCGACTTCGACAGGATGTGCGCGATAGCCTCGTACTGCTGCTCGTTGCGCAGCACCGTCGAGATGTGGCGGGGCACTTCGATCAGCGCCTTCACGAGCGCGCGCTCCTCCTCCTTGCCGAGCACGCCGCGCTCGCGGCCAAGCGCAATGGCGAAGCAGGCGAGCACCGAGAGCTGGCAGGTGAAGGCCTTGGTGGAGGCGACGCCGATCTCGGGGCCGGCGAGCGTCGGCAGCGCGACGTCGGACTCGCGCGCGATCGAGGACGTGCGCACGTTGACGATGGAGGCGATGCGCTGGCCCTCGGCCTTGGCATGGCGCAGCGTGGCGAGGGTATCGGCGGTCTCGCCCGACTGCGAGACGAACAGCGACAGCCCGCCCTTGCCGAGCGGGGGCTCGCGGTAGCGCATCTCGGAGGCGACGTCGATCTCGACGGGCAGGCGGCCGTAGCGCTCGATCCAGTACTTGCCGACGAGGCCGGCGTAGTAGGCGGTGCCGCACGCCGACAGCGTGACGCGCGCGAGCTGCGCCATGTCGATCCCGAGCGGGGGAACCCGCACGGTGCCGGCCGCCATGTCGAGATAGTTCGACAGCGTGTGGCTGATGACCTCGGGCTGCTCGTGGATCTCTTTGGCCATGAAGTGGCGGTGGTTGCCCTTGTCGACCAGCAGCGAGCTCGCGACCGACTTGACCTGCGGGCGTTCGACGCGTGCCCCCGCACGGTCGAAGATCTCGACGCCGGAGCGGTGCAGCACCGCCCAGTCGCCCTCCTCCAGGTAGGTGATCGCATCGGTGAAGGGCGCCAGCGCGATGGCGTCGGAGCCCAGATACATGGCGCCCGTGCCGTGACCGATGGCGAGCGGGCTGCCCTGGCGTGCGGCGATCATGAGGTCGTCGTGGCCGGCGAAGATGATGGCGAGTGCGAAGGCGCCCCGCAGCCGCTGCAGCGCGTTCTTGACGGCGGCAACCGGCGCGGCGCCCTTGCCGAGCTCGTCGGTGATGACGTGGACGATCGCCTCGGTGTCGGTGTCGCTCTCGAAGACGTGGCCCTTGGCGGTGAGCTCGGCCTTGAGCTCGCGGAAGTTCTCGATGATGCCGTTGTGCACGACCGAGACCTTGCCGTTCATGTGCGGGTGCGCGTTGCGCTCGGTGGGGCGGCCGTGGGTGGCCCAGCGCGTATGCCCGATGCCGGTGTGGCCGTTGAGCGGCTCCTTCAGCAGCCGCCCTTCGAGGTTGCGCAGCTTGCCTTCGGCGCGGCGGCGCTCCAGGTGGCCGTTTTCGACGGTGGCGATGCCGGCGGAGTCATAGCCGCGATATTCGAGCCGGCGGAGGGCGTCGATGATGTCGGTTGCGACCGCCTTCTGCCCGATGATTCCGACGATGCCGCACATGGCTGATGGTATCCTGTGCCCGATCCGACCCGACGCGTTAAACGCGTCCCGATAGTGCTATCTTTTGATTAATACGACGCTCAAATCACACTGTGTTTCAAAGACATTTGGGTGATCGCGCGTTGCCGCGCAAGCATTCCCGCTCGTTATGCTGACTAGGCCTTGCGCCGCCCCATCAAGGTGCGGAACTTCGCCGCCCAGCCGGGCCGCTCCACCTGGGCCGAGCGCTCGAGCGCAAGTGCGCCCGCCGCCACGTCCTTGCTGATGACGCTGCCCGAACCGATGTAGGCGCCTTCGCCAATCTTTACCGGCGCCACGAGCGAGGAATTGGAGCCGATGAAGACGCCGGCTCCGATCTCGGTGCGATGCTTGTTGTAGCCGTCGTAGTTGCAGAAGATGGTGCCGGCGCCGATGTTGGCGCCCGCGCCGACGTCGCCGTCCCCGACGTAAGAGAGATGATTGGCCTTGGCGCCCTCGCCCAGCGTCGAATTCTTGATCTCGACGAAATTGCCGACGTGCACGCGCGGCCCCAGGTCCGCACCCGGCCGCAGCCGCGCGAACGGGCCGACGCGCGCCGCGCGACCGATGTGGGAGCGCTCGATGTAGCAGTTGGCCTTGATCTCGGCGCCGTCCTCCACCGTCACGCCGGGGCCGAAGAACACATTGGGCTCGATGACGACGTCGCGGCCAAGTCGCGTGTCCCATGACAGCCAGACCGTCTCCGGCGCGATCAGCGTGACGCCCTCGCGCATCGCCGACAGACGGGCCCGGCGCTGGAAGATGGCCTCGGCAGCAGCGAGCTGGTCGCGCGAGTTGACGCCCAGCACCTCCTCCTCCGCGCAGGCGACAACGGCGGCGCGCGCGCCGGCGTTGCGCGCGATCTCGACGGCGTCCGTCAGATAAAACTCGCCCTTGGCGTTCGCATTGCCGATGCGGCCGAGGACGCCGACGAGATCGTCGAGGCGGAAGCCCATGACGCCCGAGTTGCACAGACGGATGCGGCGCTCAGCGTCGCTCGCGTCCTTCTCCTCGCGGATGGCGGTGAGCCAGCCGGACGCATCCGTGAGCAGGCGACCGTAGCCGGTCGGATCGGCCGCCTCGAAGCCGAGCACGGCGACGCCGGCACCCTGATCGAGCGCGGCCCGCAGACGCTGCAGCGTCTCAGCGGTCAGGAGCGGGGTGTCGGCGTAGAGGATGAGGGTATCGCCCTTGTGGCGCGCGATCGCTTCGCGGGCGGCGAGCACCGCGTCCGCGGTGCCGTTGCGCTGCGCCTGCACGAACACCTGCGCCGACGGCGTCTCGCGCAGGGCTTCCGCTCTGACGCTCTCCAAGTCGGGGCCGATGACGACGGCGAGCGCGCCGGCGTCAAGCTCGCGCGCGGCGCTGAGCGCGTGCGCCAGCAGCGAGCGGCCGGCGATCTTGTGCAGCACCTTCGGCAGCGCGGATTTCATGCGCGTGCCCTGGCCGGCGGCAAGAACGACGATGAGCAGCGGGCGAGAAGTCATCCGGCCTCAGGGGTCAGGGGCAAAGCGCCCGGTAACTAGTTTTGCTCGGTGATACGAGTCTGGTGTGTCCCGAAACGAGCAAGTTTCATACCGCCGACGCCAGGTCGCCAACAAGCTGGGCGGATTTTCGGGCCCCAACCGGCCCGCGCCCGACAGGGGCTTGTTGCAATCCAATCACAACCCTCGCCGAAAGCCCTTTGATTCTTTGGGCCGCGGGCCCCCGCTGTCATCGTCCACAGGCTGTGCAGGCAATTCCGGGGCGCCGCGTTGACCCAAACTGCGAGACTCACCGACCATCCAACTCGATTCCCTGGCATTCCGGTAGCGGTCAGGTGGTTTGCGCGTTTGCTCAATCAGCCGAATCGGTCTCAACCGTCAAACGTCCAAACCTCGGAAGCAAAAACACAATGTCGGACCAAATCCAGAAACCGCGCCGCCGGATCCTCAACGCCTACGTGCTGTTCTGGGTCTTGGGGGCGACCTTCGCGGCGACCTACCTCGCCGTGCTCGGCACCCACCCCGATATGTTCGCCAGCGCCAAGAGCGGCCCCGATCTCGAGCAGCAGCTGGCGCAGACCCAGCACGACGTGACGCGCGCTTTCGCCGACCTCGACCCGCTCAAGGAAAGCGTAGGCCAGATCAAGGCGGATGTCGCCACGCTGAAAACCGCGCAGCAGCAGTCGGCCGACCGCGATCAGCTCATTATGGAGAAGGTGTCGTCGATCGAGAGCGCGGCGACGCTGCCCAAGGTCGCGCAGGCTGAGACAGCACCGGCCGTCAAGCAGCAGACGGCGCAAAAGACCACAGCGGGCGGCCCGAAAGCCTCTGAGGAGATGGTGGCGGTAGAGCCGGACGCATTGAAGCCGCAGGAAGTCGCGATAGTGGCGCCGATCAAGACCAAGAAGACCGTGGCGCCCAAGGCCGCAGCCATCGAGACAGGCAGCATCGCGCACAAGGACGACAAGACCCCGGCTGCCGCGGCGGTGACGGCGGCCAAGCCGGCGCAGGCCGCGCTGCTGCTGGGCAGTGCGCCCACCGTCGATGCGGTGAAGCTCAACTGGTCGATCCTCAACGACCGCCACGCCGACGCGGTGCGCAACCTGCATCCGCGCTACGTACCGCAGGGCAAGGGAGCCGAGCGCAGCTACGCGCTGCTCGCGGGCCCGGTGGCGTCGCCCGAGCAGGCCAAGACGTTGTGCAAGCTGATGGTCGATCGCGGGTTGGCCTGCGAGGTCAGCACCTACCGCGGCACCGCGTTCTAGCCTCGAGCGCGACTAGAGGTTCGGCGCGGCGAAGGTATCGCAGGTCTGCAGGTTTCCGCTTTCGAGGCCGCGTGCAAACCAGCGCCCGCGCTGTTGCGAGCTGCCGTGCACCCCGGCCGTGGATCGAGCCTCGCCCGTCGCACCGACCAGCATGCTGTCGTCGCCGATGCTGCCGACGACGGCGCGCATACCTGAGCGGAAGCGGGCGGATTGGCCCCACGCTTCGCTCGCCCGGATCCACACGCCCGCATAGCAGTCCGCCTCGAGCTCGAAGCGGCGCAGGAACTCGATGCGCCTGGCCGGCGCCGACGCGACCACGTGGTTGAGCAGCGCAAAGCGGCCGAAAATGTTCTGGATGTGGTGGCCGATCTCGTGCCCGATGAGGAAGGTGATGCCGGCCTCGCCCTCGGGGCCAAAGCGCGTCATCAGGTTGTTTGCCGCGTCGACGCCGACAAAGACGGTGGCGTTGCCGCTGCAGTAGGCCGGGCCATCGCCGGAATAGAGCCCGAAGCAGTTGGACGGGGCCAGGTGCGTGACGAAGCGCACGTTCACGGTGCCGACCTCGAGGGCGTCCTTTACGACCAGCCGCTTCCAGGTGGCGATGGAATTGTCGAGCGCGCGGGCGACGATGGCGCGCAGCCGCAGCTCCGGCGGCGGCACGCCGCCTTCAGACGCCGCCATGGGAGCGGTCATCCGCGCGGCATCGATCGGGGTCGTGGGCGCGGGCGCGCCGGCCCAAGCAAAGGTCGCCGCGACCGCGGCGATCGAGAGACTTGCCGTTGCGGTCACCACGCAGCGCATGCCGGCGCCTGCCTCATATCCTGGCCCTTGCCGGGATCGCCCGGCCCTTCAGCACCAAATTCCACCAACCCCCCGGTCGTTCGGCAGCGTCCCCTGCCGCGCGTTCGCCGCTCAGGGGCTGCTATTGAACGTGTCGCACGAGTTGATATCGCCCGTTTCCAGCCCCGCCTTGAACCATTTGACGCGCTGCGCCGAGGTGCCGTGCGTGAACGATTCCGGCACCACCCGCCCCTGCGTCTGCTTCTGGATCATGTCGTCGCCGATCTGGCTCGCTGCGTTGAGCCCCGCCTCGACGTCGCCCGGCTGCAACCGGTTCTTCAACTGGTCGTTGAGGTTCGCCCACACGCCCGCGAAACAGTCGGCCTGCAGCTCCATGCGCACCTGCAGCGCGTTGGCGGTGGCCTGGTCGGAGCTGTCCTTGAGCTCCTGCACCTTATCCGCGATGCCGAACAGCTTCTGCACGTGATGGCCGACCTCGTGCGCGATGACGTAGGCCTGCGCGAAGTCGCCCGGCGCGTTGAAGCGGCGCTTCAGCTGATCGTAGAAGGCCAGGTCGATGTAGACCTTGCGGTCGAGCGGACAATAGAACGGCCCCATGGCGGCGACGCCGACGCCGCAGGCGGTGCGCGTCGCGTCGGTGAACAGCACCATCGCGGGGTCGGTGTATTTCTTCCCGAGGCTCGCGAACTCGCGCGTCCATACGTCCTCGGTATCGGCCAGCACCTGCGACACGAACCGCTTCATGTCGTCCTCGGTGTGCACGGCGGTGCCGCCGGGAAGGCCCGGAATGTCTGTCGGCTGCTGGCGGGCGATCGGACCGGGGCGCTCCTGCTGTTCCGATTGCGGGAGCTGCACCTGCGGGTAGTTGCCTTCGCTCAATAGCTCGAGCGGGTTGATGCCCATGGCCCAGAGGATGAGGCCGATGACGATGATCGTGCCGAGACTGCCGCCCGTCAGCGGGATCTGAATGGTGCGGCCCTCGCCACCACCGCCGGGAAACGGAAACATCGGCCCGCGCTGGCCGCGCCGATCCTCGACGTTGTCGCTCTCGCGGTCGTCCTCGCCGTAGCGCATGCCTCACTCCGCCCTTGTCGCCGCCGTCCGTTCGCTGCCGCCGGGCTCTGCCGGCGCGGACGCTTTAGTTGACGGCATTGTGCGCGGATTATGGGCGGTGACAAGTGCCCGTTCGGGCGGGTGGGCAAAGCCCGGTCACGACGCCGTCTTAACGGGGATCGGCGGCGGCAGCGCCGGCACCGTCGCAGCCGGCGCGGCGATCGCCCTTTTGGCCTTTGTCTTGGCCTGGGCAAGCGGCCGCAACAGGCCGCGCACGGCGCGCGAGGCCGCGATCGTGCCCTCGTTGGCGAAGGCCTCGTGGTTCTTCTCGATCTCCTTCAAATCGTAGCGATAGTTGACCATCAGGCCGAAGGCCTCCGCGAGGCTCTTGGGCGAGGAATCGGCCATCCAGTTGATGCGTTCCAGCCGCGCGCCGTTGCCGAGGTGGAAGCGGGCGACGGAATCGACCGGCTTGCCGTCGCGGCGCTTGGCCTCCAGGAAGTAGTAGGCGGCGAGCGCGAGCAGGTCGCTCTTGCGCTCGCTGTCCTCGTCGTCCTCCTGGCCGAACGCCGGCTCATCGAGCGCCGCGCGCGCCTGCGCGGCGATCGCATCGGGCACGTCGTTCTCTCGGCCCTCGGCCGCGCGGGCAAGCCAGGCCGCGAAGCCCGGCACCGGCGACAGGGTGACGAACGTCTTGAGGCGCGGCTCATCGCGCGCCAGCTCCTCGGCCACCTGCTTTAAGAGGAAGTTGCCGAAGGAGATGCCGCGCAAGCCATCCTGGCAGTTGGAGATCGAATAGAACACGGCGGTCGTCGGCGCGCTGGCGGCTGCGTCGGGCGGCGCCACGTCGAGCACCTCGCCGATCGCCTCGGGAACGTCGCGCATCAGCGCCACCTCGACGAACACCAGCGGCTCGTCGATGAGCGAGGGATGGAAGAAGGCAAAGCAGCGCCGGTCGGCGGGGTCGAGCCGACGACGGAGGTCGTCCCAGCTCTTGATCTCGTGCACCGCCTCGTAGCGGATGATCTTTTCCAGGATCGCCGCCGGGGTGTTCCAGTCGATGCGCCGCAGCACGAGGAAGCCGCGGTTGAACCACGAGTAGAGCAGGCGCTGCAGGTCGGCATCGACGGCGGCAAGCGCCGCGTCGTCGCCAAGCGGCGCCGCAAGCAGGTCGCGGCGCATGGCGACGATCTGCGCGGTGGCGCCGGGCGCCAGATTGAGGCGGCGGAAGAATTCCAACCTCGGGCTGTCCAGCGCCTTCTGCAGCCGCGCGAGCGTCACGTCATCGGGATCGTCGAGGTAGGCTTGCGCGGCATCGGCGACGCGGCTCGCGTCGGGGCGCAGCTCGGTCGCGAGAAACCGGAAGAACGTCAGCCGGTCGTCCTCGTCGAGGTGCGCGTAGCGGTCGAGCAGCTCGCTCGCGATGGCGACGCCCGAGGCTTCTCCGCGCCCGGAGATGAGCACGCGGGCGAGCTCCTCCACATCGGCCTCGGCGCCGGCGCCAAACAGCGAGCGCGGCAGCAGCGCGCGGCCCTGCTCGGCGATGGTGCTCAGCAATTCCTGCAGGAAAGAAACGTTCACGTCGCAAAGACCCTTTCACTCGCGCGGCGCATCGGGCGATCCGCGGCAGCACTCTTACGGCAGGTAATGCGGATCGGGCCGCCGCTCAAGCGGTGTTCGATAGTACGACGCCCTCGTAGGTCAGCACGCGCCGCGAGCGCGTCCACGGGTCGGCGAGGATGCGGAAGTCGGCATAGTGCGGCAGCTCGCGGTGCTGAAGGTAGGCCGCCTCGTCGTCGTAGACCTGATAGAGCAGGAAGGCGGTGCCGTCGACCGGATCGAGGCAGACGTCAAAGCGGCGGCAGCCGGGCTCGCGCTCGACACACATGCGCGCATAGGTGATGAGCGCGGTACGCAGGTCGTCCTGCTGCCCGCGCTCGGCCTCGAGGAAGACGACGACCACGAACATCTCCTGCTGCTTCATGGACTCACCGCTTGAGCTTTCGTCACGGGCAACGGCCTAAACCGTTTGCCCAGAGGTGCGATTCATGAGGACATACGTCAACCATTCCTAAACTGGTTGCTGTGACATTTCGTTAACCATCGCGCCCACCCCCCCCGACCATCGCTTCGCATGGAAACGCTTCCGAGCCCCGACCGCACCACCTCGAGCCTTGCGGATGCCAGGAACGACACCGGGCGGGTCGCCTTCTGCGGACCCTATGTGCTCTCCGCCATCACCGGCTACCCCATCAGCAAGATCGAGGACGTGATCCGCACCCAACGCAACAGCGCGCGCAGGACGGTGGTCAAGGGCACGGCGGCCGACGAGGTCGCCGAAGCGCTGGCGCAGTTCGACTACGAGATGCGGCTCAAGCAAAGCTTCATGAGCCGCCCGCGCAAGGAGCGGCCGACGCTGTGGGCATGGATGCAGCATCCGCGCAACGTCTGGGCCCACTACATCCTCGCCGTCCACAAGGGCAAGGAAGGGCATTGGATACTCGTCAAGGGTGTGAAGATGTGCGACACCTTCACGGAGGGGCGCTGGACCTTCGTGGTGGATGGGCCGCATCGCGGCGCGCGCATCATGGAAGTGTTCGAGGTCAGGCGCTCGCTCGGGGTGTAGGGCCCGTCGCCATGCGCAATCTCGCCGGACCCTTGTTTGCCACCCCCTCCCGGCAATCTTCGCCGCCGCGCCGGCGGCGGCCGCCGGCGATGCCGAAACGATCGAGGCCTGCCTCAAGACCGAGCGCGACGCCGGCCGCAGCGGGCGCGAATGCATCGGGCGCGTCTCCGACCCGTGCCTCTCACAACCGGGCAACGACTCGACGACCAACATGGTGCAGTGCGTCGACGGCGAGACAAAGGTCTGGGACGACCTGTTGAACGCCGACTACCAGCGCCTGCTCGGCGTCCTGCCGAGTACAGCGGTTGAAAGCGTGCGCCAGGCCCAACGCTCCTGGATCGTAACGCGCGACGCCGACTGCCACGTCCCCTACGACATCTTCGAGGGTGGCACCATGGCGCGGCTGGATTTCGGCAAATTGCGTGCTCGACCACACGGCGCTGCGCGTGCTGCAGTTGCGCGACTGGCACGAAATGGCGCAGCCGAATTAGGCCTCAAGTGAATGCGCCCTAGAGTGCCCAGCCCCGACCTGCCAAAAGGCCGCCGGCAAATCTTAGTCGCTCTGGGCTTACGGACCGCGACGGGTGCTCGGTGAGGAGAGCTTCCAGCCGGGGGCACGCAAATGCAGCCAACCGAGCACTTTCCTCGGCCATGGGCTCGACGGCCCCGGCTGCGTTGGAACGAACATCGGGCCATTGGCAGGCGAGCACGGAAGCAATCACCAGGATCGCCCATCGTCCCCGCTCAAAAAAGCGACGGCGTCTCTCGCGCTTGGTGGTTTCGGAAAGATAACGCAGCAACGCATCGCCAAAGTAAGTTGCTTGCGAAGAGTTTTCTGCGCGCTCGTCCACGGCCGAACTCCTTACCGTCGCCGCGAGATCAATGCGCAAATCTTGTCTTTAGCGTGGCACGCAAGTATCGGTTTGAGTGATCAACATTTTTCTCGACAAGTGAAATCCCGGCAACGCGCTTGCGTCGATGTCCGCGAGCGAGCCGGCGCAGCCGAAGCCGGACTCGCGACGGATAGGCCGTGTCGCTAGCGGCCCTTGCGGGCGCCGCCTACGAAGGTCTCGCCCCAGCGCTTGAGCGCCAAGACGATCGGGCCGAGGGCGCGACCTTTCTCGGTCAGCACGTATTCGGCGCGGGGCGGATGCTCCTCGTAGAAGCGCCGCTCGACGATGCCCGCCTCCTCCAGTCGCTTCAGCCGCGCCGACAGCGTGTTGGGGCTGATGCTCTCAAGCGACGATTCCAAGTCCTGAAAGCGGCGCGCCTGCTGCCGCAGCAGGTCGCGAACGATGAGCAAAGTCCAGCGCTCGCCGATGATCTCGAGGGCGGCCGCGACGGGACAATCCTCAGGTTTATCCTTGGGCTCCTTGCCTTGATCCTTGGCCACGCCTGCTCCCTTGCGTCGGAGTGCCGAGCCTAAATAACGCCCGCACGCCCCGATAGCTATGAAATAGTTATTGACTATGTTTTATATAGTGACTATCGTTATGAGATCAACTGAGCTTGGGAGTACCGATCATGGACCCGGACGTTCCCCATTATTTTTACGCCATTAATCTCCTCGCGCAGGTCGGACTGCTCCTCACCCTGGCCATCGGACTTGCACTCGCCGTGCAGCGAACCGAGCTGACCGCCCAACAGAAAGCCGCGACGTGGATCGCGATCATGGCCACGCTGGTGATCTGGTTCGGTGTCGCCCTTTGGCTCGGCCAGGGCGGCGTCTTCCTGGCGCGAACGTCCCTCGTGCCGCCGATCCCGTTTGCAATCGGGCTGCCGATCGTCGCCGGCCTTTACATCCTGCTGTCGTCGCCACGCTTCAGAGCTGTGATCGACGCCGTTCCGCAGTCGTGGATGACCGGCGTGCAGGTCTATCGTGCGCTCGGCGCCATGTTCCTCGCGCTTTGGCTGCAGGGCCGCATGCCGGGCGAGTTCGCGCTTCCCGCCGGAACGGGCGATGTGATCGTGGGGCTTACCGCACCCATCGTCGCCTGGCTCAACGCCACGCGGTCGCCGTCGGCGCGCGCAGCGACCGTCATCTGGAACGCATTCGGGATCGCCGATCTGGTCATCGCCGTCGGCACGGGATTCCTGACCTCGCCATCGCCCTATCAGATGCTCGCCTTCGACCACCCCAACGCGTTGATAGCGCAGCATCCCTTCGTCTTGGTCCCGACCTTCTTCGTGCCGCTATCAATCATCCTGCACCTGCTGTCGCTGTGGAAGCTGCGGCGCGCAGACAGCGCGAAACCGGCCTTCGCGTGAGTTGTATGGCGACCGCGCACGAGGGCTGATGGCGGATTACGCCGTCAGTCCTTGGCGCGCTCCACGTACGAGCCGTCCGCCGTCATGATGACCACGCGGGTGCCGGCGCCGATGTGCGGCGGCACCATGATGCGGGCTCCGTTGGCGAGCTTGGCCGGCTTGTAGGACGAGGATGCGGTCTGCCCTTTGACGACGGGGTCGGCCTCGACGATCTCAAGCGTAACGCGCGCCGGTAGCTCGATCGCGATCGGAACGCTGTCGTGCAGCGAGACCGAGCAGGTCATGCCCTCCTGCAGCCACTGCGCCTGATCGCCCACGACGTCCTTGGACACCGTGATCTGGTCGAAGGTCTCCGGGTGCATGAAGGTATAGCCGTGGTCGTCCTCGAACAGGTAGTTGTAGTCCTTCTCGTCGAGGTAAGCGCGCTCGACCTGGTCGGTGGTGCGGTAGCGCTCGGTCACCTTCACGCCGTCGGCGATGCGCCGCATCTCCAGGTGCGTGACGGGGGTGCCCTTGCCGGGATGGATGTTCTCGGCGTGGATGACGACGGCGAGCTTGCCGTCGAGATCGAGCACGTTGCCCTTGCGCACCGATGAGGCGATGACCTTTGACACGTAACGTCTCCATTTTGGATGAAACCGGCTGCATGAAACCGGTTGCATGAAACCGGCGCCGGCGCTGGCGCGCTCGGCTGCGGCCGTGAGGCTAATGGGAATCTCGCGCTCTCATACCCCTTCCCGCCATGACTGTCATCCCGGACGAGCGAGCCGCCTTCGGCGAGTTCCCCGGGTCCCGGCTCTGCGCTCGTTACACTCGCTTGGCCGGGATGACAGCGATGGTCTAGACAAGCTCCATGAGCAGCGACCGTCCCTGGTGGAGCCCGCAGGCACACGCCGACCGGCGCCCGATCCTCGCCCTGCGCGCGCGCATCAAGGGTGCAGTCCGCGCCTGGTTCGAGGCGCAGGGGTTCACCGAGGTGGAGACGGGGGTGTTGCAGGTCTCGCCCGGCAACGAGGCGCACCTGCACGCGTTCAAGACCGAGCTCATTCGTCCCGATCTCGAGCGCACGACGCTCTACCTGCACACCTCGCCGGAGCTTGCCTGCAAGAAGCTGCTGGCGGCAGGCGAGCGCAAAATCTTCACGTTCGCACCCGTGTTCCGCAACCGCGAGCGCGGAGCCCTGCACGCACCCGAGTTCACCCTGCTCGAGTGGTATCGCGCAAACGAGCCTTACGAGACGGTGATGGCGGACGCCGCCGCCATCCTGAAGCTCGCCGCCGAGACCGCCGACAACCGCTTCGTCTCCTTTCGCGGCGTCACCGCCAACCCGCGCGCAGCACCCGAGCCGCTCAGCGTTGCCCAGGCGTTCGCCCGCTACGCCGGCGTCGATCTCCTCGCCAGCATGAGCGCGAGCGGCAACGACGCGGGCCAGATCGCCGCCATGGCCGAGACCGCCGGCGTCAACGCGCGCAGCGACGATACCTGGAGCGACATCTTCGCCAAAATATTGACGGCGCTCGTCGAGCCGAAGCTGGGAAACGGCCGCGCCACGCTGCTTACCGAGTACCCGGCGAGCGAATCCGCGCTGGCACGATGCACGCCGCACGATGCCCGCCTCGCCGAGCGGTTCGAGCTCTACTGCTGCGGGGTCGAGCTCGCCAACGGCTTCGGCGAGCTGACCGACACAGACGAGCAACGCCGGCGACTGAACGCAGAGATGGTTAAGAAGCAAGAGCGCTACGGCGAGCGCTATCCTCTCGACGAGGATTTCCTGCAAGCCCTCGCAGAGATGCCGCCGGCTTCGGGCTGCGCGCTCGGATTTGACCGGCTCGTCATGCTGGCGACGGGGGCGACGCGCATCGACCAGGTGATCTGGACCCCGTTCAATTCGTAGCCAACAATTTGTATGCAGAGCGTCTTGCAATGAAGGCGCGTGCATGGCCGCTGCGCCCCTGCGCCAATTTCTCGCGCGCGCTCCCGACTCGCTGCTACTAGTACTGAGCAGCACGATGATCGCGCTCGTGCGCGCGAACCGGGGACACCAATGGCAGCCGTCTACTCGACCAAGGACGTACATCCCCGCGATAGCATGGCCTATTGGTTGGAGGTCGTGGCCGCCGGATTCGTCAAGCTGGCCGTCAAGACAGGGGGAGCCTTCACCGGAAAGCTCACCGCCGGCTCGATCGGGTCGCTCGTCGCCTCGACCTACGACTGCGATGCCCATGGCGTCAGCCGCGGTGGCCGCGAAATTTCCCGCGCCGACAACGACGACTACTTCATCTGCCTGCAGCAGACCGGCAGGTCGATCCATATCCAGGGCGATCGGGAGGCTCTCAACGAAGAGGGCACATTTTTCCTTCTCGACCCTCGAAGGCCGTTCTGGGGACAGATGCAGACGCCTGGAAGGATTGTGACGATCAGGGTGCCGCGTCAGGAGCTCGAGGCGCGCACCGGGCCGACCGCACCGCTGATCTCGCGGGTCTTGGATCCGCAAAACGCCGTGGCCAGCCTGGCATTTGGCTTTCTGTCGATGTTGCCCGAGCGCGTCGACACGCTGGATGAGGCGGCGGCGCCAAAGATCGTCGAGCAGGCACTCGACCTTGTCGCACTGGCCTTCTCCGCCGAGACTCAATCGAACGGCGTCACTCTGTCCTCGCCACGCGCCGCGGCGCTCACGATACTGAAGGCCGCGATCGAATTGCGTCTGCACGACCCCAACCTGAAGCCGGTCACGGCCGCTGCCGCCGCCGGCATCAGTGTGCGTTACGCCAATGCGCTGCTGGCGCAGGAAGATACGGGACTGGAGGCCTACATCATCGCCCGGCGGCTCGAGCGCTGCCGGCGCACGCTCGAGGATCCCGCGCAGGCGCGCAGGACCATCAGCGACATTGCCTTCAGCTGGGGCTTCTCGGACCTGTCGCACTTCGGGCGCCGCTTCAAGGCGCAGTACGGGCGCTCGCCCGGCGAATACCGCAAGCAGCGCACCGCATGACGCGACGCACGGTCCGTTTCGCGGTGTGCGTGCTGGCGACGCTCGGCCTCCCGCTGCCCGCGCTGGCGGAGGTTCTCCCCTTCCCCGATGGCTTCCGCACGCAAGACATTGAGACCATCGGCGCCACGCTCCACACCCGCGTCGGCGGACAGGGCCCCGCGGTCCTGCTGCTGCACGGCTTTGCCGATACCGGCGACATGTGGGCCCCGCTGGCAGCCGAGCTTGCGCGCGACCACACGGTCGTCGTGCCCGATCTGCGCGGCATGGGGCTCTCCTCGCACCCGGAGATCGGCTACGAAAAGCGGGCGCAGGCGCTGGATATCGCTCGCGTGCTCGACGCCCTGAGCATCGACGATGTCGACCTCGTGACGCACGACATCGGCAACATGGTGGGCTACGCCTTCGCGGCGCAGTATCCGGCGCGTGTCACGCGTTGGGTCGCCATGGACGCGCCCCTGCCGGGCATCGGGCCGTGGGATGAGATCCTCAAGAACCCGCTGCTGTGGCACTTCAATTTCCGCGGGCCCGACGCCGAGCGGCTCGTGGCCGGGCGCGAGCGCATCTACCTCGACCGTTTCTATAACGAGCTCTCCGCCGACCCGAATGCAATCGACGAGGAGACGCGCCAACACTACGCAGAGTTGTACGCGAAGCCCGGCGCCATGCATTCGGCGTTCAACCAGTTCGCAGCGTTTGCGCAGGATGCGACCGATAACCAGGAGCTCCTCGCCAAGGGCAAGCTCGCGATGCCGGTGCTGGCGATCGGCGCGGAGAAATCGTTCGGCACGGCGATGGCAGACGACTTGCGCTTCGTCGCGAGCAATGTCACCGGCGCGGTGATCGCAAACTCCGGGCATTGGCTGATGGAGGAGCAGCCGGCGGCAACGGTTGCCGCCATCCGTGCCTTCCTCGACCAGAAGCCCTGACAGCGCGCGGCCTCACTCCGGCAGCGGGATGAACTCGACCGCGTCGCCCGGTACGGTGGCGAAACGCTTGGCCTTCCAATCGGCCTTGGCGGCGTCGATGCGGTCCTTCGACGAGGACACGAAATTCCACCAGATGTGGCGCGGCCCGTCCATCGGCTCGCCGCCGAGCAGCATCAGCCGCGCCTGCGAGATCGCGAGGATCGAGATGCGGTCGCCCGGGTCGGAAGACGAGCAGCCGGCCGGCGTCGAACGTCTCGCCGGCGATGTCGATCTCGCCCGAGGCGATGTAAACGGCGCGCTCGTCGTAGTCGGGATCGAGCGGCAGCACGGCACCGGGCGCCAGCACCGCCTCGGCGTAGAACGCCGGATGCGGGAACGCCGCAGGCGAGGTCTGCCCATAGAGCGACCCCATGATGACGCGCACCGTCTTGCCGTCGCCGGCGATGCGCGGCAGCTCGCCCGCGTCATGATGCGCGAAGGCCGGCGCGCCCTCCTCGTGCGCCTTCGGCAGCGCCGCCCAGGCCTGGATGCCGAACAGCCGCGGGCCCTTCGCGCGCTCCTCCGCGCCGGTGCGCTCCGAATGCACGATGCCGCTGCCGGCCGACATCAGGTTGAGCTCGCCCGGCCTGATCGCGAGCGCGGTGCCGAGGCTGTCGCGATGCACGATCTCGCCGTCGAACAGATAGGTCACGGTCGCGAGCCCGATGTGCGGGTGCGGGCGCACGTCGATGCCCGAGCCGATGAGGAACTCGGCCGGCCCCATCTGGTCGAAGAAAATGAAGGGCCCGACCATCTGCTTGCCGGCCGCCGGCAGCGCGCGGCGCACCGAAAAGCCGCCGAGATCGCGGGCGCGCGGAACGATTACCTGCTCAATTGCATCGCAGGAGCGCGGGTTGCCGGGGACGGGATCGTTGTCGGGCTGCCAGCTCATGGTCGCACCTCGGCTCGTTCCGTCGCGTGTGTTCGCACACCGCACGTCTTGGCATATGATGGGAAGCGTCATCGTTTGCAGGCGCGGGGTCAAGGGCGCCCGCGGGTGAGGCAAGCACACAAGCAGCGGGTGAGCGAAATGCCGGGTAGTCTCGAAGGCAAGGTTGCCATCGTCACGGGGGTCAGCCACGCAGGGCAAGTGGGCCAGGCCGTCGCCCGCGACCTGGCGGCAAAGGGCGCGGCGCTCGCGATCTGCGCGCGCACAGGCGCCAACGTGGAAGCGCGCGCGATGGAGCTGCGCGCGGGTGGAGCACGCGTGCTCGCGATTGCCGCCTCGCTCACCGAGGAGCCGCAGGTCGCTCGCCTCATCGACCAGACGCTCGCCGAATATTCGCGCATCGACATCCTGGTCAATCTGGCGGGCGGGCTCACGTTGTACAAACCCGCCGTCGAGTTCAGCCTCGAGGACTGGAACTGCGAGCTCAACAACAACCTCCTGAGCGCGTTCCTCGTCACGCGCGCGGCCTTCCCGCACCTGGCCAAGGCCGGCTCCGGCTCGGTCGTGAACTTCGCGCGCGCGGGGCTCTCGCAGGCGAACATGGTCGCCTACAATTGCGCCAAGGCCGGCATCGAGGCACTGACGCGGACGTTCGCGCTCGAGGGACGCGATGCGGGTGTGCGCGTCAACGCGGTGGCGCCGGGCCTCGTCGATACGGAGTCCAACATCGCGGCCATGAAGCCCAAGGACACCAAACGCTGGGCCAAGCGCGACGACATTGCCGAAGCGGTGGTGTTCCTCGCCTCGCCCGCGTCTGAAGGCATCACCGGGCAGGTGATCGCGGTCACGGGCTGGGGCATCTGACGGCGGCAGAGTTTGGAGGCATGCGATGACCGCAGAAGAAGCCCAGTTGAGCGGGCCGGATTTCACGCAGGGCATCGAAGCCTCGCGCCTCGCTGACGGCGCCATGCTGCTCGGCTACGCCAACGGCGAGGCGGTGCTGATGGCGCGGCGCGGGGCGGATGTTTTCGCGGTCGGCGCCATTTGTACCCACTACAACGGTCCGCTCGCGGAAGGCCTGCTCGTCGACGATACCGTGCGCTGCCCGTGGCATCACGCCTGCTTCAACCTGCGCACGGGCGACGCGCTGCGTGCCCCTGCCTTGAACCCGGTCGCCTGCTGGAAGGTCGAGCAGGCCGACGGCAAAGTGTTCGTGCGCGAGAAGGCGAAGAAGCAGCCGGTGGAGAAGCGCGCCGCAACTGCGTCAACGCCGCGCACGATCGTCATCGTCGGCGGCGGCGGCGCCGGCAATGCCGCTGCCGAGATGCTGAGGCGCGAAGGCTTCGGCGGCAGCATCACCATGCTCAGCGCCGACGACGCCGTGCCCTACGACCGCCCCAACCTGTCGAAGGACTTCCTTGCCGGCAAGGCGCCGGAGGATTGGATCCCGCTGCGCTCCCCCGATTTCTACAAGAAGAAGGAGATCGAGGTCCGGCTCGATGCGCGCGCAATCTCCATCGACGCGGCCGGCCGTGCCGTCGTCATGTCCGACGGCGGCCGCGTGCCCTTCGACGCCCTGCTGCTGGCGACGGGCGCGCGCGTCGTACGCCTCGACACACCCGGCGCCAACCTGCCGCACGTGCACTACCTGCGCACGCTGGACGACAGCACCGCGCTGATCGCTGCGGCCGAGCGCGCCAACCGCGTTGTGGTGATCGGCGCGAGCTTCATCGGGTTGGAGACGGCGGCGGCGCTGCGCGAGCGCGGGCCCGAGGTGCATGTCGTCGGCCCGCAGGCGCGCCCGCTGGAGCGCGTGCTGGGGCCCGAGCTTGGCGATATGATCAAGGCGATCCACGAGCAGCATGGCGTCGTCTTTCACTTCAATACCAGCGCGACCGCCATCGACCGCGAGGCGGTGACGCTGCAATCGGGTGAGCGCATCGCCGCCGATCTCGTCGTCGCCGGCATCGGCGTGCGCCCGGAAACGGGGCTTGCCGAGCATGCCGGGCTCACCGTCGACAACGGCGTGCTCGTCGACGCCTACCTGCAGACGAGCGCGCCGGGAATTTTCGCCGCGGGCGACATCGCGCGCTGGCCCGACCCGCACACGGGCCAGCGCATCCGCGTCGAGCACTGGGTCGTCGCCGAGCGGCAGGGGCAGACGGCCGCGCGCAACATGCTGGGAGGCCGCGAAGCGTTCGACGCCGTGCCGTTTTTCTGGAGCCAGCACTACGACGTGCAGATCAACTACGTCGGCCACGCCGAACGCTGGGAGCGCAGCGCGATCGAGGGCAACCCGGCGGAGCGCAATTGCGCGGTCGGCTATTTCGAGGGCGGGTGCAAGGTGGCGGTGGCGACGGTCGGGCGCGATCTCGAAAGTCTGCGCGCGGAAGTGGAGCTCGAGCGCAGCCGCGCTTGAGCGCGTTGCCTCAGATCCTGGCGAAGCGCCCGGCGGGCTCGCACCTGATCTTGCGAATGTACTGGTTGGGGTGCGCCGCAACCCACCTCGCCCCTTCGACCTGCGACGCCATGAGGCAGCCGATCATCGTGGTCCCTTCCTTCAAGGGCACGGGCGGCAGCGTGTGTCACGCCGCGCCTTCGACGATCGAGCAGATGCTGAACACCAATTGAAGCGTCATTGCCGCACTCCTGGGCCGCACTCCAGGCGGGCTGGGGTGCGTAAACGCCCGAGCCATACCGGCGCCAAAACGACACAGGAACTGCCGCATCCGCGCGTGCGTATATCCCGAACGCCGACAGCGAGCGTAGCGGCGGGCGCGTAAAAAAAAGCCGCCGAACAAAATCGAGAATTGGAGATAGAGGATGGCGATTGCGGCCTACGACCAGACGCGACGAGGCTACGTTGACCCCGGCTACAAATTCCCGCTGCCCGAAGATGCCGACTTCGCCGCCCACGTGCGCACGTACCGCACGTTCGTGCGCTACGCGATCATCTTCGCCGCGCACGTCGCGGTCATCCTGGCGCTGATGGCGTATTTCCTCGCCTAGGCCGCCGCTGATCGCGATGCCTCACGCGCTCAATTGTAGAACCCGTTCATCCAGCCGAACTGGTAGTTGATGCCGGCGCGGACGAGACTGCCGTCGGTGTCGAGCGACCACGAGTACGTATTGCCGTTTGAAACCCCCGACACGTTGATCGAGCCGAAGTCGAAGTAGAGATACTCGACCTTTACCGTCCATTGCCCGGAGAGCACCGTCTCGAAGCCACCGCCGATGGTCCAGCCGTTGCGGAAGGATTCGTTCTGCGCGTTGATCGACAAGGGCCCACACGGCGGGAACGTGCACGCATCGACCACCGACACGGTGGTGTCGGCGCCGATGTATCCCAGCGTTCCGTAGAGGAGCCACCCATTGAACAGGATGCCCAGCCTGCCGCGCAGCGTCAGGTAGAAATCGATGTCGGTGCTGGTCGAGGTATCGTAGATGAAGGGAATGAATGCGCTGGTGGCGCTGCCGGCAAGCCCGAGCTCGCCGAGATCACCTTCGAGCCCATAAAGCACCGGGCCGACTTGCCAGTTGTAGCCGAGCTGCACGCCGCCGGTGAAGCCGCTCGGAGCCGCGCTCCAGTAGTCGCCGGCCGTGTTGTACCCGTTGTTGTCGGTGGCCGACGTGCTGCCCCATGCGCCGCCGAGGTTGGCCCCTAGGTAGAATCCACCCCAGGTGTGCACGGGAAGGACTTCGGGCGTCGTGTACGGCCCAGCGAAGCTGCGCTGCGGGCCGAGAACACTCAAGAACGCCACGCACAGCACAAGCACCGACTGGATACGACGCATGACCCCACCCCTCTTATTCGCTACGGATGCGCCACTGAAACGGACGCTTTGCCTACGCCAAAAACGGGGCGGCGGTATCGGTGCGGGGCTATCATGTCCCCGATATCAACAAGGCCCCGGCCGATCTGCGCCAAGTGTGGTAGAGGCGGCACAAGCGCGCCCAACCGCTTAAAATCGTTCGAGCATCACGGAGTGACGTTCGAACCTCGTCACGGAGTGAGCCATGACCGCCTTCCGGCAGACGCTGAAGACCGCCGACGACCTCGCCGATGCCGGGCTCGTCTCGCGCCAGCGCGCGGATGCAATCGCAGCGGTTGCCCGGCGCTACGCGGTGGCGGTCACGCCGGCGATGGCCGCGCTGATCGATGCGGGCGACCCCGACGATCCCATCGCACGCCAGTTCATCCCTGACCCACGCGAGCTCGAGCGGCGGCAAGAGGAGCGCGACGATCCGATCGGCGACGCGGCCAAGAGCCCGCTCGCCGGCGTCGTGCACCGCTACCGCGACCGCGTGCTGGTGAAGCTCGTGTCCGCGTGCCCCGTCTACTGCCGCTTCTGCTTGCGCCGCGAGATGGTCGGTCCCGGCAAGAGCCCGATGCTGTCGGACGCTGAGCTCGCCGCCGCGCTCGACTACATCGGCGCACACCCCGAGATCTGGGAGGTGATCCTGACCGGCGGCGATCCGCTGATCCTGTCGCCGCGCCGCGTTGCCGAGGTGACGGAAGCGCTCGGCGCAATCGCGCACGTGAAAGTGCTGCGCTGGCATACGCGCGTGCCAGCCGTTGCCCCCGAGCGCGTCACGCCGGAGCTCGTCGCCTCCCTGCGCTCGGGCAAGAAGGCGGTGTTCGTGGCGCTGCACGCCAACCACCCGCGCGAGATGACGGCGGCCGCGCGCTCAGCCTGTGCCCGCCTCGTCGATGCCGGCATCGCCATGGTGAGCCAGACGGTGCTGCTGCGCGGCGTCAACGACGACGCGGCGACGCTCGAGGCGCTGATGCGCGCCTTCGTGGAGGCGCGGGTGAAGCCCTACTACCTCCACCACGGCGACCTGGCGCCCGGCACCGCGCACCTGCGCACGACGATTGCCGAGGGCCAGGCGCTGATGCGCGCGTTGCGCGAGCGGCTGTCGGGGCTCGCACTGCCGCTGTACGTGCTCGACATCCCCGGCGCGCACGGCAAGGTGCCGATCGGGCCGGGATATCTCACGCAGCACGCGGACGCGGGCGGCTACACGGTCGAGGACGGTCGTGGAGAACGCCACGTCTATGTGGATTGCTGCGCCCTTCCCTCCTCCGGGGCCGCCTGAAGCCGGGTTGCGGCGCCCACTGATCTGGGTCAGAGTGACGCAACTCGGCGTGAGGTCACAATGCCCGGCAAGGGCACGCCCCAGGGGAGGAACAACAATGAACGAGCAGGTCCCGCGCACCACGTTCTTCGGCGCCTGTCCGCACGACTGCCCCGACACCTGCGCCATGGTCTACGAGGTGGCGGACGGCAAGCTCGTCGATGTGAAGGGCAACAAAGAGCACCCGATCACGCGTGGCACCCTATGCGTAAAGCTCAAGGACTTCCACGATCACCACGCCAATCCCGACCGCCTGATGTATCCGCTGCGCCGCGTCGGCCCGAAGGGTTCGGGACCGAACGGCGGCAACACATTCGAGCGCATCACGTGGGACGAAGCGATCTCCGAGATCGGCCGGCGTTGGCGCGAGATCATCGCCGAGTACGGCGCGCAGGCGATCATGCCGCAAAGCTATCTCGGCAACATGGGTCTGGTGCAGGGCATCAACTCGGGCGATCCCTTCTTCAATCGGCTCGGCTCGACGGTCAACGAGAAAACGTACTGCACCTCGGGCTCGTCAACCGCTTGGCTGCTGACGCATGGCCCGACCGGCGGCGTCGACCCCGAGAGCTTCGTGCACTGCAAGTACATCGTGATCTGGGCCTGCAATTCCATCTCGACCAACCTGCACCACTGGCCGTTCGTGCTGGAGGCGCAAAAGCGCGGCGCCAAGATCGTCGTCATCGACAGCTACCGCTCGCGCACGGCCAAGGCCGGGGACTGGCACATCTGCCCCAAGCCCGGCACCGACGGCGCGCTCGCTTTGGCCGTCATCAACTCAATGGTCGAACAGGGCCTCGTCGATCAGGACTACGTCGACAAGCACACGCACGGCTGGCCGGAGCTGAAGGAGCGCGCCAAGGAGTTCACGCTCGCGTATGCCGAAAAGGTCACCGGCGTGAAGGCGGCCGACATCGCCAAGTTCGCCCGCGAATTTGCCACCGCGCAGCCCTCTGCCATCCGTATCGGCGTGGCCATCGAGCGCTCGGCCGGCGGCGCGCAGGCGGCCCGCGCCGTCTACGCAATCCCGGCGGTCGCCGGCTCGTGGCGCCACGTCGGGGGCGGCATGCTGCAGTTGCCGCTATGGGACTTCCCCGTAGATTGGGTGAAGGCCGCGCGGCCCGACTGGATCAAGCCCGACACGCGCGTCGTCAACAATCTGCGGCTCGGCCAGGCGTTGAACGGCGAGATGAAGCTCGATCCGCCGATCAAGAGCATGTTCGTGTTCTGCACCAATCCCGTCAGTCAATCGCCCGAGACCAACAAGATCGTCGCCGGCCTGAAGCGCGAGGACCTGTTCACGGTCGTCGCCGAGCACTTCATCACCGACACGGCGAAGTACGCCGACATCATCCTGCCGTCGGCCATGGCCGGCGAGGCCGAGGACATGATGTGGTCGTGGGGCCACTTCTACTTCACGTATAACGAGAAGGCGATCGACCCGCCGGGCGAGTGCAAGCCGACGAGCGAGATGTGGCGGCTGCTCGCGCGCGAGATGGGCTTCGACGAACCCGTCTTCAAAATGACCGACAGCGAGCTTTGCGCGGCCTACATCAATTGGGACGACCCCAAGATGGGCGGCGTCGACATGGAGTACTTCAAGACGCACGGCTACTACAAAATCGACGTCGGCTCGGCGGATACGCGCACTCCGCACGCGCAAGGCAAATTCCCCACGCCGTCGGGTAAGGTCGAGCTGCTCTTGAAGGACGCCAAGAACTTCGTCGCCGGGCCGTTCCGCGCCATGTACGAGGGCGAGCAGTCGGGCGAGCCAGTCGATCCGCTCCCCGGTTATGTGCCGGTGCGCGAATCTCCGGAGACGAACCCGGAGCTAGCCAAGGTCTATCCGCTCAACATCATCTCTCCCAAGAGCCACGGCTTCCTCAACTCGTGCTACGCGAATGAGCCCCACAAGATCCGGGGCCAGGGCGAGCAGTTCGTGATCATCTCGCCTGCGGACGCGGCCAGCCGCAACATCCGCGAGGGCGATCCGGTGCGCGTGCAGAACGCCCGCGGTGACTTCGAGGGCGTGGCACGCGTGTCCGAGGACGTGAACCCCGGCATCGTGGTGGCGACGCTCGGCTACTGGCGCTCGCTCAACCGCTCGGACGGATCGGTGAACTCGATCTCGTCGGACGCGTGGTCGGGCCTGGGCCGTGCGCCGACGTTCTCCGACAACCTCGTCGAGGTTACGCGCGTCAACTGACAACGCGTGCGGAGCATCATGTCGCTCTTGTAGCGGCCGGCGACAGCGTTTGCTTTGCCGGCCGCTCGTCTGCTGCGTCAGGTCTTACCGAGGGAATGCGATATGGACGATCATTTCTGGCCGGCGCTCTATCCGGCCATCGCGGTGGGGCTGCTGATGGGGCTCGCCGGCGGTAGCGTCGTCTCGACGGCGCTCGGTTCCGTCGGCGGCCTGCTGGGTGCCGCGGCGCTCTACTTCGCGTTCACCTGGCTCGGACTGCAGGAGACGATCCTGTCACTGGTCGGACTCGTCGGCGGAGCGGTCGCCGGCGCCTACCTGCTGATGAGCGCGGGCAAGCGGATCGCAGGCGCGCGCACCGGCGCCGCGAAATAGCGGCCTCCGACGTTTACGACCTGCTTTCTCTTGTTATCGCCGCACGCCAACATTGGGCTCTAAGACCTTGTTGGCGAAAGTTTATTGCGCGTCAAGTTGCCACGACGTCGGGAGCATGCACTTCCGCGTGACTCCGTTGCCCTAACGGCGACCGCAACCGCAGGCCCGTCCGATCCGCTCGCGCTGTTCCCGGCGGCACAGCGCCGGGATCGCGACTGCCTCACTCTCTACCGCTGCCGCCATGCGGCTTGCACATAGGGAGGGTTTCATGTCCGCCATTCAGAAGTGGGTCGAGCGCGACGACGCCAGGCTCGCGGAAAAATCGACGTCGTGGTTCGTGCTGAGGTCGTTCCTCGGTGTGCTCGTCCTGGTCAAGGCCGCGCACTTCGCGCTGACCGCAACGGGAGCGGTAGGCTACGTCCTGGCGGCTCTATTCACCGCCGGCGGCCTCGCCTGGCTCATCGAGGGCGCGCAGGGTGTGCGCTCGCGGCTTAGAAAGTCTCACAGCATTTCATAGGCATAGCCCGTCACGGACGCAGCTATCGGTGAGCCGATCAGGGGCCTCCAGGAGGGAACTCACGCGCTGCCGGATCGTTACCTCTTCCAGCGATCAAACCCGGGAGGCGACGGCACCGGCTTGCGCGACCAGGCCCTAAACGACGAACCGCAGCCGCGCCTTATTCCTTGTCTACGTGAAATCGCATGCCGGCCCCGAACTTCGCCCGCAATCGCCACGGCAGCAGGCGGCCTGCCCGTATCAGCCACAGCAGCGCCAGCGGGAAGGCGATGAACGAGCGCCCGCGATCTAGCCCGCGCTTGATGCGCTCGGCGGCGGCTGGCGCGGATATGAGCAGAGGAAGGGCGCCGACATGGTGGGCCACCTGATCCGTCTCGATGTGGCCGGGATAGATGAGCGTCACGGCGACGCCGTCGGGCGCGAGCCACTCTCTCAATGCCTCCCCGTAGCTCATCAAACCGGCCTTGCTGGCGCTGTAGGCGGGGGCATCGGCGAGCGGCTGCAGCGCGGCGAGCGAGCCCACGATGGCGATGCGGCCGTGGCGGCGCGCGCGCAGCATGGGGAGGGCCGCGGCAATCGTCGTGGTCGCACTTTCAAGGTTGGTGCGCAGCATGGCGACGGTCTCCTCATTCGTCTCCATGGCGCGATCGGCTCCGTGCCCGGTGAACACCCCGGCGTTGACGATCAGGAGGTCGATCGGGTGGGTGGCGTCAAAATCACCCATCCAAGCGCCGGTCACCCCCGCGTCCAGAAGATCAAAGGCGCCCGTCGTCACATTGGCGCCGCGGTCCCGGCAGGCCGCCGCCACCGCCTCCAGGCGCGCTTTGTCGCGGCCAAGCAAACCGAGCGTCCGTTCGGGGATGGCGTATTGAAGCGCGAGCGCGCGGCCGAGCCCGGCACTTGCACCGCTGATTACGAGCGATCTCACACTTTGCTTCACGGAGCGGGACGTCCTCGTAAGGTTCCGGTAAGGCGAGGGCCGGATCTGACGGCTTCGACAAGGAGCATCGGGGGCCTTGCTGACATGCTAGGGTCGTGGTTTCTGTTTTGGTAAACAAGCTTGCGCCAGGAAAATCAACAAACGTCGACCGGAGGAGCAGCGCCTTGGATGTGCGTGAGTCGGATGTGGACAGGCGCGATCTGCGAGTTGAGAGCGGGGGGACGTTTGCACGTGCCCTGACGATTGTCGGCTTGAACGCCACAGCGATGCTGCACGACGCCAGCGCGGCCATCCGTACCGCGTGGCAGGGCCTGCAGGTGCGCAAGCTGCTGCGGACGGTGTACCAGCCCAAGCGCGGCTTCGGCGATCTGGCCGGCTACACCTCGGTGATCAAGCACCGCAAGGTGGCCGAGCGCTTCAATTTCAGCGACCCGTTCTATCGCTGCCACGAGGAAAGCGTGGGCTCGAAGATTTTCATCGACGGGCGCGAGCACCTCAACTTCGCCTCCTACGACTACGTGGGCCTCAACCGCCACCCCGTTGTCTCGCAGGCCGCTAAGGCCGCGATCGACCAGTACGGCACCTCAGTATCGGCAAGCCGCATCGTCTCGGGCGACCGCGTGTTCCACCGCGAGCTCGAGAGCGCGCTCGCCGACCTCTACGAGGCGCAAGCCGCGCTCGCCTTCGTCAGCGGCCACGCGACCAACGTCTCAACCATTGCCGCCCTCATGGAGTCGGGCGACCTCGTCGTCCACGATGAGCTCGCCCACAACAGCATCCTCGTCGGGGCCAAGCTTTCTGGCGCCACCGTCCGCCCGTTCCGCCACAACGACATGGCGGCGCTGGAGAAGATCTTGGCGGAGGAGCGCGGCTGCTACAGGAACGCGCTCGTTGTCGTCGAGGGCCTCTACTCGATGGACGGCGACATCCCGGATCTGCCGCGCCTGATCGATTTGAAGCAGCGCCATAACGCGTGGCTCATGGTGGACGAGGCGCATGCGCTCGGCGTGCTCGGCAAGAACGGCCGCGGCGTCGCCGAGCACTTCGACATCGATCCGAGCGACGTCGACATCTGGATGGGCACGCTGAGCAAGGCGCTCTCGGCCTGCGGCGGGTACATTGCCGGCAGCCGCGAGCTCATCGAGCTGTTGAAGTTCCGCGCCGCGGGCCAAGTCTATTCGGTCGGCATGTCGCCCCCGGTGGCGGCGGCCGCCTCCGCAGCGCTGCAGCTCCTGAAGGCCGAGCCCGAGCGCGTCGCGCGCCTGCAGGCGAACGGCAGCCTCTTCCTACGCGAGGCCCGCGCGCACGGCCTCGATACCGTGACTAGCCGTGGCTACGCGATCGTACCGATCATGGTTGGCGATATCGTCAAGGCTGGCCGCATCACCGACCGCATGCTCGCGCGCGGCGTCAACGTGCTGCCGATCATCTATCCGGCCGTGCCCTTGAAAGCGGCGCGCCTGCGCTTCTTCGTCACCAGCGAGCATACGCCCGAGCAGATCCGTGCCGCCGTGCGCATCACGGCCGAGGAGCTGCGCAAGCTGGCGTAGGCAAAAGCGCCCCCGGATGCCGCAAATCGCGCGTCCGGGCGCCTTTCACCTCCTGACAGAAAGCCTCGCCCTGGCCTAGAATGGGATGGAAAGCCGGCCGGGGGGCCGGCTGCCGCCATGGGGGATTCGTCGTGCAGCAGATCATCAGTTCGATCGTGCAGTTCCTGCAGCAGGGAATTGCCGCGATCTTCAAATTTCTCGAGCTGGTCTGGACGTGGTCGTTCGGCGAGATCATCGCCGTCTTCCAGTCGGATTGGAAAGCACTTCCCGTGTGGAAGCTCGTGGTGCTGGTCGCGGTCATCATCGCCATCGCCTACGTGCTCTACAAGGTCATCATGCAGCTTTGGGCCGCGGCGCTGGTCGTGTTCCGTGCCTTCGTCGAGCTGCTGGTCGCCTTCATCTCGGTACTGCCATACATCCTGGCGGCCGGCGTCATCGCCTTTGCCGGGGGCTGGGTCATTCACAACGTGAATTTCTAGCGGGGTCCAGGTGAACGCCGCGCGCGATTGACCGGGGCGTTTGGCATGCGGATCCGCAGCGGCAAACACGAGGCCGCTGCGGCCGCAGCATGGCAAAACCCCGCCTAGTCGCCCAGTCGTCCGACGCCCTCAGTCGAAGAAGCCGACCTGCTCTATGGTGCGGATGCGGGTGCGAAAACCGGCTGCCTCAAGCTCTGCGCTGGCGCGCGCGGCGCGCTCCTCGGAGAGCTCCCAGTCGAGATCGCGCTCCATCGTCGGGAGCAGGGTGAAGGCGCCCAGGTCGCGCGCCGGATACCCCTGCATGATCTCTCTGGCTTCCGCGTCCCGCCGCATCGCGTGCGCTTCGGTCAGGACCGTATAAAGCGCACTCAGAATTGCTCGACTATCCCGCATATCGCGACTGTCACGCATATTGAGACCCCTCTTACTCAACATGTCAGCTACCCGTCACATTCGTACACCGCAGCTGCGGTAGGGCGCTGTTGTATCAGTGCCTTTTCCACAGTTGCCGATGGAACGTGTGTTGCTTGTCATGAGCACATGGGGGCCCGGAAAAAGCGAAACGGCGCCGGCACGAATGCCGGCGCCGCTCAATTCGGCTCGAGACTGCAGCGGGCCGTTCAGTCCCGCCGCACCTCCATGTGATAGGTGATCATGAGCATGGACATGAGGAGCGCCGAGGCGATCCCCGCAACCGTTCCCACCCATACCGGCGAGTAATTGCCGCCCACGTCGTCGAGGATCTCCTTGCCGGCGAGGCTGCCGGCGAGGGAGGCGACGACGGCAAACACGGCGACCACCATCGGGATCTTGAAGTCGTTCGGGCCGGCGCCGGACAGGCGGTTGATCAGCTCGTTGCGCACGACCACGGCGACGACGGTCGCGATGAACCCCGAGATGACGGCCAGCGCCGCGGGGTCGAAGTTCGCCCCCAGCATGCCACCGACCGCGGCGCCGACCGCGGCTGCAACCAGGATGATGATGATCAGACTTGCGGATGTCACTCCTTGTGGCATGAGTCTCCCCTTTCCATTTTTGCCTGCGGACACAGTTGCGCGCCCGCGCCACGCCCCATGGCGGCTCTGGTTATAGTAGTCCGATTCCTCAGCGGAAAGAGTTTGCGCGCGTAACCGGAGTCGCGAACGGGTTGCTGCGCTGCGGTGCGTGCGAATTCTAGTGGCGCTTGCGGCCGTGCTGGGCGGTAGGCGCAGCAGCAGGCGTCCGCGTCACTGCCGGGGTGTAAGCCGGCGGCGTTTCTCCCTTGGCGACAATGAGATCGGGGATGACCGAGGCACCCGGCCCATACATGCCGAGGATCGTCGCGCACAGCCGCCCCGTCTCGGACGCCGCACGCTGCACGTCGGTGAGCTTCTTCAGCTGCTTTTGGTACTGCTCGTGAAACGTATCGCGATCTTTCGCGGTCGCGGCATCGGCGAGCTCATGTTCCTTCTGCGTGCTCGTCGTCTCGCAGTTCTTCCAGCTCCAGTCGATGTAGGCCGCATCCTCCGGAGCGAATGCCTTGTCGGCGAGCGCCGGAGCACACAGGAGCACGATCCCCAAAGGCAGCAGCCGGGCGGCCCGATGCATTCGCCAACTCTCCTTCCCCGGAGTGAATTGCAGCGGGTTAACGCACATTTCGGCGACGATAGTGAGACGCGCTGCGGGAGCGCCCCCAAGCCCTGCATCAGGCGCTCCCTTGGCCGTCGATGGGACGGGGGGACGATCATCGGCGGCCGAAGACCTAACGGATGGGGACCTGCCCTATCCGTCGCCGCCACCCCCCGCGACCGGGCGTCGCGGTTAAGACCGGCGTTCCGAGAGCGGCGAGGCCAAGCCTTGGCAGCTAGAGCGGCAGAGCCATGGAGCATCAAGGTGGCGTGTCGCCCCTGTTCCGGCCGGAACCGCGGGCCAGCTTTGCGCGATGTAGCTGTCATGCGCCGGATTGTCCGGCGTACGCGAGGACGAATGTCTGTGGCTGCAGTATTTGCAATGGCGCCGGCGATGGACCCGAGCTTTGGGGGCCCGAGTTCGAGCCGGCCGCGGCGGCGTCACTTACTGGCTCAACGCGGCCTATCTCGGCATCGGCGAGCTTTCGCTCGCGTGGCCCGTGGCGGCGTTCCTGCGCGCCCTGTAATCCCCCACGAGCATGACCACCGACGCCTTCGCGCGGCGCACCGCGGATGCGCCCATCTGCACGCCAAACCGCGTCCACCGCCGCGCGCGCCAGGCGAGCCTCGCATCGGTTGAAAGCGAGCGCAGATGGAACGAGCGGGCCGCTGAGCTCTCGTCGCACGCCCGCTTGATTGGGTCGGCGTAGAAGCTCGCGATCTTGTGCGAGCCCATCCCCGCCGACGCGAGCCAGCTCGGGATGTGCAGGTTGCACAGGCGTTCCACGTCGGTCAGCACCTTGTTGGCGCCGACGCCGACCGCCGGGCAGGCGGTGGCAAAGGCGTCGCCGACGAGCACGATCCCCGGCTGCCGGTAGCCTTCGGTGACGTAAAGGTCGATGGGCCGGATGCGCACGTTCTCCACGGCGAAAGCGCCCGTCACGCGCTCGAGCCGCGGCCACAGCCGCGTCAAGGTCTCGACGGGTGCGTCGCGCATGCCGGCAAGACGCTCGTCGCCCGCCTGCCAGTAGGTGAAAAGGTTGACGCGCGCGGCGCCGCCGGCCGGAAACACCGTCATGTAGGCGACGCCGTCGGAGGCTTTCTCGGGGTAGTAGGTCAGCGCCTTGAAGCCGAAGCTCGAGCGGCCGGCCGGGCGCAGGTCGAAGCCAATCGCCATGGTGTGGCAGCGGCTGACCACGCGGCGCTCGATGCCGAGCGACTGCGCCAGCCCCGGGTGCAGGCCGTTGGCCATGACGACGAGCCGGGCCGACAGCTCCCCGCCGCCGGTCAGCATTAGAGTTTGCCGCTCCGCGCCGTTGGCGATGCCCGTGACCTTGGCGCGGATCTGGCTCACGCTCGCAGGCACCTGCGCGCGAATTGCGTTGACCAGCGCGTCGTAGATGATGCCGTAGCGGGCGCTTTCTTTGCTGCCCAGGAGGCGGCCGTAGCGGGCGATCGTCACGGCCCCATCGAGCGAGGCATGGCGCAGGACGGGCTCGGCGAGCCCGGTCTTGCGCAGCAGCTCGACCTGCGAGGCATCGAGCTTCTCGCAGCGGAACTCAGGCGGATGAACCTCGTGCGGGTCGATCAGGGCGACGTCGTAGCCGGCCTTGCCCAGCATGGCGGCCGCGGTCGCTCCGGCAAGGCCGGCGCCGACGATAGCTACATCGCAGGTCTTCATGAGCCACTCTGCCTCGCAAGGCCAACGCGCCTAGGCGATATCCTGAAGCTTGACCGTCTCCGCGGTGCCGAGGCAGCCGCGGTCGTCGCCCTTGAAATGCCGGCGAACGGCTTCGACCGTTTGCAGCGCACAGGGCGAATGCTTGATCCGGCGCTTGACGTTGAGCTGCCCGCGCCACAGCGGCGCCGCGAGCTTGCCGCGCACGGTCAGCGGAACGACGGTGTCGAACAGCGTATCGGTCTCGTTGCAGAAGGCGCGCTTGTAGCCGGCTTCGCCGATGCCGAGATCGAAGGTGACGAGGCCGCGCTCGCAAGCCATGCGCACGACGTTGGCAAGTAGGAGCTCGCCCGGACTCTCGTTGGAGAGCTCGTTCATGATCATCGAGTTGAACATGCCGCAGAACCTGCGGTCGGAGACGACGCCGGCGAAGGTCGCGACGATCTGGTCACCGACGGACGCGGCGTAGAGCTCGATCGGCGGCTCGCTCGTGTTGGGATCGGGGCGCGTCGATGCCGTCGCGATGAACTCGCGCACAGCCGGGTCGGCGAAGGCATTGGCGATGCCGAGCTGGCGCATCCGCTCGGCCTTTTGCGCGAAGAAGACCTCGAGCACACGGTGAGCATCTTCCGCCGAGCGCGCCCGCCAGTAGCGGACGTCGCCGTGCTTGGCCAGCGCGCGCTCCTTCTGGCGCAATTTCTCGCGCGTGCTGGAGCTGACGCGCTCCCTGTGCATGGCCTCGAAGTCGGCCGAAAGCGAGCCGTGACAGACTTTGCTCGGCGACTCCTCGTGCGGCAGAAGCGCGAGCGGGTTCGACACCAGGCCCCAGCTCTTGGGCTGATTGAGCAGCACCAGCATGTCCACGCCGCGGTCGCTGCGGGCGATGTCATCGACGACGGCGCCGACATCCGCCGCCGTGACGCTGCTCGCGACCTCCGGCCGCCAGAGCGGGAAGTTCGCGTTCGAATGCTTGCCGCCGAAGAAGCGCGCAATCGACAGCGGTCCGAGCCGCGTGCGACAGAGCGGCCATAGGAATGAGGCGCGCCCCGCGTGATCGCGGCCGACGACGATGTAGGGCGTGGCCCCCTCCGCGCGGCCGACGGTTTCCTGCCAGCTCGAAGCCCAGGTGTGGCGCTGATAGGGACTCGCCAGTGCGGCGCTGCGCTCGAGCTCGAGCCAGACCGGCACCGCCGCGTCCATAGAGGTGAAGATCTCCATGTGAAAGCGGCGCTCCACCGCAGCTTTCGGCTGCGGCTCGGCGTGGCTCCAGGTCTCGGAGGGGGCAAAGGTGCTCATGGGGGGCCACCGTTACGAAGGGACTGTCCTGTGCGGACGGCAGGGACAATCGTCTTTGGGAAACGAGCGCCCTGGTTGCAGCCATCCATGCAACTCCCCTGCCAGCGCCGGGCGGCGGCGGGAGACTGGGAGGGCCGATCCGGGTGTTCCGAGCTGAGCCAAAACGGGCGCGCCATCCGTTAACGCGGGCCAAAACGAGACGGGCGCACCCTCCGAGGGACGTTGGCGGCGTTAAGCTTGTCGGACCTGCAGCGCGATCCTGCCCTCGTTCTGATGGCGGGCCTCAGCGCTTGAGCATCACGGCCGTCTGCCCGAACAGGATCGCTTTGGCCTCTTCCGTCACGACGGGACGCTCGTTGACCTCGCGGGCCCGCTCGTATGCCCGCTTCACCGCGGGCCGTGCGCGCATGGTCTCAAACCAGCGCCGCAGATGCGGGAAGTCGCCGAGGCTCTGGCCTTGCGCCTTGTGCGGCACGATCCAGGGATAGCTCGCCATGTCGGCGATCGAATACGCGCCGGCGATGAAAGGCCGGTCGGCGAGGCGATTGTCGAGCACGCCGTAGAGGCGGTTGGTCTCCTTCACGTAGCGCTCCGTCGCGTAGGGAATGCGCTCGGGCGCGTACTGCCCGAAGTGATGGTTCTGGCCGGCCATGGGTCCCAGACCGCCCACCTGCCAGAACAGCCATTGCATGACCTCGGCCCGGCCGCGCACGTCCTGCGGCAGGAACTGGCCGGTCGTCTCCGCGAGATAGACGAGGATCGCGCCGGACTCGAAGAGGCTGATCGGCGCGCCGCCGTCCGCCGGCGCGGTATCGACGATCGCGGGGATGCGGTGGTTGGGTGAGATGGCGAGAAAGTCCGGCTTGAACTGGTCGCCGGCGCCGATGTTCACCGGAATGATCCGGTAGGGGACGGCCGCCTCCTCGAGGAAGATCGTGATCTTGTGCCCGTTGGGCGTGGTCCAATAGTAGAGATCGATCATTGGGTCTTGGAGTTCTGAAGCAGGCCGGGCTAGTGCGCGACCGCCACGAAGGTCGCCAGACGCACTATAACGCGCAGCTCAGCGCCTTGGCCCCGCTGATCGACTGGACAAGCCACATGGTCGGGTTCTGGCAAAGCCGATTCGACCACCTCGAAGATCTACTCTAAAGGATGGACCAATGAGCAAACCCGCGACCGAAACGCTTTCCGTCGTTGCCAAAAGGACGTCCAAGAAGTCGGCGAAGGCCGCAAAGAAGGCCGTCGCCAAGCGGGTGGTCGCAAAGCCGGCCCTCCTCGCAGGTGGCAACCCGCAGATCGCGAAGGCCGACGGCGACGCCCCCGTGCAGGCCTACATCGCGGCCATGCCAGGCTGGAAACGCGACGTCGGGCGCCGCCTCGACGCGCTCATCGTGCGCACCGTCCCCGGCGTGCGCAAGGCCGTCAAATGGAACTCGCCGCTATACGGGATCGAGGGTCACGGCTGGTTCCTCAGCGTCCATTGCTTCACGAAGTACGTCAAAGTGGCTTTCTTCCGCGGCGCGTCGCTGCGTCCAGTTCCGCCGGGCGAGTCCAAGCAAAAGGACTTGCGCTACCTCGACATCCGCGAGGACGACACGCTCGACGAAGTCCAACTCGCCGCCTGGGTGAAGCACGCCAGCAAATTGCCGGGCGGCCGAATGTGAGCAGAATTAGCGAGGTGTGCGTCCTCGCCCGGTTATTGATGCCGGCGCGCGCCGGTCCTCAGCGGTCGATCACGGCTTTGCCGCGTGCGAGGCGCGTCGTTGTCGCCGCGGGCTCAGAACGCGCGCATAGACCGTTTTGCCGGTCGTCACGTCCGATGTCGATGCTGTAGCGACCGGATTCAACGAGCTTTCGTTTTGCCTCTTCCGTCGCCTGCGCCAGATATTTGGTCTCAACGGGGCTCACCCCCGTGCCACCGGCGGCACTGAGATCCTCGAGCTCAAAATCGAAGACGGCAATCTTGATTGGAGCGGTCCCCTGTTGGCGAACACCGCTTTCGACGGTGCTCGAACTTTCAGGGACATCGCCGGCAAACGCAGACCCGGCACAGAAATCGATGGCTAAGGCCGCGACACCTAACGCGGAAGCCGCGTTCCTGATCGCTGCGAGCATACGAGGCCTCCGATGGCAGGGTGAGGGTTGAGATCGCAAACGCGGTAAGCGATACCGCGCGAGACTGAACCGATGAACCGGAGGCCGAAACGGATATTTGCCCGCAGAACCTTGGGCAAATTGCCTTAGCTTGGCCCGTGTGACGGCACGTCGGCTTTGGGCCGACGCCACGGCGAACAGGATCGGCTAATCGCGCGGGGGCCGGCGCCGCTCGTGAAACCACGCGCGGTACTCCGCCATCTTTACGCGCTGTGCCGAGGATGCGCGCCGCTTGCACGTCGACGCCTCGTCGCTCTTGTCGGCGCGCCCCACCGCAGCTCGACGCAGTCGTTGACGTTGTATGCCATCTCGAGCTCCGGCATGCGGTCGACCATGTCTTTGAGCGCGAGCGTCCATTGCGAACCATCGCTGCGCGTATACGAAAACTTGCGCGCCGCAAGCTCCGACGCGAGCACGCTCTCCAATTCGGCCTTCACGTCGGCGACGCTCTTGTCCTTCGGCATCGCGTAGCGCTCGGGCCGCCGCGCGACGCGATCGGGAAACCCGCGCACCACATCGATCGCGATCAGCAGGCGCAGATCGCGCGACGGCGTCGCGAAATCTTCCCACGCGCCGGTCGTCTCGAAGATCGACGCGCCGTCCGGCATCGCCACTTCGGCGCCCCGCCTGGTACTTGCGCCCGTTTTCGACCGACGTCACGCGCGTCTTCGCCTGCTCCTCGAGCGCCGTGATCGCCTCCTGCATCGCGCGCAAAGGATCGAGCGGCGCCGGCGACATCACGTCATCCATGCGATCGTAAAAGTCTTCGACCCCGAGCTTCGACTGATCGAGCGAAAAATCGCCGTACTGCGGAGTCTTTCGCGATCTCGGCGTTGGTCAGCCGCCGCAAGCCGCCGCCCTTCTCGCGCGACGATCGGCCGGAAGCGTTTGAACCCGGGCCTCCCGAGCGCGGGGTCCTGCGCGAAGAGGAAATTGCCGCGCCAGAAGCGCTTGCGCGCGACGGTGCCGTCGGGCTGCCCGTCGACGGCGAGGAAGACGCCCGCCGCGTCGGGTCGTCTGCGCGATGCGCTTCACGATCACCAGGACGTGCCCGTACGGATCGGCGTAGATGGTGCCGGGGCGCAGCGTCTCCTGCTTCAGCGGCACGGGATAATAATCGGTGTTGTCGTCGTCGAGCGCGGTCCGCCCGTTGCCGGAATGCACGGCGTTGGCGACGGTCGTGCGCAAATAGTATCCAAACCCCGGCACAAGCCCTTGCGGCCTGGGGGGAGCCTCGGCGCCGGACGGCGCGACCGGCTCGCCGAAGACCCCGAAGAAGCCGCCAGCCGCGGTTTTTTGTCGGGCGAAGCGGGCGGAGGTTCCTCCTTCTGAATGTTCCACCACTGGGGGCACCTCGGTGCCTGGCCGCCGCCGCCGCGCGTGCACTTCGAGTATCCGTACGGCAGCCCCATCTTGAAGGCGAAATAGGCGCGCAAGAAGTATGGAAGGTCGGCGCAGTCGGGCTGAATGATGAGCTTCTTCTCGTCCTCGCCGAGACCCAAATGGTTGAACAGGAAATTGCGCGATTTGTCGCGCAGCACTTCATGCAGCGCCGGCCACGACAGCGCCGCGTCGAGCGGCGCGTCGAAGAGCTTCTCGATCCATGCGGAGTACAGGTTTTCCGTCGCGCGGCTCCATGTATCGCGCAACGGCCAGACGCTCTTTGCCGTCGCGCGCGGCGGCGGCGGCTGCGGCACGGAGCACGGCGATTTCGCGCGTGATCGTGCCGCACTCCGCCGGCGCCCCGTCGCGCGCGAGCGTCGCGTGCCACGTTCCCACCACCGGCGCTGCGACCTCGGCAAACCAGAAATACGGCGGACCGCCGTGGCGCTCACGCGATTTGACCGCGACGTTTCCGTCGGGCGCGATCAGCGAAAGCTCACCCTCGAGCGGCTGCTCAACGGCGAGGACGACGCGCAAAGGCGCGCCCTTCCACGGCGCGATCGGCGAGGCCAAGACCGCAAGCTCGGCCGCGTCCTCGCAGCTGCCGGGCGCACCTTTGCCTGTGCTTCCACGACTGAGACGAAAAATGCTCCTGCGATCAGCAACAATGCTGTCACAGCAGCAGCAAACTGGCGTGCAGGAACCAATCGAGCCCCCTGGCCTCCCTCGATAAGATATGCTCGGATAGCCTCTGGCTAAATCATGGCAGAAATTATGGCCAGGGCGAGCTTCCCCGGCAACATCACCGGTCCCTGTTCCCCAATATGTGGTCCGGGCGCCGTCCGGACAGGGGATGGCGGACCCCGGCACCCCAAGCCGCCGGGGCCTTTGCGTGCCCGGGCAACAGTCGCCGTCGCGGGCGGCTCAGCGGAAAACGCGGTTGACGACGGCGGTCGCGACGCTGGCCGGCCGGATGCGGCGGACGCCGCGATCCTGCTTGCCGCAGTAGACGTGCCGTATAAGCCGCGCGCGCACCTCCTTGGAGGGCGCAAACTGCACGGCAAAGCCGTCGTCGTAGCCGCGCACGATGCGGGCCTCCGCGTCGATGCCGTCGAAGCGGACGTGCACGGGCTCGCCGATGGCGCCGGGCTGCACCCCGCGCAGGCGCACGCCCGTCACCGAGATGTCCTCGATGGAGAACTGCAGCCGGCGCCCGCCCGCATCGAGCGTCACGTGCCCTTCGCCCGTGAAGCGCTCGCCGCGGCGACGCTGCGAGGCCTCGACGCAGACGAAGCACGCGAGCGTGAGGATGACGATATTGTACCAGCTCCAGTAGAGCGCGATGGCGCTGGCGTCGGCGAGCGAGCGGCTGTCGTCGATGGTGAACGCCCAGAGCACGCCGGCGACGGTGAGCGCCAGATAGACCAGGAAGATGCGTAGCATCGGCCACTGCACCTTGCCGCGGCTGCGGTCGCCGCCTTTCGCCGTCACCATGAACTTGTGGCCTTGCGGCTTGAACAGCCCGACGAGCACGGACTTGGCGATGTCGGTGGCGACAAGGAGCTGGCTGAGGTCGGCCATGATCGGGAGCACACGCCCCCGTGTCATCCACATCATTACCGCCGTCTGCACGATGAGGAACGGAAACAGGTGCGCGATCGCGTCGGGCACGCCAGCGTAGACAGCCTGGATGTTGAGCAGGAGATAGGCGGCCGGGACCACGAGCGCGAGCAGCCGGAAGAAGTGCGTCGCCGACCAATGGAGAAACGTCTCCGTCAGCATGATGCGCTCCATCAGCGGCATGTTTGTCTCGAGGCTCAAGGGGCCGCTGCGGCCGCGACATATCTGCATGAAGCCGAGCGCCCAGCGGCTACGCTGGGAGATGTATTCCTTGAGCCCTTCCGGCGCGAGCCCGAGCGACAGCGGCTCGTTGAGATAGATCGTGCGGTAGCCGATCTCGGAAAGCCGCAGCGTGACGAGATAATCCTCGGTGACCGAATCCGTCGGGAACCCACCGATCTGCATGATCGGCGCAAAGCGCAGGACCGACGACGTGCCGCAGCAGAAGGCTCCTCCCCAGGCGTCCTTGGACGCCATGACCACGTCGAAGAAGAAGCGCTGCTCGTCGGGCCAGACGCGCGTCATGGCGAGGTTCGCCTGGATCGGGTCCGGATTGAAGAAATGCTGCGGCGTCTGCACTACGCCGATGTCGGGCTCTTGCGTCAGCGCCAGCGTACGCGTGAGGAACTGCGGCTTTGGCACGAAGTCGGCGTCGAGGATGGCGACGAACTCGGGCGGTTGCGGCAGCTTCGCCAGGTGCTGCAGCGCGTTGTTGATGTTGCCCGCCTTGGCGTGTGCGTTGTCCGCGCGAGTGATGTAGCCGCAGTCGTTCTCCACGCACAACTCCTGCAGCCACTGGCGGCGTCCGTCGTCGCATACCCACAGCCGATAGTTGGGATAGTCGATGCCCAGCGCGCCAATGATTGTGCGCTCGAGGATCTCCTCCTCCTCGTTATAGGTGCAGATGAGGACGTCAACCAACGGCTGGCGCGGCAAGGACATGAGCCACGGCACTTTGCTGTCGGCTTCGGCCGTGCGGTTGCAAGTACGCGTGAGGAATACCAGCGCGACCGTGGTGCCGAGCATCGACAGCATCTCGACCGCCGTGAAGAAGACGCCGAGGGCGAAATCGGGCGTCAACCCGAACGGCGGCAGCGTCTCCATGATGCGCCAAAGCATGTAGCGCCAGCCGAGAAAGATGCACACGGCGAGGGCAACGGTGCGCGCAACCGTGTTGTCGCGATTGAGCCAGGGTAGCAGGGCTATGGCGAGCAGCCCCAGCGCGAGGCCCGGCTGAAAGGCGTCCCAATAGCTGACGCCGGAGGCGACGATCATCGCAGACTTTGCCCCGGCGCTGGCGTCTCAGCGGCGGCGGCAGGGGTGGCGGGGAAGCCGGCTGCGGCCGACGCGGACGTGTCGAATGTCACCTGGCCCGTGCGGCCGACGTTGCACTCGGAGCGCGCGGCGAGGCCCGGCACGGCGATTGTCACGTGATAGGGCTCGCGCGTCATCGCGGTCTGCTCGATCGCGAAGTTGGAGCCGGCAGCGGCGAGGCCGGTCAGGCTGGCGACCGTGCCGGTGTACTCCTGGCTCTCGCCGCGCAGATGGAAGTGCGCGGCCTGCCCCACGTAAAGCTTGTTGTAGACGGCCTCGCTGACGGTCGCCGTCACCACGGCACCGCCGCAGTCGAGGACGCGCAAGAGCTCCTGGCCGACGCGCACCTCTTCGCCGTTTGCGGTCAGCACCTCCCAGATGCGGCCGCGCACGGTGGCGCTCAACTCGGCGCTCGAGTGCGTTTCAAACAGCTTCGTCTCGGCCTCGAGCTCGCTCTGGAGGTAGGCGAGCCGCGACGTGCGCTCGTCGAGCTGGCTTGAGGTATCGACGATCTGTTGGCCGATCTCGTCCAGGCGCTGAGCGGAGCGCGGAAGGTCGTTGTAGCTGTCGCCGACGAACAGCCCCTTGCGCGCGGCGTCGAGCTCGATCTTGTTGCCCTGCAAGCGTAGCCGGGCGGTCTCGATGCTGAGCTTGGTCACCTTGAAATCGCGCTCGGCGTGCAGCAGCGTCGCTGTCGTCAGCGACCCGGTGGCGTTGAGCTTCTTGGAGCGGTCGAGCGCTTCCTGCGCGTCCGCGTGCAGCGCCTCCGCAGAGGTGATTTGAACCTCCAGCTCGGCGGCACGCGCCTCGAGCTGGAGGATGCGGCCCTCCTGGAAGGCGTCGCGCTGAGCGCGCAGGTCGGTCTGCAGTTTGCGGAGCTGCTCGAGCCGGCTCGTCAGCGCCGCGGACTCCGAGGTGAGGGCGCTGACCGTGCGGCGGAGGTCGTCGAGACGGCCGCGATCGGCGCGCGCGTTCGTCACTTTGAGCAGTTTTTCGCCCGGCTCGACCGGGTTGCCGACGGCGAGATCCGGCGCGATGATCGACACGCGACCGTCAACGGGGGCGCGCAGGTTGATGAGGCGGGCGTTCACGGTGGCCTCGGTGCTGGTCGTTGCCAGAAGACGCTGGATGGGAACCCATCCGAGGGCGACCGCAACGGCGATCGCGAGCAGCGATTTGATGCCCTTGCGCGAGGGCGCGAGCTTGCGCATCCGCGACGGTGGCGCAACGGCCGCCGGCTCAACTGCGGGCGTCTCCCGGGTCGGCTCGACGCGAAACTCCTCTTGCAGCCGCGCCAAGCGCCGCAGCGCGTCGGCCTCGGGCAAGCCTGGCGCGCCGGGAGCACCCGCCGGAGAGCCGGCAGCGGCAATCGTCGAGGACGACTGTTCCGCGCGCTTAAATGGGACTTTCTGCGATGACATCCAAAGGCCCGCACGTTCCAGAATTGCTGCAGCGAGCCGCGTCCCTCCTACTGACCAGAGGCTGGGATCGCATCGAGCGAGCACAATGCTAGTGGCTTGGCGTTAACATCCGGTCCAAGGCCCCACCCGGCTGGCCACGTCATGGCTTACAAGACGTAAAGAGCATCCGCGCAATGCCACCCGAGGGCGGCCAGGCGCCCGGGCCTCACCATCGGCCGCCGTGCTGCCCCGCTAAGCGCTTGAAGCGGCGGTGGGTATAGCCGGATCCGAACCTGCGGCCCGCTGATCGAGAGATAACTGGACTGCAATCGAAGTCTTTGCGACGAAAGACGATGCGCTGTACATGGGATCGTTAGGGGTGCTCGTAGAAACCCACCGCAGCCCAACGATTTGTGCAACGCCCACGGTGTTGTAGCGCAGACATAGCCCTTCGGGTCGCCGCGTGATCTCGCTTCTTACGAGCCTGCCGGTTTGGTTGTCAGGTCTGCTCCTCGTCGGGTTGACGACCCTATTGGCGATGCTTGGCCCTCATCTCGTGCGCCATTATGTGTCGCTCGAGGAGCTAAGCGCCAACAACGAGGTGGCCGGATTCAAGTTCGCGGTCGTCGGCGTTCTGTATGCCGTCCTGCTTGCCTTCGCGATTATTGTCGTCTGGGAAAAGTTCAACGACGCAGAAAACACAGTCGCGCGGGAAGCGGGCGCGACCGCGAACCTCTACCGGCTGTCGCACGGCATAGGCGATGAGCCCGGATCTTCGCTGCGCAGGGCTCTGAGCACTTACCTTAAGACTACCATCTCGGGCGATTGGCCGGCCATGGAACACGGCGGGGAGGGCGAGCCCGCCCGGCAGGCATTGGACGCGGTCTACGCGGCCATCCTTCCTTACGCGCAGCCGCAAAGCAGCGCTCTAATGGCGGAGATCCTGCATCAGCTCGATATTGTCACGCAGGAGCGACGCGCGAGGCTTGTTGCCGCAGAAGGCACCGTTCCGGGAGTGTTATGGCCGGTCCTTTTCTGGGGCGCCGCCCTGACGATCGGTTTTCGCGCCACCACCCATCCGAACAGCGGCACCGCAGCGAGCATAACGGCGAAGACAAGGAGAAACCAAAGCTGGCGCTGATCGGCGCTCGCCTCGGCGCCGATATTCTCGCGGACTGGACGGACTAGATAGTAGCCACCGAGCACGAGAGCGAATGTGATGAAGGAGCCTAGTGCTCCGCTGATCTCTTGGCCCTTGATATCGACGACGCGGCGAAGGAAATCGAAGACAAAGGCGGACTTCGGTCGTTCCAGTCTCCCCTGCCGTTCCATCGACTTCCCTATCCGTCGAGCGAAAGACGTAGCGTCGCACGTCCCAAGCTCGATCGATAGCCGTGGACTAGGATGGGGCTGTCCTTTGTGATGCCGTGATTATCTTATCGCGCGAACCCATTTAATCGCACCGAGCATACCAGCCCACAATTTGCCTAGCTCCTTTGGCCCCCTCACACATCACGTAACTGGACGGGGGTTCAGCCACGATGCGCGTCAAACACCAAACTGTTCGGCATAGCTTCCGGCTGGCTAAGGATGAGGAGGCCGTCATCAACCAACTGGCCGGGTACATGTCAAAAAGGACGCCAAGCCCGGGAATGGATGCCGCCTTCGACTACGTTGGCCGCGTAGTTGCCCGAAGGCGGTGTGGCTTTGCTTGCGAGTGGCGACAGCTTGCTTCGTGGACCGAGCAAAACTGGGATCGCTGGCTGCGGAAGATTGAGACGAAGGCCGCCTGAGTATGTGAGAGAGGAATAGTCATGGCATTCATGAGAGCAATCCCATCGCCAATTATACCGCCAGAATTAAAGCCTGAGCAAGGGTCGACCGAATCTAGCGGTGACGGGAGTTCCATCATCGGGAGCGATCTCAGTATCGAGGGACCGAGCATAACTATGCGTTGCAAGGGTTCCCTGCGCATCGATGGAAGCATCGAAGCAAATCTTCACTGCGTGGAATTGGTCATCGGCGAGCAGGCCATGATCATAGGCTCAATCGCCGCCAGCAAAGTAACGGTGTCGGGACGCGTAAATGGTGCGATATTCGGTGAAAACGTCATTCTGCATCCTAGAGCCCATGTCGAGGGTGACATCAGCAGCTGTTCGTTGGCGATCGAGCCGGGTGCTACGTTCGATGGAAGGGCGCGCAAGGTTACAGACCCACGAGAGGTGGCTCCGCAGCTGCAGCCGACCGCCGCATCGGACATCGTAGTACCTCTGCGCTCTTGAGCGAATTCTGTCGCCCATAACGTGACCCGAAGCGGACCTCAGCGGGAGCCCGTGCAAGCGCGTCGCTGCGCTGCCCGGATGACGCCGGGCCACCGGCTCACCGCAGTTGCCGGCTGATGGCAACAGAATCGTAATTCCCGTAAGTTGAAGGCGCTCGGAGTGCCTAGCCTTACGGACAAGGGTGGACCGGAAGCGTCAATGCCTGCGCCAAACTGGCCGATGAGATGTGGCGAGTACTTGCCAATGTTGCTTCGAGCTTGCTTCTTTTGTTTGGCCCTCAGCGCGGCCGCCGGGGCTCCCGGCCTCCTCGCCCTACCAGCTTCCACTCATAAGGCCGAATGCGACGGCTGCCGGTTAGTCCGCTCGGCGCCTGCGTCCGAGTTCACCGCAGCGGCACACCTCAATGGCGGTCCAAGTCGCATCATTCTCATGCGTCATGCCGACAAGCCCGATGACCCCGATGACCCAAACTTGTCGGCAACCGGCGTCGCGCGCGCTGAGCATCTCGCGACTTATCTGCCGGAAACATTCGGCAAACCCGACTACATTATGGCGACGGCACGGTCGAGGCACTCGGACCGACCGCTAGAGACAGTAGAACCGTTGGCCAGGGCCGTCGGGGTAGAGGTCCGGCACGACATCAAGGACAGGGACTTCGAGGATCTCGTGGAGGAAATCTTCTCAGAACCCGCCTATCACGGCAAAACGGTTGTCATCTGCTGGCATCACGGCACGTTGCCGGCCATCGCAGCCCTACTCGCGGCGCCGCCCGGCAGCTACCCGGATCCTTGGCCTGATAACTCGTATAACGTCATCCTGGATTTTCACTACGACGCAAACTCCGGCAGTCCGCCGGCAGTTACACGGGTGACCGAACCTTTCTAAGCGGGCATTTGGATCGCCTCCTCAAACATCAGCTAACTATCAGCCAACGAAGGCCGACCCGGTTCGGTATGAATTGCGTCCGCATTGCACCCGCCCCAAAAAGAGGCGCCGGGTCTGTGCGAGACCGGGCGCCTCTGGCATGCCACGAAGCCGGGGGACGGCTGATCATGCCCGGGGGGAGCATGCCGCGGCAGCGGCCCTGATATAATCTCATCGCCCGTTCTACGAAACAGGAGCTGCCTGATACTTTCGTCCGAGGGTGAATCCCCGCGGACCAGCCGGCGGATTTAGATCTCGAAAGACTCGATTTTGGCGCCCTTTTTCACGGCATCGTTCAGCCAATTGGGCTTCCGGCCGCGGCCAGTCCACGTCTGAGACGCATCCTTGGGATTGCGGTACTTGGCGACGCCGGAACCTTTGGAGCCGCGCTTGCCGAAAAGCTCCTCTAACTTGAATCCCGCCTTCTCCGCGTAGGCGCGCAGGTGATCCTTGGTAGCTTTGGCGTCTTCCGACTTGCGCGCGACGATGGCGGCGGCGATTTTCTCTTGAAGGGTCAGCAAGTCAGCGTACGACATTTTGTCAATACCATTGGTTCGTGCCATTGCGGGTACCTCGCTATAATTGATATGGCGTCGTATCCCGGATGATTGGCTAAATCAATTGGCCAATCGTCAGCGCCACACAACTCGAGCAGGACATCTTCGCGACGACGACGGTGACGCGTTGCCCTTTGATCGCCAAAGTCTCCGCCGATCTTGATCGGGCCGAGGGGTTGTTTCGAGGGAAGCTGATCTCCGGTCGGGGGCCGACCCTTATTAGCCCCCCAAAGCTACGGGGGTCGGCTCCTCTTATTCTTACTGTCCCGAGTTCGCGAAGCGGTTTGATCATTCCGCGCGGCGACGCGCTGATCCGACCGGGGATTAACGTCAGCCTCACGCGCGATAAGCCCTGACGGGGTGCGCGTCCGGATGTCGGTGACCCGCGACCCTGGCGGGGTGACGGTCGCGCTCAACGGCAGCAACAACCTCATTGATCGTGCGAGTTTTTGCGGATGGCGCTCGCCCCACGCGCCCGCTAAGGTATTGAAGGAACATCCCGCTCGACACGCCACAGATTGACAACCATCAATTTGATTTCGAGGGGAAGCGAACGCCAATCGGGGCCCGACGTGAAGTCCTCGAACGCGGCCCGAGGCTCCTTCAGGTCATCATGTATTTGCCCAAGATTGCGTTCCATGATCCACCCACCTTACTCGCTCACCGCACGCCGCTGCGGCTACGATGTCGGAACGGCCTTTAAGCGGCACAGTTCCAGACGCGCAATCGGTGATGCCGTACCTGATGCGCACCAGCATCAGGTCCTAGCTGTCGCGAGCCGCGCCAGCCACTGGCCGAACCGACAGCAACCGATTCCAACCGAGCGCAGGGCCGACAACCTGCTGGATTCCAGGGGCTGCCAAACCGACAGCAACCGACTCCTCGCACCACCCTACCGTATTGCCAGCCACTGGCCGAACCGACAGCAACTGATATCGGCATGAACCAGCATCAACTCATCGACGGGCACCAAGCCCGTCCGGCCTCCGGGGCCTTGAAGGAAGTCGAGGATCGCCACGGCGCGTGTTCAGCAGGGGTCGCCCAACGGCGGGTTACGAGCGCATCCACGGCAAGCAGGTGCGGGTTTATCGCATCCCTCCTCGGTCCGCACAGTCACGGATTCGCGCGGCCTGACGTAATGTAGTGCGGTGGCAACCCTGCAACTGGGAATCGCGCGATCATAGGCGCCGACAGTTCTCGGGGAGGCGCCGCCATGACACCCAGCGAGCACGCGCCCTGCAGTTGCACGATCTCGCGTTGTCAATTGTGCGTGCAGAGGGAACGCCGGTCGCCGATGGCTCCACTATTGTCCATGAGTACCGCCGGGGGCTACTGACGATCCGCTACTGGCCCGCGCAACGATCCCTTGATGTGGTGTGCATACGCAAAGTGCTGACCGTCGAGCGATGGTTGGGCGGCTTGCACGTGACGCTCTATTCGCCGGGAATTTGGGAACAGCAACTTGAGCGTGCCGCGACGGTGGCGGCCTAACAGACGGGCAACATGAAACTTCCTGACGACCCGCAAGGGCGAAATGACGAGCGCGCCTCATGGGCACAGGTCACGTTAGCCGCATTCATGGCTGAGACGAGTACTGACGAGAGCGACTCCCTTGTCGAATTTCTCGCCGGCGTCATGCACTGGTGCGACCGATCAGGCGAGAGCTTCGACGCCCACCTCGAGCGCGCGCGATCTCTTTACCGCGAGGAGACCAAGTCGAACTAAACAGAATCCAACAGGGGGCTAACATGGCAAACGATCTGACAAATCTGATTCCACACATCGAGGCGTTGCGTGCGCGCCTCTCGCAAACGGCCAATACAGAGCACTCTCTAGTTGAGCAGCTAAGCGATGCTCTTAAGCGGTTCGATCAAGAGACGCTCCAAGGTATTCGCAACGTTGCCTCCGAACATGATGCAAGGCGCTCGGGGATTCTCCATGAGCTACAGGCCTTGGCCGAGCGTATCGGCACGTTTCTGCCAGCACGCGAAGCAGTTGAACCGGCGGCCATACAGCAGCACGACACTCCTGCGCGCGGTGACTGGCGCCAGGCGGTAAAAAAGATCAGCTATCATGACGAGTTGGAGGCCGACCTACACGCACTGCTAACCGAAGGCTCACGACACTAACCGCCCGATGATCGACCGTAGCCGCCGCAAACATCGACAGAGTTCCTCTGCCCCGCTCCTTCCGGCCGGAGAAGCGCGAGCCGTGGGCCTGAAGAGCTTCTCATCGGACTCGCCCAAGAACTCAGCTGAGCGCAATACGAAGCGAGCTACCCGGCTCAAGGTCGTAGCTCGGAGCCACGTGGAGATAGTGCGCCGACACGGGGCGCGAGGTCGCGGATCAGCCTGCAAGCCTAAATTATGGCTTTCTATCGGACGCCCTTCGCGCGAGCGCCACCTCAAATTCGCGGTAGGCTTCGGCTTCAGCGGTTCTGGTATCCGCCAGCAGGTTGCCCATTGTCAGCAGATCGGAGCAGAAGGGGTAACAGTTGCCAGCGGCGATCTCGGCCTCACACACTTTTGCGTGTGCCTTGAACGCATCCTGCATGGGACGGTGATCGCCACCATGGACAAGCGTGTAGGCGTATTGCGTCATGGGTTCGGACCTCCGGGCAAAAATTCTCCCCCTACCTATGGGGTCCGGCCTGCACCCGAGTGGCTGGCCGTTACTTAACCGGCCGCCGACGGCGGAGCTTGATTGTCGGGGGCATATCGATCTCCCCAAAAATGGGGATGGGAGAAATCCTCCGCGGTGAGCACTTGCGTGCCCTTGGGTTCGCTGGACAGTGCCGCGGACGATTTTCCGATGATCCGCCGAGCGCTGGTGGGAACATGGCCCCACGAAGGGAGCCAGGAATCCAATGGGACTGCGCTGACGAACTGTTGGTGCCGTGGGCCGACACGTCGGCTCAGCTCCAGAGACCCGCAGTCATCGGTAGCTCCCAAAGGTCGCTGCGGGTCTCAACACTCTCACCTAGCCTTGCCGCGCGGAGCTATCTGATGAGCAGTGTTGGTTGGTGGCTTCTGTTTCTTGTCGCTTGTGGTTGTTTGATCGGTGTTGCGGCTTGGCTTGAACGAAAGAAGCGAGATTAGCTTGCGTTAGGCCTCCGGCTTGAACACGGCCGCCTCGCACGTCACGAGAGCATAGCCGTCGCGCGCGAGCGCCAGCCGGTACTGCGGCTTGAGCTTCTCGATGTCGCCACGGCGGTTGACCTGCCATGGACCCTGATTGCGGACCTCGGGCGGGTGCCATCGTGGCAGAGCACGAAGATGTGGTGCTCGGAGACGGAGCGGAGGGTCTGGTATTGCTTGACCACGGCTTTGATCAAATTGATTTCGCTCGGAAGCGCAAGCCGCGGGGATCAGGTATCGTCGCGGCCCATTCATCCACTCGTTTCTGTTTGCGAGCGATGTTGAATCGCGCACCGCTGTCCACCCAAGATTGCATTTTGATCGCGAAGCGCACCGGCGTTTTGTACCCGGGCTTGAGTGGCTTCTCGATGCGGATCTTGCCGACAGAAATATCTACCGACTTTAGGATTTGAACGAACTCAGGCACCCATGCGTCGCAAGATTTGAAGCTCATATTGAATCGTCGCCCTGTGTGATTCGAGTTGCCGGCGACATACCCCTCGCTGTCCATCAGGCCCACGACGAATGCCAATTTGCGATCGCGGGGCCACTCGAAGACGTACGCTGGGATGATACTCTTGCGTTTGGTGTCTGCGATCAGCTGCTCACAAAGGGCTCTGTCGCCTAGGGCGAGCGCCCAATTCGGATTCATGCTCTTGGGCACTGGGTGACAGGAAAGCGAAACCTTGTAATCGCTAAGCTCTGCCAAGGCGGCTTGTGTGGCTTTAGCGAAATCTTCGTCGATAGTATTGAGCCTAAATATGAGCCGATCCGCTCGGCCCGCCATCCGCCAATCAGTGACAGCGCCATCACCAAGATAGACCCCAAGGACATAAGCGAACTCTTGCTGGCTTCACCCATCCCGTGGTCCGCACGCATCGATCTTACCAAAGTCCCGAAGCCCCGCTCGTTATAGAGCTCCGGGGCGTCGCCGCTGACGGGAGCACGTCACGCGGCGGTTTTGTTGGGGGCCTCAAAAGCCTCGGTCATAGCAAGACCAGCACCCATCAAATAGTAGCCGTGCTGGTGGATCGAGACCTTTGCGTCGTCGGCAAACTTAAACTGGCGCTCGTCAACAGCACAGAAGTCCGCCCAGAAGCCGTTGGGAGATAGCGGAGGCAGCGGCCCATCGGGGCTCTGCTCGTCGAGCACGCCAAAGATGGACTCGGCCATCACGTCATCGCCAGCCCATGTCATTATCGCAAATCGCATGATAGCGCTCTCCATCACTCTGCTGCTCAACCCTTACCGCCCGCAACCTTGCCGCTCGGCCAGCGCTTCGCCTCGGACGAACTCGATTACATCGACGAGCGCACGCAGCTCCTCCTCTTCCTGCGAGCCAGCGTCGGCTTCGCGCCAGAACAGGCGGGCTTCGGTTTGAAGTCCTCGCGACTTCGGCCTTGGCGGCCCTAATAGTTGCCATCGCCCTCTCCTTCACTGCTGCCAGCGCCCACAGGCATCAACATCGTTGGGGCTGAGGAAGCCGTAACGCTCAAGCGCCGCGGCGAGCGCGAGCCTCAACCTCACCATGTTGGTCGAGCTATCCAAGCACGCGACCACGCCGCACCACTGGATGCCGCACGTTGGCAGCATCCCAATAACCGCAGAGGCCTCTTGCCGAGTAGCAATTACCAATGGCAGTTCGGGGCGGCCGTCTCGGTTCAGTAGGATGGGTGGATCAAACGTCATCTCGCACATCGCACCCCTCACTGCCTCTTGGGAAAAGCGTTCGCCTTTAGGCGCTCCAGCACGATCTCGGAGGCGCCGGCGTAGCTGGCGGTGAAGCGGTGGCGCGGGTACACAATCGCACTTACGAGCCCGCAGGCGTCCGAGGGCAGCCGATCATGGTACTTGCTCACGTTCTTGGCGAGGCGCAACAAACCGTCGTCAGTTTCGATACCTGAAACGTACCGCTCCAGACCATCGACGAACTGTTGCCGAGGATCATAGGTGTGCATCGTCTACCTCCAGGCTTGGAGACCGACCCCTATGGAAATACTCCAAGCAGCGCTTGGTAAGTGCAAGACTGGCGCCCTAAGATGTGCACAGGGTTCTCCATGTCCCTGATCGACATCATGATCGACCAGCTCTCCAGCACTCGCCTGTTCGTGGAGGACGGCGGAGAATGCCTTCCGGTGTGGAGGATCGCCACGCCCGAGGGCTCCTACCTCATCTTCACGCGCTTTGATCACGACAAGCCGGAACAGCGCGAGCGTGTGCTGCTGCTCATGTCGAGGTTCATGGCGTGGAAGACGGCGACGAGCTTCGTGCTCACGGCAGAGACGTGGCTCGGCGCAGAGCCGACAAGCAGTGCTAGGGCCGAGCCCCCGAGCAATTAACCTCAGGTCGATCCCAAAGCTGCAACCTTGCGGGTTTCAGATAACCTTCGCTGATGCCGAAGCGGATCGACTTGCTGTTTGTGGAGCGCCAGCGTGTCGCTGACCAACTGAGCTTAACGCGCGCATGCCTGTGCGACCTGCGCGTGGAGTTGGGCCGCTGCCCCACTCAGGATGATCGTCAACTGATCGAAGCCGCATTGGAAGATTGCCGCGTACTCGCCAGCAAACTTTTGCAACTCGAAGCGACGGTTCTGGCGAGGCAACGACAGACCCCGAAAAAGCCAAACCGCCTTACGGTCCGCCTAGCGGCGCTCGACGGTGCCCTAGTCCCGTAGCCCTTCCCAGCGTCCAGCCGCGATGCGGGTGAGCACCGAGCTAAGTTGCTTTCATCCGTGGTAGACCGTTGCTGTAAGCACCCCGCGATAGGAGGGAGCGATGCGCGGTCGCTTTACTGTTCTCGTGCTCACACTGGCAGGGTGCGCTGGTCAGTCGCTGGGATTTAACGAAGCCGAGCAGCACCTCGTCGGTCGCCCGGAAACTCAAGTCCTCGAATGTATGGGATCCCCGAAGGACAAGCACGGGGACTCAATACACGTCGATGTGGGTCTACGACTATGCCGAGCAAGCCTGTTCCTTGAACATCATCTTCAAGGGAGGCTATGTCAGCCGCGTCACGACTGCCGACGCTTCGGGCAGTCCGCTGCCGGAAGGTCAGCGATGCATACCCGCCAGCCTGGAGTGGTGTGCGAAAACCGCGCCCACAACGCCCACTAGATGAGATCGACGAGCTCGCGTTTCGCGCTAGGCCGCTCGAGGTGCTGCCGTCGTGTTGGGGCTGCTGCTTCCCACAACCGTTGAACGAGCGCGGATGTCCCGCGCAGTGCAGGGTGGGTTTTGAGACCGGTTGGGCCGGAACGCGAGGACGCCCCTAAAGCCCTGTACCAGGCGCCCTCCGGGGCTGTGGTCAGAGGGGAGAACGACCACGGCCCATTGCTGGCCAACCATCGGGTCGGCGTTGGGTTCCACCTCAACCCCAGATTTCGGGGTCGGGCGCATAGTGCGAGCCGTCGCTGCCGAAGACTCAATTCATTTGTCGATAGCCTTGAAATTCCTAAAAAAACATCGACATGACTGTAAACGCGAAGGGTGAGCCAAATGCTGACTCGGATCATGGCCATGTTGATGGCCGCCACGCTGGCCGCGGCGGGCCCTGCACTTGCTCAAGGGTCTAACAACACAAACCCACGGAGAGTATTCGGCAACTTCGGCCCGACGAGCGACGCGATAGCCCGGACCAATCCCGGCAACCAGGCCCGCGAGCGGCCTACCAACCCTAATCAGGCCTTTGGCCTCCCAGGGTTCGTTGCCCCATCGCAGGCGCAACCGACACCCCGTCTTCCTGACAGCAATGGCACCGGGCAAACGTTTGGGCGATGACTGCTGGCGCTAGGGCCCGCGTGGCTAGTCCCATAGCCCTTCGAACCGTCGAGCCGAGGTGCGCGTGTAGCGGGCGGTATTCTTGATGTTCTTGTGCCCCAGGTAGTCCTGGATGAGCCGCAGGTCCGGCACCTGGCTCAAGTTGGCAAGGTGGTAGCCGCAGGAGTGCCGCAGCATCTGCGGCCAGACGCGGCCGAGCTTGGCCCGCTCGCCCGCTTCGCGGACGATGTAGGCAATGCCTTGGCGGGTGAACTGCTCGCCGCGCTCGGTCACAAATAGCCACGGCAGGCTGCTCTTGCGGATGGCGAGGTATCGCTTGATCGCCCGGAGCTCATCGCCAGTGATGGGCTGGGCGCCGTCCTGCGAGCCCTTGGCCCGCTTCACCCAAATCCGTGCCTCTTTGAGGTTCAAGGCGTCGAGCCGCAGCTGGAAAGAGCGGCAAGGCGATTGAAGCGCTAAAGGCCATGACGCGGGTACGCCGAGGTCGCATCTCCGCTAGGTGGGCGCAGTGGTTACTCGCATGAGCCGCTTAGCAGTTTGGGCACGGCAGGTTAGAAGTTCGTCAGTCTGAGACAGGCGGGACGACGAAAATGAATTGGCATGTTTACGTGCAGCGCGAGGTTATCGAGGCGGGCGTCCAGTTGGATTTCACTCCTCAGATGTGGGACGAAAGCGATCGCATTCCTGATTTGAATACTGGCGATGGGCTTGCGCTTGAATATCCGAACAATGATCGTGGCAAGGGCATTGTTATGAGCGCGACGCCCGATGAGGCGGTTATTGAGATCCGGGACGTGAGGTGGAGCATTAGACGCGCTGGTGCCACCGAGAACCTAGTCCACGCAGCCAGGGGTGCCCCCACAGTCTCATGGATCGTTGGGGCGAAGGTTCCCTGAAGGTTTTTCGGATTGCGGAGGACATCTATCCGCTCTCCAGCGTTCCCACCGACGCGACCAGACAAATGACGTGGCAAACTTTCGTCGATCGTCCGGGCGCGGAACGCGTTAGTTGTTTCGATTTTATCGGACTTAGAAAGTGGTGGGTGATGTAGGATTCGAACCTACGACCCGCTGATTAAGAGTCAGCTGCTCTACCAACTGAGCTAATCACCCGCGCCGATCTCACGACGGCCGGCACGCACCAACCTCGTCGCTCGCGGCCGGGACACGCCCGGCACCATGACGGCAAAAGGGCCCGCCGCGCGAGCCCCTTGCCAGAGCCTCTAGCATCACGGGCCCCCACTGTCCAGCAGCGCCGCGCCGGTTGCCGCGCAAGCCGCTTGCCTCCGCGCAACGCCGCCGGCACTGGGATCGAGCGCGCGTCTGCGGCATACTGCGCTCAGGGCTCGAATCACATCTCGTCCCGGTATCGCGACCGGCCTGGTGATCCATGGACGACAAACGCAAGACGGCCCGGCGCCGCGTCCTGAAGGAGGGCAAGATCATCTTCGCCGACGGCATGCGCTTGATCGATTGCACGATCCGCGACATGTCCGAAACCGGCGCGCGCCTGCTCATCGCCAACACCGTCGGGATTCCGGAGACGTTCCATCTATTCGAGAAATCGAGCCGCACGGTCTATCCGGCGTCGGTGGTCTGGCGGCAGCCCAGCGCCGTGGGGGTCAAGTTCGACGGGCCGCCCACGAACATCCACGACCCCATCAACCGGCGCTTTGCCCGCCTGCGCTTCACCTAATCGGTGGATCGGCGCTAGGGGCGCATCAGCAGGTGCGCGCGCTCGGTCAGGCCCGCGAGCACCGCGGCCGAGCCCTTGACGACGCAATGCATCGGGTTCTGTTGGACGTGGAACTTGACGCCGACGCGCCTGGTCAGCGCGAGGTCGAGCTTGTCGAGCAGCGCGCCGCCACCGGTCAGGTGTATGCCGCGCCGCGTGATGTCGCTGACGACGTCGGGCGGCAGCTCCTCCAGCGCCCGCTGGGCGAAATCGGCGAGCGCCTCCACCGGCTCGGACAGCGCCTCCGCGATTTCCCTAGGGGTGAGCACCGCGCTCTTGGCCCAGCCCTTTTGCAGGTCGCGACCGCGGATGTGCACCTCGGCCGCTCGCCCGTTGCTGCCGGCGTGCGCAGTGCCGGCTTCGATCTTGATGCGCTCGGCGTTGCCCTCGCCGATCAGCAGATGGTGCTTGCGGCGCACGTAGCGGATGATCGCCTCGTCCATGGCGTTGCCGGCGCAGCGCAGCGTGCGCGCGGCCACGATCGAGCCGCCCGAGAGCACCGCGATATCGGCCGTGCCGCCGCCGATATCGACGACCATGGAGCCGCCGGGATCGTCGATCGGCAGCCCGGCGCCGAGCGAGGCCGCGACCGGCTCGGCGATCATGTAGACCTTGCGTGCCCCGACCGACATCGCGGTGTCGTAGACGGCGCGGCGTTCCACCGGGGTAGCGCCCGCCGGCACGCAGATCAGGATGCGCGGGCGGCGGAAGCCCAGCATGGTCTTGGCGCGCTTGATGAACTGGCGCAGCATCTCCTCGGTGGCGATGAAGTCGGCGATGACGCCGTCGCGCAGGGGCCGCACCAGCTCGATCGATTTCCGGCGTGCGGCCGATCATCAACTTGGCCTTGCGACCGACGGCGAGGATCTCGCGCGAAGTGCGGTGCGCGCGCACGGCAACGGCGGAGGGCTCATCGATGATGATGCCGCGCCCGGCAACGTGCACCAGCGTATTGGCGGTGCCGAGGTCGATCGCGATGTCGTCCGAGAACGCGCTTGTTACCGCCAACTGCATCGTCTGCCCGCACCTATGCTCACGCGGCGGTCAGGATGCCCTGGAATTGCAAACAACTCCCCTCGTCCGCGCACGTTGCAACAGATGTACAGCGTTCCCCCGCGGAACGCCAACGCGGGCGGCCTTAACGACGCGGGCGGCTGAGGTGGTGACCCGAGCCGCCCGGGCTGCCGTTGGGTCGGCTTACAGCGCCTGCTGCTGCACCCGCGCCGTCTTCTGCCGCTTGACCAGCAGCTTGTTGAGCGCGGAAACGTAGGCGCGGGCGGAGGCGACCATCGTGTCGGTATCGGCGCCGCGGCCCGTCACCATGCGGCCCCCCTCTTCCAGCCGCACCGACACCTCGGCCTGGGCATCCGTGCCCTCGGTCACCGCGTGCACCTGGTAGAGGTCGAGCTTAACCTCGTGCGGCACCAGCAGCTTGATGGCATTGAAGGTGGCGTCCACCGGCCCGTTGCCGGTCGACTGCACCGTGTGCTGCACGCCGTCGATGTCGAGCGTCAGCGTGGCCGACTGCGGACCCATGTTGCCGGCGATGACGGTCAGGGAGACGACCTTCATGCGGTCGTGCATGTGGGCGATGCCCTCGTCGACGAGCGCCTCGATGTCCTCGTCGTAGACGTGCTTCTTGCGGTCAGCCAGGCCCTTGAAGCGCACGAACGCGTCCTCGAACGCGTTCTCGCCCAGCTCGTAGCCCAGCTCCTTGAGCTTGGAGCGGAAGGCGTTGCGACCCGAGTGCTTGCCCATGACGAGCGAGCTCTTACCGACGCCGACCGACTCCGGCGTCATGATCTCGTAGGTCTGCTGATACTTGAGGATGCCGTCCTGGTGGATGCCGCTCTCGTGCGCAAACGCGTTGCGGCCGACGATGGCCTTGTTGTACTGCACCGGAAAATTGGTGACCGCGGAGACGAGCCGCGAGGCGCGCGACAGCATGGTGGTGTCGATGCGCGTGTCATAGGGCAGGGCATCGCCGCGCGTCTTGATCGCCATCACGACCTCTTCCAGCGCCGCGTTGCCCGCTCGCTCGCCGATGCCGTTGACCGCGCATTCGATCTGGCGCGCGCCCGCGGCAAGCGCGGAGAGCGAGTTGGCGACAGCGAGGCCCAGGTCGTTGTGGCAATGGGTGGAGAAGATCACGCGGTCGGCACCGGGCGCGCGCGCGCGCACGGCTGCGAACATGGCGCCATATTCCTGCGGCGTGGCATAGCCCACGGTATCGGGCAGGTTGATGGTCGTGGCGCCGGCCTTGATGGCGGCCTCCACGCAGCGGCACAGGTAGTCGATGGGCGTGCGGGTCGCGTCCATCGCCGACCACTCCACGTCCTCCACGAGGTTGCGTGCGCGCGCGACCGTCGCCGTGACGATCTCGAGCACCTCGGCTTCCGTCTTGCGCATCTGATGCGCGAGGTGGATGGGCGAGGTCGACACGAAGGTGTGGATGCGCCCGCGCTGCGCGTGGCGCACGGCCTCGCCGGCGCGGTCGATGTCGGCGGCGATGGCGCGCGCGAGGCCTGCCACTGTCGCGTTCTTGACGCGCTTGGAGATGGCGCTGACGGCCTCGAAGTCGCCCTCCGAGGCGACGGGGAAGCCCGCCTCAATGATGTCGACGCCCATGGCGTCGAGGCAGTCGGCAACCTCGATCTTCTCCTCGAAGGTCATGGTCGCGCCGGGGCATTGCTCGCCGTCGCGCAGCGTGGTGTCGAAGATGCGGACGTGGTCGGAGTTGGCTCGCGGCCTTTCCGGTTGCTCGGGTGTGGTGCTCATCGGTTTAAGTCTCTCAGCTCGGGGCCAGCCTCCCGCGGGAGCTGGCGTTGATCCATCAGCTCGCTCGACTTCTTATCCCCTGAGCGCCCGTCCCGGGTTTAGCCGGAACAAAAAGAGGCTCAGGGGCTGCTAAGGAGGAGGGTCAGAAGCTGGGCGCGCGCCGAAAGAGCGCTGCGGATAAGCTCCGCGCGGCTCTCAAAGCTGCCAGGGATGGCGAACGGCTGACGCATGGCCCACGTCTAATACATCTTGACCCGACGCGCTAGAGCAGCCTGTGGCAAAGAGAACGCTGGTTAGCGACCGGCTACCGGGACCCGTTGGGCCGGGCCAGATGCCTGCCACGCTCAGGTTTCCAGCATGCCCTCGACCACGCGCACGGCATGGCCGCCGATGCGCACGCTCACCAGCTTGCCGCCCTCGACGATCAGGGTGAGCACGATGGCACTCGGGCGCCCCATCTCGTGGCCCTGCTCGATGACCCGCCTGTGCGCCCCGTCCGGCAGCCCGTCGAACGCGTGCACCACGCCTGCCAAGCCGACCGCCGCCGACCCCGTTGCCGGGTCCTCGGGCACGCCGAGTTGCGGGGCGAACATGCGCGCGTGGAAGGCGCACCCGTTATGCACGCACTGGCGCGTATAGAGGTAGACACCGTCGATCTCGCTCTGCGGGAAGGTGCCGGGCCACAGCGCCGCGTTGATACGCGCCTTGGCAATGGCCTCCAGGCTCGTCACCGGGACGAAGGCGAACTTGTTGCCGGCGGCGACGCGGAGCGCGGTGTGGTTCTCGAACCCGATCTCGCGCGGGAGCAGGCCCAGCGCGTCCGCGATGCGGTCGCGGGCGGCGAGCATCCCCGTCATTTCCGGCAGCTTGGGGGCGTCGAACTCGGCGAACGGCGCCTGACCCGCGCGCAGGCGCACGCCCACCCGCACGGTGCCGATGCCCTCCTCGAGCACGATGATGGCGTCGCTCTCTCCGTTCGTCAGCGGCGTGCGCAGCTCCGCCAGCAGGATTGCCGTGCCGACGGTGGGATGCCCGGCAAAGGGCAGCTCGCGGCCCGGCGTGAAGATGCGGACCTTTGCCGAGTGCGCCGGGTTCTCCGGTTTCAGCAGGAACACGGTCTCCGACAAGTTCAGCTCGCGCGCGATCGTCTGCATCTGCTTGCCGTCGAGCGCATCGGCGGCGTGCACGACGGCGAGCGGATTGCCGCCGAAGCGGCGTTCCGTGAACACATCGAGCGTGTGAAGCTTGAGCGCCATGCGGCTTAGACCCTCGCGAAGCGCGCGCACTCTGCCGTAATTGCTGGGGCGGTCAAGCGGATAAAGCGAGCCGCAGCTTCGCTTTTGCGTAGGGCAGGATGATCGGGTCGTCGATCGCGGCAGCGCTGCGCACGATCACCACGTCGGCAAGCTCGGGATCTGGGTGCCGCGCAACGTGGCCGAGGATGCGCTCGCGGAGTAAGATCGCCGGCAACGCGCTCCGCCATTCGACCGCGATCGAGACGAGGGGGCCCGACATCGTGACGATGTAGCCCGGCAGGCGCTCAAGGTCGGCGGTCGCGAGCCCCGTCTCCTCGTGCAGCTCGCGTGCGATGCTCGCATCGATATCGACCGTGCCAGCCACGGCATCGGATGGCTCGATCAGGCCGCTCGGCGGATAGGCGAGACCCGAATTGAGATGGCCTTCGCCTTGGCGGCCGAGCAACACGCAGCCATCCGACGACCGGACGAGAGCTGACCCGAAGCCGTCGCGCGTCGGCCCCGGGGCACCATGGTCGCGCCAATAAAGGAAGCTCTTGAAGTCGGTGGGCGCGAACGTGCCGGTGAATGTGCCTCCCTGCAGCGCGTTCGCAACGAGCACAAGCACGGGGCCGTCGAACATCTTCGGCCGCTCGACGCGGATGCGCTCCCAATGTGCGGCGATGGCTTCGCGATGGCGCTCCGCGTAGCTCCACGGCTTGGCGCTCAGCTCCAGCTCGCACCGCGCGATGCGCACCGAGGTGCCATCGGTCGTGCCTATTCGCTGCTGCTGCATGCCGTCTCTTTGCTCTCCGAAAGAGCACAATCATGCGGGGGCTTATTCTCTAAAGAATAAAAGTGAAATCACGAAACCGCCGCGCTTAAACCACGCTGCGTCCACGATCGGAAGGTGAATTAACTCCCGCGAACACGAGGGAAGGGGGCTGCAGGCGTCTGGTATCTGCAGCTCCCGCGTAAACGCCGAGGGGACGTCTAGAAAATCTCAAATAGCGCGCAGGCGCGCCCGAGCCTTTGGCTCGTGGCGGGCAAGCGGCAAGCCCATCGAATCTGGCGGCGCTATCGCAACGTAGCGCCGCTGGAGCGGGCGGCAGAGATCCCCGCTTCTCTGCCGTCCGTTACCTGCGTGAGCTCGTCGCGAAGCGAAAGCTTCCACTCGAGCCCCGCCTGGAAGGCTCGCGCGGCCGTAGCCACACGCTACCCTCCCCAAAGCGGCTGCGCGGGTCTTCTGTGGTGCAGCCTCGCCTAGAGGCAGCCCAGCTCCTTCGACCCGCACGTGTAATAGTTGAGCATCTCAGACGCGCAGCACGGCTGGCTCGCGCCGCAGCGCCAGGTCTTGACCTTGCCGCTCATCAGTTTGTGCTTGCATACTTTAGAGGCCGCCTTCGCCGCCTGCGCGGTCGAGGTGGTGCCGAGCGCGAACGGCATCGCGATGATCGCGATCGCCAACGCAAAGAAAGCCAACATACGCAGCATGACGCTTACTCCGTCTTTTTAACTCCGAGGCAGCTACTCTACGCCCGCTAGCGCCGGCTTTCTGTAGCGCATGGGCCTCAGTTGCGTGTCTTATCGACGAGAGCTTTGGCTTTGATCCAAGGCATCATATCGCGCAGCTTCTTGCCGACCTCCTCGATCGGGTGAGCATCGTTCATGCGGCGGATCGCCTTGAATTTCGGCTGCCCGGCCCGGCACTCGCGCATCCATTCGGAGGTGAAGGCACCCGACTGAATGTCCTTCAGGATCTTGCGCATCTCCTGCTTGGTGCGGTCGGTGATGATGCGCGGACCGGACACGTACTCGCCGAACTCGGCCGTGTTGGAGACCGAGTAGTTCATGTTGGCGATGCCCCCCTCGTAGATGAGGTCGACGATCAGCTTCACTTCGTGCAGGCACTCGAAGTAGGCCATCTCCGGAGCATATCCGGCCTCCACCAGCGTCTCGAAGCCGGCGCGGATCAGCTCCACGAGCCCGCCGCACAGCACGGCCTGCTCGCCGAAGAGGTCGGTCTCGCACTCCTCCTTGAAGGTCGTCTCGATGATGCCGGAGCGGCCGCCGCCGACGGCGGAGGCGTAGGAGAGGAAGAGATCGTGCGCGTTGCCGCTCTTGTCCTGGTGCACCGCCAACAGGCAGGGCACGCCGCCGCCCTTGAGGTACTCACCGCGCACGGTGTGGCCGGGCCCCTTGGGCGCGACCATGCCGACGTCGAGATCGGGCCTGGGCTCGATAAGATTGAAGTGCACGTTGAGCCCGTGCGCGAACATGAGGGCCGCGCCCTGCTTCATGTTGGCGAGCAAGTGATCGCGGTAGATGTCACCCTGCAGCTCGTCGGGCGTAAGCATCATGATGATGTCGGCCCACTTGGCGGCGTCCGCCACCTCCATGACCTTTATGCCTTCCTTCTCCGCCTTCTTGGCGCTGGCCGAGCCCTTGCGCAGCGCGACCGCCACGTCCTTGACGCCGGAATCGCGCAGGTTCAGCGCGTGCGCGTGACCTTGGCTGCCGTAGCCGACGATCGCGACCTTCTTGGCCTTGATGAGATTGATGTCGGCATCACGATCGTAATAAACGCGCATGGCTCCCTCTTGGGTTGGGCTTGGTTGGGCTCTTGGAAAGCATCAGGTTGAAGTGCGGCGCGGCGCTAGCGCCGGCATCCGGGCGAGGCGGGCGGACCCTACTACCGGGCCCGCGGCAATGCCAACGATTGCAGCTCCTCTAGAGGCTTGCCGGTCCGCGGCCGATTGCAGCGATGCCGGTGCGGGACACCTCGACGAGGCCGAGCTCCGTCATGATCTGGATGAACTGTTCGAGCTTGCTCGGCTTGCCGGTGAGCTCGAACACGAAATGCTCCGTCGAGGTGTCGACGACCTTGGCGCGGAAGATCTCGGCGATGCGCAAGGCTTCGATGCGCTTCTCGCCCTTGCCCGAAACCTTAATCAGCGCCAGCTCGCGCTCGAGCGCGTCGGCATCCAGCGTCAGGTCGCGCACGCGGTGCACGGGGACGAGCCGCTCGAGCTGATGTTTGATTTGCTCGATCACGTCGGGCGTGCCGCGCGTGACGATGGTGATGCGCGACAGGTGCTTCTCGTGCTCGGTCTCGGTCACGGTCAAGCTGTCGATGTTGTAGCCGCGCCCGGAGAACAGCCCGATGACGCGCGCGAGCACGCCCGGCTCGTTGTCGACGAGGACGGAAAGCGTGCGCGAGACCTCCGCTTGCGCAACGCCGGGGCCAACGTAGTGGCTTTTGGAAACGGGTTTGTTCATGGCTCGTCTATTTCTTGTATTTGTTGTCCGGCGTCTTCTCTGGCGTTTTCAGCATTGGAATCTGTTGCTCGGGCGCCGGCGCGCGGTTGAGCTTGGGCACCTCGACGCCGGGAAACAGCGCCTTGAAGAAGACGGGGAAGCCGTCCTCATCGACGATCTTCTTGAACTTCTCGACGCGCGTGACGGGGATCTTATAAGTGGCGAACGCTGCGGTGATGCGCTGGCCCATGCTTTGCGCCAGCAGCTTGGGCTCGGGCGCGCCCATCTTTTTCAAGGTCTCCGGCGGCAGGCGCGAATAGACGAGCGCCAGGATCTGCGTCTCCAGGTAGTCCTGCGCGATGCAGCCCTCGAAGGCCTTTGTATATTCCGACGACAGGGAATGCGTCTTGTAGCAATCCTCGATGTAGTTGAACGCCTTCGTCGCGCCTTGCGTGCGCTGGATCTCGGCGATGCGCTCTGCCGCATCCTTGATGTTGGCGGACTGGTCCCAATCGGGCTTGCCAGGCGCCGCGGAAGCGGGCGCCAGAGCCACGGCGATGAGCGCGGCCGCCGCCGCGATGGCGCCGGCGACGTGCGCGCGCAGACCGCTCCCGATGCGCGCCGGGCCGGCCTGGCCTTGCGGCTCAGGGCGCATGCTCACACCAGCACCTTGCCTTCCTTGCCGATCGCGCGCTCGACGTCCTCGTCGGTCACGTCCTCGCCCAGCAGCATCTCGTTGTGGGCCTTGCCCGACGGGATCATCGGGAAGCAGTTGGCGAGCGTCGGCCACGCGGCAATCGAAGATCACCGGGCCCTTGGTCGTCGATCATCTCCGTGATGGCGTCGTCGAGATCGGCCGGCTTCTCGCAGCGCATGCCGATCCCGCCGTAGGCCTCGGCCAGCTTGACGAAATCGGGCAGGCTTCGGTGTAGCTGTCGCGACAGGCGGTTGCCGTGCAGCAGCTGCTGCCACTGGCGCACCATGCCCATGTACTGGTTGTTGAGGATGAACACCTTGACCGGCAGCTCGTACTGCACGGCCGTCGACATCTCCTGGATGTTCATCAGGATCGAGGCGTCGCCGGCGATGTCGATGACGAGCGACTTCGGATGCGCGATCTGCGCGCCGATCGCGGCCGGCAGGCCATAGCCCATGGTGCCGAGGCCGCCCGACGTCATCCAGCGGTTCGGCTCCTCGAAGTGGAAGAACTGCGCCGCCCACATCTGGTGCTGGCCGACCTCGGTGGTGATGTAGGTGTCGCGGTCCTTGGTCAGCTCGTAGAGCCGCTCGATCGCGTACTGCGGCATGATCGACGTCGCGTCGACGTCTTGTAGGCAGAGCGAGTTCTTGCGCGCGCCATGCTCGATCTGCTTCCACCACGCCTTGTGCGCGGCCTTGTCGAGCTGCGGCGCCTTCGACTTCCAGACGCGCAGCATGTCCTCGAGCACGTAGGCGACGTCGCCGACGATGGGCATGTCGACGCGCACGTTCTTGTTGATCGAGGACGGATCGATGTCGATGTGGATCTTCTTCGAGCCGGGCGAGAAGGCGTCGAGGCGGCCGGTGATGCGGTCGTCGAAGCGCGCGCCGATGGCGATCATCACGTCGCAGTCGTGCATCGCCATGTTGGCTTCGTAGGTGCCGTGCATGCCGAGCATGCCGAGCCACTGCTTGTCGGAGGCCGGGATAGGCGCCGAGCCCCATCAGCGTCGAGGTGATCGGGAAGCCGGTCAGCCGCACGAACTCGCGCAGCAGCTGGCTCGCCTTCGGGCCGGAGTTGATGACGCCGCCGCCGGTGTAGAACATCGGCCGCTTGGCGCGCGCCATCAGCTCGACCGCCTCGCGCACGGCCTGCCTGATCCGGCTTGACGCGCGGCTGGTAGGTCTTGTGCTGCGATGTTGGACGGGCCGACGTAGTTGCCGGTCGCGAACTGCACGTCCTTCGGGATGTCGACGACGACCGGGCCCGGGCGGCCGGTCTTGGCGATGTAGAACGCCTCGTGCAGGATGCGCGCGAGATCGTTGACGTTCTTCACCAGCCAGTTGTGCTTGGTGCAGGGCCGCGTGATGCCGACCGTGTCGCACTCCTGGAAGGCGTCGTTGCCGATCAGATGCGTCGGCACCTGGCCGGTGATGCAGACGATCGGGATCGAATCCATCAGCGCGTCGGTGAGGCCGGTGACGGCGTTGGTCGCGCCCGGGCCCGAGGTCACGAGCACGACGCCGACCTTGCCGGTCGAGCGCGCGTAGCCTTCGGCCGCATGCACCGCGCCGCCCTCCTGGCGCACCAGGATGTGCTTGACCTTCTCCTGCTGGAACAGCTCGTCGTAGATCGGCAGCACGGCGCCGCCGGGATAGCCGAAGATGTGCTCGACGCCCTGATCGGCCAGCGCCGTGATCACCATCTCGGCGCCGGTCATCGTGCGTGCCATCGCTCAACTCCAGACGAGAACCCGCTCAGCGCCGAAGGCGGTGCCACGTCCCGCAGCCGCCGGCGGCGCAATCGGTGCGCGGAACCTAGGCGCGGCAAGGGCGGCCGGTCAATGCTAACGATCAATAAAATGCATAAAATTAGCGTCGCATTGTTTCTATTTCTTTCGCAGTATAGCCATTTCCACGCAATCATATTGCTTCGCGCCCAGGTTAGCTGCCGCTTGGCGTACTGCCGCGTCTCGGTCTGTCCGGCGCCCACCGCCTCGTCGAGACCGAGTCTCGCCGCGCAGGTGGCGCAGCAGCGGCCGCACGCCCAGCGCGTTCATGATCGGCAGCGCCGGATCGAGCCCCACGGCCGCGAGGCGCGCGACCTCGTCCAGCGCGCCCTCCGGCACCATCGCCTCGAAACGCGCGATCGATGCGCCGGTAGAGCTCATCGCGCTCCGGCGCCACGACGAGGCGCACCGTGTCGGCGGCTCGAGCACCGGCTGCGCGCGGGCCCTGCTGCCACTCGGCGAGCGAGACGCCGGTCGCCTCCAACACCTCGAGCGCGCGCACGATGCGTTGCGTATCGCCCGGGGCCAGCCGCTTGGCCATCGCGGGTCGCGTGCTGCGAGCGTCGCGGTGCAGCTCGCCCGGCGCCGCGGCGGCGGCCACCGCCGCGCCAGTGGGCGCGCACGTCGTCGGGGACCGGCGGGCATCGGCGACAGCCCGTCGAGCAGCGCCTTGAAGTAGAGCCCGGTGCCGCCGACGATGATCGGGCGCAGTCCCTTCTCGCGCGCATCCTTGAGCGCAGCAGCAACGTCGACAGCGAAGCGCCCGGCCGAATAGGCATCGCTCGCGGCGACGAAGCCGTAGAGCGCATGCGGGACGCGCGCCTCCTCCTCGGCGCTCGGGCGCGCGGTGAGGACGCGCAGCTCGCGATAGACCTGCATGGAGTCGGCGTTGATGACGATGCCGCCAAGGTCGCGCGCGAGCCGCGCCGCGATCGCGGACTTGCCGCTGGCCGTGGGACCGGCAATGAGGATGGGGCGCCCGCTGGTCATGCGCCAGAGGTAGCCGAAACGGGCTCCGCTCGCACTGTCCGATGCGCGCTAGTAGTTGATGGTCGTGCGCAGTCCGAGCACGGCGGCATCCGGCACGGCCTTCGCGGGGTCGGCGGGATCGGGGACATGGCCGCCAGGGTTCCAGAAGTACTGGAAGTCCGGCTGGAGCGTAAAGCCCGGCACGATCTCTGCCGTGTAGCTCGCCTCGAACACCGTTTCGTGGTTGGCGATGATCGTTTCGCCCGTCGATTTCTGGAAGGCGGAGGTCTTGGACGATACGCCCGTATAGGCGACGCCGATGCCGAGGATGTCGTCGAGGCGCGCCGCCGACAGGCCCGTGAACGTGAAGCCCCCGTCCCAATAGAATTGGATCATGTTGCCTTCGGATGGAGCGCCGATGACGCGCCCGAAAATGGAGATGCCCTTGGGGACGCCTTTGCCGGGAAGCCGATAGAGCATCTGGTCGAGAATACCGTATAGCCCATAGTCCTGATCGGCGACCTCGCCGGGAATTGCCGGCAGATCGATGGGCAGCGCGTTGTTGCCGACGCTCTGCTGCTGGGGCGCGCTGAACAAGCGCCAGCCGCCGAGCTTGAATGTTCCGGCGAGCTCGCCGTCGCCCTGGTTGTACCTATAGGTGCCCTCCACGAGCAGAAGGGGATCGCTGAAGGGAAACCCGAGACCGTTGGGATCGCACTTTCTGCGGGACGCCTTCGGCACAATCGTCGGCGGGATCGCCGGTGTAGAGGCCTGCGCGAAGGCTGAAGCGATCGTCGGGCGCAAAGAGGACGCGCACGCCTGGCGCCGCGATCGGATACGCCGGACCGCCGTCGGGAAGATTGATGCCGGCGATCGACGGCCATCCCCGCGAGCCGTTGAGGAATGCCTGCGCACCCTGGCTGATGATGAACTCGGAATCGGCCGCGAGCTGCCCGAATCTGATCGACAGCTTGCCGTCGAAGAGCTTCTGGTCCAGCCACAACTCGAAGAGGCGCGTATCGGGGAGCGCCTCGATGAAGCTCACCGGCATCAGCACACCGAGATTGTTGGCGGAGAGGCTGAAGCCGTGGATCTGGTAGACGTTGACGAAGAAGCTGAGGCCTGGCCACCCAATCGTCTTCTCGAGGTCGGCTTCGAGCGCCAGCTCCAGCCGGCCGTCGTAGAAGGCGCCCTGCTTGACGCCGCCGGTAGGGTTGCCGAGCCCCTCACCGATATAGTTGACATGGAAGGTGATGCCCTCGCGTCCGAGCGCCGAACGGATGCCGCCGGGATCGGCGAGCTCGCGCGGCAAGCTCGAGGCAATTGAGGACTCCGGCAGCCCCGGGATGCGGTCGTCCTCATCGCCACTGTGCGCGGGGCCCGACACGGCGATGCACAGCGTCATGGCGGCGAGCTGGCGCCACAGCAGCCGGGAACGGCTCGTTGGCGCGTCGGCGCAGCCGAAGTCGCAAGCGGCGGGCTCCGTGCAAGCCATTCCGCGTCCCCATCCCCTAATAGCAGGCGCCCGCTGGCCACCGCGCGCAATCTCCGGACGCCGCTATGAGGCTGAAGATACGCAGGATTCGTGTCACAGGCTCCCGCATTCCCCGCATCCGATGCATTGCTTACAATTGCGAATGGTTGGCATACGCAAGATGTTCAGCGCAACAGGCTGGGTTCCGGCAGGTGCGCGTCGAAGCAGGGTGTGACCGGCAAGGCACGTCGAACGCCGGATTTGAGGGCCGACATCCGTCGCCGCCGGGCTTGTCGCGCTGCACTGAAGTCGCTAGCCATTTACAAGGGAGCCGGAATGGCGGTGCGGCGCCAGGCTAGCGAGGTGCATATGGCGGACGAAGCGGTCGTCGCCCAGAAGGGGCCCTATCAAGTCGAGCTCGCCGAAGGCAAACCCTACTTCTATTGCCGCTGCGGACGATCGCAGAAGCAGCCGTTCTGCGACGGGACGCACAACGGCACCGGCATCGAGCCCTTGCGCTTCGTCGTCGATCACTCGGGTACGTTCAACATCTGCGGCTGCAAGCACACCGACGACGAGCCATTTTGCGACGGCTCCCACCTCATGCTCTGAACGCGCGGCGGATCAGCCGAAAGGCTCCGGGGGAAGATGGAATATTTCGTCCAGCAGCTCATCAACGGTCTGACGCTGGGCTCGATCTACGGCCTCATCGCCATCGGCTACACGATGGTGTTCGGCATCATCGGCATGGTGAACTTCGCCCACGGCGACGTGTTCATGGTCTCCGCCTTCATCGCCCTGATCCTCTACCTGCTGCTGACCGCAGATCTTCGGCATCACCGCGCTCGGGCTCGCGCTTTTGCTGGTGCTCATCCTCGGCATGGCGCTGACGGCGTTGTGGAGCTGGGTGATCGAGCGCATCGCCTACCGGCCGCTCGCGGGCTCGTTCCGCCTTGCCCCGCTCATCTCCGCGATCGGCATGTCGATGTTCCTGTCGAATTTCGTGCAGGTGGTGCAGGGCCCGCGCAACAAGCCGGTGCCGCCCATCCTGAATAATGTCATCTCGATCCCCGTCGGTGGCGGCTCGGTCACGCTGTCGGAGAAGCAGGTGCTGATCATGGTGGTGACGGTGGTGCTGCTCGCGGCCTTCTGGTTCGTGGTGCAGAAGACCAAGCTCGGGCGCGCGCAACGCGCCTGCGAGCAGGACCGGCGCATGGCTGCGCTGCTGGGCGTCGACGTCAATCACACTGTGTCGATGACCTTCGTCATCGGAGGTGCCCTGGCCGCCGTCGCCGGACTGATGTTCATGGTCTACTACGGCGTCGTCAATTTCGCCGACGGCTTCACGCCGGGCGTAAAGGCGTTCACCGCCGCGGTGCTCGGCGGCATCGGATCGCTGCCCGGCGCCGTGCTGGGCGGCATCCTCATCGGGCTCATCGAGACGCTGTGGTCAGCCTATTTCTCGATCGACTACAAGGACGTCGCCGCCTTCTCCATCCTTGCGGTCGTGCTCATCTTCATGCCCTCCGGAATTCTCGGCAGGCCGGACGTCGAGAAGGTCTGAGGCATGGGCGCGGGCGGGCAAGGCTCAATGAGGAGCGCGTTGCTGCCCCCAGCGGTTTCGATGCGGGACGCAACAAAGGACGCGCTTCGCTGGGCGCTCGTTGCTCTCGCTCTCTGCTTTCCGATCGTTCTTCTGCGCACCGACCAGGATCTGTCGAACCGCATCGTGCTCAACGTGCGGCCCTGGCTCTCGCTTGCGCTGGTGCTCGCCGTCTTCCTCGGGCGTTGGCTGTGGCTGCTCACCGCACATGTGCAGCGCCCGAAGCCGTTTAACTTTCCGCGGCTCGATCTCGCTACCCACGGTGCTCGCTGGTTCCCTTGGGTGGGGCTTGGCGCGCTGTTTCTGTTTCCGTTTCTGTCGCTCGCGCTTGTCGGTCCCTCCGGCGCGATCAAATGGGTCGACAATTTCGGCGTGCAGATCCTGATCTACGTGATGCTGGCCTGGGGCCTCAACATCGTCGTCGGCCTCGCCGGGCTCCTCGATCTCGGCTATGTCGCCTTCTACGCGGTAGGCGCCTACACCTACGCCATCATCGCCGCCTACGTGATCCCGGCGACGGTGCCGGTCCTCGGGCCCTGGGCGTTCTGGATCTGCCTGCCGATCGCCGGGCTTCTCGCGGCGCTGTGGGGCGTCATCTTAGGCTTTCCCGTGCTGCGCCTGCGCGGCGACTATCTCGCCATCGTCACGCTGGCGTTCGGCGAGATCATCAGGCTCGTGCTCATTAACTGGGTGGCGCTGACCAACGGCTCCTTCGGCATTCAGACGCCGCGCATCACCTTCTTTGGGCTCCCCTTCACCTCTCCCAGCGGCGGCACGACGTTCTCGAGCCTGTTCGGGCTGCCGGGCAACCCCACGGTGCACCGCTCGATCTTTCTCTATTACACGATCCTGGCGCTGGCCCTGCTCGTCGCCTTCGTGACGCAGCGCATGCGGCGGCTGCCCGTCGGGCGTGCATGGGAGGCGCTGCGCGAGGACGAGATCGCGTGCCGCTCGCTCGGGCTCAACACCGTCAACACCAAGCTCACGGCCTTCGCCATGGGCGCGCTCTTCGGCGGCCTCGCGGGCGCCTTCTTCGGCGCGCGGCAGGGCTACGTCAATCCCAAGTCGTTCGAGTTCATCGAGTCGGCGACGATCCTCGCGATCGTCGTGCTCGGCGGCATGGGTTCGCTCGTCGGCGTCGCCGTCGCCGCCATCGTCGTCATCGGCGGCATCGAGCTATTGCGCGAGCTCGATTGGATGAAGTCGATCTTCGGCGATGACTTCGACCCCGGCCAGTACCGCATGCTGATCTTCGGCCTCGCCATGGTCGTGGTGATGATCTGGCGGCCGCGCGGGCTGATCGCCTCGCGCCAACCTTCGATCGTGCTCAACGAGGGCGAGGCCATCGCGGGAGCGCACATGAAGGAAGGGCACGGCTGATGCGCTGGCTCAGCGACCCGCTGCTCGTTGTCGAGGGGCTGACCATGCGCTTCGGCGGCCTTGTCGCCGTGCGCGATCTGTCGTTCTCGGTCGGCCGCGGCGACATCACTGCGCTCATCGGCCCCAACGGCGCCGGCAAGACCACCGTCTTCAACTGCATCACGGGATTCTACAAGCCGACGAGCGGCCTCATCGCGCTCTCGACCGACGGCGCGGTCGATCCGGACGCGGTCGCAGCACTCACCGCCTCGAGCCGCCGCTATGCGCTGCGCGGCGACGCCCTCGACGCCGACGGCCTGTTCCTGCTCGAGCGTATGCCCGATTTCGAGATCGCGCAGAAGGCGCACGTCGCGCGCACCTTCCAGAACATCCGCCTGTTCCCCGGCATGACGGTGCTGGAGAACCTGATCGTCGCCCAGCACAACCGCCTGATGCACGCCTCGGGCTGGTCGCTGCTGGGGCTCATCGGCGCGCAGAGCTACCGCGACGCCGAGCGCGCGGCGGTCGAACGCGCGACCTCCTGGCTCGACCGCATCGGGCTGCTTGCTCGCGCCGATGAGGCTGCGGGCGCCCTCCCCTACGGCGACCAGCGCCGGCTCGAGATCGTGCGCGCCATGTGCACGGAGCCGGTGCTCCTCTGCCTCGACGAGCCAGCGGCCGGCCTCAACCCGAAGGAGACCCTGGCGCTCAACGGGCTTTTGCGCGCGATCCGCGACGAGCATGCAACCTCGATCCTGCTCATCGAGCACGATATGTCGGTCGTTATGGAGATTTCTGACCACGTCATCGTCATCGAGTACGGCCTGCGCATCTCCGACGGCACGCCCGACAGCGTGCGCAACGACCCCAAGGTCATCGCCGCCTATCTGGGCGTGGAGGACGACGAGGTGACGAAAGCCGAAGCCGAGGTCGGCCTATGACCGAGCCGCTGCTCGCGCTGGAAGGGGTCACCGCCTGCCACGGCAACATCGCCGTGCTGCACGATATCGACATCGCCGTGCCCAGGGGCGAGATCGTGACCATCATCGGTGCCAACGGCGCCGGCAAGTCCACGCTCATGATGACGATCTTCGGCAATCCGCGCGCGCGCCAGGGCCGCATCGTGTTCGACGGGCAGGACATCACGCAGCTCCCCACCCATCAGATCGCGCGGCTGGGGCTCGCGCAGGCGCCCGAAGGTCGGCGCATCTTCTCGCGCATGACCGTTGCCGAGAACCTGCGGCTCGGCGCCGAGTTTGCGGGGCATGCCGATTTCGACAAGGAGCTTGAGCGCGTCGCCGCGATCTTCCCGCGCCTAAAGGAGCGCCTCTCCCAGCGCGGCGGCACGCTGTCGGGCGGCGAGCAGCAGATGCTCGCCATCGCGCGCGCGCTGATGAGCCGGCCGAAATTGCTCCTGCTCGACGAGCCGTCGCTCGGGCTCGCCCCGCTCATCGTCAAGCAGATCTTCCATGTCATCGCTGACCTCAACGCGCGCGAAGGTCTCACCGTGTTCCTCGTCGAGCAGAACGCCTTCCACGCGCTGCGGCTCGCGCACCGCGCCTACGTGATGGTCAACGGGGCCATCACGCTGACGGGCACGGGACAGGAGCTGCTGGCGAGCCCAGAGGTGCGAGCTGCCTACCTCGAAGGCGGGCGCCATGAGGTGAAGAGCCAATGACCTTCTACGAAACCGGCGACAACGGCCTCTGGATCTTCCTGCTCATCACGGTGCTCGCCGGCGGCGCGGCTGGCCGTGCGACCGGCGCCTCTATCGCCGCGACCTGGCGGCCGCCGTGGCAGATTTTCGGCGCGGCGTTCCTGCTTGCGTGCGCGGTGCGCTTCCTGCATTACGCGCTGTTCGCCGAGCCGCTGCTTTCGCTAACGAATTTTCTCATTGATTACGCGGTGGCGCTGCTCGCCGCCGCGCTCGGCTACCGGCGCACACGCACGCGCCAGATGGTCGAGCAATACCCTTGGGCCTACGAGGCCGTGGGAGCGCTCTGGTGGCGCGCCAAAAGCGGTTAGCTTGCGCGTGGGCTAAATTTCAGCGCATTAGAAGGCTCGGGCGGACGCCGTCGCGGCGCCGCGGATTGCGTCACGAGGGATCGGATGAAACGCGCGTCATTGGTAGCCATCGCTTTCGCGGCCGTGCTCGGCCTCACCGGATGCGGCGACAACGGGCCCCCCAAATTGAAAATCGGTGTCGGCGGTCCGACGACGGGCTCGGACGCCGCCTTCGGGATCCAGCTCAAGAACGGCGCCGAGCAGGCGGTCGCCGACATCAATGCCGCGGGCGGCATCAAGGGCCAGCAGATCGAGGTCGTTGCTGGGGACGACGCCGGCGATCCGCGCCAGGGCGTCTCCGTCGCCAATAATTTCCTCGGCGAGGGTGTGCATTTCGTCCTCGGGCATTTCAACTCCGGCGTCACCATCCCGGCGTCCGAGGTGTACGCCGAGAACGGCATGCTGATGATCACGCCCGGCTCGACGAACCCGATGGTGACCGAGCGCAATCTGGCGACCGTCTTTCGCACCTGCGGGCGCGACGACCAGCAGGGCGCCATCGCCGGCGCCTACATCGCCGAGCACTTCAAGGGCAAGAAGATCGCCATCGCGCACGACAAGACGCCGTACGGCAAGGGTCTCGCGGACGAAACCAAGAAGGCCATGAACAATCTGGGCATCACGGAGGTGCTCTATGAAGGCGTCGGCGCGGGCGAGAAGGATTTCTCCGCCCTCGTCTCCAAGATGAAGAACGCCGGCGCCGATCTCTTCTACTGGGGTGGCGTGCACACGGCCGGCGGCCTCATCCTGCGCCAGATGCGCGACCAGGGCGTGAACGCCCTGTTCATGTCGGGCGACGGCATCGCCAGCGACGAGTTCGGTGCCATCGCGGGGCCGGGCGCGGAGGGCGTGCTGATGACGTTCGCGCCCGATCCGCAGAAGCGCGCCGAGACCAAGCCCATCGTCGAAAAATTCCTTGCCCGCAATTACAAGCCGGAAGCCTACACGCTTTACAGCTACGCCACCGTGCAAGTCTTGAAGCAGGCGATCGAGGGGGCCAACTCGCTCGACCCCAAGGTCGTCGCCGACTACATGCATTCGGGCGTCGTCTTCCACACCATTGTCGGCGACATCGCCTTCGACAAGAAGGGCGACCTGACCCACATCCCCTACGTCATGTACACGTGGAAGAAGCAGCCCGACGGGCATGTCACCTACGTGCAGAACGACTGACCCTTAAAGCGCAGGTCGATGCCCGCATGGCCTGGCTGCGTGCCCTCCTCTCGGTATGCCTTGCCGCGGCCGCAGCCGCGCACCCCGCGGTGGCCGATATCGTCGTCGGCGTCGCGGTGCCGGCGCGCGGCGACTTCGCGGGCGAGGGCGCCGACATCGTACGCGCGGCGAAGCTCGCGGCGGGGCGCTTCAACGCTGACGGCGGCGTCGCGGGGAATCGCATCGCGGTCGTGGAAGCCGACGACGGCTGCGCGGCCAAGCCCGCCGAGGATGCCGCCCGCTCGCTCATCGAGCGGCGCGTCGCGCTCGTGATCGGGCATCCGTGCGCGAGTGCTGCCATCGCCGCCGCCCGCATCTATGCGCAGGCCGGCATCCCGTTTATCGCGCCGGGCCTGCGCCATCCGGCGCTCACCGAGCCGCGCGCCGGCCCGACGGTGTTCCGGCTCTCGGGCCGCGACGGGCATCAGGCAGCTTTCGCCGCGGCTTACCTCGCGCGCGCGTTCGCCGGCAAGCCGCTGGCGATCGTTTATGGGGGAAGCCTCTACTCCAAGAGCCTCGCCGCCGAGGCGGCGGCAGCGCTGAGAGCCGCGGGCAGCACCAATGTCCTGAGCGCGGCCATCGCCGGAGCGCAAAAGGAGTACGGGCCGCTTATCGCCAAGATGGCGGCGGCCAAGACGGAAGCCGTCTATTTCGCGGGCTATCCCATCGAGGCGGGGCTGCTGCTGCGCCAGATGCGCTCGGCCGGACTGACGGCGGCATTCATCGGCAGCGATGCAATCGCGAGCGAGCAGTTTGCCCAGATCGCGCGCGAAGAGACTGCGGGGGCCGGCACGCTGCTGCCCTACGATCCGGCGCGGTCGCTGGCGCCGGAGACGCTGCGCCAGACGTTCCCCGGGGCCGAGCCGACGGGCGCGTTCATCCTGGCCTATGCGGCGATGGAAGCGTGGCGGCAGGCCGCGAGTGACGCGGGGTCGACCGCGGGCGAGGCCGTCGCCAAGGCGCTGCAGACCCGCGGTTTCAACACGGTGCTGGGCCGGTTGACGTTCGACGACAAGGGCAACGCGGAGCTGCCCAGCTACGACATCGTCTGGTGGTCGGATGGGGACTGGCGCGCCCGCAGGTGAGGCGCGCGGCCAAGCGGCCGCCGACATCTGTCGCAGCCGCAAGGCTTGAAGTTAATCCTGTCGGGAAGACGAGAACGGGTGGTCTTGCCCGGGTCTTAGTCGCTCAGTCGCGACCTTGGGAAGCCAGCATGCACTCATGCATCAGCCGCTTCTCGATAAGGACCAGGTCGTCCGGCACTTTCTGTCCCGCTTGACGAAACTTCCGGATCTTGGCCTGCACCTTGGCGTAGCCCTCTCGGGGGTCGTCGGTTTGATCGAGCTCAGTGTTGAGCTCGGCAATCTCACCTTGCATCTGGTTCGGCATAACTTGCTTCGGCCCTCTTGTTTCCTCGTGTTGTCCCTCTTGCCGCGGGATACCCCCGCGCCGCCATCGTTATAAGACTCCGATGGCTACAACTAAGTAACTTTTCGTTTCCCCAGTAAACAATCAAGACTACGTCTTCGATTTATCCGCCGCCGTGACAATGTGTCCACAGTCTTGGCGGCCGCGAGGTGCGCCATCAACCAGTCAATTGTGGCCTCATCTGGGCTCGCGTGTGGATATATTGTTGCGACGCGAAGGCGATTTGTGTGCGTTGCAGCAACGCCACAAGCCGGTGGCTGGATGACCATGTGTTGTATGACGAATCTGCCCCGCAACCGGGTGGAAGGTTGCCGTGGTCTAGGCTCGGCCCGGGCGTCAGCATCTCGCTGCTCTCGGAGACCACATGACCGGCCATCGCAACCTGATCACCGACGTCGCCGGCATCCGCGTGGGCAATGCCGACGACGACCGGCTCTGCTCAGGCGTGACAGTGCTGCTCGCCGACCGGCCCCTCGTCGCGGCGGCCGACGTTCGCGGCGGTGGTCCCGGCACACGCGAGACCGATGCCGTCGGCCTCGCCGGTACGGTCGACGAGGTGCATGCCATCGTGCTGGCGGGCGGCTCGGCCTTCGGGCTGTCGGCAGCGACCGGGGTGCAGAGCTGGCTTGCCGAACGCGGCATCGGCTTTCCCATCCGCTCGGCGCGGGTGCCGCTGGTGCCGCAGGCGGTCCTGTTCGACCTCCTCAACGGAGGCGACAAGGCCTGGGGCCCGAGCCCGCCCTACGAGGCATTGGGCCGAATGGCCTGTGAGGCGGCAAGCGTGGACTTCGCCCTCGGCAGCGCCGGCGCAGGCTATGGCGCCAGCACCGCGCGACTGCGCGGCGGCCTCGGCAGTGCCTCGCAGGCGCTCGACCGCGGCCTTGTGGTTGGGGCGCTGGCGGCGGTCAATCCAGTCGGAAGTCCCACGATCGGGGATACGGCCCACTTCTGGGCCGCGCCGTCCGAAGTGGATGGAGAATTCGGGGGACACGGATTTCCGAGTGCCCTGCCGGCCGGCGCGCTCGAGCCGCGCCTCAAAGGTGGCCCCCAGGAGGCGACGACGATTGCCATCGTTGCCACCAACGCCAGGCTCTCCACGCGGGAGGCGCATCGTCTCGCCATCATGGCGCAAACGGGCCTCGCGCGCGCCATTTACCCGGTGCACACGCCGCTCGACGGCGATGTCGTGTTCGCCATCGCGACCGGGGAGGTCGCGCTCGAGGATCGGGTCCACGGCGTTGCCGAGCTCGGGGCCGCAGCCGCCAACGTGCTGGCTCGCGCCGTCGCCGCGGCGTCTATGAGGCCGCGCCGACACCCGGCTTCTGGACAGGGCCGCCGGCCTACCGCACGCTTTTTGCACCTCGGAGGTGAATGGTGGGGCTAACCGGCGCCATCGAATTGAAGGGTGGGCCCGCCTCTGCTAGGCCCTGCGCAAGCAACGACATCCGCGACGAGACCCGAGAGGCGTCATGATCCCGCGCTATAGCCGCCCCGAGATGGCGTCGCTCTGGGCCCCAGAGACGCGCTTTCGCATCTGGTTCGAGATCGAGGCCCACGCCGCCGCCGCCATGGCGAAGATCGGCACGATCCCCGAGGCGGCCGCCAAGACCATCTGGGATAAGGGCAGCAAAGCGACCTTCGACGTCGCCCGCATCGACGCCATCGAGCAGGAGACCAAGCACGACGTCATCGCCTTCCTGACGCACCTGGCCGAGATCATCGGCCCCGAGGCGCGCTTCGTGCACCAGGGGCTGACCTCCTCCGACATCCTCGACACCTGTCTCAGCGTGCAGCTCAAGCGCGCCGCCGACATCCTCATCGCCGACCTCGACCGGCTGCTCGCGGCGCTGAAAAAGCGCGCGCTCGAGCACAAAACGACGCCGACCATCGGCCGCAGCCACGGCATCCACGCCGAGCCGACCACGTTCGGGCTGAAATTCGCCTACGCCTACGCCGAGTTTGCGCGCGCGCGCGTGCGCATGGTGGCCGCACGCACGGAGATTGCGACGTGCGCGCTCTCGGGCGCCGTCGGCACCTACGCCAACGTCGACCCGCGCGTCGAAGCCTACGTGGCCGAGAAGATGGGGCTCGCGGTCGAGCCGATCTCGACGCAGGTCATCCCGCGCGACCGCCACGCCGCCTACTTCGCCACGCTCGCCGTCGTCGCTTCATCGGCGGAGCGGCTGGCGACCGAGATCCGCCACCTGCAGCGCACAGAGGTGCTGGAGGCCGAAGAGTTTTTCTCGGAGGGGCAGAAGGGCTCCTCCGCGATGCCGCACAAGCGCAACCCCGTGCTGAGCGAGAATGTCACCGGGCTTGCCCGCGTCGTACGCTCCTACGCGCTGCCGGCCCTGGAGGACGTGGCGCTCTGGCACGAGCGCGACATTTCGCACTCCTCCGTCGAGCGCGTGATCGGACCCGACGCCACTGTCACGCTCGACTTCGCGCTGGCGCGTCTTGCCGGCATTGTCGAGAAGCTCGTCGTCTACCCGCAAGCAATGCAGAAAAACCTCGACAGGCTCGGCGGGCTGCATAATTCCCAGCGCGTGCTGCTGGCACTGACGCAGGCCGGCGTCTCGCGCGAGGATGCCTATGCGATCGTGCAGCGCAACGCCATGAAGACCTGGCGCGAGGGCAAGGATTTCCTCGCCGAGCTGAAAGCCGATCCGCAGGTGACCGCGAAACTTAAGCCAGCCGAGCTCGAGGCCATGTTCGACCTCGGCTACCACCTCAAGCACGTCGATACGATCTTCGCGCGCGTCTTCGGCAAGGGATAACAGACCGGGGGACGACGATGAACGGGAAACCGCGACGGCCCGACTTCGTGGATGCGCTGCTGCTGACGCTGGCCGCGCTCATCGTCTATCGCCTCGGCCTGCTGATCCCCCTCTCCGGTATCGAGCCGAAGGCAGCCTCGCAGCTCTTTCACACCGGCGGTGCTGCCGCACGCGCCTCGATCTTCGCGCTCGATATCTATCCGCTATACGGCATCCTGATCCTGGCCCAGCTCGTCAAGGTGCTCGCGCCGAGCCTGCGCCAGTGGGAACACGCCGAGCCGCGCAACGCGGCTAAGCTGGCGCGCATCGTGTTCATCATCGCGCTGTTCTCCGCCGTGCTGCAGGCGGGGGGCCTGGCGAACGGGCTCGAGGGCGTCTCCGGGCTCGTGGCCGAGCCGGGTGTGCTGTTCAGCCTGCCAACGATCGGCACGCTGGTGGCTGGCACGACCATCGTCAGCTGGCTCGCGGGGCAGATCAGCTTTCGCGGCCTCGGCAGCGGCGCGTGGCTAATCATCGCCGCGCCGACGGTGGCAGACCTGCCGCGCACGATAGCAACGCTTTTCGAGTTTCAGCGGCAGGGAATCGTCCCCGAGGGGGCCGTCCTGGCGGGCGAGCTATTCACCGTCCTCGCCGTCGTGGCCGTGGTGGCGGTGTTGCTGGCGGGAGGGCGGACGGCCGACACCGCACCGGCGTGTCTCTGGCCGACGGTGCTCGCCTATTCGACCCTTCCCTGGGTGGTGGTCCCGGTGAGCGCGCTCGCACACCTCTACTGGCCGGGCGACTCGTTGCAGTGGCTCGAGCAGGGACATCCGGCGCGTCTCGTCGCGCTCGCACTGCTGCTGGGACTGTTCGTTTTCCTGTATGTGCGATCCTGCCGTTTGGCCGGCGTTGCGGCGCCTGCAGTGCCGCCCGTTCTCATCGCCGCGATGCTTGCCCCGATCGCTCTCGGCAGCGAGGCGCTGCCGACCTATCTCAGCGTGCCGCTGATCCTGGGAGGTCAGCCGCTGCTCGTCATCGCCATCGTGATGACGACGCTGTTGCGCGATTGGCGCAACGGTCCGATCGCGCAGAGGTCGCCCGGGGAGATCAGTCCTCCGGCGTGAACAGGTAGCTCGCGCGCACCATCACCGATGAGAAGGTCGCGTCGCCGGCGACAGAGGCCGGGGTGCTGCCAATCACGACACCCGCGCTGCAGAGCGGGCAAGAGCCCGCACCTGTCAGGCTGAGGCTGACGTAGTCGTACTCGAGACCGATAATGACGCTGTTCCAGGCCGCGTAGTCGATGCCGCCGCCGATGGTCCAGCCGTCGACGAACTCGGCGGTCGAGGCCCTGCCGCCGGTGCTCCTGACCACGCTCAGCTTGGCATTGGAGCCCGCCCAGCCGCCCTTGCCGAACACCATCACGCGGTCCCAGGAATAGCCGATGCGCCCTTCGACGGTTCCCAGCCAATTGAGCTCCGTCGAGAATGTATCTGTTGCGGGAAAGAAGGGGCTGGTGACCGTCTGCGAAAGGTCGGTGCCCGAGAACGACAGCTCGGCGCCGAAAATCCACTGCCCCAGCTGCAGATTGGCACCGGCGATGACGCCGCCCGCTATTCCGCTCGGACTGAAGTTCACGGGGGAGTTCGGAGCCACCGCGCCGCCAGCCGTGAACACGTTGACATCCTGCGACCAGTCGACGTTGCCCCAGGCGCCGCCGAGCTTGCCGCCGACATAGAGCCCGCTCCAGTCGGTCAGGTTCCGCGAGTCCGTCATCGTGACGCCTGGAATTCCGTCGGCGGCGGCATATGTCGTGGTGAGCGCAAGCGCCGCCGCGATCGCCGCAAGCCGCCACGGATTGGGAATAATTCCCGCCCTGGTCATATGCCGCCCCTGTTTTCCCCTGCGTGACCGAACCTAAAGTGAGTTCGCCCTTCCCTCCTACGGACGCAGATGATTCTATTGTACATTTCCGGCCAGGTGTGATGCGCACGACCGACGTCGACATCCTGATGGTGCCGGGCTGGAGCGGCTCGGGCCCCGATCACTGGCAGTCGCGGTGGCAGCGCAACCTCAAGACCGCGCGCCGCGTCGAGCAGGAGGACTGGGATCGGCCCGACAAGGACAAATGGGTCGGCAACATCATCCGCGAGGTGGCGGCGAGCGCCCGCCCCGCGGTGCTGGTCGCACATAGCCTCGGCGTGCATGCGGTCGCGCTTGCAGCCGAGAAGCTCCCCAAGGGCGCGGTGTCCGGCGCCTTTCTAGTTGCAGCTCCCGACATTGAGAATCCGCAAGACTTTCCAGCGGATATCCGCGATGCGTGGCCCGCGGGCGGCTTCGGCTTTCGCCCGCTGCCGATGCAGAAGCTCAACTTTCCCTCGCTGCTGCTGGCCTCCACCGATGACCCCTACTCCCGCATCGAGCGGTCGCGGGAAATCGCGGCTGCGTGGGGCTCGGGCCTGATCGAGATCGGGGCGGCGGGACACGTCAACGCCGCGTCCGGGCACGGACCGTGGCCCGACGGCGTGTTGCACTTCGGCGGATTCCTGAAGCAGATCGGCTAGGCGGGGTCAGGCCTTCTTGGCGCCGGCCTCGATGTCGCTGACGGCCTTGGCCAGGAACTCGCCCATGACGCTGCGGATCTCGGCGTCGGGGATCTTGACGCCGGCGGCGTCGAAGTCCTTGCGGATTTTGCGGAAAACGTCGTGGTCGCCCTTCTCCTCGATGTCGGATTTTAGCACCGCACGCACGTAGTCCTGCAGCCCGTCGCCGCCGATTCCCAGCTTCTGCGCCGCCCATTCTGCCAGCAGCTTGTTGCGGCGGGCCTCGGCTCGGAACTTAAGGTCCTGATCCAATGCGAACTTCTTCTCGTACGCCTGCTCGCGGTCATCGAAAGTAGTCATTCTGGTCTCCACTGGGGTCCACTTAGGGGACTTTACAGAGTGTGCCGGCGCCTCGCGGAAACGGGCGGTAAAGTTGCATCTACTGGCCGCGAAAAGAGGCTTCGGGCCAGCCATAGCCGGTGCAAAGGCGCCGATCAATGATATCGCCCGGCCCCTTAGCGACACTTGCGACGGGGGCCATCGTTAAGATTGTTTCGAGGGGCCGGTTCGGCTAGTGTCCGCGTTGCGTCTCCGACCACGTGAACCGACCTCCCGCGGCGCTGCACTTAGACAAGAACACGTTTTATTTTCAGCAACTTGGCTCTAGTCTCCCGCGTCGTCTCTTTCCTCGCACCCGAGCAGTTTCAAGGCAAAGGACAAAGGCTCAATGAACAAGCGTCGCCGCATCTACGAGGGCAAGGCGAAGGTGCTCTATGAGGGCCCGGAGCCGGGCACGCTCATCCAGCACTTCAAGGACGATGCGACCGCGTTCAATGCCAAGAAGCACGCGCTCATCGAGGGCAAGGGCGTGCTCAACAACCGCATCTCGGAATACGTCTTCCTGCGGCTGGGCGAGATCGGCGTGCCGACGCACTTCATAAAGCGCCTCAACATGCGCGAGCAGCTCATCCGCGAGGTCGAGATCGTTCCACTCGAGGTCGTAGTGCGCAACGTGGCGGCGGGCTCGCTGTCGACGCGGCTCGGTCTCGAGGAGGGCGTGCAGCTCCCGCGCTCGATCATCGAGTTCTACTACAAGGACGACGCGCTCAACGACCCGATGGTGTCGGAGGAGCACATCACCGCGTTCGGTTGGGCGACGCCGCAGGAGATCGACGAGATTATGCAGCTCGCGCTGCGCATCAACGACTTCCTCGTCGGCCTGTTCCTCGGCATCGGCATCCGCCTCGTCGACTTCAAGGTGGAGTTCGGGCGCCTGTGGGAGAACGAGCAGATGCGCATCGTGCTGGCCGACGAGATCAGCCCCGACTGCTGCCGCCTGTGGGACATCGCAACGTCCGACAAGCTGGACAAGGACCGCTTCCGGCGCGATCTGGGCGGCCTGCTCGAAGCCTACCAGGAGGTGGCGCGCCGCCTGGGCGTGTTCACCAACAACCGCCCCGCAAAAGGCGCGGGACCCGTGCTCGTTGCGTCCAACCCCGGCGCTAACAGCAAGCCAAATTGAGATAGGCAATAGGCAGCAAGGCGTGGGCTGACGTAGCTCGATGCCGCTGCCTATTGCCCACTGCCTCGCGAGAGCGCTCATGAAAGCCCGCATCAGGATCACGCTCAAGGCCGGTGTGCTCGACCCGCAGGGCAAGGCGATCGAGCACGCGTTGACCGCACTCGGCATCGCCGGGGTCGAGGATGTGCGCCAGGGCAAGTACATCGAGGTCAAGCTCGGCTCGGCGAGCGAAGCGTCGGCGCGCGAGACGGTGGAGCGCATGTGCAAGGACCTGCTCGCCAACACCGTGATCGAGAACTATTCCTACGAGATCACGCCCTAAGTATGCTTGAGTTCATCGTGTCGACCTGAGCACCCGCGGACATCCATGCTGCGCGCTTCCGTCATCGTCTTTCCCGGATCCAACTGCGACCGCGACATCAAGGTCGCGCTCGAAAGCGTCACCGGCTTCCCGGTGAAAATGGTCTGGCACGGCGACGCTTCCGTGCCGGCGTCCGACCTCATCGTGCTGCCGGGCGGCTTCTCCTACGGTGATTACCTGCGCTGCGGCGCCATGGCTGCGCACTCGCCCATCATGCGCGACGTGATCGCGAAAGCCAAAGCCGGCACGCCCGTGCTCGGCATCTGCAATGGCTTCCAGGTGCTGTGCGAGTCCGGGCTGCTGCCGGGCGTCTTGATGCGCAACGCGTCGCTAAAGTTCATCTGCCGCGACGTGTGGCTACGCGTCGACAACGACACGACCTTCTTCACCAAGTGCTACCGCAAGGAGCAGGTGATCCGCCTGCCCATCGCGCACGCGGAAGGCAACTACTTCGCCGACGCGGAGACGCTCGACACGCTCGAGCGCGAGGGCCGCATCGTCTTCCGCTACTGCGACGAGGCTGGCGAGGCCAGCGCGGAAGCCAATCCCAACGGCGCCCAGCGCAACATCGCCGGCATCTGCAATGAGACGGGCCGCGTCGTCGGCCTCATGCCGCACCCGGAGCGGCTGTTTGAGCTGGCGCTTGGCGGCGCCGACGGCCGCCGCATGATCGAAAGCGCGCTGCTGAGCGCGCTCGAAGCGGCCTAGCTCGCAGTTACGTCCGCACAAAAAAAGGCGTGCCGGGCAATGGGCCCGGCACGCTTTTCATTTCGTGCGCCGACGCGAGCGTTATTTCTGCACGCGAGGGACGTAGGCGACCTGCTTGAGCGGCTCCACCGTCATGGCGACGGCGCCGGGCGTGCAGGTGAACTGCAGCTCGGTGCCCGAGCCCGTGTCGAAGCGCGCGGACTTGCCGGCCTCGACGGCGGCGCGGAAGCGCGCGGAGACGGTCGCGGGCAGCTCGTCACCCTTGATCTCGTCGCCCACGACGAGGGTCAGCTGGCACACCCCGCTCTCGGTGAGGAAGTAGCCGACGGCGTGCTTGGCGCCCAGGTGAAGGCTCACGCCCTGGCTGGCCCTGAAGCTGACAGGGGTCGATTGCGCAGCGGCATTCCCGGCTGCGGCGAGGACGGACAAAGCAAGCACGGCGGCAACGCCAGCGCTTTTGGCGATCGCGGACATGGCTCCTGCTCCTTCTGATGACGATAGGTGGGGCCGGGGCTGGACAAAGGGGACTGGCCCGGCGGAAGCGGGAACATAAGCGGCGGATTCCACGGCACAAACTCAAATTGTTGCATTGCAGCAATGTTGGAATAACAGCGCGCAACTGTCGCGGGCGCCGCCCTCTTCCCACCCTTGTGGGTGGGAGTTCGCAGAACTCTCGGCGTCCCGTTGCAGGGCTGGCAGGAGATGCAATTGCCAAGTGCCGCCTACGACTATCAAGCCACGGATCTGTCGCATGCGCGCCGACGCCGCTTCGTGCCGTCGCTGCAGGCCGTGTCGCAACGCTACAGACCGTGTTCGACAAAGACCCGCGCCGTTAGCGTTGCCTGCACAAGAAGCACGACGCCGGCGAGATGGAGGCGTGGCGCTGACGGCCGGGCAAGGAATCGGGAGCGCTGTGGATTATGCTCCACCGTCCCACCTGCTGCGCATCCTCCACGAGCAGCCCGCCGGCGCAAATTTCTGCGCTTCGTCAATGACCTGGAGCGCGCGGATGGCGGGCTCGCAGACCACCGCCAGCGCGCCGTCTGAGCAAGGCGACAAGCTCGCAGCAGGCCGCTATAAGCGCAGTCTCTTCCCCGGGGGACCTGAGCTTTTGCGCATGGACGCCACGACCGAGACGACATCCGCCATCACGCCCGAGATCGTCGCCGAGCATGGGCTGACCGCCGAGGAATACGCGCGCCTGCTGAAGATCCTCGGGCGCGAGCCGAGCCTGACGGAGCTCGGCATCTTCTCGGTCATGTGGAGTGAGCACTGCTCCTATAAGTCCTCGCGCTACTGGCTCAAAACGCTGCCGACGAGCGGGCCGCTGGTCATCCAGGGGCCGGGCGAGAACGCGGGCGTCGTCGACGTGGGCGACGGCTGGGCCTGCGTGTTCAAGATGGAGAGCCACAACCACCCGAGCTACATCGAGCCTTACCAGGGTGCGGCGACCGGGGTCGGTGGAATCATGCGCGACGTGTTCACCATGGGCGCGCGGCCCATCGCCAACCTCAATGCGCTGCGCTTCGGCGCGCCCGACCACCCCAAGACGCGGCACCTCGTGGCGGGCGTCGTCTCCGGCATCGGCGGCTACGGCAATTGCGTCGGCGTGCCGACGGTGGGCGGGGAGCTCAACTTCGACAAGGGCTACAACAACAACATCCTGGTCAACGCCATGTGCGTGGGGCTCGCGCGCGCCGACAAGATCTTCTACTCGGCGGCGAAGGGCGTGGGACTGCCCGTGGTCTACGTCGGCTCCAAGACCGGGCGCGACGGCATCCACGGCGCCACCATGGCGTCGGCCGAGTTCGACGACAAATCCGAGGAGAAGCGCCCGACCGTGCAGGTCGGCGACCCGTTCACCGAAAAGCTGCTGATCGAAGCGTGCCTGGAGCTGATGGAGAAGGACGTCATCATCGCCATCCAGGACATGGGCGCGGCCGGGCTGACCTCTTCGTCCTGTGAGATGGCGGACAAGGGTGGCGTCGGCATCACCCTAGATCTCGACCGCGTGCCCCAGCGCGAAGAGGGCATGACCGCCTACGAGATGATGCTGTCGGAAAGCCAGGAGCGCATGCTCATGGTCTTAAAGCCCGGCGCCGAAGCCGAGGCGGAGGCGATCTTCACGAAATGGGGCCTCGACTTCGCGGTCATCGGCCAGACGACAGATACCGGCCGCATGATCGTGCGCCACAAGGGCCGCGCCGAGGCCGACATCCCCGTCACGACGCTTGCGAACTCCGCGCCGCTCTACCAACGCCCGTGGTTCCCCGTCGCGCCGCCGAAGCTGATCCTCCCTGAGTGGGTGCCGGCGCCCAACGCCATTCTCGAGACGCTGAAGAGCCTGATGGGCGGGCCGGCGCTGTGCTCGCGCCGCTGGATCTGGGAGCAGTACGATCACATGGTCATGGGCGACACCGTGCAGCGCCCGGGCGGCGACGCGGCGGTCGTGCGTATCCACGGCACCGAGCGCGGCATCGCGGTCGCTTGCGACGTGACGCCCCGCTACGTCGCGGCCGATCCCGTCATGGGGACGAAGCAAGCGGTGGTAGAGACCTGGCGCAACCTCACGGCCGTCGGCGCCGACCCGATCGCCATCACCGACAATTTGAACTTCGCCAACCCGGAGCGGCCCGAGGTGATGGGCCAGCTCATCGGCGCCATCCGCGGCATGGGGGAGGCCTGCCGCGTGCTCGACTACCCCGTCGTGTCGGGCAACGTGTCGCTTTACAACGAAACCAACGGCATCGGCATCCCGCCCACGCCCGCGATCGGCGGCGTCGGGCTCATTCCGGACGTCTCGCGCATGGCCGACATCAAGCTGAAGCGCGGCGGCGAGCTGTTGATCGTCATCGGCCGCGAGAGCGGGCACCTCGGGCAGTCGCTGTATCAGGAGGCCGTGACCGGCAAGCTCGAGGGCGCGCCGCCGCCCGTCGATCTCGCCGACGAGATCAAGGCGGGGCGCCTGGTCCGCGCACTGATCCGCGAAAAGAAGGTCTCCGCCGTGCACGACGTCTCGGACGGCGGGCTCATCGTCGCCATCGCGGAGATGGCGCTCGGCGGCGGCATGGGCGTGGAGCTGTTCGCCTACGAGGGCAAGCTGCCGACGTACGCCATGTGGTTTGGCGAGGACCAAGGACGCTACGTCGTCAGCGTCGATGCGATGCAGGCCGAGGAGGTCTTGGAGCGCGCGCGGCTCTTGGCGCTGCCGTCGCGCATCGTGGCGCGGACGGGTGGCGATGCGATTGCCTTGAAGGGCGAGCCGACGCTGCCGCTCGAGGATCTGCGCCGCGCGCACGAGGCCTGGCTGCCGGCTTATATGGGCGGATAAAGCCCCGGAATTCCCGTTCCTTGACGAGTCGGGGGCGCGCTGGCAGCGTTGGTGCGCGGCTTCAAAGGAGACCCCCATGGCCATGGACGCCGGCGAGATTGAGCGGCTCATCAAGGCCAAGCTCCCCGACGCCCGCGTCGAGATCCGCGACCTGGCCGGCGACGGCGACCATTACGCTGCCCACGTGGTCAGCGCCGCCTTCAAGGGCAAGACGCGCGTGCAGCAGCACCAGATGGTCTATGAGGCCCTCGGCGGGCGCATGGGCGGCGCCCTGCACGCGCTCGCCTTGACCACGGCTTCGCCGTGAGCCACGGCACCCGAAGGGGTGACGATTGATTTCGGGACGCAGTCCCCACACATTCACGGTTGAAGCCCGGCGCGGGACGGTCTAAAGGCCAGCCGCGCACAAGGACCAGAGAAGGACCGCCGATGACCACCCCGCAGCAGGACGTGCAGGACTGGATCCGCAAGACGATTGCCGGCAATGACGTCGTGCTCTTCATGAAGGGGCAAAAGGCGATGCCGCAGTGCGGATTCTCCGCCCAGGTTGCCCACATCCTCGGGTTGCTCGGCGTCGCCTACAAGGACGTCAACGTGCTCGACGACATGGGCATCCGCGACGGCATCAAGGCCTTCTCCAACTGGCCGACGATCCCGCAGCTCTACGTCAAGGGCGAGTTCGTCGGCGGCTGCGACATCGTGCGCGAGATGGCGCAGGCCGGCGAGCTGCAGCAGCTCCTCGACGACAAGGGCATCGCCTACGACAAGTCGAAGGCGCTGGCTTAAGGGGCAGAGCCCGGCGGCCCTAGTTTTGCCGCCGCCGCACCCTTGACTGAACGCCTCGCCGGGCCGCTTGGGTTCCCGGCATCGGGACTGGGCAAATGATGCGGCTGGGTGGCCGGCGTTTCCTGTTGAGCCTCGCCATCCTCGGGGCCGCCGTGTGCCTGGCGCTCGGCATCAGCCTGCCGATCCTGCGGCTCACCAAGTTCATCTTCTGGACCAGCGAATATTCGCTCATCTCCACCGTCGAGGTGCTGCTGCGCGACGGCCAGACGTTCCTCGGCCTCGTCGTGCTCGTGTTCTCGATCCTGCTGCCGATCGTGAAGCTCGGCTACCTGCTTCTCGTCTCGACGCTGCCCGCCGCCGAGCTGCGCCGGCATGCCAAGCGCCTCAAGGCCATCGAGTGGATCGGCAAATGGTCCATGCACGACGTGCTGGTGCTGGCGCTGACGATCTTCTTTCTCAAAAGCCAAGGCATCTACGACGCCGCCAGCCTGCCCGCCGTGTATCTGTTCACCGCGGCCGTGGCGCTGATGATCCTATCGTACGCCTGGCTCAAGACGGACATGGCGGCGGCGGGAGGACCGCTCGCGGAGCACGACACGCCCAAGCGGCTGTCGGCGATGCGCAACTTCCTCCTGAGCTTCCTCATCATCCTGGCAACTGTGTTCTTCGCGCTCGGCATCATCCTGCCCGTGATCCGCTTTACCACCGTCTACGTGTGGACCAACGAGCACTCGATCGCGACCATCATCCTCGCGCTCTACGAGAGCAACGAGTACTTCCTGTGCGCGGTGGTGTTCGCGGTCTCGATCTTCTTCCCGTTCCTGAAGCTGTTCTACCTGCTGACGCTCGTCACCTCGCCCGACCTGTCGCCCGAGTTCCGGCGCCGCTCCTTCTCCACCATGGAATGGCTCGGGCGCTACTCGATGACGGACGTGATGGTGCTGGCGCTGATGATCTTCTACGTCAACTCGTCGGGCTACACCGAAGCGATCGTGATGCCGGGCGTGTACTTCTTCGCCGCCTCCGCGCTCATCACCATGCTCGCCTACGGCTGGGCCAACACCGTGCCGCCGCGGCTTGCTGCACCGGCCGGCGAGCCGGCGGTTGGTCCGCCCATAGGCGAGATCGTGACGCTGCCGACCAACCCCGCACGCCGCCACAAGCCGGCGTGACGCGGCGGCAAACGCGAAGCGGCGCCACGATGGGCGCCGCTCGGTTGTTTTTTGCAGTCGTTTACCGTGAGTAGAACTCGACCACCAGGTTCGGCTCCATGTGCACCGGATAGGGCACGTCCGACAGGGCCGGGATGCGGACGAACTTCGCCGACATCTTGTTGTGGTCGGCCTCGACGTAGTCGGGCACGTCGCGCTCGGGGCTCTTGATCGCCTCGAGCACCAGCGGAAGCTCGCGCGCCTTCTCCTTGACCTCGATCACATCGCCGACCTTGACGCGGTAGCTCGGGATGGTCACGCGCCGGCCGTTGACGGTCACGTGGCCGTGGCTGACGAACTGGCGCGCGGCAAACACGGTGGGCACGAACTTGGCGCGATAGACGACGGCGTCGAGGCGGCGCTCGAGCAGGCCGATCACGTGCTCAGACGTCGAGCCCTTGAGGCGCGCGGCCTCGACGTAAATGCGGTGGAACTGGCGCTCGGTGATGTTGCCGTAGTAGCCCTTGAGCTTCTGCTTGGCCTTCAGCTGCTGGCCGTAGTCGGACAGCTTCTGCATGCGGCGCTCACCGTGCTGGCCGGGACGGGACTCGCGCCGGTTGAGCGGGCTCTTGGGCCGGCCCCAGATGTTCTCGCCGAGACGGCGGTCGATCTTGTGCTTGGCGCGGATGCGCTTGGTCATTAACAGCACTCCAACGGTTTAAATTGCTGCGTGGAGCGCCCCCTCCTCTGTCCTTCGGTGACCCGAAAAACCGACAGGCGAAGCCATCGAAAGGCGTCGCCACAGGTGCGCGAAGCAAACGCGGGCCACTCACATGGCCCGCGTTGCGAAGCGGTAGATACCGGTGCAGGAGCCCGGCGTCAACTTGAGGCTTGCGGGCCCGTCATTTCTGGGCGGCCGGAGGGGGCGCCTTCTGGGCCGCCGTTGCCGCCGGGGCCGGTGCGGCCGGGCTTGCCGTCGTTGCCGGCGGGGGCGCGGCCGCAGGCTGGTCGGTCGAAGCCGGGGCAGCCGCGGGGGTCGAAGCGGCGGGGCCCGTCTTGACGTAGGCCGTTATCAGCTCCTTGACCTTCTGCTTCTGCTCGGCCGAGCACGTCGCCGCCTGCTTGTTGCCCTCTTCGATGACGACGTCCTTGTCGCCCCCTTTGTCGTCACCCTTCTCGACGAGCTTGACGCGCCCCGTCAGCATCATGACGACCGTAAGATGGAGCTGGTTGATGTAGACGAGTTGCTGCGGGGTCCACTTCTTGGACATGGTCTCGCGCCGCATCAGCGAGTTGTGGTTGTCGGTCTGCTCCTGCGTGAGCTCGCACACCTGTGCGTGCGCCGACAGCCGGCCTGCACGGATCACATCGCGCGCCACGTCGAGCGGGATCATCACCGCGTCTCTCTTCTTCTTGTCGATCTGGATCGTCTCGCCGTTGGGCTTGGTGAAAGCCTCCGGCGTGAGCGACCAAGCATACTCCATGAACGCGCGCGTGGCCTTCTCGCTCAAATCCTGCGCACTGGCGGGCCCCACCGCAAAAATGCCGGCCATAAAGGCCGCGCAAGCCAAACTCGTCCCCGCCCTTCTCATGTTCCGCGTCTCCCGAATTATGCTTGCGTTATGTTGCTGCTGTTGCTTCGCGCGCACGATCATGCGTGACGACCATGCAGAAAAATGGCCCCCTTGGAACCGGCATCGCTCAGCCGAAAAATTGGCCATAAGATGGCGGTTCTATTCCGGCGGCTTGCGACCCGGACCCTTGCCTTTGGCGAGCGTGGCAACAATACCACGCAAGGTGCGGACTTCTTGTTCTGTTGCACCCATGCGCGAGAACATCGTGCGTACATTGTCCACAACCGTAGCGCGCCGGTGCGGCGGGTTGAAGAAGCCCAGGCGCTCCAGCTCGCCCTCCAGATGGCCGAAGAACCCGGCGAGCTCGTCCTTGGTCGCAAGCCGGGATTCACCAAGGTTGAGACCAGCCGACAACGGTGTCTCGTAGGTGGTCACGCGGCCGAGGCTCTGGCCTTCGCTAACCTTCATCCATTCGTAGCCGAGGATGAGCACGGCCTGCGCCAGGTTGAGCGAGGCAAAGCGCGCGTTGACCGGGATCATGACGAGTGCATCCGCGTTGGCGACCTCGCCGGTCTCCAGTCCGTTGCGCTCGCGCCCGAACAGCACCCCGCAGCGCTCGCCGCGCGCGATCCGCGTGCGCATCTCGGCGACCGCCTCGACCGGCGTCATCACGGGCTTGCGCAGATCGCGCTGACGCGCGGTGGTGGCCGCGAGCCAATTGAGATTGCCGATCGCCTCGGGCAGCGAGCGATAAGCCACGGCGTCGTCGATGACGAAGTTGGCGCCCGACGCCGCGATGCGCGCCTTCTCGTTGGGCCAGCCGTCTCGCGGGGCGATGAGGCGCAGGCCATCGAGCCCGAAGTTGGCCATGGCGCGCGCGACCATGCCGACGTTGTCGGCGAGCTGCGGCTCCATCAGCAGGATCGCCGGCGTCTCACCCTCGCCTGCGAAGGCGCCGCCTTGCAGATGCGCCCGGCGGATGCCGTGGCGCAGCTTGCGCAGGACGCGGCGCGCCCAATACCAGTATTTCTGCCCCGACCAGGTCTTGGCGAGCGCTTCGACGCTCTCGACGTGGAGCGTACCCTCCCCCGAGCCGGTGAGGCGCACGGCGCCGTCACCGACGACGATCTCGCGGTGGCGGCCGATGAACTGATCGAGGGTGGCTAACCCATCGACCTCCGAGCGGCGGCGGCAGCCGGGACAGCTGGCCGCATCGGCGACGCAGCGCTCCTCGGCGCAGTAGGTGAGCACGGGCTCGAGCGTGGTGCGGTCGAGACCCGAGATGGCAACGCGGGCGAGACCCTGATCGATCGTCAGCTCGTGGCAGGCCTGCACGACTTCGGCGACCGCGGTCTCGCTGCCGGCCAGGCGCGGGACACGGCGATCGTGCGCGTCGGTGGCGATCTCGATGGCGGGCCCGGCACTCATCGCATCACTCTTGTTGCGGTGCAGCGTGACGGATATTGTTGCGCCAAGATCCGTTCCTGCCCCTGAGCCCGAGGCCCTTCAATGCAGAAGATCAAGGTGACCGGCACCGTCGTCGAGCTCGACGGCGATGAGATGACCCGCATCATCTGGAAGCTGATCAAGGACAAGTTCATCCACCCTTACCTCGACGTGCCGCTCGCCTACTACGACCTGTCGATCGAGAACCGCGACAGGACCGGCGACCAAGTGACCATCGACGCGGCCAACGCCATCAAGCAGCACGGCGTCGGCGTCAAGTGCGCGACCATCACGCCGGATGAGGCGCGCGTCAAAGAATTCAACCTGAAGGAGATGTGGAAGAGCCCCAACGGCACCATCCGCAACATCCTCGGCGGCGTCATTTTCCGCGAGCCGATCATCTGCCGCAACGTGCCGCGCCTGGTGCCCGGCTGGACCGAGCCCATCGTCATCGGCCGCCACGCCTACGGCGACCAATACCGCGCCACCGACTTCAAGTTCCCGGGCAAGGGCGTCCTCACCCTCAAGTTCACGGGTGACGACGGGAAGGTGGTCGAGCGGGAGGTGTTCAAGTCGCCATCGAGCGGTATTGCGCTCGCGATGTACAATCTCGACGACTCCATCCGCGAGTTCGCACGCGCCACCTTCAACTATGCGCTCAACCGCAATTATCCCGTCTACCTTTCCACCAAGAACACCATCCTCAAAGTCTACGACGGCCGCTTCAAGGACCTGTTTCAGGAGGTGTTCGACAAGGAGTTCCGGCCCGAATTCGAGAAGCGCAAGCTCACCTATGAGCACCGCCTCATCGACGACATGGTCGCTTCCTCTCTCAAGTGGTCCGGCGGCTATGTCTGGGCGCTCAAGAACTACGACGGTGACGTGCAATCAGACACGGTCGCGCAAGGCTTCGGCTCGCTCGGCTTGATGACGAGCGTGCTGATGACGCCCGACGGCCGCACGGTCGAGGCCGAGGCGGCGCACGGCACGGTGACGCGCCACTACCGCGAGCACCAGAAGGGCAAGGAGACGTCGACCAACGCGATTGCCTCGATTTTCGCGTGGACGCGCGGCCTCGCCCACCGCGCCAAGCTCGACGGCAATGCCGAGCTCGCGCGCTTTGCCGCGACGCTCGAGCGCACCTGCGTCGACACGGTCGAAGCCGGCTTCATGACCAAGGACCTCGCGCTGCTCGTCGGCGACCGCCAGAAGTGGCTGTCAACGACGGGCTTCCTCGACAAGGTCGATCACAATCTCAAGGCGGCGATGGTGAAGGCTGCTTGAGCCGTCGGCGCGCGGAGAGCGTCAGTAGCTTCCGTCGAAGCGCAGCTGCAGCGCGGAAATGCCGACCGCGATGTTGAGCCCCTGCTGGCCCTGCACGCTCAACGGCTGCAGCCCGATCGAGCTCTCCAAGCCGCCGATCAGCGCGTTGGCGCCAAGACCCAGGCCCACGGTGGCCTCGGCGGAGACGCCGCCGTAGTTGCCTGCCAACACACCAGTGCCGATCTCGGCCGAGGGCGCCAACACGGTCCACACGATCAGCGAGGCGCCGGTGAAGCCGAGGTCGATTCCGTACTTGTCGATCGAGCCGACGTAGCGATCTTTTCCGCCGTTGATGCCTTCGAAGACGCAGTCGAGATCTTTCGTCGATCCGAACACGAAGCCGACGCCGCCACCGACTTTGCAGGTCAGCACGCCAGCTTCAACGTTGGCGGCGCGCGCCGGCGAGGTTGCGGCGACGGCGAGCACCGCGGCACATACGGCGAGGCCGGCGCGCAGCGCGCGGCTGCCGGCAGTCGCGAAGGCGGAAGGCATCGCGTTGTTCCTTGGATTGGGCCGCAGCCGGCCCTGAAGCAATCCCCTGCTGCCCCACCGTTTCAAGCAAAAGCGGCATTAATCGAGCGCCAAGGCAAAACAGGGCGCCGATTAACCGTGACCGCTATTTGATTTTCTTCATCTGGCTCGCGCGCAGACCCCGCGTCGGCCGGCCGGCGGCGCCCTGCAGCGCCTCGCGGAACTCGTCGCGCTTCTCGTGGATCGAGGCGATCACCGGACCCGTCGGCACCCCGAGCCCGACGAGCGCCGCCTCGCTCAACTGCAGGCTCGCCTCGATGGTCTCGGGCACCGCATCCGTCACACCGAGCTTATAGAGCTTGCGGGCGTGCTTCTCGTCGCCCGCGCGCGCCACGATCACGATGTCGCCGCGCAACTCGCGTGCACTTTTCACGATCTCGTCGGCGACCATCGGCTTGTTCACGGTAATGATGATGCCCTTGGCGTCGGCGATGCCGCACGCCTTCAGGAACGGCGGGCTCTTGGCGTCGCCGAAATAAACCGGCAGCCCTTCGCCGCGGCAGCGCGTCGCCACGCCGGCATCGGTCTCGACGATGATGTGCTTGACCTTGTGCTCGGTCAGCATCTCCGAGACGAGCCTGCCGACGCGGCCGCAGCCGACGATGATGGCGTCGACGTGCTCCTGCGGCGGCGTGAGCGTGAGAATGGGGTTCGGTTCCTGCTTGGCGGAGAGCTTGCTGGCGATGCGGCGGCCGAGGTGGTCGAGAACGGGAATGCTCGCCATGGAGAACGAGGTGATCGCCAGCACGATGGCACCGGTGTCGTCCGCGACGACGTGCTTTGCCACCGCTAGCCCAATGACGATGAAGGCGAACTCGCCGCCCGGTGCCAGCAGCAGCGAGGTCGTGACCGTCGGCGGCCACGGCACGCGGAAGAGACGGAGGAGACCCACGAGCACGCCGGCCTTGATGACGATGAGACCGACGATGCCGGCGAGGATGGTCAGCGGGTTGGCAATGAGGAGCGCGAGATCGAGGCTCATGCCGACGGAGAAGAAGAACACGCCCAGCAGCAGCCCCTTGAAGGGATCGATCGTCGCCTCGATGGCGCGGTGATACTCGGTCTCCGACAGCAAGAGCCCCGCGACGAAGGCACCGAGCGCCATGGACAGTCCCGCGGCCGCGGTCGCGAGCCCGCTGCCGACGGCGACGAGCAACGCGGCGGCGACGAACAGCTCGGTGCTCTCGGCCGAGGCCACGAGCCGGAACAGGGGACGCAGAATGGCGGTGCCGACGATCACGATGGCCGCGATCACGAGTACGGCCTGGGCGAAGGCCTGCAACAGGCCGCCGAGCAGCGAGCCCTGGTTTTCGGGCCCGAGGATGGTGACCAGGAACAACAGCGGCACGACGGCCAAGTCCTGCAGGAGCAGGACGGCGAAGCTCGTGCGGCCCGTCGTGGTGCTCAGCCGGTTCTGGCGCGACAGCACCTCGATGACGACGGCGGTCGAGGACAGCGCAAGGCTCAGACCGATCAGAACCGAGGCGCCGGCCCGCGCGCCACAAAAGCTCGCGATCAGTCCGATGATGGCGGCCGAGATCGCCACCTGCAGCGTGCCCAGCCCAAACACCAGCCGCCGCATGGTGACGAGCCGCTTGAACGACAGCTCGAGCCCGATGATGAACAGAAGGAAGACGACCCCCAGCTCGGCGATGGCGCCGAGGCCCTTCTCTTCAGAGATGGTGACCCAATGCAGAACCGGGACATAGCCCTTCAGCGCGCCGAGACCGTGCGGCCCCAGCACCGCTCCCGCAATAAGGAAGCCGAGGATCGGGCTCAGCTTGAAGCGCTGCCCGAGCGGGACGAGCACGGCCGCGGTCGCGAGCACGATTATGACGTCGCTATAGATTTCGAAGTCGGGGCCTGCCGTCATCCCAATCCTTTTCGTTGGGGGGAATCTTCGCAGGCGCGGCGCGGGCGCCGACGCCGCAAGCAATACAATAACAGATGCGCGGCCATCATGAGGCACCGTGTGCGCAATGCAAAGCTCGTGTGGAGCGTTCGACCGCGGTGATTAAGCGGCGGCGCCGAGCTGCGCCTCGATGGCAGCGAGCGCGGCATCCGCGCGCGAGCCGTCGGGGCCGCCCGCCTGCGCCATGTCGGGACGGCCGCCGCCGCCCTTGCCGCCCGCCGCCTCGGAGCCCACACGCACGAGATCGACGGCGCTTACCTTGTCGGCAAGATCCGTGGTCACGGCGACGACGATGCCGAGCTTCCCGTCCGCCGAGTTGTTGGCGATGGCGACGATGCCGGAGCCGATCTTGGCGCGGCCGTCATCCGCCATGGCCTTGAGATCCTTCATCTCGACGCCGGACACAGACAGCTTGAGAAACTTGCGGCCCCCCACCTCGATGATCGCCGGGCCGGCATCCTTGCTGCCGCCGCCGCCGAGCGCTAACTGCTTCTTGGCGTCGCCGAGCTGGCGCTCGAGCTGCTTCCTCTCATCGACCAGCGCCTTCACGCGGGCCACGACGTCCTCGGGGCGCACGTGCAGCAGGGCTGCCGCCTCGCGCAGGCGCCCCTCCTGCTCGGCGAGATAATCGCGCGCGGCATCCGCGGTCAGCGCCTCCACGCGGCGCACGCCCGACGCGTTCGCGCTCTCGGCTACGATCTTCACCAGCCCGATGTCGCCGGTGCGCTTGACATGCGTGCCGCCACACAGCTCAACCGACCAAGCCTTGTTGCTCCGACCCGCAGAGCCCGCATCCGGATTTTCGCCCATCGACACGACGCGCACCTCGTCGCCGTACTTCTCGCCGAACAGCGCCATGGCGCCCGACTGCATCGCGTCCTCGAGCGCCATGAGGTGCGTCTCGACCGCTGAGTTCTGCAGCACGATGGCGTTGGCGCGCGCTTCCACCGCCGCGATCTCGTCCGCCGTCATCGGCTTGGTGTGCGAGAAATCGAAGCGCAGCCGGTCGGGCGCGACGAGCGAGCCCTTCTGCGCGACATGCGGACCCAGCACTTGACGCAGCGCCTCGTGCAAAAGGTGCGTCGCCGAGTGGTTGGCGCGCGTCGCTGAGCGGCGCCGACGCTCAACCTCGAGATCGACGGCGTCGCCCGGCTTGAAAGAACCCTTCTCGACCTTGCCCACGTGCACGATCAGGCCGCCCGCCTTCTTCAGCGTGTCGGTGACGCAGAACAACGCTTCGCCTTTGCCGCGGATGACGCCCTCATCGCCCACCTGGCCGCCGGACTCGCCGTAGAACGGCGTCTGGTTGACGACGATCGCCGCCTCCTCGCCGGCTTTGAGGCTTTTCACCTCCTTGCCGTCCTTGACGAGGCTCGCGATGACGCCGGCCGCCGCCTCGGTGTCGTAGCCGAGGAACTCGGTGGCGCCGTCCTTCTCCTTGAGCTGGAACCAGATCGTCTCGGTCGCGGCCTCGCCCGAGCCCTTCCACGCCTTGCGCGCCTCCGCCTTCTGCCGCTCCATCGCGGCGTCGAACGCTTTGGTATCGACGCTAATGCCGCGCGGGCGCAGCGCGTCCTCGGTGAGGTCGAGCGGGAAGCCGTAGGTGTCGTAGAGCTTGAACGCGGTGTCGCCCGACAGCACCGCGCCCTTCTTGAGTTCGCCGGTCGCGTCCTCGAGCAGCCCCAAGCCTTTCTCCAGGGTCTTCTTGAAGCGCTTCTCCTCCAGATGCAGCGTCTCGGTGATGAGCGGCTGCGCGCGCCCGAGCTCGTGATAGGTGTCGCCCATCTCGTGCACCAGCGCCGGCACCAGCCGGTACATCAGCGGCTCGGCCGCGCCGAGCAGGTGCACGTGGCGCATGGCGCGGCGCATGATGCGGCGGAGCACGTAGCCGCGCCCTTCGTTCGACGGCAGCACGCCGTCGGCGATGAGGAAGCTGGAGGCACGCAGGTGGTCGGCGATGACGCGGTGCGAGGCCTTGTGCTCGCCCTTCGCCGGAACGCCCGTCGCTGCTACCGACGCAGCGATCAGCGCCTTGAACAGGTCGATCTCGTAGTTGTCGTGCGTGCCCTGCAGCACCGCGGCGAGGCGTTCCAGCCCCATGCCGGTGTCGACCGACTGCTTGGGCAGGTTGATGCGCTCGCCGGGGCGGAGCTGCTCGTACTGCATGAACACGAGGTTCCAGATCTCGACGAAGCGGTCACCGTCGGCGTCGGCCGAACCCGGTGGTCCGCCGGCGATCTTGTCGCCGTGGTCGTAGAAGATCTCCGAGCACGGCCCGCACGGCCCCGTGTCGCCCATCTGCCAGAAGTTGTCGGCGGTCGCGATGCGCAGGATCTTTTCGGAGCCGAAGCCCGTGAGCTTCTTCCAGATGCGGAAGGCGTCCTCGTCGTCGTGATAGACGGTGATGACGAAGCGCTTCTTGTCGAGGGCGAAATCCTTGGTGAGCAGGTTCCACGCCAGCTCGATCGCGCGCTCCTTGAAGTAGTCGCCGAACGAGAAGTTGCCCAGCATCTCAAAGAAGGTGTGGTGGCGCGCGGTGTAGCCGACGTTGTCGAGGTCGTTGTGCTTGCCGCCGGCGCGCACGCACTTCTGCGACGACGCCGCCGTGTTGTAGGGCCGCGTCTCCTGGCCGGTGAACACGTTCTTGAACTGCACCATGCCGGCGTTGGTGAACATCAAAGTCGGGTCGTTGCGCGGCACGAGCGGGGACGACGGCACGACCTCGTGGCCCGCTCTCTTGAAGTAGTCGAGGAACGCTCGGCGGATCTCGTTGACGCTCGTCATCGCATCGCTTTCGGAATTGGGCCTCGTGGGCACCCGGCCTGGAAGCTCGGGGGCCAAATCGTCGGGCCTATCCGTCGGGGATGGGGGGCCTCGATGTCAAGCGTCTGCGGCTTTTTCTACCGGTTTGGACAAGCGTTTGCGGTCTCGCGGCATGTGAAGCCCGAGGGTTTCAAAGAGCGAGGGAGCGCGGGCGCCGAACGGCCGCCTTCCGATTTTCTAGCCGGCAGCCTTTCGGCACCCGCGGCAGTGGACTTTCAGCAGGTCGAGGGCGCGGACACATACGCGGAGCGTGCCTCAGGTCCCACCCGGCTCTCGGAGCCGGGCATCGTCGTTCGCGGGACCATCAGCGGCTGCGCTTTGCCAACTCGGATATGAGTTGGGGCGCCGCTCCGCGACGGGCTGCCGTGCGTTCTATTGCTAGAGGCGCACAGCCTCGCACACCTGCCCCGGCTCAATGAGGGAGCTACCTCGCGACAAACGCACGAACGGAGCGCGTCTGCCTCAAGCCGGGCACCGGCCCTGCCCCGCGTGGCGCTCAAGCTTGCCGCGTCCCTTAGCGGGCAGGGTTGAGAGCATGATAGCTGCGGGACGAAGCGCGGGGATTAGTACGTGTTTCTCGACGTCCGCCAAGGGCCAAGAGCGGACATGCGGGCTTACGATGCACGATCGACGTGCGCGGGTGCTCCATCCCAATAGCCGTCATCAAGCTGTCCGTGGTCGGCTCCCCCCCTTGGCAATTGCCGACCACGTCTGCTCGTGGAGGTGAACCGGCCCTCAGATGTCGATCTTCTCAACGATCTCGATCGCATCATCTACCTCGATGCCGAGGTAGCTTTACCAATCTGTCGGTAGAATTGCAGAATACTCCAGATACCGAAAGCTGGGGCCCGCGCCTCGGCGAGGAACCGAGTGTCCCCAAGAGCACATTGGAAGCCCAGCCCGGTCAGCCAATCCAGATACCGCTATTTTGACACTTGATTGAGGCAAGCACGGACTGGCATCAAACCGGGGGCATGGCAGGACAGATCGATTTGCGATGACGCTATCAACAATGCGACGTTTAAGACTACCCGCCATCGTAACGGTTGCGGCTCTTGCCGCGCTGACGGCACTGACCGCTGAAGTCGGGGCGAGAGGGTCGGCTCCCTCCGCCGAGGCGACGGCGCCGCGAGATGCCGGCGAGCCGATCATGGCGATCGTGTCGATCAAGTCCCAGCAGGTCACCTTTTATGACGCCGACGGTTGGATACTAAGGGCGCCGGTGTCGACTGGCACCACGGGACGCGAAACGCCAGCCGGCGTCTTCGCCGTTATCGAGAAGGACTTGGACCACCACTCGAGCCTCTATGACGATGCCTCGATGCCGCACATGCAGCGCATTACTTGGAACGGCTTGGCGATGCATGGCGGCCCACTGCCGGGGTATGCCGCCTCGCACGGCTGCGTGCGGATGCCATACGGCTTTGCGCAGAAGCTGTTCGACAAGACGCGGATCGGGATGCGCGTGATAATTTCCCCGAGCGACGCAACTCCCGTCGAGTTTTCTCACGCAGCGCTGCTGGTGCCGAACGCGGAGGCCGTCGCTGCTGCTCCGGAGCGCGCCGAGACGCTCGCTCGCGAGGCAGCCGAGGCCGCCAAAGCGGCCGACGAGACGAAGAAGTCGGCCGCGACAGCAGCGCGCGAGGCGGCTTCCGCCAAGGTGGCGCTGCGAAAGGCCGAAGGACAGAAGTCCTCGAGCCGACTCCGATCTCGCTTACGCCGAAAAGGCACTCGACAAGGCCAAGTCGGACGAGGCCAAGGCCCGCGCCGAGGAACAGAGGGCCAAGGCCGCTGCCAAGGCCGCCGAAGCCGCCGCCAAGCTCGACACCGTTAAAGCCGAAACTACGCCGAAGATCGACGCCGCAGCCAAAGCAGCGGATGCCGCCAAGGCGGCCGCGACCAGGAAGGCTGACACCGCGAAAGCCGCGGCCGATGCAAAGCTCGCGCTCGATCCGGTCTCGATCTACATCAGCCGCTCGGCGCAGAAGCTGTACGTACGGCGCAACACGCACAAGGCGTTTCCGGACGGAGGCGAGGTCTTCGATTCGTCCATCGAGGTTCCGGTCACGATCCGCGACCCCGACAAGCCCATCGGCACCCATGTGTTCACAGCGATGGCGCGCAACGACGCGGGCCTTCGCTGGACTGCGGTCACGATCGATGCCGGGGACGATGCCAAGGACGCGCTCGACCGCATCAGCATCCCGAAGGGAGTGCTCGATCGCCTCGCGCCCACCGCGCTACCGCGATCCTCGATCATCGTCTCGGACGAGCCGCTGAGCCGCGAGACCAACTATCGCACCGAGTTTGTTGCGGTGCTGAGCAACCAGCCCCAGGGCGGCTTCATAACGCGCCGGCCTACGGTCTCTGATTTCGGTCCATTCGGCCAACCATGGAACTCCGGCGGCGGCCTCTTCAGCATCTTTGACCCGCCCCCCGCGTACCCGCCACCTGGCAATAGCCGGCGACGCGGCCGCAGCAATCAACCGGGTTGGTGGCAGTGAGTGACGGCGCGCCGGTCGGTGGCCTCCTGGTCGCGCCGTCACCGGTTCGACGTAGCGCTTTCAGCAAACGTAAGTCCCATCGGTCGGCCCGGTCTTGACCGCTGCTGGAGGTGTTGCGGTCGTGCTTGGCCCGGCCCAGTAGGGTCGCGACCAGCACCAAACGTCCGCTTCGGGTCATGAGCTGACATTGCGTTCGATAACTGTTGGGCGGTTCGTGCCAGCGGACTTTCGCTCATGCTGAATTCCAATGCGGAATGGTGTCAGACCTTGAGGGTCTGACACCGCTTTAATCGTCCAATGGATTCTACCGCTTGGCGCGCGCGGGCTTCTTGGCGCTCGTGTCGTCCGCGTCGGGCAGCACGCCGTCCTCGTCGGGAACCTCGCCATCGTCCTCGCCGGCCTCGGGCTCTACGAGCAGCTTGTCCACGATGAGCCCGGCGTTGGCGCGGATCGCCTTCTCGATCGATGCCGCGATCTTGGGATTTTCCTTGAGGAAAGCCTTGGTGTTCTCGCGGCCCTGCCCGATGCGCTGGCCGTCGTAGGAGAACCAGGCGCCCGACTTCTCGACGATGTTCGCCTTCACACCGAGATCGACGAGCTCGCCCGTCTTGGAGATGCCCTCCCCGTACATGATGTCGAACTCGACCTGCTTGAACGGCGGGGCGACCTTGTTCTTGACGACCTTGACGCGCGTCTGGCTGCCGACGACCTCCTCGCGCTCCTTGATCTGGCCGATGCGGCGGATATCGAGACGCACGGAGGCGTAGAATTTCAGCGCATTGCCGCCCGTCGTCGTCTCCGGGTTGCCAAACATGATGCCGATCTTCATGCGGATCTGGTTGATGAAGATCACCATGGTGCCCGACTTGGAGATCGAGGCGGTGAGCTTGCGCAGAGCCTTGCTCATCAGGCGCGCCTGCATGCCGGGCTGCATGTCACCCATCTCGCCCTCGAGCTCGGCCTTGGGCGTCAAGGCCGCGACCGAGTCGATGACGAGCACGTCGATGGCGCCGGAGCGCACGAGCGTGTCGGCGATCTCGAGCGCCTGCTCGCCGGTGTCGGGCTGGGAGATGAGAAGGTCGTCGACCTTCACGCCGAGCTTGCGCGCATAAACGGGGTCGAGCGCATGCTCGGCGTCGATGAACCCGCAGATGCCGCCGTTCTTCTGGGCTTCCGCCACCACCTGCAGGGCGAGCGTGGTCTTGCCGGACGATTCAGGCCCGTAGATCTCGATGACGCGCCCCTTGGGAAGCCCGCCGATGCCCAGTGCGATATCGAGGCCAAGAGAACCGGTGGAGATGGCTTCCACATCCAACGTGGCGTCGTTGGCGCCGAGCCGCATGACCGAGCCCTTGCCATGCATCTTCTCGATCTGCGTGAGCGCGTGCTCCAGCGCCTTCATCTTGTCCATCGCACCCCCTTCGACCACGCGTAATTCCGGCTTCGTCAGCATGTCCGTTCACCTTATGGTATGCGCGTTATGTTCTCAATTTCGACTCATATGTACATGATTTGTTCCTGTGCGTCCATGCGCGAGGCATCGTAGCCGCGCGGCCACGGGCCGAGGCCGATCGCGGGTCCGCCGCTCGCAACGCTTCAGAAGAGCGCCCACGTGGCGCAATGTGCATGTAGCCATTTGGCCGCAAGCACCCGTGATAAAACGAGATATTCTAGGCACTTCATCGGGGGCCGATTCGAGATTTGAGACCGGAGGATAGCAGCCAGCCGATCGAGGCAACGCCGGATGCCGCGGCCGCTCCCGCCGCATCCGAGGGCGCTCCTGCGCCGGTCGAGCCGGCGGCTCCCGACGCCCCCTCCGCCAGCCAAGAGACCGCCGCCGCGGCAACCACGGACGAGGCGACCGATCGCAACCTGTTTGGCACGCTCGACGCCGACCAGCGCATCCGCGCCGTGGTCAAGCAGAACGAGCGCACGCTGTGGGCGGGCGCCGCCGGCGTGACGCTGATCTACATCGCCATCATCGCCTCGCAGGCGATGCAGTTCAGCGCCGCCGACCTCGCCGAGATGATGAAGCGCAAGCGCGGGCAGGACGCTCCGGATTCGATCAGCGTCGAGCTGGTGCCCGATCCCGACAAGACCGCCAAGACGCAGAAATGGCAGGACGGCGCAACCGCGGCGCAGGAGAACCCCGCGGAGCTGCCGCCGCAACAGCCCCAGCAGCCGCAGGTTGCGAACCTGCCGCAGCCGAAGGTGGAGGAGGCCCCCGCCGAGGAGCCCAAACCCGAGGAGGCTCCGGCGGAACAGAAACCCAAACCCGACGACGCGCCGGAGGCCGATCAGCAGAAGAACTTCGCGCCCACGCTGCCCGACCTCGACACCCTCGTCGACGCCGCCGCCGCCGACCTCGATCGCAAGATCAAGCGCGCGCTGGAGAAAAAGCAGGAGCAGCAAAAGCAGCGCCAGGAGCGCCAGGAGCGCCAGGCGGTGGCTCCCGGCGGCGGCCTGCAGTTGCGCGGTACCGGCGCGTCGGGCCGCTCCGACCCGTTCTCGCGCAGCGTCATCGCAGCGCTGATGAAGACGCGGCCGGGCCCCTTCGCGCTGTGGGGGCGCGTGCTGGTGTCGTTCCAGATCTCGGAGGCGGGGCAGGTCGCTTACGTGCACCTCTTGCAGTCGAGCGGCAACACCGCGCTGGACCAGGCGGCGATCAACGCCATCCGCAAGGCGCAGTTCGAGCGCCCGCCGGCCGGGCTGTCGCCGGACGAGCGCACCTACATCATCGACTACATTTTCGGCTAGCCCCGGCAAATCGACCTGCGGCCTTGGGCGGCGTTGGCTCGTGTCCGCAACGACACGTCGTGGCGTCCGCGAATCGGGCATCGTGCCGGTGGAACCTCAAATCAGCGGAGGGCGTCATGCGCGTCACAGCACTGGCGAGCATCGCCTGCGTGCTTTTCCCCGGGCTCGCGCTCGCCGACGGCGTGGAGCCCGTCAAGCTCGTGGCCGCGCCGAGCGGCTGGACCTACCAGTTCACGCCCTACGGCTGGGTGCCGTGGGTCAGCGGCGACGCCGTCGTCCGCGGCCGCAGCTTCTCGGTGAGCGAAACCCCGATCGAGGTGCTGGAAGACCTCAACTTCGCCTGGATGAGCTACCAGCAGGCCAAGAACGGGCCGCTGACGCTGTTCACCGACATCATCTACGCGAGCGTCGCCTCGGGCGGCTCGTTCGCGACCTCGAAGACGTTCTCCCCGCACGTCGCCGGCACCCTCGGGGCCGCGCTGTCGGCCGATTACAAATACTGGATCATCGAGGCCGGCGGCACCTACGAGATCGCAAGCTGGAACCCGCACGGGAGCCGCTACGCGACGTCCGACACCCAGCTCGAGCTGCTCGCCGGCGGCCGCTACTGGCACCAGGAGCTCGACATCGCGGTCGCGCTCGCCGGCACCGCCAACGTGGACGGGCTGATCGTTTCCGGCGACCGGGCGCTCGCGCACTCGGGCGGCGTCGAATGGATTGATCCGTTTGTCGGCGCGCGCATCCGCTTCCAACCGGCGCGCGGCGAGGAGATAGTCGTCCGCGGCGACGTCGGCGGCTTCGGCGCCGGCAGCAAGTTCACCTGGCAGGCGCTCGCCACCTACAATTGGCAAGTGTGCACGTACGGCCCGATGCTGATCGACGGCTATGCCGGCTGGCGCGCGCTGTCGGTCGACTACGCAAGCGGGGCCGGCGTCGAGCGCTTCGAGTTCGACGTGCTGCAGCAGGGGCCCGTCATGGGCTTCACCGGCCGGTTCTAGGGCTCAGCGCCCGAGCTCTTCCTTCACCTTGGCGGCGAGCTGCGGCAGCGAGAACGGCTTGGGCAGGAAGGCGAAGTCCTCCTCGCCGAGGGAAGCCTTGAAGGCGTCGTTGGGATAGCCCGAGACGAAGATGATCTTGAGTGTCGGGTTCTTCTTGCGCAGCTCTTTGAGCAGCGTCGGCCCGTCCATCTCCGGCATCACCACGTCGGAGACGACGATGTCGATCTTGCCCTTGTTCTTCTCCATCACCTCGAGCGCCTCGATGCCGCTCGCGGCTTCCAGCACCTTGTAGCCCTGGCGTTTCAGCGCGCGGGCGGCGAAGTTGCGCACGACCTCCTCGTCCTCGACGAGCAGCACACGCCCCGTGCCGGTGAGATCGGCCGGCTTGTGCTCCTTCTTCTTCTCCCTGGGCGCAGCATCGTCGTCCTTCTCGCCGAAGTGGCGCGGAAGGTAGATGCGGAACATCGTGCCCTTGCCGACCTCGCTCTCGGGATAGATGTAGCCGCCCGACTGCTTCACCATACCGTAGACGGAGGCGAGCCCCAGCCCCGTGCCCTTGCCGATGGCCTTCGTCGTGAAGAACGGCTCGAAGATCTTGTCCATCACCTCCGGGCTCATGCCGTGGCCCGTGTCGCCGACCTCGATCAGCACGTACTCGCCAGGCGCGAACTCGCGGTGGCCGAGCTTCTGGCTCTCGCGCTCGTGCACGTTGCGCGCGTTGATCGTGAGCATGCCGCTGCCCGGCATCGCGTCCTTGGCATTGGTGATCAGGTTGAACAGCGCCTGCCCGAACTCCTGCTTGTCGGTCATCACGTTCCACAGGTCGGGCGCCGTGGAGATCTTCAACTCGTGCTTTTCGCCGAGATAGCGCTTGAGCATGTTGAAGTCGTCGGTCAGCACCTCGCCGAGGTTGATCACCTCGTTCTGCAGCGTCTGCTGGCGGGCCAGCGCCAGGAGCTTGCGCACGAGCTCGGCCGCGCGGTTGGCGCTCGACTTGATGTTCTGGATGTCCTTGTAGGCGAGGTCCTTCGGCCGGTGCATCGTCAGCAGCATGTCGGAGAAGCCGAGGATGGCGGTCAGCATGTTGTTGAAGTCGTGCGCGATGCCGCCCGCAAGCTTGCCGACGACGTCCATCTTCTGGCTCTGCGCGAACTTGGCTTCGAGCGCCTTCTGCTCGGTCGCGTCGACGACATAGAGGATCGCCGCCTCGCGCTCGCCGCCGGCGGACGCGAACGGGCTCATGTAGACGCGCGAGACGTGATCGCGGCTTGCGCGCCCACGGGGATTTCGATCGGGCTCGTGGCTGGCGCGGCCCGACAGCACGCGCTTGAGGCCGGCTTCGACCGCGGCCCGCGTCGCAGGCTCGGCGGAACGGCAAAGCGCCTCCACGGCGGCGATGCCGATGCCGCCCGCGCCGTCGAGCACAAGCTTGCAGAAGGCGCTGTTGGCGTTGGCGATGCGACCGTCGAGGCCGAGGATGGCGATGCCGAACGGCGCCGACTGGAAGAAGCGGGCAAAGCGCGCCCCGCCGGCGTCGGCCTCGAACTCGGCCGGGTTCTCGCCGGCGAGGTTGAGGACGGCGAGCGTGAGGCCGTTGCCACTCGGAACGGTGCGCGCAAAGAGGCGGGCCGGCACGATGCGGCCGTCCTCGCGCAGAAGCTCCACGTCGAGGCTTGCAGCCTGTGTGGCAGCGCGGCTGAGCAGGCTCGCGACGAGACCGGCGCCGTCGCCGGACGTGATGTCGGCGAGCGTCAGGCGATGCTCCATCACCGACCGCGACGTGCGCCCGATCCAGCGCGCGAGCGTGCCGTTGACGTGCAGGAGCGTGCCGTCGCCGCCCACGGAGGCGAGGCCGACAGGCGCTGCGTCGAATTGAGCGAGCTGCACCTCGACGCTGGCAAGGCGCGCGGCTTCCTGCAGCCGCTCGGCCGTCACGTCGGCAGTGCGCCACACGACGAGCCCTTCGGGCGCGCCCTCGGCATCGGCCTCGAAGGGATGCACGGACACGCGCAAGCGTCTGCGCGCGCGCTGGCCTGCGCCGGCGGTCTTCAGGGCAAACTCCTCCGCCAGAATGTCGCCGCGCTCCGCCGCGCGCGTGAGGCGGAACAGTGCCGCGCTCGCCTGCGGCTCGCCCGTCACGAGCTCCTGTAGCGTCGCGACGCCTTGCGCCGCACTGCGCCCGGTCATCGCCGCAAACGCCGCGTTTGCGTAAAGCCCGTCGCCCTCGCGGCTCGCGATCATGAGGCCTGACGTCGAGCGCATCGGTTGCCGCGGTGACGATCTCGGTGAGCGGACGGCGCTGGCCGAAGCGGATGTAGCCGACGACGAACGCGAGCAGGAAGAAGAGCCCGATCGCGGCGAGCGCCGACATCGCGGTGACGAGCAGCAGCTTGCCGAGCCCGCTCACGATGAGCGCGACCGCGACGAGACTGCCCGCCACAACGGCCGCGATCACCGGCAGGCGGCTGCCGGAGGTCTGTGCCGCATCGATGACATCGAAGGGCGCAGGCTGCAGCTGGATTGCATTGCGCTCACCCATGGGGGGTGAGGCTAGCTGATTTCTGAGTACGCAAAGCTCGGGGAGGCCGCATGGCGGATTAATCTCTGTTACGCGTTACAAACACAGACCGCAGAGGCTTAACGAACGGCCCGGGCAAACAACCAACCGCGGGGCCGTATTTCGGGGCGGCAAACACGCGCCGCGCCGCTTTCGCCATCAACAGTTCGATCATTAGGGTTAAAATCGCATAAACCCGGGTTAAGCCTCGGAAACTGCTGTCGAGGGCACGCCGGCGCCCGAAGCGATGGTGAAGCGCCGGCGGGCTCAGGCGGGGCGCAACAAGCGGCGCCTCGGACGCGGCGGCGCCGTTCGACACTCAGGCAGCGCCGCATTGTACGCATCCAACGTGAGCGCGGGCCTTGCGCGCCGGGAGGCGACGAACGCACGCCGCCAGCGCTCGAGCGGCCGATCGACAAGGGCCCACAGTAGCAGCGAGACAACGGCCGTCGCCAGCATCGCCGGGAGGATCCAGCGCGAGACGAGTCCGCTCGCCACCACGAAGACGGGCCAGTGCGCGATATAGACCGGGAACGCGAGATCGCCGAGCACGCGATCGGTCTTCGACGAAACCTTCGCCACGCTCAACGCCGCATAGGGAAGGATCGCGATGGTGAGCGCGAGAATGTAGAAGCGTAGGTAGGTCTTGCCCGCACCCATCGCCGGCAGCACGCTCGCCAGCACGCCGAAGACGAGAAAGAGCGCAAGACCGCCGAGCGCGAAGCGTGCGGCCGTCTGCGGCAGGGGGTGACGCGCGTAGAGAACGCCGGCGAGGAAGAAGACGAGAAACACCGGCAGCCATGTGTCGCCGTGCTCGAACGTAAAGCGCAGCCAAAAAACGGTGCCGATCGCCAGCAGCGCGCAGACCCATCGCATCGAGCGCACGAGAACGAGGAGTAGTGGCGCCAGCAGGTAGAATTGCAACTCGATCGCGAGGCTCCACTCGGGCGGATTGAGGATCGGCCGCTGCATGCGCAGCCCGATCAGCGCCAGGTTCGGCACCATCGTGCTCGCCCCGATGTGGGTCTCGATCAACGGGTACATCGCCAGCGTGCCGAGGATCGCGAGCGGATAGATGCGCCAGGCGCGCGAAATATAGAAGGTCGTGACCGGCGCCAGCAGCTTTGAATAGCTGTTGTCCCACAACCGCGTGACCAATAGCCGGAGAGGAAGAAGAAGCCGTAGACGGCAACGCCGTCGATGGGCGCGGCGAGCGCGTGGCCGGAGAGCAGCGCGTAGTGCGCGACGACGACAATCGAGGCGAGGATCAGGCGCAGCGCCCCGGGCGCCACAACGACCCGCGAAAGGATGCGCGTCGAAAGCGGCCCGTTCTTCCAAAAGGCAGTGTCCGAATTTGCGACCATACTTGAAAGAAAAGAGCTGAAAGCCCACGCGTGATCGCTAACAGGCAGCCCGTAAGCGGCCAACGCCAAAGCGCACAGGGCGCCGACATTGCATTGCGGCCGTCGTGGATTTGTCACAGCACGGAGGAGCGAGCCAGCGCTCGCCGGGACTGGCAGGCAGCGCGCCGGCGCGGCTTGACGAATCCGGGCGCGTGCGCGGCCGTGCAAATGCTAGGTATCAAATGCCAGGGATGAAGTGGGGCGTCAGTCTTCGCGGTAGACGCGCTCGCGCCGCTCGTGGCGCTCCTGCGCCTCGACCGACAGCGTCGCGATGGGGCGCGCGTCGAGCCGCTTCAGCCCGATCGGCTCGCCAGTCTCCTCGCAGTAACCGTAAGAGCCGTCCTCGATACGCGCAAGCGCGGCGTCGATCTTGGCGACGAGCTTGCGCTGGCGGTCGCGCGCGCGCAGCTCCAGCGCGCGGTCGGTCTCCGACGTCGCGCGGTCCGCAAGGTCGGCGTGCTGGGTCGACTCCTCGTGCAGGCCGGCGAGCGTCTCCCGCGTCTGGCGTATGATCTCCTCCTTCCACGCGAGCAACTTCTGGCGGAAATACATGCGCTGCCGTTCGCTCATGAACGGCTCGTCCTCCGAGGGACGATAGTCGGGAGGCAGAACGATCAACGAAGCCTTGGCGCGCGCGGCCATCTTTTTCCCCGCAGTTCTCTTGGTCGTCGCCGCGTTGCCCTTGGGGGCCACAACGGCCTTGCCCTTGGGTGCGATCGCGCCGACGTCCTTGGCGGGACGCGTCGCGACTTTGCGGCTCACAGCGAGGGCCTTGGCGCTACCAGCGCCCTTTCCGTTTCGCTCGACATTTCGCTTGCTCATTCTTGCCTCCAAGAGGCCTCAAGAGACCGCGACCGGGCCCTCAACCGGCGGCGACAAGCTGCTTTGGCGCCACCTTCTCTATGGCCCGCGACCTTCTGTCAAGCGGTTCCCGCCCGGTGATTAAGTGACGGGCGCATCAGAAAAAAGTTGGCACCCGGCCAGCCTGCGAGGGCTCGCTTTTTTTGTCGGAAGTGTGGCGCTATAGGTGCTAGACGGAGAGCCCGCGCGCGGCCCCGTTTTGCGGGGTGGCGAACGCCGCGCCGGCTCGCATCAGCGCGCTCATGTCCAGCCCACGGAGCCCTCACCCACCCATGCGATTCGATGGCACCCACCGTTACGTGGCGACCGACGACCTCAAGGTCGCGGTCAACGCCGCCATCACGCTGGCGCGTCCGCTCCTCGTCAAAGGCGAGCCCGGCACCGGCAAGACGGCGCTGGCGCTGGAGATCGCCGAGGCGATCGGCGTCCCGATCATCGAGTGGCACATCAAGTCGACGACCAAGGCGCACCAGGGCCTCTACGAGTACGACGCGGTATCGCGGCTGCGCGACAGCCAGCTCGGGGACGAGCGCGTGCACGACATCCGCAACTACATCAAGCGCGGCAAGCTGTGGGAAGCGTTCCAGATGGACGTCCGCCCGGTGCTGCTGATCGACGAGATCGACAAGGCCGACATCGAGTTTCCCAACGACCTGCTGCAGGAGCTCGATCGCATGGAGTTCTTCGTCTACGAGACGGGGGACACCATCAAGGCCGTGAACCGCCCCATCGTCATCATCACCTCCAACAACGAGAAGGAGCTGCCCGACGCGTTCCTGCGCCGCTGCTTCTTCCACTACATTAAGTTCCCCGACACCGAGACCATGCAGCAGATCGTGGAGGTGCACTTCCCCGGGCTCAAAGGGCGGCTGGTCGCGGAGGCGATGCGCATCTTCTACGCGATCCGCGAGGTGCCGGGCGTCAAGAAAAAGCCATCGACCTCGGAGCTGCTCGACTGGATCAAGCTGCTGCTGAACGAGGACGTGTCGCCCGAGACCCTGCGCGAGACCGACAACCGCAAGCTGATTCCCCCGCTTGCGGGCGCACTTCTGAAGAACGAGCAGGACCTTCACCTTTTCGAGCGGATCGCCTTCATGTCGCGCCGCAAGGGCGAGTAAGGGTCGGCGCGCGCATCAGCCAAGGTTCGCGTCGGAGCTCCGCGAGCCCGCGAGCGCTGTGCGCATTACATGATTTTCATACTTCGCACAGATCGAAGAGCAGCTGGGCTCACGGCGCATCACAATCCCGCTGCAGGAGACGGCTGCGCCGGCCGCGCCCGCGAAATAACGCTCCGCCGGTAACGCACGTAACTGCGGCCGCAAAGAAACACGTGCGAGGCAAATTGGCGCGCCGCGTGTTGAAAACATGAATGGGCCATGAAGGGGTCCTTCAGTGTTCGTTCAATCCGGCCGGCTTAAGTTTTCAACATCGGAACTGTGACGCGATTGGAGCGTGTCCATGTCGGAATTCGTTCGCAGCGGACTGATCATCCTCATGGGGATGACGGTGATGGCTGCCGGAATCTTTGTCGTCTTCTACGGCTGAAGCCGCGGCCTTGCCGCCGCGCCCGCTTCGCACTAGCAAGGGGGACCCCATGAGGTCCCCTTGCCTATTTCCGACGATACCGCGAGCCATGCCCTGCAGCGTGCCGGTCTCTACCTGACCGACATGATGACGCCGACGTTGCGCCTCGGCGTGACCGGCCTGTCGCGCTCCGGCAAGACGGTGTTCATCACCGCGCTCATCCGCAATCTCGTCTCCGGCGGCCGGCTGCCATTCTTCTATCCCGAGGCCGAGGGCCGCATCGAGCGCGCCTACCTCGAGCCGCAGCCCGACGATGCGGTGCCCCGCTTCGACTACGAGGAGCATCTGGAAACGCTCGGGCGCGACCCGCCACAATGGCCCGAAAGCACCAAGCGCCTGAGCCAACTGCGCGTAACAATCGAGTTCCGCTCCGCCCAGCCCCTGCGCCGCTTCTTCGGCGTCTCGCGCCTCAATCTCGATGTCGTCGATTACCCCGGCGAATGGCTGATCGACCTGCCGCTCCTGGATGAGAGCTACGAGTCCTGGGCGGCGGACGCGGTCACCAGAGCGCGCACGCGGCACGCCCACGGGCCCACGAAGGCGTGGCTCGAGTTTCTCGGCACCATTGACCCCTACGCCCACAAGAACGAGCAGGCGGCGCTCAAGGGTAGCCGCCTCTTTGCCGACTATCTCAAGGCCGCGCGCGCCGAGGATCGCGTGCTGCATACGACCGGCCCCGGCCGCTTCCTGATGCCTGGCGACCTCGAGGGCTCGCCCCTGCTCACGTTCTGCCCGCTGCCACTCGATCCGCGGCGGTCCGTCCCGCGCGGCTCCCTCGCGGCCATGATGGCGCGCCGCTTCGAAAGCTATAAGTCGCACGTCGTGCGGCCGTTCTTCCGCGACCATTTCAGCCGCCTGGACCGCCAGATCGTGCTCGTCGACGTGCTGGGGCCCCTCAACGAGGGCGGCGAGGCGGTCGCCGATTTGCAGAACGCGCTCGACGGCGTGCTGCGCGTGTTCCGCACCGGCGGCGCCACGTGGCTCACGGCCCTCATCGGCCGGCGCATCGACAAGCTCTTGTTCGCCGCCACCAAGGCCGACCACATCCATTCCTCGAGCCACGATCGCCTCGAAGCGATCCTGCGCCTCATCACCGAGCGTGCCATGGGCCGCGCCAGCGCGAGCGGCGCCGAAGTCGGCGTGCAGGCGCTCGCCGCCCTGCGCGCAACGTATGAGGCGGACGCGAAAGTCGGCGACGAGCTCTTACCGTGCATCGTCGGCGTGCCGATGCCGGGCGAGCGCATCGAAGGCCGGACCTTCAACGGGCGCGAGGAAGCCGCGGTGTTCCCCGGCGACCTGCCGGCAAACCCCAAGGACGCGCTGAAGCCCGACGCGGCGCCGGCGGGGCTGCACTTCGTGCGCTTCCGTCCCCCGCGCGTGCTGCCCCCGGGACCCGACGGCGAAGCTCCAGCGCTTCCCAATATTCGCCTCGATCGCGCGCTCGATTTCCTGCTGGCGGACTGGCTCGCATGACCATGAACTCCGACATCCGCAAACCGCGCGCGTTCGCTCCCGACGATCCGGCGCTGCGCGCTGGCGCCGAGCCGGCGACTGGCGCTACCGGCCCGCGCGAAGGCGGCCTGGCCTCGCGCAGGACGCGGCAGACCGCGCGCACGAGCGTGCGCCCCACCGTTGCCGACCTGTCGCGCGGCATCCGTTGGGGCGGCATACTGCTGTCGAGCCTGGTGGGGCTGCTCGCGCTTTCGACGACGCTGTGGTTCACGCGCTACGTCGAGGTCGCGGTGCGAGCGCAACGACTGGGTCGGCTGGGTTTCGTTCTCGCTGCTCTGCCTGGTCGGGCTGTCGGTGCTGGTGATCCTGCTGCGCGAGCTGTTCGGGCTGTTCCGACTGGCGCGCCTCGGCCGCTTGCGCACCGACGTCAAGGAGGCGCTGAAGGACAAGGACCTCGCGCGCGAGCGCCGCGCGGTCGGCCACCTCACCGGCATCCTATCGAGCCGCGCCGACATGTCCTGGCCAGCTCGCCCGCTTCGCCGAGCACGAGGGCGCGGTGCTCAATCGCGGGCGATCTTCTGGCGCTCGCCGACCGCGAACTGATGCTGCCGCTCGATCAGGAGGCACGGCGCACGGTGCTCGCGTCAGCCAAGCGCATCGGCATGGTGACGGCGATCAGCCCCATGGTGTGGATCGCCATGCTCTACGTGCTGATAGAGAACCTGCGCATGCTGCGCGCCATCGCCGGGTTGTACGGCGGACGCCCGGGGCTGATCGGCGCGCTTGCGGCTCGCGCGCCTCGTCGTCGGCCACATCATCGCGACGGGCGGCGTCGCGCTGACCGACGATCTGCTCGGGCAGTTCCTGGGACAGGATCTGTTGCGGCGGTTGTCGCGGCGGCTCGGCGAAGGCGCCTTCAACGGCGCGCTGACCGCCCGCATCGGCGCCGCAGCCGTCGAGGTATGCCGGCCGCTGCCGTTCATCGCCGCGCCGCCGATCCGCGCGCGCGACATGCTGGCGGAGGCCTTCCGCCGCGCCGGCACCAGCGGCACGCCTACCCCCGACGAGGACGAGCCTAAGCGGCACGCGTCATTCCGCCGACGCCGTCCGGATCGAGGTTTTCCGGCTGCTCCGTCTCGCGGTCGACGCGCGCGGCCCACTCGCCGCTGGCGCGGTTCGCGCTCTCGATGATGGCGGGCGGGCTGCGCGCCTCACGCGTCGACAGCAATGCCCGGGTTACGAAGCCGGCGGGGCGCGAGGTGAGCCAGCTCAGCGGCGCCGACAGGATCAGACCGACGATGACGGGCGCCATCCAGGCCACGACCTGCAGCGAGGCCTCCCAGCAGGCGAACGCGAGCAGCGCGCCGGTCAACGTGTGCCGCCAATGGAAGCACAGGGCATCGCGGAAGCTCATGGCGATGCCGTCGCGCAGCTGCGGACGCCAGCCGGAGTCGCGTCCGAGCACGACTTGCAGCACCGCCACCGTCTGCGTGACCATGAAGATCGGCGATAGCAGCACCGAAAAGATCGTCTCCAGCGCCACGCCGAAGATGGCGCGCAGCGTTCCGAGTGGCTCGCGCGCATAGCGCACGCGCTTCAGTTCGAGAATGAGCCCCAGCGCCTTCGGCAGCAGCACGATCATCATGGTGGCGAGCAGCAGCCGCCGCGCCGCGCCCGGATCGGTCACCGGCCAGATGGGGAACAGCGTCTTCTTGTCGATGAAGTAGCTCGGGATCAGCTGCTGGCCCTGCAGCGCCAGCACCACGCCGACGATGAGGGAGGCAGCCCACACGGCCGAGATCAGGTAGGAGGTCGCGCCCATGACGAGATGCACGCGGCCCATGGCCGTGAGACCCGAGGCGCGCACGATCGAAAGGTGCTGCAGGTTGCCCTGCGCCCAGCGCCGGTCGCGCGCGATGATGTCGGGCAGCGTCGGCGGCTGGCCCTCGTAGGATCCTTCGACCGTCGGCACGATATGCACGCCCCAGTCGGCGCGCTGCAGCAGCACCGCCTCGACGAAGTCGTGGCTCTGGATATCGCCGCCGAACGGCGCGGGGCCGGGCAGCGTCGGCAAGCCGGCGGCGGAGGCGAACGCCTGCGTGCGGATGATGGCGTTGTGGCCCCAGTAGTTGCCCTGGTCGCGATGCCAGGTCGCCAAGCCGGAGGCGACCGACGGACCGTACACATTGGAAGCGAACTGCTGCAGGTACTGCAGCAGTGTCACCGCGCCGGTAAGACGCGGCACCGTCTGGATGAGGCCGGCCTTCTTGTCGCGCTGCATGGCAAGTGCAAGGCGCACGAGCGTCGTGCCCGACATGACGCTGTCGCCGTCGAGGATGACGAAATGCTCATACGCTCCGCCGAAGCGGCGCACCCAGTCCTTGACGTTGCCGGCCTTGCGACCGCGGTTCTCGCGGCGGCGGCGATAGTAGACGGGGATGATCGACTGCAGGCTGCGCGCGAGCGCCGAGTAGGCGCGCTCCTCCGCCTTGCCGTCGGCCTCGTCGCGCGCATCCGACAGGATGAAGACGTCGAACGCCGAGGCCCGCCCCATCGACTGCAGCTCGAATGCGATCGCCTGAATGGTGCCGGCGATGCGCGAGGGCGTCTCGTGGTACACGGGGAACAGCAGGGCGGTGCGCGTTTTGAGCGGCCCTTCGGGAGCGGGCAGCGCGATGGTGTCGGAGTTCTCGCCCACGAACAGCGGCAGGAAGCCCAGCACGCCGCTGAGCGAGCCGAGCGCGATCCAGCCGAAGGCAATCGTCGACAGCACCAGGAACAGGAACTGGATCGGCGTCAGTTGGGTCAGGCCCAGCACGTGGTAGAGCTCGTAGGCGAACGCGCCGGTGAGGATGGCGGTGCCAGTGAACAGCGCCGCGCGCGGAACCCAATAGCCGCGGCGCTCGCGCTGCGCGACGGCTGCGGGCTTGCCGAAGTCCTGCTCGGGCATGTCGAGCGGCGCCTCGGGTGGGAGCATCGCATTCTTCACATCAGACAAGCGGCCGACGCGAAGGCCCGCAGCGCTGAGGTCGTTCATGATTTTGTCCATCGATAGAGCCAGCTCTCGGAGATTTGCTGCTCACCGGCCCTGAGCACCAAACGCAGCTCCGAGAAATCGGTTCCGCCGGGGTCGAGCTCGAAGCTCACGCGCACGCCGTCGATCTCGGGATTGGGATGCACGGTGACGTTCTCGACCGTGCCGGGGTTGGCATTGACGAGCGCGACCGGGAGCGGCGCCTTGCCGGTGACGGCCGCGCCGCCGAAGTCGACGACGAACAGCGCCGAGCCCGCCTTCTTCCCCCTTCCGACGCGCGTCGAGACGGCACGTGCGCCGCTCCAGGCGACGGGAATGTCGTCGCTCCAGTACATGCGGTAGGCGAAGGCAAAGGGCTTGCCGGGCTCGGGCGCGCTCGCCGGCTTCCAGTAGGCGACGACGTTGTCGTGGATCTCCTCGGCCGTAGGGATCTCGATGAGCTCGACGTAGCCGGATCCCCACGAGCCCTTGGGCTCGATCCACACCGTGGGGCGGCGCTCGTAGCGCGCCTCGAGATCCTCGAAGTCGTGGAACGAGCGGCTGCGCTGGCACAGGCCGAAGCCCTTCGGGCCGCGATCCATGAAGGCGCTCGCCTGCAGCGTGCGCGGGTTCGTCAGCGGCCGCCAGATGCACTCACCGTTGCCGTTGTAGATGGCGAGCCCGTCGCTGTCGTGGACCGCGGGACGGAAGTCGTCGCCGATGCGGTGATGAGCGGGGCCGGTGAGATACATGCTGGTGAGCGGCCCCAGGCCGACGTGCGGCAGGGCGCGGCGCGGATAGAGAGTTGCCTCGACATCGACGGTCGTCGCTTCGCCCGGCTCGATCTCGAACCGGTAGGCGCCTGTGGTCGACACGCTATCGAGGAGCGCGTGAACCACGATCGAACGTGCGTTGGCTTTCGGCTTCTCGATCCAGAAGGCGCGGAAGATCGGAAACTCCTCGCCGCCGGGACGCGCGGTATCGATGGCGAGGCCGCGCGCCGAGAGACCATAGGTCTGGCCGCGACCGACGGCGCGGAAGTAGCTCGCGCCCTGGAACACGATGTACTCGTCGAGATAATCGGGCCGATTGATGGGCCCGTGCACGCGAAAGCCGGAAAAGCCGTACGGCGCGCCGGCACCGACGTCGCCGACAAGCGGCCCGAGCGAGAAGAGATTGAAGTCGGCCAGCAGGCGGCGCGCATCGCCGTTGTCGACGAGCCAGATCTCGACGGGCACGTCGAACAGCCAGCCCATGGGCAAAAGCTGCAACTCGAAGTCGAGCTTCTCGCCGCGCCAGATCGCCTGGTCGGCGCGGAAGCGGATGTCGCGGAACTGATCGTAGCCGAGCTGCTGGAACGCTTGCGGCAGTTTGATCGCGGGTTTGGCGAACGGCTGCGCGGCGAGCTGCTCGGCGAGCGCCTGCACGTGCGTCGCGCCGAAGGTTGCGGTGGCATCGAACGACGCAGCCGCGTTTGCGCGCGACGGCGCAATAAAACGGCCGCCCATCCCCGTAAGCGCCAGCGCACCAGCCCGCATGAGGACCGACCTGCGATCCACCCACGTACGATTTATCGTTGCGTGCTTTCCGTGCCTTTGAGCGTCCCCTCGCCGCGCATTAACGCGCAACGCACCCGTAGCGTTCATTCGCGCTGCAAATCTCGACCGCCTTTGGGCGGCGCAAGACCCCTCCAGAGTGGCGCTCGTACGCCCTCTCCCGGTATTCCTTCCCGCGCGTTTTAAGGATTGGTGGCGGACCGCCGCTGCTACGTTTGGCGGGCCTTCCACTCGCGCCCGACGACCTCGCGGCCATCTGATTGCGATCCATGGTTTGGCGCACTTGTTGCGCCGCAACAATCTATCGCAGCCGGCGAGTCCGGGCAAGGGGCTGGAGCGCTCAATTGCGGCATGCGCCGCGGCGTCGCATTCGGAGTTTCGACGCATTCGGCCCATAGTGTCGATGGCTGCGAGGGCGCCATATGATGGCTCGAGAACGCCAATCGGGCTGGGGTAGCTTCGGGGTGCTCTTGCAACGCCCTTGGGGGGAGCCGTCATGATCCAGGAAGCGACGCTGATCGAAGCGATCTTGGGCTTTCGCTCCCAGATCGACTTCCTGTGGCAGTTCTTCGTGACCGTCCACATCGCGATCTTTGCGCTGCTTTTCATCTATGACGAGGCGGTCGAGAGCCTCAACTTCATCGCCCGCGCGTTTGCGTTCGCGGGTGTCGCGCTGTTCGAGTGGATCAACGGCAAGGCCTTGGCCAACACGTATATTCTGCTCGACGCCACGCTCGACCAATACCGCGCCCTCTACGGGCAGGCGGAGCCGCTTTCAGCCGGCCTTCTTCCAGCACTTCGTCGGACAAAGCTATGCCGACCGTCCGATGACAGTCCTGATGACGCATGGCATGGCCCTGATCGTCGTAATTCTGGCGTTGCTGTCGCGAGAATTCGTGCAGACGCGCAAGAAGGGCCGCGAGGCGGGCGTCAATTGAGTTGCAGCGACGTGGGCGCGAGACCGAATTCGGGTCCAACGCTAGCCTAGGAAAGAGCGACATTGGGGATAACCGACGCGGCAAAACCCGCGAGCTCTTGGTGAAAGATTCCGGTGCAGCCCATGGGTTAGGCCGCAGATACGAGTTCGTTGCACGACAGCCACAACCCCTGTGAATTCCGCAACGATCGGCGCGTAGCCCGTTTCCTGTGCATCCTTTCTCTGCTTATGTTCTGCCCCGAGCGGTGATTTGGTCTCACGGCCGCCGCGACGCGAGTTCGTGGAGTGGATTCGGGTTTCGTAGGGAATAGGCGGCACCTTGTGCGTGGCGTCGCCATCAGGAAGTAAGCAGACGGGAGTAGGTCAATGAAAAAGTTTAGTCTGGGTGCCCTAGTGGCAGCAGGCCTGCTGATGGGTGGGCTTACCGCCGGCAGCGCGTCCGCCGCCGATCTCGGGGGCAACTGCTGCGCAGATCTCGAGGAGCGCATTGCTGAGCTCGAGGCCACGACCGCCCGCAAGGGCAACCGCAAGGTGTCGCTGACCATCTCCGGTTGGGTCGGCGAGCAGGTCATGTATTGGGACGACGGTCTCGAGAAGAACGCCTACGTGACGGGCCTCGGCACCACGCTGGCCACCAACGTCAAGTTCACCGGCCAGGCGACCATTATGCCCGGATACTACGCCGGCTACGTCATCCACTCGGAAATGCAAGACAGCGACAGCTTGACGATCAGCCAGGGCAATTCGACCGGCCCGAGCCTCTACAGCACTCTGACCGCTCCGGAGCCGCCGGTCTATTCGGCGGTGGACAGCAAGACCAGGTGACGGTCCTGCAGTCGTTCTGGTTTGTGAAGAGCGACCACCTCGGCAAGGTCAGCGTCGGTCTGCAGTCGCAGGCTTCGGATAACACCGCGATCCTGGTCGACGGTTCGGGCTCGCTCGTTCCGGCCAACTGGGTGGCCTTCGACACACGGCTTTTCTACTTGAGACAACCGGGTAGCCCGGTGACGCTCAATGGCGTAACCGAGGTAAGCCAGTTCGCTCTGACCTGGGGTGCCAACGGTCCCGGCAACTGCCGCGGCATGGGCGGCGCCTGGGGCGACTGCAACGGTTTGACACAACAGGCTGTTCGTTACGACTCTCCCGTGTACGCCGGGTTCTCGGTGTCGGCCTCTTGGGGTGCGGATGATTTCTGGGATGTCGCCGCACGCTACTCGGGCGAATACAATGGCATCAAGATAGCAGCGGCTGCGGCCTATAACGAAGTCACCGACGGCAACTACAACAACCTGGCGATCACTCTCGGGCGGAGTCCAGGATCAACTTGGCCCTAATCGTTGGCAACGGTTGCAACTTCGCCCCCGTCACGAGCTCCGGTTGCGCCATCGTCCCTGCCAACAGCAAGCTCGACTACTTCCAGGCCGGTATCTACATCGAGCACGTGGCGACGGGTCTCTGGGGCATGGTTGACTACGGCCGCCTCGGCGACGACTTCTCAGGTCCCACCGTCAACGATACCGACAACCTGGTACTTCAAGGCCGGTCTGCGTGAGCGGTGGACCAGCCTTGGTCATACCGTGGTCTATGGCGAGTACCTGCGGAGCAGCGATGCTAAGATCACCGACACGACCGCTGCGACCGTGGCTCAGAACGTAACGATCGCTCAAGAACTCAACGACAACGGCTTCAGGTCTATGGCATGGGTGTCGTGCAGGAGATCGATGCGGCTGCCATGTCGCTCTGGCTCTCGTATCGTCACCTGAGCTACGATGACGGCCTGACAAGCGAGGCGTTGGCTGCGGGCGTTCCGCTCCCGGGGCACTCGATTGACACCCACACTGGTTACGATAGCTTCCAGTACATCAAGTTCGGCGGTCTGATTAACTTCTAATCGCCCCGAACCGACCTCAGAACAGCGAAGCCGTCCCGCAAGGGGCGGCTTCTTCCATTTTTGCCCCGCCGCGCCGTGGCATCGGCCTTAATAGAACTGGTGGACGACCTCGAGCCGCAAGAGGTCGCACGAACCCATGTCATTGCCTACCGAGACGCGCTTGAAATCTCGCCACGTATGAAGTCCGGCACATCGCGGAGTACATTCGGCAAGTTACATTGCTTGCTCAATCTGGCCGTCAGTGAGGGGCTCGTTCGAGCAACCGGCCCACGGGATTAGAGCGTGGAATTTTGGAATCGAGCTATCGGCTCGGCGGCAGGGCTTCACGTTCAACCCAGGTGCGGGAAATCTTCAAGGCCCTCTCCAGAGAGCGCGAGCGGGAACTCGATAAGCCTCGGGCTGGGTCATTTACTTCGTGCAGCACGAGCTCGAGGAACGATTGAAAAGTAGGACCAAATTGGCGACGGATTATGTTGACCTCATTCCTGTGACGCGGTGCGTATGGCGAAGCCTTTTGATATGACGTAGCCGGAGCGCGCATCACGTTCCGAGAAATCAGCGCGCAGCTTGCCAAAAGCCAGTCACGCAAGCAGGCGGCAAGATCTCCCACCCTCAAGAGATTGATCGAAATGATTAAGGTCCACAAGTGCGCTCCGTTGGGAGCAAAGGCGCTTGATTGGACCAACGACTGCCACACGCAAATTGTCATGAACCGTCATATTCGTATTTCGTATTTACGCATCCATGCCAACTGGTAATGCTCGGTGCAGCAAGGCCTTGCCAGCGGCGCGTGTGCGGCGGAACGGGGCTAAGCGGCGTGGTCGCGTAACAGTTGCGTCGATCAAAGCCAAGTTGAGGCGTTCTTCGTGGGGAGTTGGGTATGTTCAGGGGAGTAGGGAAATCCGCAGGATGGGTGACCATCCTCGGTCTGCTTGGCGGGAGCGCATCTGCAAGGGCGGCCGATCTCGGTGGCGATTGCTGCGCCGATCTCGAAGAGCGCGTGGCGGAGCTCGAGGCCACGACGGCCCGCAAAGGCAACCGCAAGGTCAGCCTAACGATTTCGGGCTGGGTCAACGAGGCGATTTTCGGGTGGGATGACGGCACCGAGCGAAACGTCTACCAAGGCACGAATGATTTGGAGCAAACGCGCTTCCGCTTCACTGGCGAAGCCAAAATCCACGACGGCTGGTCGGCAGGATATACGCTCGAGATCGGTGTCGACGGCGCGCCTTCAAACAAGTTCAGCCAGGACTTTGATAATGCTGTTAATTTTGGGCAGCTCCTCGTTCGCAAAAGCAACTGGTTCATCAAGAGCAAGGACTACGGCAAAGTCACCGTCGGCCTAGAAGGTATGGCGACTTACCATCTTCTCGACGACGCGGATTTGGCCAACACCCGCAACTTCTCGGATTATCAGGCGGCCGGCGTCTTCATGGAGAGCTGGTTCCTCAGGAGTAACGGCGCCTCTGTCAATAACCTAAGATGGAACGATATCATGCATGGTGCCGACAACAATTCTGTCGGCCAGGGAAAGCGGCTCCAAATTGTCAGGTATGACACGCCGGACTTCCATGGTTTCACCGGTGCGGCGACCTGGGGTGCCGATGATGAGTGGGATGCGAAGCTGAAGTACAAGGGAGAATTCAATGGCATCGCTTTGCTGGGCCAGATCGGCTATGGACAAAATACCACTGAGACCACGTTGATCTGCAGCCAGACCGATGCGAAGGATGCCGACTGTAAGTGGTTTGGTGTCGCCGGCACAATCATGCACATGGCTACTGGCCTGTACGTGTATGGTGGTTACGCAAAGAATTGGGATGATTCTCGCGTTGACCTGACATCTGGCATTGGCGGTTTTCCTAATGCAGTGACGGAGGACAAATCGTGGTACATTCAAGCTGGCATTGAGCGAAAATGGTGCCCGCTCGGAACGACGACGATCTTTGGCGAATTCCGGCACGACGATTGGGGGTCAAATCCCACCAAGAACACAGACGGCGCACCCCTCAGTGCACACTACGTAAAGAGCAGCGACCTCGGTTTCTGGGCCGGCGGCGCTGTCCAGCATTTAGATGCTGCGGCGATGGATCTGTACATGATCTATAGGCATGCTGACGGCACGCTTACGGCCGGTAACAACAGCGAAATCAGCCTCGATGCCTTCCAAGAGGTTATCGGGGGCGCGATGATCCAGTTCTGACGGTTACTTTTCGCCCTACCGGAGGAGCCGCGCCGAAAGGAGCGGCTCCTTATTCGAATTCTTGATTTTGCCGTCTATGAGTTGGGAACCCGGCGTCCCTGATCATCATGATCGAAAAGCCTAGTCTCGGTTACGTACGGTCGCCGAAGTATTCTTGCTGCCGAAGACGATTGCCAAGTCATCGATGTACCACTTCTCGGTCTCGATGATCTCCGGCGGCTTACCGCTCGCGAGCAGCCAGCCGTCGACAGCAAAACGCTGTCCGGTGCCGGTCTCGACGAGGATCGCGGCGTAGTGCAGCCAGCCCGAGATCCCCCGACGCCAATCCTCCTTGGCAAAGACCGGGCCGACGCTGTGGTGGCGGAGCAGCTTGTGGTGCTCGAGAATAAGCAAGTAGCTCGACAGATTGGTCGCCACGTCCACGCAGTCCATCTGCGATGGGTCGCCGCTGCCGCCGAAGTCGTCGCCCGGCCGATCGTTAGCCGTGCCAACCTCGGCGTCGACCCGATGCTCCATCCAGGCGAGTGTGTCTCGTACAGCCGCGCGCTCGTCGGCCGCGGTCTTGGTCTGGCCCGCCGACATCAGGGATTGTAGCTTGGCGATGTCCGCGTCCGTGAAGCGGAACGGCGTCTGCGTGCGGCAGCCGTAGGCGCTGCAGGCGAATACGCGATCGCCTTCCGGCATGCGCGCTTTGTATTGCTGATAATGCGCGTCGATCAGGTCGCCGCTGTAATATGCACAGCCGCCGACGCAGGCCGTCAAAAGCATTACCACGACGCCACTGTGCGCCCGTGCAGAGACTCGAACTGCGTCCAACGGCGTACTCGACGATCTGTTCCAGCGCCTACCTTGTAAATAGTATGTTATCTTGGCCATTGAAACGTAGATGGTCCCATTCATGCCGTTGATTTACTGGTAATATTTGTTGCATTAGTGTCTACTGTATATCGATCATAACGGAGGAGCGAGCGCCAGGGAGGCAACTGGGGTCTCAGCGATAATTCGTGTGGAGGAACTGCAGCCTAGCACCCGCATTACGCGGCAATGCAAAGACGCCATTTGCTATAACAATGTTCGAGACCGCCGCGCGCAAGCGCGACGGTCTCCTAGCCTTATTCAACGACAAGCTGCCCGAAGGAACCGTGTTCAGAAATTTATCTTAGCGCCGGTGATGACCCTGCGAGGGCGCACATCTACCGTAAGTCTCGACAACTATGCAGAGTCTCGACTTGGGCAGTTTCCGAGGGCGCTCGCTGAATTCCCAGGCGGTGAGGCTCCGCTGCCACGGTTCGATGTCGGAGCACGCCCCGACCAGCCGTTGTTGTAGCTCCATCTGTGAAGCTGGCCGGTTTGTCCCTGTGGGAGTTGATGGTGGCGTACGTATTGGGACGTGCGGCCGACGGCGCCGGAGGTCATGGGAGGGTCTGTCGCCCCGAAGGAGGGACTCCAGACCTATATCAGAGGGGCGCACCCCGCCGGTTGTCACCCCAAACACGGCTGCGGCAACGCCGCGCCGGCCGCGATCAAATGTTTGGATAGAACTGCTTCTCCCGCGATTGCAGACCCACACCGGCTTAACACTCATCCTTGCGGCAGGGGCGCGAAGGATAATTCTGCGCCGGCCGGCTGTAGAGCATTGAAGTTGAGTACCTTTGCCACTCGAATGTACCCGGCGGGGTCATCGTTTTTACCGGTAACGAGGGCCGGTCACCGCAACTCGCGGGCGACGGTCTCGTGGCGCTGCCGCCACAGTGCGGGATTCGTCAGGGGTAAATTGGCACTGTCTAATTGTTGCGCCGGCGCGAATCACAGCAGTGTCCGCCTTGGCACGCAGCGGTCCAGAGGGATTCGCGTTGCGAATTGCTAGGGCGGTTTTTGTCTCGCGTTCTTTTGTTCAGCGTCCGCCATACAGCTGAGACGAAGACGGGAGACTAATGATGAGGAAATCCAGCCTTAGCGCCCTGGTGGCGACGGGCCTGCTGATGGGCGGTCTCACCGCCGGCAGCGCGTCCGCGGCCGACCTCGGGGGGAACTGCTGCGCAGATCTCGAGGAGCGCATCGCCGAACTTGAAGCGACTACCGCCCGTAAGGGCAACCGCAAGGTTTCGCTGACCATCTCCGGTTGGGTCGGCGAGCAGGTCATGTATTGGGACGACGGTCTCGAGAAGAACACGTACGTGACGGGTCTCGGCACCACGCTCGCCACCAACGTGAAGTTCACCGGCCAGGCAACCATTATGCCCGGATACTACGCCGGCTACGTCATCCACTTGGAAATGCAAGACAGCGACAGCTTGACGATCAGCCAGGGCAATTCGACCGGCCCGAGCCTCTATAGCACTCTGACCGCTCCGGGAGCCGCCGGTCTATTCGGCGGTGGACAGCAAGACCAGGTGACGGTCCTGCAGTCGTTCTGGTTCGTGAAGAGCGACCACCTCGGCAAGGTCAGCGTTGGTCTGCAGTCGCAGGCTTCGGATAACACCGCGATCCTGGTCGACGGTTCGGGCTCGCTCGTTCCGGCCAACTGGGTTGCCTTCGAACTCAAGGCTTTTCTATCTACGGCAGCCTGGTAGCCCGGTGACGCTCAATGGCGTAACTGAGATAAGCCAGTTCGCTCTGACCTGGGGTGCCAACGGTCCCGGCAACTGCCGTGGCATGGGCGGCGCCTGGGGCGACTGCAACGGTCTAACTCAGCAGGCTGTTCGTTACAACTCACCTACGTGGAGCGGGTTCTCGGTGTCGGCCTCTTGGGGTGCGGACGATTTCTGGGATGTCGCTGCACGCTACGCGGGCGAATACAATGGCATCAAGTTGTCGGCTGCTGCTGCCTATAACGAAGTCACCGACGGCAACTACAACAACCTTGAGCAGACTTTTTCGGGCATAGACACGCAGCTATCTGGTGCTGTAAACGGTGGCGCGTTCTGCGCGGACAACGCCCCATTCACGAGCACCGGCTGCGCCATCATCCCGGCGAACAGCAAGCTCAATTACTTCCAGGCCGGTCTCTACATCGAGCACGTAGCGACTGGTGTGTGGGGCATGGTTGACTATGGTCGCCTCGGCGACGACTTCTCAGGTCCCACCGTCAATGATACGACCACCTGGTACTTCAAGGGCGGTCTGCGTGAGCGTTGGCACAGCCTTGGTCATACCGTGCTCTACGGCGAGTACCTGCAGAGCGATGACGCCAAGATCACGAACTCCAACAGCACAATTGGTGCTGAACTCAACGACAATAAGCTTCAGGTTTGGGGCGTTGGCGTCGGTGCAGGAGATCGATGCGGCTGCCATGTCGCTCTGGCTCTCGTATCGTCACCTGAGCTACAGTGACGGCCTAAACTCCGTGGATTTGGCCGCGGCGGGCCTGGACACCCACACGAGTTACGATGACTTCCAGTACATCAAGTTTGGCGGCCTCATAAACTTCTGATCCCGACCGAACCCACTATCTCTCTCAACTTTCAGCCGCCCTGGGAAACCGGGGCGGTTTTTTCTTGTTCGCTTTAGTTGTGCCGAGCCAACGGGTCGCCGTCCACTCATCTGGGAGGCAAATTCAATTCCGGTGCCTTCTTCTTCGTTGATGGCATCGGCTCGAGCTGGTGAGCATTGCCGAACTTGAAGCGAATGTCGTTCGCAAGGGCAAACGTAAAGTATAGCTGACGATTTCCGGTTGGGTCGGCGAGCAGGTTATGTCTACGAACGACGGTCTCGAGAAGAACTCGGACATCACGGGCCTCGGCACCGCACTCGCCACAAACGTCAAGTCCACCGGTCAGGCTAGATCGCCGACCGTGGTTTGACATAAGCTTCGCTTTTTTTCTTCGTTCAACGCAGGCCGACAAGGCCTGATCCTGACCCGGTGATTCTGCGGGGGCTCCGTGAGCGGCTGCGTTACGCGCGACACAAGAATCAGGTCACAGTTTGAGTGGCGTTCGGTGGGAGTCGAAAGGCTCCGCATCGATCTGTAATGGCAGCCGAATTTCCAACATTGCGAACAGCTGCGCGGGTGATAGATGTTTTTCAGGGCGACCAAGCAACGGACATGGTTCGAACGGGGACTCGGGTTCGTGCTCGCGGCAGCAATTTTCGGATTATCGGCTCCCGCTTGGGCGGCGGAGTTCGGTGGCAACTGCTGTGCCGATCTTGAAGAGCGCATCACTGAACTTGAGGCGACCACCGCGCGCAAAGGCAACCGCAAAGTCAGCGTAACGGTGTCGGGCTGGGTGAATGAAGCCGTGTTCTGGTGGGACGATGGTACCGAGCGCAACGTTTACGTCGGCACAAACCTCATAGAGCAGTCCCGTTTTAGGTTCGTAGGCGAGGCGAAGATCGACAAAGGCTGGTCGGCCGGCTACGCGCTTGAAATCGGCGTAGTTGGCACCCCGTCCAACCAATGGAACCAATTCTCAGATGAGTTCGCAAACAATAATCCAATCAATGGCGTTCATATGCCTATTGTGCGCAAGAGCAATTGGTACATCAAGAACAAGCAATACGGTCAGATCGCCGTTGGACTGAATGGCACCGCCACCTATCACCTGCTCGATGATGCCGATCCCACACTGACCCGCAACGTCGATGATGCCGAAGGCGCAGCGATCTATATGTCGCTCTTTCAGATCCGCAGCGGCGGCAATTTTGTAAATGGGCTGAGATGGACGGACGTTCTGCGTGGCTTCAACAACTCCACGCCCGGCGACAGCGCCCGCCGTCAAGTCATTCGCTACGACTCCCCAACGATTGCTGGGTTCACCGTAAGTGCCGGCTGGGGAGAAGACGACCTATGGGATGCCGCAGTGACGTTTAAGCACGATATTGGCGATTTCAGCGTTCTGGCTAGAGCCGGCTACGGCGCAAGCAATGACCCTGGATTTACTTCCGGTCCGCCAGGATTCACATACGTAATTGGAGGAACAGCGTGCATCTCGGGCACGTCAACGACAACGTCGCTTCCTAACTTTGACTGCACATGGGAGGCGGCAGGCGCCACCGTCATGCATAAGCCAACGGGTTTGTTTGTGTTCGGCGGCTGGGGGCGCCAAACCATTGACACCGGTCACGTGTTCCCGGCCGGCACAATTATCGAACCTGACAGCACCACCTGGTTCGTGCAGCCAGGCATCGAGCACAAATGGTTCTCACTCGGCAAGACCAACCTGTTTGCTGAATACCGCCATGATGACCCGGGCTCTAATCCGGGCAAGACTGTCAGCGGCAACGTCAGCTTCTGGCAGGTTGGAGCAATTCAGAACATCGAAGCTGCCGATACCACGCTCTACCTGGTCTACCAGCATGCGGACGGGGACGTTATTGGCAACGCGGCAACGGCTAAGAGCGGCGCTCCAATCGGCAAGACATCGATTGACGGCTTCCAAGAAGTCATCACCGGCGCAAAGATCAACTTCTGATGTGCTCGGACACGAATAGCGAGAATTGATCTGACCGGTCCGTTGAAGCCGGTTCGAGTCTCTGCACGGGCGCACAGTGGCGTCGTGGTAATGCTTTTGACGGCCTGCGTCGGCGGCTGTGCATATTACAGCGGCGACCTGATCGACGCGCATTATCAGCAATACAAAGCGCGCATGCCGGAAGGCGATCGCGTATTCGCCTGCAGCGCCTACGGCTGCCGCACGCAGACGCCGTTCCGCTTCACGGACGCGGACATCGCCAAGCTACAATCCCTGATGTCGGCGGGCCAGACCAAGACCGCGGCCGACGAGCGCGCGGCTGTACGAGACACACTCGCCTGGATGGAGCATCGGGTCGACGCCGAGGTTGGCACGGCTAACGATCGGCCGGGCGACGACTTCGGCGGCAGCGGCGACCCATCGCAGATGGACTGCGTGGACGTGGCGACCAATCTGTCGAGCTACTTGCTTATTCTCGAGCACCACAAGCTGCTCCGCCACCACAGCGTCGGCCCGGTCTTTGCCAAGGAGGATTGGCGTCGGGGGCATCTCGGGCTGGCTGCACTACGCCGCGATCCTCGTCGAGACCGGCACCGGACAGCGTTTCGCTGTCGACGGCTGGCTGCTCGCGAGCGGTAAGCCGCCGGAGATCATCGAGACCGAGAAGTGGTACATCGACGACTCGACATCGTCTTCGGTGGCAAGGGCAAGGTCGCCGCAGCGGACGAGCAAGACGCAGAAATAGGCGGCTGCGTGGCGAATGCCGCGACGCTGCGCTGGCACCGGCGAGCCTTTTTCCTATTGTCGCTGAGGTCGCCCTCTCCAAGCGGACCCTGGACGCCCATGTTCACCACCTTCTTTCACGCGCTGAAGCAGGCCGGTCTCCCCGTCACGCTCAAGGAGTACCTGACGCTGCTCGAAGGCCTCGACGCCGACCTCGCCGGCCGCCGAGTCGACGATTTCTACTTCCTGTCGCGGGCCTGTCTCATCAAAGACGAGCGCCACCTCGATCGTTTCGACCGCGTGTTCGGACACGTCTTCAAGGGCCTCGAGGCGCTGCCCGACCGGGGGCAAGCCGAGATCCCCGAGGACTGGCTGCGCCTCGTCAGCGAGCTGCACTTGAGCGAGGAGGACAAGCAGCGCATCGCCGAGCTCGGCGGTTGGGACAAGATCATGGAGACGCTGCGCGAGCGCCTCGCCGAGCAGAAGGGACGGCACGCCGGCGGCAACAAATGGATCGGCACCGGCGGCACCTCGCCGTTTGGCGCCTACGGCTACAATCCGGCCGGCGTGCGCATCGGCCAGAAGGAGAGCCGCCACCGCCGCGCGATCAAGGTCTGGGACAAGCGCGAGTTCAAGGATCTCGACGAGACGGTCGAGCTCGGCACCCGCAACATCAAGGTGGCGCTGCGGCGTCTGCGCTCCTTCGCGCGCCAGGGCTCGGCCGAGGAGCTCGACCTCGACGGCACCATCCGCGGCACGGCGGAGAAGGGCTACCTCGACATCCGCATGGTCCCGGAGCGCCACAACGCGGTGAAGGTCTTGATGTTCTTCGACGTCGGCGGGTCCATGGACTTCCACGTCAAGGGCGCCGAGGAACTGTTCTCCGCGGCGCGCTCGGAGTTCAAGCACCTCGAGTACTTCTATTTCCACAACTGCCTTTACGAGCGCGTCTGGCGCAGCAACGCCCGCCGCCGCAGCGAGCCGACCGAGACCTGGGAGGTGCTGCACACCTACCCGCCGGACTACAAGGTGATCTTCGTGGGCGACGCCTCCATGAGCCCCTACGAGGTCACGCACGTGGGCGGAGCGGTGGAGCACATGAACGAGGAGCCCGGCGCCCTTTGGCTGAGGCGCATCACCGAGACGTTCCGGCATTGCGTGTGGCTCAACCCGGTCCCCGAGGGCTATTGGGACTGGACCCCCTCCATCGGCATGGTCTCGGATCTCATGGAGGGGCGCATGTACCCCCTGACGCTGCATGGCCTGGATGCCGCGACGGTGGAATTAATGCGCTAGGGCATTGCTGTCGCAGCGCGAATCCTTGCTTATGCCACGATTACGGCGTGCGCTGGCATTGGGCCGCACCTCGATTGACGGCGCCGGGTTTGGCGCTAAAAGTGCGACGAGGGGCTGGAGGGATGAGGGGCTCGCGATGAAGGCCGCAGGCATTTCGCTCGCGCTGGTCGCGGTGGCGTTGACCGGTTGCTCGGGGGCATCGAGCTTGACCACGGGCTCTATTCTGGGCGGACCGGAAAAGCCCAAGGCAGCGGACCCGGGTTCGATCAACGATCCGACGAACCGCGCCTTCCAGGTCGGCACGGTATCCGCCAAAGCCATCAAGTGCGGTTTCAACTTCGATCCCGCCAAGCTCAAGAACAACTACCTGGGCTACGAGCGCACGCTCGCTCCCGGCACCGACCTCGCCAAGGTCGAGCACATCTACGACGTCTCGTTCAACGGCATCGCCAAGGCAGTCGCGGGTGAAACCGACTACTGCTCGGAAGAGAAGACCAAGACCATCAAGGCCGACCTGAGCCGCCACCTTGCCGGCGACTACACCCCGGCCATTCGGCCCAAGCAGGTCGAGCAGGACGGCATCTTCGGTAGCGTCTTTGGCGGGCGACACCGAGGACAAACCGTTCAATCAGCGGCTGCCGACCGACAACCGCGACTGAGCCCGCGCGCCTTCAGGCAGACGCCCAATCCACGCGATTGGTAAATACTTGCAGCAGCTCCTCTGGATCGAAACGCTCCTCAAGCTCTCGGCGGGGATGTTGCTCGCGCTCGCCCCCCGCGCCAGCATCCGCATTCTGGGACTGCCGCGCACCGAGACGGGATTCTGGCCCCGTCTCCTCGGCGCGCTTTTGATCGGGCTCGCCGCCTCGACCTTCATCGAAGGCCGCTCTCCCGGATCGCACGGAACGGGGCTCGCCGGCTGCGTCATTGTTAACTTTTCTGGGGCTTCAATGATGGCGGCCTTGCTCGTGCTCGACGCCGGACCGGCGTCCGCGCGCGGCCGGGCGGTAATGTGGACGCTCGTCATCCTCCTCATCCTGTTGTGCGTTTTGGAGATTGCAAACTTCTGAGCGGCAGCAAGCAGGCGATGGCACGCCACGTGCTTTGGCCCTCATCGAGCGATCCGCCCGCAAGGATCGTCCGCCACCGTTGGAGTTGAGTTGCCGATGCCGGCTGCCGCCGCTTTACCTGACCGCATTGCGCACGGCTGTGCGACGGCTCCCGAGCGCGTCCCCGGTTACCGTGATGGGCCGGTGGCCGAGCGGGTGCAGGAGACCTGCACGTTCGCGCTCGTCACCGACCGCGCCGGCTTCGACGCGCTCGAGGCCGAGTGGAACGACCTCTTCTGGCGCGCCGGCACCGGTGCCCAGGTGTTCCAAACCTTCAATTGGGGCTGGCACTGGTGCAACCATTTCCTCACTGCGTCGGCCGGAGAGCCGGCCGCCTCGCTCGCGATCGTCACGGGGCGCAGCAATGGACGCCTGGTGATGGTGTGGCCGCTGGCGGCCGAGCGCGTCGCGGGGCTGTCGCAGCTCGGCTGGCTGGGCGATCCGGTGAGCCAGTACGGCGACGTGCTGTTTGAGCCCGAGTCTTCCGCCCTGCTTGCCAATGCGTGGAGCTTCATCGCGCGCGAGCTGAAGCCCGACCTCGTGCGCTTGCGCAAGGTGCGCGACGATGCGGCGATCGCGCCGTTTCTCTCCGACCTCAACGCGTTTGCGGCCGAACGGCTGCAAGCGCCCTACCTCGACCTGTCCAGCGCACCCGACTTTGCCACCTTCGAGCGGCGCTATTCTCCCCGCTCACGGCGCAACCGCCGTCGGCTCGCGCGGCGCCTGCGCGATCTCGGGCCCACCGCGTTCGAGCGCTGCCGCGAGGGCGAGCGCGCGCGCGAGCTGGCAGCCGAGGCGATCGAGCTAAAGCGCGAGTGGCTGAAGGAGCGCGGCCTCGTCTCGCCCGCGCTCGCCGATCCACGCTTTGCGAGCTTCTTTGCCGGCATCGCGCAGGGCGCGACGCGGCCCACGGGTTGCGAAGTGTCCGCGCTCACCTGCAATGGCGAGGCCGCCGCGATCGAGATCACGCTGCGCTGCCTCGACCGCATCGTCATGCACGTCATCGTCTTCAACCTGAAATACGAGAAGGCCGGCGCCGGCGTCCTCCTGCTCGAGGAGACGATCGCGCAATCGTTCAGCGGATCGGCGCGCACGTTCGATCTCCTGTCGCCGGCCGACGGCTACAAGCTCGCGTGGGCCGATGCCGCCATGGGCGTCACCGATTGGGTGATCCCGCTGTCGGCCAAGGGCTGGGTGTTTGCCCGGCTCTATCTCGGGGTCGCACGGCCGGCGCTGAAGGCCGCGCTCGGCGCCATGCCGGCCTCGCTGAGGCGCCTCGTGGCCGGCCGCTACGCCGGCTGATCGCGCAGACCCGTCAGCTGACGCCGAGCTTCTTCTGCAGGCTCGAGGACGACGTCGTGTACTGGAACAGCAGCTTCTTGCCCGGATAGACGTACTTGTGCGCCTGCTGCGCCATCAGCGCGGCCTCGTGGAAGCCCGAGAGGATCAGCTTCAGCTTGCCCGGATAGGTATTGATGTCGCCGATGGCGAAGATGCCCTTCTCGTTCGTCTCGAACTTCTCGGTATCGACGGGGATCAGGTTCTCGTGCAGCTTGAGGCCCCAGTTGGCGACCGGCCCGAGCTTCATCGTCAGCCCGAAGAACGGCAGCATCACCTCGCATCGCCACGCGCTCCTCGCCGTCCTTGGTCTTGATCGTCACCGCATCGAGGCGGCCGTCGGCGCCGTGCAGAGCCGTCATCTGGCCGATGAGCAGGCGGATCTTCCGCTCGGCGACCAGCAGGCGCATCTTCTCGACCGAATGCGGCGCGCCGCGGAATTCGTCGCGCCGGTGCAGCAGCGTCAGGTCCTTGGCGATCGGCTGCAGGTTGAGCGTCCAGTCGAGCGCGGAATCGCCGCCGCCGACGATCAGCACGCTCTTGTCCCCGGAAGCTCTCCATGCGCCGCACGGCGTAGAACACCGAGATGCCCTCATAGGCCTCGATGCCGGCGAGCGGCGGCCGCTTGGGCGTGAACGAGCCGCCGCCGGCGGCGATCACCACCACCTTGGTGATGAATTCCTTGCCCGCGTCGGTCTTCAGGCGGAAGCGACCGTCGGGGAGGCGCTCCAGCGCCGTCGACGCGCTGGCCGAAGTGGAATGTCGCGCCTGAACGGCTTGATCTGCTCCAGCAGGCGATCGGTCAGCTCCTGCCCGGTGACGATCGGGAGGCCGGGAATGTCGTAGATCGGCTTTTCCGGATAGAGCTCGGCGCACTGCCCGCCGGGCTTGTCGAGGATGTCGATGACGTGCGCCTTGATGTCGACGAGCCCCAGCTCGAACACGGCGAACAGGCCGACCGGGCCGGCGCCGATGATCGACCGCATCCGTCTCGATCACGCCGCGCTGCTCCACGGCCTGCGCCGTCTGTGCTCATGGGATTGCTCTACCCGATAGCCGTGCGCATCAGAACTGCTTTGCCGGAACGCGCACGACGAGTCCGTCGAGCTCCGGCGTCAGCTTGATCTGGCAGGACAGCCGGCTCGAGTCGCGGACGTCGAAGGCGAAATCGAGCATATCCTCCTCCATCTGCGAGGGCGTGCCGGTCTTTTCGCGCCAGGCCTCGTCGACATAGACGTGGCACGTCGCGCAGGCGCAAGCGCCGCCGCATTCGGCCTCGATGCCCGGCACGCTGTTCAGCTTTGCCGCTTCCATGAGGGTCATCTCCGGCTCGGCACTCGACCACCTGCTCGCTGTTGTCAGGCTGAATGAAGGTGATCTTGACCATGCGTGCGTGCCGGCTCCCTTCAGGAAAGAAAAATAGGCGCCTTAGGCGCGCCGCAGCGGGCCCGCCGCGGCCCGCCGATGAGACCTGCATCAATATTCGGCGCTAGCCCCAATGACAAGGCCGGCGGAACCAAGACGAAGGTGCAGGTGAGGCCCGCTCGGTGGGGCCGATCAGCGCGGGGCTCAGGCCGCGGAATTGAGCGCCGCGATGAACGCGCCAGCCTCGCTCAGTGCATCCGCGAGCTCGCGCGCCGCTGCCTCGCAGTCGGCGGGATCGTTGCGGCGACTTATTGCCTCAGCGCGCTCGGCCAGAAGCGCGACGCCCCAGGCGCCCACGGCCCGCGCCGACCCCTTCAGCGTATGCGCCGCGATCCGCCAGTCGCGGTCGGTGCCGGCGGCGTTGAGCGCGGCCAGCGTGATCGGGGCCTGGGTGATGAAGAGGTCGAGGATTTCGAGCTCGAGGTCATGATCGCCGAGCGTGAAACGGCGCAGGTGCGCAAGGTCGAGTGCGGGCTCGGGCCGAGTTGCAGCTCCAGCCTCATTCAGGCGGTGGACTTTGGCGGCGGCGTCCATAATCGGACCTTGCTGGGGCCCGCGCGCAAGCGCGTTGGCGATGGCCGGCCGGCGGGGGTGAAACCGGCCGTGCACCCTCACACACAGGATATAAATGCCAGTAAATTGCGCTTCCTCAAGTCGAGCATTAACCTTCTGCCGAATTGCGCAAACTTGCCGGCTTGGCGGGTCTGAGGCGAACCTTGCTTTCGCCCTAAAGTGCCGCCAAACCATTGAGCTACGGGTGGGAAATTGCAGTTATTGCGGTGTGCTTTCGAGCTTGGCCTCTGATCGGGGCTGCGTCCGCCTTTAGCGGCATTTCCGAAGGCTGCCCGCCGATCGCGGGACGAAGGGTGGGCGGAAGTTCGCTGATCGCGGCTTCCCTGGGACAGGCGAATGGCTCAAGACAAAAACAGCAAGCTCAGCGCCCGCGGCGCTGATGACAAGCCCGAGCCCACCTTGCCGCTTCCGAGCGGCGCCGCTGCTTCCGACGCAGCGAGCGAGCAAGCAACCCCCGCCGAGCCGCCGCCGTCCCTGTTACCGCCACCCTTGCCGGGCAAAGCAGCTCCCGAGGCAAAAGCGAAGGCCGCTTCCGCCCAGAAGCCGACGATGGACATGGGCAAGCTGACCTCGCATTCCGCGCCGCCCGTGCCACCGCCCGCCCCACCAGCGAGCCAGTCCGCACCGCCGGCGTCGCCCGAGTTGCCGGAGCGACAAGAGCCGCGCCGAAGAGCCGCCGCAGTCCGATAAGCTCGAAATACCGGCAGATGGCGAGGCTCCGACCCCGCGCCGCCGCGTCGCCCGCCGCCGCCCCGCCGGCCCCTCGCGCAACCGCGTCGCTGCCAACGATGACGGCCCCAGCATCGGCGGCCTCATTTACGCGCTGCAGCAGAAGCCGTCGAATACCCCCTTCAAGTTCGCCGCCACCGCCAGCACCATCTGGGCCGCCATCGGCATCGCCTTCGGGCTCGTGGCGCTGCGCACCGACGCCCCCGTGCTGGGCCTCATGGACCTACTCGCGCGGCCCATGACATTTTTCACGATCGCCGCCATCGTCCTGCCGATCGGCATGCTGTGGCTGCTGGCGCTGCTCGCCTGGCGCACCGAAGAGCTGCGCCTGCGCTCGTCCACCATGACCGAGGTCGCCATCCGCCTCGCCGAGCCCGACCGCATGGCCGAGCAGTCGGTCGCCTCGCTCGGGCAGGCCGTGCGCCGCCAGGTCTCGTTCATGAACGACGCCGATCTCGCGCGCGCTCGGCCGCGCCGGCGAGCTCGAGGCGCTGGTGCACAACGAGGTCTCGCTGCTGGAGCGCTCCTACGAGGAGAACGAGCGCAAGATCCGCGGCCTGATCCAGGAGCTGTCGGGCGAGCGCCATGCGCTCGTCAACACGAGCGACCGCGTTACCGGGACGCTGCGCGGCTGGGCAGCGAGATCCCGGCGCTGATCGAGAAGCTTTCCGACCAGCAGATCAAGCTCGCCCAGATCATCGAAGGCGCCGGCGAGAACCTCACCGCGCTCGAAGGCTCGCATCGCGACCAGCGTCGGCAGCCTCGAGACCGCCGTCGGCGAGCGCACCGAGCAGCTGCAGGCCGTGCTCGAGAATTACACGTCCGCGCTCGCAGGCGCGCTCGGCAGCCGCGCCGAGCAGCTGCAGTCCAACTCGACGACCAGCTGCTGCAGCTCGATACCTCGCTCGCCAATCGCACCGAGAACCTGCAGACCGTGTTCGAGGAGTACGCGCGTCGCGCTCGATTCAGCGCTCGCCAACCGCGCCCAGGCGCTCGACGACCAGCTCGTCGAGCGCACCGTCGCTCGATGACGCCTTCGACGAGCGCCTGCGCCTGTTCGACGAATTGATCATGCGCTCGACGTCGGCCATCGACACCGCGCGTCGGTCGAGAAGACGAACGCGCTCACCTCCGCGCTCGACCACACGCCGTCACGCTTCCGCGAGACCATCGGCGGCAGTCGCTCGAGCTCGACGAGAGCCTGATGCACGGCATCAACTCGGTGCGCCGCACGAGCGAGAACATCACGCGCCAGTCGATCAAGGCGATCGAGGGCCTCGCCGGCCAGTCCGAGCTGCTGAAGAACGTCTCCGAGAACCTGCTCGGCCAGATCAACGGCATCACCAATCGCTTCGAGAACCAGGGCCAGCAGATCATGCAGCGCGGCCAACGCGCTCGAGACGCGCCAACTACAAGATCGACAAGACGCTGCAGAACCGCCACGCGGAGCTGACGCAGCACGCTCGACCGGCTGTCCGGCAAGGCCGACGAGTTCGCGACGCTTCGTCGAAGGCTACTCGACGCTCCATCGAGGGCTCGCTGTCGGACGCCGACCATGCGCGCCCGCGGCGAGCTGGAGCGCATGCGCGCCACATCACCACCGCCGACGAGCGAGCGCACGCTGGAAGACCTGCGCCGACCGCGCTGATCGTCGGTGTCGACGTGCGCATGACGACGCGAGCTCGGCAACGCTGACCAACCGCTTCACCGCGACGTCCGAGGAGATGCGCCAGCACGCCGCACGCGCCGCCGCCGAGATCGCGGCCGAGCAGGACGCGCCTGCGCGAGCAGATGGAGCGCCTGCCGATCGACGGCGCAGGAAAGCTCCGAAGAGCATGCGCCGCGCGCTGCAGGACCAGATCAAGGCGCTCGACCAGCTCTCCGCGCTCACCGCGCGCACGGCCGCCGCAGCGCGACGTCACGCCGCCCCGCCCTGCTCGACAGACGCAGCGGCCCTCGCCGCCGCTACGGCGGAACCGGCGGCCAGCGAAGCCGGCCCGCTCGCTCACCTCGCTGTCGCTCGACCATCGCCCAGGAGATCGGCGCCGGCAGCAGCGCGGCGCCACGCGGCGGTCCGGCTGCACGCCACGCCCCCGATGGGCGCGAAGGCTGGTCGCTCGGCGATCTGCTGGCACGCGCCTCGCGCGACGAGGACGGCACCCACGCCCAGCGCCAGGCGCAGCGGCCGCGCCGGCGCCGCCGCTTCAACCTCGACCTCGACGCCATCGCCCGCGCGCTCGATCCCGCCACCGCCGCCGCGATCTGGTACGCGCCTGCGCTCCGGCCAGCGCGGCGTCATGGTGCGCAGCATCTACAGCGACGAGGGCCGCGCGGTGTTCGACGACGTCAGCCAGCCGCTGCCGCACCGACCCCGAGCTGTCAGCGCACCGTCGGCCGCTACCTGGCCGATTTCGAGCGCATCATCTCCGAGTCCGACGCTGCGCGATCCCTCCGGGCGCCTGTCGCAAGGCCAGCTCGTCTCCGATACGGGCCGCGTCTACCTGTTCCTCGCGCACGCCTGCGGCCGCATCGCCTAAGCGCACGCTCAGCCATTCGAACGCCTGCCGCACGGCGAAGCCCTGCTCGATCGAGGCCGCAGCCGAGAGCTGGCCGCTCGCCGAGCCCTTCGTCATCGCGCGCGGCGCCAAGACGCGAGGCCACGTCGTCGTCGCGACGGTCGTCGGCGACGGCCATTCGCGGGCCGCGGCGAGTCCGTGCCCTACGCGCGCTACGGCGAGACCGTCGAGGCGCGCTGGCCGCGCTGCGAGGCGCTCTCGGGGCCGCTCGACCGGGCGCGCTGCCGCGAGCCTGCTGCCGGCCGGCGCCGCGCGCAACGCGCTCGACTGCGCGCTGTGGGACCTCGAGGCCAAGCGCGCGGCGAAGCGCGCCTGGGAGCTCGCCGGCCTCCCCGACGCCGCGACCGCGTGCTCACCTGCTACACCCTGAGCCTCGGCACGCCCGAGGCGATGGCGGCGGCGGCGCGCGCGGTCCCGCACCTGAAGCTGCTGAAGCTGAAGCTCGGCGGCGCCGGCGACCCCGAGCGCATGGCGCGCGGTGCGCGCGCGCCCGGCCCGATGCGCGTCTCGTCGCCGACGCCAACGAGGCCTGGACGCCGAGCGATGCTGGCGCCGTTCCTCGCCGCGGCCGCCGCGCGCCGGCGTCGAGCTGGTCGAGCAGCCGCTGCCGGCCGGCTGCGGACGCGACGCTGGGCCACGTGCCTCACGCCGTTCCCATCTGCGCCGACGAAAGCGCCCATACCAGCGCCGATCTCGCCGCGCTCGCCGGCCGCTACGACGCCGTCAACATCAAGCTCGACAAGACCGGCGGCCTCACCGAGGCGCTCGCCATGGCGCACGGCGGCGCAGCGCGCGCGGCCTCAAGATCATGGTCGGCTCGATGGTCGCGACCTCGCTCGCCGCCGCGCCGGCGCTGCTGCTCGCCGGCGACGCCGACTGGGTCGATCTCGACGGCCCGCTGCTGCTGGCACGCGACCGCGTGCCGCGGCGCTCGCCATCGAGAACGGCGTGGATCAGCCCGCCGCCGCCGGAGCTGTGGGGCTAGGCGAGCGCCGACCGTCTCCGCCGTCGTCCGGCCACAGCGGCCACCGCTCCACAGCCGCGCAGCAGCATGCACGCCGGCGGTGCAGCCGATCGAGCGACACCACCGCCGGCACGAAGTAGACGTGCGCCGCCGATGCGCGCGTAGAGCGCGCCCGACGACAAGCCCGACAATGCCGAGCGCCAGCCCGGCCGCGATCGTCGCGTAGAACGCCTGCGCGCTGCCCATGCCCTTGTGCGGACACGGCGCGCGTGATGAACAGGATGGCGCCGAGATGCGCCGCGCCATAGGTCAGCGCGTGCAGCAATCTGCAGCGGCAGGAGCAGCGCCAGCGGCGGGTCGAACGCCATCACCGCCCAGCGCACCACCGCGGCGCCGGCGCCGGCGACGATGCAGCTGCACCGGGCCGAAGCGGCGCACGATCGGCGCCGAGAATGCGAACAAGTACCACCTCGGCCGATTACGCCGATCGCCCACAGCGTGCCGACCCATGCGGCAGACAGGCCCTGCGCCTGCCAGTGCAGCGCGCCGAAGGTGTAGAAGGTCGCGTGCGCGCCGTGCGTGCACCCGATCGCCACCAGGAACAGCAGGAACAGGCGCGAGCCGCAGCAGCCGCACCGGAAATGACGAGCGCCATCCCGCCCGCGACAGGGCGACAGGCGCAGGCTTGCGCTCCGCCGGCTGCGGCAGCAGGTGCGCTGCCGCCACCGTGAGCGCCGCCGCGAACGCGATCAGCCAGATGCCGAAGCCGCCGCCCAGTGCCTCGATGAGCACGCCGCCGGCGAAGTTCGCGGCGATGAAGGTGATCGAGCCCCACAGCCGCATGCGGCCGTAGTCGAGGCCTGCCGTGCGCACGCCGGCCACGGCAACCGTCTCGGTGAGCGGCAGGCAGGTTCCGATCGTCAGCAGGAACGCGACGCCGACGAGGAGGATCGGCCAGAAGCCGGAGACCGCGCCTCACCCCCAGCGCCAGCGCCACCGAGCTCCAGGCGATGGCGACGATGACGCCGCGGTAGTCCTGCCAGCCGGTCGGCGAGCAGCAGCACCGCCGGGGTGAACAGCAGCCGCACGAACAGCGGCGCGGCGGTGACGATCGAGATCTCGATGGGAGTGAGCCCGCGGGCGTGCAGCCACACCGGGAAATAGGGAACGATCACGCCGTAGGCGAGAAAGATGGCGCCAAAGAAGATCGAGATGCGGGCGCCGAGCCCCAGGGGCCCGGCGGTGAAGCCCACCAGGCCACCCCACAGGTCGCCCAAGCGGGCGGCGCCCGGCCAGCGCAAGCTGCGCATCGAAATCGCCGCCTCCGAGACATTGCCACGGTGAGTTCATAGCCAAAGGCGATGGCGGCGCGGCAGTCAGGGCAGAAAAAACTGGTGAAGGCCGCACAAAAAGAAACCGGCCCGGATGGACCGGACCGGTTCTTCAGCCAAGTCGGGCGGCGCCCCTAATCGCCGATGCCCGACGCTCCCCCCGGAGCTCGTGCGATGCCGTAGCACCGCGTTGGTCATTTTTGTTGCAGAAGCTTCGACCACTCGCAAGTGGGCAAACGGCGTTTGATTGCCGGTCGATGCATCCGGGCAACACCAGCGATCGGCTCGATCACTCGTCCTCAGGCGGACGCACCGTGTGCAGATGATCGACAGGACCGAAGCCGCGGCCGACCGCGAGATTTGCGCCCGCCTGCAACGCATTGTGCACGAAGCGTTTTGCCTTGCGCGCCGCGCTCTCGAGCGTCTCCCCGCGCACGAAGGTAGGCGGCGAGCGCGGCGGACAACGTGCAGCCCGTGCCGTGGGTGTTGCGCGTGGCGATGCGCGGAAGCGACAGTCGCACTGGAACGCCGCCGCGCTCGATGAAGATGTCGACGGCCTCCGCGCCTTCGCCGTGGCCGCCCTTGAGCACGACGGCCTTGGCGCCAAGCTCGAGCAGGGCGCGGCGCCTGCACCTCCATCTCCGCCTCGTTCTCGGCGTTCGACCGGTGGAGCAGGCGCGCCGCCTCCGCGAGGTTGGGCGTAAGCACATCGGCGAGGGGCGCAAGCTCGCTGCGCACCGCGTCGACCGCGTCCGGCTCGAGCAGCATATCCCCGCTCGTGGCAACCATGACCGGGTCGACCACCAGCGGGCGCAGCTCGTACTGCCGGATGGCCTCGGCGACGGCGACTACCGTCGCGTGGTCGTTGAGCATACCCGTCTTGACCGCGCGGATGGTGAGGTCGTCGGCCAGCGTCGCGATCTGCAGCGTCACGAACGCCGGCGGAACGGCGAGGATGCCGGCAACGCCGCGCGTGCTCTGCGCGGTGAGCGCGGTCAGCACGCTGGCGCCGTAGACCCCGAGCACGGTGAAGGTTTTGAGGTCGGCCTGGATGCCGGCCCCGCCCGAGGGGTCGGAGCCCGCGATGGTCAGCGCGGCCGCAACACGGGTGAGGGCAATTTCGGTCATGGGTCAATCAACCCGATCAACTAGCGGCCGGTGCCGTGCTGCATGATTTCCTTGCGGAGATCCTGAGGCGTCACCATCTGCTCGATCCTGCCCAAACCGGGGAAGGTGTCGAGCATCCAGCTCCCGAACCCGTTGATGGAGCCCGTCAGGAACAACAGCCCCGTCACGATAAGCACCACGCCCATCACCTTCTCGACCTTGTCCAGGTGGCGGCGGAAGCGCTGCATGAAGGCGAGGAACGGCCGCATCGCGACGGCAGCAAGGATGAACGGGATGCCAAGCCCCAGCGAGTAGACGAACAGCAGCTTCACGCCGGTCACCATGCTCGCCTCGTTGGCGGCGAGTGCCAGCACGGTTGCCAGCACCGGCCCGATGCACGGCGTCCAGCCGAAGGCGAAAGCGAGGCCGATGACGTAGGCGCCAATGTAGCTGACACCGTGCGGGTGGGAGCCGTGATAGCGCGTGTCGGCATAGAACAGAGCGACACGGAAGATGCCGACGAAGTGCAGCCCGAACAGGATGATGACGAGGCCGGCGGCGATCTCCAGCTCGCGCTTGTAGCTCTGGATGAGCTGGCCGAAGTAGGAGGCGCCGGCGCCGAGCCCGACGAACACGGTGGTGAAGCCGAGCACGAAAAACACCGACGCCAGGATGACGCGCCCCCACACGTGGCGCGGCACGCCGCCTTCGGCCGTGAACTCGTCGATGGTGGTGCCGCCGAGATAGCCGAGGTACGGCGGCACGAGGGGCAGCACGCACGGGGAGAGGAAGCTCACGAAGCCAGCGAGCGCGACGCCGAGGTAGATCTGCACATCCGCGAACATGCTACGCGCTACTCGACGATCTGAGCCCCGACTTCACGACTGCGCCCGGATGAGCGCCGCCACGCCGGGCAGCTCGCGCCCCTCGAGCCACTCGAGGAACGCCCCGCCCGCGGTGGATACATAGGTGAAGTCGTCGGCCGCGTCGGCGGCGTTGAGCGCGGCCACGGTGTCGCCCCCGCCGGCGACCGTCGTCAGCTTGCCTTCCCGCGTCAGCCGCGCCGCCGCGCGGGCGAGCGCGAACGTGCCTTCGCCGAAGGGCGCGACCTCGAAGGCGCCGAGCGGCCCGTTCCACAGCAGCGTCCTGCACTCCTCCAGCACTTCCGTCATGTGCACGATCGACTTCGGGCCGACGTCGAGGATCATCGCGTCGCTCGGCACTGCCAGCGTTGGCACGACCGCATGCGCGACGCCCGAGCGGAACTCGCGGGCGATGACCGCGTCGATGGGCAGCACGACCGCGCAGCCGCACGCCTTCGCCGCCGTCATGATCTCGCGCGCGGTGTCGACGAGGTCGGGCTCGGCCAGCGACTTGCCGATGTCGACGCCGTGCGACAGCAGGAACGTATTGGCCATGCCGCCGCCGATGATGAGCTTGTCGACCTTGTCGAGCAGGTGCTTCAGGATCGGGATCTTGGACGAAACCTTGGCGCCGCCGACAAGCGCAGCCGTCGGCCGTTCGGGCTCATCGAGCACGGCGCGCAGCGCGTCGATCTCCTCCAGCATCAGGGGGCCGGCGTAGGAGGGCAGCAGGTGGGTCAGGCCCTCGGTCGAGGCGTGCGCGCGGTGCGCCGCCGAGAAGGCGTCGTTGACGAAGAGGTCGCCGGAGCGCGCAAGCTTTGCAGCAAACTCGCGGTCGTTCTTTTCCTCGCCCTTGTGGAAGCGCAGGTTCTCGAGCACCGCGACATCGCCGGGGGCGAGCACGGCCACCGCGCTTTCCGCGGGCGCGCCCACGCAGTCGGGCACGAACTTGACGGGCTGCCCGAGCAGGCGGCCGAGCTCCTTGGCCACCGGCGCCAGACTCATTTCCGGATCGGGGCCGTCCTTGGGCCGTCCGAAGTGGGAGATCACCACCACCCGAGCGCCGCGCGCGCTCAGGTCCTTGAGCCCAGGCAGCAGCCGCTCGAGCCGGGTGGCATCGGTCACCACGCGATCCTTCACGGGCACGTTGAGATCGGCGCGCACGAGCACGCGCTTGCCCTTCACGTCCACCTTCGTGATCGACTTGAGCTTTTCCAGATCCATCCGGTGGCGATCTACTTCTTGAGGAGCCTGCGCACGGTCTCGACGGTCTTGCCCGCCGTGAGCCCGAAGTGCTCGAAACAGCTTTGGCGCGGGCGCCGAGGCGCCGAAGTCGTGCAAGCCGACGAAGCCGCCGTCGGGCCCGATCCACTCGTGCCAGCACTGAACGACGCCGGCCTCGATGGCGACGGGTGGCGCCGACCCCAGCACTTGCGTGCGGTAGCTCGGAGCTTGCGCGCGGAACAGCTCCATTGACGGCATGGAGACGACGGCGGCGCGCACGCCCTCTTTCGCAAGCGCGTCGGCGGCATCCACCGCAATGCCGAGCTCGGCACCCGTCGAGATCAGCGTGACGTCGCGATCGCCGTCCGGCTCGCGCAGGACATAGGCGCCCTTGGCGCTCAGGTTCTCAGATGACGGCTTGGTGCGCACATTCGTCACCGCCTGCCGCGATAGCGCCAGGATAGACGGGTTCTCGGTGTGCTTCAGCGCGATCTCCCAGCATTCGGCGGTCTCCACGCCGTCCGCAGGGCGCAGCACGAGCAGGTGCGGGATCGTGCGCAGGGCCGCCAGATGCTCGACCGGCTGGTGCGTCGGGCCATCCTCGCCCAGCCCAATGGAGTCGTGCGTCATCACGTAGATGACGCGCTGGCGCATGAGCGCCGACAGGCGGATCGCCGCGCGGCAGTAATCGGTGAACACGAGGAAGGTGCCGCCATACGGGATGAACCCGCCGTTGAGCGCGATGCCGTTCATGGCGGCGGCCATCGCGTGCTCGCGCACGCCATAATGGATGTAGTTGCCGGCGAAGCTACCCCTGGCGATCGGCGTGTGCGCGGACTTGGTGCGGGTGCCGTTGGAGCCCGTCAGGTCGGCCGAGCCGCCGATCAGCTCCGGCAGCACGGGGATGAGCCCTTCGAGCACCATCTGCGACCATACGCGGGTCGCGCGTTTGCTCTCGTCGCCGGCGAACGCTGCCTTCGCTTGCGCGATCGCCTGGGCGATAGCGGCGTGGCGCGAGGCACCCGCAGGTGAAGCCAGCGCGGTAGCAGCCGGTCCCTTTGCCGTGTTCGCCTTCCAGCTCGACCGCTCCTTGGCGCCCTTCTGGCCGAGCGCGCGCCAGGCGAGCAGCACGGGCTCGGGGATCTCGAACGGCGGGGAGCGCCAGCCGCAGCTTCTCGCGCGCGCCCTTGATCTCGTCCTCGCCCAGCGGCTCGCCGTGGGTCGAGGATTTGCCGGCCTTGGTCGGCGCGCCGTAGCCGATCGTGGTTTTGCAGGCAATGAGCCACGGCTTGGACGCGTCCGCGCGCGCTTCCGACAGTGCCGCCGAGATCGCCTTGGGGTCGTGCCCGTCGATGGTCACCGTGTTCCATCCCGACGCCTTGAAGCGCATGGCTTGGTCGTCCGACACCGCGAGCGCCGTGGGGCCGTCGATGGAGATGCCGTTGTCGTCGAACAGCACGATGAGCTTGCCGAGCCCCAGATGGCCGGCAAGCGAGATCGCCTCGTGGCTGATGCCTTCCATCAGGCAGCCGTCGCCGGCGATGGCGTAGATGTGGTGGTCGATGACGTCGGACCCCAGGCGCGCGTTCAGCATGCGCTCCGCGATCGCCATGCCGACTGCGTTGGCGAGGCCCTGGCCGAGCGGCCCGGTCGTGGTCTCGATGCCGGGCGCGTGGCCGTACTCGGGGTGGCCGGCGGTTTTGGCGCCCATCTGCCGGAAGCGCTTGAGCTCGCCGATGTCCATGCCCGGATAGCCGGTGAGGTACAGGAGCGCGTAGAGCAGCATCGAGCCGTGGCCGGCCGACAGGATGAGGCGGTCGCGGTTGGGCCACTTGGGGTCGGAGGCGTCAAAGCGCAGCGCCTCGCGAAAGAGCACGGTGGCGACATCCGCCATGCCCATCGGCATACCCGGGTGGCCCGACTTCGCCGCCTGCACGGCGTCCATTGCGAGCGCTCGGATGGCATTGGCCATGTCGTTGTGCAGGATGCCCGCGTGCGCGACGCCCTCCGCCAGCGTGGTTCTCTCGCGCGCCTCGGTCATGTTGCGTTCCCTGTCTGCGGCCGTTGCGCGGGCCGGCTCATGTCCCCCGCACGTTTAGCGATGCCGCCGCCCCACGTCTACGGCCGCGGGCGCGCGTCCCCATCGGGGTTGTGCTCAACGCGTTTTGAGGAAGAAATTGAGCTCTTCGAGCGTCGGCAACCCCGAGCGGGCGCCGAGCCGGCGGCATTTGAGCGCCGAGACGGCGGCGGCGATGCGCGCGCAGTCGGCAGGGGCGTGCCCGCCGGAAAGCGCCCAGGCGAAGGCGCCGTGGAAGGCGTCTCCCGCTCCGGTGGTGTCGACGGTCTCGGTCGCGAACGCGGGCTGGTGGCCGCCCTTCCCGTCGCGGGTGGCCCAGGTGTAGCCGTCGGCACCGCGCGTGACGCCGGCGTGCTTGACGCCCAGCGCCAGAACGTGCGCGAGCCGCTGGGCGTCGTCGGCGCCGGGACCGAACCCATCGAGCGCGGGGCCCGAGAAGATCGCGTAGTCGGTGAGGCCGAGGAATTCCTCGAGGAAGCCGCCGCCGCCGAGGTCGGCATCGAGCAGCGTGGGGACGCCCGCTTCGCGCGCGGCAGCGAAGGCTGCGCGCGTGCCTTCGACCCAGCGCAGGTCGCTCATCACCGCGGCCGTGCCCGCGATGCGCTCGAGCGGCAGCCAGTCGGCGTCCATGGACATGGCGTGATCGCGCTCGCCGATGATGAGCCGCTCGCCCTTGCCGTCGACGATGACGGCCGAGGTCGATGAACGCGCACCCTCGTAGGTCCGCACGTAGCGGATATCGACGCCCTCCTGCTCGAGGAAGGCGTGGATGCGCTTGCCCGCACTGTCGGCGCCGGTGCGGCTCCACAGCTCGACCGTCCCGCCGAGGCGCGCGATCGTCGCGGCCGCGTTCGCCGCCATGCCGCCGCCGCTCTCGATGTGCTCGAGCGAGCGCACCTTCGTGGGCACAGGCGGGAACGCCTCGATGCGGTAGACGAAGTCGAGGGCGGCATGTCCGACGCAGATGATGGGCTTCACTGCGCCGCCTCCTTCGCCCCCGCTTCCGCCATCCGCGCGTCCTCGGCGGCGTCCTCCTCGAACAGCTTCTCCAGCGTCTTCACGTCGCTGCGGGCGCGCTCCTGCAGCTTCTCCAAGTCGCTCGCGAGCTTGTAGTCCTCGATCAGACGCCGCTCATCGTGCGTGCGGAAGGTGCGCGTGATGCGAACGGCCTCGGCCTCCGACAGGCCAAGCCCCAGCAGAAGCTGCTTGGTCACGTCGATGGCGGAGAGCAGCGTCTCGCGTTGCAGGTGCGTGACGCCGAGGTCGAGCAGACGGTGGGCGTGGGCGCGGTTGCGGGCGCGCGCATAGATCGGCAGGTCTGGATACTTGCTGCGCACCACCTCGGCCGTGCGCATGGAGGCTTCCACGTCGTCGATGGCGAGCACGAACGCGCGCGCGTCATGCGCTCCCGCGGCGTCGAGGATCTCGGGCCTGCTGGCGTCCCCGTAGAACGCCTGGCTACCGAAACGCTTCACGAACTCCACCTGCTCGGCACTGATGTCTAGCGCGGTGAAGGGGATGCGCTTGGCCCGCAGGATGCGCGCCGCGATCTGCCCGAAGCGGCCGAAGCCGGCGATGATGACGTGGCCATCCTTGGTGGGTGGCGTGTCGTAGGCGGGCGGCGTCTTCTTCTTGCGCGACAGCACCTGCTCGAGCTTGAGCAGCAGGGGCGTCGTCGCCATCGACAGCGTCACCACGATGCTGAGCAGCTCGGACGTCTCCCACGTCAGCGCGCCCGCGGAATAGCCGACGGTAAACAGCACGAAGGCGAACTCGCCGCCCTGCGCCAGCGCCAGGCCGAGACGACGCGCGGGGCCGGGTTCCAGCCCCTCCCAGCGCCCAAGCGTGTAAAGCACGGCCGCCTTGATGGCGACGAGGCCGGCGACAAGTCCGAGCACGAGCGCCGGCGCATCGATCAGCAGCTGCAGGTCGATGGTCATGCCGATGGCCGTGAAGAACAGCCCCAGCAGCAGGCCCTCGAACGGCTGGATGTCCGCCTCGAGCTGGTGGCGGTAGGAGGATTCCGCCAGCAGCGCCCCGGCAATGAAGGCGCCGAGGGAGGCCGGCACGCCCGCGTGCTGCATCAGGATGGCGAAGCCGACGACGGTCAAGAGCGCGGTTGCAGTCATCGCCTCCTTGACACGCGCCAGCGCGACGAGGCGCACGAAATGATCGAGCAGGTAGTGTCCGGCGACGATCGCCACCACGATGATGCCGAGGCCCTTGAGCCCGGCCACGAGATCCATCGTCGGCGCGTGCTCGACGGTGACGACGGCAAACAGCGGCGCGAGTGCGATGAGCGGGACCGCCGAGAGATCCTGGAACAGCAACACCGCAAAGCCCAAGCGCCCGTGGCGCGTATTGAGGTCGCCCGTCTCCTCCATGACCTGCAGCGCAAAGGCGGTCGACGACAGCGCCAAAGCGAAGCCGACGAAGATCGCCGTCTGCCATGCGAACCCGAGCGCCAGCGCGATCCCCGCCAGGATGAGCCCGGTAATTCCGACTTGCGCGCTGCCCAGGCCGAACACCGCGTTGCGCATGGCCCAGAGGCGTTTGGGGCGCAGCTCGAGCCCGATCACGAACAAGAGCAGCACGATGCCGAACTCGGCGAAGTCGAGAAGCTCCTTGGCCTCGTAGTCGGAGAACATGCGGCCCACGGTCGAGGGCCCAAGCAGTATGCCGGCGACGAGGTAGCCCAGCACGCTACCGATACCGAGCCAGCGCGCGAGCGGAGCCGCGATCGCGAGCGCGGCCAGCAGAACAGCCGTTTCCTGTAGCGTGACGCCAGGCATCTCCACCCCTTTCCCTAGGTCCTCGCATCCCCAATGCGCATGCCGATGCCGGCCGCGGGCAGGCGGGTCAAAGCCGCCGTGGTTCCTCCTTGAGCCCCTGAGCGCTCCCTTGCGGCGCGGAGCTTGTCGTCAGGGATTTGGGAAGCTTAACACGGACGCCAAGCCACTATGCACATCCGCGGCAATGCGCGCGACCCTTACGGGCCGGGCGCGCCGAGCCGGCGCGTCTGGCGCGGCGTTGTGCCTGCCGGCGCGGCAGCAATCGACGACGGCCGAGCGCCGGTCGGCATCGCGCGCGCGGGGCGGATCGAATCGACCCGTTGACGGTTGCGTAACCTTAACGTCGCGTTAAGCGCTCTTTCCATAGTGTGAAGGCACGCGGACGGACATCACTTCCCGGCACTTGCGGGCGTCTCGCGGCCAGTACCACAACGCCAACATGACCACGAGGGTCGCGCGATGCCAGATCTCGTCCTGCGTACGCTGGGTGTAATCACCTGCCTCTACACCGTCGCCTACTTCGTCACGTCCATGAGCGTCGCGGCCCTCAACGCCGTGACCTTCAACTCCGGCCCCATGTGCGGGCAGAGCGGCTGCGTTACCGTAGCCCGCTATCAGGAGAAGCTGATGCCCGGCCAAGGGCGCGACGCCGACCCTCTTTGGGTCGCCGCCTCGTTCCTGCAGTCGCAGTGAGCCGGCAAACTCTGCTCACGATCTGAGTTGAGCGTCGGGGCGGCGCGCGGCTTACGCGCCCGCCCGCTTCGACGCCTTCACCAGCGCATCGATCGCCATCAGCTCCGCCATGAGCGGCGCGAACTCTTTGAGCGGCACCATGTTGGGGCCGTCGGACGGGGCGCGGTCGGGGCTTTCATGCGTCTCGATGAAGACGCCGGCGACACCCACCGCGACGGCAGCGCGCGCCAGCACCGGCACGAAGCGGCGGTCGCCGCCCGAGCTCGTGCCCTGTCCGCCCGGCTGCTGCACCGAGTGCGTGGCATCGAAGATCACGGGCGTGCCCAGCTCCGCCATTATCGGGAGCGCGCGCATATCGGTGACGAGCGTGTTGTATCCGAAGGACGAGCCGCGCTCGGTCAGCAGCACGTTGGGGTTGCCCGAGGCGACGACCTTGGTCACCACCTGCTTCATGTCCCAGGGCGCGAGGAACTGCCCCTTCTTGATCTTGACGACGCGGCCCGTCTTCGCCGCTGCCACGAGGAGATCGGTCTGACGGCAAAGGAAGGCCGGGATCTGCAGCACGTCGACGACGGGGGCAACGAGTGCGCAATGGCCCGGCTCGTGCACGTCAGTCACGATCGGCAGCCCCAGCGTCTCGCGGATCTCGGCGAACACCGGCATCGCCGCCTCGAGCCCGATGCCCCGCTTGCCCGCGAGCGAGGTGCGGTTCGCCTTGTCGAACGAGGTCTTGAAGATGAGGCCGAAGCCGAACTTGCCCGCGATCTCCTTGAGCGCCACCGCCATCTCGAGCGCGTGCGCGCGGCTCTCCATCTGGCAGGGGCCGGCGAACACGACGATCGGCGCGTCGTTGGCGATCTCGATCGTGCCGACGGCGACGCGCGAGTTCGGCTTCAGGGGGTCGTGCTTGCTCATGTCGCCTTATAGCACGGAGGTGGACACGGGCTGTCCAAACGCAAATGACCGCGCTTAACGAGCGCGGTCATTCGAAGAGGCGGAGCTAAGTCCGCAATCAGGTCACGCGTCTGATGAGGCCAATGATGACTAGCAGGATAATGGCTCCCAACGTGGCCGAGACGACGATGCCGAGGATGCCCGGGATGTCCCAAAGCCCGAGCGAGGGGAACAGCCAGCCGCCGATGAAAGCGCCGACGACGCCGACGACGATGTTCCCGATAAGTCCGAACCCGTAACCCTTCACGATCAACCCGGCCAGCCAGCCGGCGATCGCTCCTACGACGAGTAGGACGATAAGAGACTGTGCATCCATTGCCATTTGTAGAACTCCCCTGAGCGCGATCAGTTTTGTTGGCGCCGCGAGGCGATGCCCGCGGCATCTTTCGGAGGTAGTTCCAGTGCCCCTACGCCCTCCGCGTCCCCGTTATGGTCCGATTCGGGCCGCAGGGCTTCGATATGTGTGGAACAGCTCTGTTACGCGCGCTAGGCGGCAGCCGGCGAAAGGGTCGGCGCTAGTGGCGTGTTCGCCACACCGCAACTGGAAGTGCTTGTTTATTAACCATCGTTTCTGGGGAACACCGTTCCCGCGAGGCCCCGCCGGGAACGCGAGAGCGGAACGCCCTCGCGGCCCCGGCAGGGGCGCGCATCGGACCGGGGGGCGGTCAGATCGCGGCCTCGGCCGTCTCGCCCGTGCGGATGCGCATCATCTGCTCGATCGCGGAGACGAAGATCTTGCCGTCGCCGATGGCGTTGGTATTGGCGGCAGCGCGGATTGCGGCCACGACGGCACCCGCCTGCAGAGTCTGCCACGGCGACCTCGATCTTCACCTTGGGAAGCAGGTTCGTCGTGTACTCGGCGCCGCGATAGACCTCGGTATGACCCTTCTGGCGGCCGAAGCCCTTGACCTCGGTGACGGTCATGCCGTTGACGCCGAGCTTCATTAGGGCGGCGCGCACGTCGTCGATCTTGAAGGGCTTGATGATTGCAGTAACGAGCTTCATGGGAGCATCTCCTTGTGTCTGTCCCTTGCCCACAGTGGGCTCCATGCCGGCCTGTTCGCGGCCGGCTGTTGGTTAACGGCCCCATGGCACTCAAGTCTTGTGCCAACTGCTTAACGACGCTGCTAATGCACTGAAATCGCAGAATTCTTAGCGGAAATTGACCGTTGGCGCGCTGCGCGCGGGGGCGGCGGAGCACTCCCCTCGTGCACACTTTCCGAGCAGGCGCTGGCGACGAAACAAGTTGCCGACCGCAGCGCAATGGCCCCGATTGCGCTGCATCGAGGGGCCCCTAGCGCCGGCGCTCGGCTCCCGTCGACAGCCAGTTTCCCTTGCGGCGCGGAACGCGTATCCGCGGCAGTGCCTTCGCGGCTAAGGCAGCGGCCAGGCGAGCGACAAGATCATCGACGGTAGCGAGATCCTCAAGCTCGTTTCCGTAGTCGATCTGGACGTCGAAGGCGTCCTCGACGTCGAGACAGATCACCGGAAGATCCAATTGGTCGATTTCGATCTCGCTAAGTCTCGTCGAACGACCGACAGGTGCGCCTGGGTCGCGCATGTACTTCCGAAGGATGGCGGTCAATTCTGGGGTCAGGTCGGGCATAAGGATGCTCTCGGGTAAGGTTGCGGGCTCTACAGCCAATTTTGCGCAGACCCAGCGTCGGCGCCGTTCCCTGCGGAACGGACCAATGCGCGGGCAAACCCGCAGCGCTAAGCTCCAGGCATGCTGCTCGATGCCCTGTGGAAGCTGGGCGCTACGCTTGGAGCTGCCGACGGCGGGCGTGAAGGCGGGTCAGACAAGCCGGCTCTGCTCGACGGCCGCGGCGATGAACGACCGGAACAGCGGGTGCGGCTCGAAGGGCCGGCTTTTCAGCTCCGGGTGGTATTGCACGCCGATGAACCAGGGGTGGTCGGGGTATTCGACCGTTTCCGGCAGCAACCCGTCGGGCGACAGCCCGGCGAAACGCAGCCCTGCTGACTCGAGTTGGGCGCGGTACCTGGTGTTGACCTCGTAGCGGTGACGGTGGCGCTCGGAGATGTGGCCCGACCCGTAGATGCCGGCGATGCGGCTTCCCTCCGTCAGCGCAGCCGGATAGGCGCCGAGCCGCATGGTGCCGCCGAGATCGCCGCCCTGGCGCCGCTTTTCCAGCTCGTTGCCGCGCATCCATTCGGTCATGAGGCCGATGACCGGCTCGGGCGATGGCCCGAACTCGGTGGAGTTGGCGGCCTTGATGCCGACGAGATTGCGCGCCGCCTCGATGCATGCCATCTGCATGCCAAAGCAGATGCCGAAATAGGGCACGTTGCGCTCGCGCGCGAACTTGGCGGCGAGGATCTTGCCTTCCGAGCCGCGCTCGCCGAACCCGCCCGGAACGAGGATGCCGTTGACGCCCTCCAGATACGGCGCCGGGTCCTCGCGCTCGAAGATCTCGCTCTCGATCCACTGCAGCTTGACGTGCACGCGGTTGGCGATGCCGCCGTGCACGAGCGCCTCGATCAGCGACTTGTAGGCATCCTTGAGGCCCGTGTACTTGCCGACGACCGCGATCGTGACCTCGCCCTCTGGCGTGGCGATCGCGTGCGTTATCGTCTCCCAGCGCGTCAGATCGGGCTTGGGCGCGCCGCTGATGTTGAACGCGCGCAGAACCTGCTCGTCGAGGCCCTCGCGATGGTAGGCGAGCGGCACCTCGTAGATCGAGGGCACGTCGAGCGCCTGGATCACCGCCTCCTCGCGCACGTTGCAGAACAGCGCGATCTTGCGGCGCTCGGCCGCCGGCACTTGCCGGTCGGAGCGGCACAACAGGATGTTGGGCTGGATGCCGATCGAGCGCAGCTCCTTCACCGAGTGCTGCGTCGGCTTGGTCTTGAGCTCGCCCGCCGAGGGAATGAACGGCATCAGCGTCAGGTGGATGAAGATCGAGGCGCCGGGGGGCAGGTCGTTGCCGAGCTGGCGGATCGCCTCGAAGAACGGCAGGCCCTCGATGTCGCCGACGGTGCCGCCGATCTCGACCAGCACGAAGTCGATGCCTTCGTTGCCGCTGATCACGAACTCCTTGATGGCGTCGGTGACGTGCGGGATCACCTGCACGGTGCCGCCGAGGAAGGCGCCGCGCCGTTCCTTGGCGAGGATGTCCTGATAGATGCGCCCGGTCGTGACGTTGTCGGACTTGCGCGCCGGCACGCCCGTGAAGCGCTCGTAGTGCCCCAGATCGAGGTCGGTCTCCGCCCCGTCGTCCGTGACGAACACCTCACCGTGCTGGTAGGGGCTCATCGTGCCGGGATCGACGTTGAGGTAGGGATCGAGCTTGCGCAGGCGAACCGAATAGCCGCGCGCCTGGAGCAGAGCGCCGAGGGCGGCTGACGCGAGGCCTTTGCCGAGGGAGGACACCACGCCGCCGGTAATGAAGATGTACCGCTGCATGGGCTTCGAGGCTTACACGAAGGCGGCCGCGATTCGAAGCGTCATTATGACTAATCCCCGATTAGCTTAAGACGGCAACGGGTTATGGGCTTGGGCGCTCATCCCTTGGCGCAGGTTTGCCACGTCTCCTGGATGGCCACCGAGCGCGCCTCGGGCGCGACCGCCTCAGCCGCGAGATCGGTCTTGAGCGCGGACAGCACCTCGGCGGAGGTCTGGAACGTCGGATCGCTGGTGTCCTTGGCGTAGACGACGTCTAACACCACGGATGGACGGGCCGAGGACGGCGTCGACGTCGTCTTGTAGCCTTCCTGGCGCTGGCCACAGGTGATGGCGTGCACGACGCTCGTCACCTTGAAGAACTTCAACTTCTCGTTGACGCCGATCTCCGCGGCCCGCGCCCGCGCGATCTTCTCGACGCGCTCTTTGGGCGTCGCCTCGGTGCCCGACGCCTGCACCTGATAATGCATGTCGTCGATCTTGATCTGCGTGTAGCCGGCCGGGCTGAACACGGACGCGGACGTGTACTCGGCGACGGGCGGCGACAGCGAGGACATGGCCGAGAGGCTGGAACAGCCGGCGAGCGGCGCCGAGCAGCAGCAAAGGCCGAGGAGAAGGACAGGCTTCCAGCGCATGCGATCCCCAGGTTGGGCGCGGAATCGATTGGGTGCGTCGCGGAGGCTAAGACGGAACGCGCGCTTTGAGCGGTGCGCAGCGGCCACGCTCACAGTCAGAACGGCGGATGCAAGTTGCCTAATTCGCGATCAGCGCGAGTTGGGGACGGCCGGCTGCTGCTGCTGCAGCTTGTCGAGAATGCCGCCGCGGCCCTGCTCGGGCGCTGCCGGCTGTCCTGCGGGCGGCGTCGTGCCCGGGGTCGCCGGGGCCGTGCCGGCGGGCGGCGTAGTGGTATCGATGATCGAGCCCGCAGGCGCGCTCGACTGGGCGAGCAGGGTCAACAGGATGCTGGTCGTAAAGAACGCCGCCGCGAGCGCCGCCGTGGTGCGCGTCAGGAGGTTGGCCGTGCCGCGCCCGGTCAGGAAACCGCCGGCGCCGCCGCCCCCCATGCCAAGCGCACCGCCCTCCGACCGCTGCAACAGCACGACGGCTACGAGGGCCGCCGCGATCATCAGGTGCAGAACGAGAAGGGCAGTCGCCATGGGTGCGCAAGGCTCCGTAACCGGGGGGATTTTTGGAGCGTTTTATACCAGAAGCGCGCACGAGGCTAGTGCGCGGAAAACGGCCGTCTTTCGCGGCGGCGAGCGCTAGTTGCCGTTGACCATCGAGAAGGGGTTTACGTCCTTCGGCGACACATATGCACTGGTGCTGTCGCGCCGCGACGGCTTCTTGGCGGCCGATTTCTGGACCGCGGATTTGGTGGCACCAGGCACCGCAGCGGCCGCCTGACCCGGCGCGGGCGTGGGCGCGGTAATCGGCGCAACAGGCGTCGTTTTCTTGGCCTCCGCGGCGCCCTGCGGCGGCGTGCTCACGGGCGTAATCTTGGCCGCCTGCGACGGCGCCGCAGCTGGCGACGCCGCTGTCGCGGTCTTGCTGAGTTCAGGCGCTGGCTTGCCCGGTGCAGCTGCAGGCGGTGTGGTAGTTGCTACGGGCGTTGCGGGCGGCGCCATCACCGCCGTGGTCGCGATCGCTGGCGCTGGCTTGGCGGGCGTTGCTGCGGGGTGTGCCGTCTCCGGAGCCGCGGCACGCGGTGGCTGTGCCGCCGGGGTCGTCGCCACGGGAACGACCGCCGGCAGGTCCGGGCTCGTTGCGGCCGAGCCCCGCTTGCGGCGCATCGTTCTGGCTTTCTGCGCGGGCTTCATCGCCGCAGCCGCGTCCTCGGCATGCTCCCCGTTCGACTTCGCCGTCGCCTTGGCCGCCCCCGCCTTGTCGGCGGGCGCCTTGTCGTTCGGCTTGGCGTTGGGCGACTTTGCCATGTTGCGCCCGGGCGCGCCGCAGCGGAACTCGAGCAGCCCCTGCAGCTCGACCACCCGGTTGATTGTGATCAGCCTCTCCGGATTGAGGTTGGCCGCGCCCCACGCCGGACCTTTGTCCATGTCCTCCTTGAGGCCGGACCCAAGCAGCGTCGCGAGCTCGGTGTTGAGGTCGGCGCAGGCGGTCTTGTCGAGCCGGGCCGCCCACGCATCGCCGGCACCGGCGGCAAGAAGCGCTAGCGTCAGGGCGTGCCGGAATCGATTTGTCCCGCGGGCCATTGGAATTTCGACGTCCTCCAAATTCGCGAGGCAAGCCAAACCAATGCGCCAACTCTAGCACTACACGGAATGATTTCCAGCCGGGACGCCGCGCTTACTGTTCATACGCGGCCACAATGGCCAAAAGGTCACTTGCCTTCAGGCTCGCGCCGCCGACAAGAGCGCCGTTCACGTTGTCGATGGCCAATAGCTCGCGCGCGTTTGCGGGGTTGACGGAGCCGCCGTAGAGGATGCGCATCGCCCCGCCCTCGGCGCCGAAGCGCGCGACGAGGGCCTCGCGTATGGCGCCGTGCACCTGGGCGACGTCGGCGGCGGTCGGCGTGCGCCCCGTGCCGATGGCCCAGACGGGCTCGTAGGCGACGGCCGTGTTTGCTGCGCCCGCGCCAGCGGGCAGCGAACCTGCAGTTGGCGCCGTACGACCTCGAGCGTGAGCCCCGCCGCGCGCTCGCCCGCCGTCTCGCCGAGGCAGACGATCGCCAAGAGCCTGGCGCGGTGCGCAGCCTCGGCCTTGAGGCGGACCGTGCTATCGAGCTCACCGTAGGCCGCGCGCCGCTCTGAATGCCCGACGATCACAGCGACGGCGCCGGCATCCGCCAGCATTTCAGCCGAGATGTCGCCGGTATGGGCGCCCGACACCGCGCGGTGGCAGTCCTGGGCTCCGACCAGCAGCCTGGAACCCCGCGCGGCCTCCGCCAACGGCTGAACGAGGGTCACCGGCGGGCAGATCATCACGTCGGCCGCGGTCCCGGGCGATAGCCCGTCGCGCACCCGCATGGCCTCCGAGAGCTGGGCCCGCAAGCCGTTCATCTTCCAGTTTCCGGCGACCAGCGGCCGGACGTTGCGGGCAGCCTCCATGCGTGGGCACTCCCCCGATCCTCAGGCTCGTTAAGCTTGGGCGCCGGGCACCCCGTCCGCGGCCCTAGCTGCCCCGCTTGCAATAACGGACGGGCTGCGCTTCATATCATGCCGACACCCTGCGTCACGCGCAGGATATTCGCGTGGCTTCTCGCGGCAGCGGGTACCCGGGCAGCGCCCACAGGGACCCTCTCAGCGCCGCTCAACCGGACGGAACGAACCTTCAATGCTCGACGCGCTAAGACGTGGGTCCACCGGTATGGTGGCCAAGGCCCTATTCGGGATCCTGGTGGTCAGCTTCGCAATCTGGGGCATCGGCCCGGTGTTCCGCAATTTCGGCCGCGGCGCACTGGCGAAGGTCGGCCCGCACGAGATCCGCGCCGAGGACTTCCAGCGCTCGCTGCAAAACGAGATCCGCGCCATCTCGCGCCAGACCGGCCGCCACGTCACGCCCGAGCAGGCGCGTGCCGCCGGCATCGATCAGCGCGTGCTGGCCCAGCTCATGGCCTGGGCCGCGGTCGAGACGCACGCCGATGAGTTGAAGCTTGCGCTGTCGGACAAGGCGCTCATCGAAGGGCTCAAGTCCGATCCCGCCTTCAAGGGTCCCGACGACAAGTTCTCGCGCATCCAGTTCGACAACGTGCTCCAGCAGATGGGCTTGAGCGAGCGCGGCTTCCTGGCGCTGCGGCGGCGCGACGAGCTACGCGAGCAAGTGACGGCGGCGCTGATGAACGGCATCGCCGTCCCCGACCAGCTCGTCGATCTCGTCAACAGCTGGCGCAACGAGAAGCGCGTCGCGCAGTATTTCGTGATCGACGCCGACAAGGCGGTGAAGGTGCCCGAGCCCGACGACGCCAAGCTGCGCGAGACCTTTGACGCCAACAAGGGCGAGTTCACCTCGCCCGAGTACCGCAAGCTCGGCGTGCTGGTCCTGTCCGTCGACGACCTCAAGACCAAGATGGAGGTCGCCGACGCCGAGATCAGCGCCAATTACGAAGAGACGCAAAAGGACTACAACACGCCGGAGCGGCGGCGCCTGCAGCAGATCTCCTTCAAGGACAAGACGGCGGCGGCGGCGGCCAAGACCGCGCTCGCAGGCGGCAAGACCTTCGGCGAGGTCGCCAAGGAGGCCGGCGCCAAGGATGCCGACATCGATCTGGGCCTCATCTCCAAGGACCGCCTGATCGATCCCAAGATCGCCGATATCGCCTTCTCGCTGCCCAAGGACGGCGTCTCCGACCCGATCGAGGGCCGCTTCTCCACAGTGCTGGTGCGTGTCTCCGCTATCGAGCCTGCGATCAACCGCTCGCTCGCCGACGTCAAGGACCAGGTGCGCGACAAGATCGCCAAGGCCAAGGCACAGTCGCAGATGCAGACGCTGCTCGACCAGGTCGAGGATGGCCGCTCAGCCGGCAAGCCGCTGAAAGAGATCGCCGAGCAAATGAAGCTGCAGTACATCGAGGTGCCCTCGACCGACCGCAACAACAAGACGGCGGCGGGCGCTCCGGCCGTGGGGCTTCCCGACGCGCCGGCGATCGTCAAGGCCGGCTTCGAGACGCAGGCCGGGCTGCAGAACGAAGCGGTGGAGCTGCGCGACGGCGGCTTCGGCTGGGTGGACGTGCTCGCCACCACGGACAAGAAGCAGAAGCCCTTCGACGAGGTGAAGGAGCAGGTGAAGGCCCTCGCCATCGCCAAGGAGCGCGATCGCCTCATCACGGAGCTTGCGGGCAAGCTCGTCGAGAAGGCCAACACGGGCGCCGATTTCGCCGCCCTCGCGACGGAAGCGGGCGGCGCCAAGGTGGAGACGACGCTTCCCTTCACGCGCACCACCGAGGCGCAGGGCCTGCCTAAGGAGGCGGTCGCACGCGCCTTCACGCTCGCCAAGGACAAGGCGGCTTCATCGCCGACCAACGATACGCGCATCGTCTACAAGGTGACCGAGATCACTCCGGCGCCCGAGCCGACCAAGGAGCAGCGCGAGACGATTGCCAGATCGCTCAAGAACGAGCTCACCGAAGAGGCGTTGAGCCAGTATATCGTCGGGCTGGAGGATCGCCTGGGCGCAAACATCAACCCGGTGGAGTTCAAGCGCGCGACCGGGGCCGAGTCCGACACCGAGACGCAATAGCCGCCCACGGGCCGGGGATTGTTTTGAGCACGCTCGAGCGCAAGACGAAGTCGAGGCCCGGCCCCCTGGAGGCGATGCCGCCGCTCGCGACCTTTGCCGGGCGCTACGACAAGGGCGAGGCGCAGGTCGTGTGGACGCGCCTCGTCGCCGACCTCGAGACGCCGGTCTCCGCCTACCTGAAGCTCGCGGCCGGCCGCCCGATGAGCTTTCTCCTGGAGTCGGTCGAAGGCGGCGCCGCGCGCGGGCGCTATTCGGTGATCGGGCTCGAGCCCGACCTCGTCTGGCGCGCGCACGGCGACAGCGCCGAGATCAACCGCAACCCCATCGCCAAGCCGGACGCCTTCCGCGAGGAGCGGCCAGGGCCGACGCTCGCGTCGCTGCGCGCGCTGCTTGCAGAACTCCGAGCTGCGGCTGCCGCCCGAGCTGCCGCCGATGGCGGCCGGCATCTTCGGCTACATGGGCTACGACACCGTGCGGCTCATGGAGCGGCTGCCGCAGATGCCCGCCGACGCGCTCGGCGTGCCCGACGCCATCCTGATGCGGCCGACGGTGATGGTGATCTTCGACGTCGTCAAGGACGAGATCACCATCGTCACGCCGGTGCGCCCGGACGAGCGCGTCAGCGCCGAGAAGGCCTACAAGGCCGCCTGCAAGCGCCTCAAGGCCGTCGTCGCGGCGCTCGAACGAGCCGCTGCCGCATGCGCCGTCGACGCCGAGCCGCAAGCTGGCCGGCGCCGACGCCGCTCTCGAACACGACGGCCGCCGAATACAAGACGATGGTGCAGCGGGCGAAGGAGTACATCGTCGCCGGCGACATCTTCCAGGTGGTGCTGTCGCAGCGCTTTTCCGCGCCCTTCACGCTGTCGCCGTTCGCGCTCTATCGGGCGCTGCGGCGGACCAATCCCTCGCCCTTCCTGTTCCATCTCGACTTCGGCGGCTTCGCGCTCGTCGGCTCGAGCCCCGAGATCCTCGTGCGCGTGCGCGACGGCGAGGTGACGATCCGCCCGATCGCCGGCACCGCCCCGCGCGGCGAGACCGACGCGGAGGACCAGGCGCTGGCGCGAAGCGCTGCTGAAGGACCCCAAGGAGCGCGCCGAGCACCTGATGCTGCTCGACCTCGGCCGCAACGACGTCGGCCGCGTCGCCGAGGTCGGCACCGTCGACGTGACCGCGCGCTTCTCATCGAGCGCTACAGCCACGTCATGCACATCGTCTCCAACGTGGTGGGCCGGCTCGCGCCGCGCACGACGCGCTCGACGCGCTGATGGCGGGCTTCCCCGCCGGCACGGTGTCGGGCGCGCCGAAGGTGCGCGCGATGGAGATCATCGACGAGCTGGAGAAGTCGAAGCGCGGGCCGTATGCGGGCTGCGTCGGCTACTTCTCCGCCGACGGCCAGATGGACACCTGCATCGTGCTGCGCACCGCACTCGTCAAGGACGGCGTGATGCACGTGCAGGCCGGCGCCGGCCTCGTGCACGACAGCGTGCCCGAGAAGGAGCAGCAGGAGTGCATCAACAAGGCCCAGGCGCTGTTCCGCGCGGCCGAGGAGGCCGTGCGATTCGCCACGCGCGCCAAATAGATTCGCGTGCCGCAAAAGCGGGAATGCGTCTTTGACATAGAACCGATTCTGCCAGCACAACCGCACGGTCTTTGTGGGGGCATCTCTCGCTCCGCGTCGGCTTGTGCGCATCGCGGGACGGGCACCTTGGCGCACGGCAGAGATCCGAGAACGGCAGGCCGGCGCAATCCTCGCCCCGGCGTGCCGAACACGCATGCTCTCCCACCGAGGGCCAATCCGCACAATTCGATGTCTGCGCTTCGCGCCGCGCTGGCGACCGGCGTGGCCAGCGTTGCAGTGCTCGCCTACAGCGGGCGCCCCGTGTGCGCGCAGACCGTCCCCCCCGCGGCGCCCTGCGATCAGATCAGCGGCGGCGGCACCGCCGTCACCTGCACGGGCAACGTCAGCACCGGCGTGCTGCTCACCAACGGGGCTGGCCCGTATTCCGTCCTCAACGTCAACAACCTCACGACGAACATCACCCCGGCGCCGGGCATCACTGGAAGTTCGAGTTCAGCAGCAATGGCGCAGTCACGCTGAACGTCAATCCGGGGCCGTTCGCGATCATTACATTCTGAAGCGGCCCGCCTATCGCGGGGTCCACTCTCGGCGCTGTCTCACCAAGCCTTGACCCAGATGTAGACGGCGAAGATCACCGCCAACAGCGGCAGCATCACGATGATGTAAACGCGCTGATGCCGTTTGAGCGCGGCCCTGAACGCGTCCGTCTCTGTATCTTTTATCTTGTGGAATTTGGCGCTGCTGATCGCGAAGAAGCAGTTCCAGAACGGGCCGTCGATCTCTTGTGCAACTCGAGGCCGAGAAAGGTCTGCAGCGGGATCAGGGAGAGCACGATCGCGAGCAGCAGATAGAATTCGTCGGGCGAAGATGAAAGCGCCCCGATGATCTCAGGGATCATTCCTCATAGCCCGGCGGCGCCTTGTGCCACTCGTGGCCGGCGATGCCGATGCGGTAGCCGTGCGCGAACAGCGCGTTCATGTACTCTTTGTCGAACGGTCCCTTGTACGGCAGATGGAAATCGTCCTCGATGTAGGCGAGGTTGAATTCGACGCCGTCGCGCTTGGTCGTCAGGTACATGCGATAGAGGTCGTTGACGCCGCTGGAAGCGGTCATCGTGGAGATGGCCTGCTGCGCGATCTTCAGGGTCTGGCGCTGGACGTTCTCCTCCGGCCGGTAGGGCCGGGCGTTGCGGATGATATAGGCGGCAGGGCGCGCGTTCTTGACGCCGAGCTCATTCATCTTGGCCTTCAAATTGAACGACGGCGGATAGAGGAACGCCTGCGCGATGGCACCGCCGTCGACGTGCATCTCCTGGTATTCCCTGCCGTCGATGGTCACCGGAATCATCACCGGCGGGAACACGCCCGGCACCGCGGCCGAGGCGACCAGGATGTCGATGATCAGGCCGCGCGCGTGCGGGTTGTCGCTCGCGGCAATTGCACCGATGTTCCAGATCACCGAGCGGCCCTGATCGAGGTTGGTGGTCAGGATGAGGAGGATGCGGCCGCGGCCGTACTCCTCCGCCAACCGCTGCATCATGTGCTCGTCGAGGAAGCCGGCGATCCTGTTGCGCAGCGGGGTCGAGTCCGCCATCGCGTCGTCGGCGACGGCGGCCATGATCGAGCGCGCCTGGAAGATGTCGCCGGCGCCGGTCTCGGTGTAGATGCTGCGCAACTGCTTGTCGTATTCCGGTCCGAGGAAGATGAAGGGTGCCGAGAGCGCTCCGGTACTCACGCCGGTGACGACGGTGAACTCGGGCCGGTCGCCGCGCGCGGTCCAGCCCGTGACGAGGCCCGCACCGAACGCGCCGTCATCGCCGCCGCCCGACATCGCGAGGAAGGTGCGCACCGGCGGCTTGCCGTTGACGGGCTTGAGCGTCCCGGCCTCCTTGGCGCGCATGTAGGATTGCGTCGCGAGCGCGGAGACGCGCTCGGCATCGCTGTCGGCGTAGAAGCGCGCATCCGCGATCTCGAGCGGGACCGCGCTCGCAGCGAGCGAGAGCGGGACCGCCGGCAGGCGCTCGTTGGTGGCGCAGGCCGACAGCGCGAGGCCGAGCGCTAGCAACGCAACGGCGGTGCAGCCACGCAAGGTTGCGTAGGCCACCCTCCGCGTGTCGCCGCGGCGGCGCAATGAACGCTCAGACATGCAATGACCCCGAGACGCCGAAAGTCTCATGCGCACCCGCCGTAAGCCCACCCGCGGGAACGCCAACAGACTAGAGCATTCCCACCAAGGGCGCCATTGGGGCGCCATTATGGTCCCCGGGATCCCCTTAGCAGAACGAACGCTGTATTTGTGTGCATTGCTTGACAGCCGTCCGCGCCCCGGCATGGTCCGCCGATGCTGACGCTGATCCTCCTTCGCCACGCCAAGTCGAGCTGGGACCACCCCGGGCTGTCGGACTTCCGGCGCCCGCTGGCAAAGCGCGGCATCAAGGCGGCGCCCGAGATCGGGGCCGCGCTGGTGCGCCTCGACCTGCGCCCCGATCTGGTGCTGTGCTCGGGTGCGGTGCGCGCGCGCGAGACGCTGGCGCTGGTGCTGCCGGCGTTCGGGCCGCAATCGCCGCCGGTCGTTTACGACGATGCGCTCTACATGGCGCTGCCCGACGGGTTGCTCACGGGCCTGCACGCGATCAAGCCGGACCACGAAGGCAAGTCGCCCCAGCACGTCATGATGGTGGGGCACAACCCGGGCTTCGAGGAGCTGGCGCTGATGCTGGTCGGCGACGGGCCAGCCGACGAGCTCGCGCGGTTGTCGGAGAAATTCCCCACCGCGGCCGTCGCGGTGATCACATTCGACGCGGAGAGCTGGCCTGACGTCGAGCCGGAAGCGGGGAGGCTCAACCATTTCCTCACGCCCAGGCGGCTAGCTTGACGTTGTGGGTGCCTGTTCCTACACCCTAGAGCGCACCCCGCGGTGCCCCGGCAGGACTGAAAGCGCCATGCTCATCCTCATCGATAACTACGACAGCTTCACCTACAATCTCGTGCACTTTTTAGGCGAGCTGGGCGCCGCCTGCGAGGTGATCCGCAACGACAAGATCACGGCGGCCGAGGTCATCAAGAAGAAGCCCAAGGCCATCGTGCTGTCGCCGGGCCCGTGCACGCCCAACGAGGCCGGCATCTGCCTCGACCTCATTGCCAAGGCCGGCGGCAAGATCCCGCTGCTTGGCGTCTGCCTCGGCCATCAGGCCATCGGGCAGGTCTACGGCGGCAAGGTGATCCGCGCCCCCGAGCCCCTGCACGGCAAGCTCTCGACCATCCGCCACACCAACGAGGGCGTGTTCAAGGGCCTGCCCGAGCGCTTTCAGGTGACGCGCTATCATTCGCTGATCGTGGAGCGCAAGAGCCTGCCCGACGTGCTCGAGGTGACGGCGGAAACGCCCGACGGCATCATCATGGGGCTGCAGCACAAGCAGCTCCCCGTTCACGGCGTGCAGTTCCACCCCGAGAGCATCGCGTCCGAGCAGGGCCATGCGCTGCTCGCCAATTTCCTCACCCTTGCCGGCATGAGCCCGCGGCGCCGCAACGCGCCCCTGCCGCGCGACGCCGCGTAAGGCCACCCCATGCCGGCCTCCGAGCTGAACCGCCTGCTGCAGAAGGTGGCGAAGGGATCGAGCCTCGACGAGGCCGAGATGGCGACCGCTCTGGAGACGATGTCGTCGGGCGTGGCATCGCCCGTGCAGATGGCGGCGTTCCTGATGGCGCTGCGCGTGCGCGGCGAGACGGTGCCGGAGATCACGGGCGCGTGCCGGCTGATGCGCACGCGCATGCTCCCCGTCGAGGCGCCGCCCGGCGCTGTCGACATCGTCGGCACCGGCGGCGACGGGCACGGTACCTATAACGTCTCGACCTGCGCGGCGATCGTCGCTGCCGGCGCCGGCCTGCACATCGCCAAGCACGGCAACCGCTCGGTCTCCTCGCTGTCGGGTGCGTCCGACGTGCTGGCCGCGCTCGGCGTCAAGCTCGACGTGCCGCCCGTGGTCATCTCGCGCGCGCTCGCCGGTGCCGGCGTCGGCTTCATGTGGGCGCCGATGCACCATCCGGCAATGAAGCACTGGGCGCCGGTGCGCGCCGAGCTCGGCATCCGCACGATCTTCAACCTGCTGGGGCCGTTGTCGAACCCGGCCGGTGTCAAGCGCCAGGTCGTCGGCGTGTTCGACGCCCGCTGGGTCGAGCCGCTGGCGGAGGTGTTGCGCAATCTTGGCTCGACGCACGCTTGGGTCGTGCACGGTTCAGACGGCCTCGACGAGCTGACGACGACGGGGCCCACACGCGTGGCCGAGCTGAAGGCCGGCGCCATATCGGTATTAGAAGTGACGCCTGAGGACGCCGGGCTACCGCGCGCCACGCTCGCCCAGCTCAAGGGCGGCGATGCGCAAGCCAACGCCGCCGCTATCCGCGAGGTGCTGGGTGGGGAGCCCGGGCCGTTCCGCGATATCGTCCTGCTCAATGCCGCGGCGGCGCTCATCGTGGGCGGCAAGGCCGCAAGCCTCACCGAAGGCGTCGAGCGCGCCGGCCGCGCAATCGACACGGGCGCGGCCGCGCAGGCGCTCGACAAGCTCGTCGCCGTCACCAACGCGCCCTAGCCCGGCGCGCGGCTACTTGCCCTGGCGCACCCTGGCGACGACCTCGTGCAGCGCCCAGATCGCGGCGATGCCGCCCATCATCGCCCAGTTGCCCCAGAAGAGAGCGAGCAGCACCACGAACACGAGGGCACGCACTCATGCGTGCGCTTGAATGAAATCGAGAAAGTCTTCCATCGCCTGCGGCCCTAGCTCAGGTCGATGTCGGGATAAAAGGGCGAAAGCTCCTCGCGGATGGCGGCGTACGTGCGCTTCTCGATGCGCCGGTAGGCGCCCGCTACCTCCTTGCCGAAATCGGTGATCTGCGCCCCGCCTCCGTGCGCTCCGCCTGGCGCCGCCACTACGAGCGGCTGCCCAAACATGGTGTTGAGGGCGTCGACGAGCAGCCACGCGCGCCGGTAGGACATGCCCATCTCGCGGCTGGCGGCCGAGATCGACCCCTTGCGCTCGATGGCCTCGAGCAGGTCGACCTTGCCGGGGCCGAGGATCAACCCCTTGCCCATGGCGATGCGCAGGCGCGGGAAGGCGCGCGAGGCGGACGCTTTGCGCCGAGGCACAGGAGCCGGCTTCGCTTTTACTTTTTTAGGCTTTGCGCTCATCCCGCGTTACCCGCCATTGTTGCCTCACGCGACTTTAGCAACCTCGCACCACGCCGTCGCGCCGAGGGTCGCCACCTACCCGCTCGGCTGAGCAGACGCCGTCGCTGGAGGTCTGACCAAGCTTCAGAGCCCGCCGCGTGTCCGCTTCATCGCCCGCGCCATTTTTCGTTGATCTAAAGCCCGTTTCCATTACAATCGCGTCTCCTGCTTTCGGACGTATGACGCAGAGCAACGTCCGCCCCAAAGCACAAAGGGTCCATTGATTCCAATAGTCATTCTCGTTTCCTAACTGAGCTCCCTTTTTTGAGACTGTAACAATGTGGTTTTATTATATCGGCATGGTGCTACTAGGAATTTCTACGGGGTTTCTTGTTGCCAACAGCATGACCCCGATCGCGGGAATTTTGCTGCCGCTTCTTTTTAGCTTAATCGGCGGTGGAGCGGGGGCTTATATTCTTAAGCTTGAGCCCAGCAACGAACGCGATCAAAAGCAATTGACGATATTGGGAGCCGGGATAAGTTGCTTTTTTGCTGCCTTCTTGCTTTCGATGTTTTTTTCCATCTCGATCAGATATGAAAGTGTAGTTTTTCCCCTCGAATCTCAGAAGCATTTTAATGAAGCCGATGCTGAAAAAGCTTACCATTTGTTGGCGAAGCGAAAGCGGCTGCAGATACTTGGGGCAACGCCAGCAGAGCAGGAAATCGTTTTGAATAAGATCATGAGTGAACCAGTGAAAGAGCCGTTACCAGAGGGCTGGACTATGACTCCGGAAAAGAAGAGGGCTGACGAGGACGAGGCGTTGATCAAATCTCTGATCGCGGAACCCAAACAATTACCGCAGCATAACCCCGGCACCTACTTAGTGTGGGGAAACGGGACGGTAGGCGGCTAATCGGCGGCGGAATCCTGCCACCCCCGCTTTTCGTGGTTGACCCGCTTGCAGTAGCTTGCGTCTGCGAGCTAGCGTATCCTCCCGCCATGGCCGACATTCTCGATAAGATCACGCGCTACAAGCTTGAAGAGATCGCGCGTGCCAAGGAGGCGGTGCCCCTGCACGTGCTGGCCGAGCTTGCCCGCAGCGCGCCGCGCGTGCGCTCCTTCGCCGGCGCCATCGAGGCCCGCCACCGCGCCGGAGCGCCGGCGCTCATCGCCGAGATCAAGAAGGCGAGCCCGTCCAAGGGGGTCATCCGCGCCGATTTCGATCCCCCGGCGCTGGCCAAGGCCTATGAGGCCGGCGGCGCGGCCTGCCTCTCGGTGCTGACCGACGGGCCCTCGTTCCAGGGCGCGCCCGAGTATCTGACCGCGGCACGCGCGGCGACCTTGCTGCCGGCGCTGCGCAAGGACTTCATGCTCGACACCTACCAGGTGGCGGAGGCGCGCGTGTGGGGTGCCGACTGCATCCTGATCATCCTCGCCGAGGTCTCCGATGCGGTCGCGCGCGATCTCGCGGCGGCGGCGAAGGACTGGGGCATGGACGCCATCGCCGAGGTGCACGACGAGGCCGAGCTCGAGCGTGCGCTCCGCCTCGACTGCCGCCTCATCGGCATCAACAATCGCAACCTCAAGACCTTCGAGACGACGCTGGCGACCACCGAGCGGTTGGCGCCGGGCGTGCCGAAGGACCGCATCGTCGTCGGTGAGAGCGGCATCTTCACGCCGGCCGATATCGCGCGTCTCGCGCGCGTCGGCGTGTCGACGTTCCTCGTGGGCGAGAGCCTGATGCGGCAGACCGACGTCGCCGCGGCGACGAAAGCGCTGCTGGCGCCCGCCGCTAGAAAGTCCGCGTGATGGCCAAGTCGCGGCTCAGCCACATCGGCGACAAGGGCGAGGCGCGCATGGTCGACGTCTCGGAGAAGGCGGTCACGGCGCGCACCGCTACCGCCGAAGGCTTCGTGGCCATGGAGCCGGCGACGCTCGCGCTGCTGCAAAGCGGCGACACGCCCAAGGGCGACGTGATGGCCACCGCGCGCATTGCCGGCATCATGGCGGCCAAGCGCACGCACGAGCTGATCCCGCTGTGCCATCCCTTGAGCCTGACCAAGGTCGCGGTCGATCTGGAGCCCGTCGCCGAGCCGCCCGGCATGCGCGTGACGGCCGAGGTGGGAACCACCGGCCAGACCGGCGTGGAGATGGAGGCGCTCACCGCCGTCTCCGTCGCCTGCCTCACGCTCTACGACATGCTGAAAGCCGTCGACCGCGGCATGGCCATCGGCGGCATCCGCGTCCTCGAGAAGGCGGGCGGCCGCTCCGGCCACTACCGCGCGCAAGACAAAGCCGGCAAGGGCCGTTGAGATGGCACTGCTTCCCGTCGCAGAGGCGCTGGCCCGCATTCTCGACGGCGTCACGCCCCTCGAAGCTGAAAGCGTCGACCTCCTGCAGGCGCGCGGCCGCGTCCTCGCCGGCGACATCGTCGCGAAACTGACGCAGCCGCCGTTCCACGCCTCCGCCATGGACGGCTACGCGGTGCGTGCAGCCGACATCGCGAACGTGCCCGCCGCGCTCGCCGTGACGGGAGAGTCGCAGGCAGGCCGCCGCTTCGACGGCGCGGTTGCGGCCGCAGAGGCGGTGCGCATCTTCACCGGCGCCGCTATCCCTGAGGGCGCCGATACCGTCGTCATCCAGGAGAACACCGAGCGCTCGGGCGACCGCCTCACCGTGCAGGAGGCGCCCAAGCCCGGCGCCAACATCCGCACCGCCGGGGGCGATTTCACCGCCGGCAAGACGGTGCTCGCGGCGGGGCGCATCCTCGAGGCCGGCGCCGTTACGCTCGCCGCCGCAGCCGGCCACGCGCGACTTCCCGTACGCCGCAAGCCACTTGTCGCCATCCTCGCAACCGGCGACGAGCTCGTCGAGCCGGGGGCCGGTCCACCGGGCCCCGACCAAATCGTGTCCTCCAACCCGTACGGCCTCGCAGCCCTGATCGAGCGTGCAGGCGGCGCCGTGCGCCTACTCGGCATCGCCGGCGACACGCGCGAAGCGCTCGGGGCCAAGCTCGCCGCGGCCTCCGGCGCCGACATCCTGGTCACGATCGGCGGGGCGTCCGTCGGCGATCGCGACCTCGTGCGCCCGGTGCTTGAAGCCCGCGGGCTCAAGCTCGACTTCTGGAAGATTGCCATGCGGCCGGGCAAGCCCATGCTGTTCGGGCGCCTTGAGGGCATGCGCGTGCTGGGCCTGCCCGGCAACCCCAACTCCTGCCTCGTGACCGCGCGCGTGTTCCTCGTGCCGCTGATCCAGCGGCTGCTCGGGTGCGCGCCAGCACCGGCGCCCATGCAAACCGCGATACTCGCCGCCGGCCTCGACGCCAACGGTCCGCGCCAGCACTACATGCTGGCGGTGCTGGAGCCGGGCGCGCCGCCGCGCGTGCGCGCGCTTGCCTCGCAGGACAGCGGGCGCATCTCGAGCCTCGTCGCTGCCGACGTGATGATCGTGCGGCCGCCGGATGCCCCCGCGCTAGCTGCCGGATCTGCAGTCGAATTCCTGCCCATCGACTTCTGATCCCCCCGGTGCTGTCCTACTGAGACTTGAGGCGTCCTAATTCGACAGCTTGGCTGCCCTAATTTGCTGGAAAGAAAAAGGACGCTGATCCGGGGGAGGTTCAGCGTCCACAACGCCACTGGCCCGAAAAAGGGGCAATTTCCACGAGGGATACGGGGAAACGTAGCGTGGGCAGTCCACTAATCCATCGTCTGATTACTTCATAGTGGGCATTTTGGCATAACCGCTTCCCGGTGTTGGCAAAGGCGCTGACGACCGCGCCGACCCGGTTCCAAGCCGGGCTCATTGCCTTTCGTCTGCCGCGCCAGTTGAGGCCGGCCTCATGCCGGACCCGGCACCTACGCCCCGGTGCTGACCTAACTAGCGCGGATGGGACATGAAATTAGGACACTGGTCGGATTGCGCCGTTCACAACGGACCGGCGCTCCCATTCGGTGAGTGCGATTGCGGTGGCTTAGAGCTGGCAAACGATGCGGGCCATGCATCTGTCTCCGCGGCGATAGCCCCGGCGAGGTGCATTGGAAGCCTCATCGAGGATTGCGAGACCAGTAGTCTCGTCAAGCCTCAAGAGTTTCCAGCCAAAGAGGATTTTCGGAAAATTCTGGAGCTTCAAAAATGACCAAGACGCTGGTTCTGGTAAGGCCCCGTGGGGATAGGCCCGCCGTCCGTGCCTTGCTCGGCCAGGAAGACGGCAATGTGCTTGTCTGCAAGCCGGAGCACGTTGCCGCCATCGAGTACTGGTGAGCTGCCGTCGCCAGCCGTCGCGCTTCGGAGTTCGGATGTGTTTGCGTATGATGAGCGGGCCGCCAAAGCGGCCGACGCTGGAAAGCCAGTGGATTGGTCACGGCTACGCCGCGCTCTTGATTGATTTGATTGAGTAGGACGCGGCGCCGGATAGGTAGCGCCGCGTCCGCCCTTGCTTTGCCGCGTGGCCTCGGCGCGTGCTTGCGCTCCGCGCTTTCGCTCTGCCGCTCGCCAGAGCGGGTGCTGCCGCTGTCCTATCAACAGCCGCCGGGAGCACTGCGCCCTCCTTCTGCGCCCAGGTCGATGTGAGGGCGATCAACGCCTGCAACAAGTGCGCTGGCCCGACAGAGGCAACGAGCCCCGGCTTGTGCTGCTTCGCCCGCGTCGGCAAGCGGTGATACCAAAAGGTATAATGTCAAACGTTCAGAAAATGGATTAGTGGATCGGGTACGCTACGTTTCCTCGTCCCTCGTGGAAATCGCCCGTTTCGGGCCAGTGGCGTTGTGGACGCTGAGCCTCCCCCGGATCAGCGTCCTTTTTCTTGCTTAAGTAGCCGCGTGGAATTTAGGACAGCCCCGCTGTCAAATTAGGACGTTCTCCTCGAAAAACGGACAGCACCGGGGCCCCCTTGCAGAACACCCCGCGAACGGCTAGGGTACGTTCATGCTTTGTCCAAGTTAATTCGAGTCGTTGGCGAAGCTCCTGGAGGCCAAATGCTGACCGAGAAGCAAAAAGAGCTTCTGCTCTTTATCCACGCGCGCATGCAGGAATCGGGCGTCCCGCCCTCTTTCGACGAGATGAAGGATGCCCTCGACTTGAAGTCGAAGTCGGGCATCCACCGCCTGATCACCGCGCTCGTCGAGCGCGGCTTCATCCGCCGCCTGCCCCACCGCGCTCGCGCCATCGAGGTTATCCGCCTGCCGGAGAACTCCGGGGATGCGCGCACCCCCCGGCGCCCCGGTTTCCAGCCGAGCGTCATCGAGGGCAGCCGCCCCCGCGATCTGGCGCCGCCGCCGTCTACCGTCATCGACGCCCGCACCGTATCGGTGCCTGTCATGGGCCGCATCGCCGCCGGCACGCCGATCAGCGCCATCCAGAACCACACCCACGACATCGCCTGCCCGCCCGACCTGCTCACCAACGGGGAGCACTTCGCGCTGGAGGTGAAGGGTGATTCCATGATCGAGGCCGGCATTCTGGACGGCGACGTCGTCGTCATCCGCCGCTGCGATACGGCCGAGAACGGCGACATCGTGGTGGCGCTCGTCGATCAGGAAGAGGCGACGCTGAAACGGCTGCGCAAGAAAGGCACGACGATTGCGCTGGAAGCCGCCAACCCCGAGTTCAAGACGCGCATCTTCGGGCCCGACCAAGTGGATATCCAGGGCCGGCTCGTAGGACTTCTGCGCCGCTACTGAGGCGAATCGGGCGGCTCCGGATCGGGCGTGTCCGGCTCGCCGGATCCCGTGTCATTGGCCGGCGGCCCACGCGCGGTAGCAGGTTTTGCCGCCGCAGGCGTGATGTGCGCGCTCGGCTGCGTGCTCGACCACGGCCGCTGCCCTCTCGCCTGCGCGACCGTCTCCATCCGGATGCGGCCGTCGTCGGGCAGCCGCAGCGTGGGCGCCAGCGCAAGGCCCGCGACGGCGAGCGCCGCGCCGACAAGCCGCCAACGCGTCTGCCACAGTGCCAGCCATAGACCACCCGCGACCATCAAGAGGAACGCCGCCGTCGGCATCGCTGGCATGCGCAGGATCGCGCCCGGCAGGGACGCGACGCGCTCGGCCGTCCACAGCATGGCGTCCACGCCCCAGCCCATCACCCACAACGGCGGCGCCTCCAGGCCCAGCGGCATCAGCAGTAGCGCCGCGAGCGCCGCCGGCATCACGATGAGGTCGCAGATCGGGATGGCCACGAGGTTGGCCAGCACCGAGTACTGCTGGCTCTTGTGGAAGTAGTAGGCCGCGAAGGGCGCGACCGCGACGCTGGCGATCAGTGTGGACAGCACGATGCCGCCCATGAACAGCGCAATGCCCGTGACCGGCCCTCGCCGCGAAAGGAGCGTGCCGCGGCCGCGCAGCGCCTCGTAGACTGAGATCAGCGCTACGACGGCGGCAAACGACATCTGGAAGCCGACGTCGAACAGGCTTTCGGGAAAGAGGACGAGGATCAGCGCCGCCGCCAGCGCCACGTTGCGTAAGGCAAGCGCCGGCCGGTCGAGGATGACGGCCAAAAACATGATCGCGATCATGATCGCGGAGCGCACGGTTGCAAACGACGAGCCCGAGATCATCAGGTAGGCCAGCGTTCCCAGCATCGCCGCGGCGGCCGACCACTTCTTGATCGGATACACCAGCGCCAGCGCAGGGAATGACGCAAGGATGAGCCGTACGAGGTAGAACACCGCGCCCGCCATCACCGCCATGTGCAGCCCCGATATCGAGAGCACGTGCAAGAGCCCGGAGTCGCGGAAGGCGGTGTTGGTCGCGTCCGTGATGCCGCCGCGCTCGCCCGTGATCAGCGCCACCGCGATGGCACCGGTCTGGCCGGGCAGCACAGCCGTGACCCGCTGAGCAATTCCCGCGCGCAGCTGCTCGATCGCGGCCCATGCGCGCAAGTCCCTTGGCGGCGGCGCTGCGTTCAGATCGGGCGCGGCCGCGGTCCACGAGTAGCCCAGCGCGCCGAGCCGCTCAAACCACGCCTGCCGTCCGAAGTCGTAATCGCCGGGCAGCGCCGGCTCGGCCGGAGGCATCAGCGTCGCGCGCATGCGCACCACGCTGCCCGCCTGCAGCCCCGGCGTAGTCTTACCGGTGGAAACGCGGGCGCGGTAGGGGCTGTCGCGGGCGGCAGGTCGCCCAATGCGGTCACGCGCAGCGTGATGCGCTGTCCGCGCTTCGCCTTGGGCTCCACCAGCTCCACGTAGCCGCGCACCTCGACCGACGACATCTGCTTGGCCAGGACGGGGGCGCGCACCCATTCGACACGCATTTTCGCGAGCGCAAAGCCCACGGCAGCGGCCGAGAGCGCGGCGAGCGCCAGCATCACGCCCGTGCGCCGCGGCGCGGCGGGAAGCAGCGCCAGCATCACCGCGAGCGGCGCCAGCGCAGTGAGGACGTGCGGCTCCGACGGCAGCGCGAAATAGAGACCGATGCCGACGCCCAGGAGCACCGGCATCCAAAGAAACCAGCGCTCCTGCTCGGCCTCCAGCCGGCGCATCAGCGGTGCAAAGAGACCGCCGCCGACGCGTGGATCGCCGTCGTGCATGGCCGACTTCCCCGTCCCTGGGCTTCCCCTTGGCCGTCCCCGGCCGCCCCTTACCGACCCCGCCTTCCTATGCTACATCGGCCCCCTACCTCCATCCCAGCAGCAATCGATCTCAAGATGACCGACAAGACCCGGAGCGACGGCGCGCCGATCGTGCGCTTTGCCCCCTCCCCGACGGGCTTCCTGCATATCGGCGGAGCGCGCACGGCCTTGTTCAACTGGCTCTACGCCCGCGGCCGCGGCGGCAAGATGCTGCTGCGCATCGAGGACACCGACCGCGAGCGCCTCTCCGCGTCCGCCGTGGACGCGATCATCGACGGCCTCAAGTGGCTGGAGCTCGACTGGACCGGCGAGCACGTGTCCCAGTTCGCACAGGCAAAGCGCCACCGGGAGGTGGCCGAGGAGCTGCTCGTGCGCGGCCACGCCTATCGCTGCTACCTGACGACGGACGAGCTCGACGCCATGCGCAAGGCGGCGGAAGCGGAGAAGCGCCCGTTGTCGATCCGCAGCCCTTGGCGCGACCGCGATCCCGGCGGGGCGCCCAAGGGCCTCCCCTTCGTGATCCGGCTCAAGGCGCCGCGCGAGGGCGAGACGGTGATCGACGACCAGGTGCAGGGCCGCGTCGTGTTCGCCAACAAGGAGCTCGACGACCTCATCATCCTGCGCAGCGACGGCAACCCCACCTACAATCTCGCCGTCGTTGTCGACGACCACGACATGGGCATCACGCATGTCATCCGCGGCGTCGATCACCTCACCAACGCCGCGCGTCAGACGCAGATCTACGCCGCCATGGGCTGGAGCGTGCCGATCTTCGCGCACGTGCCCCTGATCCACGGCGCGGACAGCGCCAAGCTGTCAAAGCGCCACGGCGCGCTCGGTGTCGAAGCCTACCGCGAGATGGGCTATCTGCCCGCCGCGCTGCGCAACTACCTCGTGCGGCTGGGCTGGAGCCATGGCAACGACGAGATCATGTCGACTTCGCAGATGGTCGATTGGTTCGATCTTGACGGCATCGGCCGCTCGGCCTCGCGCTTCGACTTCGTGAAGCTCGAGGATCTCAACGGCCACTACATCCGCTCAACCGGCGATCTGGAGCTCATGAAGCGGCTGGAAGACATCCTGCCGTTCCTGCCGGATGGCGCAAAGATCGTCGCCCGCCTCGACGCCAATACGCGCGCGCAGCTCCTCGCCGCCCTCCCCAGCCTCAAGGAGCGGGCAAAGACGCTCATCGAACTTCTCGATGGCGCCGGCTACCTTTTCGCGGAGCGACCCATCGCCCTCGATGAGAAGGCTGCAAAGCTGCTCGACGCGGAAGCGCGCGGCCGCTTATGCGCACTCCTGCCCAAATTGGAGGCAGCAGAGCATTGGCTGGCGGCGCCGCTCGAGGAGATCGTGCGCACCTATGCCGAGGCGAACGGCGCCAAGCTCGGCAAGGTTGCACAGCCGCTGCGGGCCGCCCTCACCGGAAAGGTCGTCTCTCCGCCCGTCTTCGATGTCATGGCCGTGCTCGGCCGCGACGAGGCGCTGGCCCGCATCCGCGACCAGGCGGCCTGAAGCTGCAGCCCGCTAACCAATTCGTTCCATCGCAAGCAAACGCTGCGTCTGTTACACGCGGCGTCTATGTTGCGGTGCGAAAATGGTGTACCATTGGGCTCGTTGCCAAGAAGACTGCCGCCCGACCGAAGGTTCGGCATCACAACGAAAAACGCTCATAGGGGACGCTGCTTGTATCTCACGCCGGGAAGCCTCGGAGTGCCTGCGAACGACGCGTGCAGGCCGGTATCACAGGGAGACGTGCCATGAACGTGCAGGACCGGCCCATCGAGGCTCCAAGCACCGTCGAGGCCAAGCTCGACCTCGAAGGCAAGACGACGACGATGCCGGTGCGGCACGGTACGCTGGGGCCCGACGTGATCGACGTCGGTAAGCTCTATCGTGATACCGGCTGCTTCACCTACGATCCGGGCTTCACCTCGACGGCCAACTGCGTCTCGCGCATCACCTACATCGACGGCGACAAGGGCGTGCTGCTCTACCGCGGCTACCCGATCGACCAGCTGGCCGAGCAGTCGAACTTCCTCGAGACCTGCTACCTCCTGCTCTACGGCGACCTGCCGACGAAGCAGCAGATGGATACCTACCGCAATACCATCACGCGGCACACGATGCTGCACGAGCAGATGGCGCGCTTTTTCACCGGGTTCCGGCGTGACGCGCATCCGATGGCCGTGATGGTGGGCGTCGTCGGCGCGCTGTCGGCGTTCTATCACGACTCCACCGACATCAACGATCCGCAGCAGCGCGCGGTCGCCAGCCATCGCTTGATCGCCAAGATGCCGACCATCGCCGCGATGGCCTACAAGTATTCGATCGGCCAGCCCTTCATCTACCCACGCAACGACCTCGATTTCACGGCGAACTTCCTGCAGATGTGCTTCGCCATCCCGTGCGAGCCGTACGTGGGCAACCCGGTGCTCACCAAGGCACTCGACCGCATCTTCATCCTGCACGCCGACCACGAGCAGAACGCGTCCACCTCAACGGTGCGGCTCGCCGGCTCGTCCGGCGCCAACCCGTTCGCCTGCATCGCGGCCGGCATCGCGTGCCTCTGGGGCCCCGCGCACGGCGGCGCCAACGAGGCGGCGCTCAACATGCTGACCGAAATCGGCACCGTCGATCGCATCCCCGAATACGTGGCCAAGGCGAAGGACAAGAACTCCGGCTTCCGGCTGATGGGCTTCGGGCATCGCGTGTACAAGAACTACGATCCGCGCGCCAAGGTCATGCAGCAGACCTGCCACGAGGTGCTCGACGCCCTCGGCGTCAAGGACGAGCCCCTGCTCGCGGTCGCCATGGAGCTGGAACGCATCGCGCTGCAGGACGAGTATTTCATCGAGAAGAAGCTCTACCCAAACATCGACTTCTACTCGGGCATCACGCTGCGCGCACTCGGCTTCCCCGTGTCCATGTTCACGGTGCTGTTCGCGATCGCCCGCACCGTGGGCTGGGTGTCGCAGTGGAAGGAAATGATCGAGGATCCCGAGCAGCGCATCGGCCGTCCGCGCCAGCTCTACGCGGGAGCCCCCGAGCGCAGTTTCATTCCGCTGGGCGAGCGCGGTTGAGCCCGCGCACGCAAGGCACTGCGATCATCCGGCGGCGGCGAACCTTGAGTTGGCCGCCGCCGCCGTGTCAGCCGGGCGCCGCGCGCCCGTGCTCGGCGTACTGCAGCACGATCTCGGCCGCGACGTCGCTCGGCGAGCTGCCCTCGCTGAGCATCCGCTGCGGCACGCGCGCGAGCGCCGCGAGCTGCCCGCGCCGCTCGAACGTATCCCTTAAAAGCAGCTCCACCGCGCCGGCCAGGTTCTCGGGAGTGCAGTCCTCCTGCAGGAACTCGGGGAACGCATTCTCGGCAAGGACGAGATTGGCGAGAATGACCGAGGGCGCCTTGATCAGGAAGCGCAGCGGACGCGCCGTGATCCAGTCGACACGATAGCCGACCACCATCGGCGTCCCCGCCAGCGCCAGCTCCAGCGTCACCGTGCCAGAGGCGGCAAGCGCAGCATGCGCCAGCCTGAAAGCGCGGAACTTGTCGTCGTCGCCCTCGACCAGATGCGGCCGGATGCGCCACGATTTGAGCCGCGCTTCGATCAGCGGGCGCACATGCGGCACGATGGGCATGATGACCTGCGGTGCGATGCCCCGCTCGTGGAGCAGGTCGACCGCCTTGCCGAACGGTCCCATCAGGCGCCCCACCTCGGACGTCCGGCTGCCCGGCAGCACCACGATAACAGGACGCGAGTCTTCAAGTCGCAGCCGGTCGGCGAGCTCGTAAGGGTCGAGCTTGCGCATCCAGTCGAGCCGCTCGATCAGCGGATGGCCGACGTACGTGCACGGCGGGCCGCCGAGTTGCGCGTGCGCCTCGGGCTCGAAGGGAAGCAGCGCCAGCACGTGATCGACGTAGGCGCGCATCCTGCGCGCGCGCCCCGGCCGCCACGCCCACACGCTGGGTGAGACGTAATCGATGATGGGAATCTGCGGCGCGCGCTTGCGGATGCGCCTGGCGATCGGATGCGTGAACTCGGGCGCATCGATGATGACGACGGCGTCCGGCTCGGCAGCGATCGCTGCTTCGGCCGTCCGGCGCACGCGCGAAATCAGCCGCGGCAGCCGCGGCAGGATCGACAGCGGGCCCATAACGGCGACGTCGCTCATGGGAAATTGCGAGGCTAGGCCCTCGCGCTCCATGCCCTCGCCGCCGACGCCGAGGTAGTGGATGCGCCCCTTGCGCTGCACGCTGAGCGCGGCCATGAGGCGCGCGCCAAGAGCGTCGCCGGAATGCTCGCCGGCGATGAGAAACAGGCGCAGGTCGTTGCGCGCGGGGCCCGAACGCACCGTCCGCTCCGCGGCCTGCGGCCACGCGCGCGATCTTCTGTCACTTGGGCCCATGCTGCCCTTCCAAGCTCGCCGCGAGCGCAACGACAGCAAGGCCGAGACGGTCGGCGTCCGCAATCGCCGCGCCTGCGGCGGCCGGAGGTTGACCGACGAGCGCCAGGCCCGCAAGACCCGCCGCGGCAGCGGCGTTGACGAGGCCGGGTTGCAGATCGGACACCTCGCCGAGCACGGCGACGCCGGAACGGCGGGACCCGCGGCGGCGACCCCATTGCTGCATGCCGCCGGCGCCTGCGATCAGCGCCTGGGCGCTTTGCGCGCACTCGACAGCCAGTATGTGGCCGCGGTCGACGATGGTGGCGCGGGCAGTGCCGAAGGCGCTTAGCGCTGCGAGTAGGCCGGCGCCCTTAGCCGCGTCGACTGTTTGAGACGCATCGAGACCGCGGCGCCCGAGCATGGTCGCGCGCCAATCCTCGGGGCCGGGCGCGCGGGATACCCCCCGCACGGGTTCGATCTTCCAGCCCTGCACGAAGACACCGCCCTCGTCTGCCGCCCGCACGAGCTCCGGCCGCTCGGCTGCAAGCACGCCGCCCGCCTCGACCGCGATGCCGGCGAGCCCGGCCTTGAGGGCGCTCTCCACGGTGCCGGGCCCAATCGCCGGCAGATCGATGCGCAGCTCCTGGCCCGGCTTCGTCCGCTTGACCAGGACGCCGCCACGGTCTTGTTGCCTCCCGCGGCGCCGTCGTTGTTCGGCGATCCGCGCCAGCATGCGGTCGGTTCCCTCCACGCCTTCTACCGCCTCGAGCCGACCGTTGGTCACTACCACCGCCTGGCCTACGTCATAAGGCCCCATGGCGCGCACCGCATCGAAGCCGATGGTCGCGTCCGCAGTCTGCTCGGGTGTCGCCGCGATACGCCCCAGCGGCCCCTCGCCAGCGAGCAGCTCGGGCGCCAACGCCGCCGGCGCCACGACTTCGAAGCCCTTGCCTTCGAAGAAGCGCACGATGCGGCTCAAAAGGTCGTCGTCGCCGCCGGAGGCAATGATGCGCAGGATCGCCGGAAGGCTGAGAAAGAACCCCAGATCCGGCCACAGGGCCCCAAGATCCGGCCGGCGCACCGCCCCGACGATGACGAGCTTGCGGCAGCCGGCGCTCCTGAAGGCGCGCACGATAGTTCCGACCTTGGCCATGTCGGCCTTTGTCACCGGGAAGCCGGCAAGCCCTTTGTCGGCGGTATCGGCGAGCGTGACGATGTGCACTTTGCCGCCACGGGCGGTGACATGCTCGGCCACCTCACGCGGCAGGCTGCCTCCGCCCGCCAGGATGCCGACAACGCCGTGCTTGTGCGACGACATGGCCTTTCTTAGGCCTCGGCCGCTTCCCGCGGCGTGCAGAGGCTGCGCTTGCCGCCCGCGCGGATGAACTCGAGGATTTCCTCGACGATGGCGTGGCCCGCAAATTCCTTCTCTACGTCCACCATGCGCTCCGTCAGCGTGCCTTCCGCCGCAAACAGCGAGCGGTAGGCGCGGCGCAGGTCGTGGATGTTGTCGCGCGAGAAGCCGCGCCGCTGCAGGCCCACGATGTTGAGGCCCGACAGGTGCGCGCGGTTGCCGAGCGCCACGCCGTAGGGAATGAGATCGTTCTCGAGCCCCGACATGCCGCCGAGGAAGGAATGCGCGCCGACGCGGGCGAACTGGATGACGGCGGCGCCACCGCCGAGGATGGCGAAGTCGCCTACGCTGCAATGACCGGCCAGCATCACGTTGTTGGAGAAGATGACGTTGTTGCCGACGTGGCAATCGTGTCCGACGTGCGAATTGGCAAGAAAGGCGCAGGCGTTGCCGATGGTCGTGGCCATGCCGCCGCCTGCGGTGCCGGGGTTGAGCGTCACGCCCTCGCGGATGATGCAATCGGCGCCGACGTCAAGCGTCGAAAGCTCGCCCTTGTATTTCAGGTCCTGCGGCTGATGCCCGATGGAGGCAAACGGGAAGATGCGCGTGCGCGCCCCGATATGTGTGCGCCCGGCGACGACGACGTGGCTTAAAAGCTCGACATCGTCGTCGAGGACGGCGTCGGCGCCCACCACGCAGTAGGGCCCAATCTTGACGCCTCCGCCGAGCTTGGCCCCCGCCTCGATGATTGCCGTGGGATGGGCACTCATCTCACCCATGCTTGCCTGCCGCGAATGCCCGGGCGTCTGCGCTGTCGGCTAGCATGGCACTCACCTCGGCCTCGGCAACCGTTTTGCCGTCGACCTTGGCCTCGCCGAAGAAGCGCCACACGCGGCCGCGGTTGCGGATCTTCTTCACGTGATAATGAATTCTGGTCTCCGGGCAGCACCGGCTTGCGGAACTTTGCCCGGTCGATGGCCATGAAGTAGACGAGCTCGGCTTTGTAGTCCTGGCCGAGGCTGTGCACGCACAGGGCGCCCGCCGTCTGCGCGAGACCCTCGATGATGAGCACGCCCGGCATCACGGGGAACTGCGGGAAGTGGCCCTGGAAGAACGGCTCGTTGATAGTCACGTTTTTCAAGCCGACGCAGCTCTGATCGCCATCCATGTCGTAGATGCGGTCGAGCATGAGGAACGGATAGCGGTGCGGCAGGTATTTCAGAACACGGATGATGTCCGCCGTGTCCATCTTCTTCTTTGCCTGTGGCTCACTCATATCGTTCATGCTCCGCGCCCTCGTAAACCCGACTGACCCTGACCTCGACTACTGCCAACAGAGCGCTTACGCGCCATCCTCATCCGCGCCGCCGCGATGGCGCTTGGCCAGCCGCGCAATGACCGCCACCTCACGGCGCCACTGCCCGATGGGACGCCCCGGCGTGCCACCAATGCGCATTCCCGGCGGAACATCCTTGGTGGCATGGGCCGTTCCGGCAATCTGGGCACCTGCGCCAACCTTCACGTGGCCCGAGGTCCCGGACTGACCGCCCATGACAACAAAATCTCCAAGCTCGGACGAGCCTGCGATTCCGGTCTGGGCCACGAGCACGCAGTGGCGTCCGATGACGACGTTGTGCCCGATTTGCACCAGATTATCAATTTTTGTCCCCTCACCGATAATCGTATCCTTCAGCGCCCCCCGGTCCACCGCGCTATTGGCGCCGATCTCGACGTCGTCCTGAATGATTACCCGCCCGATCTGCGGCACCTTCAGATGGCCGCGCGGACCCATGGCGAAGCCGAACCCGTCCTGGCCGATGCGCACGCCCGCGTGCAAGATCACGCGGTCGCCGACGAGGGTATGCACCAGCGTAACGCCCGGCCCGATATAGCAATCGCGCCCGATGGTGACGCGGTAGCCGATTACGGCGCCGGCGGCGATGCGCGTGCCGCGGCCGATATGCGCCTCGGGTCCGATCACGGCGCCGGGCTCGACGACGGCGCCCTGCTCGAGCCGGGCCGTCGGGTCGATCAGGGCTTGCCCGCCGCCCGTCGCGGCCTTGGGCTGCAGGGCATCCGGGTAGAACATTTTGAGCGCCAGCGCGAAGCCATGATAGGGCTCGGCCGTCACCAGGGCAGAGGTGCCCTTGGGCGCGCTCGCGGCAAATGCGGGCGCCACGAGACACGCGGCGGCGCGGGTCTCCGCCAGGCGCGGGATGTACTTGCGGTTATCGAGGAACGACAGGTCGCGCGCGGTGGCGTCGGTGAGCGTGCGCACGTCGGCGATCTGCAGGGTTGGATCGGCGCCGGGCGCCAGCTCGGCCTTGGTCGCCGCGGCGATATCCCCCAGCGTGAATGGCCCGGCCCGCTCGAAGAAACCGGGATGCTCCATTCGAGAAACCCGCCGCCCGAGCGACGCTCCCTGTTGCTACGCGGATGCCTGCGGCCGGCCGCAGGCCGGTCCTGGCACCCCTTTTAGCACTCAGGCCGGGTACGTCAGAACTTTGTCGCCGCGCCGAAGCGGAAGAACTGCTCTTGGTCGTAGGTCTCTTTGGTGAGGACCTTGGCGAAGTCCATGCGGATGGGGCCGACCGGCGAGGCCCACATCAAGCTGGCGCCGACCGAGGAGCGGATCGCCGAGCTGTCGGCGAGACAGATGTCGCTGTAGGCATTGTCCGATTAACGGTGGCTGCCTCTGACAGCATCCTTGCTGCGACTTCGCGCCGGCGCCCGCCCCGAACAGCGAACCGGCGTCGGCGAACACGGCGCCCTGGATGCCGAGGTCGTCAGGAACGAACGGGAAGCGGGAAGCGGATTTCGGCCGTCGTCGCCCAGTACGTCTGACCGCCGAGCGCACTGTTGGTATTCAAGTCGCGCGGACCGTAACCGGCGCGGTCGAAGCCGCGGATCGTCTCACCGCCCTTGAAGAACAGGTCGATCAGGCGCACGTCCTGGCCGCCCCAGCCCTGGATGGTGCCGCCGATGGCGCGGCTGACGAAGGTGATCTTGTCGGTGATCGGATAGTAGCCGCGAGCCTTCCGCCGAGAGGCTCGACGTACTGCACGTCGCCGCCGAGACCGGCGAAGTCGACGCCAGCCTGGAAGAAGATGCCCTTGGTCGGGTTCTTGGGATCGTTGCGCAGGTCGTACGTCAGAGCGTGTTGCCGACCAGCGACGTCTAGAGTCGACGCCGGTCGGCCTCCTGGATCGGCGAGCGAGCGCCGTCGGCTCGACGTCGAAGATCTCGTCGCGCGAGATCGTGTAGTTGGTCTGCATCCACAGCTTCTCGGACAGCGGGAAGCCGAGACGCACGCCAGCCGCCGGTCCTGCGGCTCTTGAAGCCCGACTGCTGCGTCATGATCGAGCTCCTTGTGGAAGAGGTCGAAGCCGGCCGCCAGGTTGCGGTCGAGGAAGCGCGGCTCGGTGAAGCTCAGGTCGACCTGCAGGCGCTCGAACGAGCCCGACAGCTTCAGGCGCAGGAACTGGCCGTTGCCCATCAGGTTGCGCTCGGTGAGGCTGACGTCGCCGATGACGCCTTCCGAGGTCGAATAGCCGGCGCCGAACGACAGCTCGCCCGTCGACTGCTCGACCAGCTCGACGTCGAGGACGACGCGGTCCTGCGCGGAGCCGGGGCGGCGCTTGACCTCGACGGTCTTGAAGAGACCGAGGTGCTTGCAGGCGCTTCTTGGCCTGATCGACCATCAGCGGGTTGTAGGCGTCGCCTTCGGCCAGCCTGAACTCGCGGCGGATCACGTAGTCCTTGGTGCGCGTGTTGCCGATGACGTTGATGCGCTCGATGTAGATGCGCGGACCTTCCTCGATGACGTAGTTGAGCGCGATCTTGTGCGTGCACGGGGTCGGGCTGCGGCTGCGGCCGCACGCGCGCGAAGGCATAGCCCTGCTCGCGAGACCGCGAGCGTCAGCTCTCTCGATCGTCTTGTCGATCGTGGGTGGCGTTGTAGGTCTCGCCTTCCTTGGTCAGCAGGCTGCCGCGGCATTGCGTCGGCTGCGACCTGCGGGACGCTGCTCTCGATGTTGACGGCGCCGAACGTTGTAGGGCTCGCCCTCGTCGATGGTGAAGGTGACGAAGAAGCCCGAGCCGTCGCGATCGAGCTCGGCGTTGGCCGCCGTGACCTGCGCGTCGGCGTAGCCGTTCTTGAGGTAGTACTGGCGCAGAAGCTCGCGATCGAGGTTCATGCGATCGGGATCGTAGACGGCTGGTGCCCTTGAGGAAGTCGAACCAGCCGGTTTGCGTGGTGCTGATGACGTCGCGCAGCTGAGCTGTCGCCGAATGCGTGGTTGCCGACGAAGTTGATGCCCTTGACCTTGGTCGCGGCGCCCTCGGTGATCTCGAACACGAGGTTCACGCGGTTCTGCTCGAGCTCGATGATCTTGGGCTCGACGGCGGCGGCGAAGCGGCCCTGGCGCCGGTAGACGTCGAGGATGCGCTGCACGTCGGCCTGCACGCGGGCGCGGGTGATACACGGCGCGCGGCTTCAGCTGTACCTCGTTGCGCAGGGTCTCGGTGTCGACCTCGCTGTTGCCCTCGAAGGCGATCTGGTTGATGACCGGGTTCTCGACGACGGTGACCATGACATCGGCGCCGCTGCGGTCGATGCGGACGTCGGAGAACAGGCCGGTGGCGAACAGCGCCTTGATCGAGCCGTCGACCTTGGCGGCGATCGTAGGCATCACCGACGAGCAAACTGGAGATAGGAGCGGACCGTTTCCGGCTCGACGCGCCGGTTGCCTTCGACGTTGATCGCCCGGATCGCGCTCGCCTGCGCCGCTGCGGGCTGCGCTGCGAAAGCGGCAGGAGCGAACACTATCCCCGGTGAGATCAGCGCCAGCACCAACAGCAGGCGGCGAACCCTCACCGACATGGATCGAACCACAGGCATCCGCGGATATGCCCTCGTTATCTGCCGAACCCCCCCTCGGCCGCAGCGCCCGTCGGCTTCGGGTCGCTGCACCGCTACATCACTCAATCACTAGCGCGCTTAAGGCCTCTGGGGCCGAATCTTCCCTGTGGACGCACTCCCATCTCACGCATTGCTTTTAACGATTCAGAAAGGGGCGTGGAAGTGGCAAGATTACGTCACTGAACGTCATTTATACCTGCGCCGGTCCACTGGCGCCACATCCCGCAAAATATCGTTCATATTCACGTAAACCATGAGCATAAGCACGAGCGCGATCCCGATCTGGAATCCGATGTCCTGCATGCGCTCGGCTCAAGCGGACGTCGGCGCACAGCCTCGATGGCGTAGAACAACAGATGCCCACCATCGAGCATGGGGATGGGCAGCAGATTCATAAAGCCAATGTTCGCCGAGATGAAAGCGATCCAGCGCAGCATCAGGCTCGATGCCAAGTCCGGCGACCTTCGCCGTTACCTGCGCCATCAGGATGGGGCCGCCCATCTGGTCGGCGGCCTGACGGTGCGTGACGATGTCGCCGATCCCCTAAGCGTGCTGGCGATGTCCTGGTAGGTCTCGCGCACGCCGAGCCAGACCGCCTCTCCCGCGCCGACTGTTTTCGTCTCGATCATGCTCGGGGCTTGCGGCGGGCGTGATGCCGAATGAGCCCGCGCCGGAACGTGCCGCCGAAGGTGTCGCTCAGCTCCTGCACCTTGGGGGTCACCTCCATCTCGACGCTTCTGCCCGTTGCGATCGATGCCGAAGTGGAGCTTGCGTTCACCGTTGACGGCGACGATGCGCTGGATGTCCTCGAAGCCTTCGATCCGGTCGCCATCGATGCTGGTGATGACATCGCCCGCCTTGAAGCCCGCGGCCGCCGCCGGCATGTCCGGCTTAACCTCGCCGATGCGCGGCGCGATCGTGTGCACGCCCACAAAGAAGTTCACCGCCGCGAAAATCACAATCGCGAGCAGAAAATTCGCGGCGGGTCCGGCGAACACCACCGCCGCGCGTTGCCAGATGGCCTTGGTTTGGAAGGCGCCGCGCCGCTCCTCAGGCGTCAGGCGCGCGATCGACTCCTGCGACGGCTGGCTCGCCGCGTTCTCGTCGTCGATGAACTTGACGTAGCCGCCGAGCGGGATCCAGGCGATGCGCCAGCGCGTTCCCTTGCGATCGATGAAGCCCCCGATCTCGCGGCCGAAGCCGATCGAGAAGGTACGCACGGCGACGCCGCACCAGCGCGCGACGATGAAGTGGCCGAACTCGTGGACGAACACCACGATGCTGAGCACAACCAGGAACGAGACCACGGCGAGAACCGCCGACATCGGAGTGGCCAGAATTGAAAGCATTAACCTTGCTCTCCTTGCTTGCTCGGCGCGCGGCCTTGTGCCGTTGCGCGTCAGCCCCCCGATTTGGGAGCGCCTTGAGTCTGCATCGTTAAGCCCCGAATGCGGCCATATCGGCTCAAGTCGGGCCCGAGCGCTGCGTTTTGCAGCGGTCGCTCGCGCTACACATAGCGACTGAGCAGGGATTGTGCCAGACGCCGCGCCTCGGCATCGACGGCGAGAACATCGGTTAGCCGCGTCGCCGGGCCGATCAGGCCGCGGGCGCTCGCCGCCTCGAGACATTCGGCCGCGACCTCGGCGATGGCGCAAAAGCCGATGGCCCGCTTGAGAAAGGCCTCGACCGCGATCTCGTTGGCGGCATTCAGGACAGCCGGCGCGGTGCCGCCCGAGCACAGCGCCTCGCGCCCCAGCCGCAGCGCCGGAAAGCGCGCCTCGTCCGGCGCCTCGAACGTCAGGCTTCCCGAGCGCCACGAGATCGAGCCGGCGCGTCGGGGTCGACATGCGTCGCGGCCACGACAGCGCCAGCGCGATCGGCGTACGCATGTCCGGCGCGGAGAGCTGCGCCAGCACGGAGCCGTCGACGTAGCTGACGAGGCAATGCACGATCGACTGCGGGTGCACGACGACGTCGAGCTGGTCGGCACGCACCGGGAACAGGTGATAGGCCTCGATCAGCTCCAGGCCCTTGTTCATCGAGCGTCGCGGAATCGATCGTGATCTTGGCGCCCATCGACCAGTTGGGATGGTGCAGCGCCTCCTCGGGGGTCGCGCGCGACAGGCGCTCGACGTCCAGGTGCGGAAAGGGCCGCCGGAAGCGGTCAGCATGATCGTCTCGATGCTCGTCGGGCTCGGCCCCGGCGAGCGCCTGGAGCGCTGCCGAATGCTCGCTGAATCGACGGGCAGCAGCTCGGCGCCCGACTTGCGCGACGGCGGACATGAACACGTCACCGGCGGAAACGAGGCATTCCTTGTTGGCGAGCGCCACGCGCCGGCCCTGCCGCGCCGCCTCGAACGTCGGCTCGAGCCCTGCGGCGCCGACGATGGCGGCCATCACGCAATCGGCCGGCTCGGCGGCGGCCTCCATCAGCGGCCGCGGGGCCGGCCGCGACGCGCGATGCCGGTGCCGGACAGCAGCGCGCTGAGCTCCCCGTAACGCGTCTGGTCCCCGATCACCGCGAGCTTGGCGCCGTGCTGGCGCGCGGCCTCTGCCAGCTCGGCGACGTTGCTCTGCGCCGTCAGCGCCACGATCTCGAAGGCGTCGGGTCCGTGCGCAACGAGATCGAGCGTGCTCTTGCCGATCGAGCCGGTGGCACCGAGGATGGTGAGGCGCTTGCGCGCCTCGCGGCGGCTTGGCTGCCGCCCGCGGGCTCCTCGGAGGCGGAAGGGCGCCTGACGCCGACTTGCGGACCCTGGCTCAGACGCCGAACAGAAGCGCCTGGGCGGGCGCATGTGGATCGATCGCGAACGCGAGCAGCCGGCGGCGACCGCGACCGCGACGATGCTGTCCATGCGGTCCATGAAGCCGCCGTGGCCGGGGATGAGGTCGCTCGCATCCTTGACGCCGAACGACCGCTTGAGCGCCGATTCGGCCAGATCGCCGGCCTGCGCGACGAGGCCGAGGCCGAGCGCGAGCAGCACGAGCCGCAGCGGCGGGGCATCGATGAACCTGGGCGAAGATCAGCGCCCAGCGAGAGCACGCCGTGCCGACGCCGCCGATCGAGCCCGCCCACGTCTTGTTCGGCGAGACGCGCGGCCACAGCTTCGGGCCGCCGATGGTGCGGCCGGCGGCGAAGGCGGCGATGTCGGTCGACCACACGACCGCGAAGATGAGCAGCACGGCGACGAAGCCGTAAGGGCGCGTCCTGGCGCAGCCAGAACAGCGCGACGACAGGCAGGCCGACGTAGAAAACGCCCAGGGCCGAGAGGCGCGCGCCGTGTCCGAGCCGCAGCGGGATGACGATGATCGCGCCGCACGAGCACGGCGACGGCGAGCACCGCGATAGCCGGTCGCGGTCGAGCACGACAGCGGCGGCGACCGCGATCGCCTGCACGAAGCAGACGACGTCGACGCTCGTTCCGCGCACGACGCGGGCCCATTCCCAGCTCATGACCAGAGCGACGACGAGAACGAGGCGCGCGAAGGCAAACGGGCCCGGCCAGGTGAGCGCCAGCGCGACTGGCACGCAGCACGCAGCCCCGACAAGATGCGCAGGCTTCAAGTTCGACGGATGCCCTTCGCCGGCGTGGCCGGGTTCGCTCTTCGGCCTCGGACCGGCTGAGATTGCTCGAGACATGGCGGCTGCCTTAGGCCGATCGAGCGCTTGCGATCAGCCCGCCGAAGCGGCGGTCGCGCGCCCGGAACTGGACGATTGCCTCCTCGAGCAGCTCGCGGCCGAACTCCGGCCAGTAGGCATCGATGAACACGAACTCGGTATAGGCGCACTGCCAGAGCAGGAAGTTCGAGAGCCGCATCTCGCCGCTGGTGCGGATCAGCAGGTCGGGATCGGGAATGCCGGCGGTGTCGAGCGCGCCGCTCAAGCGCCTCGGCGGTGATGTCCGCCGGCTGCGAGCCGCCCGGCGGCGACCTCCTCGGCGAGCGCTGCGCGCGGCGCTTGGCGATCTCGGCGCGCGCGCCGTAGTTGAAGGCGATCACCAGCGTCAGCGCCGTGTTGTCGCTGCGTCAGCTCGACCGCCTCGTCGATCAGCGTCATCAGCTCAGGATCGACGTTGCTGGCGCTCGCCGATCACGCGGATGCGCACGTTGTCCTGGTGCAGCTCGGCGAGATCGCGGCGGATGAAGCGCTTCATCAGCCCCATCAGGTCGTCGATCTCGTTCGGCCGGGCGCGACCAGTTCTCGGAGGAGAAGCTGTAGAGCGTGAGGTAGTGGAATGCCGAGCTCGATCGCCGCGCGCACCGTGCGCCGCACGGCCTCGACGCCCTGGCGATGGCCGATCGCACGGGGCAGCCCGCGCTGGCTCGCCCAGCGGCCGTTGCCGTCCATGATGATGGCGACATGCGCGAGGCGGCATCGTGCCGTCGGCCTGGCTCGTCGCGGCGGTTCTCCTTGATTTCCGTCACGGCAGGCGGGCGCTTATCGGTGGCGGGCGCAGCGCCGGGATAGCGGGAGCCCGCGCGTCTACGACGCAGCGCCTCAAACCTTCTGGATCTCGACTTCCTTGGCCGCGAGCGTCTGGTCGATCTCCTTGATGAGCTTGTCGGTCAGCTCCTGCACCTTGGCCGAGTTCTTGTGATGGTCGTCCTGGCTCATCTTGCCGTCCTTCTCGAGCTTCTTCAGAAGCTCCATGCCGTCGCGGCGGACGTTGCGGACGGCGACGCGCGCGTGCTCGGCGTATTTGTGCGCGAGCTTGACCAGCTCCGGCGCGGCGATCTGCGGTCAGCATCGGGATCGGCAGCCGGATGAGCGTGCCGTCGACGATCGGGGTTGATGCCGAGATTGGCCTCGCGGATCGCCTTGTCGACGGCCGGAACGTTGCGTCTTGTCCCAGACCTGCACCGAGATCATGCGCGGCTCCGGCACGGAGACCGTCGCCAACCTGGTTGATCGGCATCTTGGAGCCATAGACGGTGACCTGGACGGGATCGAGCAGATGCGTGCTCGCGCGGCCCGTGCGCAGGCCTGACGAACTCGCGCTTCAGCGCTTCGAGCGAGGTGCGCATGCGCTTGTCGAGCTCGGTCGATGTCAAACTTGCGCCGCTGCCATTGTCGCTCTCCTTCGACGCGGGTGCCGTCGTCAGGACAAAGACTCGGGCGGCTCGAACGGCGCCGCCGCGTGCAATACGTCCAGCCCGCCGCGAGCCTGTCCGCTTGACCGGCCTCAGGCCGATCGTCGATGACGGTTGCACGCGCCTTCCCGCGCAGGAGCTTCGAGCAGATTGCCCTGCTCCTCGATGGAAAAGACAATTACCGGAAGTTGGTTGTCGCGAGCAAGCGCGATCGCCGCCCCGTCCATGACCTTGAGATCGCGTGCCAACACCTCCGAATAGGATCAGCCGGTCGTAGCGCTTGGCGGTCGGGTCCTTCTTGCGGATCGGCGCGAATAGACGCCATCGACCTGCGTCGCCTTGGCGACGGCATCGCAGCCCATCTCGATGGCGCGCAGCGTCGCCGTCGTGTCGGTCGTGAAGAACGGATTGCCGGTGCCGGCGGCGAAGATGACCACGCGGCCCTGCTCCATGTGGTGCAGGGCCTTGGGCCGGACGTAGCTCTCGCAGACCGTCGGCATCGGAATGGCCGACATGACGCGGGCCGGCGTCCTGGCGTTCTCCAGCGCGCTCTGGAACGCCAGCGCGTTCATGACGGTCGCCAGCATGCCCATGTAGTCGGCGGTGGCGCGATCCATGCCCTTCGCGGCGCCGGCAAGCCCACGGAAGATGTTGCCGCCGCCCACGACGACGGCGATCTCGCACCCCCGCGGCAATGGCTTCGGAGATGTCGCGGGCAAGCCGGTCGACGACGGCCATGTCGATGCCGGCGGAGCCGCTGGCCCATCAGGGCCTCGCCCGACAGCTTCAGGAGCAGCCGCTTGTAGAGGAGCGGCTTTCCGCTTGCGGCCATGACTGCTGCCTCCTCGCCTTGCTGCAAAAGCGCGGGGCGGGGCGGCAGCAAAGCCGCTCCGCATGGGATCTACCTAGCGCAGGACAGAGGGATTCGCCTAGAGGACGGGCAAAAGCCTCTCAGCCTCAGACCCCCGCTGCCGCGGCGACCTCGGCGGCGAAGTCGTCGTCCTTCTTCTCGATGCCTTCGCCCAGCGCGTAGCGCACGAAGCCGGTGAGCTTGACCGGCCCGCCGACCTTGCCCTCGGCCTCCTTCAGCACCTGCGTCACGGTCTTGGACGGATCGTGGATGTAGGACTGATCCAGGAGGCAGTTGTCCTTGGCGTAGCTCTTGAGCCCGCTCGCGACGATCTTCTCGAGCACCTGCGGCGGCTTGCCCTTGTTCTTGTCGGCGAGGATCGCCTTCTCGCGCTCGAGCGTCTCGGCCGGCACGCCGGCGAGATCGAGCGCCACGGGATTGGTGGCGGCGACGTGCATGGCGATCTGGCGCGCGAGCGCGGCGAGCTCGTCGGCATTCTTGCCGTCCGACGCCAGCGCCACCAGCACGCCGATCTTGCCGAGCCCCGGCACAACCTGGCTGTGCACGTAGGAGCCGACGACGCCGCTCGGCACCTCGAGCGTCGCCGTGCGGCGCACGGTCATGTTCTCGCCGATGGTGGCGATCATCTCCTTGACGTGGTCTTCGACCGTCGTCTTGTTGCCCGGATAGGTCATGGCAAGCAGCTTGGCGACGTCACCCTTCGCCTTGGCAGCGAGCGCGGCGATCTTCGTCACCATGTCCTGGAACTGCTCGTTGCGCGCCACGAAGTCGGTCTCGGAGTTGACCTCCACCATGGCGCCGGACTTGCCCGCGACGTGAATGCCGATGAGGCCTTCCGCCGCGATGCGCCCGGCCTTCTTGGCGGCCTTCGACAGGCCCTTCTTGCGCAGCCAGTCGACGGCGGCCTCGATGTCGCCCTTCACCTCGGTGAGCGCGGACTTGCAGTCCATCATGCCGGCGCCGGTCTTTTCGCGCAGTTCCTTCACCAGGCTCGCGGAAATCGTCATGGGTGAACTCTCGTTTGGCGGGCGCCGTCATCGGGCGCCCACTGGTTGATGGTGGGATGGGGGCGCTGCTGGTGCGGCGCGCCGCGTCACACGGCCGTGGCCTCGACGAACTTCTTGGCCTGCGCGGACCACGTTTCCTTCTCGATCTGGCCCTTGAGGCGCAGCTTGCGGTCGAGCGCCGCCGTCTGCTCGGCGTCGAGGTCGGCGATCTGCCAGAAGTGGAACACGCCCGCGTCGTTGAGGCGCTGCTCGATCTTCGGCGTGATGCCGGTGATGCGCTTCAAGTCGTCGGCTTCGCCGCGCGGCGCCTCGATGCCGCGGAACTCGACCGGCTTGCTCGGCAGCAATTCCGCCGGAGGCGCCGCCGAGGCGCCGACGTCGACACCGGCCGCCGTCTGGCTGCGCTCAAGGCCGTCGAGCGCGGCGCGCGCGACGAGATCGCAGTAGAGCGTGATCGCGCGCCCGGCGTCGTCGTTGCCGGGGATCGGGAAGTCGATGCCGTCGGGATCGCAGTTGGTGTCGACGATCGCCACGATCGGGATGCCGAGCTTTTTCGCCTCCTTGATGGCGATGCTCTCCTTGTTGGTGTCGATCACGAACAAGAGGTCGGGCGTGCCGCCCATGTCCTTGATGCCGCCGAGCGCCTGGTTCAGCTTCTCGCGCTCGCGCGTGACGTTGAGCACCTCTTTCTTGGTGCGGCCCTGCGGATCGGCAAGAATGTCGTCGAGCTGGCGCAAGCGGCGGATCGACTGGGAGATCGTCTTCCAGTTCGTCAGCGTGCCGCCGAGCCAGCGGTGATTGATGAAGTACTGCGCGCTGCGCTTGGCCGCATCGGCGATCGAGCTCCGAGGCCTGCCGCTTGGTCGCCGACGAACAGCACGCGGCCGCCGTCGGCGACCGTGTCGGACACCTTGACGAGCGCCTGATGCAGCATCGGCGTCGTCTGCGTGAGGTCGATGATGTGGATGTTGTTGCGGGCGCCGTAGATGAAGGGCGCCATCTTGGGGTTCCAGCGATGCGACTGGTGACCGAAGTGCACGCCAGCTTCCAACAGCTGACGCATATTGAACGCGGGAAGCGTCATGGGTCGTCCTTTTCCGGTTGGTCCTCCGCGGTCCCAGAGAAGACATCTCCCTTGGGTCAAGGGAGCGGTCCACCGGAGCGCTGAGCGGGGCTTTTGATCCGCCCGAGCGCGAGGTCCGCGTGTGAGATGGCCGTGCTTATAGAGTTTACACCCTGAAATGACAAGCTTTGTCCGGCCGGCGAGGAGCCGGCCGTTGAAGCGCGGTAGAAAGTGGCATGGGCAACAGGGAAATATCGGTTCGGGCGCTGCAGCTGGGCGAGCACATCGACGTCAAGGGGCTGGAGCGCGAGGACGCCTTCTCGAGCGTACCGCTGGCGTTCCGCACCAGCGGCGGCGGCATGGCGGTACTGTTCAAATCCGGCGCTGCCGTTTTCTTCGACATGAATCCCGTCGACGAGGAGGGCCTCATCCGCAGCCTGTCCCCGCGCATCGTCGCGCCGCTCGACGAGCGTGAGACCGAGAGCGTTCGCCTCGTGGTCAAGCCCGACGAGGAGGAGGGCATCTCGACCGCGAGCCGCCTCCAGATCAAGGGCGCCGACCCCGACCGGCTGCTGCTCGTCGCGGAAGCACTCGCCATGAGCGTGACGCTCGCCTACGACGAGCGGCGCATCGGCCTCGCCTTCGACCGCATCGACGCGGTGGCGCAGACGCTGCAGCAGCGTCGGCTGCCACGCAGCCCGCAGGGGTCGCTGCTGGAGCAGATCGGCCAGGCGATCACGCTGCAGCAGCGGCTCGCCGACCGCGTCGACCTCGATGAGAAGCCGGACGTGCTATGGGACCATCCTGAGCTCGAGCGCTTCTGGGCGCGCCTCGTCGACGAGTACGACTTGCCGCAGCGCGGCCGCGCGATTGCGCGCAAGCTCGAGGTCATCCGCAGCACCGCCGATACCATCACCGACCTGATGGCGACGCGCACGAGCCATCGGCTCGAGGTCTACATCATCGGGCTGATCGCCTTCGAGATCGGCCTGAGCCTTTACGACCACTTCTGGAAGTGACGCGCGCCGCCGGCTTCAGGGCCTGATCGAGGCGCGCGTCTCGTTGGCGCCCTGGGCGGCGGCCTTGCGCTCTGGGAGCGGCACCGCGACCGGAGGGGCCTGGCTCACGGTGTTTGATACCGGTAGGCAGCCCTTGAAGCGATCGACCGTATCCTCCGACACGATCACAATCGCAGTGAAGCGGCTCTCGGCCCACTGCTGCAGGAACGCGACGCGCTCCTCAGGCAGCGCGACACGGCCTTCGGTGCCGACGCCATCGCCGCCCCAGACGTGCAGGAAGATGCACGAGCCCGCCTTCGACCGCGGCCGTGGCGGATAGTCGATGACGAGGCCGCGCTTGTAGAGCGGATACGTGGCCATGTCCTCGCCGTTCGTCTTCTCGTCCACCACGCTCTGCGGCACGATCTTGCCGTAGTAGCGCGAGCCGGCGTCCTCGACGCAGAACTGCTTTGCCGGCGCCAGCTGCAGATGACCGGGCAGCTTGGCCGCGCTGAACCCGAAGGTCGCGCCGAAACGGTAGATGCCGGCCGGCGTGCGATGATCGCCCTCGCGCTTCACCGGCTCGTCCTTCTTGCCGTAGCTGATATACGGGTTGCCCCAGGCGATACCGTTCATACCGACCACGGCCGGCTCGCGCTTGCTGCGAGCCTCCCAGCGCGCCGCCGGCGACTTGCGCTCGAAGGTGCGCACGTCGGCCTTTGTCAACTCCATGTTCGGCATGCTGACGATGACCAGGCGCGTCGCCCGATAAAGCACGCGCGGGCAGTACTTCGCGTCAGCCTCTTGCGCAGGGAGCAGCGCGGCGGCGGCGATAAGGATCGTGGGATAGGCGATCCGGTGCATTTTATGCAAACCCGAAAGAGCGGATGCTACCGGGAGTCTAAGTCAGATCTCTAAAACTTCTACTACGCCGGGGCTGGTCGAGAGGACGCCGGCCTGCGCGGGCGAGACGTCGTAGCGGCCCGGCAGCGCGAACTCGAGCTCGCGGTTGCGATCGTCGAGCGCCAAAACGAGCCGGATTTCGCCCTTTCCGCCGGGCTTTAGCAGCCCCTTCAGGGCGGCGATCGCACCGGCCTTGCCACCCTGGATGAGGCGGCGGTCGAGAACGACGCGCAAGCCGCGCTGCACGCCTGCCGCGGCCTTGTCGAGCGCCTCCAGCCCCTCGACCCGCATCTTCACGGTGTCACCGTCGCGCTCGGCGGCGACCGAGAGCAGCACCGCCGTGCCGGGCTCCAGGAGGTCGCGGCATTGCGCCAGCGTATCGGAGAACACCACCGCCTCGAACTGCCCCGTGGTGTCGGAGAACATCGCGAAGGCGAACTTGTTGCCCCGCTGCGACTTGCGCTCGCGCGCCGAGATGACGATGCCGGCAAGCCGCCCCTCGCAGCTCCCGCGCTCGGTCAGGGCCTCGAAATCGACGTAGCGTTTGACGCCGAGCTTCTGCAGCACGCGCTCGTAGCTGTCGAGCGGATGGCCCGAGAGATAGAAGCCCACCGCCTCGAATTCGTGGGAGAGCCGCTCCATCGGCGTCCACGGCTGCACGGCGCGCAGATCGAGCTGAGGTGCGGTCGCGCCCAGCCCGAAGAGGTCGTCGGTGCCCGACGCCGTGTTGGCCTCGCGGCGCTGCGCCAGCGCCAGGATGCCCTCGACGTTGGCGTGCACCAGCGCGCGGTTGCCTTCCAACGCCAGGAAGGCGCCCGCCGCGGCAAGCGTCTCGAGCGCACGCTTGTTCAGTGCTTTCGGGTTGAGACGCGAGGCAAAGTCGGGAAGGCTCGCGTAGCGCCCCTTCGCGTTGCGCTCGGCGACGATGGTCGAGACGGCCGCAGGGCCGATGTTCTTCAAGGCCGCAAGCGAGTAGCGGATGGCGCCGGCCTCGCCGGCCTTGCGCGAGGGCTCGGCGAGAAAATCCACCTCCGAGGCGTTGACGCACGGCGGCTTCACCTCGATGCCGCTCTTCCTCGCCTCCGCCGCAAACTGCGCGAGCTTGTCGGTGTTGGCCATGTCGAGCGTCATGGAGGCCGCCAGGAACTCTTCGCGGTAGTTGGCCTTCATGTAGGCGGTCTGGTAGCTGACGAGCGCGTAGGCCGCAGCGTGGCTCTTGTTGAAGCCGTAGCCGGCGAACTTGTCGACGAGCTCAAACACGTACACGGCGTCCGGCTTCTCGACGCCCTTCTGCACAGCGCCGGCGACGAAGCGGGCCTGCTCCTTGGCCATCCCCGCCCGGTCCTTCTTGCCCATGGCGCGGCGGAGGAGGTCGGCTTCGCCCAGCGAGTAGCCGGCCATGGCCTTGGCGATCTCGATCACCTGCTCCTGGTAGATGATGACGCCGTAGGTCTCCTTGAGGATCGGCTCCAGCAGCGGGTGCAGGTTGTCGACCGGCTCCTCGCCGTGCTTGCGGTTGATGTAGGTCGGTATGTTGTCCATGGGGCCGGGGCGGTACAGCGCCACCATGGCGATGATGTCCTCGAAGCGGTCGGGCTTGAGCCGCTTCAAGCTCTCGCGCATGCCCGTGCTTTCCAGCTGGAACACGCCGACGGTGTCGGCCTTCGCCAGCAGCTCGTAGCTGCGGCGGTCGTCGAGCGGCAGGCCCGCGAGATCCACGTCGATACCGCGCCCGCGCTTCACGAGGTCGACCGCCTTCTGCAGCACCGTCAGCGTCTTCAGGCCCAGGAAGTCGAACTTTACCAGGCCCGCAGCCTCGACCATCTTCCAGTTGTACTGGGTGACGGGCATGCTCGATTTCGTATCGCGCGTGAGCGGCACCAGCTCCTCGAGCGGCCGGTCGGCAATCACCATGCCGGCGGCGTGGGTAGAGGCGTGGCGGTAGAGGCCTTCCAGCTTCTGCGCGATCTCGAGCAGGCGCGCGACCAGCGGCTCGGCGGCGCGCGCCTCCTGCAGCTTGGGCTCGCCGGCGATGGCCTCGGGTAGCGTGACCGGATTGGCCGCGTTGTTCGGCACCAGCTTGCACAGCCGGTCGACCTGCCCGTACGGCATCTGCAGCACGCGGCCGACGTCGCGCAGCACCGCGCGCGCCTGCAGCTTGCCGTGCGTGATGATCTGCGCCACGCGGTCGTGCCCGTACTTGCCCTGCACGTAGCGGATCACCTCGTCGCGGCGGTCCTGGCAGAAGTCGATGTCGAAGTCGGGCATCGACACGCGCTCGGGGTTGAGGAAACGTTCAAACAGCAGCCCGAAGCGCAGGGGATCGAGGTCGGTGATCGTCAGCGCCCAGGCGACGACCGAGCCGGCGCCCGAGCCGCGCCCCGGACCCACGGGGATCGCTTGCGCCTTCGCCCATTTGATGAAGTCGGCGACGATCAGGAAGTACCCGGGGAACTTCATGCGCGCGATAACGTCGATCTCGTAGGCGAGCCGCTTTTCATAATCGGCGACGGTGAAGCCCGCAGCCGGCGACGCCGCTGCGAGGCGCTCCTTCAGTCCCTGCTCGGCCTGCCGCCGCAGCTCGGCGGCCTCGAGGCGGGACTGCTCTGTCTCGCTGATGGTGTCGTCGCCCGGAATAAACCGGGGCAAAATCGGCTTGCGGCCCTTGGGACGGAAAGAGCATCGCTTGGCGATCTCGACCGTGTTGTCGAGCGCCTCGGGCAGATCGGCGAATGCGGTCGCCATCTCATTGGCGCTTTTGAAATAGTGCTCGCGCGTCACTCGGCGGCGATCGTCCTCGACGACGTAGCGGCCCTCGGCGATGCACAGCAGCGCGTCGTGGGCCTCGTAGTCGTCGGGGCTCGCGAAGTAGGCCTCGTTCGTGGCAACGATCGGCAGCTTGAGCGCATAGGCGAGCTGCAGGAGCTGCGGCTCGACGTCGTGCTCGCTCTTCAGGCCGTGACGCTGGATCTCGACGTACAGCCGGTCGCCGAACGCAGCCGCGAGCCGCTGCAGCCGCGCCTCCGCCAGCGGCTGCTGGCCCTCGCGCAGCGCGCGGTCGATGGGCCCATCGGGTCCGCCGGAGAGCGCAATGAGCCCATCGGCATGCGCCTCCAACGCGGCGATCGTGGTGTGCACCGCGCCTGTGTCGGCGACCTCCAGATGCGCGCGGCTCACGAGCTTCATCAGGTTGGCGTAGCCAGCCTCGCTCGCCGCCAGCAGCGCGATCGGCCCGTCGCCGGCGCGGCGCTGCGCCCCGCCCGCCTGCTCCATAGGCTCGGCCTTGCGCTCCGCGAAATCGACGTTGAGCGTCACGCCGATGATGGGCTGGATGCCGGCCTCCGCGAGCTTGTCGGAGAACTCCAACGCGCCGAACAGATTGTTGGTGTCGGTCAGCCCGAGCGCCGGCAGCTCGTGCGCCCCGGCGAGCTTGGCGAGCGTCGGGATGGTCAGCGCACCCTCGAGCAGGGAATAGGCCGAGTGGACCTTGAGGTGCACGAATTGCGCAGGCCGCGAGGCAGAGGCATCCGCGGCGGCGGGGGAGCGACTCGGAGCGTTCATGGTCTCGTATGTAGACCACCAAGCCGCGCGCCCCAAGGGCGGCAGGCCGCCTGTCCCCGGCGAACCGCGCTTTAGATCATGGTGCCGCGCGGGACCTCGATCAGGAGACCGTCCTCCATGCGCAAAACGCGGTCCATGCGCCCGGCCAGCTCCAGGTTGTGGGTGGCGATGAGCGCGGCCACGCCGGTCGTGTGGATGAGCTGGATCAGCGCGTCGAACACGTGCGCGGCCGTGTGCGGATCGAGGTTGCCGGTCGGCTCATCGGCGAGGATGCAGGCGGGGATCGTTGGCGAGCGCGCGCGCAGATCGCGGTGCGCTGCTGCTCGCCGCCCGACAGCTCGGCGGGGCGATGATCGACACGCTCCGCAAGGCCCAGCGACGGTGAGCAGCTCGCTCGCGCGCACGCCGGCTTCCTTGCGCCCGCGGCCGGCGATCATCTGCGGCATCACGACGTTCTCCAGCGCGGAGAATTCGGGCAGCAGCTGGTGGAACTGGTAGACGAAGCCCATCTCGACGCGGCGCACGCGCGTGCGATCGTCATCGCTCATGCCGGCAGCAGTCGCGCCCGTTGACGACGACGCGGCCGCTGTCGGCCGTCTCGAGCAAGCCGGCGATGTGCAGCAGCGTCGACTTGCCGGCGCCCGAGGGGCCGACGAGCGCGACCGCCTCGCCCGGCGTGGATGTCGGCCGAAGCACCCGCCAGCACCTCGATGCGCGCGTGCCCTGGCGATACGTGCGCACCAGGCGGTCGAGCTTCAGCACCGTCTGCCTTGCAGCTTCGCGCACCGGTCGGATCTCCTGGGCCAAGGCGCTCATGCGGTCGCTCATTCGTAGCGCAGAGCTTCGACGGGATCGAGCGTGGAAGCTCGCCACGACGGATAGAGCGTCGCCAGCACCGAGAGCACCAGCGCCATGCCGACGATCGAAGCCGTCTCGCGGATATCCATGTCGGCCGGCAGCCGCGTCAGATAGTAGACGTTGGGATCGAAGATCGTGGTGCTCGTGATCCACGCCATCAGATTGCGCAGGATCCTCGATGTTGAGGCAGAAGACGACGCCGAGCACCAGCCCGGCGAGCGTGCCGACGACGCCGATCGAGGCGCCCGTGATGAGAAAGACACGCATCATCGCGCCGCTGGTCGCCCCCATCGTGCGCAGGATGGCGATGTCGCGGCCCTTGTCCTTCACCAGCATCATCAGGCCGGAGATGATGTTGAGCGCGGCGACGAGCACGATCAGCGACAGGATGATGAACATCACGTTGCGCTCGACCTCGAGCACCGTGAAGAAGGTCTCGTTGCGCTGGCGCCAGTCGGAGACGTGGACGGTCGGCCCGCCGGCGATGCGGATCGCCTTCACGAAGTGATCGACCCTGCCCGGGTCGTCGACGACGATCTCGAGGACGTCGACCTCCGGCCCGCGCGAGAAGTATTTTTGCGCCTCGGCCAACGGCATGAAGATCATGGTGCGGTCGTATTCCGACATCCCCATCTCGAACAGCGCGCTCGACCACGTAGGGCTTGGTGCGCGGCGCGTTGCCGAACGGGGTCGTGGCCCCCTTCGGCGAGACGAGCATGATGCTGTCGCCGACGTTGACGCGCAAAAGATTGGCGAGCCGCGTGCCGATGGCGATGCCGGTCTGCTTGTCGAAGCCGTCGAGCGTGCCCGAAGCGGATGTTGTTGGCGACGAGCGGGAGCCCGCGTGACGCCGCCCTCGTCCATGCCGCGCACGAGGCCGCCGGTCGCCTGCACCGCGGAGGAGACCATCACCTGGCCCTCGATCAGCGGCATCGCCGTCTCGCACCCCCGGCACGCGCGCAACGCGGTCGGCGATGGCCTGATAGTCCTCGAAGTTGCCGCCGATCTTGTTGACGATGACGTGGCCGTTGAGGCCGAGGATCTTGGCGAACAGCTCGTTGCGGAAGCCGTTCATCACCGCCATGACGATGATCAGCGTGGCGACGCCGAGCATGATGCCGACGAACGAGAACCCGGCGATGACGGAGATGAAGCCTTCCTTGCGCCGGGCGCGGAGGTAGCGCAGCGCCAGCATCCATTCGAAGGCCGCAAACGGCCCCGTGCTGCTGGCGCGCCGGCCCTGAGGTCCTTGGGGGCGTCCATGGCGGGCGCGATCCTATCGCCGCGGCGCTCGTCATCCCGGTCGTGCCCCCTTAGGTCTCCGCCTTCGTTTGGTCTGCCTTACGCAAGAATGCGCCGGCTGGTGACAGCTTCCACGAGATGGCCGACCGCGGCCTCGAGCGGCAGCGTCTGCCGCGCGCCGCTCTTGCGATCCTTGATCTTCGACCTCGCCCTGCTTCACGCCCTTGGGCCCGACGATGAGCTGATAGGGAAGACCGATCAGATCCATGGTCGCGAACTTGGCGCCCGCGCGCTCGTCCGTGTCGTCGAGCAGCACGTCGATGCCGGCGGCCTCGAGCTTGCCGTAGAGATCGGCGCGCGGCCGCGTCCGTCTCCGTGTCGCCGGCCTTCAGATTGATGAGCGCGACCTCGAACGGCGCGACCGGCACCGGCCACACGATGCCGGCCGCGTCGTGGCTCGCCTCGATGATGGCGCCGGCGAGGCGCGAGACGCCGACGCCGTACGACCCCATCTGCAGCGTGATCATGCTGCCCGTCCGGCCCCTGAACCTTCGCCCCCATGGGTTCGGAGTACTTGGTGCCGAAGTAGAAAATGTGGCCGACCTCGATGCCGCGCGCGGAAACCTGCTTGTCGGTCGGCACCTCTGCTGCGAAACCGCGCCGCGTCGTGCTTTTCCTCGGTCGCGGCGTAGAGCGAGGTCCAGGCCTTGACTGATCGGCGGCAAGATCGCCGTCGAAAGTCCGTGTCGGCGGCGGGCACCTGCCCCTCGATCAGATCCTTATGGCAGAAGACCTGGCTCTCGCCGGTCTCGGCCAGGATGATGAACTCGTGGCTGAAGATCGCCGCCGATCGGGACCGGTGTCGGCCGCCATCGGGAATCGACTTCAGCCCCATGCGCGCGAACGTGCGCAGGTAGGCGACGAACATGCGGTTGTAGGCGTGGCGAGCGCCCTCGGCCGTGAGGTCGAAGGAGTAGGCGTCCTTCATCAGGAACTCGCGTCCGCGCATCACGCCGAAGCGCGGCCGGATCTCGTCGCGGAACTTCCACTGGATGTTGTAGAGGTTCTTCGGCAGATCCTTGTAGCTCTTGATGCTGTCGCGGAAGATCGCGGTGACGACCTCCTCCGCCGTCGGCCCGAAGAGCATGTCGCGCTCGTGGCGGTCGTCGATGCGCAGCATCTCCTTGCCGTAGGCCTCGTAGCGCTTCGACTCGCGCCACAGGTCGGCCGACTGGATGGTCGGCATCAGGATCTCGACGGCGCCGGCGCGGTTCTGCTCTTCGCGCACGATGCGTTCGATCTTCTTCAGGACCCTGAGGCCGAGCGGCAGCCAGGAGTAGATGCCGGCGGACGACTGCTTGATCATCGCCGTGCGCAGCATGAGCTGGTGCGAGACGATCTCGGCCTCTTTGGGCGTCTCGCGCAGCACGGGCAGGAAGTAGCGGGAGAGGAGCATTACGGGCCGATCCTTTGGACGGGAACGCGCCCCAGCGCCGTAACCATCGCGCGCGCACAGAAGGGCCTGTTTTCGGGGCTCGTAGCGTGGAACAGGGCGGGTGGCAATCCCGGTGAGGGTAAACGCCGAGCGCCTTGTCCCCTGCAAAATGCGCAGCCGGCGGCGCGCCCGCGTCGTTCAGTACAACGGATGCAGAATGGGGTGCGACCGGTCGGTCACACGGCCGGGAATACGGGCAATCGGACGCAAGAGAATTTTTTTCGACGGAAGCGCAGAAGCCCCCGTGACAGAAGGCCGCGTGTCGGCTACAGGTATCGGCCTTGAGGGTGGGTCAAAGCCGCGCAAACAAGCGGCAGGCAGCCCGAGTCTAGGGAGAAATACCGGCACCGCGGCTACCCCATGGGGTGGGACGACAGGTGCCTGAGTGTAGAGCGTGCGGCGCCCAAAATCGCGGCAAAGCTCCACCACATCGCAGGTGTTGCGCAAGAGCAAGGTTCTCAGGACCTTGCTCTTTGCGTTTTTGGCGCCGCCTTCTGTCCTCAGGGAAATGGGAACGTGTCTGCAGTGATCAGCTTCAACTTGATGATGAGGTAGACGATCGCGAACACGAGCGTCGCAATGATCGTGTTGATGATGACGACGCGCACAAGCCGCGGCTTGGCCGGCGCGCTCTCAGGGGTGCCCGGCACGACGCTCCCCTCCTCCTGCTGCGTGCGCACGCCGAAGGGCAGCACGGCAAACAGTGTCGTCCACCAGATGAAGATGTAGATCGCGATCAGGATCAGCGGGTCCATGCGGGTCGGCCTTCGCTCATGCCTGCTCGAGCTCGACGAGCGTGCCGCAGAAATCCTTAGGGTGCAGGAACAGCACCGGCTTGCCGTGCGCGCCGATCTTGGGCGTGCCGTCGCCGAGCACGCGAGCGCCCTGCGCCTTCAGGCGGTCGCGGGCGGCGAGGATGTCGTCGACCTCGTAGCAGACGTGGTGGATGCCACCCTCGGGGCTCTTCTCCAGGAACTTGGCGATGGGCGAGCCTTCGCCCAACGGCTCGAGCAGCTCGATCTTGGTGTTGGGCAGCGTGATGAACACGACCGTGACGCCATGCTCGGGCTGCGGCAGCGGCTTGGTCAACGTAGCGCCGAGGCCATCGCGATAGACCGCGCTCGCGGCGGCCAGATCCTTCACTGCGATGGCGACATGGTTGAGCCGTCCGATCATTATCCGCCTACCTCCATCGATGCGCGCCCGGAGCCTCGCCGCCGACGCCGCAAGCTACCTGCCACTATCGATCACGTTCACCAGCACCTTGCAAATGGGCTTCTTGCCCCACACCTGCGCCACCGCCGCGCGCACGGCGCGCCGGACGGCCTCGGAAACGAGATCGGGCGACTTGCGCTTGGGACCGGGGATGCTGCGCCAGGTGCCGTCGACCGCATCGAGCACCACGTCGAGCATATCCTCGCCTTCGGCGGTCTCGGCCGGCACGCCGTCGAGCTCGGCCTGCGGCTCGCCCAGGAGCTCGCCGCGCCGCGACAGGCACAGCGATACGATCACGATGCCGACGGCGGCGAGCTTGCGGCGCGCGCGCACCGGTCCGTCGGCCTCCGGCACCAGCAGGCGGCCGTCGCGGAACAGGCGCGCGACGGGCGCGTCGTCGATCACGGCCGGGTCGGGCGCCAGCCGCACGATCTCGCCGTCGGTGACGGTGAAGATCGTCTTGGCGCCCTGCTCGCGCGCAAGCTCGGCCTGCGCCTTCAGGTGGCGCGCCTCGCCGTGCATGGGCACGACGACCTTGGGCCGCAGCCAGCCGTACATGCGGCGCAGCTCGTCGCGCCGGGGATGCCCGGAGACGTGCACCAGCGCCTCGTTGTCGGTCAGGACATCGCAGCCGTTGCGCGCCAGATTGTTCTGGATGCGCCCCACCGCCTTCTCGTTGCCAGGGATGGTGCGCGAGGAAAAGATCACCATGTCGCCCTTGTCGAGCGAGATCTCGGGGTGCTCCTCCTCGGCGATGCGCGCGAGGGCTGCCCGTCGCTCGCCCTGGCTACCGGTACAGATCAGGACGACATCGCGGCGCTGCAGATTTTTGAACTGATCCTGATCGCGATAGCGGAAACCTTGCGGCAAGTAGCCCGTGTCGATGGCGACCTCGATCACGCGGTGCAGCGCGCGACCGGCGACGACGACCTGCCGGTTGGCCGCGCGCGCCGCTTCCCCCACCGCCTTGACGCGCGCCACGTTGGAGGAAAACGTCGTGACCGCCACACGCGCTTTCGCGCTGGAGATGATCTGCCCAAGCGACTTGGCGACATCCTGCTCGGAGGGCGAGGTTCCCTCGCGGAAGGCGTTCGTCGAATCGATTATGAGCGCCTGCACGCCCTCATCGCCCAGCTTCTTCAAACGGCTCTCGTCGAGCGGCTTGCCGATGACGGGCGTTGGATCGAGCTTGAAGTCGCCGGTGTGGAACACGAGGCCCTGCGGCGTGCGCAGCGCGACCGCGCTCATCTCGGGGATCGAGTGCGCGAGCGTGACGAGCTCTACATCGAAAGGGCCGAGCTTGAAGCGTGAATCGAGCTGCACGACGTTGATCGGGATCTGCAGGTCGCCGCCCCACTCCGCAAGCTTGGCGCGCAGCATGCCGGCGGTGAACGGCGTCGCGTAGACGGGCGCTTTGAGGCGCGGCCACAGCTCGATCACGGCACCGATGTGATCCTCGTGCGCGTGCGTGATGAGGATGCCGAGGAGATCGCCGCGATTCTCCTCGATGAAGCGCACGTCGGGCAAAATGACGTCGATGCCGGGATCGTTCTCGCCCTCGGGGAACGTGATGCCGCAATCGACCATTAGCCACTTGCGCGCATCCGGCGGCCCGTAGCCGTAAAGATAGAGGTTCATGCCGATCTCGCCGAGGCCGCCCAGGGCCACGAACACGAGCTCGTCTCCGCCCCCGCCCGATCCGCGCCGCTTGTCGATCATCGGCCTTCGTCTTTCTTCTGCTCCGCCGCGGCGCCTTCCGGCTCCCCGAGCATTACGTCCCCGTAGCTGAAGCGCCGTTCCCTTCCGTCGGGCCCGGCGATCAGCAGCGCACCCTCTTCGTCGATCCCGGCAAAACGCCCTGACGCGATGCCCCCGCCGGTGTGCACCGTCAGCGGCTCGCCGATGGAGCCGGCGCGCTCGAGCCAGGCGCGGCGCACATCCGCGAAGCCCCGTGCGTCGTTCCACGTCCTGAGCCAGCCGTCCATAGCGTCGGCCAAGAAGCACAATGCCCGCTGCGGCGAAAGCGACAAGCCGTGGGCGGAGAGAAATGTCGCGGCCCGGCCGAGGTCGCCCGGCGCGGAGGCAAGGTTAAGGCCGATGCCGATGACGGCGAGCCGCTCGGCGCCGGAGTTGCGCGTCGTGCTCTCGGCCAGGATGCCACCGGCCTTGGCGGCGCCGATGAGGATGTCGTTGGGCCACTTGAGCCGCAGCCCGGCAGGCGGGGTAAGCGGCGCCGCCGCCTTGCGGATGGCGTCGATCGCCGCCACGCCGGCTGCGAGCGAGAGCTGCCCCGCTTGCGCCGGTGCGCACGCGGTCGAGACGAGCAGGCTCGCAAACAGGTTGCCGGGCTGCGACGCCCACGCGCGCCCGGATCGGCCGCGGCCCGACGTCTGCCGGTCGGCGAGCACCCACAGCGGCGCCGGCTCGCCAGCGAGCGCGCGGCGCATCGCTTCGGCGTTGGTCGAATCCGTTTCGGTGAGATGTGCAAGCCGCGACGGCGCGGGAGGGTCGCCCGCGAACGTATTCATTGCCCGACTTGCAGCGTCCTCGCTGCGGAGAGCGCCGTGTCGACCAGCGGCGCGGGCGCGAGCACGAACAAGAGGACGAACAGCCCGGTGACGGCCATGACGATGCGCGTCCCCTGCTCGGCCGGCACGAACTCCTGCTGCGCGTCGTCGAAGAACATGATCTTGACGACGCGCAGGTAGTAGTAGGCCGCCACCACGCTCGCCAGCACGCCGATGACGGCGAGCGGATAGAGCCCGGCTTTGATCGCGGCGGCGAAGACGTAGAACTTGGCGAAGAAGCCGGCGAGCGGCGGCACGCCCGCCATCGAGAACAGGATCATCGCCAGCACGAAGGCCATGGGCAGGTTGGTCTTGGCGAGGCCGGCGAGCGAGTCGATGTCCTCGACGGGGCCGAGCTTGTTGCGCATCGACAGGATGCAGGCGAATGCCCCGACCGTCATGAACAGGTAGATCGCGAGGTAGACGAGCACGGACTGCGTGCCGGTCTCGCTGTCGGCGGCAAGCCCGATCAGCGCGTAGCCGATGTGTCCGATGGACGAGTAGGCCATCAGCCGCTTGATGTTCGTCTGCCCGATGGCGGCGAAGGCGCCGAGCAGCATCGAGGCGACGCTGAGGAAGACGACGATCTGCTGCCACTGCGGCGCGATGCCGGGGAAGGCCGTGAGCAGCACGCGCATCAGCAGCGCCATGGCTGCGAGCTTGGGCGCGGCGGCAAAGAACGCGGTTACGGGCGTCGGCGCGCCCTCGTAGACGTCGGGCGTCCACATGTGGAACGGCACCGCGGACACCTTGAACGCCAGCCCGACGAGCAGGAACACCAGCCCGATGGTGAGGCCGACGCCCGCTCCGCCCGCCTGCCCGTGCGCGACGGCGGCGATGGCGGAAAAGTCGCTCGAGCCGGTGAAACCGTAGATGAGCGAGGCGCCATAGAGCAGCATGCCCGACGACAGCGAGCCCAGCACGAAATACTTGAGCCCCGCCTCGCTCGAGCGCACGTTGTCGCGGTCGATGGCGGCGACGACGTAGAGCGCGAGGCTCTTCAGCTCGAGCCCGAGATAGAGCGCGATCAGGCTGCCGGCCGAGATCATCAGCATCATGCCGAGCACCGACAGCAGCAGGAGCACCGCGTATTCGCTCGACAAAAGCTTGGTGCGCGCGAGATCGCCCATCGACATGACGAGGACGAGGATCGAGCCGCCAAGCACCAGGAGCTTCATGAAGCGCGCAAAGCCGTCGGCGATGAACGCGCCGTCGAACAGCACCGTGCGATTGTCCGGAGCGGCCAGGATGAGCACGGCGGCGACGGCGAGCACAACGATCGCCAGGGCGCCGGCGAGGTAGTCGCCCGTAGGCGCCGCGGGGCGGAACACGCCGAGCATGAGGATCAGCAGCGCGCCGACCGCAACGGCGATCTCGGGCAGGGCCGGCGCGTAGGTGGTCAACTCCTGCATCGGAAGCTCCTCAACTCAACGCGCAGGCGTGGCGGCAGGCGCAGCGGCGGCCGGCTTGGCGGCCGCCGGCGCCGGCTGCACGGATGCCTCATAGGCCGTGACGAGCTTCTTGACGGAAACCGCTGCCACGTCGAGCACAGGCGCGGGGTAGACGCCGAGCAGCAGCGTCAGCACCACCAGCGGCACCATGATTCCGATCTCGCGCGGGGTCATGTCCGCGATGCCCTTCAGCGCCGGCTTGACGAGATCGCCGTAGATCACGCGCCGGTAGACGTAGAGCGCGTACGCCGCCGACCAGATCACACCCGTGGTGGCAAGGAATGCCACCCAGGTGTTGACCTTGAAGGAGGCGAGCAGCGTCAGGAACTCGCCGATGAAGCCGCTGGTGCCGGGCAGCCCGACATTGGCCAGGGTGAGCACCATGAACACTGCGGCGAAGATCGGCATGCGGTGCACGAGTCCGCCGAACGCGGCGATCTCGTGGGTGTGCACGCGGTCGTAGAGCACGCCGACGCCGAGGAAGAGCCCGGCAGAGACGATGCCGTGCGAGACCATCTGGAAGATGGCGCCCTCGACGCCCTGGGTGGAGAACGTGAAGATGCCGAGCGTCACGAAGCCCATGTGCGCCACCGACGAGTAGGCGATCAGCTTCTTGAGGTCGGTCTGCGCCAGCGCCACTAGCGAGGTGTAGATGATGGCGATAACCGAGAGCGTGAACATGAAGCCCGCGAGCTGTTGGCTTGCGATGGGGAACATCGGCACCGAGAAGCGCAGGAAGCCGTAGCCACCCATCTTCAACAGGATCGCCGCCAGGATAACCGAGCCCGCGGTCGGCGCCTCGACGTGCGCGTCCGGCAACCACGTGTGCACCGGCCACATCGGCAGCTTCACCGCGAAGGAGGCGAAGAAGGCGAACCACAGCCACCACTGCATGTCGGCCGGGAACTTCACGGTCATGAGCGTCGGGATGTCGGTCGTTCCCGCGTGCCAGTACATGGCCATCACGGCGAGCAGCATCAGCACCGAGCCCAGCAGCGTGTAGAGGAAAAACTTGAAGGTTGCATACACGCGGCGCGGGCCGCCCCAGATGCCGATGATGAGGAACATCGGGATCAGGCCGCCCTCGAAGAACACGTAGAACAGCACGAGATCGAGCGCGCAGAAGACGCCGATCATCAGCGTTTCCAGCACCAGGAAGCAGATCATGAACTCCTTGACGCGGTCGTCGATCGCGACCCAGGCCGAGACGATGCACAAGGGCATCAGGAACGTCGTCAGGATGACGAACAGCACCGAGATGCCGTCGACGCCGAGCTTGAACTTCATCACGTCGAGCCAGCTGCGGCTCTCTACGAACTGGAACCCGCCCGCCGTCGTGTCGAAGTTGAACCAGATGAACAGCGACACGACGAAGGTGACGATGGTGGTCCACAGCGCCACCCAGCGCGCGTTGTCCTTCGCCCCGGGGTTGAGGAAAGCGATGATGACGGCGCCCACCAGCGGCAGGAACATGACGATCGACAAGAGCGGTGCGGAGGCGAGGTCCATCTAGCGTCCCCCGCCCATGAACATGAAGTAGCTGATGAGCAGCGCGAGCCCGACCAGCATCGCGAAGGCATAGTGGTAGATGTAGCCCGTCTGCAGCCGCACGGCGCGCACGGTGACGCGATAGACGCCGGCAGCCGTGCCGTCGATGAGCCCGTTGATGATGGCGATGTCGCCGACCTTCCACAGCACGTTGCCGAGCCAGAACGTGGGCCGGACGAAGATCGCATCGTAGAGCTCGTCGAAGTACCACTTGTTCAGGAGGAACAGGTACAGCGGGCGGAAGATGCGCGCTGTGAGCGCGGGCAGCGCCGGCACCAGGATGTAGTAGATGACAGCGAGCAACGTGCCACCCGCCATCGCGATGGTCGGCGCCCAGCTTACCCAGTCGGGCACCTCGTGCATGGCGTGGAGCACGTGGTTGTCGGCGCTCTCGAACAGGGCCGTGCCCCAGAAATCCGCCTCCGCACCCCCGACGAAGAACGGCGCGGCGGCTCCGGCGGCGACCGCGCCGAAAGCCAGGATCGCGAGCGGCACCAGCATCACCGGCGGGCTTTCATGCGCGTGCTTGAAGGTTTGCAGGTCGGCGCGCGTCTGGCCGTGGAAGGTCAGGAACATAAGCCGCCAGCTATAGAACGCGGTCATGAAGGCCGCGATCACCAGCACCCAGAAGGCGTACTGGTTCGGCGTCGCAGCGGCGTAGGCGGCTTCGATGATGGTGTCCTTGGAATAAAAGCCGGCAAAGCCCGCGACGTGCGGGATGCCGAAGCCCGTCAGCGACAGTGTGCCGATCAGCATCATGGTCCAGGTGAAGCGCAGGCGCGACGCCAGCCCGCCCATCTTGCGCATGTCCTGCTCGTGATGCATGGCGTGGATGACCGAGCCGGCGCCTAGGAACAGCAGCGCCTTGAAGAACGCGTGCGTGAACAGGTGGAAGATGCCGGCCCCGTAGGCGCCGATGCCGCAGGCGACGAACATGTAGCCGAGCTGCGAGCAGGTCGAGTAGGCGATGACGCGCTTGATATCGTTCTGCACAAGGCCGACGGTCGCGGCAAAGAACGCCGTGACGGCGCCGATGAGCGTCACGACCTGCAGTGCGATGGGGGCGAGCTCGTAAAGCGGCGACAGCCGCGCCACCATGAACACGCCGGCGGTCACCATCGTCGCGGCGTGGATCAGCGCGGAGACGGGCGTCGGGCCCTCCATCGCATCGGGCAGCCAGGTGTGCAGCAGGAACTGCGCCGACTTGCCCATGGCGCCCATGAACAGCAGCAGGCACAGCGTCGTCAGGATGTCGACCTCGTGCCCGAGGAACAGGAACGTCTGCCCGGCGACCGCTGGCGCGGCGTCGAATATCTGCTGCAGTCCCACGGTGCGAAACACCGCGAAGAGGCCGAAGATGCCGAGGGCGAAACCGAAGTCGCCGACACGGTTGACGATGAAGGCCTTGATGGCCGCGGCATTGGCGGCGGGGCGGTCGTACCAGAAGCCGATCAGAAGGTAGGAGAAGAGGCCGACGCCCTCCCAGCCGAAGAACATCTGCACGAGATTATCGGACGTCACCAGCATCAGCATGGCGAAGGTGAAGCCCGACAGGTAGGCGAAGAAACGCGGCCGCGACGGGTCATCGTGCATGTAGCCGATGGAGTAGACGTGCACGAGCGCGGACACCGTCGTCACCACGACGAACATCACCGCCGTCAGCGTGTCGATGCGGAAGGCCCAGGAGACGTCGAGCTCGCCCGAGGTGATCCAGCGCTCGACCGCGACGTGCGCGGTCTCGTGCCCGAAGCCCACGCGCCAGAACACGATCCACGACAGGATGCAGGAGAGGATCAGCGCCGACGTGGTGATCAGCTCAGAGGGGCGGTTCCCGAGCGCGCGGCCGAACAGGCCGACGAACAGCCCGGCAAGGCCCGGGAGGAACACGATGGCCGAGTAGATCATAAAATCCCCCTCAGCCCTTCATCATGTTGATGTCGTCGACCGCGATGGATCCGCGGTTGCGGTAGTAGACGACGACGATGGCGAGACCGATCGCAGCCTCGGCGGCGGCGACCGTCAGGTTGAACAGCGTGAACACCTGGCCGACGATGTCGCCGAGGTAATACGAGAACGCCACGAAGTTGATGTTGACCGCGAGCAGCATCAGCTCGATCGACATCAGGATGATGATGACGTTCTTGCGGTTCAAGAAAATGCCGAGCATGCCCAGCGTGAACAGGCAGGCCGCGACCGTCAGATAATGCCCTATGCCGATGGTCATGCGCGCGCTCCCCTCAACCTCGACCGTCGGCGGGGATCATGGCGCCGCCCGAGGGCACGGACACGATCTCGACGCCGGTCGCCGGCGTGCGCGCCACCTGCTTGGCGATCGACTGGCGGCGGACGCCCGGCTTGTGCGACAGCGTCAGCACGATGGCGCCGATCATGGCGACCAAGAGGATCAGCCCCGCGACCTCGAAGTAGTAGACGTAGCGGGTGTACAGCACGAGCCCCAGCGCTTGCGTGTTGGAGACGCCGGCTGCTACCGCCGCCGCGCCCGGTGCATGCGCGGCGACGAGCCCGATTCCGCGGCCGACGAACAGGAGCACCAGCTCGGCCAGCACGATGCCGCCGACGAGCAGCCCCACGGGCGCGTTCTTGATGAAACCGGCTTTCAGCTCCGCGAAATCGACGTCGAGCATCATCACGACGAACAGGAACAGCACGGCGACGGCGCCGACGTAGACGATGATGAGGATCATCGCCAGGAACTCGGCACCGAGCAGCACGAAGAGCCCCGCCGCGTTGAAAAAGGCCAAGATCAGATACAACACCGCGTGCACGGGATTCTTCGCGACGATCACCATGACCCCGGCGACGACCGCAAGCACCGCAAACAGATAGAAGAACCCCGCCGTCAGAGCCATCGGTTGAGATCCACCGCCCTCTCTCGTGCCTGCCCCGACGCACCCTAAAGGTGCCTGCCGCTTCGAGGCGCGGCAACGTCACTTCATTCGGCGATAGGGTGAGTACCCCATGCGCCACGACAATCCAAGCGCCGCGAGGCTGCCCTGTGCATACGGGCTTGCGCCCGCCGCCACCGCCTCAGCGGTAAGGCGCGTCGAGCGCTAGGTTCTTGGCGATCTCGCGCTCCCAGCGGTCGCCGTTATCGAGCAGCTTTTCCTTGTTGTAGTAGAGCTCCTCGCGCGTCTCGGTAGCGAACTCGAAGTTGGGGCCCTCGACGATGGCGTCGACGGGGCACGCCTCCTGGCACAGCCCGCAGTAGATGCATTTGACCATGTCGATGTCGTAGCGCGTGGTGCGCCGCGTGCCGTCGTTGCGGCGGGGGCCGGCCTCGATGGTGATCGCCTGCGCCGGGCAGATCGCCTCGCACAGCTTGCAGGCGATGCAGCGCTCCTCGCCGTTGGGGTAGCGACGCAAGGCGTGCTCGCCGCGGAAGCGCGGCGACAGCGGTCCGCGCTCGAACGGGTAGTCGAGCGTCTTCTTCTTGGCAAAGAAGTAGCGCATGGCGAGCCCGAAGGCCCCCACGAACTCCCACAGAAAGAGCGATTTTACCGATCGCGCGACGCTCGCTGCCATGCGCTCAAGACCCCAATCCGAATTTCAATACCGCCGCCACCACGACCACCATCGCTAGCGACAACGGCAGGAACACCTTCCAGCCGAGCCGCATGAGCTGGTCGTAGCGGTAGCGCGGCACGATCGCCTTCGCCATGGCGAACAGGAAGAACACGAAAACGCACTTGGCCAGGAACCAGAAGATGCCCGGCACCCAGGTGAATGGAACCGTCGCGACAGGCGGCAGCCAGCCGCCCAGGAACAGGATCGTCGTCAGCGCGCACATGGTCACGATCGCCACGTACTCGCCGAGCATGAACAAGAGATAGGGTGTCGAGGAGTATTCCACCATGAAGCCGGCGACGAGCTCCGATTCCGCCTCGACGAGATCGAACGGTGGGCGGTTGGTCTCGGCCAGCGCGGATACGAAGAAGATGACGAACATCGGCAGCAGCGGCAGCCAGTACCAGTCGACGAGCGAGCTCGGCAGGCCGACGCGCGTGCCAAGGCCTGAGCGCTGCGCATTGACGATGTCGGTCAGGTTGAGCGAGCCGACGCACAAGATCACGGTGATGATCACGAAGCCGATCGAGACCTCGTAGGACACCATCTGTGCCGCCGAGCGCAACGAGCCCATGAACGGATACTTCGAGTTCGACGCCCAGCCGCCCATGATGATGCCGTAGACGGCGAGCGAGGACAGCGCCAGCAGGTAAAGAACGCCGACGTTGAGGTCGGAGATCACCCACTTGCCGAGCCCGCTCTCGTTGACCGGGATCACGGCCCAGGCGGCAAGCGCAAACGTTGCCGTCGCGAGCGGCGCCAGCAGGAACACACCCTTGTTGGCGCCGGCCGGGATGATCGGCTCCTTGAAGGCGAACTTGAGCAGATCGGCGAACGATTGGAAGAGACCGAAGGGCCCAACCACGTTGGGGCCGCGCCGCTGCTGCACCGCCGCCCACACCTTGCGGTCCATGAGCAAGAGAAAGGCGATGATCACCAGCAGCACGACGAGCGTGAGCAGGCTCCACCCCACCATGGCGGCGAACCAGAGGCCGTAGTCCCACCAGGTCTGCGCGGTCGTGCTCATCGTGCGCGGCCCCTCACTCGGCAGCCTTGAGGCGCGGCGAGGCGCTCATGGTCTTCTTCAGCGCGCTCATCTCCGCCATGACGGCGGACGCCCGCGCGATCGGGTTGGTCAGATAAAAGTCGCGGACGGCTGAGGCGAACGGCTCCGCTCCGATCGAGCCCGTGCTCTTTGCCAGCGCCGCGAGCGTGTCCGGGCCTGCCTTCACGACCGTACCGAGGCGCGCGAGCTGCGGCGCCGTCTTACACATGGCAGCGCGCAGCGCGGTGAGCGTATCGTAGGGCAGCGTGTGCCCGGCCTCTGCCGACAGCGCGCGCACGATCGCCCAATCCTCCTTGGCGTCGCCCGGCGGGAACACGGCGCGCTCGGTCATCTGCACGCGGCCCTCCGTGTTGACGTAGGTCGCGCTCTTTTCGGTGTAGGCGGCGCCCGGCAGGATGACGTCGGCGCGATGGGCGCCGCGGTCGCCGTGGCTGCCCTGGTAGATCACGAACGCGGAGCCGGCCTCGGGCAGGTCGATCTCGTCGGCGCCGAGCAGATAGAGGACGTCGAGCTTACCCTTCGCCGCCGCCGCGATCATGCCCGGCGCGTCGAGAGCCCCCACCTGCGGCACGAAGCCTAGGTCGAGCCCGGCAACGCGCGACGCCGCCATGTGCAGCACGTTGAAGGCGTTCCAGCCGGCGTCCTTGCCGTCGCCGGCGGCGCCGGCAACGCGCGCGGCAAGGCCGAGGATGGCGGCGCCGTCGGCGCGCGCGGCAGCGCCGGCGCCGACGATCACCATCGGATTGTGCGCCGCCTTCAAAGCTTCGGCGAAGGAGTGCTTGCCCTCGGCGAGGTCGGCAAGCGTCTGCCCGCCGGCGCCGAGGTATTCGTAAGGGTAGGTGAGCTGCGCGCGCTCGCCGATGAGACCGATCTTGACGGCGCCTTGACGCCAGCGCTTCAGGATGCGCGCGTTCAGCACCGCCGCCTCCAGCCGCGGGTTGGTGCCGACGAGCAGGATCGCATCCGCCCGGTCGATGCCGGCAATCGCGCTGTTGAACAGGTAGCTCGCGCGTCCGTGCGCCGGATTGAGCTTGGCTCCGTCCTGGCGGCAATCGAGGCTCTTCACGTCGAGGCGGCCGAGCAAGTCCTTGAGGGCGAACATCTCCTCGGCGCCTGCGAGATCGCCGGCGATGGCGCCGATGCGCGCGGCGGGCGCGCCCCTCAATTTCGCCGCCACCAGCTTGAGCGCCTCCGGCCAGCTGGCAGGCCGCAGCTTGCCGCCTTCGCGCACGTACGGCCCGTCGAGCCGCTGCATCTTGAGGCCGTCGCAGGCAAAGCGCGTCTTGTCGGAAATCCACTCCTCGTTGACGTCGTCGTTGTTGCGCGGCAGCACGCGCAGCACCGCCCGCCCACGCGTGTCCACGCGGATCGCCGAGCCAACCGCATCCATGACGTCGACCGATTGCGTCTTCTCGAGCTCCCAGGGGCGCGCGATGAACGACCACGGCCGGTGCGTCAGCGCGCCCACGGGGCAGAGGTCGTTTACGTTCGCCGACAGCTCCGACAGGATGCCGCGATCGAGATAGGTGGTGATCTCCATGTCCTCGCCGCGGCCGATGGCGCCGAGCTCCTCCACGCCCGCGACCTCCGTCATGAAGCGGACGCAGCGCGTGCAGTGGATGCAGCGGTTCATGAAGGTCTTGATGAGCGGGCCGATATACCTCTCCTCGACCGCGCGCTTGTTCTCCAGATAGCGCGAGCCGCCGACGCCGTAGGCCATGGCCTGGTCCTGCAGGTCGCACTCGCCACCCTGGTCGCAGATTGGGCAGTCGAGCGGGTGGTTGATGAGCAGGAATTCCATCACGCCTTCGCGCGCAGCTTTGACCAGGGGGCTGTTGGTGATGACCTGGCGCGGCGCGCCGTCCTTGTTGGGCGGCAGGTCGGTGACGCCCATGGCGCAAGAGGCGATCGGCTTGGGGATGCCGGCCACCTCCACGAGGCACATGCGGCAGTTGCCGGCTATCGACAGGCGCTCGTGGTAGCAGAAGCGCGGGATCTCGGCGCCGGCCTGCTCGCACGCCTGCAGAATCGTGGTGCCGGGCTCCACCTCGATCAGCTTGCCGTCGATAATGATTGGCTTAGACATCGCTCGCGCCCGCTGAACTTTTCATCGCGTATAAATCGCCAATAGCGTCAGTCCGCCGAGAAACGCCGCCAGCGACAGCCAGCCTTTGACGTGCGGCGACAGCGGCACCCCGCCGAACACATGCGTCAGCCACACGCCCGTGCCGTACCCGGCGAGGAGACCGAAGACGCCCCCGAGCCAACCCCACAGCACGTAGAATACGATGCCCATGCCGAGCGCCGTGAACACGGCGCCGGGCGTCAGCGTGGCAATGAGCATCGCGAGCAGGTCGTCCACGGCGGCATCCTTCTCGCTGCATTACTCGGCGGCTTCTTTGGCGGCCGCCTGATAGGTATCGATGCGTTCTTCGATGACGTGGCGGAAGTTGCGGATGAGGCCCTGCACCGGCCATGCCGCCGCATCGCCCAGCGCGCAGATGGTGTGGCCTTCGACCTGCTTTGTCACATTGAGCAGCAGATCGATCTCGCGCTTCTCCGCCTCGCCGCGCTGCATGCGCTCGAGCACGCGCCACATCCAGCCCGTGCCCTCGCGGCAAGGCGTGCACTGGCCACAGCTCTCGTGCTTGTAGAAGTAAGCGATGCGCGCGATCGCCTTGATGGCGTCGGTCGACTTGTCCATGACGATGACGGCGCCGGTGCCGAGCCCCGACTTGAGCTTGGCGAGCGCGTCGAAATCCATGGTCACGGCCTCGCATTGCGCCGCGGTGAGCAGCGGCATCGACGAGCCGCCGGGGATGACGGCGAGCAGGTTGTCCCAGCCGCCGCGCACGCCGCCGCAGTGCTCATCGATGAGCTCTCTCAGCGGGATGCCCATCTCCTCCTCGACCACGCACGGGCGATCGACGTGGCCGGAGATCTGGAACAGCTTGGTGCCGGTGTTGTTGGGGAGGCCGAGCGAGGCAAACCAGGCCGCGCCGCGGCGCAGGATGTCGGGCGCCACCGCGATGCTCTCGACGTTGTTGACCGTGGTCGGCGCGCCGTAGAGCCCGACATTGGCCGGGAACGGCGGCTTCAGACGCGGCATGCCCTTCTTGCCTTCGAGGCTTTCGAGCAGCGCCGTCTCCTCGCCGCAGATGTAAGCGCCGGCACCGTGGTGGACGAAGATGTCGAAGTCCCAGCCGTTGTCGTTGTCCTTGCCGATGAGCTTGGCGGCGTAGGCCTCGTCGACCGCGGCCTGCAGCCGCTCGCGCTCGGCGATGAACTCGCCGCGCACGTAGATGTAGCAAACGTGCGCGCGCATGGCGTAGCCGGCGAGCAGCGCGCCCTCGATCAGCAGATGGGGATCGTGGCGCATGATCTCGCGGTCCTTGCACGAGCCGGGCTCGCTCTCGTCCGCGTTGATCACCAGGTAGGAGGGCCGCGGGTCGTTCTTGGGCATGAACGACCACTTGAGGCCCGTGGGGAAGCCCGCGCCGCCGCGACCCCTAAGGCCCGAGGCCTTGACCTCGTTGATGATCCAGTCGTGACCCTTGTCGATCAGCGCCTTGGTGTCGGCCCACGCGCCGCGCGCGCGCGCGCCCGCAAGGCGCCAGTCCCCCAGGCCGTAGAGGTTGCGGAAAATGCGGTCCTTGTCCTTGAGCATGCGCCTCTGGCCTCTGATCCGCGCTCAGACCTTCTCCGCCACCTTGTCGATGATTTCTTTCAGCGTTGTGGCACCGCCCGCCGGGCACGACCCCTTGCGCCCCGTCTGCGAGCCGGGCTTCACGGGCTTGCCCTGCCGCAGGGCATAGAGCAGCTTCTCGAACAGCTCCGGGTCGAGATCCTCGTACGTGTCCTTGCCGATCTGCACCACGGGGGCGTTCGAGCAGCACCCGAGGCACTCGACCTCCTCCCAGGAGAAGCGGCCGTCCTTTGAAAGCTCGTGCGGATGCTCGGCGATGCGCTCCTTGCAGATCTCGATCAGCGCCTCCGATCCGCGCAGCATGCACGGCGTCGTGCCGCATACCCAAAGGTGGGCAGTCCTGCCGACCGGGGCAAGCTGGAACATCGTGTAGAAGGTCGCGATCTCGAGGGCGCGGATGTAGGGCATGGCCAGCATGTCGGCGACGCCCCGGATGGCGGGCTCGGTCACCCAGCCTTCCTGCTCCTGGGCGCGCCATAAGAGCGCCAGCACGGCGGAGGCTTCCTTGCCTGGCGGATACTTGGCCATCTCGCGCTTGGCCCACGCGAGGTTCTCCGGCGTGAAGGCGAAGCTCACGGGCTGCTCGGGATTTAGGCGGCGGACGGCCAAGGCTCACAACCTCAGGGTAGCGCGGCGGACCTCAAGGGGCGCCGAGCGGCCTTGCTCCGACGCCAGTGTCGCCGATTTTGACGCAGCGCACAATTCCCACGTTCACTACGTCTAACCGCGCTGCAAGGCAAGCTCTCGACGGGCGCCGAAAGTGTCTCTCAACGGTCGATCTCGCCGAACACGATGTCGAGCGAGCCCAGGATCGCGGAGACGTCCGCCAGCATGTGCCCGCGGTTGAGGAAATCCATCGCCTGCAGGTGCGGGAAGCCAGGCGCCCGGATCTTGCAACGGTAGGGCTTGTTGGAGCCGTCGGCGACGAGATAGACGCCGAACTCGCCCTTGGGCGCCTCCACCGCGGCGTAGACCTCGCCCGCCGGCACGTGGAAGCCCTCCGTGTAGAGCTTGAAGTGGTGGATCAGCGCCTCCATCGAGCGCTTCATGTCGGCGCGCCTCGGCGGCACCACCTTGCGATCGTCCGCGACGACCGGCCCCTGCCCTTCGGGCGAGCGCAGCTTGTCGCAGCATTGCATCATGACGCGCACGGACTGGCGCATCTCCGCCATGCGCACGAGGTAGCGGTCGTAGCAGTCGCCGTTCTTGCCGATGGGGATGTCGAACTCGAGCTCGGAGTAGCACTCGTAGGGCTGCGCCTTGCGCAGGTCCCACGCCGCGCCCGAGCCGCGCACCATGACGCCGGAGAAGCCCCAGTCGAAGCAGTCCTTCAGGGAGACGACGCCGATGTCGACGTTGCGCTGCTTGAAGATGCGGTTGCCTGTGAGCAGGCTCTCGATGTCGTCGAGCACCTTGGGGTGGCCCTCGCAGAAGGCGTAGATGTCGTCGATGAGCTGCGGCGGCAGATCCTGATGCACGCCGCCGATGCGGAAATACTTGGCGTGCATGCGGCTGCCGGAGGCGCGCTCGTAGAACACCATCAGCTTCTCGCGCTCTTCGAAGCCCCACAGCGGCGGGGTGAGCGCGCCCACGTCCATGGCCTGCGTGGTGACGTTGAGGAGGTGCGACAAGAGCCGCCCGATCTCGCTGAAGAGCACGCGGATAAGCTGGGCCCGCTTGGGAACCGCGAGCCCGAGCAGCTTCTCGGCCGCCAGGCAGAAGGCGTGCTCCTGGTTCATCGGCGCGACGTAGTCGAGGCGGTCGAAGTAGCCGATGGCCTGCAGATACGTCTTGTGCTCGATCAGCTTCTCGGTGCCGCGGTGCAGAAGCCCGATGTGCGGATCGACGCGCTGCACCACCTCGCCGTCGAGCTCCAGCACGAGGCGCAAGACGCCGTGCGCCGCCGGGTGCTGCGGCCCGAAGTTGATGTTGAACTGGCGGATGTCGGTTTCAGGCATCGGGCACCCTAGCTGTCACGATTTCACTATCTCACGAATCCCGGAGACGCGAGCGATCTTCGCCTTCTCGTTGACGCGCGCCACGAAGCGCGCCCACGGGATGATCATGCGCTCGTGCTCACCTTCGCCGATGAGCTCGATGCCGTCGTGCGCCTTGACGTGGAAGGAGACGCGGCGTCCGCCAACCTTGGTGCACTCGGCGTCAACCGTCACCGTCTGCCCCGGCACGGTGGCAGCGATGTGCGACACGTCGATGTGCACGCCGAGGCTTCCTTCGCCCGGCTCGAGATGCGGCGCCAGCACCTTGAGACACGTCCATTCCATCAGGCCGACCATGAAGCCGGTGGCGAACACGGTCGGCATCTCGCCGAACTCGGGCGCCTCGGGATAGAGGTGCGGCACCGTCTTCTCCGCCGGTATGCGGAAGCGAAAACGTCGCCGCGGCTCCCGGATGCAGTGTGTCCTTCATGGCGCGATGCCTTGCCGTCGCTTATGTCGAGCGGAGCGAATTCAGCCGAGCAGTCGCCAGCCCAGCCACTTGCCCGCATACGCCGCTGCCGCACACGGCAGCGCGAGAATTGCAAACGTTACGAGACCCAACGGAAACAAGTTGGGCACGCCGTCCTTCACCGTTGCCAGCACCAACGCACCACGCCGCCCTGCCCGCCCATCATCCACGCCGCCCAGCGCCACGGCGCCTCGCGCCAGACGAGGCCAAGCACAAACGCCGCGCCTATCAGCAGCGGATAGCCGAGCTGCCAGTAGACCGGATCGTCCCAGGCCTCGTGGCGGGCGCCGAGCTGACGCACCAGCTCCCAGCTCGCGATGCCCGTCGCGACCGCGATCGCGGCGGGCACAAGCTGCGCTCCCAACCGCGTCATGACCAAAGCTCCGCCGCACCGCTCACGCCTTGCCGGCGCCGGCCTTCTCGTCGCCGGGCAGCACGTAGTGCGTCGCCCTCCCAGGGCGACTTGAAGTCGAACGAGCGGAACTCCTGCGTCAGCTTCGACCGGCTCGTAGACGACGCGCTTCTGCTCGTCGTCGTAGCGCACCTCGACGTAGCCCGTGAGCGGGAAGTCCTTGCGCAGCGGATGGCCCTGGAAGCCGTAGTCGGTGAGGATGCGGCGCAGGTCCGGGTGGCCCGAGAACAGGATGCCGTACATGTCGAAGGCCTCGCGCTCGAACCAGTTCGGCGCCGGAGAACACGTCGACCGACGCTCGGCACGGGGCTTGTCCTCGTCGGTCTCGAGCTTGACGCGCACGCGCTGGTTCTGGCGCAGCGACAGCAGGTGATAGACGACGTCGAAGCGGTTGCTCGCGCGCCGGATAGTCGACGCCGCAGATGTCGATCAGCATCTCGAACCGGCACGTCGGCGTCGTCGCGCAGGAAGGTCAGCACGTCGACGATCGTTGTCGCGCGCAACGTTGAGCGTCAGCTCGCCGTGGGCGATGCGCGAGGCAGACGGATCGCGGCGCCGCTTCTCGGCCTTGATGTGTGCGGCGCAGTCGTGTCGAGCTCTTCTCCATCGCGTCTGTCCGTCAGCGCTCGATCGTGCCGGTGCGGCGGATCTTCCGTTGCAGCAGCAGCACGCCGTAGACCAGCGCCTCGGCCGTCGGCGGGCAGCCCGGGACGTAGATGTCGACCGGCACGATGCGGTCGCAGCCGCGCACCACGGAGTAGGAGTAGTGGTAGTAGCCGCCGCCGTTGGCGCAGCTGCCCATGGAGATGACGTAGCGCGGCTCCGGCATCTGGTCGTAGACCTTGCGCAGGGCCGGCGCCATCTTGTTGGTCAGCGTGCCGGCGACGATCATCACGTCCGACTGGCGCGGGGAGGCGCGCGGCGCAAAGCCGAAGCGCTCCAGGTCGTAGCGCGGCATCGAGGCCTGCATCATCTCGACCGCGCAGCAGGCGAGCCCGAACGTCATCCACATCAGCGAGCCGGTGCGCGCCCAGTTGATGAGGTCGTCGGTCGTGGTGACGAGGAAGCCCTTGTCGGCGAGCTTGTTGGAGATCTGCGTGAAGCCGTCGTCGCCGGGCTTCGACCAGGATGCCGCCCGGCCGACCGGCGCAGTCGGCGCGTGATCAATCCCATTCCAGCGCTCCCTTCCGCCACTCGTAGATGAAGCCGACGGTCAGCACGCCAGGAACACCATCATCGACCAGAAGCCGAAGGCGCCGACGTCCTTGAAGGCCACCGCCCAGGGAAACAGGAACGCCACCTCGAGGTCGAAGATGATGAACAGGATCGACGACCAGGTAGAAGCGCACGTCGAACTTCATGCGCGCGTCGTCGAAGGCGTTGAAGCCGCACTCGTAGGCCGACACCTTCTCGGGGTCGGGATTGCTGACCGCGATCAGGAACGGCGCCACCATCAGCGCGAGCCCGATGACGAGCGCCACGCCGATGAAGATGGCGATCGGCAGATAGGCGAGAAAAAGCTGGTCCATGCGTGGCCTGCGCTCCCGCGCCGCCGCCTGCTGCGGCGCAATATAGTGGTGTTAACGCACGGCCTGAGCCCGCGCAACCGGGCTCTTCCGCTGACGCGCGGATTTGCGCCGCGAGTTCGCCGAGCGCTGCTGCTTGCAACGCGTGTCGGTCGGTAGACCGACGCTATTCGCCGCTTGTGTCAGGGAAATAGTGGCGCGAGAGACGGGACTTGAACCCGCGGCCTCCGCCGTGACAGGGCGGCGCTCTAACCAACTGAGCTACTCCCGCAATCGAAAACGCGCGCTCCTTAAAGAAGCGCGCTGCCACTCGGCGATGACTTACGTGGCAGGGCCCCCGAAGTCAAGGTCGGCGGGGCCCCGGCACACGGCGCCCGCCCTCGCCTCAAGCCGCGTTGAGGAAGTCCAGCTTGCCGATGGGGACGCCGTTGTGGCGCAGGATCGCGAAGGCCGTGGTGACGTGAAAATAGAAGTTCGGCTGCGCGAAAAACAACAGGTAGTCCTGCCCCTTGAAGGTGAGCTCGCGCGGGCCGGCCTTGAGGCTGATATCGCGCCCCTCCGAGCCGTCGATCTGCGCGGGGCTAAGGCCGCCGATGAAGCTCAGCGTCTTGCCGATGCGAGCCTTGAGCTCGGGGAACGTCTTCTCGCTGTCCTCGAACCTCGGCACCGCCACGCCCGCGAGCCGGGCGGGGGCGCCCATGGCGTGGTCGGTGGCGATCTGCACCTGCCGCGTCAGTGCGAACATGTCGGGGTAGAGCCGCGCGCCGAGCAGCACGGCGGGATCGATCTTGCGCTCCTCGGCAAAGGCGGCGGCCTTGTCGAGGATCTTGTCGAGCGCGCCGAGCGTGCGCTGGAACACCGGAACGGATGCTTGGAACATCGATAGCGACATTGGGTTCCTCCCCAGGAAGAAATTGGCCGGGCAGGTCCCGCCCCGCGCGTAACATTGGTGCTCGGCGCTACGGGCGCAAGGCGCCCCGCAGCTTGTGTCAGCGGACGATGGT
>CAVSCT010000006.1:0-5527 GCA_963726555.1 uncultured Alphaproteobacteria bacterium | reverse complement strand
CAATAATTCCCGCGACAGCCGCATGGGCGGCGGCATTCGATTCCATTGAAGAGGTGGTGGAAGACCAGATGGACGCCGGCCATCGCTATGAAGCCGTCATTACGCAAAGCAAGGCGCAAGCTCAAGCACAGGGGACAAGCCTGACGACGCATGTGGTAGCCGGCCACCCCGTGCCGGCGATCAGCGACTTCGTGCAGCGCGAGGGCTTCGATCTGTTGGTAGTCGGCTACATGGGCCACTCCGCGCTCTACAACCGCCTGATCGGCGGCACGACCGATCGTCTCGTCGAGCATGCTCCCTGCAATGTGCTGGTGATCAAATAATTTTGGTAGTTAGGTGATGTTGATTTCTGCTTTAGAGAATGTGTCAATTCATTTGGCGACCATTGCGGTCTGTAGGAGGCGTCCGTGCAATTGCCGCAAGATGCTATCCTTCTTCGCGCCTTCATCGGCGAGGCTGATCAGGCTGAGGGGCATGCCCTTTACAGAGCGATCGTCGAGGCGGCTAGGGCTGCGGGCTTGGCCGGCGCGACCGTCCTTCACGGACCGCTGAGTTTCGGCTCCGACCGCCGGATCAACAGCGAATTCCTCGTCGACGCGCCGGGGAATCTTCCCATGGTGGTCGAGATTGTCGATACGGAAGATCGGATTCACGCGTTCCTTCCACGAACTCGAGCAGCTGGTCGGCTCCGGGTTGGTGACGCTGGAAAACCTCCGCATGCTCCGCTGCGGCCGAGACCAAGGCGGCTCGCCGCGCACCGCACAATAATTATCAATTGTCACGTCACACGAGCACGCGGGGAGGACAACGAGAGACAAAAGACCGGGAGGAATTGAAAATGGATGTACCGCATGAGGCAATCCTGCTGCGCATCTTCATGAATGCCGACGATCGATACGGAGTCGAAGAGCCGCTCTATCGTGCGATCGTGGCGAAAGCGCGCGAGCTGCGTCTTGCTGGGGCCACGGTCTTGAGAGGGCCCCTCGGCTTCGGATATTCCAGCCGGCTGCATGAGCCTCATTTGATCGGCACGGATGAGCGACCGGTCGTGATTGAGATTTGCGACTCGGAGGAGAAGATCAACGCGTTCCTGCCCGTGCTCGACGAAATGATGGAAAGTGGTTTGGTCACGCTTGAAAAGGCGCGAGTATTGCAATACGGCCGCACACGTTCTGGCTATTTCAAGCGGCTCAAGGAAAGCGTGCTTCAACACCTCCCTACACACGAACGATCGCAGCCCGACTAATCTTGCTCAAGCTAGGCTAGGTGCGCAGTTGGGGTCTGCGACCTGCACTCACCAGTCAGGCCAAATGAGCATGGCCGCAACGGTTCACGCCGCGACAGTCGCGTGGCGCCACGTCAGCATAGCCTGAGCACGAAACACGCGCAGGGTTCGGCGGGAGATCAGATGGCGTTGGACGTTGAACACATTGTAGACGGCGGCGTGGATTGAGAGAAAGCGCTGTGCCGACCCGGGCGACTTGAAGCGCTTCATCCGTCGTTCGCGTTGTCGCAATGGCTGGTGGGAATTCTCTGCCCGGTTATTCTTCCAGCGACCTGTGTCGTGTCGCTGCGCAATCCCAAGTTCGCGCAGCGCCGAGCGGTAGGATCCGAGCTTGTCGGTCACGATGGTGGCTGGAGTGACGCCCTGCTTCTTCAGGAGTTTTCGCATCAGCTTGAGCGCCGCCTTGCGGTCTCGCCGCAGCTGAACCAGGATGTCCAGGACCTCGCCTTCGCTGTCCACGGCACGCCAGACGTACAACTGCCTGCCGTTGATGGAGACAAACACTTCGTCGAGATGCCACCGCACGTCTGGCCGGGGCCGTCCTCGTCTCAGCTTGCGTGCAATGATCACGCCGAACTTCAAAGCCCAACGGCGTATCGTCTCGTAGGACACGTCGATACCACGCTCGGCGAGCATGTCCTCGACATCGCGGTAGCTCAGAGGGAAGCGGAAATAGAGCCAGACGGCCTGCTGGATGACGATGTGCGGAAAGCGGTGGCGGCGGTATGAGAGCTTGTCCATAAGCGAATGCTATATGGTCCGCTGTACCAAGCCAGTCTGTTACTGTGACAGTGCCATCTCGGGAGCATCTCGCTCAACGCGGCGGCACCGGCTTTCACCGACTCGTCCGTGGATGTCGATCAGAAGATCGAGGGCGTCATTGCTCGCGCCGGGATCGGCTATAAATTCTGACCCGTGGCAGAGCAGGCTCGTCAGCTTTGCTCATTTCTGCGGAAGATGCCAGTGGCGCATTCCTATGGCGATAGCGTAATTCGTCAGAGCGCCAGGATCGCGTTCACCCAACTTCGCGGCGTTAGTGATGGCCAGGGCGAGATCGTCTCGTACGCGCTTGTTGTCCTCAAAGTTGGATGGCGACGGCGCAAGTCCGAGCTTCCGGCAGGCGTCGTCGTAGGCTTGCCGTAGGGTGGTCAGTTCCTCGGCGTTGAAGGTGGGGCTGTAAGTGTTGAAGCGGGACATCGATGGCCCTCTTGAATGCTCTGCACGAAGATGATCTACTTCAAGAAATTCAAGAACATTAAGTGAGCTATCACAAAGCCCACTAAAAATAGAGCCAGACGGCCTGCTGGATGACGATGTGCGGAAAGCGGTGGCGGCAGTATGAGAGCTTGTCCATAAGCAAATGCTATATGGCCCGGCGTTACTGTGACAGTGCCGTCCAAACTCAACAAGGCTATGCGGCGGCCTTCGTCTGCGCTCTTGCTACTGCGGCATCCGTTTTGTTGAGCCTTGCCTCGCAGTGAGAGATCGTTCGCGCAACCGCACGCGCGGGGACAGGGAGGCTGAAGTAGAAGCCTTGTGCCTCGTCATATCCCGCTGCACGCACCGCAGCGAGGTTAGCAGCGGTCTCCACGCCTTCGGCAACCGAACGCATACTAAGATCGCGCGCCAGGTCGGCGACCGATTTTACGATAGCAACGGAGGCGTGATGCTCGGGAATGTCGCGCACGAAGCTGCGGTCGATCTTAAGCTTCCTGAAGGGGAAGCTTCGCAAATAATTGAGCGTCGCAAAGCAGGTGCCGTAGTCGTCAAGGGTTATCACGACGCCAAGGTTGTGCAGCTTGCGCAACGCCTCCTGCGTTCGCTCCTGATCGCGCATCAAAACCGTCTCGGTGATCTCCAGCTGCAGCCGGTGCGGCTTGAGTCCGCTAGACGCGAGAGCATCCGTCACGACGTTGTAGACATCACAACCTTCGATCTGCACCGCCGAGAGATTGACCGAAACATTGATTGTTTCGGGCCAGCTGTTGGCGTCCATGCAAGCGCGTGTGAGCGCCCAGCTTCCCATAGGCACGATTAGGCAAGTCTCCTCGGCGAGCGGAATGAACTCGGACGGGGGAATCATGCCGCGGCTGGGATGCTTCCAGCGCATGAGCGCCTCGAAGCTCGAGACCTTTCCTTCCCGCAGGTCGATGATTGGTTGGTAATGGAGGACAAGCTCGTCCCGCTCCACCGCCTGCAGCAGCTCGGCCTTTAGAGGATTGGTCCTTTCGGTAATTTCGATGGAGGCGGGCGCGTAGATTACCGCGACGCCGCGCCCTTCAGACTTGGCATGGTAGAGGGCCTTATCGGCGCTCGCAAAGAGCTGGTCGGGGTCTTGGCCATGCATGGGCGCTAGCGCAACGCCTATGCTCGCGTTGGCATGAAGCTTATGGCCCAGGACATCGTGCGGCTGGCCAATGTTTTTTAAGATGCGGCTCGCGAACTGCTCAGCCAGGTCCTTGCGGCCGACTCCTACCTGCAAAATCGCGAATTCGTCGCCGCCCAACCTGCCCACGGCGTCGCCGGCTCGCAAGCTTGTCGCGAGCCGGTTGGCAACGCTCCTCAAAAACCCGTCGCCCACCTGATGGCCGTACCTGTCGTTGATCTCCTTGAAGCGATCAAGGTCCATCCAGTGCAAGGCGAAACCAACACGCGGGTCGTAGCATTCAAATTGGTACTCGAGCCGTTCACGGAATTGGAAGCGGTTGGCGATCTCCGTTAAAGTATCGTGGCGAGCGAGCCATTCGATTTTCTCGTCGGACCGCCGTTGCGCCGTGATGTTCTCCTGCATATCGACCCACCCGCCGTCAGCTAGCGGCTGATAGGTGACCCGGATGACCCTGCCATCCTCCAGAGTCTGCGTCTCCTCACGTTGAAGTCCTTGGGCAATCTTGGCCAAGTGCTGTTTCAACCAAGTCGATGCCCCCTCCGCTACCGCACTATCGGCGCCCACGCGCGTCATGTGATAGCTCAGGATGTCGGCAAAGGCTGTGCCTGGCCGTGTGAGCTCATCGGGGAGGCAATAGATCTCCGCGTAGGCCTCGTTGCAGATCACGAGGCGCTGAAAGGCGTCGAACATCGACAGCCCGCGCCCCAAATTGTTGAGCGCGGCTCCGAAGCAGCCGTTGAGATGCTCCAGTTTCTTATTCCGCTGCAGCACCTCCAAAAGCTGCAACTCAAGGCTGGAGATCCCCGCATTTCTTTGTGCTGAGTTAGATCCCATCTATTTCATAAGCAATGGTGCTCGTGAAATTGCAACGCGTTCGGCAATAATTTTAATCAAGTCCCTCACCAACTGCCTAACGGCCCAACGTCAATTCGAACTGTTAAGGATGACGAGCTGGCATCGGCGTCGTTTGTGTTTCGACGAGCGTGGAACAAACTTCTTCCCCGGCGCGGCTGACAGAAAGAAACCGCCCCGAACGGCCCGAGCGCCATGTTTGTTCGATGCCGGTCAGAACTACCGTCTCACCATGGGCGCGCTGGGCACTGTCCATTAATCGGGAATTTGCAGGCCACATGAGCATGGCCGCAACGATTTACGCAGAAGCCCGAAATCTGCTCCGTCGTCGTGGCACTGAAACAAAATACTGCATGCCCGCTGGCCTTCCAGTCCCCGCAGTCCAGATCCGTGTCGGATGTTTCAACACCTCATGGGCGAAAGTGCCACAAATAGAATTGACGCTCTACCGCAGCGATTTTTGGCGGGTCTGGCGTATGGTGCGATGCAACGGCAACAAACTAGGCGACGTTCGGTCGGCGAGGCTTTGTCGGCAGTAGCTTTAGGCTTCTTGACCGAGGAGGAGGCATTCTCAACCGGTCTCCCTGGTGGGGCTATTAGTATCAAAAAATATCATCCGTTGAAGTCGGCTGCTCCCTAATCGCTTGCGAGGGTTACTCTGGGCATCGCGGCCCGCCGCATCGGTACAGTCGCCGCGGGCACCCGCCCCCACTCCCTTGTTTCTGGTCGCTCAGTTTTTCGACGACGATAGATGCCGTCAGGCCAACGAGCGCCATAGCCAACTCATGGCGTCGGGTCTTCGCGTGACCTGCGAAATGAGGACCGTAGCAAGCAACACCCCCCTACTGGGCGCGGCATTTTCTTTGCGGAATTCTTTGTGGCGCGCTACGGTGCCGCACGGGCGCGTTCACCGCTCCAATCGCTGCGCATATGTTCGGCAATGGGTTTGCCGCGGCGCTGGCGACCTTTGGCGACTGAGGAACTCTCCGAACCAAGTCGTT
>CAVSCT010000005.1:0-336351 GCA_963726555.1 uncultured Alphaproteobacteria bacterium | reverse complement strand
ACGTGGCCGATGGGATCATGGTCGCGTTGAAGAGCGCAGTGACCCGCGCCGGCGGCCGGTACGAGAGTGAAGACACGCTGAGCTGTCGTAAATGAGCCAAGTTCGCCGATTTCGCTGCGGTTTTCGGCGCCGCCAACGCCGGCGCGAAAAACCAACCGGTCAATGAGTGCCGACCTGTCGCCGCTGGCGGTGTGCACGGAAAACCGCAGCGGCGTCTCGGGAGCAGCTGAGCCTGGCGATACGCCATGCATAACGGACTATGTTCCCGATTCTAGCGCAGTCGCCGCGAGTTCGGAGGCCCCGCTCATTCCGCCGGCCGCTTGGGGACGACGTTGAGGTCCAGTATGGCCTGGATCAGGGCGTGATGAGCGATCTCCACGAAGCCGTATCGCGCCGAGTCGACGTAGAAATTCACGTCGCCGCGGCCGCGCAGCAGGTTGTCGGGTTTGAAACCACTAAAGGTAGCGATGGCCATCTCGTGAGCGCGCGCCGTCTCCACCGCCTTGAGGATGTTGGTGGATTGTCCGGAGCTGCTGATCGCGATCAGCATGTCGCCGCGCTGGCCCAACATGCGCAGCTGCTCGGCGAAGACGTTGGCGTAGCCGAAATCGTTGGCGAGCGCCGTAAGCGAGGCGCCGTCGTTGAGCGCGAGCGCGCGCACGCCGCCATTCTTCAGGAACTCGATGGCCTGGTGGCTGGCGATCGCCGCGCTACCGCCGTTGCCGATGAGGATCAATTTGTTGCCGCGGGCTTGGGCGAGGCGGGCCTGCTCGCCCACCCAGTCAAACCCCGCCTGCAGTCCCATGGGGCGGCCGTCGCCGTCGTTGACGCGGGCGCCGGCACACACCCGCACCATTTCGCCGAAGTAGTCCGCGATTTGATCTATGGGGGCCGTTTCGGCCACACCTTTCAGCACGCTTATAGTCCTCCCCGTGATTGTGTCTCGAAGCTGGCGTTTCGAACTGGCGTCTGCAATGGAGTGCCCTTGGGGCGGAATTCCGGCGGGGTCGAACGTGAGCCAGGGAGAGCCGAAAGCGTCGCACCGCGTGCGGCAACTGAAACCGCAGGCAAGCCCACGATTGCTCTCGGGTGGGGGCCGCAATCTATCCGCTTGGGCGCACCCTCGCAACATCGTGCCCGGCGCTACCGATCGCGGCTCCTTGACACGCGCGCCAGTATCACTTAGCGGCGGCCCTGAGATCAGCCACGTTAGGCGCCGAGCCGCGGCCGGAAAGCACAGTTTTCCGCAAGGTTAAGACAAATGAAATTCCTCGTTACCGGCGCCGCGGGCTTCATCGGTTTCCACACCGCGAAGGCGCTGCTCGGCCGCGGCGACGAGGTGATCGGTCTCGACAATCTCAACAGCTACTACGACGTGCAGGCTGAAGGAGGCGCGCCTCGAGCAGCTCGAGGGCCGCAACGGGTTCTCCTTCCACAAGCTCGATCTCGTCGACCGCAAGGGCATGGAGGAGCTGTTCGCCGAGGACGCGCCCGCAGCGTGTCATCCACCTCGCCGCGCAGGCGGGCGTGCGCTATTCGCTCGAAAACCCGCACGCCTACATCGATTCAAACATCGTCGGCATCCTCAACGTGCTCGAAGGCTGCCGCCACAACGGCGTCGAGCACCTGGTGTTCGCCTCGTCGAGCTCCGTCTACGGCGCCAACACGGCGCTGCCGTTCAGCGTGCACCAGAACGTCGATCATCCGTTGAGCCTCTACGCCGCCTCCAAGAAGGCGAACGAGCTGATGGCGCACACGTACGCGCACCTCTACCGCCTGCCGGTGACCGGCCTGCGCTTCTTCACGGTGTACGGTCCGTGGGGCCGGCCGGACATGGCGCTGTTCCTGTTCACGCGCAAGATCCTCGCCGGCGAGCCGATCGACGTGTTCAACGAGGGCCACCACGCGCGCGACTTCACCTACATCGACGACATCGTCGAAGGCGTGGTGCGCACGGCCGACAGGGTAGCGACGCCCGACCCCGATTGGAGCGGCGAGCGGCCCGACCCGGCAACCTCGAACGCGCCCTACCGGATCTACAACATCGGCAACAACAATCCCGTAGACCTGATGCACTTCATCGCCTGCATCGAGAAAGCACTGGGCCGGGAGGCCAAGAAGAATTTTCTGCCGCTGCAACCCGGCGATGTGCCGAAAACGTATGCCAACGTCGACGCACTCGTGGCCGATGTCGGCTTCAAGCCGGCGACCCCGATCGAGGACGGCATCGCACGATTCATTGCCTGGTACCGCAGCTATTACGGTTAAGGATCGCGGTAGCGCCGCGCCCGCTAAAGAGGGTTTCATGCCAACGATCCTGGTGACCGGCGCGCTGGGGCAGATCGGTGCCGAGCTCGTCCCGGCGTTGCGCGCGCGTCACGGCGCCGACAACGTCATCGCGACCGACCTGAAGGTGCTTCCCCCCAGCGGCGCCGCGGCAGTTGCTCCCTACGGCCACCTCGACTGCACCGAGCCGCATCAATTGCACGAGGCGGTGCGCCGCTACGACGTCGGCACGATCTATCACCTCGCCGCGCTACTCTCCGCCTCCGCCGAGGCCGCGCCCCAGCTCGCCTGGAGCGTCAACATGAGCGGCCTCTACAATGTGCTGGAGGTGGCGCGCGGCTACGGCTGCCAGGTGTTCTTCCCGAGCTCCATCGGCGCCTTCGGGCCGACCACGCCGCGCGATGCAACGCCCCAGGTGACCGTGCAGCGGCCGACGACGATCTACGGCGTTACCAAGGTCGCTGGCGAGCTGTTGTGCGATTACTACGCTCACCGCTTCGGCATCGATACGCGCGGCTTGAGGCTGCCGGGGCTCATCTCGTACGTCGCGGCGCCAGGCGGCGGCACGACCGACTACGCGGTCGAGATGTTCTATCACGCCGTGCGCTACGGCCGGTACACGTGCTTCCTCTCGGCCGAGACGCGCCTCGACATGATGTACATGCCGGACGCTATCGGAGCGATGATGGACCTTATGGCTGCGGACAGCGGCAGCCTGCGCTACCGCAACGCCTACAACGTCACTGCGATGAGCGTGACGCCGGCCGAGATCGCTGCGGCAATCGCGCGGCAGGTGCCGGGCTTCGCGGTCGATTACGAGGTCGACCCCGTGCGCCAGGCCATCGCCGACAGTTGGCCGCGCTCGCTGGACGACAGCGCCGCGCACGCCGACTGGGGTTTCGCCCCGCGCTACGATCTCGAGGCCATGACGACCGACATGCTGGCGCGGCTCAGAAGCAAGCTCGCTGCCGCGCGCAGCCGATAGCGGGAGCCCGCGATGCCGACGAACAGACTGACGCCCATACTGGAAGCGCGCGTGGACGAGCTGCGTGCCTCCGGCCGGCTCAAGGGCGTGGAGGCGGTCACGCGCGCGGTGCTGCCACCGGCCAACGGCAAGGGCCCGCGCTTTCTCATCGAGGGCGGCGGCGACAAGCCCTACCTGCGCATGAACTCCAACAGCTACCTCGGGCTCTCGCTCAACGCGCGCGTGCTCGCCGCCGAGGAGGAGGCCGTGCGCCGCTACGGCACGGGGCCGGGTGCGGTGCGCTTCATCAGCGGCACGTGGGCGCCGCACGTCGCGCTCGAGCGTCGGCTGGCGAGGTTCCACGGCCGGGAGGCCGCCATGCTGTTCAGCTCGGCCTATGCCACCGTCATGGGCGTGCTGCCGCAGCTCATCACCGACCGCACCGCCGTCATCAGCGACGCGCTCAACCATAACTGCATCATCAACGCAGTTGCGCTGGCACGGCCCGCGGAGAAGCGCGTCTATCGCCACCTCGATCTCGACGAACTCGAGCGCCACCTCGCCGCCGTCGCCAAGACGTGCGCGCGCGCGATCGTCGTCACCGACGGTGTGTTCAGCATGCGCGGCGACCACGCGCCGCTCGACGCGATCGCGAGGCTCATCGCCGAGTTCGATGCGGTGTTTACCGAGAACGTGATCCTCGTGGTCGACGATTCCCACGGCGTCGGCGGCTTCGGTCGGACGGGCCGCGGCACCGAGGAGATCACGGGCAGCGGGCCCGGCGACGTGCTCGTCGGCACGCTCGGCAAGGCCTTCGGGGTCAACGGCGGTTACGTCGTGGCAAGCGCGGCAATCGTCGGCTACCTGCGCGAGACTTCCCCGTTCTACATCTATTCCAACCCGATCACGCCGGCCGAGGCCGAGGCCGCTCTCGTCGCCGTCGAGTTCGTCGACAGCCTGGAAGGCATAGCCGCGCTCGATCATCTGCGGTCGATGACTGCGGGCTTCCGCGGAGGCCTGTCGCGGCTCGGTTTGGAGACGGTTGCGGGCGAGCACCCGGTCGTGCCGCTGCTCGTGCGCGATAGCGCCCGCACCGCACGCCTCGTTGCGCACTTGCGCGCGCACGGCATTCTGGCGACGGGGCTCAATTATCCGGTGGTGCCGAAGGGCGAGGAGGAGATCCGCTTTCAAATTTCGGCCGATCATAGCGCGCTCGATATCGACGAGGCGCTCGTCGCGCTGGAGCACTTCAAGGCCTAGTGGCATAGCGGGGAACCGGCGTCGGCTCGGCGCCGTTGCGCCGACAAACCAGAAAAGGGCGGCCATGAAATACCAGGGTGACACCCGCTTCGAGTTCCGCGCGTTTGGGACGAACCTTGCGCCTGTGAAGCGCAAGATGGAGGCACTCGCGACGGCCAAGGAGCACCCGCCCAGCCGCGAGACCTACATCGTGACGCGCCTCAACATCGAATCCAACGTCAAGATTCGCGGCAAGCACCTGCAGGTGAAGGGCTTGCGGGCGCGGCTGGAGATGCTGGAGCAGTGGGAGCCGATCCTCGCCGAGAAATTCCCTGTGTCGTCGGAGGACGTGGAAAGCTTCGTCTTTCCGCCGCTCGGTCTCGACATCGATCTCGGGGAGGAGGCGGAGCTGACCGAGGACGCGCTGTTGGCGCTCGTATCGGGGCAGCACGCGCTGGCGACGATCGGCGTCGACAAGCGCCGCACACTGTTTGACCTAGGCAATTGCGAAGCGGAGTTCTGCCAGCTAGAGATCGGCGAGGAGCGGCTGCATACGGTCGCCATCGAGGCGCCCGAGGCCGACGCTGCCAAGCAGGCGTTGCGCGATCTGGGTCTGGAGGCTGCGGAAAACGAGAGCTACGCGGCGTTCCTGCAGCGGCGGCTGTTCTGAGGGCGACTAATTGCGGACGAGCTGGCCGCGCAGCTCGCCATTGGGGGCGGCCGCAGTGCGGATCAGGATGTACCAGTTGCCGGCTTGGAGATCGCTCGCCTGCGCATCCGCGATGATCGCTGTGCCCTCGAAGGGGCTGTCGATGTTGCGCAGCTTCACAACCGCGCCGGGGCGCCCCGGCTGCGGCCCGTGCAGCACGGCCGAGATCGCGTACGTCCCGATGCCCTTGTAGGAGCCGTGCCAGGTCAGCTTCTTGCTCGCAGTGTCGTACTCGGCTGTGAGCACGCCGCTCGCCTTGCTGCTGGTGCCAGCGATGGGCAGGATGTCGGCCTTGAAGGAGAGCGTCTCGGCAAGCGCGGGCGTCGCCGCGGCTCCCAAGATGGCGGCGGCCAGGACAAGCAGCCCCTTGCGTGTGGCGTTAGCGATCATCGTTCCCGTCTCCCCTTCGTGCGAGGTCCTTAGCATCGCCCGCCATTTTGCCATTACGATGTCGGGAACATTAATGCACGCTGCGTGTCTTTGCGAAAGAGCGCGGGGCTTTGAAGGTTTCCGGGGCGGGATCGCGAAAGCTGACCCCTGGAACAGCCGGCAAATTGGCGCTAAGTCCTGCACCCGGTTCCGCGAGTTGTTCCGGCACTCCCCGAAACGAGGTCGTCCCATGACTGAGAAGCTTGCCGACATCGCCAACGCCATGGTCGCCCCGGGCAAGGGGGTGCTCGCCGCGGACGAGAGCTCCGGTACGATCAAGAAGCGGTTCGACTCCATCGGCGTGATCTCGACAGACGACACCCGCCGCGACTACCGCGAGATGCTGTTCCGCGCCGGCGAGGGCATGAAGAACTACGTCTCCGGCGTCATCCTCTACGACGAGACCATCCGCCAGAAGGCCAAGGACGGCACGCCGCTCGTCGATGTCATCAAGGCGTCGGGCGCCATCCCCGGCATCAAGGTGGACGCCGGCGCCAAGACACTCGCGGGCCCGACCGCGACGATCGAGCAGGTGACGGAAGGCCTCGACAGCCTGCGCGAGCGTCTTGCAGGGTACTACAAGCTCGGCGCGCGCTTCGCCAAGTGGCGCGCCGTGATCACGATTGCCGACGGCACGCCGACGTGGAACTGCATCAAGGCGAACGCGCACGCGCTCGCCCGCTACGCCGCGCTGTGCCAGGAGGCCGGCATCGTGCCTATCGTCGAGCCTGAGGTGCTGATGGATGGCGCACACGCAGGCCACGACATCGACCGCTGCTATGAGGTGACGGAGTGGACGCAGCGCACGGTGTTCCGCGAACTTTATGACGCGCGCGTCGCGCTCGACGGCATCATTCTGAAACCCAACATGGTGATCGCGGGACAGAAGTGCGCCAGGCAGGCAAGTCCTGAGCAGGTCGCGGAGCTGACCGTGAAATGTCTGAGGGCAACGGTACCCGCCGCGGTCCCTGGAATTGCGTTCCTATCGGGGGGGCAGTCGGACGAGCAGGCGACGCAGAACCTCTCGCTCATGAACGAGATCGGAGGGACCCCTTGGAAGCTAACGTTCTCCTACGGCCGTGCGCTGCAGGCGGCGGCGTTGAAGGCCTGGGGCGGCAAGACCGAGAACGTGGCGGCGGGGCAGCGCGCCTTCACGCATCGCGCGCGCATGAACTCGCTGGCGGCCCTCGGCAAGTGGAACGTGCAGCAGGAGAAGGCCGCCTGAAGCTGCCGGGCTCGGCCGGTCTCAATCGCCCTTCGGGGTTGGGGAACCGCTTCGATGCGGCAATAGGGCAGTTGTTTACCCGCTTCTGCAAACCTCATGGCGCGCTACATATCCCCCGACACCGGAGCAGCGGAGACAAGCAATGCACGTCACCATGGAAAGTGCCCTCGCGGCGATCGAGGCAGCGCGCAAGCACGCGATCAAGATCGAGACGCAGATGTGCATTGCCGTCGTCGATTCCGGCGCCAACCTCAAGGCGTTCCTGCGCATGGACGACGCCTGGGTAGGCTCCATCGACATCGCCATTAAGAAGGCGAAGACGGCGGTGTTCTTCGGCATGCCGACGGGCGAGATCGGCAAGCTGTCACAGCCGGGCAAACCGCTCTACGCGATCGAACATTCGAACGATGGGTTGATCACGTTCCCAGGCGGGCTGCCGATCGTGGATGAGGACGGCGTGCTCGTAGGTGCCATCGGCGTCAGCGGCTCCACCGTCGAGAATGATCACGCGGTGGCGCAAGCGGGCGTCAAGGTGGTCGGCGTCAGCGATCTGCCGGCGCATCCCTGGCGCACGTAGGTCGCGCGCGCTCCGAGGTTCATTTGTTGTCGTTGTTGATCTTCTCGACGCGGTCGGTCATGTCGCCCACCAAGCGTACGCGATAGGTCGCGTTCCCGCAGTTCACGATCCACACCGGCAGGTCGGGCTTGGAGAGATCCTTGTCCCGCACCGCGCGCTCGGGATTGTCGCAGACGAAGCCTTGCTTGCGGATCTGCGCGGCGATGATGTTTGCAGGCGCCTCGTCCTCGGCCTGCGCATCGACTGCCACCGAAGTGCCTGCCGCGTTGAGGATGAGCGAGCCGCCGAGCGCCGAGATCGAGCACAACGCCAAGATTTGCATGACGCAACTACCTTGAAGAGAGCCCCACGACCGGCGGAGCCAAAGGTGTTCCGCCGGTCCGTCTCTCATTACTCCTCAAGCCGTTAAATAATCGGACAAGACTTAAGCAGTGCGCCCGGCGATACGCTCATGCGCCTTGCGGCCAGCGAGCGCGAGGAAAACGTAGCTCCAGCCCGAGAAGAGCAGGTTGATGCCGACGAGCAGGCCGAGCGCCCACGTGGCCGAGCCCGGCAGGTCCATGCCGATCATCACGCCGACCGCGAGCGCGGCGATGCCGCTGAGCAGCAACCAAACCCAGCCCTCGTGCGGGCGCACCTGGAAGGCCATGATGACCTCGGCGATGCCCTCGGCGAGGAACAGCACCGCGAGCAGCAACGCGAGCGTGATGAGGCCGGTCAGCGGGAAAAAGGAGAGGTAGGCGCCGGCGACGAGGTAGAGGATGCCGACCAGGAGCTCCCAGATGAAGCCCCTCCAGCCGGGGGCGGAGAAGGCGTGCAGGATCATGACGACGCCGCCGATGAGGAACAGCCAGCCGAGCATAATCTTGGCGGCAATGGTGGATACAAACGGGAAGGCGATGGCCGCGAGCCCGATCACGATGAGGACGATGCCGAGGGTGAGGAACCAGCCCCACTTCTCGGTTATGAGCTGCCGGGTGGCCGTGAGACGGGCTTCGATATCTGCTGCAGTGATGGGCTGTGCCATGTTCGATGTCCCCTATTTGGGCCGCTGCTCCCTTGTTTCGGAGGCGGCGCGCGACCCACAAAACATACCAAAGTCGTACGACGAATTGGGGGGAACCGCTGCCTATGGTGTGGCGCCGGTGCTGCCATTCGTTCCAAGATCGGTCGAGGGGTGCGATTGCGCTGCTCGCGCCGGCGGAAATCGATCCAAGATTGCGGAGAAGGGGGTGCGAATACGAGGCAAATTTCATGAGCGACGTTCACCTCGGCCTGACCATCCAACCGGAATCTTTCGTCGAGCCGACTGCGAGCGCCGGTGGCACCGGACGCAACTGCGTCACAGCATCCGATTTCGAGGGTCGCTTTTCCGCCCCATTGCGGTTTGATAGGCAAGCGGGCTGTGATCTGTGGGTTTGGGGGTAGCGCCATGGGGCGAGAGCTCGAGGCAAGGCTCTACGTCGTCGTCGCGGCTGGCATCGTGCCGGCGGCGGCCGGGACGCTGCTCGCCTCCGCGCCCATCGCGGCGCTTCTCATTGCTGCTGATGGTTCGTCGCTCGACGCGGGGCGCGCAAAGCCGCTCGTCGACCTGGCGCAGGCACGCGGCATTGCCGCGCTCATCGAAGCCGACGCCGCGCTCGCGCGCACACTGCGCGCCGACGGTGTGCACCTTCCCTGGAGCAAGGACATCGTCGCGCGCTACGGGGAAGCGCGTGAGATACTTGGCGGCCGTTTCATCGTCGGCGCCGACGCCGGCCGGCTGCGCGACGACGCCATGACGCTCGGCGAAGCCGGCGCCGACTACGTCGGCTTCGGCATCCCCGCGCACGTCGAGGACCGCCAATCTGCTCGCGCGCGCCAGCTTGAGCTCGTCGCCTGGTGGGCGGAGATCTTCGAGCCGCCGTGCGTTGCCTTCGACGTCGACACCGTGGAGGATGGCGCGCGGCTGGCCCGCAGGGGCGCCGACTTCGTCGCGCTCAAAGCTCCGGCAGGGGGCGAGCTTGAGCGCTGGGCGAAGGAGGCCGCGCACGCGCTTGCGGTTGAGGAGGACGTGGCGTGAGGACGCTTCCCCACCTTGCCGCTGGGCTGTTGCTCGCGCTCGCTGCCGCGCCGGCAAGCGCCGAAACGAGCTCGTGGATGCAGGAAACCCCGCAAATTCCAGACACCGCGATCCCCAAGACGTCGCCCGGCAAGGGCGTAAAGCTTCTGCCCGCGCCGCTAGCGACGCCCGCACCGGCGCAAAAGCCCGGCCAGCAGACGATGGTAACGCCATCGGGCGATGATGCCGCCTACATCGCCTTTGACCAGGGGCAATATCTCACCGCGCTGAAGCTCGCCGAGGAGGGCGCCAAGCGCAACGAGCCGCAGGCGCACACGCTCATCGGCCGCATCTATGCCGAAGGCCTCGGCGTCAACAAGGACGAGGCGCTTGCCGCCAAGTGGTACACGCGCGGCGCCGAGCTGGGCGACGTCCAGGCGACGTTCTCGCTCGGCGTGCTTTACGCGGAAGGGCGCGGCGTGAAGAAGGACCGCGCCAAAGCCGCGGAGCTGTTCGAGAAGGCGGCGCTCACCGGCCACCCGCTCGCCAACTACAACCTCGGGCTCCTATTCATCAAAGGGGATGGCAAGCCGCAGAATTTCTACCGCGCCGCCGACCACATCCGCTTCGCCGCGGAGAAGGGCATCGCTGCCGCGCAGTACGACTTGGGCGGCCTCTACCAGAAGGGCGTGGGCGTCCCCAACGACGCGCTGCAGGCCTCCTATTGGTTGGGCAAGGCCGCCGAGCAGGGCATGGCAGCGGCGCAGCTCGAATACGCGGTGATGCTTCTGCGCGGGCTCGGCATGACGCGCGATGAGCCCAAGGCCATCCCCTACCTCAAGACGGCGGCGCAGGCAGGACTTGCTTCGGCGCAGAACCGGCTCGCCTACGCCTATTCGGAGGGCGTCATCGTCAAGAAGGACCCGGTCGAGGCGGCGAAGTGGCGGCTCATCGCCAAGGCCGGCGGCATTAAGGATCCAGATGCCGACGCGCTCGTTGACAAGCTCCCGAAGGACAAGCGCGCCCTCGCCGAGAAAGCCGCCGACGAATGGCGCGAGAAAGCCGGGCTCTTCTAGGGAAGGCAAGCATTCGCCTTGCCAGCGCGGAGCGAAGGGGTTAGTCGGGCCCCAGCGAATGCGCCGCACCGCTTGCGCCACCTCTTCCTCGCCCGCGGCCCCTCTCCCGAAAAGACACTCGCACCATGCCCGCCACCGCCCTGATGAACATCATGATCAACGCCGCGCGCAAGGCGGGGCGCAGCCTTACGCGCGATTTCGGCGAGGTCGAGAACCTGCAGGTCTCGGTGAAGGGCCCTGGCAACTTCGTGTCCGCCGCCGACCACAAGGCCGAGGATATCATCTATCGCGAGCTGGAGAAGGCGCGCCCCGGCTACGGCTTCCTGATGGAAGAGCGCGGCGAGGTATCCGGCGTCGACAACTCGCATCGCTGGATCGTCGATCCGCTCGACGGCACCACGAACTTCCTGCACGGCGTTCCGCTGTTCGCCATCTCCATCGGGCTCGAGCGCGAGGGCCAACTCGTCGCCGGCGTCGTCTACAACCCGATCTCGGACGAGCTGTTCACTGCCGAGAAGGGCAAGGGCGCCTACGTTAACGATCGCCGCCGCCTACGCGTTGCCGCGCGCAAGAACGTGTCCGACGCGCTGATCACCATCGGCATTCCGCACCTTGGCCGGCCCGACCAGCGTTTCCTCAAGGAGCTACCGGGCGTGATGAAGGAGGTCGCCGGCGTGCGCCGCACGGGGTCGGCTGCGCTCGACCTCGCCTGGACCGCGGCGGGGCGCTTCGATGCTTACTGGGAACGCGGCATCCGCCCCTGGGACATGGCGGCCGGCATCGTGCTCGTCCGCGAGGCGGGCGGCGTAGTCACGGATTTTTCCGGCGGCGCCACCATGCTCGATAGCTCGGAGGTCCTGGCGACCAACGCCACGCTGCAAAAGGGACTTTTGGGCCTGATCGCCCCAGGTGCGGCGCGAGCTTAACGCTACGGCCGGATGCCGCCGCCGATGGCGGCCATCGGGCACGATCTTGCCGATTTGTACTGGCAAAGGCTACGGGTACTCTTGCCGTGACCGGAATGCGGTGGGGAGCGGAGACAGATATGGCCAGAACGCGACAGTCGGAGCTTGCGACGTCCCCGCTCGCGCATCGGACGCTGACGCCGCCGGGCGTGTTCCTGATCCGCATGCTCATCTTCCTGACGCTCGTCGCCTTCCTGACGGCGATCCTGCACAAGCAGCTCTTCTCCTCCTTCATGAACAATCCGGGGCTCAACGGCCTCATCCTCGGCGTGCTGTTCCTCGGCATCATCTACGCCTTCCGGCAGGTGACCCGGCTCTATCCGGAGATCCGCTGGGTCAACGCTTTCCGCATTGCCGACCCGGGCCTCGCTATCTCGCATCAGCCGATCCTGCTCGCGCCCATGTCGGCACTTCTGCGCGATCGAACTGGCGTGCTGTCGCTGTCGACCACGTCGACGCGCTCGATCATGGATACGATCGGCTCGCGTCTCGACGAGGCGCGCGACACTGGCCGCTATCTCGTGGGCCTGCTCGTGTTCCTCGGACTGCTCGGCACCTTCTGGGGCCTGCTGCTGACCATTTCCTCGGTCGGCGGCGCCATCGACGCCATCGACACCAATGCCGCCGACAACGTCACGATGTTCTCGGATTTGAAAGCTGGTCTCTCCGCGCCGCTCAAGGGCATGGGCACAGCGTTCTCGTCTTCGCTGTTGGGTCTCGCCGGCTCGCTGATCCTGGGCTTCCTCGAGCTGCAGGCGGGCCACGCGCACAACCGCTTCTACAACGAGCTCGAGGAATGGTTGTCGGGCATCACCGAGCTCGGCCCCGCCGGCAACGTCTCCTCCGACCACGTCAACCGCCAGCTCTCGACGGCGATTCTGCACATGCAGCGCGCAGTGGAGAATCTTTCCAATCGTCTCGGCGAACAGCCGGGCGGCAGCGCGGTGGCTGCGCCCCCTCACAACGAGGAGCAGATCCGCGACCTTGCGCGCGGCGTCAACCAGCTTGTCACGCAGATGCGCGCCGAGCAAAAGGTGGTGCGCGAGTGGGTCGATGAGCAGGCCGCGCAACAGTCGGAGGTCGCGAACGCGCTACGCGAGCTTGCAACCAACATGAAGCGCCGGGGCTAGCCCATGGCGCGCGGTCGCAACCGGCGCGGGGGAGAGTACGCCGAGTTCTGGCCCGGCTACGTCGACGTGCTGTCGACGCTGCTTCTCGTCGTCACGTTCCTCATGTCGATCTTCATGCTGGCACAGTACTTCGCGAGCCAGGAGGCTAGCGGCAAGGACACCGCGCTCAAGAAGCTCACGCTGCAGATCACCGAGCTAACGAATCTCTTGGCGCTCGAGAAGGGCAAGGGCAAGTCGGCCGAGGATGAGTTGGCTGCGCTGCAGGCAAGCCTTGCCGCGTTAAAGGACGAAAATTCCAAGCTGTCGGGCAGCGCGCTGTCGGGCGACGAGTTGGCGAAGTCGGCGCAGGCGCGCATTGCGGGCCTCACCGCCGATCTCGAAAGCCAGAAGAACATCTCTAACGAGGCGCTGGCCAAGGTCGACCTCCTGAACCAGCAGCTTCTGGCGCTGCGCCGGCAGATCGCCGCCTTGAACGACGCGCTGCAAGCATCTGAGAAGAAGGACCAGGAGAGCCAGTCGCGCATCAAGGACCTGGGCTCGCGGCTCAACGCGGCGCTGGCGCGTCAAGTGCAGGAGCTGCAGCGTTACCGCTCCGACTTCTTCGGACGCCTGCGCGAGCTTCTGAAGAACCGCAAGGACATCCGCGTCGTGGGTGACCGCTTCGTGTTTGAGTCCGAGGTGCTGTTTCCCTCCGGGTCAAACCAGCTCACACCCGAGGGCCTCGCCGCGATGGACCAGCTCGCTGCGGCCATCGTCGAGCTCGAGCATCAGATCCCCAAGGAGATCGACTGGGCGCTGCAGGTCGACGGCCACACCGACATCCGTCCGATCGCGTCGCCGACGTTCCCATCGAACTGGGAGCTGTCAACGGCGCGCGCGATCGCGGTGGTGCGCTACCTGATCGGGCGCGGGGTATCGCCGGAGCGGCTCGTTGCGGCGGGTCACGGCGAGTTCCAACCCCTGGAGCTTGGCAAGGACGAGGCGAGCCTGCAGCGCAATCGCCGCATCGAGCTCAAGCTCACGAACCGGTAGCCGCCGCCGGTCAGGGCGACGGCGCGGCGGCCGGCGGGCTCGGTGTTTGCTGCGTGCGTGCCGCTGAGAGCTGCTTTTGCGCTTCCGCAAGCTGGGCCTTCAGGCTGTCAACCTCAGCCTGAAGCTCGGTCGTCGCCTGCTTTGTCTTGGCATCCGTCGTCGCCGCCGCGCCTTCGAGCGTCGCCGCCTTGCCCTGCAGGTCGGTCACCTGGCCCTGCAGCTTGGTCACCTGGCCCTGTAGGTTGTTGATCTGGCCGGACGCGACTGCCGTGTCGGCGCGCGATTGCTTGAGCGCAGCTTCCGTCGCCTCGGTGCGCTTGTTGGCTTCGTCGAGCTGCCGGTTGAGGTCGTTGGCGTTCGCTTGCAGGCGATCCTTGTCGCGCGCCAGCGCGGCGCGCGAAGCCTCCGCCTCTTGATAGAGCTGGTTGCGCCCGAGGGCCTCGTAGCCGGCATAGATCGCGAGCACGCCGAGCGCGAGCACTATGAGCCAGACCCAGAGCGGCGTGGCATTGGCGGCCGGCTCGCCCTTCCAGGCGGCGCTCTCGAGATCGGTTTCCATGGGCAGGTATCTCCCCGGCGATTCTATCGTTGTTCCGGTCCGGAAGGGTGGAGGCGCGCTCCGGCGGGCGCTATCCCGCCAAGCCTTATGCCTCGTTCTACCTTAACATCCGGTCGAGACAGACGGGATTGTTGCGCAAATCTTGGTTGTTATGGGGCCTCAGGCGATGGGAAGGTTGACGGGGCTATGCCGCGGCGTCCGCCGCGAACTGCATCTCCGCGAGCCGGGCGTAAAGGCCGCCCTTGGCGATAAGCTCCGCGTGGGTACCTTCTTCGACAATGCGGCCCTCGCTCATCACGAGGATGCGGTCGGCCCTCTGCACAGTCGCGAGCCGATGAGCGATCACGAGTGTCGTGCGCCCGCGCATGACGCGCTCTAGCGCGCGCTGCACCTGGGCCTCGCTCTCGGCGTCGAGCGCGCTCGTCGCCTCGTCGAGGAGGAGGATGGGTGCGTCCTTGAGGAGGGCGCGGGCGAGCGCGATCCGCTGGCGCTGGCCGCCCGACAGCGTGAAGCCGCGCTCGCCGAGCAGAGTGTCGTAGCCCCCGGGCAGCGCCCGGATGAAATCGTCGGCCTGCGCGGCGGTCGCCGCCCGCTTCACGGCTTCGAAGTTCTCCGCCGGGTCGCCGTAGCGGATGTTGTCGGCGATGGTGTCGGCGAAGAGCGCCACGTCCTGCGGCACGAGCGCGGTGCGCGCGCGCAACGCGGTGAGGTCGGCATCGGCCGTGCGTACGCCGTCGACACGCACCTCGCCCGATACGGGATCGAAGAACCGCAACAGCAAATTGAAGATAGTCGACTTACCGGCGCCGGAGGCGCCCACGAGGGCAACCGTCTCGCCCGGTCTGACGCGGAACGACACGCCGTTGAGCACGGCGGTGCCGGCGCGATCGGGGTAGGCGAAGCGCACGTTCTTGAACTCGATCTCGCCGCGCGGCGGCACCGGCAGCGGCACCGGGTCGGCGGGAGTGCGGATGTCGGGGCGGATCTGCAGGAGTTCACCCAGCCTTTCGGCCGCGCCCGCGGCTTGCGCCATCTCACCCCACACCTCAGAGAGCTGAACGAATGCGGCGGCGGCGAACACGGCGTAGAGCACGAACTGTCCGAGGCGTCCGCCGGAGAGATTGCCGGCGATAACGGAGGAGGCGCCGAACCATAGGACGCCGGTGACGCTCGCGACGGCGAGGAACATCACTAGTGCGGTAAGCACGGCACGCGCCTTCATGCGCTCCTTGGCGGCCCCGAACGAGCGCTCGACCGCGGTGCGGTAGCGCTTCGCGGCTGTCGTCTCGTAGGCGAAGGCCTGCATGGTGCGCACGGCGCTCAGGTTCTCGGCGGCGTAGGCGGAAGCTGCCGCGAGCGTGTCCTGCGCGCGCCGCGATAGTTTGCGTACCCAGCGGCCGAAGGCGATGAGCGGCAGCACCACAGCGGGGATGGCGAGTAGCACCAGCAGCGACAGGCGCGGACTCGTCACGAACATCATCACGAGGGCGCCGACGAGCATGATGAGGCTGCGCAGCGATTGCGAGAGCGAGGAGCCTGCGATCGCCTTCATCTGCGTCGTATCGGCGGTGAGGCGGCTCATCAGCTCGCCCGAATGTGCGCGTTCAAAGAAGGTCGGGCCCAGCGTGGCGATGTGCTGGAAGATGTCGCTGCGCAAATCCGCGACGACGCGTTCGCCGAGCCAGTTCACGTAGTAGAAGCGGGCGGCGCTGGCGACGGCGAGAACGAAGCCGATCACGACCAGCATAGCGAAATAGTGGTCGACGAAGAGACCGTCCTTGGAGCCGAAGCCGAGGTCGATCACGCGGCGCACCGCCATCGGCACAATCAGCATGGCGACAGCGCTGACGATGAGCGAGATGCCCGCGAGCGTGAGCTTGCGCTTGTAGCGGGTGAGATAGGGGAGCAGCGCCTTCACCGGTCGCAGCGACGCTTGAGCGTCGTGCGACCGCTCGTCAGTAGCGGACGGAGTGCCATCGTCGTCGGGCGCTTGCGATGAGCGGATCAAGTCTCGGGTGCTCGTTTCTTAACCGATAGGCTGCCGGGCGGGCGCCTATCGAGGGACCATGCCTGAGGGTCCGGGGCCGCTCAAGTGGCATGGGGACGCGGATTTTGGGAGCCGACGGTGCCGCTTTCCCGGCCGCCTTGTGCCGGCGCCGCATCTCGACTATAGAGGCCGCTTCAAATCAGCCGAATTTGCGAGCAGCCCATGAAGACGACGCCGGACCTGCACCCCAACTACCATCAGATCAAGGTCGTCATGACCGATGGTACGGAGTTCATCACCTATTCGACCTACGGCAAGGAAGGCGACGAGATCCACCTTGACATCGATCCGACCTCGCATCCGGCATGGACTGGCGGCGACCAGCGCCTGACCGACCGCGGTGGCCGACTGTCGCGCTTCAAGAAGAAGTTCGAGGGCATGTTCTAAAGCCGCGCCTAGCGCGCATGCACAGCTCTCCAGGACGTGAAGAAGCCCGGCCATTGGCCGGGCTTTTTGATTTACAGGCAACCTGGAGACGCGTGCGTCTAGCTGCTAAAGGCGACGCGCAGGCGGTCCATCTGCATGCCGACGGGATTGGCGAGCATCGGCTCGGCGCTCCCTTCCTCGAGCCTGACGCTCAAGGCGCGGTCGAGGCGCACGATGCGGTCGTGCAGCGCGTAGCTCTCGGCGATGAGGTCGCGCATGCCCTGGGGTAGCAAGTCGTAGCCCTGGACGTGAGAGGGCTTCGCGGGGCCATGTAGGGAGACGCTGGAGCGCTTCTTCTGCGCTTCCGTCTCGCTGATCTCGCCTTCCTTCAGCGCGCGGCGGATGAGGAGCCACGACGCAAGGTCCAGGAGCCGCGTCGTAAGGCGCATGCTCTCGGAGGCATAGAGGACGTTGGCGGGGGCGCCCAAGCGCTTTGCTTCGGCGCGGCCCGGGCCCTCAAGATAGGACGCCGTGCGCTCAACCAGCGCCATGCCCTCCTTGAAGACGAGATCGAATTGCTCTGAGGCTTGATACCGCTCCCCGAAGGAAACGGTAACGTTGCTCGGTGAGATGCTGCTTCCGACGCGCGAACCGTTGCTCATGACCCGATCTGACACACTCGTTCTACATGCCGATACTTTTACCATGCACTCAGCCTGCCAAGCTATCGTTAACAAGATGGCCAAAAGCGGGGCGTTGAGCACACAGATTTGTTGATGCAAAAAAAGAGCCGCTGTGAAGCGGCTCTGAAGTCAACAGGGAGGCGTCAAACAGAGCGGCAGGTGCCACTCAGGATCCAGAAGACTGGATAACGGGACGTTACCCCCCTAACCCTAATAAACGGTTAATCGCGAATGGCGCGCAAACAGGGCCGCGGTTACGATTGCGGACGCTGGAATGGGCTCGCGAGAGCACAGCGTCCAGCGTAAGGTGCGAGCGAAAATTCGCGGGCGTAATTAACGCTTGAACAGCGCGCTCGCCGCATCCTCGTGCCGCCGCCTGGCCTCGAGTTCCGTTTTGACACGCGCAATCTCACGTTCGAGCTCGGCGATGCGCGCCTCGAGCTCCGCCACCGAAAGCGTCTCGAGATTTTCACCGATCGCCGCGCCGGGTTTCGGCTTGGCCCTGACCTCGTCCCAGTCCATCGGCCTCTCCTCATTGTCGCGCATGCCGCGAGGGGGCTCTGCGACAGGCTCGGTGCCCGCGCAAGATGCGGACGCTTCGACCGGTGCTTGTCTCCGCCGGCCTGCTCGGGCATCAGTGCGCGCACACTCGCCAGGGAGCACCAACAGCGATGCCGACGCCGCCTGCCACCATGACCGCCATCGCCATCGCGGACAAGGGGGACGCCCCGGAGGTGCTGCGCCCGGTGACGATGGCCGTGCCGGTGCCGGCCGCGGGCGAGGTGCTGATCAAGGTCGCGGCGGCCGGGATCAACCGGCCAGACATCATGCAGCGCCAGGGCAATTACCCCGCGCCCAAGGGGCACTCGGAAATCCCCGGGCTCGAGGTGGCGGGCACGGTTGCGGCGCTGGGTGTGGGTGCACGCCGCTTCAAGGAGGGCGACCGCGTCATGGCCCTGGTCAACGGCGGCGGCTACGCCGAGTATTGCGTCGCCGCCGAGAGCGTCTGTTTGCCGGTGCCGGCGAACATCTCAATGACGGAAGCCGCGGCGATCCCCGAAGGTTTCTTTACCGTCTGGCACAACGTGTTCGAGCGCGGCGGCCTGAAAAGCGGCGACTGGTTCCTGATGCACGGCGGCACGAGCGGCATCGGCGTCGCCGCGATCCAGCTCGCGCACGTGTTCGGCGCGCACGTGATCGCGACCGCCGGCTCGGCGGAAAAGTGTGAAGCATGCCGCAAGCTCGGGGCCACGCGCGCCATCAATTACAACACGGAGGATTTCGTCGAGGTTGTGAAGGCCGTGACCGCGGGCAAAGGCGTCAACGTCATCCTCGACATCGTCGGCGCCGACTACGTCGAGCGCAACATCCGCTCGCTCGCCGACGACGGGCGGCTCGTCAACATTGCCTTCCAGCGTGGATCGAAGGTCACGATCGACATGATGCGCGTCATGCTGAAGCGGCTGACGCTCACCGGATCGACGCTTCGCATTCGCTCCGCCGAGGTGAAGGCGGCCATCGCGCGCGCGGTCGAGGAGAAGGTGCTGCCGCTCATTGCGGACGGGCGCATCCGCATCGTCATCGACGCTACCTACCCCCTGGCCGAGGCCGCCAAGGCGCACGAGCGCATGGAGCAAAGCCATATCGGCAAGGTCGTCCTGACATTGTGAACGCCAGGCTGGGGGCCGCTGCCGGCTTCTGCCATCAAATTGACAATACGGCCTTTTCTTCTGTCCGGGCCCGGCTCGGGGTTTAGCCGGGAAAGCAGGCTGAATGTCGGACTTCAGGAATGCGCACGTGAACGCGCGGTGGGGCCATTTCATGCGTTTTGCGGCATTGCTGCTGGCAGCGATCGCGCTGGCGCTTGTGCCCATCGCTGTCGGCGCCAAGGGTAAGCCGAAGAAGCCACCCTTCAACAAGCCCGAGATCCTACTGCAGTGGATCAACGAGTATCGCCACAACCCAGAGCCCGACCGGCTCGCCGAGGCCTACAAGGCCATGCGCGATCTCGGGCTTCTGAAAGATGTCGAGCAGGCCGGCATCTACGTTGGCTTCATCGCCGGCGTCATCGGCGCCAATCCCGACAAAGCCGAGAAGCTCGTGTCCGACATGTTCCCCATGCCGCCACCCGACCAGGTAGTCGTCGTCAAGGCGATCGCCTATTCGGGCCTCTCCGAGTGGAAGGAGCTGATGGGAAAATTCGTCGAGCGCATGCCGGCTCGGCGCATCGTCATCGAGCGCTACCTCTACGGCAAGCTGCCGGTGCTGAGGGATTTGCCGTTGGATAACCCCATCAGCGATCGACGCCAACTGGGGCTACTACTTCGCAACCGGGTCGTCCGAGCCCATTCAGCGCCTCGTGCGCACGCTCGCCTGGTCGAAGGAAAAGAACAACGTCGAGAAGCTCACTATCGGCAGCATGGTGAAATGGACGCTGGCGCAGAACGCCTCGCGCGACCCCGAGCTGCTCGGCTACCTCAAGACGTCGCTGCCGCATCAGCCGGCCGAGGTGGAGGTTTCGCTCAAGGACATCATCGAGTTCCTGCGAAACGTTCGAGCTTGCCCACATCCGCAAGGACGCGCTCGATTCCATCGAGGTACTCAAGACGAAGGGCTCGGAAGCGAGCCGCGACTTCGCCTGGTGGGGGCAGGCGGGCCAGACGGCATTCGCGCTGGGCTGCGTTGCGGCCGGCGCCATGGGCCAGGTCTACGCCGGTATCCCGTGTGTGGTGGGTGGCGCGCTGTCGAACGTGGCGCTGAAGTACCTCTCCCCTGCGCAATAGCGCTGCGGCATGCTTAATGCCGGCGCTGCGGCCATCTGGCCGTGCCGAGTGTCATTCCGCTGTCATCGAATCTCAAGAAAAATCACGGTCGTACGCCGCCCGCCGCGCAAGCAACTGAAGGCTGCAGATGACCGAGTTCGCCTGGGCATGTGCGCTCTTCGCACTGCTCGCCACGCTGCTCCATCTCGTTAGCACGCTGCTCGCCGCCCGCCGCCTGCGCAGCAGGCCAACGCCCATGCGCTTCGCCGGCGGTCCGCCGGTGAGCCTCTTGCGCACTGTGCGCGGTCTCGACCCGCTCGACGAGCTGACGCTGCGCTCGGGCTTTAAGCTAAGCTATCCGAGCTACGAACTGATCCTGTGCTGCGATGACGTGCACGATCCAGTCGTTCCGGTCATCCGCCGCCTGATCGCAGAGCACCCCGGCGTGCTGGCGCATCTGCTCATCGGCCGCGACAACGCCACGTCGAACCCGAAGCTCAACAACCTGATCAAAGGCTGGCGCGCCGCGCGTCACGACTGGGTCGTGATGGCCGACAGCAACGTGCTGATGCCGCCCGACTACATCGATCGCCTGCTGCTCGGCTGGCGCGCGGACACTGGGCTCCTTTGCGCGCCGCCCATTGGATGCCTGGCGACCGGCTTCTGGGCCGAGGTCGAGTGCGCGTTCCTCAACTCCTACCAGGCGCGCTGGCAGTACGCCGCCGACAGCGTGGGGCTCGGCTTCGCGCAGGGCAAGACCATGCTGTGGCGCCGCGCCGATCTCGAGAAGGCGGGCGGCATCCGGGCATTGGGTGCCGAAATCGCCGAGGACGCCGCTGCGACCAAGGTCGTGCGACGAGCCCGGCGCCGTGTGCGGCTCGTTGACGGTGCTTTCGGCCAGCCGTTGGGACAGCGCTCCGCGCGCCAGGTGTGGTTGCGGCAGGTCCGCTGGGCGAAACTCAGGCGCACAACGTTCCCGGCGTTCTTCATGCCCGAGGTGCTGTCGGGCGGGCTCGCGCCGCTGCTCGCCGCGGCTTATGCGGCGCAGGCCGCAGACCTCTCGCCGTTTGCCGCGGTCGTGGCGCTGGCCGCCTTCTGGTACGCGTGCGAGGCGTATCTCTCCCGGGCCGCCGGCTGGGCCCTTACCGCATCGTCGCCCCTGGCGTGGATGACGCGCGATCTCATGCTCCCAGTGCTGTGGGCGCAATCGTGGGTCGGCAACACGGTGAGCTGGCGCGGCAACGAGATGAAGCTTGCCGACGCGGTGACGGGCAACTGAGCGAAAGCCGACAAGCTTGAGAGTTAGCGCGGTGCCGCCCCCTCTGGACCCCATGCGGCTGGTCCAGAGAAGGGCGGTCCCCGTCTAGCCTGCGCTTGCTCCCCCGGCTTTGGGCGCTGCTGCCGATCCAGGGCAGAGCTCCCTCGCCTTTGCGAGCGCGGCGTCCTTGGTCTCGTATTCCCCGATGCTCGCGCCGCCGGACCCGTGGGCCCGGAGGAAGTTGTCGAGCATCGAGCCCTCGAAGCCTTCGAGAACCGTGAGGGCCGTGTAGCGGGTCTCCGTGGCGGACTTGGTGCGCACGAGCAGGGTCTTCTTGCCGCCGTAGCTCGCGACGAGCACGCGGCATGGGCCGGGGGCCGCCGTCGTGGTCGCGGCGACGGCCTTGGGCTGCTCGTCGGGTTTGAGCTCGGCGAGGTTGATGGCCGGCGCGAAGCCAAACACGCGCGTGTCGACCGGAGGCGTGAGCGCGGGCTCGGGCGTCGATGCCGTCGCGGACGGAGCCTCGGAGGGGGCATCGGCCGCAGCCGTCACCGGCGTAGAGACGACGGCGGGCTTGGGGTCCTCGACGGGTGTCTCCTCGGGCGCGTGGCTCGCGGCGGTGACACGTGGGGGGGCGGGCTGAGGAATCTCGGGCAGGTCGCGTTTGACGCCGGGCACGGCGAGTACGGTAGCGTCCGCTGCCGCAAGCTCCACCGGCGGCGCGTCTGCGTCCGGTGACTTTGCGTCGGCGGCGGGGGTCTCAGCAGCGGCGACGGCTGCAGGCGCGGTAGGCATGACAGAGGCCTTGGCCACCGGGAGCGGCGCCGTGCGCTGCGCAGACGTTGTCTTGACGGTCGGTGCCGGCTTCGCCGCGGCGGCCGGCGCAGCTTCGGCGTTCTCCTGCTTCGTGGCGCTCCAGATCGTGCGCACCGGCGCGGCAGATGACGTTTCGGGCGCGGCAGGGGCCTCGGCGGAAGCGACTTGCGTCGGCCCCGCCTCAGCTGCAGCGGCTCCCGCCGGCGTCGCAGCGTCCGGAGCGGTTTCGGTCGCGGTCTCGGCGACGGTGGTCGGGCCGCCGAGAGCGTCGGCGGGCGCCAACTCGGTGGCCGGCTTCTGAATGGACTTGGGCGCGACCTTGGCCTCGGCCTTCTCCGGTTCAGTGTCGGCGCGCTGCATGCCCGGCTTGCAGTAGGCAGCCCGGTAGCTGCCGGCGACCCATTCTATGGAGGCGCCGTAGTGGCGGTCGACGGCCCAGCGGCGCGAAAGATCGTTGAAGGTCACGTGACCTTTGAGGTGCGCCATCGATTCGATGATGTCGTCCTGCTTGAGCTTGGTGCGCGCGCCAACCGGATCGGTGACGTGCTCGCCCGAGTAGGCGACGAGATGCTGGATCTGCGCGAGCACGCCGGTCGTTACGTCCGGATAGCTGTCTCCTGGGACCCCGCCTCCGGTGGTGCCGAGACCGGCGAAGTTGTTCTGCTTCAGATCGACGTCGCCCCAGCGACCATTGCCCTGCTTATAGGAGAGGAAGTTCGTCTCCACCGCCATCTGGTAGAAGGCGTAGTCCCACCGTACGTGCCAGCGCTCGCCGTGCCACTTGTAGAGGTTGGCGATGCCGTTGAAGCGCGCGTCCACGTTCGGGTTGCGGCTCTTGAGGAAGCTCATCAGCCGCTGCGGCGTCACACACGCCGGCACCACGTTCCGCGCCGAGGTGCGGATCTCGGGTGGGGCTGCTGATGCGGCGCCGGCGCCTAGGCTCAACGCCACCGTGCCAAAGGCCAGCGCGCTGAGGGCCTGTGTCGCCGAGGCGCCGCGACTGCACGATGCTGTCCGCGAGTACGCACGTTTCACTTGCGAGGCCATGACCGACCTTTTGCCGAGGGGCTCAGACTGAAGCTGGCAACGAGACGTGCCTTAGGTCTCAGCCCTCGGGGCAGAGCTCGAAGGCCTTGTCGAGTGCCTTGGTCTGGGTTGCGAAGGCGCCGAGCTTCTCGCCGCCCTTGGCGTAGGCGGAGATATAAGCGTCGACCTCGCGGCTCTCGGTTGGGTCGTTCACGTCGAGCACGGTGTAGTTGGTGGTGCCGTCGGTGACAGCCTTGATGATGATGGCACGCTGCCCGCCGTAGCTGGCGGTCCACACCTTGCACTTGCCGGCCTTCGCAGCCGCCGGCGTCTTCAACTGCGTGGCGGCGCCGGTGACCGAGGCGGTCTGTATCTTTGCACCCTCGGCGCTTCCGGGCTTGGTCGCGTCCGCGTGGTCTTGGCGCCTCCGTCTTGGGCTTCGCTGCATCGGCCTTCGCCTTTGGCGCGTCGGCCTTGCCTTCGTCGTCGGGTTGAGGATCGTCACCTCGGGCTGCGCTTCCGTGGCCTTGGCGGGCGGCTCTGTCGCCGCCTGCTGATTGGCGGCGGGTTTGGCCGCGTTGCCGACATCGCCGAGCATGCCGGCGACGCCGAGTGCCTTGATGGGGGCGTTCTCCTTGCGCTCTTCCTCGATGCGGGTGCGGGCGATCTCGGCGCCCGAAACCTTCGGCGGCGGGGTGGCATCCGCATCGGCGGTTGCGGTTCACGGGCGCCGCGGCGGCGTCCTGCGGGTCGGTGGCCGCGACCTGCTGGGTCGCCGGCTTGTCGCTGCGTCCCGCGCGCGCCTCCTGCACGAGCTCGGGCTGCGGGTCGGGGCCGTTGCAGGCCTTGGTGTAGAATTCCGACGCGATGGTCGAGAGGTCGCGCACGTAGTTGCGCGAGGTCGGCGCCCATTGCTTGGCGACGAGCGTGAACGTCATCGGTCCCTTGATCGACTTCTGCCAGTCGGTCAGCACGCCCCACTCCTGCACCTTGCGGGTGCGCTCGGCGACCGGATTGTCGATGTGCTCGCCCGCATACATCAAGAGGTGCTGCAGGTGCGCTTTGACGCCGGAGGAGACGTCGGCGAAGCTCTCGCCGTGTGCGCCGCCGCCCGAGGCGCCGAGGCCGGCGAAGTTGTTCTGGGTCGGGCGCACGTCGCCGGTGAAGCCCAGGGCGCCCGTCTCGAGCACCATCTGGAAGAAGGCGATGTCCCAGCGGAGGCCGAGCTCCTCGCCGTGGCGCATGTATTCGGTGGCGACGCTGTCGAAGCGGGAGTCGAGTCTTCGGGTTGCGCGAATGCAGGTACGCCATCAGGCGCCCCGGTGTGGCGCAGGCCGGGACTTCGTTGGCGTTGGAGATCTTGACTTGGGGGAGGTCGGCCGCTCGGGCTGGTACGAAGACGGCGGCGGCAAGAGCGATAGAGAGCGATGCTCCGAAGAGTCTCTTCATGAGAACACCCGTTGTGAACGCGGCGCTGCGTTTCTGCGATTGCGCCCTACGAAACCAACAAACGTTCTTAAAGGCTTAACGTTAACGACTGGTTTACGTCTCGCCGGGCGCTTGCTCCAGAATGCGCGAATGATTGGGGCGCGAGTTGGAGCAACGAGGGGAGGAATTGTGGCGCGAGCGTTGTCTATGCTTCGTGTTTAATGCCCTCGCGAGCACCTTTCAGCTCAGGTGCTGGCCGCCGTCGAGCGCGATCATCTGACCGGTCATCGAGGGCGTCGCGAGGATGAAGCGCACCGCGGCGGCGATCTCCCGCAGGGTCGGGCCGCGCTTTAGCGGAGTCGTCCGAAGTCTCGGCGGCGAAATCCTTTTCCGTCTGGTGCACGCTCTGCAGAACGGGGCCCGGTCCGATGGCATTGACGCGCACGCGCGGGGCCATGGCCTGCGCCAGCGTCTGCGTCGCGGTCCAGAGCCCGGCCTTGGAGATCGTATAGGAGAAGAAGTCGGGCGTCGGCCTCCAAACTCTTTGGTCGATAATGTTGATGACGTTGCCTTCCGCACCCTCGGGCAGGTTGAGATAGAGCGCCTGGGCGAGGAACACCGGCGCCTTCAAGTTGATCTCGAGGTGGGTGTCCCAGCCGGGCGGCGTCACCGAGGTGACCGTGTCGAGAAAGAACTCAGACGCGTTGTTGACGAGGCACGTCGGCGCCCCGAGCGCGTCGGCGCAGCGGCGATCAGCGAGGCAACGTCCTGCGCCTTGGCGAGGTCGCCGGAAAGAGCCGCCGCCGTTCCTCCGCTCGACCGGATTTGCTCGGCAAGCGCCTCGGCTTCGGCGCGCGAGCGGCGATAGTGGATGCCGACGCGCCAGCCGTGCGCGGCGAGGTCGAGCGCGATGGCGCGGCCGATCCGGCGGGCGGCACCGGTGATCAGGGCTGTTTGGGGCGCGGTTGCATCGGGCATGGGGCTCAGAAGTGTAGCTTTGGGGCCGTGGCCACAAGATTGAAAAGAAGCCGCTCCGCAACCTTCGGACCTGTCGACCGGTGGGTCGCCTATTTTTTGTGCACGAATTCGCGAACTCAGAGTGGTTCTCACGAGGGTGAGATGCCGCCGAGTCGAGCGGTTTTTGAACGATAAGTAATCAAATTCCGGAGGTCGTTGCTGTTATGTGACATGGTGGAGCAAGGAGGCGCCGCAACTCGTCATTTTGCCTTGAGGGCGAGGGCCGTTTACGATTTTAGTTACCCCTGGAAGCGTTCGAACAGAGCGCCGCAAGTGCGGCCACGAGGACGATCGGCGCTTTGTGGTCAGTAGTGTATCGGGGGTGAGTACATGGCAGTTCGTAGCGTAGCCGCTCTCTGTGGCGCGGCAGGAGTAGCTCTCGCAGTCCTCTCGGGCCCGGCTTTCGCCGATGAGTTGACCTACACGTTCAACATCGACGGCACCAGCGACTACGTGTTCCGCGGCTTCTCGCAGAGTGCTCGCGATCCGGCGGTGCAGGGCGGTGCCGACTTCGCCTACAACATCTTCTATGCCGGCGTCTGGGCCTCGAGCATCGACTTCGGCACCAATGTGGAACCGATCCTGCCGTCGGCGGCAACATCGCCGACGCGGAGGTCGACCTGTACGGCGGCATCGCGCCCATCTGGAAGAACTCGCCCTTCGGCGACGTGACCTTCAACCTCGGTTTCATCTACTACTAGTATCCGGGCAGCCGACCTTCGCCGACTTCGACGGCACAAATTGCCGACATCGACTACCTCGAGGGCAAGGCCGGCTACAGCGTCGCCTGGAAACAAATCAAGGGCCTGACGACCGGCGACGACAATCTACTACTCGGGTGACGGCACCTTCAACACCGGTCGGTGCTGGACCCTGGAGAGCACGGCTTCCTACACGCTGCCGGCTTGGGGCCCTGTCACGCCTTCCATCAGCGGCACCTGGGGCTACGATCAAGGGCAGAGCAACAACGATACTTCCTTCATGCCGTACGGCAACGGCAAAGACAACTACCAGTACTGGAACGCCGGCGTGACGTTCGCCGTCGACAAGATCTCGCTTGACCTTCGCTACTGGGACACCGACGTTAAGAACGACAACGCGGTGCTGGCGTCGACGCCTTGGCCAACAAGTTCTGCACGGGCAAGTTCTTCCAATGCGACGCGAACTTCGTGCGCGACGGTCAAAGTCGTCGTTCCCTAGAGTTCGAGCCACGTACGGTCTGACAGCGATCGGGGCCCCCAAAGGGCCCCGATTTGCGTCAACGTGCTCAATTTATGTGCATCTAAGGCGCTGGATTCGAAGAATAAGTTGCACGGCGGCCACGCGCCCCCGTGCTTATGGCACCCCGCGCCTTTCTGACTCTTGTTAAGTCCCCGATTCGGCCCGCTTCTGAGCCCAGGCCGTGGTTTTCGTCGACGCGCACCTCGGACGCGGTTTAGGCGGTTGGGCGCGTAATCTGCCCTCTGACAGAGGGATTTCTCTTCAATGACCGATTCTCGAAAGCTTGCTGCCGTGTGCGGCGCGGTGGGGCTGGCGCTGTGCGCGCTCTCCGGCGTCGCCCGAGCAGACGGATACGGATACGCTGCGCCCGCGGCGCCTGCCGAGGAGCGGAAGTTCACCTGGTCGTTCAACATCGACGGAACGTCCGACTACGTCTTCCGCGGCATCTCGCAGACCGACAACGATCCGGCCATCCAGGGCGGCCTCGACGCCTCCTACGGAATTCTCTACGCCGGCTGGTGGGCCTCCCAGCTCGACTTCGAGGCGGCGCTCAACGACGCCCAAGTCGAGATGGATTGGTACGGCGGCATCCGGCCGAAGTGGCACAACATCAACTTCGACTTCGGCGTGATCTACTACAGCTACCCGGGCGCCACATACTTTACGAGCCCATTTAACACCCACCTCGACTACCTCGAGTGGAAGGCGGGCGCGAGCTCCGAAATCTGCAAGAACTTCGTCATCGGCGGCACGGTCTATTTCTCCGACGACTACTTCTCGGAGACAGGGCGGGCCTGGACGTTTGAAGGCACGGCGGCCTACACGCTGCCGAAGGTCTGGGTGTTCACCCCGACCGTCAACGGCCTGATCGGCTATCAGGATGGCAATAGCAATGCCTACCTGGCCTTCAACGGCTTCTCGAACTACGTCTACGGAAACGTTGGTCTTGCATTGGCGCTTGAAGGCCTGACCTTCGACTTCCGCTGGTGGGACACCAACGCTTCCAACGCCACGTCCGACACGCTGACCTGCATCAACCACTACTGCGACAGTAGGTTTGTGTTCACCGCCAAAGTCGCTCTCCCATAAGTCGAAAACTCAGCCAGGACTTGATCGGGGCCGAACTTTCGGCCCCGATTTTTTGTGCTGACGAGCGCTTTGCGTTTGCACGACGTCGTGGGCCCGTCGGACGTGGATGTGGGCTTCGGCGGGGAGGGTTCTCTAGCCGTCGAAAAGGCCCAATCGGCGGCCGCGGCCGGATCTAGGCCGTCGATATCATAGGGGTGTCATACACCTCCGCTATCGCTACGCGCGCGGAACATTGGCATTGGCCGCTCGTCAGTCCCGCTTACTTTCCGCAGCGGTGGCATCTGGGCGGCCAAGGCGCAGAGCGCGTCAATCGCCCTCATATGGCGCGTTCCGCGAGGCCAGAGGCCAGCTTTGCGGCGTCCGACGGGCTACCCCGCTGCCGCCGGTGACGCGAGCTGGCCTCGTTTCCGTTCTCTGGCGGCCTCGCGGCGTTGCCAGTCCGCGAATTTCCGAAGGCCGACCGCTTGCCCGTTTTCCCCAGCTCTCGGCGCCCGTGCCTTGCCGCGCGGCAGCGAACCACCGCATAAAACGCCACCTCTTTCGGGACAGGCGGGGCCGTGGTCTTCATCGTCGTCGCCATGATCGCTTTCACCGTCTACGCGGCCTTCTGGCTCGCGCGACAGGCAGCGCCGCGGAGGTTCATTTCAGCGCGAGCCCCGATCGCCCCTGCGCCTTCGGCTACGGCATGGCCTGGCTCGCCATCCGCACGCGCAATCCGCCGCGGTCATCGAGGCGCTGCGCCTCGTCGAGCCCGCGCCGTGCAACTGGGATTCCGGCATCGGCACCGTCTACGACGAGTGGCTCGGGCGCCTCGCACCTGTTCGTCACGCCCCCCGTCGGCGACTGGACCTTCGTCGTGGGGCTGCCCTTGCCGCACCCCGTGGGCCGCGGCTTCGTCGATAAGTGCACGCCACTGCTCGTCGACCTCGGCGGCCGCTTTGCCGAAGTGCAGTATTTCTTCAGCTATCCGCCGATCGACTTCTACGCCTGGGCGCGCGTGCGCGATGGGCGTCTCGTGCGCGCGTTCGCGGTGACGGACGAGGGCATCGTCTGGAACAAGGGGCGCACCACCAAGGAGGAGCGCGGCCTGCGCCTCAAGCTGTTCGAGCTGCGCGGCGTGCAGGGGCGCAAAGGGCGACGCGGGCGGCGAGATCATCCTGCACCCGACCGAGGAGCACGTGATGCGGCTCGCGAACCGCTGGAGCCTCGATCCGACGACGCTCGACAGCGTCGCCGCAGAGCCGGGCCTCGGCCACGTGGCGCTGGTGCCCGGCGGCGTGGCGCTCGGAGCGCGTGCGCAAGATCGCCTGACGTCTTGGGAGAATTGCCCCGTCAATTCGCCGGGTAACGCGCCGGCATCGATCGCGGGATCGCTCGACGACCGCAAGACTTTCGCGCTCGCCGTTGGACTCGAGCCGCAAGGCGAGCCCGTTTGCGGGCACGGTTGCATGACGGTGCTGTTCGTCTTGCGGTCGAGGATGAGTGCGGTGCATTTGGCGGGGTCGACGAGATAGATCGTCGGCAGCGAGACCTGGCTTGGCGGGGCCACGGCCGTCATCTGCGCCGGCCCCGGCGCGGGATCGAGGACGATGTCGGAGACGAAGCGCCAGAACCCGACGGCGTGCCAGAAGATCGCGCCGGCGAGGAAGCCGCTCGCGGCTCCAGAGCAGCGCGGTGCGAAAGGCCCTGCCGCGCGCAATGAGGGAGGCGCCGTTTTCCGGAAAGCTGCGGGTGCCAGGCCGCGCTGTGCCGCCGTACCGCTCCCGTTCGATCGTTGCCGCCTGCATGCGCGACGAAAGCCCCCGTGGAATCACAAGGGCAGTGTGCGAAGCGGCTGCTCACGCGGCAAGGCGGCACTAGGGCGGGCGTTGGGCGGCGCACTAATATCCACAGGTTTTGTTTGCGGGTGCAGCGCGCGGCAACGGGCCTACTGTCCGCTCGGGCTCTCAATCAGGCGCGGGTGCGGCAGCGGCTTGTCTTCCTTCACGTGCGGATTGAGCCCGGTGTCGAGCCGTTTGGTCGAACGCACCGGCGGCAGCATCACCTGATCGGCGCGGCAGAGACGCGCCTGGTTCTCGTTCTTGCCGCAGGGGCGCGGGGCGCCGTTTTTGGTGAGGCAGATGCGCACGTCGATCAGCCGGTTGCCGGGGCCGCCGCAGCTCACCGCGATCATTTCGGGCCTGAGCTGCGGGTTGGCGCGCAAGAGGTCGCCCTCGAGCTCGCGCGCCGACACGTACTGGGATTCGAACGGGTTCTGGTAGCGCTCCGGGATGCGTACATTCGCGAAGGCGCGGCGCGCGAGCGCGAAGTACGGCTCTGGCTGCAGCCCCGAGCAGGTGCCGTGCGCCTTGTACTCGTGGATGACGAGATTGCGGCTCGGCATGATGTCGCGCATGCTGGCGATGACGTCCTCCGGCACGAACGGGCGGAAGGTCGTGCGGCAGCGCTCGGGGTAGCCCTGCTCGTACTGCGGCCACAGCCCGTGCACGACGAAACCGTAGCGCTGACCGTCGCGACGCTGGCACTGCATCTCGTCCCGGTCCCCTTCGCTGGCAATGCAGTGCGTCGGGCTCCACGACAGCACGAGCGCGTAGTAGTCGAAATCGCCGGCCCCTTCGCCGCGCGGCTTGGGGTTGAAGAATTCGCTTGGCCAGGGTGCGCGTTGCTCCTGCGCGTAGGCGAGCGCGGCGGCGCAGAGCACTGCGATAAGTACGGCGTAGCGCGCGCGCATGGACACCCTGCTGCAGAAAGACAAGCGCGGCGCCGTTAGACGCCGCGCCGCGGAGCATACCCGGCGGCGTTTGAGCCGCAAAGCACGCGGTGCCGCAGCTATTTCGCGGCAACGCTCGAAGTGATGGAGGCGATGACGCTCGCCGCCATCTTGAAGGCGTCATCGCGGTTCGCGATGCCGTGGCGGCGCTTGATCCAGTCGAAGTCCGTGTAGACCGCCCACACCTGCCCCTTGTCGTCCTGCGTCACCAGCAGGCGCACGGGCCAATCGAGCCCGGCGTTGCGGTTGGAGGTGAGGAACTGGATACCGAGCGGCGGGTTGCCGAAGATCAAGAGCGTCGAGGGCTGCAGCTTGATGCCCGCGTTCTCGCCGAGCTTCGCCTGATCGACGGCCATGAAGAACATGATGCCCTTGCCCGCGATGTCCTTCTTGAGGAGCTCAATCGTCTCGTTGAAGCCGTGGGCGCTTTGCACTTTTACGATGCCGTCGCCGGAAAGCGCGGTCTCGGCGTGAGCCGGGCCCGACGTGACGGGCAGATGCAGCATCAGCAAGAACGACAGAACGACGGCCGGGACCGGCGCGAGATAGCGTGCGAGCATGGTCGTATCCTCTCGGAGTTGTAAGCGCGGGAGCCGCGCAGGCTTCGAGAGCGCAACTTGCCGAGCAGGCGTGCGCAACGGAAATGCCGGCTCGCTTCGGTATCGATAGAACGCGGCTATGGCGCTCGGCGAGGGGGCGGTCGGGGCGGCGCTAGTGCGCCGCCTTGAGCGCGTCCAGCATGTCCTCCATGGGCATGCGCTTGCGATAGTCGGGATCGACGAAGCGTGCCGTCACGCGCCCGTCGCTTGCGACAATGAACGTCGCCGGGATCGGCAGCATCCACGCGTCGTTGCCCTGGTAGTTGGGAAGGTTCCAGCCCGACTGCGCCATCAACCGCTTCATCTCCTCGCCGACCCAGATCGCGAGGTTGAGCGACATGGCATAGCCGTTGTCCATGTCGAGCAGGATGGGGAACGGCACCTTGGCCTCGGCCCGGAGCTCGCTGGCGAACTGGCGCCGCTCGGGCAGAATGGCGGCGATCTGGCCACCCTCAGCCCGCGCCTTCGACTGCGCGTCAACGAGGGCGTTGGTGTTGATGCGACAGTAGGGGCACCAGTGGCCGCGGTGAAAGGCCAACGCGACGGGCCCCTTCTCCAAGATTTCCTCCAGGCTAACCAGGTGGCCCGTGTCGTCGGGGAGCAGGAAGCTCGGCATCGTGTCGCCGGGGACAGGGGCCGCCACACCAGCGCCCTTATCGCGCAGGTGGGCGACGAGCCGGTCGACCGCCTCGGCGAAAGTCGGATTGAGCTTGCGGACGGTATCGGCGAATGCTTGCAGCCGCTCGCTGAGCGAGGCGTCCATGCGGCAGCACTGCTCAAACGCCTCGTCGAGGATTTCGGCAAAGGACTTCGACGTCATTCGAGGCTCCAGGCCCGCCGGTCCTTTTCTCGGCAGGCGATTCGACCCGCGCGCCGCGGCCAGGCTCGACGACCCCTGGCGACGGACCGCATCTGTTCCTGGCTACCACACTAGACCAAAGCGCTCACCAGCGGTGATAGCGGTTCGCTATGGAATTGGAAGTAACACGATATTTTTGCCTGTTCGCGCATTCGCGCATTGTGCGACACGGCCGAAGGGGCCCCAAGCGAAGCAAGCATGTGTGCCGGGATCAGTTTCTCGGCAGAGTTGAACTAGGGCAAGGGGAGAGGGGCCCGCAGCAGGATAGAAGACTTGAACAAGCCATCCACCCTCGCAGAGGCCTTCGGCGAGATCTGCAAGATGGACGCGCCGCTCAATGAGCGGCTCGCCGCCTATGCCAGTACGCTGCGCGACCTGAACTTTCCCTTTGCCGAAGCCTACGACGACCTGGTTGCGCGCCTGAAGGTCGGCGGAATCGGCGCGGCCGCTCCACTTGTCGGCGAGCAGATGCCGCCGTTCCGGTTGCCGGCGCATCCGCACCGACTGGTCAGCCTGGAGGAAATCCTGCAGGCCGGCCCAGCGGTCATCAGCTTCAATCGCGGCCATTGGTGCCCGTTCTGCAAGATCGAGCTCTCCACCATCGCAGACCATCAGGCCCAGATCGCCGCGCATGGCGCCCAGCTCGTAACCATCCTGCCCGACCGGCAGCAATTTGCGCGGCAGCTTCCAGATGAGGTGCTGCGCTCGTTCATCGTCCTGTCCGATATCGACAACGCGTATGCGCTCTCGCTTGGCCTTGCCATGTGGCTGGGCGAGCGCATCGCCCAACTCATGGAGGGGCGCGGCCACCGTCTCCACGAGTACCAGGGCAACGACGGCTGGTTCGTGCCTCTCCCGGCGACCTTCGTCGTAGGCACCAACGGCCGCGTGCTAGGCCGCCACGTGGACGCCGAGTTCCGCCAGCGCATGGAAATCGACGACATTCTCGCGGCGTTGAAGACCGCGCGTGCTACGTAAAGCCCCGATAGCGTTGCGCAAAAGTCGCTAGGCAGGCCGACCCGGCGGTCTAATCTTGCGAATCGGAGAGACCGGGACGGGGCAATGAAGGCGACGAGCGTACGGGACGCGTTCGAGCAGATCTGCGCGATGGAGACCCCGCTGCACGAGCGGATGGCGGCCTTCTCGCAAGCGGTGCGCGAGTTCGGGCTGCCGTTCGCCGAGGCCTACGACGATCTCGTGGCACGCATCCGGTCGGGCGAGGCTGGCAGCACGGCGCCAGAGCCTGGCGAGCCCATGCCCGAGTTTCTGCTTCCCGACAGCTCCGGGCGGCTCGTGAGCCTCGATGACATCCTCGCTGAGGGACCCGCCGTTGTCAGCTTCAACCGCGGGCACTGGTGCGAGTATTGTACGATCGAGCTCACCGCCTTGCGCCAGGGCTTGAACGAGATCGCCGCGCACGGAGCCAAGGTCGTGTCGATCATGCCGGAGTCGGAGGCGTTCACTGCCAGGGCTGCCGGCAACGCCGGAAACCGCTTCAAAGTGCTATCCGACATCGACAACGGCTACGCCCTGACGGTGGGTCTCGCGATCTGGCTCGGCGAGCGCGTGCGCGCGCTGTACCTCTCGCACGGGCTGAACCTCGAGCGCTTCCAGAACTCGCCCAACTGGTTTGTACCGATCCCGGCGACGTTCGTCGTCGGCCGCGACGGCGTGATTGTTGCGCGGCACGTCGATCCCGACTTCCGCAACCGCATGGACATCGAAGAGATCGTCGCCGCGCTCATGCCGCTACGGCAGTAGGGTACTCAAGCGGCGGCGTGGGAAGTCCAGTCGCCGGCGCGCATCAGCCGGATCAGCGCACTGGCGGCGGCCGAGCGCTGGCGCCCCGCCACGCCGTACAGATAGATGGTGCGCTTTAGATCGAGGCCCTCGATGGTCATGAGGCTGATGCGCTCCGACTTGGTCGCGCTCTCCGGCAGCATGCCGACGCCGAGGTTCGCCTCGATCAGCGTGACAAGATCGGGCTCTGCGCCCATCTTGTGGCAGATGACCTCGTGCAATTGCCGGCTCTTTAGGAAGTCGTTGAAGTCATTGGAAACCTCGCAGTAGGTGCGCATCAGCAGGCGCTCCTTAGCGAGGTCCGTGGAGTCGATGCTCTGGCGACCTGCGAACGCATGCTCCTTGCTCACCGCCAGGACGAGCCGTTCGGTGAAAAGCGGCCAGGCGTCCAGCCGGTCCCAGGTCTCATCGATCCGCCCCGCGACCGCGACCTCGGCTTCGCCCTTCTTGAGCCAATCGATGACCTGCTCGCGCGTGCCGCGCTGAAAGCGCAGCTCAAGGCCTTTGAACGCGCGTATCAGCTCGGTCAGGTCGGGGACAAGCAACGCCAGATCGATCGCGGTCGACATCGCGATCGAGAGCGGAGCGACCGCGCCCTTCTTGAGCGAGGTCGCAAGCGCCTTGGCGGAGGCCGCGCTATCGTAGCACTGCTGCAGCATCGGCAGCATGCGATGGCCGAACTCGGTCAGGTGCGTGAGGTTGCGCTCGCGCCGGAACAGCTCGGCGCCGAGCTCCTCCTCGAGCTGCTTGATGGCGCGGGTCAGCGACGGCTGGGCGACATGGCACTCCTCGGCTGCACGCGTGAAATTGAGCGTGCGCGACAGCGCCAGGAAGTAGCGCACCTGATGCATTTCCATGGACAAGGCCTTGTGCGTGCCGAGAGCAGCCGGTGCGATTTTAGGCGAAGCGTAGCCGCCGGCCGCCCCATAGCCGCCGGCTATCAAATCCTAATCTACTCGATATTTCCGCTCCGGACGTTCGATCGTTACGGTGGCGTGCATGGAAAGGTTGATCAAAACTTGAGCGGCAGCGCGGGACCCTCTGCAAACGGAACAAGCGATTAACGGCTCTTATGCATTCGCGCAAGTTACCGATAAGGCAGGATTAGGCGGCGCCCCTCGAAGCCCTGCCGCCCAGATGCAACCGGATCGAAACGAGAACTGAAGGCCGGGAGGTTAAGGTGCAAAAGCCAGCACAAGCGAATATCGCGGTCATCGGCGCCGGCGTCGGCGTTCTCTCGTTCGCGACCGGGGACCGCGACCTCAACTCCAAGGCGCGCATCGCCGCCGCGGCCGCCGCCCAGAGTCTGCGCCTGCTGGATCGTTGGAGCCCCAACGAGAACGACCTCGAAGCCGGATTTCTCCAATACCCGCTGAAAGTTGCGGGCATGACCCCGGGGCGCTCATGAGCGGGCGCCCGTTGACGACGATCGCTTCCGCTGACGGCCGTTCCCCCGCGGCCTCAGCCCTCTGGAACTCGGGCGGCGCCCTCCTCCCCCGTCCCCCGGCGCTGTCCGGGTTCCTCTCTTCTTTTCGAGCTCTCCGCCCGCCGCGCGCGCAATCGTTTTACCGCGCCGAAGCCTGCTTCTCGCCCCATCCCGTCTGCCGTGGTGTAAAAGAGCACTGAGGCAGCCGCCACTTTCGCACAAACGCTTGACGCGCTCTGGAGAAAGGCAACGGCCATGACCATGATGACCTCACCCACGGAAGCTCCGCTGTCGACGAAAGGTCTCGCCGGCAAGTCCGCCATCGTGACCGGTTCGACGAGCGGTATCGGCCTCGGCATCGCGCGCGCCTTCGCTGCGGCCGGAATGACGGTCACCCTCAACGGTTTCGGCGACAAGGCCGAGATCGAGCGCACGCGCGCCGATCTGGAAAAGACGTTCGGCGTCAAGGTCGCCTATTCGGCCGCCGACATGACCAAGCCCGACGAGATCGCCGGCATGGTGACTGAGGCGGCCAACGCGTTCGGCACGGTCGACGTGCTCGTCAACAACGCCGGCATCCAGCACGTGGAGGCGATCGAGACGTTCCCCATCGCCAAGTGGGACGCCATCATCGCCATTAACCTTTCGGCGGCGTTCCACGCCATCCGCGCCGCCGTGCCCGGCATGAAGAGCCGCAAGTGGGGGCGCATCATCAACGTCGCGTCCGCGCACGCGCTCGTCGCCTCGCCCTACAAATCGGCCTACGTGGCGGCCAAGCACGGCATCCTCGGGCTGACCAAGACGGTCGCACTGGAGACGGCCGAATTTGGCATCACCTGCAACGCCATCTGCCCCGGCTACGTGCTGACGCCGCTCGTCCAAAAGCAGATCCCGGAGACCGCAAAAGCCCGCAATCTTACCGAGGAGCAGGTCATCCGCGACGTGCTTCTGCACGCCCAACCGACGCGCAAATTCGTAACTACTGAGGAAATTGGCGGTTTGGCTGTATTCTTGTGCACCAGTGCCGGCGCCTCGATCACCGGCGCACCGCTTCCCATAGAAGGTGGCTGGACGGCGCAATGACCCTTCAGGAGCCGAAACAACCCCGACCGATGTCTCGCGTGAACCGCAACCAGAAGCCGGTCAACATCGCATTGCAGGGAGGGGGGGCACACGGGGCCTTCGCCTGGGGTGTGCTCGATCGCATCCTGGAGGATGAGCGGCTCACCATCGAGGCGATCAGCGCGACGAGCGCCGGCGCCATGAACGCCGTCGTCGTCGCACACGGCGTAGCGCTGGGTGGCAGCGCCGGAGCACGCGAGAAGCTCAACGAGTTCTGGACGGAGATCTCGCGCGCGGGTGAGCTCTACAGCCCGGTGCGCACACTCCCCTGGGAGAGGTGGCTGCAGATGTACGGCATCCAGGCCGACTTCTCGCCGACCTATCACGCCTTCCAGCTCATGACGCACCTGTTCTCGCCCTACCAGCTCAACCCCTTCAACTTCAATCCGCTCAAGGACGTGCTGCTGAAGGTCATCGACTTCGATACGCTACATCGCTCCGAGAGCGCGACGCGCGTGTTCCTGAGCGCCACCAACGTGCGCACCGGCAAGATCAAGGTGTTCGAGAACAGGGAGCTCTCGGTCGACGCGGTGCTCGCCTCCGCATGCCTTCCTTATGTGTTCCAGGCGGTCGAGATCGACGGCGAGGCCTATTGGGACGGCGGCTTTATGGGCAATCCCGCCATCTTCCCGCTGATCTACCACGGCGCCTCGAAGGACGTGATCATCGTCCACATCAACCCCATCGAACGCAGCAAACTGCCCCGCAGCGCACCCGAGATCTTCGATCGCATGAACGAGATCAGCTTTAATTCCTCGCTCATGCGCGAGATGCGTGCCGTCGAGTTCGTGACGCGGCTCATCGACGAGGGGTCGCTCGACGGCACCAAATACAACCGCATGCGCATGCACTCGATCCGCGACGACGCGGAGATGGCGCAGCTAGGCGTTGCCACCAAGCTCAACCCCGACTGGGACTTCCTGTGCAAGCTGCGCGACACCGGCCGGCAGCGGGCGGACGAGTGGCTGGGGTTGAATTTCCACCGCGTGGGGCGCGATTCCAGCATCGATCTCGCCGAAATCTACCTGTAGGACACCGATAGCCTGCAGCTATCGATATCCGACCCAATCGATATTTCAGAAGCGTCCCTCCATCGGCGATCTTCTCCGGGCAAGCGGCTCGCCCGAGCCCCGGAACCGCAACACCGATCGCAACACGGAGAGACCCCCGATGTCCAACACCCGCAATACTCTCGACGGCTACTGGCTGTCCCTCTTCATCGCCGGAACGCTCACGGGCCTGTTCCTGCTCGGTGCCACCACAGCAAACGCCGGCTGCCCGGCCGGCAAGGAAACGACCGATGGCCAGAAGGCCGGCGCCACCGCACACAAGGATGTCGACGAGAAGCTCTTGGGCCAGATCGATCTCGGTAAGGAGAAGGTCAACATCCCCGGCCGCCTCCTGCGCATGCGCCGTCTCGTTGTGCAGCCCGGCGGCGAGGTTGCCTGGCATAGCCACGAGGACCGCCCGGCGCTGATCTACGTCATTTCGGGCACCATCGTCGAATACTCAAGCCATTGCTCGGTGCCGATCCAGCATGATGCCGGCGATCTGTCGGTCGAGGCCGGCGGCCTTTCGCACTGGTGGAAGAACACGACCAAGAAGCCGGTGACCCTCATTTCGGCCGATCTCGCCAAGGACCCCAACGAGCACGGCATGTGAGCTGCCACGACCTCGGAGAAAGCGAGCGCTGCGAGCCCAGGTGGCCGAGGCGCCCGCTTTCCCGCGGTGCGATCGGAAATTTGTTTTAGCGCGAGAGCGACGATGGACCAGGTCAGCTACGATGCTCTCATGCAGCGCTCACGTGACGCCGCCTTCGGCCGCTCCCTTGTCATCGCGCTGACGGCGTTCTTCACCCTCGTCGATCTTTTCGCCACGCAGGCGATCCTGCCGTCGCTCACCAAGCACTACGGCGTATCGCCGGCCGCGATGGGGCTGGCGGTCAACTCCAGCACCTTAGGGATGGCGGCGGCTGGCCTCGCCATGGCCTTCTATAGCCAACGCATCGAGCGCCGCACCGGCATCTTCCTCAGCCTGTGCCTGTTGTCGATCCCGACGATGCTGCTGGCCTTCGCGCCCAATCTGGCCGTATTTGCGGCCCTACGCGTGACGCAGGGCGTGTTTATGGCGACCGCCTTCAGTCTCACGCTTGCCTACCTCGGCGAGCGCTTCACCGACACCGACGCCGCAGGCGCCTTCGCCGCCTATATCACCGGCAACGTGGCGAGCAACCTCGTCGGCCGCTTCATAGCGGCCGAGGTCGTGAACATCGCCGGCTTGTCCGCGAACTTCTTCGTCTTCGCAGCGCTCAACCTCGTCGGCGCCGCGCTCGTCTATTTCACCATCGACAAGGTCCCGCGCATGAAGCCGTCGACGATGGTGGAAGCGCCGCCGATGGCCGCCTGGCGCGAGCACTGCCGCAACCCGCGCCTGCGCGCCGACTTCGGCATCGGCTTCTGCATCCTGTTCGCCTTCATCGGCACCTTCACCTACGTCAACTTCGTGCTCACGCGCCCGCCGCTCGTCGTTGGCATGATGGAGCTCGGCTTCATCTATCTGGTGTTCCTGCCGTCGATCATCACGACGCCGTTGGCAGGACGGGCGGTGAAGATGCTTGGCACCCAAAGGACCATCTGGGGCGGACTCGCGGTCGCAGGCACCGGGCTGCCGTTGCTGGTCGTGCCCAAGCTGTCTGCCGTTCTGACGGGCATGGTGCTGGTGGGAGCGGGGACCTTCTTTGCCCAGGCTGCCGCCACCGGCTTCGTCAGCCGCGCAGCGACAACCGATCGCGGCTCGGCGAGCGGCATCTATCTGGCCTGCTACTTCATGGGCGGGTTGACCGGCAGCGCCATCCTCGGCGTCGTTTTTGACCAGTTTGGCTGGCCGGCGTGCGTTGCCGGAATTGGTTTGGCGCTCGCCGCTGCTGCCCTGCTCACGCTGAGGCTGGAGCCGCGCACAGCGACTGCCTGACGCGCACGCGAAGAAGCCAATCCTTCAAATTGCTCGTCAGCCGTCGTGCGGGTTTTCGGCGGTGTTTTGCGCTTCGCCGCAGACGGGTTTTTGTTACACGGGCGCTCTCCAAAGGCCCGTCATCAGCGGCGTTACCAATCGCTCGATAGCTTGCGGCTATCGAATCCCGATCCAATCGATATTTCAGCTCGAGGGCCCGTGTCGATAGCCTCCACTCGCACGCAGACAACGTCGCTTCGAAAACGACAGAAGATGCGGTCAACCCCTGTTTTAACTCAAGGAGACTCACAATGAAGAGAATCGCAATCGCCGCGCTCGCCGCAGCCCTGCTCGCCGGCATCACCCCCGCCTTCGCGAAGGAGGACTGCAACGCCGGATACAAGGACTTCATCGGAAAGATGTCTTCCCATATGAGCAACGTGAGCGGCAACGAGTTGGCCGAGTACGTGCGCAAGTCGCTTGGTGCGTACGACTCCTGCATGGCCGGTGACAGCTTCTCGCCGCATGGCGTTTGGGATCAGATCCTCGCCGATATGGGCAAGAAGTAAGAACTTCCTTTGCTGATTGGGCGGGCTCTCCTGGCATTCACAGGGGCGCCCGCTCACACGGCGTTTGGTACGGCATCGTCGCCGACCTGATGCCAAAGGCCGATGAGCGGAGATCGACATGCACAGCTCGCCCCGCACATCCGCAATGATCGCGGTTCTCGTCCTTGCTGTGCTCGCCGGCTTCCGCCTTGCTACGGTCTCTGCCGAAGAGCAGACCGGCGTCATCCTCACACACCTCCCCGACAAGACGAGCACCGAATACAAGGCTTTGCGCGATATCGGCGCGCCGATCGGCGGCCGGGATCTAACGATGACGGGTGCGGAGATGTGGACTGTACCCGGACACGCACTACGCGGCACTGCGCAAGGCCGCGACGAAGCAGGGCGTTGCCGTTCAACGCCTCGGTGACAGCGCAACCCCCGAAGTCGCGACAGTAATGTCCGCGGGCAACATGACCCCCGCGCAGCAGGAGATGATGCACAAGACCATGGAGTCGAAGGCGGCGGTGGGCATGAGCATGATGAAGCTGTCCGATCCGGCAACCATGGAATACATGCTGACAGAAAGAACGAACGCGCCCGACAGGTAGTGCGCCGCAGACGATCCTGATCCCGCTCAACGACAAGATCACTGTCACCGCGCAACGCACCGATCTCAGCAAGACCGACGACGGCTATATCTGGCGCGGCGTCATCGATGGGACGGGTGAGCCCGTGACGCTGCTGTGGTGGCCGAGCGGCCGGCTCGCCGGAACCGTGATGTACAAGGGGCACGCGTACGTTATCAAGAACCTCGAGGGCAACATGCACGGCATGCTCGAGTTCACGCCCGACAAGATGCCGCCCGATCACGGCGCCGCCAGCAAAGAGATGATGACGAAGATGGGCATGCACAGCGACCCGCTAGTGCACGATGGCGATGCCAGCATGATGCTGCCCGCGACCGCGCAGCCTCCACCGATGAAGCTGGCGCCGGCAGAAGGCGCGTCGAAGGACGCCACCATCACGCTCATCGTCGCCTACACCAAGAAGGCTGCGAGCCATTACACAGACATCGTAAAGGATATGATTGACGTCGCTATTGCCCAGACTAACCAGTCGTTCCGTGACAGTGGTGCCGGCAACGTCCACGTAAAGCTCGTTCACGCTTACGAGACCGACTACGTTGAGAACGGCAGCCACTTCGATCACGTCTACCGCTTCCGCAACAAGGGCGACGGCTACATGGACGAGATCCACGATCTGCGTGCCAAATACGGCGCCGATGTTGCCGTGCTCGTAGTGGATGATCCAATGGGGTGCGGGCTGTCGATCCGCGTAGCCGCCGAGGCGCCCGATGCATTCACCGCGATCCACCACGAATGCGCTGCCACCATGTACTCGCTCGCGCACGAGATCGGCCACCTGATCGGCGCGCGCCACGATCGCAACCTCGACGACAGCACCCAACCGTTTCCCTACGGCCACGGCTTCGTGCAGGGCAAGGAATGGCGCACCATGATGAGCTACCAGGAGAGCTGCGACGGTTGCCCGCGGCGCCCGATCTGGTCGAGCCCGGACGTAAAGGTCGATGGCGTGCCGGCGGGAGACGCCGAGACCAACAACGCCAAGGTCATCCGCGAGAACGCTGCCCGCGTCGCTGCCTTCCACACCCAGCTGGGCAAAGCCGCGAACCGCTGAGGCTCACGCCAGCTTCTCCAGGATGCGCGCCCAGCTGCGTGCGCCCTTTTTGAAGCTCTGCAGGTTGTACTTCTCGTTCGGGCTGTGGATACGGTCGTCCTCGACGCCGAAGCCGACGAGCAGGCTGTCGGTGCCGAGCACGTCCTTGAACGAGGCCACGATCGGGATCGACGCGCCGCATCCCATCAGCACAGTGGGGCGGCCCCATTCCTCCTCGAGCGCCGCGGCGGCGGCCTGCATCGGCGCGGTCGAGGTCTCGAAGTAGATCGCGGCGCTCGCCTGCGGGCTCGTGAACTCGACGTTGCAATCGGCGGGAAGCTGCGCGCGCACAAACTCTTTCAGCCACTCGACGATCTTGTCGGGGTCCTGGCCCGCTACCAGCCGGCAGGTGATCTTGGCTGAGGCCTGCGAGGGGATCACGGTCTTGGTGCCGACGCCCTGGTAGCCACCGGTGACGCCGTTGAACTCGAGCGTGGGGCGCGACCATAGCTGCTCCAGCACCGAATAGCCCGCTTCGCCAGCCGGCGTCTTGAGCCCGATGGACCCGAGGAACTGTCCGGGCTCGAACCCGAGCTTGCGCCACTGCTCAAGCTGGGCCGGCGCCGGTGCCGCGACGCCATCGTAGAAGCCCGGCACCGTGACGCGGCCGCTTTTATCGTGCATCGCCGCCAGCACGTGTGCGAGCGCGCGAATGGGGTTCGTCGCTGGGCCGCCGTAGATGCCGGAGTGGAGGTCGCGCGAGGGCCCCGTCACGACGACCTCGAGTGCCGCCAGCCCGCGCAGCATGGTGGTGATGGCGGGCGTGTCCTTGTCCCACTGGCCGGTATCGCACACGAGCACGAGGTCGGTTTTGAGCTCCTCGCCATACTGCTTGAGGAAACCAGGCAGGGAGGCCGACCCGCATTCCTCCTCGCCCTCGATCAGCACCGATACTGCAACCGGCAACTTGCCCGCGACGAACTTCCAGGCGCGTGCGGCGGCGAGGAAGGTCATGAGCTGGCCCTTGTTGTCCTCCGCGCCGCGGGCAACGATCACCTGCCCGTTGTGGGGATCGGCGGCGATATGCGGATCGAACGGGGGCGAATCCCACAGCGCAATCGGGTCGGCCGGCTGCACGTCGTAGTGCCCATAAAAGAGGACGTGCGGGGTGCCACCGGCAACCTCGGGGCGGTCGTGGGCAACAACCATGGCGTGTCCGCTTGTGGGGACGACGCGGGCATCAAAGCCGATGTCGCGCAATTCCTCCGCGCACCAGTCGGCGGCGGCCCGGCAGCTCTCCTTGTAGGCGGGATCGGTCGACACGCTTTCGATACGCAGAAGCTCGAACAGTCGCGCGAGCGCGGCCTCGCTCGTCTCGTCCAGGGTCGTCAGCACTTGCTTCAGCTTTTCGGTCATAAGGATAGTCTCCGGGGCACTCTGGGCCGGCGACAGCGGAATAAGGATCGGGTTGCGTCAAAGGTGCGCTTGCAGGAACGCCGGAGCCTAGACATCGTTTCGTCCCCTCTAAGCTTTCCGCCGCATCTTTCGAGCACGCACAGAGGCTGATATGGCAAAGGTCGGTCGCCGGTCTGTCGGCAAGGCAGCGCCCTCTGATGGAGCATTGAAGATGGCTGAGCGGACCGCGCGCGGCGAGCCGAAGTGGGTGTACGTCTTTGCCGCGGGCTACGTCGACGGCCGCGCGAGCATGTCGGAGCTGCTCGGCGGCAAGGGTGCAAACCTTGCCGAGATGGCGAGCCTCGGCCTGCCTGTGCCACCCGGCCTCACCATCACCACGGCCGTGTGCGACGCCTACTATGCCAACGGGCGGACGCTACCCCAAGGGCTAAAGCCCCAGATCGACAAGGCGCTCAAGCTCATCGGTGAATCGGTCGGCGCATCGCTGGGTGACGTCGAGCGGCCGCTGCTCGTATCCGTTCGCTCGGGCTCGCGCGCCTCCATGCCCGGCATGATGGACACGATCCTCAACCTCGGGCTCAACGACAAGACGGTGGAGGGGCTTGCCAAGCGCTCGCGCGACCGCCGCTTCGCCTACGACAGCTACCGCCGCTTCATTCAGATGTACGCCGACGTGGTTCTGGGAGTGGACCACGGCGTGTTCGAGGACATCCTGGAGAACTTCAAGAACCTCAACGGGCTTTCGAGCGACACCGAGCTTTCGGCCGACGACTGGGCCGAGATCATCGAGGAATACAAGGCCGCGGTCGAAGGCCAGCTCGGCAAGCCGTTCCCGCAGGACGTGAACGAGCAGCTCTATGGTGCGATCGCGGCGGTGTTCGGATCCTGGCAAAACGCGCGGGCAAAGACCTACCGCCGGCTGCACGACATCCCCGACAGCTGGGGCACGGCCGTCACTGTGCAGGCCATGGTGTTCGGCAACCTCGGGGAGACGAGCGCGACCGGCGTCGCCTTCACGCGCAATCCCTCTACCGGGGCGAAGGAGATCTACGGCGAGTTCCTGCTCAACGCACAAGGAGAGGACGTGGTCGCCGGCATCCGCACACCGCAGCCGCTGACCGAGCGCGCGCGTGCGGAAGCGTCCGAGGAGAACCCGTCGCTGGAAGCGCTCATGCCGGAGCTCTACGGCAAGCTCACGTCGGTGTTCTTGCGGCTCGAGACGCATTACCGCGACATGCAGGATGTCGAGTTCACCATCGAGAACGGGAAATTGTGGATCCTGCAGACGCGCTCGGGCAAGCGCACGGCGGAGGCGGCGTTGCGCATCGCGGTTGAGCTCGCCGAGGCCGGCGTGCTGACCAAGGAGGCGGCGGTGCTGCGCGTCGATCCCGCGGCACTCGATCAGCTCCTGCATCCGACGCTCGATCCCGAGGCCAAGAAGGATGTCATCGCCGTGGGGCTGCCGGCCTCGCCCGGCGCGGCGGCGGGCGAGATCGTATTCACCGCCGATGACGCGGAGGCCGAGCGTGCGCGCGGCCACGAGGTCATACTCGTGCGCCAGGAGACGAGCCCCGAGGACATCCACGGCATGCACGCCGCGGCCGGCGTGCTGACCGCACGCGGCGGCATGACCAGCCACGCGGCCGTCGTTGCGCGCGGTATGGGCCGACCCTGCGTCTCTGGCGTGGGCGCGCTGCGCATCGACGCGGAGGCGGGCACGATGCAGGTCGGCACGCGCATGTTCAAGAAGGGCGACCTCATCACGATCGACGGCGGCACGGGGCAAGTCTTGAATGGCCGCGCCAAGATGCGCCAGCCGGAGCTTTCGGGCTCCTTCGCCAAGCTGATGGGCTGGGCCGACGCCGAGCGGCGCCTGGCGGTCCGCGCCAACGCCGACACGCCGCGCGATGCCAAGCAGGCCCGCGCCTTCGGAGCGGAGGGCATCGGGCTTTGCCGCACCGAGCACATGTTCTTCGACGCGACCCGCATCCTCGCCGTGCGCCAGATGATCCTCGCCGACGACGAGAGTGGCCGGCGCAAGGTGCTGGATACGATCCTGCCCATGCAGCGCAGCGACTTCGAACAGATCTTCAACATCATGGCCGGGCTGCCGGTGACGATCCGCTTGCTCGACCCGCCGCTGCACGAGTTCCTGCCGCACGAGGACCGCGAGATCGATGACATTGCCGGGCAGATCGGTGTGCCGGTGGAGAAGCTCAGGGCGCGCATCGCAGAGTTGTCGGAGTTCAACCCGATGCTCGGCTTCCGCGGCTGCCGCCTCGGCATCCGCTACCCCGAGATCACCGAGATGCAGGCGCGCGCCATCTTCGAGGCGGCTCTCAGCTCGGGCAAGGCGGCGGGCAAGGCCATCAAGGTCGAGATCATGGTGCCGCTCGTCGCCTACCGGCGCGAGTTCGAGATCGTGCGTGAGATCATCGTCAGCGTCGCCCGCGCTGTCGAGATGGAGACGGGCGCGAGCCTCGACTATTCGATCGGGACGATGATCGAGCTGCCGCGCGCCGCGCTCAGGGCCGGCGAGCTGGCGGCCGGAGAGGACGGCGCGCAGTTCTTCTCGTTCGGCACCAACGATCTCACGCAGACGACGCTGGGGTTGAGCCGTGACGATGCGGCGCCGATCCTCGACGCCTACATGGTCAAGAAGGTGTTCACCGTCGACCCGTTTGTGTCGATCGACGTGGGCGGCGTGGGTGAGCTAATCCGGATTGCAACCGAGCGCGGGCGCGCGGCGAATGCTGGCCTCAAGGTCGGCATCTGCGGAGAGCACGGCGGAGAGTCGCGTTCGGTCGCGTTCTTCGAGGAGATGGGGCTCGACTACGTGTCGTGCTCGCCCTACCGGGTGCCGGTCGCGCGCCTCGCGGCGGCGCAGGCCGCCATCCGCCGCAAGCGCGGCGAGGTCGCCCCAGCAAGCGAGTAGGCGCTCACCACCAGCCGCGGCGTTCCTGCTCGTCGAGCGTGGGCTTGCGCGGGCGCACGCCCTCGTGCTTTGGCAGCAGCAGAATGAACAGCAGCATGGGCGGGAGCACGAAGCACCATGCGATCCAGAACGAATGATCGCGGTTCTTGACGCCGGCGAGCACGCCTCCAAGGAAGGCGGCGCCGAGGGCGACACCACCCCAGATGACGATTCCTTGCGTGAAATCCATGGCAGTGCCTCAACAGGAGTGACGGCGGACCGATCGAGGCGTCTTGAGGTGGCCAGGTTGCGGTGCGGACAAGTCCTGCGCAGCAACTATGGCAAAATCAAGCGTCATGTTTGTCTCATGCGGTAACCGGCCGGATCGAAGTCGAGCCCGACGTCGAGGTTGGGCGCGGAATGGGTGAGCGCGCCCACCGAGATGAGATCGACGCCGGTTTCGGCAATCTTGCGCACGGTGCCGAGGGTTACGCCGCCCGAGGCCTCGGTGATGGTGCGCCCGGCAACGCGGTCGACCGCGGCTTTGAGCATCGTCACCGGCATGTTGTCGAGCAGCACCGCATCGGGCGCGTACGCCAGCGCCTCGTCGAGCTCGGCAAGCGTCGTCACCTCGACCTCGACCTTGACCATGTGGCCGGCGCGGCTGCGGATGCCCGCCATAGCCTTCCCGATGCCGCCCACCGCGGCGATGTGATTGTCCTTGACGAGGACGGCGTCGAACAGACCGAAGCGGTGGTTGAGCCCGCCGCCCGCGCGCACCGCGTGCTTCTCGAGGGCGCGCAGGCCGGGCGTCGTCTTGCGCGTGTCGATGATGTGGGCGCGCGTGCCGGTGACCGTGTCCACGTAGGCGCGGGTCAGCGTGGCGATGCCGCTGAGGTGGCCGAGAAAATTGAGCGCTACCCGTTCGGCTCCAAGCAGCGCGCGCGCGTTGCCGGACACGCGCGCGATGATGTCGCCCGGCTCGAGGGCCCCGCCGTCGGCGATCAGCACGTCCACGCGTGCCTCCTTGTCGAGCGCTTTGAACGCGGCTTCGGCGAGCTGCACGCCGGCGACGACGCCGGCCTTGCGCGTGGTGATCACGCCCGAGGCGTGCGCGCCTGCCGGTATGGTTGCCTCCGACGTGAGGTCTCCGGCGAGGCCCAGATCCTCAGCGAGCGCGGCGGCCACCGCCGCGTCGACGAGCTCCCGCGGCAGGCGGAGAGCGGACGCATCCTTGCTCATCCGCAGCATCCGGCTTTGCGCGTCCGCTCTTCGCCGACCTGCGATGGCGTCACGCTGTCGAGCTCGGCGAGCGTCAGGAAGCTGCGTTCGGCCAGCGCAGCGCGCGGCTCGGGGAAGTCGCTGCGGTCGTGCGCGCCGCGGCTTTCCTCGCGCTTGAGTGCGCCGGCGGCGATGAAGCGGGCCGCGAGCACCATGTTGGAGAGGATGCGATCGTCGTGCGCCTCACGCTCAATTTTGCCGAGCGTGACGAGGGCCTCGGCTAGACCTGCGGCGTCGCGAACGACGCCGACGTGATCGGTCATCGTGCGCCGCAGCCGCCCCACGGCGGCGGCGCGGTCGGGCGAAGTGCCCTGGCCGGGACGCGTTACGCGCTTCAATTCAACGGTCGGCGCGCAGCGGCCGTTGCGGTCGAGCGCGGCGATGTCCGCAGCGGCGCGGGCGCCGAACACGATCGCCTCGAGCAGCGAGTTGGAGGCGAGGCGGTTGGCGCCGTGCAGGCCCGTCGAGGCCACCTCGCCCACGGCCCACAGGCCCGGCACGGTGGAGCGCGCGCGCTCGTCCGTGGCGATTCCGCCCATGTGGTAGTGCGCTGCGGGCGCTACCGGAATCGGCTGCGTCACGGGATCGATGCCGGCCGCCTTGCACAGTGCGTAGACGGTGGGAAACGCCTGCGGGAAATGCGCCCCGATGGCGCTGCGGCAGTCTAGGAAGGCGCCGCGCCCCGCCGCGATCTCGGCGAACACGCCGCGTGCCACGATATCGCGCGGGCTGAGCTCGGCGCGGGCATCCAGCTTGGGCATGAAACGCTCGCCGGTGCCGTTGATCAGCGTTGCGCCCTCGCCGCGCAGGGCCTCCGTCGCCAGCGGTGCGGGATCGGCGCCTACGTCGATGGCGGTGGGATGGAACTGCACGAACTCGGCGTCCGCGATCACCGCGCCGACGCGTGCCGCCATGGCAATCGACTCGCCCCGCGCGTAAGCGGGGTTGGTCGTGATGGAAAAGAGTCCCCCAACGCCGCCGGTCGCAAGGACGACCGCACACGCTGGAAAGAATTCGTAGGCGCCGTTGCCGAATGCGGCAGGGCGTAGCAGGCGCACGCCCTGCACGCGGCCGTCGGCGACGATAAGGTCGTCTGCCTCGTAGCCCTCGAGTACGCGGATCGAGGGTGTTGCCCGCACCCTGGCGATCAGCGCTTGCATGATCGCTGCGCCGCTGCGGTCGCCGGAGACGTGCACGATGCGGCGGCGCGAGTGCGCGGCCTCGCGACTGAGCGAGAACCGGCCGTCGGTGTCGCGGTCGAAGGGAACGCCATAGGCGACGAGGTCGGCGATGCGGGCGGGCGCTTCTTCTGTCACGAAGCGCGCGACGTTGGCATCGACGATCCCGGCGCCGGCGGCGATGGTGTCGACAGAGTGCAGCTCCGGGCTGTCGCCGGGACCGACAGCGGCTGCGATGCCCGCTTGCGCCCAGATGCTCGACGCGCCCTGGCCGAGCGGCGCAGCGGCGAGCACGGTCACGTGCATGGGTGCGAGCTTCAGCGCCGTGAACAGCCCCGCGAGCCCGGCGCCGACGATCACAACGTCGCCGTGCGCGCCGAGCTTTTCATTGGGCGTGGAAGCGAAACGCGGGGAGCGACTGATGTTTGAAGCCTGCGAAGCCATGGGCGACCCACTCGAGTGCAGCAGCGGCCGCTCCGGGAGAGCCGGCCGCCGGGCTTCAGTTCGTCAGGTTGACCATGCGCTCGACCGCGCGGCGCGCCTTGGCGGCAACGGTCGGATCGACCGTCACTTCGTAGCGCATGTCGCGCAGGGCGAGGTAGATGTTCTCGAGGCTGATGCGTTTCATGTGCGGGCACAGGCTGCAGGGCCGGATGAACTCGACGTCGGGCGTTTCGACGGCGACGTTGGACGCCATCGAGCACTCGGTGATGAGCGCGACCTTGTTGGGGCGGTTGGTCTTCACCCAGTTGACCATGGCCGAGGTCGAGCCGGTGAAGTCGGCGGCCTCGATGACGTCGGGCGGGCACTCGGGGTGCGCGATGATGCGCGTGCCGGGATCGGCCGCGCGGATGTCGGCGATGTCCTTGGCCGTGAAGCGCTCATGCACCTCGCAGTGGCCCTTCCAGGCGACGATCTCGACCTTGGTCTTGGTCTGCACGTACTTCGCCAGGTATTCGTCGGGGATGAGCAGCACGCGCGGTGCGCCGAGGCTCTCGACAATCTTCACGGCATTGGACGACGTGCAGCAGATATCGCACTCGGCCTTCACGGCGGCTGAGGTGTTGACGTAGGTGACGATCGGCACACCGGGATAAGCCTCGCGCAGCATGCGCACGTCGGCCGCCGTGATCGACGCCGCAAGCGAGCAGCCGGCCTTCGGGTCCGGGATCAGCACAGTCTTGTCGGGGTTCAGGAGCTTCGAGGTCTCGGCCATGAAGTGCACGCCGGCCTGCACGATCACCTGTGCTTTCGTGCGCGCGGCCTCCTTGGCGAGCTGCAGCGAGTCGCCCTGGAAATCGCCCACGCAATGGAAGATTTCCGGCGTCATGTAGTTGTGCGCCAGGATGACCGCGTTGCGCTCCTTCTTGAGCTCGCCGATAGCCTTGATCAGCGGCGCGTAGTGCGGCCACTCCATAGGGGTGACGACGTGCTGCACGCGGGCATACAGCGGCGCCATCTCGGCGGCGAGCTCCGGCGTGAAGGCCGGAAAGGCAGCCGGCGGGGTCGCCGGCGCGGGTGCGCGGGCGGAGTTACGGCGGCGCGGGGCCTGCTCGGGACGCGAGTCAAGCTCGAGATTGTCCATCGCTTCTTCTTCCAACTATGCTCAACTTGAGCATTTCTAGCCCGTCAGACGAGCCGGCGGTGAAGCCGGTGAACCCTATATAATGCTCAGTTTGAGTATTCCAAGCTGATGGTTACGATACGTCATCCAATGTTGCCTGACCAGCTAGGAAAAGGTTGGAAACGCAGCAACCGTTCCGACCCCCGTCGACGGTTCAACCCCCTGTACGCGCCAAGCGCTCCCCGCAGCGCCTGCGCTTTTTACATCTTGCCAGGCTTTACACGCACGCCCGGCGCGGGGCGCTCGAGCAGCACCTCGCGGCGGAAGCGATAGAGCTTTGCGGGCCGACCGCCCGTGCGCATCTTCACCTCGCCCGTCGGCTCGACGAGACCTGCGCCCTCGACCAGCCGGCGGAAGTTCTGCTTGTGCAGATGCGGGCCGAGAATCGCCTCGACCGTCTTCTGCAGCTCAAACAGCGTGAACTCGTCGGGCATCAGCTCGAAGATCACGGGCCGGTATTTGATCTTGGCACGCACGCGGCCGATGGCCGTTGCAAGGACGCGCCGGTGATCGAAGCGCATGGGCGCGCCCAACCGCGGACGATCGCTCCACTGGCGCGCGGACTCGCGGCCATCGCGACTCGCCTCCTCAACCAGGCCCGCCTCGTACAAGAGCTCGAAGCGGTCGAGCACTTTTTCCTCGTCCCACGCCGCGCCGTCGAAGCCGAAGCAGATGCGCACGCGCTCCTGCCGTACGACGGGCCGCGCCGGAGCGGGGCGTTGCGAGGGCCGTGCCGCCCATTCCCTGAGGCGCGGCTCGATCAATTCGAGGATGTCCGGCCTGCCTTTGCGCCAGTCCTCCCACGGGAAGTAGTGGTACCAGCTGCGCCAGGCGCCATGCTGGATCTCCAGCGAGGCCTTGGCTTGTGTGAGCGCGAGATAGCCGATCGACACTATGTGCGGGCCGACATCGCCTGGTTCGGCGTGGCGTCCGCGATCCCCGAACGTGTAGAGCTGCTCGGCGTAACCGAGGTCGAGGCCCGTCTGCTGGCGCACCCAGGCGCGCAAGCCTATTTCGAACGTGCGGTGCTGCAGCGGCGAGAAGGTGCCGAACGGCAGTCCGTCGGTGGCGGATGCGACGTCGCTCTCCCCCCGTATGATCAGAACGACCGGCTCGTTCTGCGACACGGCGATGATCGCGGCGTTGAGACCGATCTCGAGAGCCGCAGGCTCCGAGCGGGTCTCCGCGTGCATTTGACGATCGACATTGACGGCCGGTCGCTTCAACTGCGCGGGCGAGTTCATGCTTTTGCTCCGGTGTGAGGAGCCCCCCAATGAGGCTGGGGTACGGCCTGATAGTGGCCCTTTTCGGATCGGCGGACGCAGAACGTATTCTCCACGCTGAGCAATTTACAAATTGCTGCCTTGCTCGATGAGCCACTGGAAGCGGGCAAGAAACTCCCGCTGAGCCTCGTCCGCCGGCAGCGGAAGCAGGCCGTCAACCGCCAGGGCGAGCTCCGGCGAGAGCCGCCCGGGCCTGCCGAAAAACGCGGTGGCCTCCTCGACGCCGAAGCCCGCGAGCCGCGTCGCCTCGTAGAACGCGGCCACGCGATCGCAGGCCTTGATCTCGGCCTGGATCGGCTCGGGCAGCTCCGCCGGCAGGCCGAATCGCTGGTGGATGGCCGCCAGCAGGCGCCGCTCGAAAGCCTTGTAATCAAGCCCGATTGCGGTCTTGAACGGGCTGATCAGGTCGCCGATGACGTACTCGGGCGCGTCGTGCAGCAGCGCCGCGAGCCGCCACCGTGCCGGCCATTCCGGCTGGCGCGCGCCCGCGATCTCGTCGACGACGAGGGCGTGCTGCGCGACCGAGAACGCGTGCATCCCCAACGTCTGGCCGTTCCAGCGCGCAAGCCGCGCGAGCCCGTGCGCGATGTCCTCGATCTCGACGTCGGCTGCCTTGGGATCGAGCAGGTCGAGACGGCGTCCCGAGAGCATGCGCTGCCAGGCGCGCGCGGGCGGCGTCGAGGTGTCGACATCAGGCATGTCGATAGGGGTGTCGTTTCCGGGCTGCTTCATCGACGTACTCAAAGCTTCACCTTCGCGAGCTGCAGCTTTCCGCACGGGCCGTAGCGGTGGCAACTCAGCAAGTGATCGTTGACCATGCCGGACGACTGCATGAACGCGTATACCGTCGTCGGTCCGACGAAGCGGAAGCCTTCGGCCTTCAGGGCTTTGGAAACCAGCTTCGACGTTTCCGTCTCGGCCGGGATCGCCGCCATCGTCTTGTGCCGGTTCTGCACTGGGCCGTCGTCGAGGAAGCCCCACAGGAACGCCTTGAGCGAGGTGCGCCGGTTGAGTTTGGCGTAGGCCTTGGCGTTGTCGATCGTCGCCTCGATCTTGGCGCGGTTGCGGATGATGCCCTCGTCCTGCATGAGGCGCTCAACGTCACTTTTTTTGAAACGCGCGATGCGCGCCGCATCGAAGCGCGCGAACGCGCGGCGGAAGTTTTCGCGTTTGCGCAGGATCGTGAGCCAGGAGAGGCCGGCCTGGAAGCCTTCCAGTACGAGCTTCTCGAATATCGCCTCGTCCGTCGTCAGCGGCACGCCCCATTCCTCGTCGTGGTAGCGGCGGTACTCGACGTCGTCGCCGGCCCACGGGCAGCGCACGAGCCCATCTTGCGCGTTGGCGGTCATGCCGGCGAGCCTGCTTTTGCGGCAGCGAGGGAGAACGTTGCCCAGCTCGGGAGCGCGATGCTCACCGGAACGTCGCCCGCGCGGAGCACTTCGCCCCGGTCGGCGAACTCCGCCGCGCGGTCGAGGCGCATGAGCGCGAGGCCGCGATTGCCCGCGACGGATCCGAGCGTGCCGATCTCGACGCCCGCTGCCGCGATCGCTGCGCCAGGTTCGGGGAGAGGGCGATCGCCCGCCACGGGCACGACGCGCTTCCTCGCCATGCCGCGGTTCTGCATGCGCGACACGACCTCCTGCCCGACGTAGCAGCCCTTGGTGAAGGAGACGCCATTGAGCTGGTCGAATAGCGCCTCGTGCGGGAACGTGTCGCCGAAGGCGTAGTCCTTGCCGCCTTCGGGCACGCCGAGCCCGATGCGGTGCGCGTGGTATTCGTCGCGCGTGGCGCTGTCGGCCTGCTCATTGGCGAGCGCCCAGTCGGAGCGGATGGTCACGAGCTCGCGCGAGCCCATTGCGGCGAGTCGCGGATCGGCGAATAAGAGCGGTGCAGTACCGTGGCCGCGCGGCTCATAGGTCCCGCCCCAGATCGCCGCCACGGAATAATCAGACGACACGTCGCGGATGTCCGCCTTGGCGCGCAGCTTGTAGAGCATGAGCCGGTCGGCGAGCGCGGCCGCCTTGTCGCGCGGCGTCTCGAGCAAAAACCCGCCGGATGAGGGCACGACGAAGAAATCGAACAGGATCTTGCCCTGCGGCGTCAGCAGCCCGGCGTGCAGCGCCGGCTGCGTTGCCAACAGCCCCATGTCGTTGGTGATGACGCCTTGGAGCAGCTTGCCGGCGTCCTCGCCCACCACGCTGACCACGCCGCGGTCGGGAAGAAGCGCTAATCTCGTTTCCGCCATCGATTCCCCGCTCCGGTTGCAACGGGCGTCCGTTTTACGTATGCGGGCGGGAAGCCGGAAGCAAGCCGCGGAGGCACAATGGCCGAGACTTTCGATCTCGTGCTGAAGGGGGCAAACGTCGTCAACCACGACGGGGAGGGCATACGTGACCTCGGCATCCGCGACGGGCGCATCGCTGGGCTCGGCGACCTCGGCGCGGCGAAGGCGGCAGAGACGGTCGACGCCCACGGGCTGCATATCCTCCCCGGCGTCATCGACACACAGGTGCATTTCCGCGAGCCGGGCCTCGAGCACAAGGAAGATCTCGAGACGGGCAGCCGCGCCGCCGTGCAGGGCGGCGTCACGGCCGTGTTCGAGATGCCCAACACCAAACCGCTGACGACGACCGCGGCGACGCTCGCCGACAAGGTTGCGCGCGCCAAGAACCGCATGTTCTGCGACTTTGCCTTTTACGTCGGCGGCACGCGCGAGAACATCGGCGACATCCCCGCGCTCGAGCGGCTGGAAGGCTCGGCCGGCATCAAGGTGTTCATGGGCTCCTCGACCGGCGATCTGCTGGTCGACGACGAAGCCTCGCTCGCGCGCATCATCGCTGGCCTCCGCCGCCGCGCCGCCTTCCACGCCGAGGACGAAGACCGCCTGAAGGCGCGCATGGGGTTGCGGCGCGCCGGCGACCCGTCATCGCATCCCGAATGGCGCGATGCGCAAGCCGCGCTGATTGCGACGACGCGGCTGGTTGGGCTCGCCGAGCGCTACAAGAAGCGGGTCCACGTCCTGCACGTCTCGACCGCAGACGAGATGGCATTCCTCGCCGACCACAAGGACTGGGCCAGCGTCGAGGTGACGCCGCATCATCTGACCCTCGTCGCGCCCGACTGCTATCGCGAGCTCGGTACCTATGCGCAGATGAACCCGCCCGTGCGCGACGAGACCCACCGCCGCGCCATCTGGGCGGCGCTGGTCTCTGGCGTCGTCGATGTGCTGGGCTCCGACCATGCCCCGCATACGCGCGAGGAGAAGGACCACGCTTATCCGACCTCGCACTCCGGCATGACGGGGGTGCAGACGCTGGTGCCGATCATGCTCGATCACGTCAACGCTGGGCGGCTGTCGCTTGCCCGCTTCGTCGATCTGACGAGCGCGGGGCCGCAGCGGCTGTTCGGCATCCGCGGCAAGGGCCGCATCGCGGTCGGCTACGACGCCGACCTCACGGTCGTCGACATGAAACGCGCGGCTACGATCACCAACGATTGGATCGCGAGCCGCTGCGGCTGGACGCCGTACGACGGCCGCAAGGTGACGGGCTGGCCCGTCGGCACGGTCGTGCGCGGCCGCCGCGTGATGTGGGAGGGGGAGATTCTGGGCGCCGCGCACGGCGCGCCGGTCGGCTTCCTTGAAGGTGCGTGAGCTTAGTACCGCTGCGGGACGTACAGATTGTACGCCGGCGGCGGCACGGAAGCCGGCTGCAGCGTGCCCGGCAAGCGCTTGACGACTGTCACCGGCGTACCGAGCGGCGCCATCATCGCCAGATGCAGCACGTGCTCGTTCATCATGCGGAAGCAGCCCGACGACGCCGCGCGCCCGATTGAGTTGGGGTCGTTGGTGCCGTGGATGCGGTAGAGCGTCTTGCCCAGGTAGAGCGCCAGCGCGCCGAGCGGATTGTTGATGCCGCCGATCATTTTCTCAGGGACGCGGGGATCGCGGGCCATCATCTCCTTGGGCGGATACCAGTCGGGCCATTCCTGCTTGCGGCTGATGACCTCGGTGCCGGTCCAGGAAAAGCCCTGGCGCCCGACCGAGATGGGATACTGGTAGGCGTCGTTGGGCGATAGGATGAAGTAGAGCTTGCGCCCCGCAGTATCGATGACGATGGAGCGCGGCGGAAAGCTGCTGCGGAACGCAATGTGCGCCGGAGCGCGCGGCGCGATGTAGGGGCGGGCGCCTCCGTCACGCACCTCGCCATAGCCGCCGCGCGGCTGCTGCTGCGGGCGCTGATCGTAATATTGGTCGTCTTCGCTGCCACGCTCGTCCTCCCAGCCGCGGTTGCGGTCGGGCTCGTAGCTATCGTGGCCATCGTCGCGCTGGTACTGGTCGCGGCGCGGCGGGCCCCCAAATCCCTGGTCGCGGTAATAGGGGCGATCGCCGTAGTAGGGGCGGTCGCCATAGCCGTCCCAGCCCGGATACCACTGCGCGGACGCGGGCGCCGCTAGGCTCGCGACCGCCATCGACGCCAATGCCACTCGCCACGTCATCGCAGTCCCTCTGCGCCCCTAAGCTCAAGGCTCCGCGCGCAAAATACCCGTTGCCTAGCGCCCGTACAGATTATCTGGGAGCGTATCCGGTCGGAGCAAGGTGAGCTAGCGTGTCGCCGCTTACTCGCCCTTCTTGAACGAGTGCCAGGTGCCGTCCGCGCCGATGGTCAGCCGCCACCACGTCCACTTCTTCCCCTCCCGCATCGATTTGGCGGCTTCGGGACTGACGAGGCGCAGGAGATCGACCTCCTCGGGTGGGCTCAGCGCGTCGAGTTTGGCTTCGGCCAGATAAGGCCAGACGTAGATCAGATTGTTCTCGGCGTCCTTGCCGAGCGGTATGGCTGCAGGCCTCATCTGGAGCATATTGGCGAGCGCCGCCAGCACCTCGCGCCCCTCGCCGTCGGCCGACATCTTCTTCCAGTACGTGATCGGGTCATCGTTAACGTTGGGCGTGACGTCGGGCTTCATCTCGTTCCAGTCGAGCGGCACGCGCAGCTCGTCGATGTGCCCCGACAGTGCCGCGGCGAGGATCGCCTGGCGCATCTCCTCGACCGCACCGGGCAGCGGCTTCTCCTTGGCGGCGAGCGGCTTTACCACCTTCGGCGGCGCGTCGGGGGCGTCGTGACCCTGCTGCGGGATCGGCGCGCCGCGCTTTTCCAGTGCACCGGAGGGGCTGCGATAGACAATGAAGAGCCCCGCCACTACCAATACCAAGAGACGCGTTGAGCATAACCTAGCGAGACGCATCATCAGCGAGCCCCGGCGCCATGAGAGGAAGCGCCGCCAGCGCGTGAGCTCGCGCAACCGGCGCGCGGCGATGCCGTCGCAGCTACCGTCAAGAGTGCAACCCCTGCGCCGCGCATGCCTTCGCGCCCCGGTGCGTGGCCGACAAGGGAACGTGAATGCATCTTCTGCCCAATCCCCTCATCATTCCCGTCGGCATCATCATTGGAATTCTTGTCTCCGCTCCCGTCGGCCCCGTCAACGTGCTCTGCATCCAACGCGCGATCGAGCGCGGCTTCTGGGGCGGCATTGCGGCCGGCATCGGCGCCATGCTCGGCGACGGGCTGGTTGCACTTTGTGCCGCGCTTGGCGTCGGCGCCATCTCAGGCGCGGTGCAGTACCATCGCATGACTATCCAGGTGCTGGGTGGACTTGTGCTCATCGCCTTCGGACTGCGGCTGTTCTTCGCCACGCCGCGCATCGTGCCAATCGCGACGGACAGCCGTTCAGAGACGCTGCGCGACTTTGCCTGGGACATCCCGCAGACGTTCATTCTCACGATCACCAATCCGGGCGCGGTGCTGGGACTGTTTGCCATCTTCGGCGGCGTGTCGACGTTCGTCGAGGTCGAGAGCCACGTCGACGCGCTGACCATCGTCGCCGCGGTGATGGGCGGCAGCTTCCTGTGGTGGTTCAGCCTCTCGCACCTGATCGGTCGCTTCCGCCATCTCCTGAACGAGGAGCGGTTGGCCCTCATCAACAAGATCACGGGGCTGCTGCTGTTCGGGTTCGGCGCGCTGCTCGTGGGCGAGGTAATACTGAAGCGGTTGGCGCTGCTGTAGACGCCGCGGGCCCGGCTACTGCCGCGTGCGGTGGAGCGTGAACTCGCCGACATTGATGCGCTGCTCGAGCCCGCGCGCGAGCTTGACGACGGCGTCCTCTCCGAACGAGGCGACGAGATCGGTCAGTGCCGTGAACAGCGCAGCATACGCCATCTGCTCGGTCGGCACGCCGCACTCGGTCCCCTCGTCCCAGGCGGCGAGAATGAGGTTCAGCGCCTTGAAGGATGAATCGTCGGGATCCATTCCCTGGAACGTTTGCATGGGTTCCCTCCCGAATTCTGTGGCCTCCTATCCATCCTTGCCCCCGCAAGTCCCACGCGATGGATAGTCGAACCCGGGCGTCTGTTGGCCGCTAGCCGTCATAACACGCGCAATTGTACGAAAAAGGGGCGTGCCCCGTTCACAGTAAACGGGGGCGGTGGAGTGCCTTCAGGGGACCGACTTGACGAGGCCGTCGGCGATCTGCGCGCCCTCGGTGAGGAAGCGGTTGATGGTGGTCTGGGCCGATGGGCTGCAGGTGTTATACGTGCGGCTGTAGCTGCGGTAGCCCTTGTTGAAGCTGCGCGTGAGGCGGGCGCGGCGCAGGGCCGATGATCCCTCGGCCTGCACCAGCTCGGCCATGCGCTGGCGCCAGACCTGGCCCTCGTCCGCACCGCACAACTCGCGCAGGTAGTGCACCGCGCCGAGGATCTCCGACAGGCGGAAGAGGCGGTCATCGTAGGGCTTGGTGTCGGGCGAGGCTGCATGCGCCGGCAGTGCGGCCGCGCACACGAGCGCCACCGACGCAAGCAGCGATCGTGCAAGGCTATGTCGAGAGCTAGGCATCGTCGGGGACACTAGCATCGATTCTGGACCTTGGCGCGGCGGGCGGATCGTCTCACAGAACGGCGGCGGCGCTTCTCTCACCGCCGCCGAATGTCTACATTAACGCCATGTGCTCGCGCTACAGCCTCACCTCGCCGCACGAAGCGGTGCGCGCTTATTTCGGCTACGACAACGAGGCGGAATTTCCGCCGCGCTACAACATCGCGCCCTCGCAGCCGGTGGCCGTCGTGCGCAACGATGCGCAGGGCCGGCGCGAGATGGCGCTCGTGCGCTGGGGGCTCGTCCCGGCGTGGGTGAAAGATCCGCGCGAATTCAAGATGCTGATCAACGCGCGGGCTGAAACGGCGGCCGACAAGCCGTCGTTCCGTGCGGCCATGCGCCACCGCCGCTGCCTCGTTCCCGCCGACGGGTTCTACGAGTGGAGGGGCGCGGCCGGCGCCAAGCGGCCACATCTCGTCCGGCCGCGTGCTGGCGGGCCGATGGCGCTGGCGGGGATAATCGAGACCTGGCTCGGCGCCGACGGCAGCGAAATCGAGACAATGGCGATCCTGACGGTCGCCGCAAATCGCGCAATGTCGGTGCTACATGACCGCATGCCGGCGATTATTGCGCGAATGTACTTCGACGCGTGGCTCGACTGCCGCTCCGGCACCGCGACGCAGGTCGCAGAGCTGCTTATCCCCGCGCCCGAGGACTACTTCGACATCATCGAGGTGAGCCGCGCGCTGAATAATCCCCGCAACGAGGGGCCCACAGTGCAGGAGCCAGCCGCGACGACGGTGACGCTGCTCTAGCCGCTAGAGCACCTTGCCGGGGTTGAGGATGCCCTTGGGGTCGAGCGCGGCCTTGATCTTGCGCATCAGCGTAAGCTCGACCGGGCTCTTGTAACGGATGAGATCGGCGCGCTTCATCTGCCCGATGCCGTGCTCGGCCGAGATCGAGCCGCCCATGCCGGCGACGAGGTCGTGCACAGCGCCCGACATCTGATCCCACAGCGCGAGGAAGGCCGCCTTGTCCATGCCGGGCGGCTGCGAGACGTTATAGTGCACGTTGCCGTCGCCGAAGTGGCCGAACACCACGGGACGCGCGCCGGGGCACACGGCCTCCACCACCGCCGCCGCACGCCCGACGAACGGCGCGATCAGCGCGACCGGCACCGAGATGTCGTGCTTGATGCTGCCGCCTTCGGGTTTCTGCGCTTCCGACGCTGCCTCGCGCAACCGCCACAGGCTTTGCGCCTGCGCCGGCGAGCCCGCGAGCACCGCTTCGCTCACCAGCTCCTCATCCGCCTCGGTGAGCAGCCGCTCCATCGCGAGGCCGGCCGCGCCGTCGGCTTCCGAGCCCGCAATCTCTATCAGCACGTACCAGGGCGCCGGTGTCTGCAAGGCCAGGCGCGTGCCGGGAATGTGCTTTGCCACCAGCTCGACCGCAAGCCCGCTCATGAACTCGAACGCGGTGAGGCCCGAATGCGCGCGCGCCTCTGCCAGCCGGAACAGTGCCGCGACGGCTGCGAGGTCCGGCACCGCGACCAGCGCGGTAGCCTTCTCGCGCGGCCGCGGGAACAGCTTCAGTGCCGCTGCCGTGATGATGCCGAGCGTGCCTTCCGAGCCGATGAAGAGGTCGCGCAGGTCATAGCCGGTGTTGTCCTTCTTGAGCGCGCGCAGGCCGTCCCACACCTGCCCGTCGGCCAGCACCACCTCGAGCCCGAGCGCCAGCGCGCGCGCGTTCCCGTAGGCGAGCACGCCGACGCCGCCCGCGTTGGTCGCGAGCACGCCGCCGATCTCGCAGCTCCCCTCCGACGGCAGGGTCAGCGGAAAGAGGCGGCCCGCCCGCTCGGCTGCAAGCTGCGCGTCGAGCAGCGTCACCCCCGCTTCCACGACCATGGCGGTCTCGTCGATGGCGCGCACGCGGTTGAGCCGCGAAACCGACAGCACGATCTCGGTGCCGGCGGGAGAGGGGATCTGCCCGCCGACGAGCCCGGTATTACCGCCCTGCGGGACGATGCCGATGTCCGCTTCGCTTGCGACCGCGAGAATGCGTGCGACCTCCGCAGTAGAGCCGGGGCGCAGCACCAGCGCCGCGCGGCCGACGTAGCGGTCGCGCCATTCGCGCAGGTAGGGCAGCTGCCGGTCGGGATCGCGAATCGCGTGCTCAGGTCCGACGATCTCGGCAAGCCGTTGCAACACGGCCTCGCCGTCTGCGCCGGCGAGGCGCGAACGATCGGTCGATCCATTTTGCATGCGGCCGGTCAAGTCGGTTGATCCTCCGGCATTCGCGGCGTCGAAAAGCGCGTCACCGTTGACGAAATGCCCTAATTTCCGTCAATCCTTACTGGCGCCGCACGGCGAACGCCATCACTCAATCGAGAGGTCCGCTTGGTCGCTAAGGTCGTGGATACATTGCAGATGCGCAGGGTAGTGCTGATCCTAACGCTGGCTGTCCTCTCGCTGCTTGTCTCTTACGCGATCGTTGAGGTGTCGCCTGATCGCGCGACAGTGGGCAGGCAGGCCGCTCCGGATGCCGCGCCCACGGCTCCGGCCCACTAAAATCGACTATGGAAGTTCAGCCGCGTGGCGCCGCCGCGCGCCGCAGCCTGTCGTTGATCGCTTCGCCGAGTCCGTGAGCGGGGATCGGCATGACGGCGATGGTGGCGGTCTGCGCCTCGTCGAGCGCGCGCAGGCCGGCGAACAGGTTGGCTGCCGCCTCGATGAGATCGCCGGTCGGGCTGAGGTTGACCGTGGGCCCGGGCCCTCGCGGAGCGTTCGGTCCAAACGCCAGTAGGGCCTCGCCATCGTTCGCCTGCGCCGCGTCGAGGCGCAGACGCGCGCGCGGCGCGTAGTGCGATGCGAGCTGGCCGGGGGAAGCAGGCGTTTCGGTCGGCGCCGTCGCACGTCGCAGCGGCCGGCCCAGCACCGCCTCGATCTGATCTGAGGTGACGGCGCCGGGGCGCAGCAGCACGGGCTCGTCGCCCCGCGCATCGATGACGGTCGATTCCAGACCGTGCGCAGTGGGTCCGCCGTCGAGGATCAGCGCGATGCCATCGCCGAAATCCGCGAAGACGTGCTCGGCGCGCGTCGGGCTGAGGCGGCCGGAGCGGTTGGCGGACGGCGCTGCGAGCGGACGCTCCGTCGCCCGCAGCAGCGCTTGCGCCACCGGGTGGTCGGGGACGCGGATAGCGACGCTGTCGAGACCGGCGCAGACGAGCTCGGACAGCGGGGAGTGCGCGCCGCGCGTGAGTACCAGCGTCAGCGGGCCGGGGCAGAACGCGTCGGCAAGGCGGCGCGCGAGCGGCGTCAACAGGGCATGCTCGCCGGCTTTTGCCGCATCCGGTACGTGCACTATCAGCGGATTGAACCGGGGGCGGCCTTTAGCTGCGAAGATCGCCGCCACCGCGTGTCCGTTGCTGGCGTCGCCGCCGAGGCCGTAGACCGTCTCGGTCGGGAACGCGACGAGGCCGCCCTGCTGCAGCAGCGCCGCCGCGGTCGCAATGGTTTCGTCTGTTGCCTTCACGATGGGCATCGTGCCGCCAATCCTTGCGCCTTGAACCGGTGATATCCGGTCTCACATAGCCGAGCGGGCTGAATTCTGTCCAAACAGTGTGTAGGCTTGCGAGAGAGAAGCGGGAATTTGCGATGGATTTTGCCTGGGCGATCGGTCATGCGGTGGTGCGAGGCGGTTGCGCGGCGCTGCTGCTGGCGGCGGCCGCGCCGGCGGCGCAAGCAAACTGGCTTGCCAAGCTTGCCCGCGGCGCCGGCGAGGCGGGAAGCGAGGCGACGCGCTTCGGCGCCAAAGGGCTCGAGCGCGCTGCCGCCTTCATCGAGCGCCTGCCGGCGACGGCCAAGGGTTCAGCGCTTGCCGCCCACGCCACACCCGAGGGGCACTGGAAGTTCGTCAACCGGGATGGCGAGGTCTATACCGCCGGTACGCCCGATGAGCTGAAACGCGCCGTGCCGACGCTGCTGCCCGACGCCGCCGCCGACGCCAAGCTTTCGTTCTATCTCGACGAGGATACCGTCTTCGGCGACCGCGCGCTTCTGCGCGACCTGCCCGGGGGCTCAGTGCTCTACGTGGTCGCCGGCAAGGAGAGCTATCCGCTGGTGCGCCGCTCGGATGCCGCGCCCGATGCGCTCTTCGCCGCCGTGCGCCCGCACCTCGTCGTGGCGCTCTCCGATAGGAGATTGTTCGAGGAGGGGATCGCGCAGCTCGAGCGGCCGTTGAGCCGCTCCAGCATCCGCACGCTCGCACTGGAGCCCGGCGGTCCGGTGACGCTCTCGTCGTCGCCGCGGCTCGACCCGCAGACCAAGACCGCGCTCGTCGATGCCATCGATCCCGCCGAGTTTGCGGGCGCACTGCGGTCGTTGCGCGGCCAGACCGTGCTCGTCACGGGGCGTCTGGAGGACGCCCTGCTGATGTTCCGTCCCTCCAGCGGGACCGAGCAGAGCCTGAAGCTGCGCGACATGATCGATGCGGCGGCCGACGCCGACGTCAATCTGGTGATCCTCGACGCGGAGAGCCCGCGCCAGCCGGGAGGGCGCAACTGGCTGTGGCAGCGCATCGCGGTCGGCGGGCTCGATGACGCGCTGAAGCGCGCGACGCTCGGCGACTTCCTCGATGCGCTGGGTGCCCCCCGCGGCGAGTTCCGCGCTGCCGTCGCGCGCGAGGGCAGCGGCCGCGTCGTCATCCGCGCCATTCCCGACGCGTCCGCCGCCGAGCCGCTCACCGGCCTCGTCGGCGACTGGCTGGCGAAGGCGGCCTCCAGCGTCACCGGCAATGTGGTGACGACCGCGGTGGAAGTGCACGCGCGCGACGAGGCGCGCCAGTCCGAGCTCGACACCCGTATCGTGCCGTTCATCCCGGCCGCCTATCAGATCGCCTATCTCGCGAGCCTCGTCGCCGGGCTGCTCGGCTGGCCCTTAGCGCGAGACTGGTGGGAGCGCATCTGGCCGCGGGAGCAGCGCAGTGAGTACCGCGGCACGGTCGGCTGGCGCGCGGCGCAGAGCGTGCGCCTCGTTGCGTTCCTCACGTTGTTCCTGCCCCTCGTCGGCATCCCGGCATTTGTCGGCTCGCTGGTCCTGCACGCGTGGGGCGCGGTCACGCTGCCTTTCCGCTTCGTGCGCCGGCTCACGGCGCGCGACCCGGTGAAGGCGGGCTAGGTTCGAGATCATGGCTGGGCTCGAGGGCAAGACGCTGTTGGTCACCGGCGCCAGCCGCGGCATCGGGCTCGCTATCGCCAAGCGCGCGGCGCGCGACGGCGCCAACGTTGCCATCGTTGCCAAGACGCAGGAGCCCAATCCCAAGCTCGAGGGCACGGTCGCGACGGCGGTGGCCGAGGTCGAGGCGGCCGGCGGGCGTGCGCTGGGACTTGCCTGCGACATTCGCTTCGAGGACGAGGTTGCGCGCGCCGTGGCGGCTACGGTCGCCGCGTTCGGCGGCATCGACATCTGCATCAACAACGCAAGCGCGCTGTCGCTGGGCTCGATCGGCGACACGACGATGAAGCGCTTCGACCTCGTCAATGGAGTCAACGCGCGCGGCACGTTCCTCGTGACCAAGGCCTGCCTGCCGCACCTGAGGAAGGCCGCAAACCCGCATGTGCTCGTGCTGTCGCCGCCGCTCGACCTGCGACCGCAGTGGTTTGCCGGCCGCGTCGCCTACGCGATGGCGAAATACGGCATGAGCCTGTGCGTGCTCGGGCTGGCGGAGGAATTCAAGGCGGACGGCATCGCGGTCAACGCGCTGTGGCCGCGCACGACCATTGCCACGGCGGCGATCCGCAATGTGCTGGGTGGGGAGGCCGTCGTGCGCATGAGCCGCACGCCCGACATCGTGGCCGACGCGGCCTACCTCGTGCTTGGCAAGCCGGCGCGCGAGTTCACGGGCCACTTCCTCATCGACGACAGCTTCCTCTACGAGGAGGGGGTGCGCGATTTTGCGGGCTACAGCGTCGAGCCGGGGGTGCCGCTGGCGCCCGATTTCTTCGTGCCCGACGAGCCTCCGCCCCCGCCCGGCGTCGAGATCGCCAAGGTGTCGCTGACCGACCTCAAGCTCGCAGCTCAAAGGCGCGGGTAGCGCCGCCGACGGGGCCGCGCTGGCCCTTTCGGCGCCGTGCGCTAACATGGGTCCAACAACACCGGAAAAAGTCCCCCACGGTCCCCGCCCGCATGGCCACCCTCCTCGTCACCCACCCCGCCTTCGTCAAGCACGACACCGGTCCGGGCCACCCCGAGCGCCCCGACCGCATGCGTGCCATCGACAAGGTGCTGGCCCACGACGTGTTCCGCGATCTTAAGCGCGAGGAAGCGCCCCTGCGCGATGACGCACGCGACCACATCGAGCGCGCACACTCTGCCGCCTACTTCGAGAAGATCCGCGCCAGCATCGAGCATATCGATCACTTGGGCCAGCTCGATGGCGGCGACACGGTCGTCTCCCCGGGCTCGTGGGAGGCGGCGCTACGCGCGGTCGGCGCCGGGCTACACGCGGTCGACGCGGTGATGGAGGGGCGCGCCGCCAACGCCTTCTGCCAGGTGCGCCCGCCGGGGCATCATGCGGAGTCCAACACGGCGATGGGCTTCTGCCTGTTTGCCAACGCCGCGATCGCAGCGCAGTACGCGCGCGCCAAGCACGGCGCAGAGCGCGTCGCGGTCGTCGATTTCGATGTGCATCACGGCAACGGCACGCAGGAGATTTTCTGGTCCGACCGCGACCTGTTCTACGGCTCCACGCACCAAATGCCGCTGTTTCCCGGCACGGGCGAGCTCGGCGAACGGGGCGTCGGCAACGTCTGGAACGCGCCCCTGCGGGCGGGCGACGGCGGGGAGCGGTTTCGCGAGGCGTTCGAATCGCGCATTCTGCCGGCGCTCCACAACTTCGGCCCGGATATGCTGGTGATCTCGGCCGGATTCGACGCACACCAGTCCGATCCGATCGCGAACATGCGCCTCGTCGAGGCCGACTTCATGTGGGCGACGGAGCGGATCGCCGACGTTGCCAAGCGTCACGCCAACGGGCGCATCGTATCGATGCTCGAAGGCGGCTACGATCTCACCGCGCTCGCCAAGTCGGTGGCGGTGCACGTCAAGACGCTGATGGACGCCGGCGCATAGCGAGGCAATTGCGGAGGCAGCATGGATACCGCCATGGCCAAGACGAAACCCAACTACGCCGACATCAAGGACATGAGCTTCGAGCGCGCACTCAAGGAGCTGGAAAGCATCGTCAATCGGCTCGAGCGCGGCGACGTCGAGCTCGAGGAGTCGATCACGATCTACGAGCGCGGCGAGGTTCTGAAGGAGCACTGCGACCGGCTCTTGAAACAGGCGGAGGCGAAGGTCGAGAAGCTCACCTTCGCAGCCGACGGTAGCCCAAAGGGCACCGAGCCGCTCGACCCTCAGGGGTGATGCGGGGCCCGCGTCCCCGCAAACCACACCTCAAATCTTGCGGCTGTCGTAAGCCCAGTGCAGCAGTGCCTGGCGCTGGCGCTTGCGGCAGGTCATGTCGCCCCGCTCGCAGTTGCGCTCGACTTGGCGCACGTGGCGGCGGATCGCCTTCCAGCGCTTGATCTGGCGTCGGTCCTCGTCGGGAAGCCGGCGTCCCATGTAGTAGCGGCAGTACCACTGGAACCAGCCGCGCGGGTCATCGTCGTGGATCCAGCCCTTCTTCCTCCACACCGACAGCGGCTGGCTGGCGTCGACGCCGAAGAAGTTGAGCCCGCAGTCGCGGCGGCCCGCGGCCAGCTTGGCGCGCTCAAACCAGCTTTTGGGGAATTCGCGCCGCGTGTCCGTCATATACTTGCCGCCGAACACGCCCAAGCGCAGCATCTCCAGCGGGGTCAGGCCGGGCGTGAACTCGGGGTCGAAGTCGCGCCCCTGACGCGCCGTGAGCTCGTAGCGATAGCCGCTCTGCATCTTGTCGTTAACGACGACGGTGCGCCTGCGCATCCCGCATGCCTCTGCTGCCGGAGAATAAGGCTAACGCACTGAAGCGAGGGATCAATTGGCGCTTCGGTGAGGAACGCGCCTTAGGGGTGGCGCGCTACAGCCAAGCCGTATAGTGTGCCGCCGTTCGTGACGGTTGTGCTCAAATTCGCGCATCCGTCGCGGGGCTTGGAGATAAGAGTTCAGAAAATGGGAGAGGCACAAATGAAGTATGGCATGAAGGCAATTGTTGCGCTCGTGGGCAGCGTCGTACTGATGAGCGCTTTGGCGGCTCCCGCCAGCGCCTGCCATTGGAAGCGCCACCACTGCCACCACCACCATCACTGCCGGTAATTAGCCTCAGCGTCCTGAGACTAGCGCAGCGCGGCTCCCCGGAGCCGCGCTTTTGCTTTTCGGGCTTGCCGCGTCGATTTAGGCTCTCTTGCAGCCACGCTTCAGTGTGACATAACGGGGCTCCAATCATCGCGTTGGATGCCCCTGTGGATAATACCTCGAAGACCCCCCTCCTCGACCGGGTGAAGACCCCTGAGGATCTGCGCAAGCTGGCCGAATCGGAGCTGCCCCAGCTCGCCGCTGATCTGCGCCAGGAGACGGTCGACGCCGTCTCGGTGACGGGCGGGCATCTCGGCGCCGGGCTGGGTGTGGTCGAGCTCACGGTGGCGCTGCACTGGGTGTTCGACACCCCGCGCGACCGGCTCGTGTGGGACGTCGGCCATCAGACCTATCCGCACAAGATCATCACCGGGCGCCGCGACCGCATCCGCACCCTGCGCCAGCCGGGCGGACTGTCTGGCTTCACGCAGCGCGCCGAGAGCGAGTATGACCCATTCGGCGCCGCGCACTCCTCGACCTCGATCTCCGCCGGCCTCGGCATGGCGGTCGCGCGCGATCTGGCGCAGCGCGACAACAACGTCGTGTGCGTGATCGGCGACGGCGCCATGTCGGCCGGCATGGCCTACGAGGCGATGAACAACGCCGGGGCGCGCGATGAGCGCCTCATCGTCGTCTTGAACGACAACGACATGTCGATCGCGCCGCCGACGGGGGCGCTGTCCGCTTATCTGGCGCGCATCACCTCCAGCGGCACCTACCTCTACCTGCGCGACATCGCCAAGCAGCTTGCCAAGCAGCTCCCGAAGAGCTGGGAGCGCCGCGCCGCGCGCGTCGAGGAATATACGCGCCATCTGTGGCAGGGCGGCGCCTGGTTCGAGGAACTCGGCTTCTATTACGTCGGGCCGATCGACGGCCACAACTTCGATCACCTGCTGCCCGTGCTCAAGAATGTGCGCGAAGCCAAGCAGGGGCCGATCCTCGTGCACGTCGTCACCAAGAAGGGCAAGGGCTATCCGCCGGCAGAGGCCTCCGACGACAAGTACCACGGCGTCGCCAAGTTCAACGTCGTGACCGGCGCGCAGGTGAAGCCCAAGCCCAACGCGCCGACCTACACGCGCGTGTTTGCCGAAAGCCTGATCGCGGAGGCGAGGAAGGACGACAAGATCGTCGCCATCACCGCGGCGATGCCGGACGGCACCGGGCTCGACCTCTTCGGCAAGGAGTTTCCCGAGCGCACCTTCGACGTCGGCATCGCCGAGCAGCACGCGGTCACCTTCGCCGGCGGGCTCGCATCCGAGGGCCTGAAGCCGTTCGCGGCGATCTATTCGACGTTCCTGCAGCGCGCCTACGATCAGGTCGTGCACGACATCGCCGTGCAGCGGCTGCCTGTGCGCTTCGCGATCGACCGCGCGGGGCTGGTCGGCGCCGACGGCCCGACGCATGCCGGCTCCTTCGACCTAGCCTACCTCGGCTGCCTGCCGGGCTTCGTCATCATGGCGGCGGCGGACGAGGCGGAACTGAAACACATGGTCGCGACCGCCGCGGCGATCGACGACCGCCCGTCCGCCGTGCGCTATCCGCGCGGTGAGGGCTTCGGCGTCGACTTGCCCGAGGTTGGCCGCGTGCTCGAGATCGGCAAGGGCCGCATCCTGCGCGAGGGCACGGCGGTTGCGCTCTTATCGCTTGGCACGCGTGCGGGCGAGTGCCTCAAGGCGGCCGAGCAGCTCGCGGCCTTTGGCCTGTCGGCGACGGTGGCGGATGCGCGCTTTGCCAAGCCCCTGGACGAGGACCTGATCCGGCGGCTCGCCCTCAACCATGAGGTGCTCGTCACGGTGGAGGAGGGTTCCATCGGCGGCTTCGGCAGCCACGTGCTGCGGTTCTTGGCCGAGAGCGGACTGCTCGATCGCGGCCTTAAGGTGCGCACGATGGTGCTGCCTGACACGTTCATCGCGCAGGACAAGCCCGAGCGCATGTACGAGCTGGCGGGGCTGTCGTCGGACGGCATCGTGGCGACGGCGTTGAGCGCGCTTGGCCGCGAAATGCTCACCGGCGAGGCGAACCGGGCGTGATCGGCGCGGTCCCCTCTCCCGAGAGGGATTTTATTTATTCCACCGTGATGGTGACGACGTCCGACTGCACCGGCGGGTCGTGCGGGATGTGGTTCTTGTCGCCGAACACGTCCTGCAGCGTGTGCTTGCCGGGCTTCAGCTCGATCTGCGCTTCCGTCTGCGCCTTGCCGTAGTGGATGTGGTTGGCATCCGCCGGGATCGGCGCGTTGAAGTCCTCGAGCTTGGTGTCGATCAGCAGGTGATGGTGCCCGCTGTTGGGCTTATCGGTTCCGGCCGGCACGACCTCCATGCCTTCGACGCCGAACTTGACCGTGATCGGGTTCTTGACCGCGGCGCCGTCCTTGGGCTCGAGGATGAACACCTTGGCCCCGGGGGGCGAGGGCGTGCGTCCGCTCGCCTCGGGCGCGGCCGCGGGGTGGTCGGCATGCTCCTTGGAGGCCGGCTGGCCGTTGTCGCCGCACGCGGCGAGCGACAGGACGAGGAACGTGGCGGCGAGCGCGCGTCTCATGTGGGCCTCCGGGGATAATTGTGATGAGGTTTTGAGTGGCGGGCCCAGAATAGCGTAAATTCGCGCCGATGCGAAAGCGCCTGGATCTCAGTCTCGTCGAACGCGGCCTGGCTCCGACCCGGTCGCGCGCGCGCGATCTCATCAAGGGTGGCAAGGTGCTGGTCGACGGTGAGGTGTGCCTGAAGGCAGGGACCGAGGTCGACGCGGACGAGGCGCTGAGCCTGCGCGAAGCGGGTGCGCCGACGGTGTCGCGCGGCGGCGCCAAGCTCGCGGCGGCTCTCGCCAGCTTCGAGTTCGATCCCGCCGGTCTCGTGGCCCTCGACGTCGGCGCCTCGACCGGCGGCTTCACCGAGGTGCTGCTCAAGCGCGGAGCGGCGAAGGTCTACGCCGTCGACGTTGGGCACGGGCAGTTGCACGCGTCTCTGCGCGACAACGCGCGTGTCGTCTCCTTCGAAGGCTGCGACGCGCGCTCGCTCACCCGCGCACTGATCCCGGAGCCGATCGCCGCCATCGTCGCCGACGTAAGCTTCATCTCGCTGACGAAGGCGCTCCTTCCCGCGCTCGCTCTGGCCGCACCCGGCGCCTGGCTCGTCGCTCTCATCAAGCCGCAGTTCGAGGTCGGTCGCGGCGGCGTCGGCAAGGGCGGGATCGTGCGCGAGCCGGCGGCACGCCAGCAGGCCGTCGATGCCGTCACCGCGTGGCTCAGCGCGCAGGAAGCCTGGCGCATCGCCGGCGTCGTGCCCTCTCCCATAAAAGGGGGGTCGGGAAACGAGGAATATCTGCTCGGCGCGCGCTGCGATGGGTGAAACGGTAGCTTTGGACATCGCGCGGCTCGGCGCCCAGGGCGACGGCGTGGCCGACACGGCCTCGGGCCCGGTGTTCGTGCCTTACGTGCTGGCGGGCGAGCGCGTGCAGGCGGAGGTGCGCGGCGAGCGCGCCCGCCTCGTCGCGGTGCTCAACCCCAGCCCCAACCGCATCACACCCGTGTGCCGCCACTTCACGCACTGCGGCGGGTGCGCGCTGCAACACGTGGAGCGCGGCACGTATCTGGCCTGGAAGCGGGACGTCGTGGCGACCGCCTTCGGCGCGCGCGGCATCATGGCACCGGTCGGCCACGTGGCGACCGTGGGGCTCGGCGCGCGCCGACGCGCGACGCTCTCGGCGCGGCGCACCGGGCGCGCCATCGTGCTCGGCTTCTTCGAGGCGAAGGGCCACGAGATCGTCGATCTGCAGGAGTGCCCCGTCACGGCGTCGGCAATCGTGCGCGCGCTCCCCACTTTGAAGCGCTTGGTCGAGCCGCTGGTGACGCAGAAATTCCCGGTGCGGCTGACGGTGACGCTCGCGGCCAACGGCCTCGACGTGGCACTAGAGGACGTGCCGGGCAATCCGCCGCCGGAGGTGCGCGAGCGGGTGGCGCACGAGGCGGCCGCGGGCAAGCTCGCGCGCGTCACCATCGCGGGCGAGACGCTCTACCAGAGCACGGTGCTGGCAGTGCGCTTCGGCGACGCCAGCGTGGTGCTGCCCGCCCGCGCGTTCCTACAGGCGGCGCCGGTGGCGGAAGCGGAAATGGTGCGCCTGGTGACGGCGGCGGTCGGGTCGGCCAAGCGCGTCGCGGACCTCTTTTGCGGGCTCGGCACGTTCACCTTCCCGCTGGCGAAGCGGGCGGCCGTGCTCGCCGTCGATGGCGACAAGCAGGCGATCGGCGCGCTGCAGAGCGCCGAGAAGCGCGCTCAGGGCTTGAAGCCAATCGAGACCAAGGTACGCGATCTCTTCCGTGAGCCGCTATCGGGCAAGGAGCTCGAGGGTTTCGATGCGGTCGTATTCGATCCGCCGCGCGCAGGCGCAGCTGCGCAGGCTGCCGCGCTCGCGGCCTCGAAGGTGCAGACGGTGGTCGCGGTCTCGTGCAACCCGGCGACGCTGGCGCGCGACGCGCGCATCCTCATCGACGGCGGCTTGAAGCTCGCGGCGGTGACGCCGATCGATCAGTTCCTGTTCTCGCCGCACATCGAGGCCGTGGCCGTATTCCGGCGCTAGGCCGCGGCCAGCAGCCGCTCCACGTAGGCCGGTACGATCTGCGTGGCGGGGCCGTGCATCGCCTCGTGGAACAGGTGCGCGCCGTCGGAAGGCTCAAGGTTGAGCTCCACCGTGTGCGCGCCGGCCTCGCGCGCCGCGGCGACAAAGCCGGCGGCGGGGTAGACGTTGCCGCTGGTGCCGATCGAGACAAACAGATCGGCGCGGATGAGCTCCTCGTAGATGCGCTCCATCCCGTAGGGCATCTCGCCGAACCAGACGACGTCCGGGCGCATGCCGCCTTTGCGCGCGCAGCCCGGGCACTGCGTCTTAAGGCCGAGATCCTCCTGCCAGGCATGCCGCGTCCTGCACAACGCGCACAACGCCTTCAGAAGCTCGCCGTGCATGTGGATCAGGTTGCGCGAGCCAGCGGCCTCGTGCAGGTGGTCGATGTTCTGGGTGATGACGGTGACGACGCCTTCACGCTCGCGCTCAAGCCGGGCGAGGGCAAAGTGCGCGGTGTTCGGCGCGACCCCCAGCAGCCCGCGCCGGCGTTCATTGTAGAAATCGTGCACGAGCTGCGGGTTGGCGCGGAAGCCCTCGGGCGTTGCGACCTCGCTGAAATCATATTTCGACCAGATGCCGTCGCGATCGCGGAAGGTCGCGATGCCGGACTTGGCCGAGAGGCCGGCGCCTGTGAGGATGACGATGTGCCGGAAGTCTGTCATCGTCGAGCGATACTCGGCGCCGCGCACGAGCGCAACGCGAGGAATGCATGAAGACACTGCTGAGCTGGAGCACAGGCAAGGATTCGGCGTGGTCGCTGCACGTGCTGCGGCAGACGCCGGGGATCGAGGTCGCGGGGCTGTTCACCACCGTCAACGCCGCCTTCGACCGCGTCGCGATGCATGCGGTGCGGCGCGCCCTGCTGGAAGCGCAGGCGGCCGCGACGGGGCTGCCGCTTTCCGTCATCGAGATCCCGTGGCCGTGCCCCAACGAGACCTACGAGGTACGCATGGGCGCCTTTGTGGCCGAGCAGCAAACGCGCGGCGTCGAGGCCATGGCCTTCGGAGATCTCTTTCTCGAGGACATCCGCGCCTACCGTGAGCAGAAGCTTGCCGGCACTGGGATTGCGCCGCTGTTTCCATTGTGGGGGCGCGATACGGCGGTGCTGGCCGAGGAGATGATCGCGGGCGGGCTCGAAGCGCACCTGACCTGCGTCGATCCGAGGAAGCTGCCGGCGCACTTTGCCGGACGCGCCTTCGACCGCGCGCTGCTCGCCGAGCTGCCGGAGGGCGTCGACCCGTGCGGGGAGAACGGCGAGTTCCATACCTGCGTGTCGGCGGGGCCGATGTTTGCGCACTCAATTGAGGTGCGCGCCGGCGCCGTGGAGATGCGCGACGGCTTCGTCTTCGCCGACCTCTTACCCGCCGCTGCCTAGAGCAGCTTGCCCATAGCGACCGCGGTGTCGAGCATGCGGTTGGAGAAGCCCCACTCGTTGTCGTACCAGGCGAGCACGCGCGCCAGCCGCCCATCGACGATCTGCGTCTGCGTCGAATCGAAGTTCGCCGAATACGGCGAGTGATTGAAGTCGATGGAGACCAGCTCCTCCGTCACGTAGCCGAGGATGCCCTTCAGCTGCTGGGCGCTGGCGTGCTGCATTGCCTTGTTGATCTCGGCTGCCGTTGTCTCGCGGCCGGGGATGAACTTCAAGTCGATGACCGAGACGTTCGGCGTCGGCACGCGGATGGACGTGCCGTCGAGCTTGCCCTTGAGCTCGGGCAGTACGAGACCCACAGCCGTCGCCGCGCCCGTCGAGGTCGGGATCATCGACAACGCAGCCGCGCGCGCGCGCCGCATGTCCTTATGCGCCTGGTCGAGGATGCGCTGGTCGTTGGTGTAGGCGTGGATCGTCGTCATGTAGCCCGACCGGATGCCGACGAGGTCGTTCAACACCTTGGCAACCGGGGCCAGGCAGTTGGTCGTGCACGAGGCGTTGGAGACGATCGTGTGCTCGGGCTTGATCTTGTCGTGGTTGACGCCGTAGACGACCGTGATGTCGGCGCCCTTCGACGGGGCCGAGACCAGCACGCGCTTGGCGCCGGCGCTCAAGTGCACCTGGGCCTTCTCCTTGTCGGTGAAGATGCCCGTGCACTCCATGACGATGTCGATGCCCAGCTCCTTCCAGGGCAGCTTGGAGGGGTCCTTCTCGGCAAGCACCTTGATCGGCGCGCCGAGCCCCACGTCGATCGAGTTGCCATCGACCTTCACTTCGCCGGGAAATACGCCGTGCACGCTGTCGTATTTGAACAGGTGCGCGTTATCCTTGGCGGGCACGAGGTCGTTGATGGCGACGAACTCGAGATCGCGGCGTTTGGCCTCGGCGGCGGCGCGCAGCACGTTCCTGCCGATGCGGCCAAATCCCGAGATCGCGACCTTGACTGCCATCGTTGCCTCCTCAAGGCTCTGTCGTCTTTCCTGCGGCATGCAGCAGCTGCGCGCAGGCATGCAAAAATGCGGGGCCATTAACTGGACGTCTGCCCGTTCCCTGTCAATGCGACATGGCCCGCGAACGGGTCTGGCCGCAATGGGCCGTTATCAAGGGCCGTCACTGAGAAGGCACGATTAGAGAATCCTGTTGGGTGCTGCGGACTTCGCCGGCTCGTTTGTTGCGGGCGCGGACGCCGACACCTAAGCTTGTGGATGGAAAGCAGCCGTGCAGCGCCGAGGGCTTAAGGCGCGCGCCGGAGGACAATATGGCTGAGCGGGTTTCGCGGAAAGGCAAGCGCCCGGCACCGCGGCGGGCGAGCGAGCGTGCAGGTGCGGCCTTCGATTCGGCCGACCGGCAGGGCCAGCGCATCAAGTTGCTGGAGCGCGAGTGCGAACGTCTGAAAGCGCAGCTTTCCGAGGCGAGCGAGCGTATTGCGGCCCTCGAGCAGCGCCGCGCGGAGGCCGTCAACCGCATTGATTGGGTGCTGGACTCGCTCCATAACGTGCTCGAAAACGGCTCCTGAAGTCTCGAAATCGCCAGGTCTTGAGGTCGCAAGCCGGATCGGAGATGGGGCAGGTCGCAGTCACCGTCAACGGACGCTCCTACCGCTTTGATTGCGGGGACGGCGAGGAGGCGCGTCTGCAAGAGCTGGCGACCTTCGTGAAGGGGCGCGTCGAGGAGCTCACCCGCCAGCACGGCAACGCCGGCGAGGAGCGCATGCTGCTGATGGCGGCGCTGCTCATTGCCGATGAGCTGTGGGATGCGCGCGCGGCCCTCGCCGAAAAGCCTGCCGCGGAGCCCGTTAAGGAAGCCGGCCCAGAGCCGCCGAGTGAGCCGAGCCGGGAACCCGGAGCCGGGCGCCGCGAGCAGGAGGCGATCCGCGCCGAGCACAGACGCCGGGTCAACGCCCCTGTCGAGGGGTGAATTTTCTGCCGTGCTCTTGCCGCAACGCGCGAAGTTTCTCACTGTCAAGGTGGCGGACGACAAAGAACGGACCTGGAAATTTTACCGCCTTGGTCTACATTCGTGGTGCTGCGGGGTGCGTTAGAAGCACATATGTTCCCCGGGGCCTATAAGATCCGCACGGGAGCTGTCCCTGACCGGGGCCGTGGCCTCGGACAAACGGCGCCCACCTACTCTAGTAGGGACCACGCGGGATCATCCGCTTCGACGGCCACCGCGGCATTTTACTCTCTTTCTCAATGAGTGCGGACGAAAAACGGGCAGCAAGAACCCGGGCACTCGCCCGCCGTGCGGCAGCCTATGCGCGCCACGGCAAGGCGGCCGGTGACCAGCTTGCCGAGCATGGGCTTGGCTTCATTGAGCCTGCCCCGGGCGCGATCGTCTCTGGCTTCTCTGCCATCAAGGACGAGATCGACACTAGCCAGCTGCTGGCTCGCCTGGCGGGCGAAGGCTTCCGGCTTGCGCTCCCCGTGATGCAGGGCAAGGGCAAGCCGCTCGTGTTCCGCGCCTGGGCACCGGGCGACGAGATGGGATCGGCCACCTGGGGGATCGCCGAGCCGTTGCCATCGCGTGCGGTGCTGGAGCCCGATGTCGTGCTGGTGCCGCTGCTCGCGTTCGACGCGCAGGGCTACCGGCTCGGTTACGGCGGCGGCTTCTACGACCGCACGCTGGCTGGGCTGCGCGCGAGCAAGTCCATCGTGGCCGTCGGCATCGCCTACGACGAGCTTGAGGTCGACGCCGTCCCCCATCAGGGTTATGACCAGCCCATCGACTGGGTGCTGACGCCGTCGGGCCCGTTGCGCTGCTCTGGACCCTAGATGCGTCTGCTCTTTCTCGGAGATATCGTTGGCCGCTCGGGCCGCCAGGCGGTGCTGGAGGCGCTGCCCGGACTGAGGCGGCGCTATGCGCTCGACTTCGTCGCCATCAACGGCGAGAACGCGGCCGGCGGCTTCGGCATCACCGAAGCGATCATGGACGAGCTCATCGAAGCCGGCGCCGACGTGGTCACGCTGGGCAACCATGCCTTCGACCAGAAGGAAGCGCTCGTGTTCATCGAGCGCCAGCCGCGGCTCATCCGCCCCATCAACTATCCGCCGGGCACGCCCGGTCGCGGCGCCGCCATGTTCAAGACGGCAGCCGGCTTGGATGTGCTCGTCATCAACGCGATGGGCCGCATCTTCATGCCCGAGCTCGACGATCCGTTCCGCGCCGTCGACGCCGAGCTTACCGCCTGTAAGCTCAAGCAGGGTGCCGACGCGATCGTCGTCGACTTCCACGCCGAGGCGACGAGCGAGAAGCAGGCGCTGGGCTATTTCATCGACGGCCGCGCCTCCGTCCTCGTCGGCACGCACACGCATGCGCCGACGGCGGACTACCGCGTGCTGCCCAACGGCACCGCGTTCATCTCCGACATCGGCATGTGCGGGGACTACAACTCCGTCCTCGGCATGGACGTCGAGGAGCCGATCAATCGCTTCGTCACCAAGGTCCCGCGCCAGCGCTTCGAGCCGGCCAACGGACCGGGCACCCTGTCGGGCCTCGCGGTCGACATCGACGATGCGACGGGACTGGCGCGCGCCTGCTCGGCGTTTCGCATGGGACCGAACATCGAGCCGGCCGAGCCGGCGTTCTGGGCTGAGTGAGCCGCTCGCGGGCTTGACCACGATGGCCGCTCTCGCGCAATAACTCTCGTCCCCCACACGCGGAAAAGAGACCATGGCCGGCCATTCCCAATACAAGAACATCATGCACAAGAAGGGCCGCCAGGATGCGGCCAGCGCGAAGCTGTTCGCCAAGCTCGCGCGCGAGATCACGGTCGCGGCCAAGATCGGTACGCCCGATCCCGACATGAACCCGCGGCTGCGCCTGGCCATCCAGGCCGCGCGCGCCGAGAACATGCCCAAGGACAACATCGAGCGCGCCATCAAGAAGGCGGCGGGCGGCGACGCCGAGACCTACGAGGCGATCCGCTACGAGGGCTACGGGCCGGGCGGCGTCGCCATCATCGTCGAGGCGCTCACCGACAACCGCAACCGCACGGGCGGCGCCGTGCGCGCAGTGTTCACCAAGTATGGCGGCAACCTCGGCGCGACCGGCTCGGTTTCGCACATGTTCACGCACGTCGGCGAGATCACCTATGCCGGCGAGCGCCGGCTCCGCGGATGCCGTGCTCGAGGCCGCGATCGATGCCGGCGCCGACGACGTGGCATCGGACGCGCACGGCCCACGTCATCGTGTGTGCGTTCGACAGCCTCGGCACGGTTGCCGGTGCGCTGGAGGGGAAGCTCGGCGAGGCGCGCAGCGTCAAGGTCGTGTGGAAGCCCAACCTCACGACGCAGGTCGACGAGGAAAAGGCGCAGTCGATCATGAAGATGATGGCCGCGCTCGACGACGACGACGATGTGCAGAACGTCTTCGCCAACTTCGAGGTGTCCGAGGAAGTGCTGAAGAAGCTGACGGCGGCTTGAGCGCCGTTCAGTCGCGGGCGCGCAGTGGGTCGCGATCTCAAAAGATTGCGGCACTTGAGATCGCGGCCCACGGCGAGAGAGGCGGCCGTGGTGTCGATCTCCCAGTTCTTGATGGTGCCGGTGACGGTCAAATCCTGGAGCGCGAAGAGGCCGGCGACGTTGTCGGCGTAGCACCCCACATACACCCTCGACTTCTCGTAGTAGCGGACTTTGCGATCGTCCCGCCATGCCGGATGGACGAGTGGCGCATCAATGTTGCCGCGCCGAGGTGCGTGGCGAGATTGAGCCGTTCCACTGCCTCGGAGAACGGCATCAGCGTGAAATCCGAATTTGCCACGGTCCGCTCGCGCGTGTTCGCGATCTGCTCGGCGCCCTGGCAGTCTACCGCCGGTCGTGCGACGAAATGGTGTCAGGCGCGGGCGTCGGCGCGGGGCGGCTCGCGGTCGATCGCCGGTGGCGGGGGCGCCGCGTCGCGCAAGGCGCGCGACGGCGCCAGCTCCATCATCACCGCGCGGAACACCGGCGGCGCGAATAGCAGCTCGCGATGGCCGAGGCCGTCGAAGGGCATGAGCCGCGCCATGGGGCACGCAGCCGCGATCGCCTCGGCGTTGCGGTAGGGTACCTCGCGGTCGTCGCTGCCGTGCACGATCAGGGCCGGTGCGCCGACCTTGCGCAACAGCGCGCTGGCCGCGAACGTTTCGACCGGCCGGTACCCGACGCGCTCCAGATGGCGTTCGTAGACGCGCTGGGCGTGCGCGCTCAAACCAAGCCTGCCGCCGAAATCGCGGGTGACTTCGGCAAGGCGGTCGGGGCAGGCGAGCAGCACGAAGCGCTCGATCGGGGTTGCGCGCGGCATCGGCGGTCCGCCCTCGGCGACCAGCAGCGAGACGAAGCCGCCGAACGAATGCGCGACGACAGCGTGGATTTGGCCGTAGTGCTGGCAGACGCCGTACAGTGCGCGAGCGCATTCGGCGAGATTGGTGCGGCGTCCGGGGCTCAGCCCGTGCGCCGGAAAATCGAAGGCGACGACGCGCAGCCCCGAGCGCCGCAGCGGCTCGATGAACGCCGTCATGAACGAGGCCTCGCTGGTCCAGCCATGCACGAGCACCACGGTGCCGCGGCTTGCTGCATCGGGCTCGAACACATAGGCCTGCACCTCGCCCGCGGGCGTCGGCACGCGCTCCCAGCGGGCACGGCGCAGGTGGAAGCGCGCGCGCTCGGTGAGGATGCCGTGGTCGGTCGAGCGGTGCTGCGACAGCTCGGGCGTGCAGAAGATGCGGAAGGCGAGATCGCCCGCAATCGCGTCGGCGAGACCCGCAAGCGCGTGGTCTCCGCGCACCTGAGGGCAGCGGATCATACGCAAGGACTTGTCTCGTTCGGTTCGCTTCATGTGTCGGCGCAGTGTTGGACGCGCGCGGCGGTCAAAGATTGCCCGCGCAAATTGCTGCGGTCGATGAGTATGGCAAAAGCCTAAATTCCTCGTGAAAATAGGCCTATAGGGTCCCGCATTCAATATGCGGATTTGCCGCGCCGGATGCGCGTGTCACGCTCCTCCGTAAGCGGCAGAATTCATTTCCATTTTATCGAACAGCCGACCGATGGTGCCTGCTGTTTGGGCGCCTCGGCCCCGCGTGCGACGGCCTCCATGGCAGTAAGCAGTTCGCGCTTGGCGCCCTTCTTGGGCGGCTCGGTGCGCCCCCCGTCGAGGCGGCCGCGGTAGACGAGCTCGAGCTTGTCGTTGAAGCCGAAATAGTCGGGCGTGCACACGGCGCCGTAGGCGCGCGCGATCTTCTGCGTCTCGTCGTGCAGGTAGGGAAAGGGGAAGCCGTGGCGCGTGGCGAACGCGCGCATGTTGGGAAAGGAATCGTCGGGGTAGGCCGCGGCGTCGTTGGCGCAGATGGCGACGGTGGCGATGCCGAGGGAGCTGAGCGTCTTGGCGTCGGCGATGGCGCGGTCGATGGAGGCCTCGACGTAGGGGCAGTGATTGCAGATGAACATCACGAGCGTTCCCCGCGCGCCCTTGACGTCGGCGAGGCTGTACGTCTTGCCGTCGGTCGCCGGCAGCGTGAAGGGTGGCGCCTTGAGGCCAAGGTCGGCGGTGGGAGCATGCGTGGCCATGGCGGCCTCCTCTGCGGTCTAGATTGCGGGAAAGACGTAGGGCGCCGCGCCGGCGTTGCCAACCACGCCGACAGATGTGGCCGGCTCGACGCATCTTCTGAGGCCGCGCGCACAACCTGAAAACGGGGGAGGAACGAATTCAGGTCCTCGTGCTATGCCGATTCCATGAGGGGGACGGCCATTCGCATCATCGGGATCGACCCGGGGCTGCGCCGCACGGGCTGGGGCATCGTCGAGAGCGACGGGGTGCGCCTGAGCTACGTGGGCAGCGGCCTTTTGACCTCGACCGCCGAGGCCGACCTTGCCTACCGGCTGCGCGAGCTGTTTGAGGGCATCGCCGGCATCATCGCGAGCTTCAAGCCGCATGAAGCCGCGGTCGAGGAGACCTTCGTCAACGAGAACGCGCGCGCGACCTTGAAGCTCGGCCAGGCGCGCGGCATGGCGCTTCTCGCACCCGCTATGGGCGGGCTTGTCGTCGCCGAATACGCGCCAAACCTGGTGAAAAAGTCGGTGGTCGGCGCGGGGCGCGCGGAGAAGCACCAGGTCGGCGCCATGATCGCGCTGCTGTTGCCGCGCGCGCAGTGCAAGAGCGCTGACGAGGCGGATGCACTCGCCATCGCCATCTGCCATGCCAACCATCGCGCGAGCCGGGTCCGCGTCGAGCGCGCAACGGTGGGTTGGCTTTGAGCGGAGCACGCACGTGATCGGCAAGCTCAGAGGCAAGGTCGACGCCATCGGCGAGAGCTTCCTCATCGTCGACGTCAACGGCGTCGGCTACGAGGTGCAGGCCTCGGCGCGCACGCTGCGCAACCTGAAGATCGGCGAGGAGGTGAGCCTCACGATCGACACGCACGTGCGCGAGGACGCCATCCGCCTGTTCGGCTTCGCCAGCGAGGTGGAGCGCAGCTGGTTCCGCACGCTGCAGACCGTGCAAGGTGTCGGCGCCAAGGTGGCGCTGGCGCTGCTCGGCACGCTGTCGCCGCCCGATCTCGCCAACGCGATCGCGCTGTCGGACTGGGCAAGCGTGGAGGAGGCGCCGGGTATCGGCAAGAAGCTCGCACAGCGCATCGTGGCCGAGCTGAAGGACAAGGCTCCGTCGCTGTCGGTCGCGGGCTTGCACGTTGGGATGATCGCGGGAACGGCTAACCCGCCGCACGGAAACGCGGCCGCGGAAGCCATGTCGGCGCTGACCAACCTGGGCTATCCGCCGGCGCAGGCTTCCGGCGCGGTCGCCGCGGCGATCAAGGAGCTGGGCGAGGACGCGGAAACTGCAAAGTTGATCCGCCGCGGCCTCAAGGAGCTTGCGCGCTAAAGGTGCGCAGCGTCCCGACGTAGGCGGCGCCTGCGCTCAGGCGCCGCCGGCCAGCACCTCGATCGCCTTGTCGAGCTGCGGGTCCTTGCCGGCCGCATAACGGATGTCGAACGGCACCGGAATCGTGGGCTCCACGCCTTTGCCCTCGAGCCGCTCGCCTTCGACGGAAGCATCCTCCACTGCGAGGATCAGGAGGCTTCCGTCCGACAACAGGAACGCGGTGGCGGCGAGCAGCGCCCCGGCGCTGCGCTCGCCGATCACCGGGCCGTAGTTGTTCTTCTTGAAGCCATAGGCAAGCACCTCCTTGCCGCTGCGCGTGCCGTTGTCGATCAACAGCGCCACCGGTTTCTTCCAGCGGTAGTTGACGACGTGCGCTTCCCCGTCGCGGCCGGTGAGCGTCATCGTCGGGCCGAAGGGGTTGAACACGTTGAGGTAGTGCGGCTGCGCGCCGCCCCAGCCGCCGCGCAGATCCCACACTAGCGCGTCGGCGTCCTTGAGCTTGCCGTCGCTCAACACGTCCTCGAGCCGCTTCTGGTACTCGTTGTCGGCGTAGGACCATATGCGCACGTAGCCGATGCGCCGGCCGTTGGTCTCGACGATGCGGGCGCTGTCCGTCAGCGCCGCAGCGAAGGTGTCGTCGGGCTCGATCTGCTTGGGCTCGACCGCCACGTCGATCAGCGGGCCGTTCTCCACGCGGCGCACTTTCAGCGCGATCGTCTTGCCGGACTTGTTGCGGAACGAGCCCACCGGCTCGAAGGGTGCGCCGTCGGCCGCCACGATCTCGTCGCCGAGTAGGATCCCGGCCTTGTCCGCGGGCAGCCCGGGGAACACGGCGCTGACGAAGGTCTTGCCGTCGATCCGTTTGGTGAACATGCCGATGCCCGCATAGGCGACGGTCTTGTCGGAGAAGAACTTCGGGATATCGCGGCGCAGCTTGTAAGCGAAGATGTCGACGAGCTCGTAGTAGGCGGTCTCATCGCGCGTGTAGTGGTGCGTGTGTGAGGCCCCGAGCTCGGCCAGCATGGCGTTGACGGCGGCGGAGCGCTGCGCGTCCGTCTCCGCGTTCTCGTAGTCGGCACGGTGCCGCTTGCCGACCGCGTCCCAGTCGAGGCCCTTCAGATTGCGGTCGTAGAACTTGTCGCGCACGATCCGCCACGCCTCGTCGAAAACCTGGGCGTCGTGCTGGGCGGTGCGGGCGTGAGCGGGAAGGGCGGCGGGCCCGAGCGCTGCGGTTGCCAGCGCGAGGGCGAGAAGGGTTGAGCGGAACGTCGAGCCAATGACCGTGCGAGCACGCATGCTGCATCCTCATGAAAGACCGTTTTCGGGAATGTAGGTACGAAAAGCGGCTGTGCGAGGATGGCGTCGACGAGCGCGCGCCGTCTCAGCAGTTCGTGAACAGCGAGGACACGCAGACCCAGGTCTTGCTCATGCCATGCTGGGCCTGCTCGAGCACGCTCGGTTGGTAGGTCTGCTCCCCGGTCTCAGAAAGCGCGCGCTGATAATCGGCCAGCGTGACCGACTTGGTCGTGCCGTTGCAGGGCTGCAGCTCGACCATCCTGCATGAGCCATGGGGCCCGAGCCGCGTCAGCACCTTCTCGCACACCTTCCGCTCCGCCGAATCGCCGAGCTTCAATCGGGAATCGATCGACGTGCGGTCGAGCGAGCAGCGGTAGGTTGCCACGGGAGCTTCGCACGCGACGCAGACCTCGCTCGCTTCGAGCGAGCCTGAGAGGCAGACGGCGAGGCACGCGGCCGCGATGATCCTGATCATATTGCGCTTTCTGGTCGCGCCCCCGATTGCAGGGTACCGCCAGCAGCCAAGCCTGGGAAACCTTTTCGGCCAAGAGAGGGCGCATTGTTCTTTCGCGCTGCAGCATTTTGCGCGCACCCACGCTTGACGGAGCGCGCAAAGCAGCCCAACCAGCAGACGAACTGCAAAGCGGAGGGGCCCTCCCATGCAAGCCCGCGGCGCCGGCCGCACGACGTACGCGTCCAAGCGTCTCATCGCCTTCACCGACGCGGTGATGGCGGTCGCCATCACGCTGCTCGTGCTCGACCTCAAGCTGCCCCCGGGCGTGACCGACGCCGAGCTGCCGCGCGTGCTCGCGTCGTCGTCGCACCAGCTCTGGTGCTACGTGCTGAGCTTCCTCGTCATCGGGCTGTTATGGATGGCGCATCACAATCAGTTCTCATTCATTACCCGCGTCGACGGCGTATTGATGTGGCTCAATCTGCTGTTTCTACTGGCGATAGGGCTGATCCCGTTCGTGACGAGCGTCATGAGCGAGCATGCGACGCCGCTGCCGACCATGCTCTACGCTGCCGTGCTGATGACGACATCCCTGTCGCTGGCGGCGATCTGGGCCCATGCACGCGGGAACCCGAGCTGATGGAGGCAGGCGCGTCGCCGGCAGAGCGACGTGAGGGATTGGTGACGCCACTACTGGTCGCGCTCGTTTTCGCGCTGTCGATCCCTGTCGCCTATCTGTGGGGCTCGGCCGCGGGCCAGTGGACCTGGCTGCTCGCGATCCCCGCCGGTCGCGTCGCAGCGATGCTCAAATGAGTGCGCCGACGCGGCGGTCGCCTTGACGAGGGCTCCGAACAGCGGCAAGTGAACAAAGCATGACCGACCGGCTCGTCACCTCCGCCAAGCGCGACGCCGATACCGTCGAGACGTCGCTGCGGCCGCGCTCGCTCGGCGAGTTCATCGGGCAGGAGCAGGCGCGCGCGAACCTGAGCGTATTCATCAAAGCCGCGCGCGACCGCGGGGAGCCGCTCGACCATGTGCTCTTCGCCGGCCCACCCGGTCTCGGCAAGACGACGCTGGCGCAGATCATGGCGCGCGAGCTCGGTGTCGGCTTCCGCTCCACCTCCGGCCCCGTCATCGCCAAGGCCGGCGACCTCGCGGCGCTGCTGACCAACCTCGAAGACCGCGACGTGCTGTTCATCGACGAGATCCACCGCCTGAGCCCGGCGGTCGAGGAGATCCTGTATCCCGCGCTCGAGGACTATCAGCTCGACCTCATCATCGGCGAAGGCCCCGCGGCGCGCTCGGTGCGCATCGATCTGGCCAAGTTTACCCTCGTCGGCGCCACCACGCGGCTCGGGCTGCTGACCACGCCGTTGCGCGACCGCTTCGGCATCCCCGTGCGTCTCAACTTCTACAGCGTGGCCGAGCTGGAGCAGGTGGTGGTGCGCGCGGCCCGCGTGCTCGGCGCCGCCATCAGCCCGGAGGGCGCGCACGAGATCGCGCGGCGCGCGCGCGGCACTCCCCGCATCGCTGGGCGCCTGTTGCGCCGCGTGCGCGACTTTGCCGCCGTGGCGAACGCTCCCATCATCGATCACGTGCTCGCCGACAAGGCGCTCTACGCGCTCGAGGTCGACAATGAGGGCCTCGATGCGCTCGATCGCCGCTACCTGTCGTGTATCGCCAAGGCGCACGAGGGCGGCCCCGTCGGCATCGAGACGATCGCGGCCGCCCTGTCGGAGCCACGCGACGCAGTCGAAGAGATCGTCGAACCGTATCTCTTGCAGCAGGGCTTCATCGCGCGCACGCCGCGCGGCCGCATCGTCACGCTGAAGGCCTGGCGGCATCTCGGCCTCTCCGGGCCGCCGCGCTCGGCCGTCCCGCAAGCCGGCCTGTTCGATGTCGAGAGCGATCCCGACGCCGAGGCCGACGATGCCAACCCGCCGGTCGGCCGGCTGCGGCCCGGGTCGTAGCGCACGCCGAAGGTTAACAGGCCGCACGAAGCGAGCAGCCACCGTTTTTCGCGGTCGCGGCCGATTGCCCCAGGACCGGCCACATATTTACGATTTGGCATAACTGCTGCCCTAAATTGACCCTCCGCTGGCACTATCAGCCACGCACGAGTTGGCGACAGGACTGTCAGTTGTGATTACGCGGAGAGCGTTTCTGCACGGCGCGGGTGCAGCCGCGGCCGGTGCTGCCGGTCTGAGCGGCTGCGCGTTCGCGGAGCCGTTCGCCACGCTCATCACGCGCTACCGGGTATCGCCGCCGCGCTGGCCCGTGGGGCTTAGCGTCAAGCTGGCCGTCATCGCCGACTTGCACGCCTGCGAGCCGTGGATGGGCCGCGAGCGGATCGGCCACATCGTCGAGCATGCCAATTCGCTCCAGCCCGATTGCATCCTGCTGCTCGGCGACTACGTTGCCGGCTCCGGGATCATGCGCTACGCCGATCCGATCGCGGAGAAGGTGTGGGCGCGCGAGCTCGGGCGCCTCAACGCGCCGCTGGGCGTGCATGCGGTGCTGGGCAACCACGATTGGTGGGTCGACCCGGGCGTGCAGCGCCGCCGCCGCGGAACCCCGGCGGCAGGCCTAGCCCTGCAGGACGCCGGCATCCCCGTCTACCAGAACACCAGCGTACGGCTCGAGAAGGACGGCGCGCCGTTCTGGCTCGCCGGGCTCGGCGATCAGGAGGCGTACTGTGCGCTGGAGGCTCAAGGGGCCGAGCCGTTCAAGAACCCTTTGGGAAGCGACGACCTCGCCGGCGCTCTCGGCCAGGTCACGGATGACGCCCCCGTCATCCTTCTGGCGCACGAGCCCGACATTTTTCCGCGCGTGCCCGACCGCGTGGCCGTGACTGTCGCCGGCCACACGCACGGTGGCCAGATCCGCATCCTCGGCTATGCCCCGGTGGTCCCATCGCGCTTCGGCAACCGCTACGTCTACGGCCACATAGTCGAGCAGAACCGCAACCTCATCGTATCGGCGGGCCTTGGCTGCAGCGGCGTGCCGGTGCGCTTCGGCGCGCCGCCCGAGATCGTCACGATCGAGCTGACGGCGTAGGCGCTGCCTGCGAGCCCGCTGGGCAGCACAGGTGACAAGCACCACATTATCGGTTCATTTCCCCAGCACGTGCGCCGCCGCGAGTGACCTACCATGTCCAACGAGCCATCCTGGTCCCAACAATGGCCCGACCTTGCCGGACGCCTCGTCGACCACGGGCAGAGCCGGCGCCACGTGCTGCCCGTGCGCGTCTACTTCGAGGACACGGATTTCTCCGGCCTCGTCTACCACGGCAGCTACCTGCGCTGGTGCGAGCGCGGGCGCTCGGACTTCCTGCGGCTGCTCGGTGGCGATCATCGCCGCCTGATCGATGGCAGCGGCGGCATGGAGCCGGCGGCGTTCGTCGTGCGCCGGCTGGCGCTGGAATTCCTGAAGCCGGCCCGCATCGACGACGTGCTTGAGGTGGAGACACGCGTGAAGCAGGTCGGCGCGGCGAGCCTCACGCTTGCGCAGACCGTGCGGCGGGGGGAGACGATCGTCGCGGAAGCCGAGGTCGTGGTGGTGCTGGTGTCGGTCTCGGGCAAGCCCTTGCGCATCTCGGCCACGCTGCGCGAGGCCTTCGGCCCGGGAGTGACCGCGGCGCCTGCGGCAAAGTGAGCCGCGGTTTAGGCCTGTTTTGCAGGGGAAAGTTGCGCGCAAGGTGCAAGTTTTTCAGCAAAACCGCAGGGATTCTTGTAATTATCCCCCGCCTGCGCGGTCCGCGGACGACACTGCGGCCGCGGCAGTTGATGTAGCATCGCGCAATCAGCGCTGATTCTCAGGGAAACATCCAATGGCTGAAAAAATCGCTCCGAAGGTCAACACCGTAACGCTCCGCCAGCTCGGCGCCTCGCTTTCGGAAGCGCACGAAATTCCAAAGAAGCAGGCCGCCGCCGTACTCGAGGACTTGGTGGTCATGATCACCAAGCACCTGAAGAAGGGCGACAAGATCCGCATAGGCGGTCTCGGCATACTGCAGGTCCGCAAGCGGCCGGCACGTATGGGCCGCAACCCCGCCACCGGCGAGGCGATCAAGATCAAGGCGTCAAAGAAGGTCGCCTTCCGCGCCGCCAAGGAGCTGAAAGAGGCGGTCTGAGCCCCTTTAAGCATTGCTGAACGTCGAAGCGCCCGCGCGTGGCCTCTCGAGGCTGCGTGCGGGCGCTATTTATTTGCGCGGACGGAAACGATTTTCGCCGGCTGGCAGGGCCAAGCGCCGGCGCAATGAAACGGGGAATTGTCGGCTTGCCGGGTAGCCCGGCGGCAGACGAAAAAAGAAACGCCAAAGAGGGCGCGGCGCTAAGCCGTGCCCCCTTTGGGCTTAGACTAGCGCAATGCTTACCACCAACGGTGGCAGCAGCAGCCACGACGGAAGAGCCTCGTCGCAGCGACGGTGCGGTAGGAGCGGACCGTCACGAGGTGCACGCGCGGCACGACCGTCACGACCGGCTTCGAGTAGGCAACGTTACGATAGAAGCGGCGGCAGCCACAGTGATCCTGATAGAGCCGCTTCACGTACACGGTCCGATAGCTACGGACGCGCTCATACGTGACTTTCTTCACGACGTGATCGACCGGCGTGCGATAGTACACTTTCTTTGCATAAGTGCAGCAGCCGCCGTGTGCTTCAGCTGGTGTCGCGACAACCATGCCCATGCCGGCCATGACTCCCGCGGCAACCAGAGCTCCAAGAAGATTACGCATCAAAACCTCCAAAACGCCCACGCAGATTTTCCCTTCCGACCCCACGTTCATGGTCGCCGGACATCACAATTTTATGGATAACACGAAACGCATTCAGTTGGTACGGAATGCCAAGTAAAACACCGAACTCCTTATAAACACGGCTAAAAATCGAAGCTAGCTTGTGCCGGAATTCGACAATTCGTATCGAAACGAAATAACAGCAAACGAAATCGGGAAACGTTGCCTATCCCGCGATACATTCTTTCATCTGGAATTGACGATTGAGAAGAAACGATAATGCCCCAATGTGGGGATAAACCGCAAACAATTCCGTAACTTGTTTTATGTGCAAACATTGAAGGGGAATTGAATTGTTGCGCCGCGTCGGGAAAGTACTGCGCCGCCGAAGCTCAGCGCACGCCGAATGGCGCCGCTGGGCGTACGGAAGGTGCGGATACGGAGGTTGCCCAGGTACTTAGCGCAGCCGGATGTGCGCGTGACCGCGGGGCCCCGCGCGCGCCGACGCTTGGACCGTGTGACAAATGGGGCTGGCGGCGGGGCTAGCGGCAGCCGGCGGCGGACTTGGCGTCCTCGCCGATAAGGTGGGCGATGCCGTCTCCGCCGGCGTCGCTCACGCGCAGCGGGCTGGTGCAGCGCCAGGCCGATACGGCCTTGTGGGCGGCTTCTGCCGTCTCGTCGTTGACGGGGACGCCCCAGGCTTCGGACGGCGGGATGGCGGTGTTGGGCGTGCTGCCCGTCGCCGTGACGGCCGGTGCTTCGCTGACGGGTGCTTCGGCGGCGGCTGGCTCGGCAACCGGGAGCTGCGCAACGGGCGGCTTGGCGGCGGGAGCCTTGGCCACTGTCGTCCTGAATACCGCTGTCTTTGCCGGCCCGGGCGGCGGCGCCGCCGCCTTCGCCGCCGGCGGCTTGTTGGCCGCCACGGCTTTCTTCGGCGTCGTCGGCTTTGCCGGGGCCTGGGCAGGGGCCGGGACCGCTGCCGCCGTGGCCGGATCGGCTGCCTGGGCCGCGAGTGCGGTGGCATAGCACTGGTCGAGGTTGCGGCAGCGACGCGCCGCAGAAGGATGGCTGTCGGTCTCGGGCGCCCCGTCGAAGGACTGGCAAACCTGGTCCAGCCCCTTGCGGTCGAGCCAGTGCTCGCGCACGCCCTGCTGTACGGCGAAGCAGTCGGCCTTGAGTTCGCTGTCCCCGACCGTCAGGTGTCCGCATTCGTGCTTGAACACGAAGATGCGTACCGTCTCCGGCTGCGACTTGAGCATGTCGGGGTTGAGAATGACGAAATCGTCGCCCGCCCCGCCCTCGCTGGGCAAGCTGCGGTCGATCATGATCTCGGCGTTGTTGCACTGGACCTTGCGGCCGCCGAGCGTCACGCTGCGGCCGACCCACTGCTCGGCGTCGGCGGGGATTGAGGAAGCGTAAAGGCCGGCGCCAAGGACGGCGCAGGCGAGGGGTGCCCCCATAAGGCTATGCAGGAGACGCATCTACTCGCTCGCAAGCCCCCCGGCCCTCCGAGTATCAGTCGGATGTGATCTTGAGGGGCGGATTGGGCCCTAATTTGGACCTAGCGCCCATCATGGTTAAGTGCGGATTGACGAAAAGGCCCGTGCGCTGCTTTTTTTGCGCAGGTTTGCGCAGGGAGGAGCGAACTTTGGGAGGGTACGCGTGACGACCGAGAGGGACGCCCGGGGCGTTGACCTCGACATCAAGGACGCGATCGAGGGACACGAGCGCTTCCGCCAGCACTTCGAGCGCGACCGCGCCTTCTTCAAGAGCCTCGCGCAAAAGCAGCAGAAGCCGCGCCTGCTCTGGATCGGGTGCGCCGACAGCCGCGTGGTGCCGGCACAGATCACCAGCGCCGACCCGGGCGAGCTGTTCGAGATCCGCAACGTCGCCAACGTGGTGCCGCCGGCCGACGCGGCCGACGATGCGGTGGGCGCGGCGATCGAGTACGGCGTCGGCCATCTCGGCATCGACGACATCGTCGTTTGCGGGCACACCCACTGCGGAGGCATCAAGGCGCTGCTCGAGCCGATCCCGCCCGACCGCGAGGCGCATCTCGGGCGCTGGGTGGAGTTCACGCGGCCCGCGCATCAGCTGATCGCGGCCGCACGCGTCCCCGAGGATGACCGCCTCGTCGCGACCATCAAGGCGCACGTGCAGTTCCAGCTCGACAACCTGATGACCTACGCCATCGTGCGCGAGGGAGTGGCCGCGGGGCGCCTCAACATCCACGGCTGGCTCTACGACATGGAGACCGGGCACCTCACCGCGTATGACCCGCAGGACGGGGAGTGGCGCGGGCTTCTCGAGAGGTTGGGAACCGAAGCCGCGGCCGCCACGTAATGATGCACGAGCGGGCGGTGGCGATCCCCAGGGACGCGGCCAAGTGTTGCCATCTGCCCGTGGCAAGCTCGAATCAGCTACCTTCGGGCGTCAGCGAGCGGAGACATTGGCCATGGCTGACAAGACCATACTGGTTGTGCCGGGAAAGAAGCTGCAGGTGCCGCGCATTTTGAAGCGGGCGCTGCTCGTAGCCGGCTCCGTCGTGCTCACGGCCGCGCTGGTGCTCGGCATCGTGATGGGCAACGGCTTCCTGACCACACGGGGGCGGGCGTTGCAGGGTTGGGACGCCTGGCTCGGCTTCATCAACCGGCCCGACATCCTGGCGACGATGATCCTCACCTCGATCGTGACAGTGCTGTTCGTCTACTGGCACCGCGACCAGGAGCGGAAGTAGGCGCTTTGCCGAACCGCCAACGTGGGGACCGCCCGGGAGCAACGAGACGTTGGTAACTCCCCGCCGGCCAACGCTTCAGCGTGGCCAAGCGCCCCCGTTTGGTCATATTGCGAGGCAACATGCCCTCTTGGGGATGCGGGCAATGCACGGCAATGTCGACCGAAGCGCACGCCGGTTGGGCAAGTCCATCGGGCGTGCATTCCCCTGCCGGCATCCCGCCGGGCGCCCACGATCACGGATCAACAGATGAACCCCACCGATCTGACGCATGAAGCCATCGGCGCCGCGACGGCGCCGGGTGGCTTCTCGTTCCTCGAGCTGTTCCTGAATGCCTCGTTCGTCGTGCAGTTCGTGATGGTCGGTCTGCTGCTTGCCTCCATCTGGTCGTGGGCGATCATCGTCGAGAAGTTCTTCGCCTTTAGGCGCGCGCGCGCATCGAGTCCGATCGCTTCGAGCAGATGTTCTGGTCGGGGCAGTCGCTGGACGAGCTCTACACCGGGCTGTCGCGCGCCAAGCCGATCACCATGGCGGCGCTGTTCGTCGCCGCGATGCGCGAGTGGAAACGCTCCGTCGAAGGCAACATCCGCGCGCTCGGCGGCATTCAGTTGCGCGTCGAGAAGGTCATGGATGTCACCATCAGCCGCGAGATGGAGCGGCTCGACCGCCGGCTGCTTGTTCCTCGCCACCGTTGGTGTCGACCGCGCCCTTCGTCGGCCTGTTCGGCACGGTGTGGGGCATCATGACGAGCTTCCAGGCCATCGCGCTGTCGAAGAACACCAACCTCGCGGTGGTCGCGCCCGGCATCGCGGAAGCGCTGTTCGCGACCGCGCTCGGCCTGCTGGCCGCCATCCCCGCGGTCGTTTTCTACAACAAGTATTCCGCCGACAGCCAGGCGATCAGCCACCGGCTCGAAGCGTTCGCCGACGAGTTCGCCGCCATCGTTTCGCGGCAGATCGACGTCAGAACTTGAGACTTCGCTTTTGGGAAAGCTCTAGGGCTTAAAGAGACCATGGCTGCGAGCATCAGGGCGACACCTCAGGCCGCGGGCCGGCGCCGGCGATCGCGCCGCCACGCACCCATGAGCGACATCAACGTCACGCCCATGGTCGACGTGATGCTCGTGCTGCTCATCATCTTCATGGTCGCAGCCCCGCTCTTGCAGGTCGGCGTGCCGATCGAGCTGCCCGAGGCAAAGGGCAAGCAGCTGCAGTCGAGCAAGGAGCCGCTCGCCATTACGGTCAAATCCGACGGCAGTGTCTACATCGGCGAGACGGTGGTGCCGCTCGATGAAATCGCGCCAAAGCTCAAGGCGATCGCCAAGAACGGCTACGACGAGCAGATCTTCGTGCGCGGCGACAAGGGCGTCACCTACGGGGTCGTCATGCGGGTCATGGGCCGCATCAGCGCCGGCGGCTTCCACAAGGTCTCCCTCGTCACGGAAGTGGAGGATGGAGGCTAGGGCGTGTACCGCGGGTTCCTAACCTCGTTCGTCGGCCATGCCTTGCTGCTCGGCTGGGCCTTCATCTCGATCCATCGCCAGCCGCCGGAGCTACTGCCCGAGACGTTGGCGATCGAGGCGACGATCATCACGCCGTCCGAGCTCACGCGCTTGAAGCAGGGCGATCCCGAATCCGAAGTCGCCGAGGCGAAGGCCAAGGACGAGGAGAAGCCTGACTTCTCCAAGAAGGAAGCGGAGAAGCCCAAGCCCATCACCGAGCCGCCGCCCGTCGCGCCGCCGCCGCCCGAGCCGCCCAAGGCCGAGGAGCCCAAACCCGAGCCTCCGAAGGCTGAGGAGCCAAAGAAGGATGCGATCGCCGACAAGCTCGCCGCTCTGCCGCCGCCGCCCGAGCCCACGCCCGGCCCGACGCCCGAGGACAAGCAGAAGCTCGAGGACAAGCTCGAGCAGGAGAAGAAGGCCGAGGAGTTGAAGAAGGCGGAAGAGAAAAAGAAGGCCGAGGAGAAGAAGAAGGCAGAGGACAAGAAAAAAGCCGAAGACAAGAAGAAGGCCGAGGAAAAAAAGAAGAAGCTCGCGGAAGCCAAGAAGAAGCAGTTCGACGCCGACAGGATCGCGGCCCTGATCGACAAGTCGCCGGACAAGCGCGGAGCGCCGCGCTCGGCGACGCAGCCGGAGAAGCCGACGGACTACACCGGTCCGACGGCGGGCGAGCGCCAGGGCCACGATACGGTCCTGTCCGCGCGCGAGCAGGACCTTTTGAAGTCGATGATCAATTCGCAGCTGCAGCCATGCGCGAAGATGCCGGGCGGCGGCGGCGGCACCGATACCCCGGTCGTGAACGTGCGCTTCCAGTTGCGCCAGGACGGCTCGCTCGACGGCGAGCCGGTGCTGGTCGCGCCGCAAGGCTCGCCGCTCTACTCAATCGCGGCGGACGCCTCCATCCGCGCTATCAAGCAGTGCGCGCCGTTTCAGCTGCCGCAGGACAAGTACGGCTCGTGGAGCACCGTCACGTGGGAGTTCGACTGGCCGGTGATCCTCGGTCTCGTGCAGCGATGAATTGAGACGTGGGCTCAACCCCACAAGCGAAGGTTTGAACGCCATGCGACACGACACTTCGAGACCCGCGAGCTTTGGCGTCACGCCGCCGACGGGACGAGCGCTCGCGCTGGCACTGATCGCCGCGCTGCTCGCGGCGTTCTTCGCCGCGCCGGCCGCAGCTCAGCGTCTCGACGACAGCTACAAGGGCCCGACGCAGGGCGGCGGGCTCGACAGCCAGTTGCGCCAGATGAGCCTTCGCCGCCGGTATCTCCGGGGCCGCGGGCGCGCGATGCGGCGCCGGCTCCCGGCGGCGGTCTGCAGGGCCGGCAGACGCAGGGCACGATTGCGCCGATTCCGATTGCGATTCCGGTGTTTCTGGGGCCCGACCCCAAGCTCGCCAACGACGTCGCCGACGTCATCACCGCCGACCTCGATCACTCCGGTCTGTTCCAGCCGCTCGACCGCGCGCTCGTTCCTCGAGCAGGTCCGCGACGTCAACGCGGCGCCGCGCTTCCCCGACTGGCGCTCAATTCGCGCCGACGCGCTCGTCGTCGGCCGTGTCGGCCTGGGCCCCGACGGGCGCATCGTCGCCGAGTTCCGGCTGTGGGACGTTGCCGCCGGCAAGCAGCTCACCGGCCAGCGCTTTGCGACGAGCGCGCAGAACTGGCGCCGCGTCGGGCCACATCATCGCCGATCAGGTCTACCAGCAGCTCACTGGCGAGAAGGGCTACTTCGACACGCGCGTCGTCTTCGTCGACGAGACGGGGCCGAAGCAGAAGCGCGTCAAGCGGCTCGCGATCATGGACCAGGACGGCGCAGAACATCCGTCTCCTGAGCAAGGGACAGGAGCTCGTGCTGACGCCGCGCTTCAGCCCGACCAATCAGGAGATCACCTTCATGTCCTACGCGGGCGACCAGCCGCGCGTGTTCCTGATGAACCTCGAGACGGGCCAGCGCGAGATCGTCGGCGATTTCCCCGGCATGACGTTCGCGCCGCGGTTCTCTCCCGACGGCCAGCGCGTGATCATGAGCCTGCAGAACGGCGGCAACTCGGCGATCTACGAGATGGATCTGCGCACCCGCCAGAAGCGGCGCCTCACGCGCCGGCACGTCGATCGACACGAGCCCGACCTACTCGCCCGACGGTCGCCAGATCGTGTTCGAAACCGATCGCGAGGGCACCCAGCAGACTCTACGTCATGAACGCCGACGGCTCCAACCCGCACCGTATCAGCGGAGGCGATGGCCGCTACTCGACGCCCGTCTGGTCGCCGCGCGGCGACTACATCGCCTTCACCAAGCAGCTCGGCGGGCGCTTCCTGATCGGTGTGATGCGCCCGGACGGCTCGGGCGAGCGCATCCTGACGGAGGGCTTCCACAACGAGGGGCCGACGTGGGCGCCGAACGGGCGCGTGCTCATGTTCTTCCGCGAGTCGCCGGGCGCAGAGGGCGGCCCGCAAATCTATCTCGGTCGATCTGACCGGCTACAACGAGCGCAAGGTTCCGACCCCGTCGTTCGGCTCCGATCCGGCGTGGTCTCCACTCCTCAATTGAAAGGCGGCCGAAACGCTTTAGGCTCGGACTACAGGCTCCGTGTAACGGCTCGGGCCGTTGTATTTCAGCGTCGTTTTCATGCCCTTCAGAGTGAGGCCGCGACTACACACAGGCAGTGCGGAGGCCTTGGAACGGCGTTGCATTTTCGCATCTACCAGGTGTGGAAAACAGAGGGATAACTGCCCTCTGTTCTTGATCATCGATGCAGCGCCGGTACCCCAATACATGGCTAGTGCCGAACAAGCATCAGGAGATAAGACCATGCAGGGTGTGAAGGGGCTGATCGTTATGTCGGCTGTCGTTGCGGCTGTCGCTCTCGGCGCGTGCCGTCGTGAAGAAGCCGGCGCCGATGAAGCTCGGCGCCATGTTCCGGCCGCCACGCAGCTGCTCGCTAAGAGCTGCGTCTAACCAGGACAACATAGGAGAAAATACCATGAAGAGCGCAATCGTACTCGCCGCCGTCGTCGCTGCCGTTGCTCTTGGCGCTTGCCGTCGTGAAGAAGCCTGCTCCGCATGAAGCTCGGCGCGCCCATGCCGACCGCTGAGCAAACTCGCTAACTAACGGTACAGCCAACTCAACATTCAGGAGAACGACGATGAAGGGGGCCATCCTCATTGCGACTGTAGTCGCTGCTGTAGCTCTCGGCGCTTGCCGGCGTGAAGAGCCTGCTCCGCTGAAGCTCGGTGCCGACGTTCCGGCCGCTACGCAGCCCGCTCGCTAAACCGAGCACTGCGTTTCCTCCTTGGTGTTAAGCCAGGGAGGCCAGATATCAGGACCGAGGTGCCGACGCGAAAGCGTCCGCCTCGGTCTTGGTTTTTTGGCGTTGGGGTTTTCGGGTGGGCGTCGCCCTCGGTGTTGAGATTTGCCACCGCTCCGTGTGCTGGCGATCCGTGCGCAAACTTGGGCAAAACGTTCCCGCGCGAGGCTTACGCGATTGACCTCGACCGCACGGTTAACGTTTGGCTAGGCTCGACGTGGCTCAATCGTGGCCATGCCGTGACCCTTTGGCGCCAAAGCCATTTGGCCACATTTTCGCACGAAGCCTCGGATAACTCGGCATTTCAGCTGGAACTATCACCCCGGTCTGATGTTGAGTGATCGAGACCGATGACAAAGGGACTTAGCTCAATGGCCGCCTCATCCTTGCTCGCCCACGCAACGCGCTTTCTTGCGGTCGTGCTCGTGGCGGCCTCGCTTGCGGCTTGCGCCAATGACCAGAACGCCCAGAACTCGCAGCTCACCGGCAAAGACGGCTCGGTTACGCCCGGCACGCATCGCGACTTCAGCGTCAACGTGGGCGACATCGTCTACTTCACGACCGATAGCAGCGAGCTGACACCTGAGGCCACCGCCACCCTGCAGAAGCAGGCGGTATGGCTGCAGCAGTACCCGCAGTACACGATCACCATCGAAGGCCACGCCGACGAGCGCGGCACGCGCGAGTACAACATCGCGCTGGGCGCCCGCCGTGCCACCACCGTGCGCAACTTCCTCGCCCAGAATGGCATTAACGGCTCGCGCGTGCGCACCATCTCGTACGGCAAGGAGCGCCCGGTCGCGGTGTGCGACGACATCTCCTGCTGGTCGCAAATCGGCGCGCGCAGACGGTGCTGAATTCGCGCGACGGGGCCGTGGCCCAGGGCAACTAAGCCCGGGCTGGGCCAGCCACTTTCCTTCGTAACTTCGACGTTCGCTCAGCGCGGAGCCCATGCGTGCAGCGCCTTGTGACGCCCGGCTTTTCGCGTTTCCGAGGCAAAGTTTGGCCGTATTGGCCGCGCACAACAATGCCGTCATTCGAGCGGGTTGCAGCACACGAGGACGCGTCATGTTTCGGCCTGAGGTCGGATCGAGCAAGCGCCGTAGCGCAGTGCTCGCAGGCGCCGTGATCCTAGCCCTGGCGGGCCTTGATTCGCTCTCTGCCGCCCGCGCCTTCCCGATCCAATCCGCGCCCGTCGATGACCCCGCGGGTTATGCCGAGGACACCGGCGCTCCCGACGACGATGCCGGTCGCTACGGCGGCGCGGCCGATCGCGGCTACGGCGACGGCTCCTACGGCGAGAGCACGTATGGGCCCGAGCAGCGCGCCCAGGAGCTCTATCTCGACGGCCTGGAGAAGCTCGACGGCGGCCACCGCGACTGGGCGCAAGCGACCTTTGAGGGCGTGATCGCCCGCTTCCCCGATTCCGCCGCCGCGGGTCTCGCCCGTAGCCGCCTCGGAGACCTCTATCGCGGCACTCCATCGGAGAGCGCCGCCACGCCAACCGCCCCCGTGTCCGTTCCCGCTCCCGCCGCCACGCCGCCGGTCGCGCAGGCCCCGGCCACGCCTGGCCGGGGTCCCGTCTGGGACCAGGAGCTGCGCCGCAACGCCTCCATCCAGGCCAAGCTGCGCGGCGAAGCCGGCGACCGCATCTTCTTTTCCTCCGGCAGCGCCGAGCTCGGCACGCGTGCACGCATGGCGCTGGCCGCGCAGGCGCAATGGCTGATGCGCTGGCGCGAGTTCGAAGCGGCCGTCGAAGGCCATGCCGACGAACCCGGCACGGAGGAGGACAACCTCGCCCTGTCGCGGCTGCGTGCCGAGGCCGTACGCCAGCGCCTCATTGAGGAGGGCGTCGAGGCTAGCCGCGTCTCCGCCGTCGGAGCGGGGCGCACGCAGCGCGTTGCTACCTGCGCCAGCGCTGATTGCACCTCGCAGAACCGCCGCGCGGTCACACTGGTGTTCGCGAGCGGGACGCGCGCGCGTCTCGGCCTGGCGGGGCCCGCGACTGCCGACGCCTCGCCGGCGAAAACGGTCGAGATGCCCTCGGCATTGCTGCCGGTTGGGCCGCAACAGGTTGGCGTGACGCGTTGACAAGGGAGCGCCAGGCAATGTTGGCTGTAGCGGCGTCGCCTCGCGTCTTCAGGTAAGCAACTACCTCGGGTCACTATCTCGGATCATTGTCCGCCTGGCGTCCCCTCGCCCGACGACCGCAACTGGGAACCGACACCTTGCCGATGAAGCCCGCATTCCGCCTCGTGCTCGCCGCGACGTTCCTCGCGCCGCTCTTGCCGTGCACCCCGGCCTTCGCCCAGTCGCCGCAGAAGCAAGCGCCGCCGGGCCAGGCACGCGCGCAGCCGAAGGAGTCAGCCGCGCAGGCGGCGCCTCCCGCCGGTGACGCCGCCTTGAAGCAGCGCGTCGAGCAGCTCGAGGAGCAGCTCGTCGACATGCAGGTCGTGGTCGGCACGCTCGAGTCGCTTGCGCGCAACGGTGCTTCCGCCGCGCCGCGCAAGGAGGGCGACAGCGGCGGCGACGGCGCCGACAGCATGCGCGTCGACGCGCTCGAGACGCAGGTGCGCGCCATGGCCGCGCAGATCGAGCAGCTCTCCCAGCAGGTGCGCGCGCTGGGCGGTCAGCCGTTGAAGCGCACCGATGCCGCACCCGCCGATGGGTTGCCGCCCGAAACGCCGCTCGCCAAGCCGGGGCCCGGTGACGCCGCCCGTTTCGGCTCGACCACGATCACGTCCGACACCGGCGAAGCTGCGGCCGATACAGTTGGCAGCGATCAGCCGCCACCTCCGGGCCAGGGGCTCCCGCCGGCGCAGAAGCCGACGGGCCAGTTGCCGCCTCCGGGCGAGGCGCCGCGCGACACGGTCGCCGCCGCCACGCCCCCGGGGCCATTGTCGCCGGGCGCCCCCGCCGGAAACCCCAAGCAACTCTACGAGACGGCCTACGGCTATCTCATGCAGCGCGACTACGGGTCGGCGCAGTCAGGCTTTGAGGATTTCCTTAATCGCTACCCCAAGGATTCCCTTGCGGGGAATGCGCAATACTGGCTGGGTGAGGCGCACTTCGTGCGCGGCGAGTACAAGGCTGCGGCCGGCGCCTTCCTGAAAGGCTATAAGGACTATGCCGGCAATGCGCGGGCGGCGGACAGCTTGTTGAAGCTCGCCATGTCGCTCGACCGGCTCGGACAGAAAGATGGCGCCTGCTCGTCCTACTCGGAGCTCACGACGCGGTTCCCCGACGCGCCCGACAACGTCAAGATGCGCGCCAAGTCGGAGCGCCAGCGCATCGGCTGCCCCTGAGGCAGACATGGGCGCGGGGCCTGACGCTGTTGGCCCGATCGCAGACCCCGAGCTCGAAACTCTCTTCGCACCCCTTGCATCCTTTGCCACGCTGATCATCGCCGTCTCTGGCGGCGCCGACAGCATGGCCCTGCTGCATCTTGCCGCGCGTTGGGCGAAGCAGCACCCGCGCAAGGGCCGCAAGCTTGTCGTCGCCACCGTCGATCATGGTCTGCGCCCGGAGTCACGAGGCGAGGCGGAGTGGGTCGGCGCGGAGGCGCGCGCCCTAGGGCTCGCGCACGAAATGCTCGCCTGGCAGGGCGGCAAGCCGGCGACCGGCGTGCAGGATGCAGCACGCGAAGCGCGCTACCGGCTGCTGTCGGAGCTGGCGTGGCGCCATCGGGCCGCGGGCGCCAGCGCCGTCGTGACTGCGCACACCGAGAACGACCAGGCCGAGACGTTCCTGATGCGTTTGGCGCGCGGTAGCGGCCTCGACGGGCTCGCCGGCATGAGCGCCTCGCGCTCTCTCGATCGCGATGCGGAGTGCCGTCTCCTGCGCCCGCTGCTGGGCGTTCCTGGCGCGCGGCTGGAGGCCACGCTGAGGGCTGCGGGTCTCGCCTGGCTCGAGGACCCCAGCAACGACTGCGACCGCTTCGAGCGTGTACGCGTGCGCAAGGCTGCGGCCGCGCTGGCTGGGCTCGGCCTGTCGCCGGACAAGATCGCACTGAGCGCGCGGCGCCTGGAGCGGGCTCGCGCCGCTCTCGATGAGGCGGCGACCGCCCTGCACACCACTGCCCGGCTCGACCTGCACGACGGTATCTACGCGAGCCTCGATGCGCGCGCCTTCCTCGCCGCACCCGAGGAGCTGCGCCTGCGTCTGCTCGCGCGCCTGGTCGCGGCCTACGGAGGGCAGTCGGAGCCCGCGCGCCTTGCCAAGCTTGAATCACTGCTGCTGCGTCTCGCCGCGCCGGATTTTCCCGCAGCGACGCTCGGCGGCGCGCTTCTCTCACGCCGAGGGAGTGAGATCCTCATCCACCGCGAGCCCGGCCGCGCTGCCTTGCCCGAGATCGAGCTGGCGCCGGGCATGGGCGCGAAATGGGACCGGCGCTTCCGCGTTGCTCTCGATCCCGAGCTGAACTCGCCGGTCACCGTCTCCGCGCTCGGCCGCGCCGGCTTTGCGAAGCTGCGCCAGCAGCTTGAGGACGCGCCCCGAAGCCCCGTGCGCTCCGCCGCGTCCATCCCGGCGCGTGCCGCAGCGACCCTGCCGGCCTTCTGGCAGGAGGGCACGCTGCTGGCTGTTCCCGCCCTCGCCGGCCTCGCATGGCCTGCTGCGACCTGGAGCAACGGTGCCCAGCTCTGCCGGTGCGAATTCCTGTGGTAAGCAGCCTGATCGCGCCTTGTTTGCAGGCTATCGTTGCCCCACAGGTCACCATTAAGCCCGATGCCTGCTGCGCTGAGCCGCATCCTTGTTAAGGTCCTGGGGAGCCCGATGCGTGTAACTTGGCAATAACCAGGCCCGCACCTATGTTAACGGGCAGCCTCGGGGCGGCGCGTCGAGCACTCGAAAGATCTCCGCCGGCTCGCAGCCAGGCTCCATAGGGAACGCAATGAACTCGAACTTTCAGAAGCTTGCCATCTGGGTCGCGATTCTCGTCCTGCTGGCAGCGCTGTTCAACCTGTTCAACAATTCGACCCCGAGCCGCCGCGGCAACGAGATCACCTATTCGGAATTCCTGACCGCCGTCGACGCCGGCAACATCAGCGAGGCCACGCTCGCCGGCAACCACATCTACGGCACGATGCGCGACGGCAGCACCGCCTTCTCCACCTATGCGCCCCCGCAGGACCCCACCCTCGTGGAGCGGCTGCAGAAGAAGGACGTGAAGTTCCGCGCCCGCCCGTCTGAGGAGGACGTGCCCTCCATCATGAGCATGCTGCTCAACTGGTTCCCGATGCTGCTGCTCATCGGCGTGTGGATCTTCTTCATGCGCCAGATGCAGTCGGGCTCCGGCCGCGCCATGGGCTTTGGCAAGTCGCGGGCAAAGCTTTTGACCGAACGCCACGGCCGCGTGACCTTTGAGGACGTCGCCGGCGTGGACGAAGCCAAGGACGACCTGCAGGAGATCGTGGAGTTCCTGCGCGACCCGCAGAAGTTCCAGCGCCTCGGCGGCCGCATCCCGCGCGGCGCCCTCCTGGTCGGCCCCCCCGGCACCGGCAAGACGCTGCTCGCCCGCGCCATCGCGGGTGAAGCAAACGTGCCGTTCTTCACCATTTCAGGCTCCGACTTCGTCGAGATGTTCGTCGGCGTCGGCGCTTCCCGCGTGCGCGACATGTTCGAGCAGGCGAAGAAGAACGCGCCCTGCATCATCTTCATCGACGAGATCGACGCGGTCGGCCGCCATCGCGGCGCCGGCCTCGGCGGCGGCAACGACGAGCGCGAGCAGACGCTGAACCAGTTGCTCGTCGAGATGGACGGCTTTGAAGCCAACGAGGGCATCATCCTCATCGCCGCCACCAACCGCCCCGACGTGCTCGATCCCGCCTTGCTGCGTCCGGGCCGCTTCGACCGCCAGATCACGGTGCCGAACCCCGACGTCGCTGGCCGCGAGAAGATCCTGCGCGTGCACATGCGCAAGGTTCCCGTTGCTCCCGATGTCGACCCTCGTGTCATCGCGCGCGGCACGCCCGGCTTCTCGGGCGCCGATCTCGCCAACCTCGTCAACGAGGCGGCGCTGCTTGCGGCGCGCCGCAACAAGCGGCTGGTGACGCAGATCGAGTTCGAGGACTCCAAGGACAAGGTGATGATGGGCGCCGAGCGCCGCTCCATGATCATGACCGAGGAGGAGAAGCTCGCGACCGCCTATCACGAGGCCGGTCATGCGCTGGTCAACACCAAGGTTGCCGGCGGGGACCCGTTGCACAAGGTGACGATCATCCCGCGCGGGCGTGCGCTGGGTGTCACCATGAGCCTGCCCGAGCGCGACAAGCTCAGCTACTCCAAGCAGTGGTGCGAGGCGCGCATCGCCATGTCGTTTGGCGGCCGCTGCGCCGAGCAGGCGATTTACGGCAAGGACCACCTCAACACGGGTGCCTCGAGCGACATCATGCAGGCGACCGAGCTTGCCCGCCGCATGGTCACCGAGTGGGGCATGAGCGAGAAGCTTGGACCTTTGCGCTACAACGAGAACCAGCAGGAGATCTTCCTCGGCCACGCCATCACGCAGCGGCAGAACATGTCGGAAGACACTGCCAAGCTGATCGACATCGAGATCCGGCGCATCGTCACCGAAGGCGAGAACACGGCGCGCGAAGTTGTCGGCGCGCACCGCAAGGAGCTAGAGGCGATCACGCAGGCGCTGATGGAGTACGAGACCATCTCCGGCGAAGAGGTGAACGCACTATTGCGCGGCGAGAAGATCGTGCGCAGGTCGGACGGCGACGGCCCCAAGGATCAGGTGGGCTCCGCCGTGCCGACCTCGGGCAGCCGGCTCAGGCCGCGCGGGGAGCCCGGCACGGGCAGCATGGAGCCCCAGCCGCAGTCTTAGGCAAAACCTCTTCCCGCCGACCGGCAAAGGCTGTAGATGCGGCCGCGGACCTTTCCGCGGCCGTTTCATTTGCTGGACGTCTCCGACCATGCAGCGCGCAATCTACGTCCGCCCCGTCGGCATCTTTCCCGCGCCCGCGGGTGCCGATAGCGAGGAGGCCTGGAGCGGGCTGCCGCTCGCGGGCCAGCCTTTGCGCTTCGCCGCCGTCGAGATCGTCGAGCGCGAAGGCGCGCGCGTCACGCGGCGCCTGGCCTCCGTCGGCGACGCCTTCGAGCGCGACTGGGGGCGTTACAACCTGCAGGCCTCCGCCCTGATGGAGGCCATCACCGCGCCGCGCCCGCGCCTTGCCGGGCTGGCGCTCGATGCTCCGCGCCTCATGGGCATCGTCAACGTGACCCCCGACAGCTTCTCCGACGGCGGCCCTTTCTCGGCGACGCAAGCCGCGATCGACCATGCGCTGCGGCTGGCCGAGGAGGGTGCCGACATCCTCGACATCGGGGGCGAGTCGACGCGCCCTGGGGCCGACTATGTGCCGGTCGAGGAGGAGATCGCTCGCGTCATGCCGGTGATCGAGGGCCTGCGCCCGCGTACCCGTGCGCTGATCTCGATCGACACCCGCAAGTCGCAAGTAATGCGGCACGCCGCTGGCGCCGGCGCCGACATCCTCAACGACGTTTCGGCCCTGACGCACGATCCCGAATCGCTGGGCGTGGCGGTCGCGAGCGGGCTGCCCGTGATCCTGATGCACGCGCAGGGCGATCCCAAGACCATGAACGATAATCCGCACTACACGGACGTGGTGCTGGACGTGTTCGATTTTCTCGAAGCCCGCATCGATGTCTGCGTGGCGGCGGGCATCCCGAGAGGCAAGCTCGTCGCCGATCCCGGCATCGGTTTTGGCAAGCACCTGCACCACAACGTCGCTGTCATGGGCAACCTTGCGCTTTATCACGCGCTCGGCGTGCCGATCCTCTTGGGCGCCTCGCGCAAGAAGCTCATCGACCACATCTCGGATGCTCCGCAGCCGCAAGACCGCTTGCCCGGCTCGCTAGCGGCCGCGCTGTCGGGAGCGGCGCAGGGCGTGCAGATCATGCGCATGCACGACGTTGCCGCGACGCGCCAGGCGCTGGCCGTGTGGCGGGCTTCCATGAGCGGAACCGATAAAGTGCTAGGCTAGGCCTCGGCCAGCCCCAGCTACCCGATTTTCGGCCCACTCGGCTGCTAAATGTAACCTGCGTAAATAGTAAGGTGAGTCGCAATTCCACTCCCGGCATAGTGGTAGCAGCGCGTTTACCATGTCCGGGGGCGGAGGGGGTCAAGCGCGCCTCATCAAGCGATTCTGCAACAACTTGGTGCGCAAGCTGCACGAAGAATTAGCCACGGGGATACCCATGTCGCGGCGCTATTTCGGAACCGATGGAATTCGCGGCCTCGCCAACACCTCCCCGATGACCTCGGAGGTGGCGCTAAAGGTCGGCATGGCTGCGGGCAAGATCTTCCAGACCGGCAACTACCGCCACCGCGTCGTCATCGGCAAGGATACGCGCCTGTCGGGCTACATGTTGGAAGCCGCCATGATGTCGGGCTTCACCTCGGTCGGCATGGACGTGTTCCTGCTCGGCCCCATGCCGACGCCCGCCGTCGCCATGCTGACGCGCTCGTTGCGCGCCGACCTCGGCGTCATGATCTCGGCGTCCCACAACCCGTTCGAGGACAACGGCATCAAGCTGTTCGACGCCGAGGGCTACAAGCTGTCCGACGATACCGAGAAGAAGATCGAGGAGCTGATCGACTCCGACACCGCGGAGCTGCTGGCCCCCGCCGAGGCGATCGGCCGGGCGACGCGGGTGGAGAGCGCGCAGGAGCGCTACATCGAGTTCGCCAAGCGCACGCTGCCGCGCGATCTGCGCCTCGACGGCCTGCGCATCGTCATCGATTGTGCCAACGGCGCCGGCTACAAGGTGGCGCCCGAGGCGCTGTGGGAGCTCGGCGCCGAGGTCGTCAAGATCGGGGTCGAGCCCAACGGCCGCAACATCAACGATCACTGCGGCTCGACCGATCCCGAAGCCCTCATTGCCAAGGTGCGCGAGGTGCGCGCCGACATCGGCATCGCGCTCGACGGCGACGCCGACCGCGTCGTCATCATCAACGAGAAGGGCCAGATGGTCGACGGCGACCAGCTCATGGCGGTGATCGCCGAGACCTGGCACGCGCGCGGCAAGCTCACGGGGGGCGGCGTCGTCGCCACCGTCATGAGCAACCTCGGGCTCGAGCGCTACCTCAAAGGCATCGGGCTCTCGCTGGTGCGCACGCCCGTCGGCGACCGCTACGTCGTCGATCAGATGCGCAAGCACGGCTACAACGTCGGCGGCGAGCAGTCGGGGCACATCGTGCTGTCCGACTTCGTAACCACAGGCGACGGCCTCGTCACGGCGCTGCAGATCCTCGCTGTCGTCGTCTCCACTGGCAAGACCGTGAGCCAGGTGACGAACCGCTTCGAGGCGCTGCCGCAGATCCTGAAGAACGTGCGCTACGCCAACGGCAGCCCGCTCGAGGACAGCCGCGTTGTGCGCGCCATCGACGCCGGCAAGGCCAAGCTCGGCGAGGGCGGACGCCTCGTGATCCGTCCCTCCGGCACCGAGCCCGTTATCCGCGTAATGGCGGAAGGCGACGACGAGCGGCTGGTCTCGACCGTCGTCGGCGATATCGTGGCCGCCGTGCGCGCCGCCGCCACGGCCTAAAGCTCGCCCCAAGAACCGCAGCTCGACGCGCCGCTTCGCAAGAGCGCGCGCGAGCCGGCGTCAGTTGGAAACCTTTTATTCATACTTGTGGCGAGCGGCCTCGCCCCGCCGCGCATGGTCCTGTGGCCGCCGCTGTTTCATAACGAAACGGGGATTAAGCGTCCCTTAAATCTTCTTGCTCATACTGGTCGGTGAGCACGTTTCGCGTTCGCCAGACGATGGCCGCGTGAGTCTGCGGCGGACAGTATTGAAAAGGGAAGTATCATGAATACCAATCGCGGTTCCTACCTTCTGGGTACTGCGCTCGGGTCGGCTCTCGTGCTTACCTTGTGCGTCAGTGCCCATGCGGCGGACATCTACGAGGCTCCGCCCGCGCCTGCTTACGAAGCCCCTCCTCCTCCCCCCTCGACAGAGGGATCTACATCAAGAGCTACATCGGCCAGGCCAACCCGGACGTCGGGAACATCTGGACGGAAGCCTACAACACCAACAGCTTCACTGTGCACCACGACGAGATCAAGAGCTCGCCCCTATACGGTCTTGGTATCGGCTGGCAGCACAGTCACTGGCTGCGTTTCGACGTCACGGGTGAATATCGCGGCGATGCCATTTTCGTTGCTCACGATCAGTATCCGGGTGGCGGCGGCTTCACGGCGGGCACAAACGAGTACACGGCCGACATCCGTAGCTGGCTGGGTCTCGCCAACGCCTACATCGACATGGGTTGCTGGCGCGGTTTCACGCCGTACGTCGGCGCGGGCATCGGCTTTGCCACGATCTCAGTCGACGGCTTGAAGGACATGAACGTCCCGCAGGGTAGCTCGTTCTTCGGCGCCGACCACACCAACACCAACTTTGCCTGGGCACTGTATGCCGGCACGAGCTACGACATCAACCCACAGCTCTCCCTGGATCTCTCCTACCGTTATGCCAACCTCGGCACCGCCAACAGCGGCGTTGTCACCGCTTTTGACGGCTCGAGCTCCTACAGCGGCTTGTTCGTCAAGGACATCACGTCGAACGACCTGCTCCTGGGCTTCCGCTACAAGCTCCATGAGGCGGCTCCGCTCTACGCCGTGAAGTAAGACTTCCGCCGGCCGCGCGAGCGGCCGGTGGCACCAACAAGCTTCTGCCGAGCGTTCGGCACATCGCCAAGCGCCCGGCAGCTTCGGCCCCGACCCGTCGTCGGGCCCGACCCACGAGTTCTCAAGTTCGCTTTCCTGGTTCGATTACGCGTGAGGCAGGCGCATTCCGCCCGCAAAGCCTCGTCGAGGCGCGGGTTGTTTGTTTCCAGTCTTTGGAAGCGGCCGGCCGGATCAGACTTGAGACGTGGGGTGGAGCTTCGCTTCCCTCGCCGTCGACAGAGGGACCGATGCTATGATACGGACATTTACCAGCTTCTCACTCGCCTTCGTGCTCGCCGCGGCGCTGAACGCCGCCATCCTGACGCCAGCCGCTCACGCCGGCGACTTCGGCGTAGCGCAGGTCTACGACCGCGGCATCAACCCCTACGGCGCGGCAACTCCGGTTCCGGCGCCGATCCCCGTGCCCGTCTATGAGCCCGCGTGGTACTTCCGCATGGACTTTGCCGCGGGCTTCGGCACGCAGCCGTCGGTTGACGTGAACGGCACGCCCTTCGGCAGCGACACCGCACTGCGCTCGATTGGATTCCAGGATGCCTGGCTGAGCACCGACTTCCTGCCGTCGTTCACCGGCGGCGTCGGCGTCGGCTACGTGTGGGGGCCCCACTTCCGCACCGACTTCACCGTCGACGTGCATTCCATCATGACCAGCAAATACACCGGCACGCTGGTCTACAACGATGGGGTGAACGACCAGGAGCTCGTCATCCGCGACAAGACGCGCTTCATGTCGACGATCTTGCTGTGGAACGCCTACTACGACTTCCGCACGGGCACCGCGTTCTCGCCCTACGTCGGCGGCGGCCTCGGTTTCGCCGTCAACCAGCTCACGCGCTCGGACAGCTCGACCGATGGCGGAGCGACCGGCGGGCTCGAGGTCAGCGATCGCACCACGCGCGTCAACTTCGCCGGCGCTGCCATGGCGGGCGTCACCTACGACATCAACAGCATCGTGTCGCTGGACGTGGGCTACCGCTACCTCTTCATCGGCGGCACCGATGTCGCCTTGCGCATCCACCAGGTCGACTCCGACCTCACCGTCGGCAACATCAGCGAGCAGCAAGTGCGCGCGGGCTTCCGCTTCTACCTCGACTAGGCGGGACTGCGACCACGAGCTTCGGTGCCGCCGCTTCCCCTTTGGGCCCGCACGCTCTAGACCCATGCGCGGCACCCGGCTTTGAGCCGCGGCGCCAGAACGGCTCGAGCCATGCAGATCGACAAGCCCAGCGAGCGGCCTCGCAATCCGAACTTTTCCTGCGGCCCGTGCGCCAAGCGGCCCGGCTGGACACCCGACGTGCTGCGTTCGGCGCTGCTCGGGCGCTCGCACCGCGCGCCGGCGGCGCTTGCCCGGCTCAAGCTCGTCATCGACAAGACCAAGGCGCTGCTGCAGCTGCCGGCCGATTATCGCGTGGCGATCGTGCCGGGATCGGACACCGGCGCTTTCGAGATGGCGCTGTGGAGCATGCTCGGCGCCCGCGGCGTCGATGTGCTGGCGTGGGAGGATTTCGGCAAGCGCTGGGTCGGCGACGTGGTCGCGCAGTTGAAGCTCGAAGACGCGCGCGTGCGCGAAGCGGACTATGGCCGGTTGCCCGATCTCGGTGCCATCGATTTCGACCGCGACGTGGTCTTCACCTGGAACGGCACCTCCTCGGGTGTGCGCGTGCCGGGTAGCGACTGGGTTCCCGCCGATCGCCGCGGGCTCACCTTCGCCGACGCCACCTCGGCCGTGTTCGCGCAAGATATCGACTGGGGCAAGGTCGATATCGCCACCTTCTCTTGGCAAAAGGTCATGGGCGGCGAGGCGGCGCACGGCATGCTCATCCTGTCGCCGCGCGCGGTCGAGCGGCTTCTGAGCTACTCGCCGCCTTGGCCGCTGCCGAAGCTGTTTCGTCTCACTCGGGACGGCCGGCTGCTCGACGGTCTCTTTGCCGGCGTGACCATCAACACGCCCTCGATGCTGTGCGTGGAGGACTACCTCGACGCCCTAAACTGGGGTGAGAGCATCGGTGGGCTGCCCGCGCTGCGGGCGCGTGCCGACGCCAACGCCGGCGTGCTCTTCGACTGGATCGCGCGTACGCCGTGGATCGGCAACCTCGCCGTCGACGCGGCGACGCGGTCCAACACCTCGGTGTGCCTGCGGCTTGCGGGCCCGGCGGCCGCCTCGCGTGAGCACGAGACCGCGATCTGCCGGGACATTGCCGGCCGGCTCGAGGCGGAGGGCGTTGCGCACGACATCGGCGGCTACCGCACCGCCCCTCCGGGCTTGCGGGTCTGGTGCGGCGCGACTGTGGAAAAGCGTGATCTGGAGCTGCTGACACCGTGGCTCGACTGGGCCTATTGCGCGGCTGTCGCGGCGTTAACCTAACGCTTGCGCGGCCCCTGCCGCTGGCCCCGACCGCCTTGATTGAGCGTCATAATTCAGACGTGAAACGATCCCACTCGTCATGCCCAATTGCCCGGCGGCCACGGCCGCCTTCCAGAGCAAGGGATGGGGGGAACGATGCGCACCTCGATCGTGATCGCCGGCGTCTTGGTGAGCCTTCTTGCGGGGTCTGTGGCCGCCGAGGACGTGCCCGCGACCTCGCGCGTCGATGCCGTCACCGTTTTCCTCTCCGGCGCCGAGGTAACACGCGCGGCCAAACTCAACCTCGAGAAGGGCGACCATACGATCGTGTTCAGCGATCTCCCGGCCGAGACGGTCGCCGGCTCCATCCGCGTCGACGGCAAGGCCACAGGCAAGCTCGACATCGAATCCGTCGACACGCAGCGCCGCTTCATCCCGCGCGCCGATCAGGTCGCGCTGCAGGCCGAGCGCAAAAGCATCGAGGACGAGATCGAGAAGCTGCGCGACGACCGGTCGCTGGCGCAAGGCCAGGAGGACGCCGCGGAGACCCAGAAGAAGCTGCTCGGCAATCTCGCCGAGCTTCCCGCGCACCCCGACGACCAGCCCGCGCATGCCGTCCCTGCGACGGATTGGGGGCAGGTGTTGGGCCTCATCGCGTCGGGCATGGCGGACGCGCAGCGCGGCGCGCTCGGTGCCCAGGTCAAGAAACGCGATCTCGACCGCAAGATAGAGGATCTCGAAAAGAAGCTGTCGGCACTCGCGCCCGCTCGCGTGGAGCAGACGGAAGTGCGCGTGCACGTGATCGCGGCGGCCCCGCTCGAGGCCGACCTCGCCGTGCGCTACCAGGTCCGCAACGCCGCTTGGACGCCCGGCTACGATGCCCGCCTCGCCACCGGCTCCAAGACGAGCCCGCCGCGGCTCGATCTCACGCGCCGCGCTGAGATCCGGCAGCACACGGGCGAGGCCTGGAACGACATCGCCCTGCAGCTCTCGACGACGCGGCCCACGGCCGATGCCGCCGCGCCAAACCTGCAGACGGTCACGGTCGATTTCGAGGAAGCGCCAAATCCCTCGGCCTCCATGGCGCCCGCGCCTCGGGCGATGTCGGGCGACGAGAAATATCGCCGCGCGGCGTCGGCGAAGATGAAGGAAGTGGAGGCCGACCAGATCGCTGGCGGCCTTGCCGCGGAGGATGCCGCGCCCGCGGCCCCGCCCGAGGATATCGGCGAGCAGACCGCGGCCGTCGCCTCAGCTCCGTTCCAGGCGATCTTCGCCGTCCCCAACCATCTCAGCATCCCGGATACGGGGGAAACCAAGCGCGTGCTCCTGCAGCAGGACAACATCGAGCCGGTGCTCACCGTGCGCACCGTGCCGAAGGTCGACGCCAAGGCCTACCTCTACGCCAAGCTGGTGCTGCCGAAAGGCTCCCCCGCCCTCCCGGGTGCGGTCTCGCTGTTCCGCGACGGCACGTTCGTGGGCACCGGCGCGCTGCCCGTGCTCTCACCCGGCGAGGACCATGAGCTCGGCTTCGGCGCCGACGACCAGGTGCGCGTGCGCCACGCCATCTCCGACCAGAAGCAGGGCGAGACGGGCCTCATCTCGTCGGCCAAGACCGACAGCCGAAACTTCCGCATCACGATCAAGAACATGCACGAGCGCGCAGTCCAGCTCGTGGTGCACGACCAGATCCCGGTCTCCGAGAACCAGGATATCAAGGTCGATATCGTGGGGCCCACCGCGCCCACGAAGAAGGACATCGAGGACAAGCGCGGGATCATCGCCTTCGAATCGAAGCTCGAGCCGGAGGAGGAGCGCGTGATCGAGTTCGGCTACCGCGTCACCTGGCCGGGCAGCCGCGCCATCGTCTACCGCTAGCCCTGCCGCCACTAGCCTTTGCGCGGGGGCTTCGCTTTCGGGAATCTGCGCTATAACGGCCCTCGCCCCGGCACGACCGGGGCTTTGGCTGCGAGGCGGACCCAAAGATGGCGAATGTCGCGGTGGTCGGCGCCCAGTGGGGCGACGAGGGCAAAGGCAAGGTCGTCGATTGGCTGTCGGAGCGCGCCGACGTGGTCGTGCGCTTCCAGGGCGGACACAACGCCGGCCACACCCTTGTCATCGGCGACAACACCTACAAGCTCTCGCTCCTACCCTCGGGCGTCGTGCGGCCGGGCAAGCTCGGCGTCATCGGCAACGGCGTTGTTGTCGACCCGTGGGCGCTGTGCGACGAGATCGAGAAGATCGCCGGGCAGGGCGTCACCGTCAGCCGCGAGAACCTGCGCGTCGCTGAGAACGCGACGCTGATCCTGCCCCTGCACCGCGAGCTCGACGTCATCCGCGAGGAGGCGGCCGGCGCCGGCAAGATCGGCACCACCGGCCGCGGCATCGGCCCGGCCTATGAGGACAAGGTCGGGCGCCGCGCCATCCGCGTGCAGGATTTGCGCAACCTGACGACGCTTGGCGCCGAAGGTCGATCGCATTCTCGTGCACCACAACGCGCTGCGCCGCGGCCTCGGGCAGCCGGAGATATCCAAGGACGAGCTGCTCGGCCGAGCTGGCCGAGATCGCGCCGAAGATCCTGCCCTTCATGGACGTGACGTGGGACGCTGCTCGATCGCGAGCGCAAGCGCCGGCAAGCGCATCCTGTTCGAGGGTGCGCAGGGCGCGCTGCTCGACATCGACCACGGCACCTACCCCTACGTGACCTCGTCGAACACGGTTGCGGCGCAGGCCGCCACCGGCTCCGGCATGGGCCCGCGCGCGATCGGCTACGTGCTCGGCATCGCCAAGGCCTACACCACGCGCGTCGGCTCCGGCCCGTTCCCGACCGAGCTGCACGACGCCATCGGCGAGCGCATCGGCGAGCGCGGGCGCGAGTTCGGCACCGTCACCGGGCGCAAGCGCCGCTGCGGCTGGTTCGACGCCATGCTCGTGCGCCAGACCATCAAGGTCGTGCGGCATCGACGGCATCGCACTGACCAAGCTCGACGTGCTCGACGGGTTTAGCGAGCTCAAGGTCGGCGTCGGCTACAAGCTCGACGGCGAGCGCATGGACCGGCTGCCGGCGGGGAGCAACGCGCAGTCGCGCGTGGAGCCGATCTACGAGACGCTGGAGGGCTGGTCGCAGTCGACGCGAGGGGCGCGCAGTTGGGCCGACCTGCCGGCGCAGGCGGTCAAGTACGTGCGCTACATCGAGGAGCTGATCGAGTGCCCGGTGACGTTGCTCTCGACCTCGCCCGAGCGCGACGACACGATCCTGATGCGCGACCCCTTCGCCGACTGAGGCTTCGCTATCTGCCGCTTCCATGCGTGGGCGCGCGGGCGGCGGGGCCAAAGGGGAAGGCGAGCTGCCCGAGCAGCCCGCGAGGCACGAGCGTCGCCGTGCCGAAGCGCGTCGGCCGTCCGTCGCGCGGCATATGGTAGGTTCCGAACAGGATGTCCCACAGCGGGAGCAGGCCGGCGAAGTTCTTGTCTCGCGCCTGCTCCTCGTCCGTGTGGTGCCAGCGATGGAAGCGCGGCGACACGACAACGCTGCGCAACGGACCCCAGTCCCAGTCGACGTTCGCGTGAACCAATATGGCCATCAGGGTCAGCACCGGAACGATGCCCGCGAGCGCTACCGGCGCGAAGCCGAGCGCCAACACCGGGAGGACGCCTGCGATGCGCATCAGCGCGTCATTGACGGGATGCAGGCGCACCGACGACAGCCAGTCGAGTTCGACCGAGGAGTGGTGCACGGCATGGAAGCGCCACAGGCGGCCACCATGAAGGGCGCGGTGCATCCAGTAGCCTACGAAATCGCCGATGACGAGAATGGCGATCGCTTGCAGCCACAATGGCAGTCGGCCAGCGGGATCGAAGCCGTGCTCGATGAGTTCGCGATCGACGCGGCCGTAGACAAGCAGGGCGAAGGGGATGGCGACCGCCGCCACGCAAAGCCGGGTGATCGCCTTGGTGACGAACGGCGTGAACAGCCAGTAGGCGGCGTCTGTGAGGAGGCCGCGGCGCACAACCGGGAGCCGTGTGTCGCGCCGGCGGATGAGTTCGAGCGCGCGAAAGACGACGAAGAGAATCACGAAGGCGACGGCCAAACCCGTCAGTGTGGGGCCTTGCATGCGTTGTGCTCCCGCGTGCGAGAGAGGGCTGGTTGGCAGAGATATGTTTGGCAAACATTTGGGCAGGACTGAGAGCGCCATGGCAAGGTGCCCCTGCGTGCTCGCCGACGAGCTTTCGCTGCACGTGCCCTAAAGGCCGTTCATCGATCGAGAGTCGCAAAACCATCATGAGACGGCGACACGATGCATCCCGGCAGACACGGCATTGCACCGGATCGGGAGAGCTCATGGGCGGCGACAGCGAAAGACGTGTGAAGAACGAGATCCGGCGCGAGTTGATCGACACCGTCGACGAGGAGCTCGAGATGGAGCTCGACGACGCGCGCGCCGAAGAGTTCGCCGCGCTCATGGAGCACAAGGCTCAGCGCGACTCGATCGACCGCAATCTCTACTTCAAGGACCTGTTTCGCCTGCAGGGCGAGCTCGTCAAGCTGCAGGACTGGGTCGTGAACCAGAAACTGAAGATCGTTGTCATCTTCGAAGGGCGCGACGCCGCCGGCAAAGGCGGCGTCATCAAGCGCATCACCCAGCGTTTGAATCCGCGCATCTGCCGCATCGCGGCACTGCCCGCTCCGTCCGAGCGCGAGCGCACGCAATGGTATTTCCAGCGCTACGTCACGCACCTCCCCGCGGCGGGTGAGATCGTGCTGTTCGATCGCTCATGGTCAACCGCGCCGGCGTCGAGCGCGTCATGGGCTTCTGCACGCAGGAGGAATGCGACGAGGTCCTGCGCACGGCCCCCGAGTTCGAGCGCATGCTCGTGCGCTCCGGCATCGTGCTTATCAAGTACTGGTTCTCAATCACCGACGACGAGCAACACTTCCGCTTCATGATGCGCGTTCACGATCCGCTGAAGCAGTGGAAGCTCTCCCCCATGGATCTGGAGTCGCGCCGGCGCTGGGAGGCCTACACCAAGGCCAAGGAGGCGATGCTCGAGCGCACCCACATCGCGGAGGCGCCCTGGTGGATCGTCGAGGCCGACGACAAGAAGTGGGCGCGGCTCAATTGAATCCGGCATTTGCTGGACTCCATCCCCTACAGCGAGGTGCAGCGCGATCCGATTCTGCTGCCATAGCGGGTGCACAACCCCGATTACCTCCGGGCTCCGGTACCCAAGAAAATGTACGTGCCCTCAATCTATTAGCTGGCCGTCCTGCGCACAGCCCGGTGGCCCCCCCCGGGTTTGACAAAAATATTTTCGAAGGTTTGGAACGCTGCGTTTCGGTGCGGGTTAATTCCCCACGACACGCGCCCCGGCCCCTCCCCCAAAACCCGTCGAGGTGCGGGTCATAGTGAGGGCACCTGCCTCCGCCTCGGAGATGGGTGCCTTCCATTTTTTTGTCCGTCGTCGGTTCCGGCTTCCGTGCTAGCCGTGACCCGCAGAGCAGAATTCAAGGGAGACCACTCGTGACCGCGATCATAACTGGGCTGCGCTCGAGGCGAAAAAGCCGCTGCAGCACCCTTCAGCTACGATCCCGGGCCCCTGCATCCCGACGAGGTCGAGGTTGCCGTCGACTATTGCGGCAAAATCGCGCCGCAGGTCGAGCGCTTCCCGCTCACCGAAGTGAACGACGCGCTCGCCCACCTCGCGGCGGCCAAGGCGCGTTACCGGATCGTGCTCGACGTAAAGAGGTAACGCCCGGCTCACCAGTGCAGCACACCAAAGAGGTGCAGAAGCACGATGACGCCGAGGGGAACGCCAAGCAGCCAGAGCAGAAGATCGCGAGCCATTGCTTGCCTCCAGGTGTCATTGTTCGACGCCGGAAACGCGCGTTCCGCCCCGTTTGTTCCCGAAAGGCGGCTCGTGGCCCGTCAATCCTTGGCAAACAGCCGCATGGCGTTGCCCGACAACAGCCCGCCCACGATCTCGATGTCGGCGAACGGCGTCGCGTCGGCGATCTGCTGCGCCGTGATGTCGATTTGGCCGAGCGCCGTGGATAGCTGCGTGATCGAGGCTGCATAGACGAGGCGGCGGATGCCGCACCAGATGATGGCGCCCATGCACATCGGGCACGGCTCGCCGGAGGCGTAGAGCGTCGCGCGCTTGAGATCCTCCGGCTCGTGCCCCGAGAGGAACGCGCGGATGGCGACCATCTCGGCGTGCGCGGTCGGGTCCGCATTGCGCTTGGAGCTGTTCTGTCCGAGCGCCAGCGCGCGCTTGCCCTCGACGATGACCGCGCCGAAGGGGTAGTCGGCCTCCTTCGCCTGATCGATCGCGATCTGCATGAAGTGGGAATCGTCGGGCGTCAGCTCTGCGGCCTTGAAGCGCGCGTTCGCCTCCCGCGTGAGCGTCGCGGCAACGAGCAGGGTTCCACCGCCGGTGAGCAAGGTGCGCCTGTCCATGATGACCCTCCGCCCAAACTCTCAGCGTAACGCCGCGTCATGGCGCCGCTCGCGCCAAGCTTACGCGCTGGGCCGCGCAAGGTCACCTTGCCCAATCACGTCCGCTTCGCAAGGATCCCGCCGCGATAGTCGACTAGCGCGCCGGGCTCGAGCTCGGCCGCCAGCAGCCGCCGCGCATCGACGGGACCCGGCAGCGTGATCTGTCCGGGCGGCGCTGCACGAAAGCCGAAGCGTCCGTAGTAAGGCTCATCGCCGACGAGCACCACAAGGCGTACGCCGTCCGCTTTGGCCGCCTCCAACGCCTCACCGATGAGCTGGCGGCCGAACCCCTTGCCGGCGAAATCGGGATCAACGGCGAGGGGCCCAAGCAGCAGCGCGCCGCCCACTCCGCCGATGGCGATGTCGGTGAAGCGCACCGCCGCGACGATGCGGCCGTCGAGCAGCGCGATGCGGCAGAAGCGCGAGATGGGGGCCGCGCCCTCGCGCACGCGATAGGCGGTGCGGGTGAAGCGGCCGGGCCCGAACACGCGGGCATGCAGCTCTTCGATGAGTGGTAGGTCGGCCAGCGCGACAGACCGGTTCAGGACATTAGGCGACATGGAGACCGACGACGACAGGATGGCGGAGCGGCCAGGCTCGGGCCGCGCGGAGCGGATCGCAAGGTCAGGCGCGCACGACGCGCGCGCCGCTTGCCCCTCGTCGCAGCGCCAGTCTCAGGCCTGGGATTTTCGTCGTCATGGCCCGCGCCTTAGCACGGGGCGAGCCGCGGCGTAAAGGCGTCTCACCACAGCGGGCTCTTGGGCTTGCCCTCGAGAAGCTCGCCGATGCGTGCCTGCGTGCTCTCGTTGATGCCGGAGGGAAGCGCGCCGCTGGCGAAAAACCCTTGCTCCGCGATCTCGTGCGACGGCGGCGGAACGCGCGGCTGCTGCCACTGCCGCACGATGAACAGCGCGACGTGGTCGCTCGGCAGCACGTGGAAATTGGCGTAGACCCCGAACAGCTCCGGCTTGCCCGACAGCAGCACGCCTGTCTCCTCCCGCAGCTCCCGCGCGAGCGCCTCCTCGATGGTCTCGCTTCGCTCCACGCCCCCGCCGGGGAAATGCCAGCCGGGCCGATAGGTATGTCGCACGAGCAGCACGCGGCCTTGCCCGTCGATGACGACGCCCTGGGCGCCGACGGTCAGCCCGCGTGTCAGCCGCCAGTAGCGGTAAAAGCCCTTGGTGATCAGTCCGCGCACCGGCAAGCAGGCCTCCTTATCGCGGGCATTATCTTAACGATGGCGCTGGCTTGAGGCTCTCGCTACCACGTCCGTGGTAAAGGTTGCGCTTCACTCCCGCTGCTCATGGCCCGCATGACCGACACGATTACGCTCGCCCAGCTTTCCGACGTTCACCTGGCCCCGTTGCGGGGCCTTGCCTTGCGCCACCTCAACGTCAAGCGCGGGCTCGGCTATCTTAACTGGCAGCGCGGCCGCCGCCACGTGCACCGCCGCGATGCGCTCGACCTCGTGGTCGCAGACCTCAAGGCGCAGCGGCCCGACCACATCGCGGTCACGGGCGATCTTGTCAATCTCGGGCTGCCGGCCGAATACGAGGGCGCGCGCGCCTGGCTGGAAGGGCTGGGCCGTCCCGACAAGGTCACGGTGGTCCCCGGCAACCACGACATCTACACGCATCTTGCCGGCGATCCCGGCATCGAGCGTTGGGCCGATTACATGCGCGCTGACGCCTGGGGCACCAGGATCGGCTTGGACAAGGAGCGCTTTCCTTTTGTGCGCCGGATCGGGCCCGTTGCCCTCATCGCGCTCAATTCGGCGGTGCCGACGCCGCCGTTCGTAGCCGCCGGCGAGTTGGGGGAGCGCCAAATTGCAACACTCGCTGAGATTCTTTTGCGCGCGGAACACGAGAAGCTGATCCGCGTCGTGCTGATCCATCACCCCCCGCTCACCGGGCAGGCGCCGCCGCGGCGCGCGCTGCGCGATGCCGCCGAGCTCCAGCGCGTGCTCGCCGAACGTGGCGCCGAGCTTGTGCTGCACGGTCATAATCATCGCGACAGCCATATCGATTTCGCTTGGGCGCGCGGGGAGATACCCGTCATCGGGCTGGCCTCGTCCTCGGCCGGCCGTGCGCACGGGCACGAGCCGCTCGGCCGCTACAATCTCGTGCGCATCGCGCGCGCCGACGGCGCCGCGCACATCGAGGTGACGACGCGCGGCCTCGATCGGAGTGCATCCCGCATCGAGCAGATCGAGCGCCGACGTATGGCGTGAAGTGAACGCGACGCGCTTGACAGCCGCGGCGTCGATCTGATCCATTGGCGCCGTGTTGGTCCACCGGTGCTCGCGCACCGATGGTGAAAAGGGAACGCGGAAGGGCTCAACTTCGGGCCTGAAGCCGCGGCTGCCCCCGCAACTGTAAGCGGCAAGCTTACTCCGCAAATGCCACTGACGGTCCCGCGTTGGGCCCGTTGGGAAGGTCGGAGCAAAGCGTTCGAGCCGTGAGCCAGGAGACCTGCCAGCACATGTCGCCCATCTTCCGTACGGGGCGTGCGGTAGAGCGTAAACCGTAGTGGCGACTGATGTGCAACCGATCGGGAGCTACGTCAGGCATGCCTTTGTACGGTGTCTTCTCTGACACTCGTCGATTGAGACCGCGCTTCGCTCGCCAGAGCGGCAGCGGCATCCCGCCGTGCCGCCGCGCGTGGGCAGGTCTCGAACCGTTGTTGTGAGGCGTACTCGACTGGCTTCCCGTCCTTGTCGCGTGAGGGGAGTCGCTGATGTTGCGTTTGTGTGGGCGTTCAGTCGTTTGGGGGTTAGAAGCACTCTTCGCGGCCTCTGCCGCATGCTACCTAGTGGCGGGGGCTGCTTCGGCGCAGGATGCAACCCAGGAGGTCACCGAGCTGCCACCGGTCGTGGTAGAGGGCTCTACGGATCTGCCTAAGGGTCAACGGAAAAAGGCGGTCAACAGTACCGATACACGTCTGACCGATGTTGACGGTGCTCCCCCCGAGGGCGCTAAGGGGCCTGGCAAGCCGACGGCGGACTACGTCAGTAGTCCCGTGCCGGGCGGGGGTGGCGTCACCGGCGCCTCAACAAGCGTCATCCCGCGCGAGCAGATCGAGCGCTCGCCACAGGCGACGCTCGTCGACATCATCTCGCGCGAGGCGGGCGTGCAGACATCAAGTTTCTATGGAGGCGTCAACGGTGTCGGCACGACGATTGATCTGCGCGGCTTCGGCGTTACGGGGCCTTCCAACACGCTGATCCTGATCAACGGCCGCAGACTAAACGACTGGGACTTGCCCGGCTTCGACCTCTCGACGATCGCGAAGGAATTCGGTCGAGCGCATCGAGATCACGCGCGGTAACTCCGGCGCCGTCCTTTACGGCGATGGGGCGGTTGGCGGCGTCATCAACATCGTCACGCGCAGCGGCGCAGCCGTCCCTAACCAAGCGCGAATCGAGGGCGGCTTGGGCTCGTTCGCCACCAGAGTAGAGAACATTACCGTAAGTGGGTCGTCGGGTCCCTTCTCCGCCTTCGTCAACGGCAACAACTTCGAGTCCGACGGCTATCGGGACAACAATGAATTGCAGGAGAGAACTGCAGTCGGCGACTTCCGCTGGACGTTCAATCGGGGCAGCGCATATTTCAATATCGCGGCGGACGATCAACATTTAGGGCTCCCCGGGCCACGCAACATCACGACTGGCCTCGATGAGCTTCACGATGATCGGCGGGGAACCAACACTCCGTTTGATAATTCCGTACAGCAGGGCGTGCGTGGGACCATCGGCTTCACATACATGCTTGATTCCAATTTCGAGCTGATCGTCGATGGAGGCATCCGCTCGAAGGAGCAGCAAGCGTCGTTCTTCGCCCCGTTCCAGCAGGCCTTCCTCGACACTGACCTCGCAACCAAATCGCTAACGCCGCGAGTTAATATCACCAAGCCATTCTTCGGACTGCCGTCACGCATTTTCGCCGGCATCGACCTCTTCGATACCGATTACGATTCACATCGCAGCTTGTTCGAGGGCTTACCGCCGATCCACATTTACCAGGGCGGGCAAGAAATGCTCGCGAGCTACGTGCTGCAGACCGTAAGCATTCTGCCGATGACGACGATCTCGGCGGGCGGGCGGTATCAGTGGAACAAAACGACGGCGCGGGACACTTATGATCCGAATGCACCGCAGAACTTTGCCAATCCGCAAGGCTTGCCGCTTGATGAGAGCCAGACCAACCAGGCCTGGCACCTCGGCGCCGAACATGAACTCGTCCGTGGCGTGACTTTATTCGGGCGGGCCGCACAGAGTTTCCGCGTCCCCAATATCGATGAGCGTATCGGCTCTTCACCGGTCTTCGCGGTTACCGATTTCGCCCTGCGCACGCAAAAGTCGCATGACTGGGAAACTGGCGTGCGACTGCACTACGGTGAAGTCGAAATCCAGTCGAGCTACTATGATATGCACCTCACAGACGAGATACACTTCGACCCGATAAACTTCGTCAACACCAATCTTGACCCCACGCGCCGCCAGGGCGTGGAGACAATTGCCACTTGGCAGGCGACGCGTGACGTCCGGCTGCGCGGCAATCTTACATACATAGATGCGGAATTCCGGGCCGGACCGCTTGCAGGCAACAAGGTGCCGATGGTATCGCCCTGGACCGGCAACGCGGGTGTGTCGTGGAATATCCTCGGCCCGCAGCTCTGGCTCGATGCCAATCTCCGCTTTTTCAGCCAGCGTTATCTCGACGGCGACGAGATCAACGCCAACGCGGTCTATTTTGTCCCGTCGACGACTCTGGTGGATTTGAAAGTGGGCGGACAGGTCGATCACTTCTTTTGGTCGGCCGCAGTGCAGAACGTATTCGGCCGGCAATACTACGACTACGGGCTCGACACGAGCTTCCCCGGCTTTCCGTTCTTCTCGTTCTATCCGCAGCCTGGCCGTACCTTCATGGTCAAGGCAGGCACCGCCTGGTGATGTATGCTCGCACGATCAGCTCATCATTCCGGGACCCTTGCGAAAGGATGGACCCGGAATGAGACTGTGGTCGCGGTGCCAGGCTCCGGTTGGCCCGGCTGCCGCTATCGCGTTGGAGGACCCCAACACTGTCGTCTGGACGAAATATCGGTGAGGTGGACGAGCGCCGGCGCTGGGTCCACGTGCTGCGCCTGCTCGGTCTCGCCGCGCTTCTCGCGGCGGGACCGGGCGCGCGGAGCGCTGAGCCCGCGCCGCCGCAGCGCATCGTCTCGCTCACGGTCTGCGCCGACCAGCTCCTGCTCGATCTCGTGGCGCGCGACCGCATTGCGGCGCTGACCTATCTCGCCGTCGATCCCACGGTTTCCATGCGGGTCGAGGAGGCGCGGGGCCTCAAGGGGGTGCACTGGTTTGCCGAGGAGGTGCTGGCGCTGCAACCGGACCTCGTGATCGCTCAGGAATATTCGGCAACGGGCGCCGTAGACATGCTGCGGCGGTTGGGCTTCCGCGTCGTGCTGGTGCCGCTGGCGACCGACTTCGAAGGCATGCGCGGCGCCATCCGCGTCATGGCCGACGCGGTCGGCGACAAGCCACGCGGCGAAGCCATGATCGCTGCGTTCGATAAGCGCCTCGCGGCGGCGCGGCCCGAAGGACCCGAACGGCCGCGCGCCCTTGCCTACGACGTCAACAGCTTCGCAGCGGAGAGCGGCAGTCTCGTCGATGCAGCTCTTGACGCGGCGGGTTTCCACAACGTGGCGCGCGATGTTGCCCTCGGACCGGGCGGTCGACTGCCGCTTGAGCTCGTCGTTGCCGACCCGCCCGATCTCATCGTGCTGCCGGACACGGCCAACACGTATCACTCCACCGTCAGCGACAACCTGCGCCATCCCGCGTTCGCCGCGCTCGTTGCCCGCCGGCCGCACATCGAGCTGCCGATGCCGCAATGGCTGTGCGCCACGCCCAAGATCGCCGACGCGGTCGAGGAGCTCGGGGCCGCGCGCCGCGCGATGCTGGCCGCGAAGGGCGCATCCGCGAAGGCGCCGCATGAGTGAGGCAATCGTGCAAGCTCCGGCGCGGGAAGGCATCGTTGCGAGAGTGCCGATCATCGGCGTGCTCGCGGGGATCGCTGGGCTGGCGTTCCTTGCCTCGCTGCTCGTGGGCCCGGCCGGCATCGGCCTGCCGGGCGGCGGCGATGCGGCGCGTATGATCCTGTGGGAGATCCGGCTGCCGCGCGCCATCCTCGGTGCGCTGATCGGCGGCGCGCTGGGCCTTTCGGGTGCGGTGCTGCAAGGCTACCTGCGCAACCCGCTGGCCGAGCCGGGGCTGCTCGGCATCTCCGGCGGCGCCGCGCTGGGCGCGGTCGTCGCCATCCATACCGGCGCGGCCGGCGCGTTTGCGCTCGCGCTGCCGCTGGGCGGGCTTTTCGGTGCGACCGTAGCCGCGCTTGCCGTGATGCTGCTCGCGGGCGAGCGCAGCGGGCCGCTCACGCTGATCCTCGCGGGTGTTGCCATCTCGAGCCTCGCCGGCGCGCTGACGACGCTCGCGCTCAACCTGTCGCCGAATCCATTCGCCTCCGTCGAGATGCTGTTTTGGCTCTTGGGCTCGCTCACTGACCGCAGCCTCGTGCACGTGTGGCTCGCAGCGCCGCTGATCCTGGCTGGCGGCGCGCTGCTTCTCACCACCGGCCGCGCGCTCGACGCGCTCACCTTGGGCGAGGAGGCCGCGCAGAACCTCGGCGTAGATCTCAACGGGCTGCGCAACCGCATCGTCGCCGGCACAGCGCTGAGCGTCGGCGCGGCGACGGCAGTGGCTGGAACCATCGGTTTCGTCGGGCTGGTCGTGCCGCACCTTCTGCGCCCGCTGGTCGGGCACGAGCCGCGCCGGTTGCTGCCCGCGAGCGCACTCGGCGGCGCCGCGCTCATCCTCTCAGCCGACGTGGCGTTGCGCGTGATCGCTCCGCTGAGCGAGGTGCGTCTGGGCGTCGTCACCGCGCTGGTCGGCGCGCCGTTCTTCCTGTGGCTCATCCTCAAGACGCGGCGGGAGCTCGGGCCATGAATGGGGCCGTGAACGGAGCCACGAGCGGGCCCCTTGCTGCCCGGGGTGTCGGCGTCCGGCTCGGCGGGCGTCGGGTGCTCAGCGGCGTCGATCTCTCGGTCGAGCCGGGCGAGATCGTTGCCGTCATCGGCGCCAACGGCGCCGGCAAGTCGACGCTTCTGAAGGCGATGGCCGGCCTCATCGCGCCGGCCGAAGGCGCCGTGACGCTCGGGAGCCGCGCTCTCTCCGACTTCGACGCCGGCACGCGCGGCCGCGACATCGCCTACCTGCCCCAGGAGCGCACCGTGCACTGGCCTCTCACCGTTCGCCGCCTCGTCGCGCTGGGACGGTTGCCCTATCGCACGCGCGTTGCCGCGCCGAGCACGGACGATCGCGACGCGGTCGAGGAAGCAATGGCGGCCATGGACGTGACGGCGTTCGCCGATCGCGCCGTCACGGAGCTGTCGGGCGGGGAGCGCGCCCGCGTGCTGCTCGCCCGCACGCTCGCACAGCGTCCGCGTTTTCTTGTCGCAGACGAGCCGACGACGGGCCTCGATCCCGCGCACGGTCTCACGCTCTTTGCCCAATTCGTGCGCATGGCGGCGCAACGTCGCGCCGTCATCGTGGCGCTGCACGACTTGTCGCTGGCCGCCCGCTATTGCCACCGCGCGCTGCTTTTGAAGGGTGGCACCACGCTCGCGCTGGGAACCGCGCGCGCGGTGCTCACGCCAGAGCACCTCGCTCAAGCCTATGGCGTTCGCGCCACGGTGGCCGAGATTGAGGGGCGCCCGGTTGTTCTCCCCATCGAACCGCTGCCGTGACACTATATAGGGCTCATTCGGTCCTATGACGGAATTGGGCGGGGCGGGGAGAAGGCGTGCGGCTATTTCGACGACAGGCTCGGATCAATCTTGCCCTCCAGGGCGGCGGCGCGCACGGCGCCTTCACCTGGGGCGTGCTCGATCGGCTGCTCGAGGACGAGGAGCTCAAGATTTCCTGGGTCAGCGCGACCAGCGCCGGCGCGGTCAATGCGGTAGCGCTCGCCTCCGGACTGCTCGGCGACAGAAAAGCCGCGCGCGCCAAGCTGCGCAGCGTGTGGGAGGCCGTGCACAAAGCGGGCGTTCCCGACCTGTTGCGCCTCAATCCGTTTCTCTACGGCCTCAGCCGAGCGCCGCAGCTCGCGCACGTGGCGAGCCTGTGGTCGCCCTACGAGTTCAATCCGTTGGGGTTCGACCCGCTGCGCCGGCTTCTCAACGAGGCGATCAATTTCGCCAAGCTGCGCGAGAATTCGCCCGTCGAACTCCTGATCGCTGCGACCGAGGTGGCGAGCGGGCGCGCACGCATCTTCCGCGGCGATGATATCACCGTTGACGCCGTGCTCGCCTCCGCCTGCCTGCCGATGCTGCATCACGCCGTCGAGATCGAAGGCGTCGCCTACTGGGACGGCGGCTTCTCGGCCAACCCGGACATCCGCACCGTCGCCATGGAAAGCCCGGTCGAGGACACCCTCATCGTCCAGATCAACCCGCTCGTGCGCCACGGATTGCCCACCGGCGTGCGCGAGATCGCGCTGCACGCCAACCGGCTCACCTTCAACGCGCCGTTGCAACGCGACGTGGAGGTCATCGAGACCGTGCGCGAATGCTCCAAGCGCTGGCTGGGCGGCGCGCGCGGCCGCTACGGCCGGCTGGCGACACACCGCTTCCACCTCATCGAGGCCGGCCGCTATACAAGCGCGCTCAGCCCCGACAGCACCTGGAAGCCGGACTGGACCATGCTGAACTACCTTTTCAGTGCGGGGCGCGACGAGACCGACAAATGGCTGAGCCTCAACCGCGGCAATATCGGCCACCGCTCGAGCGTCGACCTCAAGGCCCGCTTCCTGACTCCGGAGCGGCCGCGCGCGTCGTCCGGCAAGCCTGCGGCATCGCGGCGCAAACTGGCTGCCGCGGGCGATATTCCTGACTGAATATAACGCTCGACCGTTGGGGGTCGGCCTCTTTATCATCGCCGCGAAAACGGCAAGGGAGGCCATCCATGCGTTCGTCGCGTAGTCGTTTCGTTGGGGTTTGCTTCGGCCTGCTCGCGGGGCTCGCGCTCGCGGCGTGCCCCGCGGTGCCCTCGCACGCAGAGGACGGCCCCGCGGTCGCGGCCGCCGCCAGCCTGCGCTACGCGCTCGATGAAATCGCGGCGCAGTACGAGAAAAAAACCGGCCAGAAGCCGCGCATCACCTACGGGGCGACGGGCAACCTCGTGCAGCAGATCGAGAAGGGGGCGCCGTTCCAGGTGCTGTTCGCCGCCGACGACGCGAGCGTCAAGAAGCTCGCGGCCGAGGCCCTCACCGAAGGCGCGCCCAGCATCTTTGCCCATGGCCAGCTCAGCATCGTGGCGCCGAAGGGCTCGCCCGTCGCCGTCGATGGCGAGCTGAAAGGTCTGGGCGAGGCGCTGGCGGCGGGTAAGGTCGCGCACGTCGCCATCGCCAATCCGGACGTCGCGCCCTACGGCCGCGCGGCGCGCGCGGCGCTGCAGAAGGCCGGCCTGTGGGACAAGCTAGCGGGCAAGATCGTGCTCGGCGAGAATGTAGGCCAGGCCGCACAGTTCGCGACTACGGGTGCGGCGGAGGCCGGCATCATCGCGCAATCGCTCGCCGTCTCGGCCGAGATGGCGCCCAAGATCACAGCGGCGGTAATCCCTAAGTCCTGGCACGAGCCGATCGATCACGGCATGGCGCTGATCAGGGGAGCCGGCGAGCCGGCGCGCGCGTTCGCCGCATATGTCCGGAGCAGTGAGGGGCGCGCGGTGCTCGAGCGGAGCGGTTTCTCCGTGCCGGGGCCCTGAGGCGGTACTATGGATTGGACGGCGTTCTCGCTTTCGCTGAAGCTCGCGTTCTGGACCTGCGTGCTAATTCTCCCCGTTGCGGTGGCGCTGGCGCGGCTGCTGGCGTGGGGGCGGCTCCCCGGCAAGAGCTTGATCGAAACCCTCGTGATGCTGCCGCTAGTATTGCCGCCTACGGTTCTCGGCTTCTACCTCTTGTCGGCATTCTCGCCGGTCTCCTGGTTCGGCGCGCTCCTGAAATCGATTTTCGGCGTGCCGCTGGTGTTCAGCTTCCCCGGCATCCTTGTCGCCTCCGTCATCATCAACCTGCCGTTCGCGGTGCAGCCGATCCAGCGCGCCTTCGAGGCGATTGCGCCGAACGTGCGCGAGGCGGCGTTCGTCAGCGGGCTGTCGCCGCTCAAGACCATGCGCTTCGTCGAGCTGCCGCTGGCGTGGCCGGGCATCGTCTCCGCGCTGGCACTCGTGATGGCGCACACGTTGGGCGAGTTCGGGGTCATCCTGATGATCGGCGGCAGCATCCCGGGCGAGACGCGCGTGCTCTCGATCGCGATCTACGACCGCGTGCAGGCGTTCCGCTCCGACGAGGCGGCCATCATGTCGGCGGTACTGCTCGCCTTCTCGCTGGTGGCGATCGCGCTCGTGCACGTGCTGGCGCGCGGGCGAGGCCGGGATGGCTCCGGGGACCCCCTTGTGGACGCCCCCGTGGACGCCCATGGGCATTGAACCGGCACGCTTGAACGTTGTGCTGGCGCAGGCGGGACCGATCCCGCTCGCGGTGGATTTCGCCTGCGGACCGGGCGAGCTGCTCGCGCTCGTTGGCCCCTCTGGCGCCGGCAAGACCACGGTCTTACGCGCCATCGCCGGCCTCTATCGGCCCGCGGCAGGGCGCATCGTCTCCGACGGAGATATTTGGTTCGACGGTGCCGCCGGCATCATGGTGTCGCCGCAGGCGCGCGCCGTGGGCCTCGTGTTCCAGGACTACGCGCTCTTTCCCCACCTCTCCGCGCTCGACAACGTGCGGCTTGCCATGCACCACCGCGCCGAGCCGGAGCGCACCGCGGCGGCTCGGTCGCTGCTTGCCCGCGTGCACCTCGATGGCCTCGAGGCGCGCAAGCCCGATCGCCTCTCGGGTGGCCAGCGCCAGCGCGTCGCGCTTGCCCGCGCGCTCGCCCGCGATCCGAAGGTGCTGCTGCTGGACGAGCCGTTCTCCGCTGTCGACCGCATGACGCGCGAGCCTTTGAAGGAGGAGCTCGCGAGCCTGAGGCAATCGCTCGCGATCCCGATCGTTCTCGTCACGCACGACCTCGAGGAAGCGCAGGCGCTCGCCGACCGCATCTCCGTCATCGACCGCGGCCGCACGCTGCAGACGGGGACGCCGGACGAGGTGCGTCTCAGGCCGGCGAGCGCCGCCGTCGCGCGGCTGACGGGGCAGACGAACGTCCTTGCCGGCGAGGTCGAGCAGGTCGCGTCGGCGGGGAAGGCGGGAGTCATCCGCTGGGACGGGCGCAGCCTCGATGTGACCGACACGGGGAGGGCCCGCAAAGGCGAGCGCGTCTCCTGGTTGGTTCCCACCGACTACGTGGCGCTCGCTGAAGGCGCCGGAGCGGGCGAGGCAAACATGGTGGCCGGCACGCTGAGCGAGATTACGCCGCTCGGGGAGCGCTGCATGCTCACGCTGCAACTCGGCGAACGGCGGTTACTCCGCCTGACCCTTGCGATGCGCGAAGTCCGCGAGCGCGGGTTAGCGCCGGGGGCTGCCCTCGCCGTTCGCCTGCTGCCCCAAGGCATCCATCTCATGCCTTCGGCGCGCTGACTCAGTGACCGCGGCCCGGCTGCCCTACGTGCCGTAGAAAAAAGGGGGGCTCCTAATAGTTTGAAAGCAAACTATTAATTGGGCGCTTACTCGGACCGGATAAGACTCAACGGGTATGTCGCCGTAGAGTGCGCTTCTTGCCCAAGACCTTGCACAGATCGCAGCGGGAAAAGCCGAGCAGGTTGAGCCCGCCTGATTTGCCGTCCGTGCCGGATAAGGCGGCGGTCGCGCGACACGAACCACTTGCGGCCCTCACGCGCGTAATTGCGGCGCTCCAACCTAGTACCGATCTCATCCTCGAGCAGAAAAAGCAGCTCGAGGAGCTGAACAGCCGCTTCGAGGTCGCGCTCAACAACATGGGCCGCGGCCTGTCGATGTTCGACGCCGAAGCACGCTTGATCGTGTGCAACAAGCTGTATCGCGAGATCTATCGATTGCCCGATGAGCTCACTCGGCCGGGCACGACGCTGGCGGAAATCGTGCGCTATCACGTCAAGATGGAGACCGGCCACGACGAGCCTGGGGAACTTGAAAAGCAGCGCAAGTGGATCGAGCACCACGTGGCGGAGCTTACGCGCGGAAAGTCGTTCTCGCATACACAGCACCTCAAAAGCGGCCGCATCGTCTTGGTCAGCAACCAGCCTCTCGCCGGTGGCGGATGGGTCGATATCCAGGAGGACATCACCGAGAAGCGCCAAGCCGAGCAGAAGATCGATTGGTTGGCGCGCCATGATGCGTTGACCGAGATCGCCAATCGACACCACTTCCGCGAGCAGCTCGAGAGTTGGTTCGGCGCGCTTCGATTGGGCAGAGGCTTTGCCCTGCACTGGATTGATCTCGATCGCTTCAAGGAGGTGAACGATACCTTCGGACATCCTGTCGGCGATGCATTGTTGAGGAGCGTCGCCAAGCGTCTGCGCAAGAGTCTTCGTGGTCCCGATCTCGTGGCGCGGCTCGGTGGCGACGAATTCGCAGTCCTCCAGGCGGGCGCCGTGCGCGAGGCCGATGCAACGAAGTTGGCCAAGCGCCTGCTGCGCTCGCTCGCGGAGCCGCACCACGTGCTGGGGCACAAGGTCACTGCCGCTGCGAGCATTGGCATCGCATTGGCACCCAAACACGGTGCCGATCCTGCGGACCTCATGAAGCACGCTGACCTGGCGCTCTATGCGGCGAAAACCTCTGGACGCTGCACTTACGTGTTCTTCCGAAGCGAGCACATCAACAAGTCCGGAGATCGCCACCAGCTCGAGAAGGACCTGCAGACGGCGCAAGCGAAGGGACAGTTGGAGCTGTACTACCAGCCCATTGTGAATCTCGAGCAAGGGGCAGTGACGAGCTTCGAGGCCCTAATGCGCTGGCATCATCCAGAGCGTGGGATGATCAGCCCGGGGGAATTCATTCCCGTAGCCGAAGAAACGGGCCTCATCGTGGAAATGGGCGAGTGGGCCCTGCGTCAAGCGTGCAAGGCAGCAACCACCTGGCCCAAGACCGTCAAGGTAACGGTCAATCTCTCGTCAATTCAGTTCGCAAATGGCGACGTGTACAAAGTTGTCAAGAATGCCCTCGACGAATCCGGACTGAAACCGAACCGCCTCGAGCTGGAGATCACCAAGTCAGTGCTTTTGCGCGACGAAGCCAAGGTTCAAGAGGTGCTCCACAAGCTTCGGAATCTCGGTGTCCAGATCGCGCTCGATGACTTCGGTACGGCCTACGCCTCTCTGAGCTACCTGCGCAGCTTCCCCTTCGACAAGATCAAGATCGATCGAAGCTTCATCCGGGACCTCGACGGCCCGCAGCGCGCCGATTGCGTCGCCATAATTCACGCGGTCGCTGGTCTGGCAAAGCAGCTGCAAATGAGTGCCGTCGCGGAAGGTGTCGAGACGATCGATCACCTGCGCACCGTCACGATGGCCGGATGCGACGTGCAAGGCTTCTACTTTAGCAAGCCCGTGCCAGCGAGCGAGGTTCAAGCCGTGTTACAGAGTGTTCCTGAACAGTTGGCCTCCTGCTGTGATCGGCGTCCGTCGCGGAAAAAGGCGCCCCTGAGGGCATCTCGTTAAGTATGACGTCGAAGTTCCGCGTGATCGCGATCTGAGTTCCGCAGCGAGCTGCTGTGCAGCCGGACGTGCAGTAACCGCCGCAGCCTCATCACCCCGCCATAGCCGCCTTTGTCGGGTCAATCCGGGCGCCGCCCGCATGGTTATCGCGGCTGTAACCGGCGGAACAGCGCGCGCCCCCCGTCTTCCATAGAACTCCTCCTGCTTCGCCCCCGTGAAGCTCCGCCCCCGCGGAAGCAAGGAGACGCGTCATGCGCAAACTGTCCGTAGCTGCTCTCATCCCGCTGTCGTCACTCGCGCTGCAGAGCCTTACCCCCGCGGTGCAGGCCGCGAGCTATGACAGCTACCGAAAGCTGCACGCGCTCGGCGGCCCGGAAGCCGTGATCGCGGCCGGCTCGGCTGCGGGCGATGACGCTGCCTTCGACGAGTGGTCCGGCGGTTTTGACATGCACCTTGGCGTCTACACCCACGATTGAGCTTGAAACGCGCGCCGCTGTCGGCCGCCCCGCACCAGGAGAACGACCATGATTTCGCAAACGATGAACCTGCTGCGCTCGAAAATGGACCGCCCGCTCGTGGCCCAGCCGTTTTCGTCGCTGTCGGCGCACAAGTCGATCCGCCATCACGAGAAGCTCGGCAAGGTGCTCGGCATCGAAAATCCCTTCTTCCGCTCGGCCGACGGCATCCAGGGCCGCAAGACGCTGATCGACGGCAAGCCGGTCCTCAACTTCGCCTGGTGCGATTATCTGGGCCTCTCCGGCCATCCTGAGCTGATCAAGGCCGCCAAGGACGCCATCGATGCGTTCGGCACCTCCATCTCCGCGAGCCGCATGGTCTCGGGCGATACGCAGCTTCACCGCGACCTCGAGCGCGAGATTGCGCAGACCATCGGCACCGACGGCGCGCTCTGCTTCGTCAGCGGCCACGCCGCCAACGTCTCCACCATCGGGACGCTGATGAACGCCGATGACCTCATCATCCACGACGAGTTCGTGCACAACAGCGCCGTCGTCGGCATGCGCCTGTCGGGTGCCACCACGAAAACCTTCCGCCATAACCGGCTGGAAGCGCTCGAGGCGGTGCTGCGCGAGGAGCGCGCCAAGTACCGCAACGCGCTCATCGTCATCGAAGGTCTCTATTCAACCGAGGGCGACACCCCCGATCTCGCCCGCGTCATCGAGCTGAAGGAGCGCTACGGCTGCTGGTTGATGGTCGACGACGCCCACGGTTGCGGCGTGCTCGGCCGTACCGGCGCCGGCCTCGCCGAGCACTGCGGCATCCCCGGCAACAAGGTCGACATCTGGATGGGCACGCTCTCTAAGGCGTACGCGTCCTGCGGCGGCTACATCGCCGGCAACACCGAGCTGATCGACACTTTGCGCTACTCGGCCCCGGGCTTCGTGTTCTCGGTCGGCCTGCCGCCGGCGATGACCGCCTCCGCGCTCGCCGCGCTGCGTGTCATCAAGCGCGAGCCCGAGCGGGTGGCGCGCCTGCACGCCAACGGCGCGCTGTTCCTCAAGGAGGCGCACGCGCTCGGCCTCGACACCGGCCGCGCCATCGGCATCGGTATGCTGCCGATCATGGTCGGCGCCACGACGCGCGGTGCACGTGCCGTCTCGAAGGTCTTCGAGCGCGGCATCAACACCTCGCTCATCATGTATCCGGGCGTGCCGTTGAACGCCGCGCGGCTGCGCTTCTTCCTCACCTCGGAAGTGTCGCCGGAGGAGATCCGCCTGGCGCTGCAGATCGTCAAGGAGGAAATCGCCAAGTGCTAACCCGCACTTAGGCTGAAGAAAGTCGCCGGTGCCGTCGCGGTCGTGAGGCGTCCGGCTGACCAGCGCGGGCTCGGGGTGGTCGTTCCCCCGGGGCCGCGCTTTTTTGCGCGCCGCTTCAGTGAACGTGCTCGCCGACGCCGCCGAGCGCCTTGACGGCGAACGGCACCTCGATCGTGCCCGCCGTCTTGAAATTGAGCTTGACCGGGATCGTCTGGCCGTCCTTCAGGGGCTCCTTCACACCGAGGATCATAATGTGCGTGCCCGCGGGCTTGAGCTCGACCGTCTCGCCGGGCTTGATCTCGAGGCCGTTCTCGAGCGGGCGCATGGTCATGACGCCCTCGGCGTTCATGGAGGATTCGTGCAGCTCGGCGCTGCCGGATACGGGCGTCGACACGCCGATGAGCGTGTCTGGCTTGTCGCCGCGGTTGGTGATCTTGAGGTAGCCCGCGCTGATGGTGGTCCCCTCGGGCGTCGGCCGCGCCCAGGCGCCTTGGATCGCGAGCTTCCCGTCCGCGGTCACCGTATCCACCGGCTTCGCGTCGGCTGTGGCATCCGCCACGAGCCGCAGTCCGGGCGCCGGCAGCTTCAAAGCGTGCGGGTTCTGCCCTGCCGCCGGGATCTCGCTCCAGTGCTGCTCACCTGTCTCGCAACGCTGGCTGACGGGGAAGTAGATCACGCGGCCGGGCTCGGCCTCGCCGGCGATGAACGTGCTCAGCACGAATTCGTCGAAATAGTCGTCCGGCAGCGGCCCCCCCGTCCACGTGACCTGGCGCACTCCCTCGCCGAGCTGCTCGCCGTGGTAGAAGGCGTAGCTGCGCGCGTAGCTCCCCTTCGTGAGCGCGATAGTCCAGCCGGGCTTGGGCATCGGCTTCACGGCGATGACGCCCTCGGGAATGTCGATACGCACCTCGACGGTCGCCGAGCCTTCGCATCCGTGCGGCACCTTGAACACGGCCTTGTAGGAGCCGCCGAGCTTGGCCTCCGGCGTCTCCAGCACGATGTGCGCGGAGGCTCCGAAGCTTATGAGCGCGAAAAGGAGTGCTGCGCCGAGCGCGCATGCAAGCGTATGTCTCATGGGCATGTCCTCAACTGTTTGATTGCTCTTGGCATGGATCGCTCGTGCTCACCAGCGGTACTGCACGCCGGCGTAAACCTCGCGGCCGCTGCCCGGATTGAACAGCGGCAGATCGGCGCCGGCCGCGTTGCCGACGATGCTGGTCGACGAGATGTAGGCCTTGTCGGAAAGGTTGCGGCCTTCGACGTAGGCGGTCCAGGCGCTGCCGTTGTCGTAGCCGGCCTTGGCACCCCAGATCGCGTACGCTGCACTTCTGAACGTGTTGGCGTTGTCGATATAGTAGGCCTGAGGCACCCACTCGATGTTGGGCCCGAGGTAGACGCCCGACGGGTGCTTGTAGAGTAGCTCTGAGCGCAGGTAGTGCCGCGGCGCGCCCGGGATCTGGTTGTTGCCGAAGCTCGGGTCCTCGTCGAAGCGGAAGTCGCTGAAGGTGTAGGCGGTGTTGACCCACAGCGCGTCGGGGTTGCGCCCGCTCACCGCGATGGACTTCCAGATGACGGCGCCGAAGCCCGCCTCAACGCCCTGGTGGATCGTCTCGTTTGCGTTCACCACTTGGCAGAAGGAGCCGAGGTTGGCGTTGAGGCACTGCAACTCGTGGTCGACGTTGGCGCGATAGACCGCGAGGTCCCAGCTGTAGTCCGCGCGCCGCCCGCGCGTGCCGATCTCGTAGGTCACCGCCGTCTGCGCTTGTGCCGTCAGCATCGGGTTACCGATCTGGTTCTCGCCGAAACTAGGGATCTCGGCGCTCTTCGACACATTGGCGAACACCTGCCAGCTGGAGTCCACGTCCCACAGCAATCCAAGCTTGGGGCTCCACAGGTCGAACGTCTGCCCGCCGGCCTGATCGCCGATCAGCGAGAACACGACGCCCTGCTCGCGCACCGCATGCAGATAGTTCGTGCCGGCGACGAGCGCGAAGCCCGGCACGATGTCGAACGAATTTTCGGCGTAAAACGAGAAGTTGCGCGCGGTCTGATCGAGCTTCGACAAGAGATTGAGCTTCGCCGCGTCCGGTCCGATGCCGAACATCTTGGCGTCGACGTTGCCGTTGTGCAGGTTCACGCCGGCGATGAGGAGGTTCTTGTGCCCGTCGACGAGGTGCGCGTCGCTCAAGCGCGCGAACCCACCGTAGTCGTCGTAGGTATAATCGAGCCACAGGAATATCGGATGCATCAGGTGGCGATCGACGTTGAACGCACCAACCTCGAGCAGCGTGCCCGGCGCCAGGCGGATCGCGGTCTTGTCGGCTACGCGCAGCGTGTCGATGTTGCGCTGCCAGTCGTTGGTCACGTGCAGCGGGTCCGCCGCCTGCGGCGAGGTTAGCGCGGAGAGCTTCGTCATCTCGCCGGGGATGCGCTGGCGCACCCAGTTGGCGTTGATGTAGACGCGCGTCTCGGCGTCCTCGCTCAGGCGGTAGCCAATGTCCATCGCCCCGCGCGCGCTCTCCCCCCAGCTATGGTCGCGGAAGCCGTCGAGCTCCTGCGCCGTGCCCGTGATGAAATAATCGACCGGGCCTGATACGCCCCCTGAGCTCACCGCCAGCTTGTGGAACCCGAAGCTGCCGAGATCGACGCGCGCGCCGAACAGGCTCGAGTCGTATCCCGTCGGCATCACGAAATTGATGGCGCCGCCGAGCGAGTTGGCGCCGAAGCGCAGCGCGTTGCCGCCCTTGTAGACCTCGATGTAGCGATAGGCGGTGGGATCGATCTCCTGGAAGTCGCCGAAGCCGTCGGCGGTGTTGATCGGGATCCCGTCCATGTAGAGCTGCAGGCCGCGCAGGTGGAAATTGCGCGACAGGCCCGAGCCGCGGATGGAGAGGCGCGTGTCGTCGCCCCACTTGGGCTGCGCGAACACGCCCGGCACGTAGTCGAGCGCGTCCTTGATGGTGGCCGATGAAGTCGAGGCCTTGTAAGCGGTGTCGGGCACGAGCTCGACGCCGCCCGGAGTGCGGTCGATCTCGGCCCGCGCTTCCGCGGTGTTGGGAGAGACGAGGCTACCGGTGCGGCTGGCGGGCATGCCGCTCGCCCGCCCGTTGGGGGCGGACGCGACCGAAGCTGGTACGAGCGTCTTCGGTTGTGCCTTGCCGGCGGTCTTTTTCTTTGCGGGGTTTGCCGGCGCGGTGCCCCCACCCTGAATAACGGTGACGGCCGGTAGTGGCTCGACCTTGGCGTTCGATTGCGCCGAGGCGCGGCTGGCGACTGCTGTTGCGGCGATAGCGATGACGGCCGCGCACGTGAGCGCCGTCGACATACTCCGGTACATGTACTCTACTCCCCCTAACGGTCCTCAGGCGCCCGCGCGTTGAACGCGCAAAGCGACGCCGTTACGCAACTGCCCGGCAAGCCGGCGCCGCCGCGCTGTACGCGGATGGCGCCCAGGACTCGGCTTCGTCAGGCTGGGAGAGGAGGACCGCGGTTGCGCGGGGTGAGGAGAGCCGCCCCGGCAACGTCCTCGGCAGCGGCGGAGGCAAATAGTGCCTCGCCCATCATCGGCAACGCCACGACGGGGGGAGCGGGGGCAAGCGTGAGCTGGAAGGCGGCGAGGCCCTTGCAGATCGGGCAGCTCGTCGCGGGTGACCCGGGCAGGCTTGGGTTAACGCTACCTGCGCTCTTGCCGCACATCACTTGCGCGAGCGGGCCGAACTCGGCCTCGAACAGGCCGAGCGTGAACTGCGAGGTCAGGTGCCATGGAAGGAGCAGCGCGTAGAACGCGACGCCGAGCAGCGCCAGGGCCGCGGCAACACGCCGATAGGTACGCTTCACATCCCCCAACATGCGCCGATGCTAACGGCCACCATGCCGCCGCTCAAGGCAATTGCAGCGCGGGGATTGGCCATGGTGTCGCGGCCGACACAGGTGAGGCCCCCGATAGGCCCGAGTAATCCCCTTATGCCGTGCGCTGAATAAACTCTGCACTTCTTCTTCGTTTGCGCGCGCGCCGGCGCACCGCAGCATCGCTGCAACAAGAGCAAAAAACGATCGAGGGATGGCGCCCAGGGCTCAACCGGTCCGCTGCTCAAAGCGGGTCATTGACCTAATAGGTGCCAACCGTGATCGAGCTGCTCGTCGCCGTCTGCCTCGTAAGCAATCCCGCTACCTGCAAGGACGTGAGCCTCATCTATGCGGCCGAGGCCCTCACGCCGATGCAGTGCGTGCTGCGCGCCGAGCCCGAGATCGCCAAGTGGATCGGCGAGCATCCCGGCTGGCAGACCAAGCGCTTCAGCTGCCGCACAGCCGGCCGCTACGCCAAGACGTGAGGTTGGCGGGCCGCGCGAGCCGGATGGTTAGTGCCCCGCCTGCGGGCTCACAGATCGAGCTGGTAGGAATGCGCAAGCCAGCGGTACCCGCCCGCCGGCAGCCTCTCGACGTAGCCGATCGACGGGAACGGCATGTGGTAGCCGCAGACGGCGATGCGCTCGCTAGCTAGCATGTCGAGGATGCGCGCGCGCGTCGCGGCCGCCTTCTCGGGATCGACGTCGAAGACGCAATACCAGTCCGGGCGCGCGAGCGATGCGACCTGGTGATGCGCAATATCGCCGAACCAGAACAGCTCTTTTCCGCCGCCGTCGATGTGGAATGCCAAGTGCCCCGGCGTGTGGCCGTAGGCCTCGACGGCACGAATGCCGGAGGCCACGTCGTCGCCCGGCTTGAGGAACGTCGTCTTCTCGGCCAGTGGCACCATGAGGTCGCGGAAGAGCGAGGAGTATTTCTCCAGGTCGCCCGTATGCTTGCCCGCGGGCGACCAGAAGTCGTACTCCCCGCCGCCAATCGCATAACGCGCGTTGGCAAAGAGCGGCCGCCCGTTCTCGATGACCCCGCCGATGTGATCGGGGTGTCCGTGCGATAGGACGACGAGGTCGATATCCTCCGGCTTCAATCCCGCAGGTGCCAGTTGGGCCGCAAGCCAGCCCCCGGCCGGCCGAGGGACGAATCCCCGCGAGCCGTTCCCGGTGTCGAACAGGACAAGCTCCCGCCCGGTGTTGACGACCATCGGCGTGAATCCGGGCCGGTACTTATTGGTGGGAAGAAGGTTGTCCCGCATCAATTGATCGACCTCCTCATGGCGGGCATTCTTGCCGATGAGGGGCCAAGGGCCATCGATGAAGGCTGCGGAATCGGAGATCGTCGTGATCTCGAAGGTTGCGAGCTTGAACCGCATGTTCTTGGGCTGCGACGCGCCGAGCATCGGACCCGACGCCTGGGCGAAGCCGCACAGCGGGCCGGAGAGGAGCGGGGCCGCTGCCAACGCGGCTCCGGCTCCAAGGAGGTTGCGGCGGGTCATCGGTGATTGGGTCATAGTGCGGTCTCATCCTCTCGACTACTTTGGAATGCGCGCCCGGAAGGCGAGCGGCTCGAGCGGACAAGTATCCGATGGGAAATGGAACGCGCTTGTATGAACGTGCTGCGGCCGCCCCGGCGGCCCTCTGGCACGTCGGGGACGGGCACGCGCTTTTTGCGGGTCCGCTCGGTCGCAACGCGCTGCATGCCCATAGCGTGCCGGTTCTGCTCGCCGGCCTTTATGACACGTTTCGTCTGCGCATCGACGGACGCGCTAGTGGGCGACGCGCGCGAGGGAGGTGTCTCGCCTGCGCGAGCTCTACGAACGCCGCGCTAATAGCGAATCGATTGACCTGGCGTTGCAGGACCTTGTGCGCTTCTCCAAGACTCGCGCGCGCCGACAGATCGATGCGCGCGTCGTCCGCGTCGTTGGAGGCTTCCACGAGCAGTTTCTCGACCCCATGCCGGTAGCCGAGCTTGCGCGAACCGTCGGGCTTTCCTCCTCTCGTCTGCAGCACCTCTTTGCGCGCGAAGTGGGGGTGCCGCTGAGGCGCTATCGCACATGGCAGCGGCTGCGCGCGGCGATCCGGGAGGTCGCGAGCGGCAGCTCGTATACCAACGCCGCTCACCGCGCGGGTTTCTATGACCAGTCGCATTTTTCTAGAGAATTTCGCCGCACGTTCGGCGCGCCGGCTTCGCGCGGGTTGCCGCGGCGCCGCGATCACAACCCGACGAGGCGTGCGTAACCCTGTGCCACTGTGTCGTCGAGCGCGGTCTTGTACTCTCTGAAGGCAGGGCTCTGCGCGCCAATCGTCCCGAACGGCCCGTCGAACGTCTCGCGCTTGGCGTAGACGATGGGCGTCGCCACAGGTACCAGCATGGCGCCGTGCTTGTGTAGCGTGGTGATGATGCCGCGCATCTCGCCGAAGCGGTCTATCTGCGAAACGACCACCATGCGCATGGCACCCTTGGTCAGCGATACGAGGTGGATGAAGCTCGACGACGCCGGGATATAGAGCCGGCCGCGGTGCGAGTAGGGGGCGTCGGGCCGGTCGCGTTCCTGGAACAGCAGGCTCGGCCATTCGGGATCCCAGGTGACGTCCGTGCGATAGGCGACGATTGCGCCCGGCTGCGAGAACGAGGGTCGGAGCGTCAGGAAGCTGCCTAGGTAGTGGTCGACGCCGCCGCGCGTGTAGGCACCCATGTAGACCGGGGCCACGACGCCGCCATCGCCATGCAGGTCGGAGGGCTCGTTACTGCCGCCGTTCCACGCGGTGCGCACCTTCTCGAAGTCGACCCCGAGGACGACGCACACGTCAAACAGCGTCTGGTCGCGTACCGAGCGCCCGCCGAGCAGGTTCTGGATGGTCTTCTCGTGGCAGTCGGCGGCGTCGGCGAGCTCCGCCTGCGTGAGCTTCTTCTCGATCATGGCGGTCTTGAGCTGCGCCAAGGCCGCCTCGCGCGCGGACTTCGAAACCGTACCCTTCATGACCGGTGTGCCCTGCCGTGACAGCGAATTTGCCGGAATTTACCGGTATTTCTCCCTGCTCGGCAAACGGGAAGGAAGCGGCACTTGCGTTTTCCAGATGATGCCGGCTTACGGCCTCGTGTTTCTCGGCTGGGGGGATCAAGTTTTTCAGGCGGGCGACATTGCTCCTTCGCTCGCTGGGGATCACTCCGGGAGGACGCAACATGAAAGCAGCAACCGAAGACCTCTTGCCTCGGGGCCTTGGCGGCCCGGCGGCTTCCGTGCTGGTGGCGCTTGCCGGCGCGGCGCTCGTCGTGGTCGGGCTGCTTCTGGTCGGAGTACGGCAGACGAAGGCCGGCGAATGGAACCCGGCCATCTCCTCCATCTCGGTCGAGGTGGCGGGCTAGCTCCCGAGCCTGCCGCCCGTCTCCGGGATGCTTGCCACGCATACGAAAAGGGCGGCGGAAGCCTAAAGCTTCCGCCGCCCTTTTTGCTTTGGCGAGTAAGGCTCCTTAGCCCTTGCCGAGGACCTCGACGGTCACCGGGGCCACGCCCGCACCCATCATGCCGATGACACCGGCGGCGCCCGTCGACAGGTCGATGATGCGGCCACGCACGAACGGCCCGCGGTCGTTGATGGTCACCACGACCGAGCGGCCGTTGGACTTGTTGGTCACGCGCACCTGGGTGCCGAAGGGAAGCGTGCGGTGAGCCGCGGTCATGCCGGCCGCGTTGAAGCGCGCGCCCGACGCCGTCTGCGACCCCGAACTCGTTGCCGTAGTACGAGGCCATGCCCGACTGCGCCGACTTGACCCCCGCCGTCCGTTCGGCGTCGGCGACCAGTGGCTTGCGCGCGGAAGCGTCGGTTGCGACGCTCGAACTCTTCGTTGCGCGCCTCAGTGGAGGCAACCCGCTTGGGAGCCTGGGTCGCATCCGAAATCACCCGCCGCTCCTCGCTGCGCTGGTTGAGGGACGCCACCCGCACCGGGGCTCTGCGCCGCTCAGGCCGCTCGGCCACTTGGCGCGGCTTGCCGCGATAGTTGGAGACGCGCTCGGTGTCCCCCGCATAGACGCGCTCGCGCGCCCTGTAGTTATGGCTGGAGCCCGACGGCGATCCGGCCGATCCGCAGCCGAACTCCGGGCTCATGCAGGTCCAGAAGCTCGAAGCCGCGGCGGGCTGCGATGCGATGAGGCCGAAGGAAAGCACGGCCAAGGCGGAATAGAGAGAAATCCGCATCCTGTATCACTCCTCGTTGTAGCGGCATTGCTCAGTCCAAACGCCCAATCCCCGAACCAGTTCGCTCTGCGGCGACTGGAGGTGGCCTCCTCGGAGGCATCACGGTTTTTGGTGGGAGGGGATTGTTTTGCGGTGGGTGGACCGTCTCGGAACGCCAGAACCAGTTCTGCCGCCATGTGTCCGGGGATGTGCCCCGTCCTGGCGCCCGCAACCGAGCATTAGCAATTGTGGCGGTCAATGCTTCAAATTGCGCGCTGGTTTTGAAATAATCGCTCCGCGCCCGTGCCTTAAGGGTTTTTGTGCGATGCATTAGTGCAGTGCCGCGACGGCACGCCGCACAACTGCCGCTCCCGCTCGCCCTGCGGTTGCCGGTGGCAAGCCCTCGAATTAAGGTTTCCGCGTCCGGGGCAAGAAGCGGCCGCCCCATCAGGTTCACACCCAAGCGCCGTCTCCAACCTCTTTGGAGGCACGCATGGGCACGCCACCCACCGTAGACAACATCCCTGGCAACGCCGCTCAGCCCGAGCCCGCACCCGTGTTGCGCGAGACGGTGCGCGTCTTTGCAGCGATCGGCCTGCAGTCGTTCGGCGGCCCCGCGGCGCAGATCGCCCTGATGCATCGCGTGCTGGTCGAGGAGCGCCGCTGGCTGAGCGAGCGCGTATTCCTGTCGGCCCTGAGCTTCTGCATGCTGCTGCCAGGCCCCGAGGCGATGCAGCTCGCGATCTATTCCGGCTGGCGCCTGCACGGCACCAGGGGCGGCCTTGCCGCCGGCCTCCTGTTCGTTGCACCCGGCGCGGCGCTCGTGCTCGCGCTGTCGATCTTCTACGGCGCCTACGGCAAGGCGCCCTTCGTCGCCGCCCTTTTCACCGGCGTGAAGGCCGCGGTGCTTGCGATCGTGCTCGAGGCACTGATCCGGCTCGGGCGGCGGGCGTTGCGCGGCTCCGTCGATTGGCTCGTCGCTGCCGCCGCCTTCATCGCCATCTTCTTTCTCAAGGTGCCGTTTCCCCTCGTCGTCATCGCTGCCGCGGTCGCCGGATATTTCCGCGCATCTGCCGCCGGGCCGGTGACCGCTGTTGCCGCCGATCCCCCCGCGGTGCCGCTGTCGCAAACGCTGCGCACGGTTGCCGTCTGGCTCGCGGTATGGATCGTCCCGCTCGTCGTCGTCGTGGCCCTGTTCGGCACCGATCACGTGCTGGCGCAGCTCGCCTGGTTTTTCTCCAAGCTGGCGGTCGTTACCTTCGGCGGTGCCTATGCAGTACTGGCCTACATGGCCCAGGCCGTGGTCGAGCGCTACGGCTGGCTCACCCCCGGCGAGATGCTGGACGGCCTCGGCCTCGCCGAGACGACCAACGGTCCGCTCATCCTCGTCACCGAGTTCGTGGGCTACACCGCCGCGCATCGCTTTGGCGGCTCACCACCGCCTGCCATGGGCATCCTCGGCGCGCTCGTCGCGCTGTGGGCGACATTCGCGCCCTGCTTCCTATGGATCTTCGCCGGCGCGCCCTACATCGAGCGCATAACCGCGGCGCCGCGCCTTTCCTCCGCGCTTTCGACCGTGACGGCTGCCGTTGTCGGCGTCATCGGCAACCTGTCGGTATGGTTCGCGCTGCACGTGATCTTTCGCCACGTGGAGGAGCGCGCGCTGGGGCCGGTGCGCCTCATCGTGCCGGAGCTGAGCTCGATCGACCCACTGGTGGTGGCGCTGTCGCTGCTCGCGGTCGTGCTGCTGTTCGTCCTGCGCCGCGGCATCGCGACGACGCTCGCCGTCTGCGCGGCGGCGTCGCTCGCATGGCTGCGCTTCACGCCCGTCTAGAGCCAGCCCTTGCGGCGGAAGTAAATGACGGGGATCACGGCGACGATCACCATGAGCAGCAGCGCCCAGGGATAGCCGAACTCCCAGTCGAGTTCCGGCATGTGCCGGAAGTTCATGCCGTAGATCGACGCAATCAGGGTCGGGGGCAGCAACACCACCGCCATCACCGAGAACAGCTTGATGATCTGGTTCTGCTCGGTCGAAATCATGCCGAGCGTCGCGTCGAGGATGAAGGTTATGCGGCCCGACAGAAAGCGCGTGTGATCCATGAGCGAGTTGATGTCGCGGTGCGCGCCTTTGATGCGCTGGCGGATGCGCGGATCGTCGCCGCGCTCGTGCGTCGCCTGCACGTAGAAGTGCAAGAGCCGGTTTATGGAGCTGGCGCTCTCCTCCGCCCGCGCGGTGATGTCGCCGGCCTTGCCGGTGCCCTTCAGGAGTACGTCGAGTTCGGCGGTTGCGCGTCTGCTTGCCGCCGCGCAGGTCGAACACGGCCGCCGCCAGCTTGTCGACCTCGTCCTGGATGCGCTCGATGAGGTCGGCCATACGGTGAATGATGGCCTCCACGAGCCCCATCATGATGGCGGCTCCGGTGGCGCAGAGGGCATCGCCCTTGTCGACCCGCTGCATGTAGAGCGGGAAGGCCTTGGGCTCGGCGTAGCGCACGGTCACCAGGCGGTCGCCGGCGAGGATGAAGGTGACCGGCGTCGTCTGCGGGACCGGCTGGTCGACGTTGTAGGTGATCGATGCGGTCATGAAATAAGCGCCGCGCTCCGAATAGAAGCGGTTCGAGGGCTCGATCTCCCGCATTTCGGCGCGCGTCGGGATATCGATGCCGAGTGCTTCCTCGACGAAGCGGTCCTCCTCCTGCGTGGGCTGCAAAAGGTCGAGCCACACGCAGTTCCCCGTGATGGGAGCCGCGGCGTCGTGCACCTTCAGGCCCTTGCCGTTGGATTCATAGATCGTCAGCATCGCGTTTCCTAAGGGCAACCGGCGGGAGGCCTTGGGGTCGTTCGCGTCAGCAGGTTCCTACACTACCGGCCTCAAGCTGCCCAGCATGGAAAGCGGGCTGCCTGAGCCGCGGACGCGATGCCGCAAGGTTGCCCCGCGAGTTCGGCGGAAGGCGGGCGCCTTTGCGTTTTAGACGCGGGCAATCGCCTCCGGTCTCCTCTGCTGACGGCGCAGCAATTCCTCCTGGCCGTCAATCTGCAGACGCCAAAGCTTCATGGCGCCGCCATCGCTTTTCAGCTCGATGGTCACGTGGGCAAATCCGTTGGCGAACTTGGCGACGAAGGCCACCCGCACGGTCTTGGTGAGCAAGTCGGCGAGCATCTCGGCGGTCGCGGCCGGGGCGGTGAGCTCGGTCCAGCCCGCGGAGTCCCAGCGGGTGGTGTGCGTGACCTCGTCGGCGTACCGGAGCTGGCCCAGCGGGGCGAGCGCGGCGAAGGTCGCCTGCAACGCGGGGTCGCCCAGCTTATAGGCGGCCGAGGACGCGAAGTACTGCTTGATGTCGGTCATCGACCAGGACTTGGAGAGGTCGCGGGTGATCGCGACGGCGAGCTTCTCGTAGGCCGGTCCCTGCGCGTGGAGCTCCAGCGCGAGGCGCCCAAAGAAGCTCGCGCAAAAGAGGATGAGCGCGGCGAAGACCACACCCAGTGCGGCGAAGACCGTGCGGACCATGAAAGCCTTGCGTCCCTTTTTCCAAGCGTGTCCCAGGCGCGCAAAGCCCTTCGCCCGCAAACGCAGGCGTCCGGCATCGCGACGCTGTCGGATCAAGGAATGCCAGAGACGCTTGCGTGCCGCTGTTCCCCCCGCTGTTCCGTGCAAGACAGGGGATTACGGGCTAGGGGCTGGAAGTTAGTCTGGTCCCGCTCCTAGTCCCTACTCCGCATCAACCGACGAGGTTGGGGTCCTCGCTGTCGTGCGCGTGGCCGACCGCGTCGAGCAGCTTCTTGTCGAGCTGCTTGGGATCGAGGATGACCTTCTCGTCATGCACCTTGCGCACGGCTGAGCGCGGCACGTGGAACTCGCCGCCGTTCTCCACATAGATCATGATGTGGTCGCGCCAAACCTCGCGCACGGCACCGATGCCTTCGCTGCCCTCGGCGATGAAGGCCATGAAGCCCTTCTCGATCGGCACGTCCATCGTTCCTCCGATTGACTTCCCGTTATTCCATACTCGGCAGCCGAGAACGTATCTGGGTCGCGATGAGTTCGCCAGGAGCCTCGAGAGAGTTGGACCGGATGGCAGCCCGGTTCCCTCAGCGTGGGATTCTGCGATTCACCCAGAGTCAGATGCCATAGCTTGATTGTCCACAGCAATCGCCTGGCAGCGCTTGCGTCACGCGCCGCGAGGCGGCCAACTAGCCGATTGGGATGCCTGCTTTTTAGGATTGGTTCGATGGATGACTTTGGCGAGCAGAAAGTCACGCGCGACGAGACCCCACGCGAGCCCCTCCCGGCTGCTCAGCGGGCCAAATGGGAACGGCCGGCCATCCGCCGGCTCGCTGCGGGCGACGCCGAGGTCGAAGCTGTCATCAATGCCGATGGTGGCGTGACAGATTAGCGGCGCGCGCTGTTCGGCTGTAGCGCGATACCCATACGCCTTCTCGCAACTGCAGCAGCGAACGCAGCTATACAGAGCAAATTGTGTGAGGCAAACTCGATCATTGCGTATGCGGGTCGGGGGGCCCTCATGGAAAAGAGCATGTTTGCGTATCGGGTGCTGCTTACACTAGTTTTCGGAGTTATTGTGGTTGTCTTGGTGGCCGCCACATATGTCGGCGTGTTGGGGTCGCCGCTCCAAACTTGGCTTCAGACACAGTTAGTGCCCTTCGCGACGCTCTATAGAGCGCATCGGGACGCCGTGCATTTGGCTATTCTTGTGGTTGGCACAGGGGTGCCGGCTGTAACCGGTAGCCTCGCGATCCTTAGAGGGTTTAACAAAGCGCGAAAAGTTTAGTGCGGCTCGACAAGCGGTAACCCGCGCGGGGCAGCTCTTCCTCGGACTCAATGACGCTGAAGGTCAGAAGCGTGTCGAAGAAGCTTTGCGTCGCCTTGACGAAAGTTTAGGCGATAGCGAAGGGCCCGGCACAGTGTAGCTTCGTCCCAGGCCCAGCCGATCAACCGGCCGAGGATGAATGCCGCACAAGCGGCGGCGGACGCGTTCAGAGTGACTGAGGTCAGGAACACGGAAATCGCCACGCTAGTTGTTGCAGGCGACTGTCGCGTAGCATTGCGAAGAGAAATGATTGCCAGGACGGATGCACTCGCCACCGCTGCCCACGGCGATACATGCAGCATGGCCGCGATGCAGGTTCCGAGAATGACCGCAAAAACCAATGCAGGTTGCGCCCGATTTAATGCAGTCTCCGAATCACGACGCGCACTGAAAACAATCGCCGCTTAAGCGTGTACAACGCAAGCGTTGCGGTCGGATAACGCCGGCCCTGTGGAAAAGTTCGGCAGCCCTTGATAAGGCTCGATAGCGGCGCCTCTACTCCGCCGCGGCCCGGCCCGCGTGCCCCAGCTTGGCGTTGAGCTTGCCGATCAGGTCCATCGCCGCCGCCGGGATGTTGGTCCCCGGCCCGAACACCGCTTCCGCGCCCGCCGCGAACAGCGCCGGGTAGTCCGACGGCGGGATGACGCCGCCGACTACGACCATGATGTCGCCGCGGCCTTCCTTTTCCAGCGCCTGCTTCAGGTCCGGCACCAGCGTCATGTGCCCGGCTGCGAGCGAGGACACGCCGATCACGTGCACGTCGTTCTCGACCGCCTGGCGTGCGGCCTCGTCGGGGGTGGCAAACAGCGGCCCTATGTCGACGTCGAAGCCGAGGTCGGCGAAGGCGGACGCGATCACCTTCTGCCCGCGGTCGTGCCCGTCTTGGCCCATCTTGGCGATGAGGATGCGCGGACGGCGCCCCTCGTCCTTGTCGAAGGCCTCGACCGCTTTCAACACCTTGGCCACGTCGTCGTTCATGCTGCCGACCTCCGATCGATAGACGCCTGAGATGGCGCGGATCTCGGCGCGGTGGCGGCCGAACACCTTTTCCATGGCGTCGGAGATCTCGCCAACGCTTGCCTTGGCGCGAGCCGCCTTGACCGCGAGGTCGAGCAGATTGGCATTGCCGCGCGCGCCTTCGGTGAGCGCGTCCAGGGCCGATTGGGTCGCGCGCTCGTCGCGCTCGGCCCGCAGCCGCTGCAGCTTGGCGATCTGCTGCTCGCGCACACTCTTGTTGTCGACCTTGAGGATATCGATCTGCGCCTCGTCGTCGACGCGGAACTTGTTGACCCCGACGATGGTCTGCTTGCCCGAGTCGATGCGGGCCTGCGTCCGCGCCGCCGCCTCCTCGATGCGCATCTTCGGAATGCCCGCGGCGATCGCCTTGGCCATGCCGCCGAGCTTCTCGACCTCCTCGATGTGGGAAAGCGCGCGCCGCGCCAGCTCGTATGTCAACCGCTCGACGTAGAAGCTGCCCCCCCACGGGTCGATGACGCGGCAGGTGCCGGTTTCCTGCTCCAGCAGCAACTGCGTGTTGCGCGCGATGCGGGCGGAGAAATCGGTCGGCAGCGCGATCGCCTCGTCGAGCGCGTTGGTGTGCAGCGACTGCGTATGCCCTTGCGTCGCCGCCATGGCTTCCACGCACGTGCGTGTCACGTTGTTGAACACGTCCTGCGCGGTGAGCGACCAACCGGAGGTTTGGCAGTGCGTGCGCAGCGAGAGCGAGCGCGCGTCCTTGGGCTTGAACTCGTCGCGGATGAGCTTCGCCCACAAGAGACGCGCCGCGCGCATCTTGGCGATCTCCATGAAGAAGCCCATGCCGATCGCCCAGAAGAACGAGAGTCTCTGGGGCGAAAGCGTCGATGTCGAGACCCGCCGCGCGCCCCGCGCGCACGTACTCGATGCCGTCGGCGAGCGTGTAGCCGAGCTCGAGGTCCGCCGTCGCGCCCGCCTCCTGCATGTGATAGCCGGAGATCGAGATGGAGTTGAACTTCGGCATGTGCGCGCTGGTGTAGCCGAAGATGTCGGAGACGATACGCATCGAAGGATCGGGCGGATAGATGTAGGTGTTACGCACCATGAACTCTTTGAGGATGTCGTTCTGGATGGTGCCCGACAGCCGCGAAGCCGGCACGCCCTGCTCCTCGCCGGCGACGATGAACAGCGCGAGCACGGGCAGCACCGCGCCGTTCATGGTCATCGACACCGACATCTGCTCGAGCGGGATACCGGAGAACAGCGTGCGCATGTCGTAAATGCTGTCGATCGCCACGCCCGCCATGCCGACATCGCCGCGCACGCGCGGGTGATCGCTGTCGTAGCCGCGGTGGGTGGCGAGGTCGAAGGCGACCGAGAGGCCCTTCTGACCCGCCGCTATGTTGCGGCGGTAGAAGGCGTTGGAATCTTCAGCCGTCGAGAAGCCGGCGTACTGGCGCACGGTCCACGGCTGCAGCGCGTACATCGCGGGGTAAGGGCCGCGCAGGTAGGGCGAGATGCCGGGATAGGTGTCGAGGAAATCGAGGCCGGCGGTATCGGCGGCGGTGTAGGCGCTTTTGATGGAGATGCCTTCCGGCGCTTCCCAGACGACCTCCGAGCGCGCGCCGCCGCGCGCGCGCGCGGGAGCCGCGCCGCCGTCGAGGCCGATCTTGGTAAAGTTTGGAATGCCCGTCATGCCTTCGCCTTGTTCTGGCTCAACTCCGCGCCAGATTGTTAACGCCCATCCCTTCGCTCTTTATCACCAAGCGTAGCAGAACACCGCCAATTTTAGCGCTGCGCTTGGGGTCGCGGTCACGCGTGCGACGCTCGTCCGCACCCTGCTTAATTTTCGCCCACGGACAACAAGTTGACCAGATCGCTCTGCACACTCGTGCTCTGCGGGGACCCGGAGCGCACGCGGCAACGAAGAGTGCCGGCGCGCATAACGGTAAACGGGGCTCTTAAAAAGTCCGGGTCGGCACTGGCGGCAGTCGCCTTTCGCGCGTTAGCGCGCATCGCTTACGGAGGGAACTCGTGCAGCATACTTCTCGCCTCGTGAAAGTCATCCTCGGCGCCGGCCTCGGCCTGTGTGCTGCCGCGACCGCCAATATCGCGGCGATTCCGGCGTCCGATCCCATGGCGCGGCTCGCCGGCCGCTGGACCGGGGACGCGGTGATGACCTCGATGTCGGGCTCGCCCGAGACCTTCAAATGCATCGTAACCTATCTCCCCACCGGCACCGGCTCGGGCATGAAGCAGCACCTGCGCTGCAAGGGCACCAGCATCAACATCGAGGCGGCGACGCTGCTCGAGATCGACGGCACCAAGGTCAGCGGGCGCTGGGAGGACAAGATCAACTCGCTCGGCGGCATCGTGCGCGGCGACGTGACCGCGGACGGCTTCGAGGTCATGCTGGGAGGCCAGTTCTTCCAGGCCAAGATGGCAGTCGCGGGCTCCGAGTGCGTGCAGCAGGTGAATGTGTCGCCGCAGCGCTCGAGCTTTTTCCGCCAGCTTTCGGCCGACCTGCGCAAGTGCTGAAGCGTCTAAGGCGCGCGGCATCGCGATACGAGATTGCAGGGGTTGTGGCGTCGCCGCAGCCCCTTTTTCATTCCTGCGGGTCGTTAAGGCTCTTCAGGAACGCTTGTACGCGCGGCACGTCGTGGCGCTCCTCGAGCGCGGTGGCCTTGCCGTCGGCGATCCACCACGTGTGGTTGAGCCGGGTGTCGATCACCTTGCCTGTCTTCTTGTGGCGGTAACGGATCTGCGGCTGCGTCGTGGCGCTGTCCGGCATGACGATGATCGGCCCCTGGTCGTAGGCCAGGAAGTCGTAATCGTTGATGAAGCTCTGAAACAGCAGCGCTGACTCGGCCTTTGTGCGCGGACGATCCCCGCCCGGGAAAGCGTCCTCCGGCAGATGCACAACCAGCCGGAAATCGTCGGATAGGTACGAGAGGACGTCCGCCAGTCGCTTCTCGCGGTAGGCCTTGTAGATGGCCTGGAGCAGGGACGTCGTGTCCATCGTATCCATGGCAAGTCTCATCCGCTCGCAACGGGGCAGGCGCGAAAATTCCGTCGGCTGATGCTGCGTGGTCGCCACGCTTGGCTAACGATCTGTTGAGACGACCCGAACGGCAACCGGCTAGCCCAGCTGCCATCGACCGTCCGTGCACACTCGTCAAGCGATTTGGGCAGGGTGCCGCGGATTTTGCCCCGGAACCTCCTCATACAGAGTAAACCGCACGGCGGCGCCCCCGCATTCGCCCTCGTCTGGCCTTTCTCTGGCCCTTGTCTGGCGCCGCCGCCAGTGACAGCTTGCAGCCATGGGCGGGCTCTACGGATTGTCAGGCGTGAAGGATTTCCTGCGGCGGGAGTGGCGCATCCTCGCGGCCGCATGCCTAGCGGGCGCCGGAGCCTACGCGGCGGTCACGTTCAGCGACACGCAAGGCCGCTTCGACCTGCCGCGCGGCTACGCCGTGCGCATGACCTGCGAGAACGACCCCGAATCCGCGCTGTGGAACGGAGGCTGCGACCGCGTCGCGGCCGACATTGCGCGCACCGGTATTCCCGGCTTTGGCGAGCTCTACCGCGCGTTCGTGCGCGCGCACCACTCAGCCATTCCCTCGCCGGCCACGACGCGCCGTTTCGCCAGCAGACCCTGCGATCCCATATTCGATTTGTCTGCCACCCTGAAGGGCACGCGCTACGTCCTCTCGCCCGACGAGTTTGCGGGCGTCTGCGGTATCGCCCACGCGCGCGCCATCATGGACGAGATCGACGCGCGCGACCGCGCCTACCTCGTCATCGAGCGGGCGGGGCTGTCGTATCCGGCGCTCGCCGCCGGCACGCTTGCCAACCTGACGGAGCCCCTGGCGCTGCTGGCAGCGGTAACGCTGGCACTCGCGCTGTGGCTATTATGACCCACGGCGCGCTGAGGTCGCCCGCACCGCATTGCCTGCACCTCTTTGAATCACGTAGGTATTGCGTCAGGGAGTTCGCCAATGCGATTGCAGACTGCGCTTGCCGCTATCGGGCTGACGCTGGGCTTGGCCGTCCAGGCGCCGGCCATGGCTGGCTTTTTCGGGCGCGACCGCGACCCCGACGCCCCGGATCGGTATCCCTACGTCTACGATCCACCGCGCTACTATCCCTACTACAACTCGAACTACTGGCGCCCGGCCCAGGAGATGCGCAGGCCGCGCCCGTACTACATCCAGCCGCCGTACTATCCGGCCTGGGGCTATCCCGTCGGCTGCCAGCACGATTGCGGCCCGGCGCCAGCCGAGCGCCTCAAGTAGCCGCCAGCGGGCAGCTAGCTCCTCAACCGGCGCCAGAGCGCCGCTGTCGGCGCGCCTCCGGCGGCTATCGCCGGCATCTTTCAGGATCGCGACGCACAGCAGGATCAGCGCGATCGCGCTCAGATCCAGCAACACCCTTGCCGGCACGTCGGGTCGATCGACAACCACGATGATGTTGAGGATGACACTGCAAATTGCGGATAGGCAAAATACCTCGAGGGAATATCGACCGGTTTGAATGACCGCGCGCGCGCCAATGCTCTTGAAGAACAGATTGCTGCTGTTGAGGTAGTTTGCGACGAGCAACGCAGCACTTAGGAAATGCAGGAGCCGAACAGCGGACAGGTTCTCTTTCATGTGCATGGCTGTTGCAGGAGATAGGCGCAGCCACTCGACGTCGATGGGCATTGCGGGGGCAACGAGCAGCAGCACCCGGTATGCCAGGCTGCCGATCACAATCAGCCAGGCCGCGCTCACCAGCGAACGATAAGTCGAGGCCCCGATCGGCCAGGCGTGATCTCGCTGAAGTCCGACGAACATGCCGATCGAGAACAGGAACTGCCATGCGAGCCAGTCAAACACCGAGTGATCAGCCAGGTGCGGAGACAGGTCAGGATCGAATTGAGCGATCGTCCAAATCGCGGCGCTCACGGACAAAGCCAGGGCAGCGCTTCTTTGCGAGATCAGCAGGACCAGCGGGATCACGATGAGCGTCAGCATCAGGTAGAGAACTAGAATCCCCGGCAGCGCCGGCGGAGACGTGAGCAGGAATGCACTCTGCACGGCCGAGATTGGATCGGCGATGACCACTAGGAATGGATCATCGTTGAAGCTCGCGCTCGTTAGCGATGCAGCCGCTCTAGTCAGGAAAATGACGGCAATGCACGTCAACAGGTAGAAGGCGTAAATGTATGCAGCCCGTCGCGCGATCGATCGCAGCAAGCCGCTCCAACCCCTGCGTGCGAGCACACCGGAGTAGACGATGGCGCACGAGACACCCGACAAAAAAACGAAGATCTCGGCGGCATCCGAGAAGCCGAAGCGTTGGAATGTGAGTTTTCCGAGGGGGTCGCCGGCCACGTGATCGACAAGGATCATGTACAGCGCGAGGCCGCGAAAAAAGTCGATGCGCATGTCGCGCGTGACAGCGCTGGATGCGGGCACGGTGCCGGATGTGGGTTGAGCGTTAAGCATACGGCGAACCAGATCAAGGTTGACCGGCAATGCCGATGCTCGGGACCATGACAGATCGCGCCGTCGTCGTAATGTGCCGAAGCGATTTTCCATTAAGCGTCAGCCTTAACAGCGATCGGCACTCCCGTGCGCACAGCCGACATTCGCTTGATGACAGCGGACGACATGCACGACGCTTTTGCGGTCCGCACGGCGGTCACCGAGAATGCGCTGACGCTCGAGCAGCTCGAGCGAATGGGGATCACGCCTGAGAGCGTCGCTGCGTCGCTCGGCGGCCGCGCGCGCGGCTGGATCGCGGAGATTGACGGCCGCGTCGTCGCGTTCGCGATTGCGCATGCGGACATGCGCTCGATCTTCGCGCTTTTCGTGATGCCCGAACGCGAGGGTTGCGGGCTCGGCAGTGCGCTGCTCGATCGGGCGGTGCGCTGGCTGCAGAGCGAGGGCACCGCGACGATCTGGCTGACGACCGCGCCTGATACGCGCGCCGCGGCGTTCTATGTCCGCCGCGGCTTCATCGTCGCCGGCAGTGAGCCGGACGGAACCCTACGGCTTGAGCTCAGATAGGGCGGCGGCGCGCTTTGAGCCGCGCGCCTACTTCACGCCGAGCAGCTCGACGTCGAAGAGCAGCGTCGCGTTGGGCGGAATGACGCCGCCGGCGCCGCGCGCGCCGTAGCCGAGCTGGGGTGGAATGATCAGCGTGCGCTTGCCGCCGACCTGCATGGTGCCGACACCCTCGTCCCAGCCCTTGATCACCTGGCCTTTTCCGATCTGGAACTCGAATGGCTCGCCGCGGTCGAGCGAAGAAGTCAAACTTCGCGCCCTTGGCGCCGTTCTCGTACAGCCAGCCGGTGTAGTGCATGACGCAGGTCTGGCCGGTCTTGGGCTGTGCGCCGGTGCCGACCTTGGTGTCCGTAATCTGGAGGCCCGATGCCGTGGTCATGGTTTTTCCCTGGGTCTGAGCCGAAGCCGGCGTTGCGATAATGGCGGCGGCAAGCGTGCCGCCGAGGATGGCGAGGGCAGCGCCCATCGACACAGCTGCCGCACGTAGAAGGACGAGCATTGGTTTCTCCTTGGGCTCGGTCGGGGAAGCAGGCCGCCCGTCTTATCGCAAAATCCTCTTCGGCGCGATATTGGATGCAGGCGTGCTACAAGCCCAAAGTGAGTATCCAATTTCAATCCGCGCCGAAAGCCCAATGAGCCGTCCCAGCGATACGACCGATAGCCTGCCTGCCGCAGCCGACGCGCGCCCGTTCTGGGAGGCAAAGCCGCTGCAGGCAATGTCGCACGCTGAGTGGGAATCGCTGTGCGACGGATGCGGCCAATGCTGCCTGCTCAAGGTGGAGCAGGACGCCGGCGTCTTCCTGACGCGGCTCGCCTGCCGTCTCCTCGATGTGCGCACGTGCCGCTGCCGCGACTATGCCAACCGGCACGCGCGCGTCCCCGACTGCGTGACCATCAGCGCCGGCACCGTCGGCGACATCTCGTGGCTCCCGGGCAGCTGCGCCTACAGGCGCATCGCGGAAGGGCGCGGGCTGGAGTGGTGGCATCCGCTGGTGTCGGGCGATCCCGAGACGGTGCACCAGGCCGGCGTTTCGGTGCGCGACTGGTCCCGCAGCGAGGCGGGTGTGCGCCCGAGCGCGATCGCGCGCTACATCATAGGCGAGGCCGACTGAACCGACAGGGCCTGGCAAGCGGACGCGCGTTTCAATCAGAACTGCGCGCTACAGCAAGCCAAGTTGCCGCGCCAAATCTTCAAGAGCACCCGTGATCGAATGTGTGATGTGGCCGCCGTTTGCGGCGATATCCCATGCCAATAATGCAAATATGAGAACGATGCCCAGGATATAGCGCATGGGGCTGGAACGCGTACTGAGCTTGGGCGTTCCAACACGGCCAACGGCTCGCACTTGCTGGAAAAGTGCTGCGTCGGCCTGCCTTTTTGCGCGCCACATTTGGCTGCTCTAATGCAATAAGGTGGAACGGGGGAAGCTTGCCACGATGGGGATCGCGTCCTCGCTAACCGAGCGCGTCAAACTCGGCGCTGTCGTCGTCTTGATGGTGGCGCTCACCTGTGCTGCGTCCGCGCAAATGCCGGACGCGCCGGCGTGCCGCGGCGTCGACTACAACCGCATCATCCTCGACATTGTGCACAACCTGCCCAAGGGCGGCGGCTATGACCGCGATCATCCCGAGTTGCCAATCATCGGCGGCCTGGAGATCGGCAACCGCTGGGAGATCCTGGTGCGCCATGGGCACCCCTCCCACTGCACCAGCGCGACCTACACCGTCTTTGCGCACCTCGCGACAGTGCTGCAGAGCAATCGGAAGCTATTCCTGGACGGTGACGAGATCCGCTCGCTCGAGGCCGCGAAACTGATGCCGGACGGCACGCACCTCGTGGACGGCCAGGGCCCCTTCTGGATCTTCAACTCCAATGGTGCCGGCGCCGCTGCCTTGCTGCATCACACCGGCACCGGCTTTAGCTTCCGCGACGATTCATTAGCCTACGCCAAGCCGGGCGATTTCCTGAAGTTGTTCTGGAACAAGAATGTCGGCGCTTCCGAGCGGGGCCATCAGGTCGTCTATACCGGCCGCAGGACGATCGACGGCCGCGACATGGTCTGCTTTTGGGGCAGCCAGCATCAGGGCCGGAAGGCGCGCACTGGCCGCGGCACCGAGCCGCTCTATTACTCGGCCTACGACGACGGCAAGGTCTACGACGGCTACGGCGAGGTGTGCCGGCCGCGCGGCGACATCATGGGCATGATCTTTTCGCGCGTCACCTGCATGGAGCATCTGGCGGCCGGCCTCGCCGACATGAAGGCCAAGGCGCTAGCGCGCGGGCCGGCACCCGGCGGGCTGCCGTATCTGTTCGTCGACGATTATCTCTACTCGATACGCGAGAAGTCGTCGGACGCCGAAACGCTCGACCGCACCTACGGCATCATGCGCGCCCAGGCGGATGCCAGCGCTACCGGCACCGCGCCTTGAGGCGACGTCGGTTGCTCGCGCGAACACTTCCATGAAAGACTGGCCGTCGACAGGTTTGAAGAGGAATTCTGCCGATGACCAATCCGCTGCCGCGCGCTTGCAAGAGCATCAACGACTTAAACGTGGGCGACACGTTCCGCCAAAAATACTCCGTCAGCGACAGCGACGTGCAGAAGTTCGGGGAGATCTCCGGCGACTTCAATCCTGCGCACTTCAATGAGGACTATGCGAAGGGCACGATCTTCAAGAACCGCATTGCCCACGGGATGATTTCGGTCGCCAAGTTCTCGGGCATCTTTGGCATGGACACGCCGGGTCTGGGCGCGATCTGGGGCAGCCAGAACCTGAAGTTCCTGGCTCCGGTGCAATTGAATGAGCCCTACACCGCCGTTGCGCTCGTGAAGGAGAAGGGGGACAAGAACGTCGTCTTCACCTGCTGGGTCGAGGACAAGGAGGGCAAACACGTCCTCGAAGGCGAAGGCGTCCTCTATCCCATTCCGCAAAAGGTGAAGGACAAGTTGGTTGCGGACGGCGCGTTGGCGGGGTTGCTGGCGTAGTCCAGGTCGCGACCCGCGGCCTTGAGGCTCTGTGATCATGAGCGGCTGGTTACGCCCCCGGCCGCCCCGTCTTGCGCGGCCTGCCGCGGCGGCCGCGCTTCTCCTTCTCCGTCGGCACGTCGATGGTGCGCGCGGGCTTCGGCGGCAGCGGCCCCGACGCCGTCTTCACCGGCAGCGACGCATGCGGGCCCATCTCGTCGAGCGTCGGCTTGTGCGGGCCGCGCACCGCCTCCCCAAACGCTCCCGCCTTGGCGCGGGGATCCACGTTCGGGGCGCGCGCGGGAAGGGGACGGTCGGTGCCGGGGCCCATGTCGTCGAGGGTTGGTTTGGCGACCCGAGACGGAGGGAGATCAGAGTTGTCGAGCGACGGCTTCTTGATGCGCGAGCCCGACGCGGGCGGCGAGCCGGACGCCGGCCGCGCGGCCGACTGTGCATAGGTCGGCTGCACCGGCTCGTACTCGGTCGCGATGCGCGATTGCGAGGGGCTCTGCCCCTCCTTTGGTGAGCCCGCCTCCGTCGGGACGCGCTCCCCACCGCGGGCGGGGCCCTTGGAACCTTTTGATTTCGACACTGGCAAGTTCGCCTTCGGGCCGTACTTGCGTTTGCCCTCAAAACCCCCCGCACGGTCCTCGACCGCCGTCTGCCTCGCCAAGGGATCGTCGGAGATTGCCAGCTCCGTCTCGCGCAGGCGCTTGATCTCGTCGCGCAGCCGCGCCGCCGTCTCGAACTCGAGGTCGGCCGCGGCCTCGCGCATGCGCCGCTCCATTTCCTCCAGCACCGTCGCCAGGTTGTGGCCGACCAGCGGCGTCTCGGCGAGCCCGGGATCCACCGTCACGTGGTCCTGCTCGTACACCGAGGCCATCACGTCGTGGATGTTGCGCTTGATGCTCTCGGGCGTAATGCCATTCGCGGCATTGTACGCGGTCTGCTTCTCGCGCCGCCGCTCCGTCTCCGCGATGGCGCGCTGCATGGAGCCGGTCTCGTGGTCAGCATACAAGATCACGCGGCCGTCGACGTTGCGCGCCGCCCGCCCGATGGTCTGGATGAGCGAGGTCTCCGAGCGCAGGAAGCCTTCCTTGTCGGCATCGAGGATGGCGACGAGCCCGCACTCTGGGATGTCGAGGCCCTCGCGCAGCAGGTTGATGCCGATCAACACGTCGAAGGCCCCGAGCCGCAGGTCGCGGATGATCTCGATGCGCTCCAGCGTCTCGATGTCGGAGTGCATGTAGCGCACGCGGATGCCGGCCTCGTGCATGTACTCGGTGAGGTCCTCGGCCATGCGCTTCGTAAGCGTCGTGACCAGCGTGCGGTAGCCGGCGCGCGCGACCTCGCGCACCTCGTGCAGCAGGTCGTCGACCTGGGTCTTGGCCGAGCGCACGATCACGGGCGGGTCGATGAGGCCGGTCGGGCGGATCACCTGCTCGACGAAGGCGCCGCCTGTCTCCTCCAGCTCCCAGCCGCCGGGCGTCGCCGACACGAACGCCGTCTGCGGTCGCATGGCGTCCCACTCCTCGAAGCGTAGCGGGCGATTGTCCAGGCACGAGGGCAGGCGGAAGCCGTACTCGGCAAGCGTCGCCTTGCGCCGGTAGTCGCCGCGGAACATGCCGCCGATCTGTGGCACCGTCACGTGGCTCTCGTCGACGAACACGAGCGCGTTGTCGGGCAGGTATTCGAACAGCGTCGGCGGCGGCTCGCCCGGATTGCGGCCGGTGAGATAGCGCGAGTAGTTCTCGATGCCGGCGCAGGAGCCGGTCGCCTCCATCATTTCCATGTCGAAGACGGTGCGCTGCTCCAGCCGCTGCGCCTCGAGCAGCTTGCCGGTGGCGTACAGCTCGTTCAAGCGCTCCTTCAGCTCGCCCTTGATTGACTTGATCGCCTGCTGCAGCGTCGGCTTCGGCGTCACGTAGTGCGAGTTTGAGTAGATTTTCACCAGCGCCAGCTCGTCGGTCTTGGCGCCGGTCAACGGATCGAACTCGGTGATGCTCTCGACCTCGTCGCCGAACAGCGAGAAGCGCCAAGCGCGGTCCTCCATGTGGGCGGGAAACAGCTCCACCGTGTCGCCGCGCACGCGGAAGGCGCCGCGCTGGAAGGCGGCGTCGTTGCGGCGGTAGTGCAGGGCGACGAGGTCGGCTAGGAGCTGCTGGCGCGATAGCCGCTCGCCCGTGCGCACGGTGAACGTCATCGCCGTGTAGGTCTCGACCGAGCCGATGCCGTAGATGCACGAGACGGAGGCCACGATGATGACGTCGTCGCGCTCGAGCAGTGCCCGCGTGGCGGCGTGGCGCATGCGATCGATCTGCTCGTTGATCGAGCTTTCCTTCTCGATGTAGGTGTCGGTGCGCGGCACGTAGGCTTCGGGCTGGTAGTAGTCGTAATACGACACGAAGTACTCGACCGCGTTGTCGGGGAAGAAGCTCTTGAACTCGCCATAGAGCTGGGCTGCCAGCGTCTTGTTGGGCGCGAGCACGAGTGCCGGCCGCTGCGTGCGCCCGATCACCTGCGCCATGGTGTAGGTCTTGCCCGAGCCGGTGACGCCGAGCAGCACCTGGCTGCGCTCGCTCTGGTTCACGCCGGCGACGAGCTCGGCGATAGCGGTCGGCTGGTCGCCCTTGGGCTCGTATTCGGAGACCAGGTTGAAGCGTTGCCCGGCCTCGGACTTCTCCGGCCGCGGCGGCCGGTGCGGCATGAACAGCGGCTGGTTGCCGGAGACTAGCGGGTGCGTCGCGAGCATCGGCTGCTGCAGCAGCATCTCCTTGGCGCGCTCCGAACGCTCGGCGGGCTTGGCCAGGAGCGCGTCGAGGTAGCGCGAGATAGTTTCGCCGGCCATGGGCGGACGCGGCCCCTGCTGGCGCAACGCCGGCAGCGTCGGGCGCGCCGCATCGCCGGTGTCGAAGACCGGTTGCGGCGCCTCGGCAAATGATCGTGTTTGCGGCGTCCCGGCGGCCGTCTCGGCTGGGGGGGCCGGCGGCTTGCCGGATTTGCCGCGCGAGGCGCGCGGTTTCGGGATCTTGTCAGGGTCCTTGGGGGGGCGGGGCATGCGCCGAATATGGCGTGCGCCGCACCGCGGCTCAAGCACCCACCGGACGCCGCAGCGCGCGCTGCACCGCCTCCTCCAGCGCCTGCAGGAAGCGCGAGCGATCCGCCTTCGTGAAGCCGGCGTTGTAGCCCTTGCTTTCGCCTGTCTCGCGCAGGTGCGCGGAGAGATCGCGCATGGCCAGCGCCATGCCGATGCCCTCCTGGGTGAACGGCTTGCCGGTGGGGCCGATCGCCTGCGCGCCGCGCTTGAGGCAGCGCGCGGCGAGCGGGATGTCGGCGGTGACGGCGACGTCGCGCGGGCCGATGCGCTCGGCGATCCAGTCATCGGCCGCGTCCGCGCCTTCGGCCACGACGATGCGGTGAATGAGTGGGCCTTCGGGCAGCCGCATCCAGGAATTGGAGACGAAATGGATCGGGAGGCCGTGCCGCTCGGCAACGCGCACCGCCTCGTCCTTGACAGGGCAGGCGTCGGCGTCGACGTAAAGGGCGGGGGCATCGGCAGGGGTGTCGGTCACGGGGGCCTATATACGTTGGGTGTCCGTTGGCCGATGTCGCTCGCTTGCCGGACGACGGTAGCGGGCGCCGCGCACCGGCAGACGGATTGTCATGCTTAACGCCTTTGGGGGCCCGGCTCGACTATCTCGAATATTAAGACCATCGGCACCATATATGGGCGATGTCCAACAAAGCCTTTGTGCCGTTTGGCGGCGTTCACGGATGGCTCGCCGACCTCACAGTTCCTGTCAACAAGCGGTCGCGGACCGACCCGGCGACCAAGTCGTATTACGTTGCGGTGGCCGACCAGCGAGGTGCCCTGGCCGCGATCCGCATTCACGCCGGGGTGCAGGAGGGCGCCGAACTGGTGGCGCGGCGCGGATTGTCCCGGCAGGAAGTGCAGAGACTGAAGATAAAGCCGGGCCAGGTTTTGGACGCCTGAGATCGGTTTTTCCCCCTTCGTCGCAATATTTTCGCGTTCCTCGGCAAAGCCGTTAGCTCCGGCCAGGTAGCTTGCCTTCGCTGCAGCAACGAAAGGAAGCGGGATGGCGCGCCCGGTGGACTACCGAAAGGGTCGTGGAAGCAAAGGCGTCCATACCGAGGACGAGACCGTACCTCTCGGTAAGATGGACCAGGGTCGGCGACCGGCTCCTTTTGACCAGGACGCGCCCACGCCGGGTGTCCGCGCGCGGCCGGCGGGCCGGGGCAAGCATGATGCTGGCCACGAGGGTCAGCAGAGCGCGCGCAAGAAATCAAAGTAGTCTTAGCGAGTTTTCATTCGGGTGCTGGGGCGGCCGAGTCCGTCTGCGTGCGCGTCCCCTCTCCCCACCTCGCCGCAAACCCTCGGGGCCACGCCCGCGAGTCCCGAAGCCATGGCAAGGCGCACCGGCCATGCGGGCCTATGGTCCGTTCGCGACGTCTGCAGTCCTAGGTTACTTGCACGCCTCCCGGCGGGCGTGACAGGTCGTCGTGAACGAGTCGTCCTTGCAGCTCACCGCGATGGGGCCTTTGGGCCGCTCGCCGTGGTCGGCGATGGAGTTCTTGAGGGCCGCGTTGGCCATGAACACCGCGAGGTCCTTGGTGATCATCGTCGCCTCGCCGCCTGCGCGGCGGCAACCGGCCTGGGCGGTGGTGGCGGTCATCGCGCCGGCGAGCGCGATCGCGCAGGTCAATCCGATCGTGAGCATGCGTGCCATGGCGAACTCCTATGCTGCTACGCGGCGCTCCCGTGCGGTCGCCGCCTGGGGATTTCGTAGCGCAGGGAAGCTGCTGCAACCAGTCGCGAACAGGGCACACCCACGTGGAAAATTGCGCAAAGACCCGATCAAACCGCCGCCGCAAGCCGGTGTTTATCTACTGAGCCAGCATTTCACCGGAGAAAGCCGATGCCCGCGAGCCAAAGTATCATTGCACGCATCCTGGTCCAGACGTTCATTTGGCTCGCGGTGACCGGCGCGATCCTGTTCGTCTCCGCCGGAACGGCGCGCTGGCCGCAGGCCTGGATCTACCTCGCCGAGCTCGGCGGACTCGGGCTCATGTCGGGGCTTGCCATCTCCGAGCGCGATCCGGCGCTGCTGCGCGAGCGCATGGCCGCTCCGATTCAGAAGGACCAGAAGAGCTGGGATAAGATCCTGATCACGGTGTTTTTCGCGCTGTGGCTGAGCCAGGACGTCGTCATCGGGCTCGACGCGGTGCGCTTTGGCTGGTCGCAGGTGCCGCTATGGCTGCAGGTTGCGGGCGGGCTCGCCATCGCGCTTGGGCTCTACGCCTTCCACGTGGTGATGGAGACGAACACGTTCGCCGCCCCTGTCGTTAAGATCCAGAGCGAGCGCAAGCACCAGGTCATTTCGACGGGTCCGTACGCGTATGTGCGTCACCCGATGTATGCCGGCGCCATACCGCTGGTCGTCGGCACGCCGCTGCTGCTTGGCTCATGGTACGGCCTCATCTGGGCCGCCGCCTTGATCGCGCTGCTCGGCTACCGCGCGGTCCTCGAGGAGAACACGCTCAAGGCCGAGCTCGAGGGCTACGACGCCTACGCCGCGCGCGTGCGCTACCGCGTCGTGCCGGGGCTCTGGTGAGCCGTGCGGCGCGGCTAGACCAATTCCCCGGTTGACCGCGGTCGCCTATCATGGCTGCCCTTCGCCCCCAACTTGGAGGGAGCCGACGATGCCGCTGATCCGTTTCGATCTCATCGAGGGACGCACCGAGAAGGAGATCGCCGACCTGCTCGATGCGGAAAAGCAGAGCTTCTACCGGCTGCCGTGCGAGGCGCTGCAGCAGAAATGCGGCATCGCCCCGAGCGACGTGATGGTGAGCATCGTCGAGAACAAGGACGCCGACTGGTCGTTCGGCAATGCGAGGCGCAGTTCCTCACCGGCAAGCTCGGCAGCGGGACCAAGCAGTGAGATCGAACGCAAGTCTGAAAGGGCGGTTGGCGGGAAGGGAGCAATGCCGAGCAATCCGCTCGAATTGGCGGGCATTCTTCCCGCTGCGGGATGGCCAAGCGGCGCTATCCGGCAAGCACGATATCGAAGCTGGCGGCGAGCGCCTGCGCCTCGATGCCGTCGCCGGGCTCCAGCTTGACGATGACGCTCTCGCGCTGGCGCCGGTCGGCGATACCGTTGAGGATGCCGTCACGCTCGTTTTGCGGCTCGCCGGCGACGTACATTTGCGTGATGAGCGGCGGGCGTCCCGGCGCGGTGATGGCAAAGTGGATGTGCGGCGTGCGGCCTGGATACGCGACCGGCTTGATGGTGCGGAACGCATAGGCGCCATCCGCGGCGGAGCGCGCACGGCCGCGGCCCTGGAAGCCGGCGTCGCGCGTGCGCAGCCAATGCGTGTCGCGCGGGTGGCGGTAGATGCCGCTGGCGTCGCACTGCCAGATCTCGATGGCGGCGCCGGGAATAGGCGCGCCCGAGGTATCGAGGATGCGGCCGAGGATGTGCGTGATTTGCCCTTGCGCGTGCGCGTCCTCGCCCGTCACCACAACCAGATCGTTGTCCACGTCGCCGCTCCAGTCGGTGGGGTAGAACGGGCCCTCGGTCTGCGCCGGCGTGGCGACGAGCCCGGTCGCGGCCCCTGCCAATGGGACGCGGGGCAGCAGAGTTACGGCCGCGGTCGCGACCATGCCGCGCACGACGTGGCGGCGTCCGATCTGTGGGGTGAGGATACGGGACATGGGTTTCTTGCGTTCCTCAACTGTTCGGGGGAACAGGGGCGCGAGCCGGCCACCCGATCTCCGAACGTCCTGGCGCCGCCGTTTCCGTCGGCTCGGCGGGGCGGCAGACAGCGCCTCGACACCGGCTGCGGCGGGAGGCTAGCTGGACGCCATCTTAACGCCTCGAGGATCGACAGCGATGCCAGCTCCAGCTTTCCAGGCCTATCTCACGCCCATCCTGCTTCTGCTCTGCTCCAACGTGTTCATGACCTTCGCGTGGTACGGGCACTTGCGCTTCAAGTCGCAACCGCTGCTGCTGGTCATCTTCGTCGCATGGCTGATCGCCTTCTTCGAGTATTGCCTCGCTGTGCCGGCCAATCGCTGGGGCAGCTCGGTCTACACCCCCGCGCAGCTCAAGACGATTCAGGAGGTGATCACGCTCATCGTGTTCGCGGCCTTCTCGGCGCTCTACCTCAAGGAGCCGCTGGGCCCCAACCAATTCATCGGCTTTGCGCTCATCGCGGCGGGCGCGTTCTTTGTCTTCCAGGGGAGGGGAGCCTGACATGGCAGAGGACCGCATCGCGCTGGTCACCGGCGGCAACCGCGGCATCGGGCTCGAGATCGTGCGGCAGCTGTCCCGGCGCGGTCTCAAGACGGTGCTCGCCGCGCGCGACCTCGCCAAGGGCGAGGAGGCTGCCGCTAAACTCAGGTCCGAAGGCATCGAGGCTGGGGTCGTCGCGATCGACGTGACCGACGGCGAGAGCGTGCGCGCCGGCGTCGCCGGCATCGTCGCCCGCTTCGGCCGCATCGACGTGCTCGTCAACAACGCCGGCATCCTGCAGGAGGGCTTCACGCCCGAGGAATCGAGCGTGTTCGATGCGCCCATCGACCGCGTGATGCTCACCTTCGCGACCAACACCGTGGGGCCACTGCGCATGATCGAGGCGATCGTGCCGGGCATGCGCGAGCGCGGCTACGGGCGCGTCGTCAATCTGTCGTCGGGCGCCGGGCAGCTTTCCGACATGGGCTCAGGCTTTCCCGCCTACCGCATGTCGAAGGCGGCACTCAACGCGCTGACCCGCATGACGGCCGCCGAGCTCGGGCCTGGCGACGTCAAGATCAACGCCATGTGTCCGGGCTGGGTGCGCACCGACATGGGCGGCCCCAACGCGACGCGCTCGGTCGAGCAGGGCGCGGAGACGGCGGTGTGGCTCGCGACGCTGCCCACCGACGGTCCCTCGGGTGGGTTCTTCCGCGACAGGAAGCCGATCCCGTGGTGATTTGCCGATGCCGGGTCAGAGCCCGCGCACGAGGTTGCCGACCATCAGCGTGATGTAGGCGGTGATCGCCAGCCAGAATTCCTGATGCGGCAGATAGTGCGGCACGCCGACGATGCCGATCTTGGTGATCAGCGCAAGAAGCGCGAGTGTCAGCGAGACGAGGAAGATTGCAATGCTCGGCGGGTTGAGCCGCATGAACTAGTCCCCCTCTCGCTGCCGGTCGCCATGCTGCTGCCCGGCGTTCGCCGCGCGGTCCTCCCCGTGCGGTGGCATACAGCATATCACGGGAGGTTGCCGATCATGCAACAGCGCCGGCCGCGCTCGAAGGCTAGACGCGCCGCGGCCGTCGAGCGGGGTCAGGGCACAAAGATTAGAGGGCGCGGGCGGCCTTGGCGGACGACAGCGTCGGCAGCGGCTCGTCGGCCTCGATCAGGAAGCGCACCGGGCGGCTCTCCGGGTTGGCCTGGTCGCGGCAGGTGACGAGCAGAAGCCGCGCCGGGCGCTCCGACGAGATCGGAATGATCTGGGGGTCGAGCTTGTCGACGGTCACCACGTGCAGGACCTGCTCATGGCCGCCCGAGTTGATGGTCACGCGGTCGCCTACAGCGACCGGCTTGGTGAAGGGCGCGCTGGCGTCATGAACGACGTGCGTGAGCCAGAATTGCTCGCTGCCGGCGACGGCAGGGGTGGCGATCTTCGTGCTGCTCGGCTGCTCGGCCCGCGAGGCGAGCGCGCGCTCAAAACCCCGCTCGACGACCGTGTCGCTGCTTCCAAGCGTCATCGCCGCGATGCCGACACCGGCCGCCACGATGCCCAACGCTGCGACCGGAAGGTTCGTCAGCCGCAAGGGACGTCTCGCCATGATTCGCTCCGGGTTCGAGCCAAATCCCCGCAAAATCGGGGGTTTGAGGGTTAATCGGTGGACCTTAATCCCACATTACCGAATGTTAGGAGTGGAGGAGAGACCGTCAAGGGCTCCCAGCAGAGCCCGAGCCTCTCCTCCACGCACCTCACCGCGGGGAGGCGTACTCGCGGCGAAGGTGTCTGAAGAAGGCAAGGTTGAACGCGACGAGCGCGGAAAAGATGCCGGCCAGCAGCACGTAGGCGGTGTCCCGCGTGGTGCTGTGCAGGCCGGTTGCGGTGGCGGTATGCGACACTGGGACCGCCGTGGCGACGACGGCGGCTGCGATCAGCGGGCTGTCGTCGAGGGAGAATTTGAGCAGGTCGCCGGCGCTGGAGCTCATCGAGAGGATGCCGCCCAGCCGGTGAAGTCGCGGTCGAGTGGCTCTCGTAAGCGCCGACCGCGAAAGCGAAAGCCACAAACAGTACGAGCCCGATCAGCGCGTCCGCCGCGATCCGCAGGACCGCCCTCAGGGGCCTGATCTTTGCCATCTCGACACTGGACATCATCAAATCCCTCTCCCGTGTGGATGCAATCCGCCGCCTTTCACCCGAAGTTTCCCCCCGCTCTGTGGCGTCGTTGGGCCCGGAATGTGGCGATTGCTGCGTATTCTTTTGATTAACGCAGAGCGTGCGGGAGCTGTGTCCGGCAGGTGACTGGCCGCCGCGCCGACCGCAAATGGCGACGAAATGCGCAATCTCTCGGGCACCCCGAGCCGCGCGGGCGCTATTGAAGTTGTGCGGCGCAAAAGTTAGTAGGGGCCGCGAGTGCGCGCTTGGAACGCAAAAAAGGGTCCGGTGGCCATGGGCTTCATTGCCGACAGCTTAAACCGCATTCAGCCCTCGGCGACCATCGCCGTGTCGACGAAGGCGCGCCAGCTCGCAGCGGCGGGCCGCGACATCATCTCGCTGTCGGCCGGCGAGCCCGACTTCGACACGCCCGAGAACGTCAAGGAGGCTGCCGTCAAGGCGCTGGCCGAAGGCAAGACGAAGTACACCGACGTCGACGGCACGCCCGAGCTCAAGGCGGCGATCGTGCGCAAGTTCAAGCGCGAGAACGACCTCGACTACAAGCCGGCCAAGATCTCGGTCGGCACCGGCGGCAAGCAGGTGATCTACAACGCGCTGCTGGCGACGTTGAACCCCGGCGACGAGGTGGTGATCCCGGCGCCGTGCTGGGTCTCCTATGCCGACATCGTCATGCTCGGCGGCGGCAAGCCGGTGTTTGCCGAGACGCGGCATGGAGGACGGCTACCGGCTGAAGCCGGGGCCGGCCTGGAGAAGGCCATCACGCCCAAGACCAAGTGGCTGATCTTCAACTCGCCGTCGAACCCGACGGGCGCTGCCTACACCAAAGAGCGAGATCAAGGCGCTCACCGACGTGCTGATGCGCCATCCGCACGTCTGGGTGCTGACCGACGACATCTACGAGCACCTGCATCTACGACGGCCTGAAGTTCCACACGCCGGCCGAGGTCGAGCCTGGGCTCTTCGATCGCACGCTGACCATGAACGGCCTGTCGAAGGCCTACTGCATGACCGGGCTGGCGGCTGGGCTACGCAGCCGGGCCCGAGCCGCTGATCAATGCGATGCGCAAGCTGCAGTCGCAGTCGACGTCGAACCCGTGCTCGATCACGCAGTGGGCCGCGGTCGAGGCTCTCGACGGTCCGCAGGAGTTCATCGCCGCCAACAACGCCAAGTTCGTCGAGCGCCGCGACCTCGTGGTGTCGATGCTCAACCAGGCGAGCGGGCTGCGCTGCCCCAAGCCGGAAGGCGCATTCTACGTCTATCCGAGCTGCACCGGCTCGATCGGCAAGACGAGCGCCAACGGCAAGACGATCGCCAACGACGAGGATTTCGCGACGGCGCTGCTGGAGGAGGAAGGCGTGGCCGTCGTGCACGGCGCCGCGTTCGCCGGGTCGCCGGCTTTCCGCATCTCGTACGCGACCTCGCGCGAGCTTCTCGAAGAGGCCTGCCGGCGCATTCAGCGGTTCTGCGGGAACTTACGCTGACGGCGGCCTCAGGGGCCGCCGTCGGGACGGAGCGTCGGATGTCCGTCGAAACTCCTGGTTCGTGCCGGATGTGCCTCTATTGGCGCATAGGATTGGCGCTCGCGCTTGCGGCGCTGCTGCTCGTGTGGCTGGCGCGTTAAGCCGCCGCGCCGCCGTGCCAATGACCCGCGAAGCGGCCGCGCAGCCAGTCGAAGTGAAGGAACGCGTTGATCTCCGACCACAGGCTTGGTGCGCGCACCACCAGAGCGGTGCTCTTCGGTTCCTGGAGAACCGTAACCGGCCGGCATTCCGCCACGTCTTCCGCAGCCATCGCATATCCCGCCGCGTGGGCCGCCGACATCAGCGCTTTCATACTCATCACACGCCTCTGTTCTAGCGGATCGGAGCCCCCTCGCGATCCCAGCCGCATCGGCCCGCTCCCGACGAAGTCCCCGAGCGAACCGACAACATTATTAATGCGGTAAAATCGATCCGGTTCCAAGTAGTTTCGATTTCGCGTTCGCAAAACGGAAAAGCGGATTTCGCGAAAGTTTGTGCGATGCAATAGCAATTGCACGAACAACTCCGATAAGCGCGCGAGCGAGCATTTTCTACTTCGTCCGGGCTTGCGCTCGCATCGGTGCGGCGCGAACATGCGCGCAGAGCCGCGATCCTCACCGAGGCGCGGGGTGTGCGGCCTAGGCGGGCGTGCGCCTCCAGCCAAGGGAGGAAAAAATGGGACAGTCCGATGGCCCAAGATCAGGGGCCAATGGCGGCGGTCGTTCCCGCTGCATCGCACTCGTAGGCCCTTATCTCAGCGGCAAGACCACACTCCTCGAGGCCATCCTCGCGCGTACCGGTGCCATCGCGCGGGCGGGTGCCGTCGCCGATAAATCTACGGTCGGGGACGCCAGCCCCGAGGCCCGCGACCACGGCATGAGCGTTTCCCTCAATGCTGCCGACGCGAGCTTCCTCGGCGATACCTTCACCTTCGTCGACTGTCCCGGCTCCATCGAATTCCAGTACGAAGGCGCACTTGCGCTGACGGCCTGCGACGCTGCCGTCGTCGTGTGCGAGCCCGACCCCAAGCGCGTCCCGGCGCTACAGATAATCCTCAAGCAGCTCGAGGACCGTGGCATCCCCCACTTCCTGTTCCTGAACAAGATCGACGCCTCCGAGGTTCCGCTGCGCGAGCTGATCCCCGTGCTGCAGCCGGCGAGCACCAAGCCGCTCGTGCTGCGCCAGATCCCCATCTGGGAGAACGGGGTCGCCACCGGCTTCGTCGACCTCGCGTCCGAGCGCGCCTACGTCTATCGCACGCAGGCGCCGTCGGAGATCGTCGAGCTCCCAGCCGGCGTGCTGGAACGCGAAAAGCAGGCGCGCTTCCACATGCTGGAGCAGCTCGCCGACTACGACGATGAACTGATGGAGCAGCTCCTGTCGGACATGCCGCCGCCGCGCGACAAGGTCTTCCACGATCTGACCGACGATTTGCGCAAGGGGCTCATCTGCCCGGTGCTGCTCGGCTCGGCGCAGGAGGGCCACGGCATTTTCCGACTCCTGAAAGCGCTGCGGCACGAGGCTCCCGTGGTCGCCGATACCGCGCGCCGTCTGAAGCTCGAGAATGCCAAGTCCGCTGCGTATGTGTTCAAGACGCTGCACACGGCGCATGGCGGCAAGCTCTCGATCGTGCGCGTGCTCACCGGCGACATCGCCGACGGCACCACCGTTACCGGCGCCAACGGCTCAGATGAGCGCATCGCAGGCGTGTTTGCGCTGCGCGGCGAGGAGGCGGTGAAGCGAGGGCCCGCGCACGCCGGCGAGACGGTCGCGCTGGGGCGGCTCGAGGGCATGAGGACGGGCGAGACGATCACCGCCGACAAGGGCGGCGTCGTGCAGGTCAAGGGACCGCCGGCGCCGGAGCCGGTGTTCGGCATCGGGTTGGTGCTCAAGGACCGCAAGGACGAGGTCAAGCTCACGACCGCGCTCGCCAAGCTGGTGCAGGACGATCCTTCGCTGTCGCTGGAGCAGAACCACGACACGCACCAGATGCTGCTGCTCGGCCAGGGCGAGATGCATCTGCGTGTCGCCTCCGAGCGCCTGCAGCGCAAGTACGGCGTCGCCGTCGATCGCCAGCCGCGGATGATCCCCTACAAGGAGACCATCCGCAAATCGACGGAGATCCGCGGGCGCCACAAGAAGCAGTCGGGCGGCCATGGCCAGTTCGGCGACGTGGTGCTCGAGATCGCGCCGCTGCCGCGCAGCTCCGGCTTCCAGTTTGTGGAGAAGATCACGGGCGGCGTCGTCCCGCGCCAGTTCTTCTCGTCGGTGGAGATCGGCGTGAAGGACTACCTCGGCCACGGACCGCTGGGTTTCCCGGTGGTCGATGTCTCCGTCACGTTGCTCGATGGCTCCTATCACACGGTCAATTCCTCCGACATGGCCTTCCGCCAGGCGGCGCGCATCGGCATGACCGAGGGGATGCCCAAGTGCGCGCCGGTGCTGCTCGAGCCGATCATGGCGGTGGAGATCGCCGTGCCGAGCGAGGCCACCGCGCGCATCAATGGCATCATCTCGCAGCGGCGCGGACAGATCCTCGGCTTCGACACGCGCGAGGGCTGGAGCGGCTGGGATGTGGTGCAGGCGCAGATGCCGGCCTCCGAGATGGAGAGCCTCATCGTCGATCTCCGCTCGGCAACCTCCGGCGTCGGCACCTACCGGGCGAAATTCGACCACCTGGCCGAGCTCACCGGGCGGCTTGCCGACCAGGTGCTCGCCGCGCACAAGCAGGCCGCGGAATGACAGGCGGCGCACGCTAGGCGCGCGCCGCTGCCCGCGTTGACCGGGCCCACCGCAGGGCCTATGGGTGACGGGCGAAGAGGTGGGGATGGAGTCCCCCCTGAACCGCCCGTCGTGGGGTTTCGCGCTTGGGATTCCCACGGGGCTGATGACTCCTGCCGCGTAGTGAACTCGCCGCGCCGTAGCGCTCGGCGAATACGAGACAGGAGGCTTTCGCGTGCTTCAGCTTTATCTATGGATCGCGCTCGGCAGCGCTCTCGGCGGCGTGGCGCGCTTCGGCGTCACCGACCTGATGGTGCGCCTGTTCGGCGAGACGTTCCCCTGGGGCACGCTGCTCGTGAATGTGTCGGGCTCCCTGCTCATCGGGTTCATCGCCACGGCGACTGCTGCCGACGGGCGCATGTTCGTCGACACCAGCATCCGTCAGTTCATGATGATCGGGGTCCTCGGCGGCTACACGACGTTCTCCTCGTTCAGCCTGCAGACAATGAGCCTCGCCCACGAGGGCCATTGGCTCCATGCCGGGCTGTACATTGGCGCGTCGGTCATCCTGTGCCTGCTCGGAGTTTGGATTGGTCACGTGCTCGCGCTGCAGGTCAACGCAAGCTAGGGATGGGCGCCACATCGATCTAATTTGCGGCAAGTCGACACACTGGTGTGCTAAGCGTTGAGCAGCCACGTTGATGCTTTCTTTGCGTTCACGGCCGAAGGTGGTGGCCATGTCAGGCTCCGACCGAACGTCCTACGCGATAGGGTTTGCCGACCTCGAGAACGAGGTTGTCGTCGATCGTCTGCCAATCGAAGGCAAGATGCCGGCGTGGCTGTCGGGCGCGCTTTTGCGGACGGGGCCGGCGAAGTACGACCTCGAGCTGCAGACCGTCAACCACTGGTTCGACGGCCTCGCCATGCTGCACCGGTTCGGGTTTGCGGAGGGGCAGGTCTCCTACCGCAACCGCTTCCTGCAATCGAGCTCCTACCGCGAAGCTGCTGCCGCGGGTGCGCTGGTTCGCGGTGAGTTTGCGACCGATCCCTGCCGCACGCTGTTTCAGCGGGTCGTGGCGATCTTCGAGCCGAAGCTCACCGACAACTGCAACGTAAATATCAACCCGCTCGGCGGAGCTGCGGTCGCTTTCACCGAGACAACGCTCCCCGTGCGCTTCGACGCCGAGACGCTGGAGACGCTCGGCGACTATGGCTATAGCCCCGCCGTCGGGGGAGCCGTGTCGATCGCGCATCCGCACCACGACGCAAGGCGCAGGTGCCAGTTCAGCTACGTTGTCGAGTTCGGTATGAAGAGCCGCTACCGGCTGTTCTCCATCGACGACGAGGGTGGCGCAGAGTGCGTGGTCGCTGAAATGCCGGTCGACCGGCCGGCCTATATGCACAGCTTCGCCATGACCGAGCAGTATCTGGTGCTCGTCGAGTTCCCGCTCGTTGTCGATCCCTTGCGCCTCAAGCTCGCCTTCGCGCCCTTCATCCGCAACTACCGTTGGAAGCCGGAGCGGGGCTTGCGCATCCACGTGTTCGACAAGGACGGCGGCGGCCTGCTCAAATCGGTCGAGACCGATCCGGTCTTCGCGTTCCACCACGTCAACGCCTTCGAGGACGGGGGCAACATCGTCGTCGACCTCGTCGCCTATCGCGGCGCCGAGATCATCGATCAGCTCTATCTCGCCCGCCTGCGTGCGAGCGATCCCATCGACGCGACCGGACACCTCACACGCTACGTCGTGCCGCTGCAGGCTGCGGGCGATGTGTTCGCGATCCAGGTCGCCGAGGCGATGATCGAGCTGCCGCGCATCGATTACGAGCTGTGCGCAGGCCGCCCCTACCGCCATGTTTGGGGCGTGGGCCGGCGCGATGCAATGGATTTCCTCGACTCAATCGTCAAGATTGACGTCACGACCGGTGAAACGCAATCGTGGTGGCGGGAGCACTGCTACCCCGGCGAGCCCGTGTTCGTGGCCTCACCCGGCCGCACGAGCGAAGGCGGCGGCGTGCTGCTGTCGGTCGTGCTCGATACCCGCCGCGGCCGCTCGTTCCTGCTCGTGCTCGATGCGATCAGCCTTGCCGAAATCGCACGTGCGGAATGCCCCCACCACATACCGTTCGGCTTCCATGGCAACTATTTCCCGGCCTAGAGGCCCAGGCCGCGCCGGCGCGTCACCAATGCGACACTGCGATTGCCACTCGAGCCGTTGACACGCGTCCGTCAATCGGAGCGAATAGATAGGCACCGAAAGCCTTTCCTGATCCGGTAGTTTACGGAGAGCCTCACCCGATGCGAACCCTATCGCTATGCGGCGCTGCCGCGCTTGCGCTTGCCATTTTTGCTGCTCCCATCGTGGCGGCGGCGGAGGAGGCGCAACCTGAAGACCTCGTCAACGCCTTGAACGGCGTGTTCGGCGCGCATGCCGGCAAGCGCGCGGCCCACACCAAGGGCATCTGCCTCAAGGGCAACTTCACGCCGACGGCCGAAGCGGCGACGCTCTCCAAGGCTCCGCACTTCGCGAGCGCGGTTCCGGTGACGGCGCGCTTCTCGCTCGGCGGCGGCAACCCGGCGGCTTCCGACAAGCAGAAGGACAATGCGCGCGGCCTGGCGGTGCACTTCGATCTCGGCAAGGGCAACACCACGGATCTCGTTATGATCTCCGCGCCCGTGTTCGTCGCCAAAACGCCGGAGCAGTTCGTGACGCTGCTCAAGACGGTGGCTCCCGGCCCCGACGGCAAGCAGGACGCCGACAAGATTGCTGCCTTCTTCAAGGCGAACCCCGAGTTCGACCCGCCAGGGCGCGTGGCTCAACGCGCGCCCGGTGCCGGCAAGCTACGCGACCGCGCAGTATTTTGCCGTGCACGCGTTCACCGTCACCAACGCCAAGGGCGAGAAGCACGTCGTCAAGTGGAAGTTCGTGCCGGTCAAGGACGAGCCGGGCTTGAGCGATGAGGACGCCAAGACCAAGGGCGACGACTTCTACTCAGCCGAGCTGAAGGACCGCCTCGCCAAGGGACCGGCGCAGTTCGATCTCTATGCGATCCAGGGCGAGCCGGGCGACCCGGAGGACGATCCGACAGCCGAGTGGCCCGCGGGCCGCAAGGAAGTGAAGATGGGCACGCTCGCGATCTCCGGGGAAGAGGCGGATGCGACCTGCGACGCCGGCATCTTCGATCCCAACAACCTCGCCGACGGCATCGAGGCACCGAAGAACGACAAGATCCTGCCGATGCGCTCGCTCGATTACGCGGTGTCATTCGGCCGGCGCCAGACCAACTAAGCCGGCGCCCACAATCCGAAGTAACGCAGCCCGAAGCCGAGCGCGACAAGCGCCAGGCCGATCCAGATCGCGACGATGACGATCGCGGCCGTGCGGCTCGTGGGCCGCTCGGCCGCCTCGCTCGCAGCGGCGCGGTGCTCGGCCAACACGTCGGCTGGGATCAGCCGTACGGCGAGCAGGATGCCCAGCGGCACGATGATCAGGTCGTCGAGGTAGCCGATGACCGGGATGAAATCCGGGATGAGGTCGATGGGCGACAACGCGTAGGCCGCAACCGCGATCGCCACCGCCTTGGCGTACCACGGCACGCGCGGATCGCGCGCGGCGAGATAGAGCGCGTGCACGTCGCGCTTGATCCCGCGTGCCCAGTCGCGCATCCGCTGCAGCATGGTCCTGAAACGAGCTCCGCCCGGCCGCGACGGGTGCACGGCCGGGCGGATGCTGTCAACCGATCGGTCGGTCGACCTGCCCGCTGCTTATCGAGTAGCCTTCATCCAGTCGCCTTGGGCATGAACTTCAGCGCCACGCCGTTCATGCAATAGCGCAGGCCCGTGGGCGGCGGACCGTCGTTGAACACGTGGCCGAGGTGGCCGCCGCAGCGCCGGCAGTGCACCTCGGTGCGCGTCATGAAGAAGCTCGTGTCGCTCGTGGTGCCGACGGCGTTGTCGAGCGGCTTGAAGAAGCTCGGCCACCCCGTGCCGCTGTGGAACTTGGTGTCGGATGAGAACAGCGCCAGATCGCATCCGGCGCAGTCGTAGGTGCCGGCGGCGTAGTTCTTGTCGAGCGGACTCGGTGAAGGCGCGCTCGGTGCCCTCCTCGCGCAGCACATTGAACTGCTGGGGGGTGAGTATCTTGCGCCACTCATCGGGGGTCTTGGTGATCTCGAAGGGCTTGTCGGCTGTGGCAGCTTTCATGGTCTCCTCGTTTGCCTCTGTTCTGGCTGCCCGCAGGCCTGCCGCGGCCGCGACGAGGCCGGCGCCGGCGAGGCCGAAATTGCGACGGGTGAGCATGGGTTTCTCCAAAGTCTATGTCGGGAGGGGGAGGTGCCCTTTGAAGCTTGGGGCTTCGCCCCCGGGGCCCTGCGGCAAGCGGCATGGCCGTCGCTTCCAGATACGCGCATCCGGCCCGATCGTTACAGGGCGCCCGGCACGCCCCGAGTTCACGACTTTGTGGGCCTAGCCAACGATCGGCACCACCCGATCGAGCGCGATCTCTGCTTCGCTCATGCGGCAGCGGAACGCGAGCGCCTCGACGCCGGCGGCGGTCGCCAGACGGAAGGCCGCCGCGTAGCCCGGGTCGAGATCGCCGGCCAGTGCAAAGCGCCTGGCGTCGGTGCGCTGGATCAGGAACAGCATGACCGCGCGGTGGCCCTCCGCGGCCATGGCAGCGAGCTCGCGCAGATGCTTGGCTCCGCGCTCGGTCACGCAGTCGGGAAACTCCGCGAGCCCGGATTCGCGCATCATGTGCACGTTCTTGACCTCGACGTAGCAGCGGCCCTTGCGCTCGTCCTCGAGCAGGATGTCGATGCGGCTCGCCTCGCCGTACTTGACCTCCCGGCGCAGCGTCGCGTAACCGGCGAGCGGCTTGATGCGCTTGGCAGCGATCGCCTCGGCGACCAGTCGGTTGGGGTGGCCTGTGTTGATGCCGACGAGCGACGGCCCGCTGCCGAGGTCCGTTTCCACCATCTCCCAGGTGTGCGCGTACTTGCGCGTCGGGCTGTCGCTGCGCGAGAGCCACACACGCGCGCCGGGCTGCGTCAGGCCGAGCATGGACCCGGTGTTGGGGCAGCTGGCCGTGACCGTCTCGCCGGTGTCGAGCGCCACGTCGGCGAGGAAGCGCTTGTAGCGCTGCAGGAGCCGCCCGCGCTGCAGGGTGGAGGGGAATCGCATGGGCCGAGGCTAGGGTCGGCACGCGTGCGGCGGCAACGGCAAACTGGCGGGCGAGGCGCCTCGTCGGCAGGGGCCGCGGGTGCTAGACCTTGGCAGCGCGCACATTGCGGTTCTCGATGGGCAACGGAGAGGCCATTGGCCGAGGAAAAAATCGTCACGGCGGCGCTGCTGGTGATCGGCGACGAGATTCTCTCGGGGCGCACGGCCGATCGCAACATCCATTACGTCGCCGAGCACATGACGCGCGTCGGCATCCGCCTGAAAGAAGTGCGCGTCGTCCCCGACGAGGAGGACGCGATCGTCTCGGCGGTGAACGAGCTGCGCGCGCGCCATACGTACCTCTTCACCACCGGCGGCATCGGCCCGACGCACGACGACATCACCGCTGATGCCATCGCCAAGGCGCTCGGCGTCGGCATCGGCCACGACGAGCGCGCACTCGAGCTGCTGAAGGCGTTCTTCGCCAAGCGCAAGATCGAGGCGACCGCGGCGCGTCTGCGTATGGCACGCATCCCGCACGGCGCTTCGCTCATTCGCAACGCGGTCTCCGTCGCGCCCGGCTTCATGCTCGCAAATGTGATCGTGCTCGCCGGCGTGCCCGACGTGATGCAAGTGATGCTCGACGACATTACGCCGCAACTCGATGTCGGCGCGCAAATGCAGGCGGCGACAATCAAGCTGCAGCGCGCGGAAGGAGACGTCGCAGATTTGTTCGCTGCGCATCAAAAATTATTTCCAGATGTTACGATGGGAAGCTATCCGTCGTTCACCGACGGCCGCATCTCAACGCAACTCGTTCTGCGCTCGACAGATTCCGCGCGGCTCGAAGCTGCGCGCACGGCGCTCGAGTTGAAGTTGCGCGTTAACAAACTGCTGTAAGTGCTTCAGCGGCCATGCGTCGCAGCGACGGATATGTCGCATAGACCTGCCTTCTAATCCCCGCTTCCTGCTGCGAGTTGCACCGCAAATCGGGGGGCGCCCGCGCGGAACGGTCAGTATCGCGCGGCGTTCACTCCGATGTTTGAAACAGCGTGGAGTGATAATGGTGATCAGCAAAATTTGCCGGGCGGAGCGCGTTCGCCTGGTGTGCATCGGGTTGAGTGCGTCCGCGCTTGCCGCGATGGCCCTGACCGTCCAGTTCGCTACGCCCACCGAGGCGAAGACGCCGGGCTCGACATACTGCTACTACGGTACTTGCCACCGTGTAAAAACCATCGAAGAGACCAAGGCGCTCGTCGGCGTTGAAGAGACGCTGACCGCTTCCCACTACGACGACTGCAAGCACGACCGCTACAATCCGTGTGGCCTCACCTCGTCGGGCGAGCGCTTCTACGCCGACCGCCCCGACAACACTGCTAGTCCCATCTATCCCGACGGCACGATGCTGCTCGTGTGGAGCCCCGACACGGGGCGGGCACTCGTCGTGCGCGTGAACAACGCCGGCCCCTACTGGGGCGACCGCACACTCGATCTGTCGCGCGCAGCCGCCGACAAGCTGGGCTTCGAAGGCAGCGGCGTCGGCAAGCTGCAAGTGCGCGTGATCAAGGCGCCGGAGCCCGAGGAAGCCGTGTACGTCGAGAACCGCAGCTATCTGCCGGTTCCGGGCGACATCGGCCGCTACTCATCGCTCGATGCGGCGGAGCGGGGCATGGCGGTGGCAATGGCGCTGCAAGCGTCCGCCGCCTCGCCGATGGCCCCGGTGACGGCCGCCAACGCGTTCGCGAGCCACGACAACGAGCAGCTCGTCGCCGAGGCGCCGCAGGCGCTGGGACGCGCCGCCATGGCACTCGCCGCGGCTGACAGCACGATCACCACCGGCTCGCTCGGCATTCTGCACAGCATGCGCCCGCCGCGTCAGGCGACGCAGTCGGTCGCCGCGCTCGACCTTAGTCGCGACGCGAAGCAGAGCAGGTGGGGCGAGGACGCCGCGGCGAAGTCCGAGCCGGAGCAGGCGAGCGCAGTCGCGGATACGGTCAAAGTCGCTGCTGCCGAGCCGAAGATCGAGACGCCGAAGGACGAGCCTGCCAAGGCTGAGCCCGTGAAGGCCGAGCCTAAGAAGGTCGCGGCCAACGACGACGAGGACGAGAAGCCCGCCAAGAAGCGCGTGCGCAACGTCCAGGCCCGCAACGAGCGCGGCTCGCGCGCAACCCGCGTGGCCAAGGACGAGCGCAGCTACGAGCGGCCGCGCGTCGCCTACTCGGAGCAGGCGGCATCGTGGCGCTCAGCCCCGCGTGAGCGGACGGCCGAGCAGGTCATGTCGGCTGGCATCCGCGCGCAGGCGTCTTCGAGCCTTTAGTTGCGGATCAGATCGTGAGGGAAACGGGCGGGCTCAGACCCCGCCCGTTTTCGTTCTCGAGCGCGGGGAAGAGGTCGAACTCCGCCTCCAGCGCATCGAGGAAGCTCGCCACGAGATCGAGGAGCACCCCGAGCGGCGCGCGCTTGGCGACGAGGAACGCCTCGTTGGCGGCAATCGGCGCGGCATCGGGCAGGCTGGCCGCGTCCGCAGCGATGAGGCCGCGCCCGCGCAAGTAGGCGGTGAGGTCGTCGCCGGTATCGAAGTCCTCAGCCGATAGGTCGGCGCATTCGGCAACGGCGTCGACGAGCGTCGCGGTGCCGGCGATGTAGAGGCGGGCGACCGGTCGGAAGCGCTCGTCCTCGGTCGCGACCGTCACTGCCCACTCGCGGCCCATGAGCAGGCGCGCGAGCATGGCAAGCTCGAAGGTGCGGATCTTTTCGATGGCTTCGCGCCGGCGCGCGCGGAAGTCGATGAGCTCGTCGGAGTCCTGCGGCGGCGGGCCCGACCAGACGTAGAGCACGCTGATCAGGTCCTCGCCGGCTGCAAGCGCGGCGTCGAGGTGCTCGGCCAGCAGATAGACGCTGGCCGGCGCCGGCCGCAGCCGCTTTAGCGCGTCGTCGTCGGATATGAGCCCACCACGGATCCGCTCAACGTGCGGGATTGACCGGTCGCCGTTTTCCGTTGCCCAGCGGCGCTCAGCTGCACGTTGCCGCAAATCGGAAGGCGTTGGTCGTCCGTCGGCGCCAGTCCCAAGACAATTCGCGGGCCACAGGGTGGGATCGAATTTCATCCCTGCGCGGCTAAAGATGCCCCGCAGCTCGTCTTCTCCCATCACCATGGCGATCTTCTCCGTGGCGCGGTCGTCACGAGCACCCGCTGGTGCCGCCGCAGGTGTCGCACTTGAGGCAGGTGCCGTTGCGCACGAGCGTGAAGTTCCCGCACTCGCGGCAGTTCTCGCCCTCGTAGCCGCGGATGCGCGCCTCGGCGCGACGGTCGGCCTCGCGCCCCTTCGCCGACACCTGCGTGCGCATGGTCGCGCGCGCGTAGAGGATCTCGGTGTCGGGCTTGAGCGCGGTCGCGCCTTCCGTCATCGGATACACCGCGGTGTCGCTTTCGACCGCGGGGAAGGAGGTCGCCTCATCGCGCAGCGCGGTCACGGACGTCTCGCTCTGCTGCGGGCGTCCGCCCGAGGCCACGCGCAGGTTGCCGCGGATCAGACCCTTGGAGACCACCTTGCTGACGCTGTCGGGCAGATCGAGGTCGAGTGCCTCGTCCGTCGCGGCATCCGAAGACCCGAGCCCCGTGCCGCCCACGATCTCGCGCGGGTCGACGTGGGCCAGATCGTTGCGGCCGAGATAGGAGACCGCCAGCTCGCGGAAGATGTAGTCGAGCACCGAGGTTGCGTTCTTGATCGTCTCGTTGCCGGTGACGAGGCCCGCCGGCTCGAAGCGCGTGAAGGTGAAGGCTTCCACATACTCCTCCAGCGGCACGCCGTATTGCAGGCCGAGCGAGATGGCGATGGCGAAGTTGTTCATCAGCGAGCGGAAGGCGGCGCCTTCCTTGTGCATGTCGATGAAGATCTCGCCGAGCCGGCCGTCCTCGTATTCGCCGGTATGCAGGTAGACCTTGTGCCCGCCGACGGTGGCCTTCTGCGTGTAGCTCTTGCGCCGGTTGGGGAGCTTCTCGCGCTCCTGGGGTCGCATGCGCTCGATGATGCGTTCCACGATCCGCTCCGCCGCGGCCGTCACGCGCAGGGCGGCCGGCTTGTCGGCGTGGAGCTGCTCGGCAACCTCCTCCTGCTCGTCGGCGTCATCGCCCAGGAGCTGCGAGTTGAGCGGCTGGCTCAGCTTTGAGCCGTCGCGGTAGAGCGCATTGGCCTTGAGCGCGAGCCGCCAGGACAGCAGGTAGCTCGACTTGCAGTCCTCGACGGTGGCGTCGTTGGGCATGTTGATCGTTTTCGAGATCGCGCCCGAGATGAACGGCTGCGACGCCGCCATCATGCGGATGTGGCTCTCGACCGAGAGGTAGCGCTTGCCCTTGCGCCCGCAGGGGTTGGCGCAGTCGAACACCGGCAGGTGCTCAGTCTTGAGGTGCGGCGAGCCTTCGAGCGTCATCGCTCCGCAAACATGCTCGTTGGCATCCTCGATGTTCTTTTTCGAGAAGCCGAGGAAGGTGAGCAGGTCGAACGTCGGATCGAGCATGCGCTCGGCCGGGACTTTGAGCTTCTCGGTGAGGCACTTGTCGCCGAGCGTCCAGCGGTTGAACACGAACTTGATGTCGAAGGCGCTTGCAAGCCCGCTCTCGACCTTGGCGAGAGCCTCGGCGTCGAAGCCCTTGGCTTTCAGCGTCGTCGGGTTGATTGCGGGGGCCTGTCCGAGCGAGCCATGGCCCACGGCATAGACGACGATCTCGGCAATCTCGCTCTCGCGGTACCCGAGCGTGGCGAGCGCCGCCGGCACGGCCTGGTTGATGATCTTGAAGTAGCCGCCGCCGGCGAGCTTCTTGAACTTCACGAGCGCAAAGTCGGGCTCGATGCCGGTCGTGTCGCAGTCCATCACGAGACCGATGGTTCCGGTCGGCGCGATCACGGTCGCCTGCGCGTTGCGAAAGCCGTGGCTCTGGCCGAGCGCGATGGCACGGTCCCAGGCGCGACGTGCGGCCTCGATCAGCGCACCGTCAGGGCAGGACGCGTGGTCGAGCGGCACCGGCGGGATCGCGAGCTTGTCGTAGCCTTCGCCGTGGCCGTAGGCGGCGCGGCGGTGGTTGCGGATGACCCGCAGCATCTCGGCGGCATTGGGCTGGTAGCCGGGGAACGGCCCGAGCTCGCGCGCCATCTCGGCCGAGGTCGCGTAGGAGACACCCGTCATGATGGCGGAGATGGCGCCGCAGATCGCGCGGCCGCCTTCCGAGTTCATAGGGAATGCCCGACGCCATCAGCAGGCCGCCGATGTTGGCGAAGCCGAGGCCCAGCGTCCGATAGCGATAGGACAGCTCCGCGATCTGGCGCGAGGGGAACTGCGCCATCAGCACCGAGATCTCGAGCACGATGGTCCACAGCCGGCAGGCGTGCTCGAAGTCGCCGATGTCGAAGCGCGTGGCGCCGGCGCCGCTGCGGAACGCCATCAGGTTGAGCGAGGCGAGGTTGCACGCCGTGTCGTCGAGGAACATGTATTCCGAGCACGGGTTGGAGGCCCGGATCGGCCCGCTCGTGGGGCAGGTGTGCCAGTCGTTGATGGTGGTGTGGAACTGGATGCCGGGGTCGGCGGACGCCCACGCCGCATGCCCGATCTGGTCCCACAAGTCGCGCGCCTTAACCGTCTTGCACGGCTTGCCCGTAAGGCGCGAGGTGAGGTGCCAGTCCTTGTCGGCCTCGACGCTATCGAGGAACGCGTCCGTCACGCGCACCGAGTTGTTGGAGTTCTGCCCCGAGACGGTGAGGTAAGCCTCCGAGTCCCAGTCGGTGTCGTAGGTCGCGAACTCGATCTCCTTGAAGCCCTGGCGCGCGAACTGGATCACGCGCAGGATGTAGTTGTTGGGCACCTCGTCGCGGCGCGCCTCCTTGATGGCGCGCTTCAGGGCCGGGTTCTTGGTGGGGTCGAAGCAGCGCTCGTTGGGGATGCTGGCCTCGGCCTCGTTGTCGTCGGCCTCGCAGTTGACGCAGGCCTTCATGATCGCGGCCAAGCGCTTGCGGCAGATCTTGGAGCCGGTGACGAGGGCGGCAACTTTCTGCTCCTCCTTCACCTTCCAGTTGATGTACTCCTCGATGTCGGGGTGATCGACGTCGACGACGACCATCTTGGCCGCGCGCCGCGTGGTGCCGCCCGACTTGATGGCGCCCGCCGCGCGGTCGCCGATCTTGAGGAAGCTCATGAGGCCCGACGACTTGCCACCGCCCGACAGTCTCTCGTCGATGCCGCGCAGCTTGGAGAAGTTGGAGCCGGTGCCGGAGCCGTACTTGAACAGGCGCGCCTCGCGCACCCACAGGTCCATGATGCCGTTTTCGTTGACGAGATCGTCCTCGATCGACTGGATGAAGCAGGCGTGCGGCTGGGGATGCTCGTAGGCGGAATTGGAAACCGTCAGCTTGCCGGTTTCGTGGTCGACGTAGAGGTGGCCTTGGCCGGGGCCGTCGATGCCATAGGCCCAGTGCAGGCCGGTGTTGAACCACTGCGGGCTATTGGGGGCGCCCATCTGCATCGCCAGCATGTAACGGTGCTCGTCAAAGAAGGCGCGGGCGTCGTCCTCGGCGGTGAAGTAGCCGCCCTTGAGGCCCCAGTAGGTCCAGGTGCCGGCGAGGCGATCGAAGACCTGGCGGGCGTCGGACTCGCCGCCGAAGCGCTCGGGCTGGGGGAGCTCGGCGAGCGCGCGGTCGTCGGGGGCCGACTTCCAAGCCCACGAAGGGATCTGCGTCTCCTCGATCTTCTTGAAGCGGCGCGCGACGCCGGCCTTGCGGAAATACTTTTGGGCAAGGATGTCGGCGGCGACCTGGCTCCAGTGCTCGGGGACAAGGAAACCGTCGAGGCGGAAAACGATCGAGCCGTCGGGGTTCTTGATCTCGCTTGTGGCGCGGCGGAATTTAATCGTGTCGTAAGGCGACTTGCCGGCTTCGGTGAAGCGCCGCGTGATCTTCATAAGAGTCCCCCAGTCGATTGTCGGGGGCGCCGCTACGCGGCACAAAGGCGCCGATTTTCTTGTTCTAAGCTTGCTTTCACGGACGAAGTGGCCGCCACGCAACTCAAGCCGATACTCGAGACACACCTTCCCCACGGCGAGACGGCAAGAGCCTCACCCGCTGCTCACACAATGTCTGGATTGGGCCGACGGGGCCCGGCACTCGACTTGGAACCGCACCGCGCGCCGGGACGAAAACCCTCTTCGAGGGGGCAGCCGTGGCGACCGGATCGCGTTCACTCAAACTGGCCGATTCGTGGCTCGAAGCCAAAGGGTTTGTATGTTGTCGATCACACCCATACTAGATGTAGATAGCCTATGGAAAACCCTGGGAAAGGCGGTGGATCGTTTGTGACGCCGCGGTGACGGGTTTTGCCATGCCGGCCGGCTGAAACTCGCAGCTTTCGGCGGCTGTGGATGACGAAAGCGCCGTCGCCCACTGGGGCGCAGCGTATGGCGATTTCCGCGAAATCGAGTGTTGCGCTTGGGCCGCGCTCAACCCGCGACTGGACAGACCCGTCTCAGCTCCGATATTCGAACCCTACTCGGTTGCGAGATGGCGGGACCTGCAATGGGCATTTTCAGCGAGATTTTCAGCTGGTGGGGCGGCAATACATGGGGCACGCGCCTCACGATCCTGAGGCAGGGCCGCCTCGTCGGAAAGGACGACTTCGGCAACACCTATTACGAACAGCGCAAGGGCGTCGGTCCGCTCGGGCGCCCGCGCCGCTGGGTCACCTATACCGATTTCGCGGAGGCCTCGAAGGTGCCGGCCGACTGGCACGGTTGGCTTCACTACACGGTCGACGAGCCCCCGACGGCACAGAGCTATCAGCCGCGCCCCTGGCAGCGCCCGCACCTGATGAACATGACCGGCACGCCCGAGGCCTATCGTCCGCCGGGCTCGATCCTGGGCAGTGGCGTGCGCGCCAAGGCCACCGGCGACTACAAGCCGTGGCGGCCGCAATCGTGACGCGCGCTGGGGTCCAACTTCGGCCCAACTCGGCGATCAGTGAACGTCGATGGATGCGAGTAGGTCGACGCCGGGGCGCATGAATTTGTGGCTTCCACCTCCGGGCTTTCGCCGTGCGCGCCTTGCGCGCGCAGCGATGACGACTGCAGCGCTGGGCGCGCTCGCTGCCGGAGCCGCGCGCGCCGATCGCATCGAGAACGGCGTCGCCGTCTTTTCCGCGCTCGACAAGGTGACCGCGCGCACATCGAAGTTCGAGGTCGCACTCAACGAGACGGCGACATTTGGCGCGCTCAAGGTGACGCCGCGCGTGTGCTACTCACGCCCCCCCACCGAGATGCCGAAGACTACCTCGTTCGTCGAGGTCGACGAGATCCAACTCGACGGCCAGCAGAAGCGCATCTTCACTGGCTGGATGTTCGCCGAGAGCCCGGGCATCAACGCGGTGGAGCATCCCGTGTTCGACGTGTGGCTCACCGATTGCGAGAAGCCGAAGGGGGCGCTCGCTCAGAAGAGCCGCGAGCAGCCGGCGGATGCCTCGCAGGCTCCGCCCGTGGAGCAGCAGCCGTTCGAGCCGCGCCGCCGCGTGCGCCGCTAGTCCCGCATTGTGACGCTTAGCGCGCCTGGTTGAGCAGTGCGGCCGCGCGCGGCGCAAAGTACGTCAGCACACCGGACGCCCCCGCCCGCTTAAACGCGAGCAGGGTCTCCATCATCACCGCGTCGCCATCGAGCCAGCCCGCCGCGGCGGCGGCCTGCACCATCGCGTACTCGCCCGACACTTGATAGGCGAACGTCGGCACGCGAAACGTCTCCGCCACCCGGCGCACGATGTCGAGATAGGCTAAGCCCGGCTTTACCATCACCATGTCGGCGCCCTCGGCGAGATCGAGCGCGACCTCGCGCAGGGCTTCGTCGGAGTTGGCGGGGTCCATCTGATAGGTGCGCTTATCGCCGACCGCCTTCGACGACGCGAGCGCAACCGAAGAGCCAACCGCGTCGCGGAAGGGGCCGTAAAATGCGGATGCGTACTTTGCCGCATACGCCATGATCAGCGTGTTGGCGTGGCCGCCGGCCTCGAGCGCTGAGCGGATGGCGCCGACGCGCCCGTCCATCATGTCGGACGGCGCCAGGATGTCCGCTCCCGCTTCGGCCTGCACGAGGGACTGGCGCACGAGCGCTTCGAGCGTCTCGTCGTTGGCGACCTCGACCCCGCGCATCAGCCCGTCGTGGCCGTGGCTGGTATAGGGATCGAGCGCCACGTCGAGGACCACGCCGACGTCGAGCCCCGCCTCCTTGATGGCGCGCGTCGCGCGGCACACGAGGTTATCGGCATTGAACGCCTCGCGCGCATCCGCGGAGCGCAGCTTCGGCTCGGTATAGGGAAAGAGCGCGATCGCCGGGATGCCGAGGCGCACCGCTTCCGCGGCCGCGGCGACGACGTTGTCGATCGAAAGGCGCTCGATGCCCGGCATGGTTGCGACGGGCAAGCGCTTGTTGCTGCCCTCGACCACGAACAGAGGCCAGATCAGGTCGGCGACGCTCAATTGGGTCTCGGCGACGAGCCGGCGCGACCACTTGGTGCGCCGCGCGCGCCGCAAGCGCACGCCCGGATAGGAACCGCCCGCGCCGTGGCGGGGCGCGCGGTCGGAGTTGTCGTCGTGGCGCGAGGTCGGCCGGGAGTTCTGGCGCTGGGTGGCGCGGTTTCATGCGCTGGCGTCCACTAGGGGACGCCACACTCGCCGGAAGGCTGCGCTTTGGCAAGGGCCGGCGGGTGCGGTCGAAGATCAGGGTTAGTCGCAGATTTTCTTGTACTTCCGCTCGGCCATGTCGACGTGGAAGTGGTTGCGGTGGTCGGCGTTCGCCTCCGGCCCGAGCGTGGTGCCGAAGATGCGGCAGGCGGCGGCGTGAGCCTCGCGCAGGAACTGCGCCTGCGGCCCCGGGGCGCGCTCCACGATCGGTGGAAGCGCGGCGACGTCCGCCGTCGCGTCCGGCTTGCGGGCGCCCGTTCCCCTCGGGCCGCCGAGCCTGATGATGTCGTCGCTGGCCGATTTGCTGGAACCCGGCAGCGTGATCGTGATCTTATCGACGCCCTTGGAGCGCACGCTCTTGGCGGGGCCGGACGCAGGAGTGCCGAGACTTGAGGCCACGGCCACGGGCGGTGGGGCGGGTTTCTTTTCCGCAGATGGGTTTTCGGACTTGGGGTCCTTGAGGCTCTGCTGCGCCTTGGCATCGGCGGCTGCGAGCGCGGCGGTCTCCTTCTCCGCCTTCTCCGCCGCTGCCTTCTCGGCGGCGATGCGTTCGGCGATCTCGCGCTTGGGTGTGCCCCAGGAGTTCGAGCACGCTCGCGGCGTTGCCCTTCTCGGTCACGAAGGCGCCGATGTCGAGCGCGTTGGCGAAAGCGTGCTCGCTCAGGTGCTTGGCGCCGCGTCCCGCGGAAGTCCGGCAGGAGTAGTCGCTCATCACCTCGATGCGGACGATCTTGGCGCCGAGACGTTTCGCGGCGAGCGGCTGCACGTCGTTCTTGAGCCAACCGGCTAGTGCGCCGGCAAGCTCGCAATCGACGAGCGCCGGCGGCGAGAAGGCGACCTGCGGGCTCTTGCCGAGGCTGATCAGGCGGATGGGCGCGGGCGCGCCGCACGCCCCCTCGCGCAGCGGCGGCTGCGGCTCCGCGACAGCATCGATGCCCTTCAGGATCGCTGTGCAGCGCGCTTGTGCCGCCGCGATCTCCTCGGGCTTCCAGGCGGGGGGAGCGGGTGGGGTTTGTCCGGTCGCTGCCTTGTCATCCTTCTTGTCGTCTTTTTTGTCGGGGAGGGGCGGCACCGGCTCCTCGGCTGCGACCGGGGCCGTGACTTTATGCTTCTTGGATTTGGCAACAGCGATGCTGGAATTGCTGTCCTTGGCCGCGACCAGCAGGCTAGAACCGGCGCCCTGCTTTACAGTTGTTGACCACGCGAGGGCGCCCTGCTGCCAGCCGTATAATGCCCCGGCGCACGTGGCGAGGCCCAGACCATATCGAAGCCCAAATCGAAGCATCGTCCGCCTTTCGGTTGTTGGCCCGGCTCGCGCGCGCAAGCTTTGTTAAGGCACGAATTGGCCGCGCACGTTTGATTGGCGTGTTGGCCGGTGTATAGCTCCAAATTCGTCCAATTCATGGTCGCTTGCGGCCTTGTCCTAGCCTCGCAAGGAACTCCTTCGTGCAGCAAGAGCTCGTCGACCAATCGCGGCCCGCCGAGGTCTCCGAGGAACTCTTCGTCGAGCGGAGCGGCTCGCTCGCGCTCATCACGCTGAACCGTCCGCGCGCGCTCAACGCGCTCAACATCGCGATGCGCCGCAAACTGGCTGAACTCCTATCCCCGCTTCGCGCGCGAGCCGACGACCTATGCGGTCGTCATCCAGTCGGCAGGCGGCAAGGCGTTCTGCGCCGGCGGCGACGTGCGTGAGCTCGTGCAATTGGGCCGCGAGGACAAGGCGCGGGCGCGCGCCGCGTGCGCCGAGGAATACGCGCTCAACTGGCTGCACGAGTGCTTCTCCAAACCGACCATCTCGCTCATCGATGGGCCGGTGATGGGATCGGGCGTCGGCATCACGCAATACGGGACGCATCGCGTCGCGGGCGAGGGCTACCGCTTCGCCATGCCGGAGACGGCGATTGGGCTCTTCCCCGACGTGGGCACGGCGTGGGTGCTGTCGCGGCTCCCCGACTCGATTGGCATGTATCTCGCGCTCACCGGCCGCGGGATCGGCCGCGCGGACGCCTACGCGCTGGGGCTGCTCACGCACTGCATCCCGGCGCAGCGCTTCGAGGAAATCAAGTCCGCGCTCATCGAGACCTGGCCGGTGGACACCCTGCTGGACGAACGTCACATCGATCCGGGCCCGCGCGAGCTAGCGCCCCATGCGAGCCACATCGCCCGCTGCTTCTCGGGCCCAAGCGTCGAGGAGATCCTCGAGCGGCTGGCGCGCATCGATGGGGCCGATCGCAACTGGGCCCAAGCCGTCATCGCCGACCTCAAGGCGCGCGCACCGCTGTCGCTCAAGGTCACGCACCGGCACGTCCGCGATGCCCGCGCGTTCGATCTGCGCCAGACGCTGCAGGTCGACTACCGCCTGGCCTGTCGCTTCCTCGATGGCCACGATTTCTACGAAGGCGTGCGGGCGGCGCTCATCGACAAGGACGGCGCGCCGCGCTGGCAGCCTGCGCGTCTGGAGGACGTAACCCCGGCGATGGTGGACGACTATTTCGCGTCGATGGGTGCCGACGAGATGGTGCTGCCGACGCGGCAAGAAATGCAGGCCGCGCGCGTGTGAGTCCGCGTGCGATGGCCCCTGCAAACGGTAAGGAAATCGAAAGTGCAAAATTTAAACTTGCAGCATTCAAGATGAATGAGAGCTTCCGACGAGGGGGCATTACTATTATTTTACTATGTGCATTTAGGTAAGTTTTAGTTTTATGCCTTATCTGTTTGGGTAACCCGAAAAATCGGGACGCGTCAAACAGGATGAGGCAGTTATGAGTGTTGCGCTCGACGTAGCGCGCCATCGCGCGCCGGCTCAGGACGAAGGCTTCCGTTCAGAGTATTTGCAGGCATTGCGTCTCATCGAGAGGCTGCATCGCCTCTTGCTCGACGTGATCAAGGATGAGTTCGACCGTCTCGGTGGCGCCGACCTCAACAGCGTCCAGGCTTTGCTTCTGTACAATATCGGTGAAGGCGAGCTGACCGCCGGCGAGCTCAAGACTCGCGGCTACTATCTCGGCTCGAATGTGTCCTACAACCTGAAGAAGCTCGTGGACATGGGCTACCTGCACTACAAGCGGTCCGAGACCGACCGCCGTAGCGTGCGCGTCAGCCTGACGGAGAAGGGCAAGGAAGCCTGCGACGTCGTCAAGAAGCTGTACCACCGCCAGCTCGGCTCGGTGGGCACCGTCGGCGAGGTCACCGAGGAAGATTTCCGCGGACTCAACAAGGCGCTCGTCCGCCTGGAGCGCTTCTGGTCCGACCAAATTCGTTACCGCCTCTAGACAACACGCACGAAACGCCAACGACGCTTGGGGCCGCGGACATCGTTCGCGGCCCCTTTTTGCATGTGCGAAGATGTTGCGCCCCGGCATCAGGCTTAAGCTCGCCAAGCAGTCATCTCGATTTTGCCCCCCCCAATCTGCTCGAATGCCTATTCCTTTCGGCTGCTTGCGACCTAACATTGGCGGCAGGGAAGCGGCTTCTCGGGGATCGAGAAGCTCTGGGGTTCGAGCGAAATGCAAAGAGCCGGTTCAATCTCAGCGTGGGCGAAGCCGATTGCGCGTCTTGCCGGCAGCGCGATTGCGCTGGGCGCGGCAAGTGCATGCGCACTCGCGCAGGATATCCAGTTCGGGCCCTCGGGCGATGGTCCGGGCGCGGCCCGTGCCGGCGGTGGTTACGACCGCGAGTTCATCAAGGAATGGCAGTCGAACCCGCCCAAGGGTTTCCCCACGCTGTCGAAGGCGAACGTCGCTCAGACCAAGCTCGCCGTCGATCGCTACACGCAGATCGTCGAGGCCGGCGGCTTCGTTGCCATCCCGGAGATGCAGCTCGAGCCGGGCCAGACGCATGATGCGGTGAACCTCCTGCGCCAGCGGCTCACGGCCTCGGGTGAGCTGCGCGACGAGACGAGCTATGCGAATTATTTCGGTAGCGAGCTCGAGAAGGCGGTGATGCGCTTCCAGGCCTCCAACGGGCTTGCGCCCACTGGCATCGTCGATAAGCGCACGATTGCAGCGCTCAACGTTCCGGCGGACGTGCGCTTGAAGCAGCTCAAGGTGAACCTCGAGCGCCTGGCCGACCTCGTGAAGATCGTCGGCAAGCGCTACGTGCTGGTGAACATTCCCGCGGCCCAGGTCGAGGCCATCGAGAACAACACAGTCATCTCGCGCCACTCCGGCGTCGTCGGCAAGCCCGACCGTCCGACTCCGCAGATCCGCTCCACCATCACTGACTTGAACTTCAACCCCGTCTGGACGTTGCCGCCGACCGTGATCAAGGAGGACTTGATCCCCAAGGGTCAGGACATGCAGGAGAAGGGGCAGAACGTGCTGGAGAAGTTCGGCATCGATGCCTACCAGGGGGGCAAGAAGATCTCGTCCGAGAGTATCGACTGGAAGTCATCCAAGCCCATGCAACTCTCCTACCGGCAGGCGCCGGGCAAGGAAAACCCGCTCGGGTTCCTCAAGATCAACTTCCCGAGCGCCAGCTCGGTCTACATGCACGACTCGCCCGAAAGAGTCGCTGTTCGGCCGCAACTTCCGCGCCGCCAGCTCCGGGTGTGTGCGGGTGCAGAACATCGAGGAGCTTGCCGCCTGGCTGCTCGCGGGCCAACCGGGATGGACGAAGGAGCAGGTCGAGGCCATGAAAGAGAACGGCCAGACCAAGACGATCCGATTGAAGAAGCCCGTTACCCTGTATTTTGCCTACGTTACCGCCTGGGCGACCGAGGACGGCGTGATACAATTCCGGCCCGACGTGTACCAGAAGGACGGCGTCGGCGAGATCGCTGCGGCATATTAGGCGGATCATCACCACATTGATCGGCATCAAGGCCTGCCCGCGGGTAGCTCTTCAGGCTGCGCGGGCCACCAAACGGCCGTGGCGCGACAATAGACACGTTGCTCGAAATGCTCTTTAGAACGATGCTAAGAAAAAACGCCGGTGGGGAGTGAAGGACGCTCGATGGAGTACGCCGCTAAGTTCAAGGAAGCGCTGCAGGCAATCCGCCAGGAAGGCCGCTACCGCATCTTCGCCGACCTGAAGCGCCGCCGCGGCGAGTTCCCGGCCGCCGAGCACTTCAAAGTTGGCGCGCAGAGCCATCCCATCACCGTCTGGTGCTCCAACGACTACCTCGGCATGGGTCAGCACCCCGCCGTGATCGCCGCCATGCACGAGGCGATCGACGCGGTCGGCGCCGGTTCCGGCGGCACCCGCAACATCTCGGGCACCTGCCATTATCACGTGGAGCTCGAGGCCGAGCTCGCCGACCTGCACGGCAAGGAAGCCGCGCTGCTGTTCACCTCGGCCTACGTCGCCAACGACGCGACGCTGTCGACGCTGGCGCAGCTGCTGCCCGGGCTCGTGATCTTCTCGGACGAGAAGAACCACGCCTCGATGATCGACGGCATCCGCCATGGCGGCGGCCCCAAGCGCATCTTCCGCCACAACGACCTCGATGACCTCGAGGCGAAGCTCAAGGAATACGACCGCGCAACGCCCAAGCTCATCGCGTTCGAGAGCGTCTATTCGATGGACGGCCACATCGCGCCCGTCGCCGCGATCTGCGACCTCGCCGAGAAGTACGGCGCGCTGACCTACCTCGACGAGGTGCACGCCGTCGGTCTCTACGGCCCGCGCGGCGGCGGCATCGCCGAGCGCGAAGGCGTTATGGACCGCGTCGACATCATCAACGGCACGCTGGCCAAGGGCTTCGGCGTCATGGGCGGCTACATTGCCGCGAGCCGCGACTGCTGCGACGCCATCCGCTCGTATGCCGCGGGCTTCATCTTCACGACCTCGCTCGCGCCGGCACTTGCCGCCGGTGCGCTCGCCAGCATCCGCCACCTGAAGTCGAGCGGGATCGAGCGCGCGCGCCTGCAGGAGCGCGCACAGACGTTGAAGCGGCGGCTGGCGGAGGCCGGGCTCCCGGTCGTCTCCAACTCGAGCCACATCGTGCCGGTGACGGTCGGCGATCCGGTGCACTGCAAGGCGGTGACCGACGCCCTCCTCGACCGCTACGCGATCTACGTGCAGCCGATCAACTATCCGACCGTGCCGCGCGGCACCGAGCGCATCCGGCTGACGCCGTCTCCGGTCCACACCGATGCGCAGATGGACCACCTCGTGCACGCGCTGACGGAGCTGTGGGAAGCCTGCCCGCTGGCGCGGGGCGAGACCGTCCGGCTCGCTGCCGAATAGGTAGGCGCTCGCTACCCAGCCAAGCCGCCAGCGGCAAAAAAGGCAATGGCGGGGATCAAGGTATTGTGCTGCCAGAGAGGTTGAGCCCGGCGCGGCTCGACCTTACTATGGCGCATTAGCCTCCCCGGGGCTGCGGCAGCACCCTCACGATCCAATTCCCAACTCATCGCGCGCGCGACAACAAGGAAGCACCCAATGTTCACGATGAAGGCCCCAGCCTCGCAGTCCGGCTTTTTCACCGCCTCCATCGCCGACGGCGACGCGGAGGTCGCCGACGCGATCGGCAAGGAGCTGGGGCGCCAGCGCCACGAGATCGAGCTGATCGCGTCCGAGAACATCGTGTCCAAGGCGGTGCTCGAGGCGGCCGGCACGGTGCTCACCAACAAGTACGCGGAGGGCTATCCCGGCAAGCGCTATTACGGCGGCTGCCAGTACGTCGACATCGTCGAGCAGCTCGCCATCGACCGCGCCAAGAAGCTGTTCGGCTGCGGCTTTGCCAACGTGCAGCCGCACTCGGGCAGCCAGGCCAACCAGGGCGTGTTCAACGCGCTGGCGAAGCCGGGCGACACCATTCTCGGCCTGAGCCTCGCGGCCGGCGGGCATCTGACCCACGGCGCGCCCGTCAACCAGTCGGGCAAGTGGTTCAAGGCCGTGTCCTACATGGTCAAGCCCGAGACGCACCGCATCGACATGGATGAGGTCTACAAGCTCGCGCTCGAGCATCGTCCGCGCATCATCATCGCCGGCGGCTCGGCCTATCCGCGCCACATCGAGTTCGCCGACTTCCGCGCCATCGCCAACGAGGTTGGCGCCTACCTGATGGTCGACATGGCGCACTTCGCCGGTCTCGTCGCCGGCGGCGCACACCCCAGCCCGTTCCCGCACGCGCACGTCGTGACGACGACGACGCACAAGACGCTGCGCGGGCCCCGCGGCGGCATGATCCTGACCAACGACGAGGACATCGCCAAGAAGGTCAACTCGGCGATCTTCCCCGGCATCCAGGGCGGCCCGCTGATGCACATCATCGCTGCCAAGGCGGTAGCGTTCGGCGAGGCGCTGCGGCCCGAGTTCAAGGTCTACGCCAAGAACGTCATCGAGAACGCCAAGGCGATGGGCGAGGTGCTGGTCAACTCCGGCTTCGCGCTCGTCTCCGGTGGCACCGACACGCACCTGATCCTGCTCGACCTGCGGCCCAAGAAGCTCACCGGCAACATCTCCGAGAAGGCGATGGAGCGCGCGCACATCACCTGCAACAAGAACGGCGTGCCGTTCGACCCCGAGAAGCCGATGGTCACCTCGGGCGTGCGCCTCGGCGCGCCCGCCGGCACCACGCGCGGTTTCGGCGTCGCCGAGTTCCAGGAGATCGGCCGCATGATCGCTGAGGTGCTCGACGGGCTCGCCAAGAACGGCGAGGAGGGCAACGGCGCAGTCGAGCAGAAGGTCAAGGCGCAGGCGATCGAGCTCTGCAAGCGCTTCCCGATCTACTCGTAATCGCTCACACTTATTTCGAGGTGCCCGCAGCTGTCCGTTGGATATCCGCGGGTCCCTCGTTGCGTCTGTCACGCCCAAGCGGCTAATACTCATGGCGCGGCGCCTTCCCTGAGCGCTGGCGCGGCAGCCCGAACGGAGCGCGTCCATGCGTTGCCCATATTGCGCGGGCGGAAACACGCAAGTGAAGGATAGCCGCCCCACCGAGGAGAACGCGGCCATCCGTCGTCGGCGCATCTGCCCCGACTGCGGCGGCCGCTTCACCACCTTCGAGCGCGTGCAGCTCCGCGAGCTCACCGTGGTCAAGCGCTCTGGCCGCAAGGTTCCCTTCGACCGCGACAAGCTCGTGCGCTCCGTCGACGTGGCGCTGCGCAAGCGCCCCATCGACGCCGAGCGTGTCGAGCGCATGGTGTCGGGCCTCGTGCGGCAGCTCGAAAGCTCCGGCGAGACCGAGGTCGCGACCTCGACCATCGGCGGCCTCGTCATGGAGGCGCTGCGCGGGCTCGACCCCGTTGCGTACGTGCGCTTTGCCTCCGTCTACCGCGACTTCCGCGAGGCGGCGGACTTCCAGGAGGTGCTGAGCGAGATTGCCGGCGAGCCCGTGGCGCCGCACGCCCCCTCACGCATCGCGTTCGAGAGCCCGGTGGTCGAGACAGCCCCACTCAAGAAGCACTGACGTCTCATGTCCCCTTCGGCCCGCGCCGGGTTCGACGCTCACATGATGGCAATCGCGTTGCGCCTCGCGGAGCGCGGTCTCGGCGCCACGGCGCCCAACCCCTCCGTCGGCGCCGTGATTGCCGATGAGGCGACCGGCGAGGTGATCGCGCGCGCCGTCACCGCGCGCGGCGGCCGTCCGCACGCCGAGACGGAGGCCATAGGTCGCGCTGGAGCACGCGCCCGCGGCGCCACGCTCTACGTCACGTTGGAGCCCTGCTCGCACCACGGCGCCACACCACCGTGCGCCGACGCCGTGGTCGCCGCCGGCATCGGCCGCGTCGTGTGCGCGATCGAGGACCCGGACCCCCGCGTGGCGGGGCGCGGGCTGGCGCTCTTGCGCGCCGCAGGCATTGCGGTCGAGCGCGGCCTCATGGTGCGCGAGGCGCACTGGACGGCGGCCGGCCACATCCTGCGCGTCACCGAGCGCCGCCCGCTGGTGCAGGTGAAATTGGCGCTCGACGCCGGCGGGAACGTGCCGCGCGGTGTCGGCGGGAAACCTCAGTGGGCGACGGGAGCCGAAGCGCGCACGCAAGGGCAGCTCCTGCGTGCCCGCGCCGACGCGATCCTCGTCGGCCGCCAGACGGTCATCGACGACGACCCGCTGCTCACCTGCCGGCTGCCGGGGCTTGAGGACCGCTCGCCGGTGCGCGTCGTGATCGCCCGCAACCTCGACCGCCTTGCGGACAGTCGCCTGGCGCGCAGCGCGCGTGAGCATCCGGTGTGGATCGTGTGCGGCCAGCGTACCGACGCTTCCGCGCTCGAAGTCGCCGGCGCACGCATCCTCCGCGTGCCAGAGGTCGGCGGGGAGCTATGGCTACCCGCGGCAATGGAGGCGCTCGTGGCCAACGGCATTACGCGGCTGCTGGTCGAGGGCGGCGCCCGCACCTGGCGCGCGTTCTCCAAGGCCGGCCTCATCGACGAGGCCGTGCTGTTCCAGGCGCGCGCCGTCGGCGCTGCCCCGTTCGATGCGGGGCAAGCATTAGCCGCGCTTTCACGCTACATCGCGACGGACAGCCTCGAGCAATTCGAGCATCGTACCGTCGGCGGTGACGATATGATGCTCTGGCGCCGTCATTGGCGCAGCACCGGCCGGCGCGCGTCACAAACCTGAAAGGTAGCGAGGAAGCCCCATGTTTACCGGCATCGTGTCCGACATCGGCGAGGTCGTCGCGCGCCACGACGGGCGCTTCTCGATCCGCACACGCTACGTTCCGGCGACGCTTGAGGTCGGCGCCTCGATGGCATGTGACGGCTGCTGCCTGACCATGACCTCGGTGCGTGAGGACGGCAAGGGCAGCGTGTTCACCGTCGATACCTCGAACGAGACGCGCGCCAAGACCAACATCGCCGACTGGGCCCCCGGCCGCCACATCAACCTGGAGCGCCCGCTGCAAGCCGGCGCCGAGCTCGGCGGGCACGTGGTCATGGGCCACGTCGACGGGCTCGCCCGCATCCTCGACGTGCGCTCCGACGGCGACAGCCGCCGCTTCGCCTTCGAGGTGCCCGATCACCTGGCGCCCTACATTGCGCCCAAGGGATCGATCGCGCTGGACGGCATCTCGTTAACGGTCAACGAGGTGAGCGACAACCGCTTCGGCGTCAATGTGATCCCGCACACCTTGACGGTGACGACGTGGGGGGCCAAAACCGCCGGACAATCGGTCAACCTCGAGGTCGACCTGTTCGCGCGCTATGTCGCGCGGCTCTTGGAGTTCCGCCCGTGACGCATGAAGCCGGCGCGATCGCTGTGTCGCAAGGCCGCGGCTGCCTGTCTGCCATCCCCGAGATCCTCGAGGATATGCAGAACGGGCGCATGGTCGTGCTCGTCGACGCGGAGGAGCGCGAGAACGAGGGCGACCTCGTCATCCCGGCGCAGATGGCGACGCCGGACGCGATCAACTTTATGGCGCGGTTCGGCCGCGGCCTCATCTGCCTGTCGCTCACCCAGCAGCGCGCGCACGAGCTTGGGCTCGAGGCGATGGTGCGCCGCAACAACTTGCGCAACCGCACCGCCTTTACCCAGTCGATCGAGGCGCGCGAAGGCATCTCGACCGGCATCTCCGCGCACGACCGCGCGCGCACGATTGCCACCGCTATCGACGCGACCAAGGGTGAGAGTGACGTCGTCTCCCCCGGCCACGTATTTCCGCTGATTGCGCGCGAGGGCGGCGTGTTGATCCGCGCCGGCCACACCGAGGCCTCTGTCGATCTTGCGCGGCTGGCCGGGCTCTATCCCGCCGCCGTCATCTGCGAGGTCATGAACGACGACGGCACCATGGCGCGCTTGCCAGATCTCGTCGCCTTCGCGCAGCGCCACGGCCTCAAGATCGGCGCCATCGAGGACCTGATCGCCTACCGCCTGAAGAACGACCACCTGGTGCTGCCGGTCGGCAGGACGCGCGTGACCACCGCCGCCGCCGGCGCCTTCGATCTGCACGTCTACGAGACGACGGTGGAGCCCGGCGAGCACCTCGCTCTGGTAAGGGGCGATCTCTCTGCGCCGGGGCCGGTGCTCGTGCGCGTGCACGCCGTCAACGTGTTGGGCGACCTGCTCGGCATCGGCGAAGCCGGCGAGGGCAGCCGCCAGATCGACGCGTCCCTGCGCGCGATCGAGCGCGAGGGCCGCGGCGTCGTCGTGCTCATCCGCGACCTGCGGCCGAAATCCGTGTCGGAGTGGATCGAGCGGCGGGTGCGTGATCCCAAGACCGCCGACGGCGCGCGCGAGCGGCGCCGCGTAGAGATCGGCGTCGGCTCGCAGATCCTCACCGACCTCGGCGTGCGCGAAATGATGCTGCTCACGAACTCGCCGGCCCATGTCTACGTCGGGCTCGAGGGCTTCGGCCTGCGCATCGTCGGCACGCGAAGGATCGAGTAGCGCCATGGCCCTCAAGACCAAGCCCCCGGCCAAGAGCCCGGCCATGACGCACCGCCACGCCCCGCAGGCGCGCGTGCTCATCATCGAGGGCCGCTTCTACGACGCCATCTCGGACGAGCTCGTCAACGGCGCCATTGCCGCGCTCAACGCGCAAGGGGCGGGCTACGACCGCATCAGCGTGCCCGGCGCGCTCGAGATCCCGCAGGCGCTGGCGCACGCCGCATCCGCGGGGCTCGTCCCGCGCGGCGCCGCCAGCGGCCGCTGGGACGGCGCCGTTGCGCTCGGCTGCGTGATCCGCGGCGAGACCTCGCACTACGACATCGTCTGCAACAATGCCAACCACTGGCTCTTGGAGGTCGCGATCAGACACGGTGTGCCGCTCGGCAATGGGATCCTCACCGTCGACACCGAGGCGCAGGCGATGGTGCGCGCGCGTGGCGGCCTCGACGGCAAGGGCGGCGACGCGGTGCGCGCATGCTTGAGCCTGATCGAGCTCGTGCGCACGTTCGAGGGGCAGAGCGCATGAGCGGCGAGCAAAGCAACTCGACCGCGACCCCGCTGCCGCCGCGCACCGCTGCGCGCGTGGCCGCGGTGCAGGCGCTCTATCAGATGGACATGGCCGGCACCGATCTCAACGCGGTGATCGACGAGTTCGTGCGCCTGCGCTTTCCCCGCCCCCCCGGCGACGAGGTTGCCTCCGGCGCCGATGCCGTGTTCTTCACCGAGCTTCTGCGCGGCGTCGTGCGCCGCCAGCGCGACATCGATCCGCTCGTCGACCAGCAGCTCGCCGAAGGCTGGCGGCTCATCCGCATCGACGCCATAGTGCGCGCAATCCTGCGCTCGGGCGTGTTTGAACTGATGGAGCGCCCGGACGTGCCGGCCCGCGTCGTCATCAACGAGTACATCAACGTGGCGCACTCGTTCTTCGAAAACGAGGAGCCGAAGGTGGTCAACGGCGTGCTGGACAAGCTGGCCCACCGGTTGCGCGCGCCCGAGTTCGACGGCCATGACGAGCGCAAAGCCCGATAGCCCAGACAGCGAAGAGGCGATCATCGGCGAGTTCTGGGCGCCGCTCGCTGCAGGTTTTCCCGGCGCTTTCGGGCTCAAGGACGATTGCGCGGCGCTAGCGCCGGAGCCGGGCTGCGATCTCATCGTGACGACCGACGCGGTGATCGCGGGCGTACATTTCTTTCCTGGCGAAGAGGCCGGCGCGATCGCGTGGAAGGCGCTCGCGGTCAACGTCTCCGATCTTGTCGCCAAGGGTACCACGCCGCTGGCCTACGTGATGTCGGTCGCGTTTCCGCCGGCGCCGGAGCGCGCGTGGCTCGCGGCCTTCGCTCAAGGGCTGCGGCGCGCGCAGGAGGCGTTCGGGGCATCGCTCATTGGCGGCGACACCGACCGCACGCCGGGCCCGCTCAGCGTCTCCATCACTGCGTTCGGGTCAGTGCCCACCGGCCGCATGGTCCGCCGCTCCACGGCCAAGCCGGGCGATGCGGTCTACGTGTCGGGTAGCATCGGCGACGCCACGCTTGGCCTCGCCCTGCGCCGCGATCCCGGGCTCGCGCAGCGCTGCCGGCTCGATGCCGCCGCGGTCGCCCATCTCGATGCCCGGTATCGGCAGCCCAAGCCGCCCGTCGCCTTGCGCGCCGCGCTGCTCAGCCATGCCAGCGCGGCGATGGACATCTCCGACGGCCTCGTGAAGGACTTGGAACGGCTATGCCGCGCATCGCACACCGGCGGCGAGATCGACGCCGCCGCCGTGCCGCTCTCGGCTGCCGCGCGCGCGGTCCTCGAGGCGGGCGGCGCGACGCTCTCCGATCTCGTCACCGGCGGCGAGGACTACGAGGTGCTCGCGGCGATCGCGCCACAACAGGCGAAGAACTTCGAGCAAGCGGCCGCGGCGGCGGGAACTCCCGTCACGCGTATCGGTTTCATCCTCGATGGCGCGCAGGGGTTCAGCGTGCGCGACGGAAGCGGGCGCGCCATGGCGTTCACGAGAACCGGCTGGGATCACTTCGGGGGTTAGGCGCAGTCGACATTCAAGCAATCGAGGCTCCGATGCGACCGGATGGCACTTCGTTGCCACTTGGGCTTGCCTTTGGCACGCTGGGATCTGCCCCATCGTCTTTGTTTGGCCATATCCGGTCGGCAGTGAAGGCGTTCGGTGGTCAGGCGAAGCTTGGGCAGCCCTGCCGCCAGCCCGAAAGCTCGGCTCTCCCGCGCGAGAGCAACCGTCAGGATGGATCGATGCTGGCATTTCGCGCGCCCGCGCGGCCCCGCGGGGCGCAGATTGCCGATCTCCGCGCGAGCGTGAGCAGTCGACGGGCCGCGGGCGTGACGGGTTGCATCGTCGCGCTGCTGCTGCTGGTGGTTCCGGCGCACGTGCAGGCCGCGCAAGCCAACTGGTGGGAAGGCATCACCGGCTTCGGACCCCCCGATTATTCTAACCGCCGCAAGGACGACTACAACAGCGATCGGCCGCAGAGCACGGCCGACCCCCTTGACGATCTGCGCCCCGACGCCACGCCGTGGCGCAGCGATGAGATGATCATCGCGATGGAAGATGCGATCCAGCGCTACCAGGCCATCGCGGCATCCGGCGGGTGGCCGCTGGTGCCGCTGGGCCGCATGCTGCGCGAAGGCGACGACGACGAGCGCGTGCCGGTCCTGCGCAAGCGCCTGCAGATGAGCGGCGACCTTGCGCGCCGCTCGGCGCCCTTCAACAACTACACCTTCGACGAGGAGCTGACGGCCGCGGTGCGCCGCTTCCAGCGCCGCAACGGCCTGCGCCCCACGGGGCGCGTCGAGCGCTCGACGTATCCCGCGCTCAACATGACGACGGAGGAGCGGCTCGCGCAGCTGCGGCTCAACCTCGGGCGCGTCCGCGAGTTGATGTCCCAGCCGATCACCGACCGCTACATCCTCGTCAACATTCCCGCCTACCAGCTGGAGGCCGTCGACCGGTTCGAGGTGCAGGAGCGTCACCGCGTGATCGTGGGGCGCACGGAGCGACCCTCGCCGTCGGTCAAGGCGACCGTGCGCGGGCTCAACTTCTTCCCTTACTGGCGCGTGCCCGAGAGCGTCGCCCATCTCGATCTCATCCCGCACGTGCAGCGGGAGCCGGGCTACCTCGCGCAGGAGAAGATACGCGTCTTCTCGAGCGTCGATGGCCCCGAGGTCGATCCGGCCGCGGTCGACTGGGGCGCTCCGGAGGCGCAGAAGCTCAAGTTCCGGCAGGACCCCGGTCCGCAGAACGCGCTTGGGCTCGTGCGCATCGACATGCCCAACGACCAGACCGTCTACATGCACGACACGCCGATGAAGCCGCTGTTTGCGCAGCGGTCGCGCGCCTTCAGCGCGGGGTGCGTGCGCGTTGAGGACGTCTTTAACCTAGTCGATTGGATCGCGCACTTCGAGTCCGGCTGGGAGCCTGGCCGCGCGCAGCAGATCGTGGCCGGGGGGCAGCCCGTCGACATCACCCTGACGCGGCCGGTGCCGGTGTTCTTCACCTACATCACCGCCTGGGCCGAGCGCGACGGCACGATCGTGTTCCGCCCCGACCTCTACGGTCGTGACGGCACCGCCGACACCATCGCCGAGATGGACCGCGATCCCAACGAGCCGCCCCCGGCGCCGACGCTCGCGCCCTAGTCGGCTGTAGGAGAGCGCTGACCGGCGCCAAGTGCGCACCGGGAAAGTTCGTCGCAAGCTGGCTCCGCGGGTAGGATTCGAACCTACGACCAACCGGTTAACAGCCGGTGGCTCTACCACTGAGCTACCGCGGAATAGCCGATGCTTTGCTGACGCGCGGCTCTTAGCAGAAACCGCACCCCCGAACTAGGGGGCTACACCGCCGCAGCCGACGGCAAGCGCTGGAGGCCACGCCCGGAATCGAACCGGGGTGCGCGGATTTGCAGTCCGCTGCGTCACCACTCCGCCACGTGGCCCACCCGTCGCGCAGCCTAAGGCGCAAACGGAAAAAGGGCGTTTATCATACCCCCGGCAGCGTGCAAAGATATTGAGCGCGGTAGCCGCGGGGGCGTACCGGAGTCCGGGCCTCGGCTCGCCGCCGGGCGGCAGCATCCAGTGGGAGAGGGCACGATGACGGACGCCGCGCGGCAGCGGACGAACATGGTCGAGACGCAAATCCTGACCAGTGACGTGACCGACAGGCGCATCCTGCAGGCCATGGGCGCGCTCCCGCGCGAGCGGTTCGTGCCGGCCGCCTGGGCGGGCCTCGCCTACATGGACGAGGCGGTGCCGCTGTCGGTTTCGGGCCGCATGCTGATGGCCCCGCGCGTATTCGGTAAGCTGCTGCAGCTTGCCGAGATCGTAGAGGGCGATCGCGTCCTCGATATCGGCAGCGGCAGCGGCTACTCCACTGCCATCCTCGCAAAGATCGCCAAATCGGTCGTCGGGCTCGAATGCGACGCGCGCCTTGCCGAGGAGGCGCGCCTCAATCTGGCGGCGCTGGGGCTCAGCAATGCCGTCATCGTCGAGGGTGACCTGCCGGCCGGCGCCGGCAAGGACGGCCCCTACGACGCCATCGTGATCGAGGGCTCGATCGCGACTTCGCCCGAGGCACTGCTCGATTCGCTGAAGGACGGCGGCCGCCTCGTGGCGGTCGTGCGCAAGGACGGCGGGCTCGGCAAGGCCACGATCTGGCGCCGTCTCGGCCGCTCCTACGATCAGTGGACCGCCTTCGACGCCGCGGCGCCGAAGCTGCCGGGCTTCGAGCCCGCGCTCGCGTTCACGCTTTAGCGGCGGGGCGCTACTACAGCCCGCGCGAGTTGGTGAGCTGCAAGCAGATCGCGCGACCGGCAACCCCGGCTCCAAGCACGTGTCAACGAGCTTTGCCGCTGCGCGTCACGCCCGCCATGGCGGCGGGCTAGACTCCCAAAGCGACGAACGCCGGGGATGAAAGCGTCGGCCGAAGATACGCGACGGATTGCAACGGCGAATCCTGTTAGGGAGCTGTTGGTACGTCGGGGGACGGGCGGCGGAAATTTCAAACTGAGACACTGTCGTTCGCGCTCAGCACTTGACATGTGGAAAAGTGCGCGTCGCGAACGTGTTGGCGCGACATCGAGACACGCGCCTGTGTGGGATTGAAGCCACGCTCCGGCAAGGCTTTTTTGCAGGCGGGGGGCCAGCCCCTACACAAAGGCGAATCAGTTCCCCACAGTCTGTGTAAAACCGGCGATTCGTCACGCGGTCCGTCGCGAATGACGGCCTGCTGGCACGTTGCTTGGAGAATGTAATGCGGTCGAGCTTCCCGAAAAATAGCGTGCGGCAGCGGTTTACTCAGGCGGGGTTGTCTCAATCGAGACAGCCTGCGCGGCTGCGCGCTGCATTTGGGACCTGCTCGTCGCTCGCCGTGCAGATCGTGGTTCTCCTGTGTGTCGCGTCTGCTCCGGCGCAGGCGGAGAGCCTCGTCGAGGCGCTATCTGCCACCTACGGCTACAACCCTCGTCTCGACGCCGAGCGCGCCTTCCAGCGCGGCACCGACGAAGAAGTCGCGCGCGCCATGTCGGGATATCGCCCGACTGTCACCGGCACCGCCGACGTCGGCATCGAGCGCGACGACACGCGTCCGTCGTCGCTCTTTGACGGCGTGACCAAGCCGCGCGGCTACACCATCCAGGGCATCCAGCCGCTGTTCCGCGGCTTCCGCACCTACAACGCGGTCAACAATGCGGAAGCGACCGTGCGTGCCGAGCGGGAGAACCTGCGCGACGTGGAGCGCCAGGTGCTGCTGCAGGCGGCGACGGCCTACATGGACGTCGTGCGCGATCAGGAGCTCGTGCGCCTCAACGAGAACAACGTCAACGTGCTGACGCGCGAGCTCAAGGCCGCGCAGGATCGCTTCTCGGTCGGCGAGGTGACGCGCACCGACGTCGCCCAGGCCGAAGCGCGGCGCGCTGACGCCGTGTCCCGTCTCGATGCCGCCCGCGCCAACCTGCGCACCAGCCGCGGCGCCTTCCAGCAGGTCATCGGGCATCCGCCGAACGGGCTTTCCTGGGCTTCGCCGCCGGATGGCGACATCCCCAAATCGCTGCAGGATGCCATCGGCATCTCCAACAATGAGAACCCGTTGGTCGTCGCCGCGCTCTATCGCGAGCAGGCGGGCAAGTACCTCGTCGACCAGATCCGCGGCGAGCTGCTGCCCACCGTACAGCTGGAGGCGAGCTACACCGACCGCTTCGAGCCGTCCAAGAACATCGACGAGACCGAGCAACGGGCTCGTGACCGGTCGCCTCACGGTGCCGATCTACGAGGCGGGCGACGTGTACGCACGCGTCCGCCAGGCCAAGCAGAACCACATCGGCTTCCTGCAGCAGATCGAGCAGGTCCGCACCGAGCAGCAGCAGACCCTCGTTGCCGCATGGTCGCAGCTCGAGGCGGCGCGAGCCCAGGTTGAGTTCGGAAACGAGTAGCGGTGCAGTCTAACAAGGTTGCTCTGGAGGGCGTGCGCGAGGAGGAGAAGGTCGGCCAGCGCACGCTGCTCGACGTGTTGAACGCCGAGCTCGAGTACCTAAACTCCCAGGTTGCGCTGGAGCAGGCGCGGCACGACGAGGTGGTGGCGGGGTATGCTGTCATCTCGGCCATGGGTCGTCTCGACGTGGCCTGGATCGGGGCCGCCGCCTACGTCTACGACCCCGTCGTCCACTACAAGGAAGTGCGCCGCAAGTGGATCGGCGTCTCCATCACCCACGCTGACGGCACCATCGAGCATCTCGACACCGCCCCGGTCGAGGAAGAGGCGCCCCCGCTGCCCCCCGCGAAATAGGCCTTTGTCGCCGTTTCCCGCGCCACAAGACCGCCAAGGATCGCCGCTAGCCTTCCCGCTGACGAAGGCTGTCGCCGCGCTTTGCACGGCGCCGGCCTTCGGCTTTGCCGAGGTGCGGGGTCCTCGGCGGCAGCCCCGCTATGGGTTGATGGGCGGGCCACTGCATTGTAGGACCGGATGAACGCGCACCCGCGAACCGGCGCTCATTGAGCCGCGGACGTGCGTTTTGACGAGGGTAGGACGCATGACCAAACCCAATTTCGCTCACGAGCCGAGCATGGAGGACATCCTTGCCGGCATTCGCAAGATGGTTTCCGACGACCTTTCGCCCTCCCGCCCGCTGCCCAATTCGATGGCGCGCACGCCGTTTGCCGAGAGGTCTTCGCCTGCGCCCGCCGAGCCGGGGGCGCCCGCGCGCTCCGGCCCGAGCTACGGCAGCCTGTCGGAAGCGATAAAGGCTGCGGCACAACCTGCCGACCAGCGTCGCACGCTGGAAGAACGCATCACCGATCTGCTGGAGAACGGCGGTACGGGAGCGGCCGATCCGCTCGCCACGCTCGCCAGTCGCGCGGCCCCGGCGCCTGCCGCGCCGAGCCGCCCGGCATCGGCACCGTCCTCTTCGCAGGGTGCCGGCTCGAGCGCCGCCGGCGCAGCGCTCCCGTTCGGGACGCGCGCTGCCCCAGCTCCGGCAGCGGTTCCGGTCGCGCCCGCCGTCAAGCCCGCTGCACCTGAAACGAAAGCGGAGCCGCAGCGCGTCATCGCCATGCCGTCGCGCTATCCGTCAGCGCCCGCCGCGAGCACGCCGGCTCCGGCAGCGAACGGCCAGCTCAACAGCCAATCGCTCAACGGCACCGCGGCCTCTTCGTTCGGCAGCCGCGTTGGTACGAACGGCGCGCAGCCGGTGCGCGCGACGCCGCCCGTAGAGGAGCCGGCGGTCCCTGGCACCAAGACGGCGGTCGCAGAGTCGGTGCCCGAAGTCGCGGAAGCCGCCGACCCCGCTCCGGCGGATGTGGTCAAGGCCGCCATCAGCAGCGAGACCGGACCAGCCGCAACCACACCGGCCGCGCCGTCCGAAGCTCTGGTCGACGCCATGCTCGAGATGGTGCGGAACGAGCCCTCGTCGCTGTCGGTGTTCACCTCGGGCGCGGCCTTCATCGGGGGTGTCAGCGACAAGGGCATCGGCGTCGAGAAGTCGGTGGCCGCTCACAAGAGGGGTGAGTCCACCATCCCGGCGCCCCAAGCATCGCAAGCAGACAGCGGCGCCCCCCAACTCGACGGCGCCGCGGCCGAGCTGCTGCGTCCCATGCTGCGCCAATGGCTCGCCGAAAACATGCCGCGCATCGTCGAAGCGGCGCTCCGCAGCGAGATTACGAGCGGCGGCAAGGGCCCCGGCAAGGCTTGAGCCGGCGACAGTCCAGGAGCCTTTCGAGCGGGTTGCGCCCGCCGCGGGCGCGCACGCGCACCCGCCGTCACCGTTGACAGCGCAGGAAGCAAGATCGTAGGACCGTCGGCTTGCGATCCGAAGGACCCCCGCGAAGCTTCCATGCTCGAGAAGACGTATCAGCCCGCCGAGATCGAGCCGCGCATCCGTGCCGAGTGGGAGGAGGCGCAAGCGTTCCGCGCCGGCCGCGCCGACCGCAAGGACGCCAAGCCCTATTGCATCGTCATCCCGCCGCCGAACGTGACGGGCTCGCTGCACATGGGGCATGCGTTGAACAACACGCTGCAGGACGTGCTCTGCCGCTTCGAGCGCATGCGCGGCAAGGACGTGCTCTGGCAGCCCGGCACCGATCACGCCGGCATCGCCACGCAGATGGTGGTCGAGCGCCAGCTCATGGAGCGGCAGGAGCCCAACCGCCGCGCGCTGGGACGCGAGAAATTCGTCGAGAAGGTGTGGGCGTGGAAGGAGGAGAGCGGTTCGGCGATCCTCAACCAGCTCAAGCGGCTCGGCGCCTCGTGCGACTGGAGCCGCGAGCGCTTCACCATGGACGGGGGCCTGTCGAAGGCCGTGCTCAAGGTCTTCGTCGAGCTGTACGACGCCGGGCTCATCTACAAGGATAAGCGGCTCGTCAACTGGGACCCCAAGTTCCAGACCGCGATCTCTGACCTCGAGGTCGTGCAGGTCGAGGCCAAGGGAACATTCGCCTGGACCGCCGGCGATCCGGAGAAGCCGTTCGACGCCGAGGCGCTGGCGAAAGTCCTGAAGCGCGATCCGTCGGGCCACTTGTACTACTTCCGCTATCCGCTCAGCACGAAGGTGCCGGGCTACGATAAGGATTACGTTGTCGTCGCGACAACGCGCCCCGAAACGATGCTGGGCGACACCGGCGTCGCCGTGCACCCCAACGATGAGCGCTACGCGGCGCTCGTCAAGGCGGGCGCGAAGGTGGAGTTGCCGCTGGTCGGCCGCGAGATCGCGATCGTTGCGGATGAATACTCCGACCCGGAGAAGGGCTCGGGCGCGGTGAAGATCACGCCCGCGCACGACTTCAACGACTTCGATGTCGGCAAGCGGCACGGGCTCGAACAGATCAACATCTTCGACGAGAACGCCGACCTCAATCAGGAGGTGCCGGAGGTGTACCGCGGCCTCGACCGCTTCGAGGCGAGGAAGCGCATCGTCTCCGATCTCGAAGCGCTGGGCCTCGTCGAGAAGATCGAGCCGACGTCGCACACGGTGCCGCACGGCGACCGCTCCAACGCCGTCATCGAGCCGTGGCTCACCGACCAGTGGTATGTGAACGCGGCCGAGCTGGCCAAGCCCGCGATCGCCGCGGTGGAGAGCGGCAAGACGACGTTTGTCCCGAAGAACTGGGAGAAGACCTATTTCGAGTGGATGCGCAACATCCAGCCCTGGTGCATCTCGCGGCAACTGTGGTGGGGACATCAAATCCCGGCCTGGTACGGACGGAAAAAGCACCCCGATCCAGAAGGATCTGGGCTTCACACGATCCCGTTCCAGACTGAAACCTTTTGCGCACAAACGGAAGCGGAGGCAATCGAGCAGGCGCGAAAATACTACGGCAGGGACGCGGTGGTCGTACCCCAGCCTCCAGCATTCGGATCAAAAGACGAATCCAAATTGAAGTTTGATGTCCACGGCCCAACGGGTCCCGCGGAAATTTGGCGCGACGAGGACGTGCTCGACACTTGGTTCTCCTCCGCGCTGTGGCCGTTCTCCACGCTCGGCTGGCCCGACAAGACGCCGGAGCTCAAGCGCTACTATCCGACCACCGTGCTCGTGACCGGCTTCGACATCATCTTCTTCTGGGTCGCCCGCATGATGATGATGGGCCTGCACTTCATGAAGGAGGTGCCGTTCCACGACGTCTACATCCATGCCCTCGTGCGCGACGAGAAGGGGCAGAAGATGTCGAAGTCGAAGGGCAACGTCATGGACCCCCTCGTGCTCGTCGACACCTACGGCGCCGACGCGCTGCGCTTTACGCTCGCAGCCATGGCCGCGCAGGGGCGCGACGTCAAGCTGTCGGCCAACCGCGTCGAGGGCTACCGCAACTTCGCGACCAAGCTGTGGAACGCCTCGCGCTTCGCCGAGATGAACGAGTGCGTGCGCCGTCGCGACTTCGATCCCGCCACCGTGAAGGAGGCGATCAATCGCTGGATCGTGGGCGAGACCGAGCGCGCCGCGCGCGCCGTCACCGAGAGCATCGAGGCCTACAAGTTCAACGAGGCCGCGGTCGCCATCTACGAGTTCGTGTGGGGCATCTTCTGCGACTGGTACCTCGAGCTCATCAAGCCGACGCTCACGGGCGACGACGATGCGGCAAAGAAAGAGGCGCGCGCGACGGTGGCCTGGACGCTCGACCAGATCCTCAAGCTGCTGCATCCGTTCATGCCCTACATCACGGAAGAGCTGTGGGCGCACATGGTGGAGCATGGCGTGCGACGCGAGAACCTGCTCGCGCTGAGCCAGTGGCCGCGACTGTCGGGGCTTGTGGATGCGGCGGTCGAGGAGGAGATCGGCTGGGTGGTGCGCCTCGTGAGCGAGATCCGCTCCGTGCGCACGGAGATGAACGTGCCGGTCGCTGCGAAAATTGCACTGGCGCTGCCGGGCGCCAGCGCCGCAGTCAAAGAGCGCGCGCGCAAGCACCAGGAAACGATCAGCCGGCTCGCGCGGCTCGAGAACATCACGTTCCCGAAAGCGGTGCCGAAGGGCGCGGCGGTGATCGTCATTGGCGACACCAGCGCTGCGCTGCCGCTGGCCGGCGTCATCGATACGGGCGCTGAGATGAAGCGCCTTAGCCGCGAGATCGAGAAGGCGCAGGGCGACCTCGACAAGATGGACGCCAAGCTCACCAACCCGCAGTTCATGGCCAAGGCCAAGGAAGAGGCGGTCGAGGAGGCGCGCGAACGCAAGGCGGAGCTCGAGGAGGCATTGAAGCGCCTGCGCGCCGCCATGAAGCGCCTCGAGGCCGCCGCCTGAACGCGCCGCGTGTAGCGGGAATATCCTGGCTGCAGCGCGCGTATTAGCGCGGCCTTTACGAATTTACGCTGCTGTTAGATGTGGCCAACGCGCCACGATCGAGGTGCGGTATTGCCACCATCGCGCCATAATGGCCCGGCAGCGTGATCCTACGGGAAGACGAGGGAAACACGCGGACGTGGCGCATAGCCACTGCCGCGCACGGCATGTCGTTGCAAAGGCTCGGAGTAGCAGCCTTCGCCAGATGCGGTCGAGCGCCCATATAGGGCAACCACCACCGCATCCGAAGCTGCGAGGACCAGGACTATATGGACGCCAAGACGTTCGACAAGTCGAAACTTCCGAGCCGGCACGTGACCGAGGGGCCGACGCGCGCGCCCCATCGTTCCTACTACTACGCTATGGGTCTTGAGGAACAGCAGATCCACCGCCCGTTCGTCGGCGTGGTGTCGTGCTGGAACGAGGCCGCCCCCTGCAACATCTCGCTGATGCGCCAGGCGCAGTCGGCGAAGCTCGGTGTCGACGAAGGCGGCGGCACGCCGCGCGAGTTCTGCACCATCACCGTGACCGACGGCATCGCCATGGGCCACCAGGGCATGAAGTCGTCGCTCGTCTCGCGCGAGGTGATCGCCGATTCGATCGAGCTCACGATGCGCGGCCACTGCTACGACGCCATCGTCGGCATCGCCGGATGCGACAAGTCGCTGCCCGGCATCATGATGGCGATGCTGCGTCTCAATGTGCCGTCCGTATTCATGTACGGCGGCTCGATCCTACCCGGCAGATTCAAGGGCCGCGACGTCACCGTCGTCGACGTGTTCGAGGGCGTCGGCATGTACTCCGCCGGCCGCATGACGGCCGAGGAGCTGCACGACCTCGAATGCCACGCCTGCCCGTCGGCAGGCTCCTGCGGCGGCCAGTTCACCGCCAACACCATGGCCTGCGTATCGGAAGCCATCGGGCTCGCACTGCCGGGCTCTGCCGGTGCACCCGCACCGTACGAGAGCCGCGACGTCTATGCGCTCGAAAGCGGCAAGGCCGTCATGAACCTGCTCGCGCGCGGCATCCGTCCGCGCGACATCGCCACACGCGAAGCCTTCGAGAATGCGGCCGTCGTCGTGGCCGCGACCGGCGGCTCCACCAACGCCGCGCTGCACCTGCCCGCGATGGCGCACGAGGCCGGCATCGACTTCGATCTGTTCGCGGTCGCCGAGATCTTCAAGCGCACGCCCTACATCGCCGACCTGAAGCCCGGCGGCAACTTCGTCGCCAAGGACGTGTACGACATCGGCGGCGTGCCGCAGATCCTGAAGGCGCTGCTCGACGGCGGCATGCTGCACGGCGACTGTCTGACGGCCACCGGGCGCACGCTGCGCCAGAACCTCGAGAGCGTGAAATTCAACGCCGACCAGAAGGTCGTGCGGCCCGTGTCCAATCCGCTGTCGCGCACGGGCGGCGTCGTCGGCCTCAAGGGCTCGCTCGCCCCCGAGGGCGCGATCGTCAAGGTTGCCGGCATGAAGAAGCTGCAGTTCCGCGGCCCCGCCCGCATCTTCGACTGCGAGGAGGATGCGTTCCACGCCGTCGAGGCGCGCCAGTACGAGGACGGCGACGTCCTCGTCGTCCGCTACGAGGGCCCCAAGGGCGGCCCCGGCATGCGCGAGATGCTCTCGACCACGGCTGCCCTCTACGGCCAGGGCGCCGGCGAAAAGGTTGCCCTCATCACGGACGGGCGCTTTTCGGGTGGCACGCGCGGCTTCTGCATCGGTCACGTGGGGCCGGAGGCGGCCGTCGGCGGCCCCATCGGCCTTCTGAAAGATGGCGACATCATCGCGATCGACGCGGAAAAGGGCACCCTCGACGTGGAACTCGACCCCGCGGAGCTTGCGGTGCGGGCGAAAGTGTGGCGGGCGCCGCCCAATCCTTACCAAAGTGGCGCTTTAAGAAAGTATGCAAACCAGGTCGGGCCGGCGCGTAACGGCGCCGTGACCCATGCCGGCGGCAAAGCGGAAGTGGTCTGTTATGCGGACATCTAGGCAGACGATCGGCGGTATTTTCGCGGGGCTCGCACTGTGCTTGAGCGCTCTCTGCGTCGCGGCGGCACCGGGCAACTACCGGTCGCCCCAGGATGCGCTCGACCAGGGCATCGGCGCCTTCAACGGCAGCTACTACGAAATAGCCATTCCGGCGCTCGAGTACGCGGCGGAGGCAAAGCTGTTCCTCGCGCCCTACTACCTCGCCCGCATCTACTCCGACAACAACGGCTCGCACACCGACCACGCCAAGGCGTACGAGCTCTACATGAAGATCGCCGACGAGCACACCGACGTCGACCCCGACGACGATCAGCGCGCGCCCTACGTCGCCAAGGCCATGACGCAGATCGCGGGCTACCTGCAGTCCGGGCTCCCCGAGGCTGGCGTGAAGGCGAATGTGCGCATCGCCGCCGAATACCTGCGCGAAGCCGCGCAGTTCTTCCGCGACGAGGACGCGCAGTTCGAGCTGGCCAAACTGTACCAGCGCGGCGAAGGGATCGAGAAGGATACCAAGTATGCAAACCACTGGCTGTCAGTGCTTAGCCAGAAAGGTCACGCCGGCGCGCAGGCTTACCTGGCCGACCTTCTGTGGCGCGGCAAGGACATCCCCGCGGACCCGGTGCGTGCGCTGGCACTCATCTCGGTCGCCGTCGCCAATGCCCCGGCCAATGAGCGCGTGTGGATCGAAGACATCTACCAGAACATCTACTGCGGCACGGCGCAGGGCATCCGCAAGCAGGCGACCGGTCTCGTCGCCGACTGGCGCACGCGCTACGGCCGCAGGCCTGATGAGGTGCGCGACCGTAACGGGCTTGCCGCGCTCAGCACGCAGGCGGTGCGCACCTGCCAGGACGGCGAGGCTGTGCCCTTCGACATGGGCGTGCTCTCGGCCCAGTCGGGCAAGGCCGTGGCCCCGCCCGGGCAGCAGGACTTCGCCAAGGGCGCTTCCAGCACCGGCATGCGCGACGTCGGCGCCAGCGTGACCACTCCCGCGCCCGTCACCGCGCCAGCGCGCTGACGGCCTCCTCCCGCGACCGTTCGCGCGCGGCCGACGCCACTCCGACGCGTCGATGAGCCCGCGCAGGCACTGGGGCGCCCATGCAATCCGCGCTTAGCGTGCGTGAAACGCGATCAGGACCGCATCCGCGGCGCGGATATGGTCCTAAGGCTTTCGTAGCTTAGCGGCGCGAGAGGCTGAGCGAGGCGGAGGCGCCGTCGCCGGCGAGGCTCACTTCCTGGCTCGAGCCGTGCACGACCACGCGAATGCTGCCGTGCACGTTGAAGTCCGAATTGAAGAAGCTGCCGCGGTAATGCCCGGCGCTGACCTTGTAGACGGTGGCCGTCTGCGAAGCCTTGCCGCCGCTCGTCGCGCACGTCGCCGACAGCGAGTAGGCGTCGCTGCCTGCCTTGCTGTAGTTGGCGTGGCAGCGCGCCTTCTCCTTGTTGCCGCTGGCAAAGGAGACCCAGCCGCCGCCGCTCCAGGAGCCGGCGAGGCTTACGGGATCGGCTTCGCTCTTGGCTAACGCGCCGGTGACGATGAGCGCCGTCACGGGAAGAACTGCGAGCCTGCGTACCCACCTGACCGACGTCTTGGAGGCGTCGGCAACATTCGAACGATCTGGCTGGAGGTGTCTGTTCATGACTGACCTTCGAAAGGCAATATGGCCAAGCGATACGCCGCTGAGACTACACGAGATGGGCGCTGCACACACGGGACGCAAGACGGTGTGAACGCGTGCCCTCGGGGTCGAGACAATCGCCGAAATTCGTAACGAGAGACTGAATGCATTTCCTAGCGACTATGGCGGCGTCTGCACCGCAAAATCGCATTCGTCTGCGCCACAATCTTGTGCATACGCCCGATTGACGGGCCTTCGAGCCCTGCCCGGTGCAGCGTCCGCGATGCTGTCGGCGGCCGCTTGCTGCACTGCGTTGTTCCCTCGGGAACAGTTGAGATGGTGGGTTTCACGTAAAGATTGCAACTAGGATTTGCTGCAGGCCGCAAAGCCACAGCGCCCCTTAAATCGCAACCCGAGTGCATAGGAGACCATCATGATGCGCGCCTTGAGCCTTGGCGCCGGGCTGCTCCTGTTTGTCGGTTTGGCAACCCCGGGCATTGCCGGCATGAACGACGACCTCGCCAGCTGCACCGCAGCCAAGGGGCGGGAGTCTGCGGACGCCTGCACCCGCGTCATGGACAGCGGGCGGCTCCCCCGTGACCAGTTCTACATTGGCTATTTCAATCGTGGCGCGGGCTACCGCAAGGCGGGCGACCTCGATGCGGCGCTCGCCGACTTCAACCGCGTCGTCTCGCTCAACCCGGATTTTGCGCGCGGCTTCCATGCCCGCGGCCTCGTGCGCGACGAGCAGGACGCCCCCGAGAAGGCGCTGGAGGACGTCGACCGCGCCATCAAGATCAGCACCAAGGACTGGAGCGCCTACTACACGCGTGCCGCGATGCGCCGCGCCAGGCAGGACTACGACGGCGCCATGGCGGATATCGAGAAGGCTGCGGACTTCAAGCCCAAGCAGGCGCAGGTGCGCCTGATGCGGGCGCTTTTGAAGGCCGACAAGGGCGATTACGACGAAGCGCGGGCGGAGGCCAACAAGGTCATCGACGACGGCGATGCCAAGGCTGCCGCCTACTACGTGCGCGCCTCCATCGCCTTCGATCAGCACAAGCTCGACGACGCGAGCGACGATGTCGACAAGGCGCTCGAGGTGAAGGACACGCTTGCCTCGGCCCTGCTGCTCAAGGGCCGCATCCTGGAAGCTCGCGGCGACAAGGCCGCCGCCAAGTCCCGCTACCAGCAGGCAATGGCGCAGCCCGCGAGCTACCTCGAAGGAAGGGTTGTGCAACGCAAGGCGCGCGACCGGCTCAACGGCCTCGACGGCGTCGATACGGCCGATGCCATGCTCGACACCAAGCCCGCGCGCGCCGTCGGCTGCAAGCGCTTCCTGCCCGCCACCGGCGTGACCATCACGATCGATTGCGACAAGTGACGGGCACAGGCGGCGAGGCCGCCGCTAGAGGTCGAGCTCCACCCACGCCGGCACGTGATCCGACGGGCGCTCCCACGCGCGCGTAAAGCGGTCTACGCCGGCGGACACCAAGCGGTCGGCGGCTTGCGGCGACAAGAGCAGGTGGTCGATGCGGATGCCGTCGTCCTTCTGGAACGACCCGGCCTGATAGTCCCAGAACGTGAAGAGGCCTGGCTCGGGGTGGCACAGCCGCACCGCATCCGTGAGGCCGGCGTTGAGCAGCGTGCGGTAGGCGGCACGGCTCTCGGGCTGGAACAGCGCATCATTAGTCCACGCCGCTGGCCGCTTGGCGTCGGCCGGCTCGGGGATGACGTTGTAGTCGCCGGCCAGCACCAGCGGCAGCTCATCGGCAAGCAGCGCGCGCGTGTGCTCCTGCAGCCGCTTCAGCCAACCGAGCTTATAGGCGAACTTCTCGCCGCCGATGGGGTTGCCGTTGGGCGCATAGATGGAGGAGACCTTGAGCACGCCGCGCTTGGTCGAGACGGTCGCCTCGATGTAGCGCGAGTGGTCGTCGCCCTCGTGGCCCGGCAGCCGCGCGGCGACCTCGTCGAAGGGCAACTTCGACAGGATGGCGACGCCATTGAAACCCTTCTGCCCGTGGACGGCGACGTTGTAGCCGAGCTCCTCGAAGGCGCCGCCGGGGAAGCCCTCGTCGACGCTCTTTATCTCCTGCAGGCAGATCACGTCGGGGGAGGCCTGGCGCAGGTAGGCCAGCGCGGATTCGAGCCGCGCCTTTACGCCGTTGATGTTCCAGGTTGCGACTTTCATGGGTGCGGCGGTGCCCGAGCTGAAGCGTGCTCAGGCGTAAGCCAGAATCGAAGAGCTTTCCAGCGCGCAGGCTTCAGACGGAGAAGCTCGTCCCGCAGCCGCACGAGGCCGTCGCCTTCGGGTTCGTGATGCGGAAGGACGCCCCGATGAGATCGTCGACGAAATCGATCTCCGAGCCGGCGAGGTAGCCGAGCGACACCTGATCGATCACGACGGTGGCGCCGGAGCGCTCGAGTACCACATCATCGGGCGCGGCATCCGGCACGAGGTCGAACTTGTACTGGAACCCCGAGCAGCCGCCGCCCTCGACGCTGATGCGGAGCGCGCGCGCCGCCGCCTCGCCGGCAACGATTTCGGCGATACGCTTGGCCGCGCGGTCGGTGACGGTGACGGATTGGCTCATGCGTCGTGGCTCATGCGTCGTGGGTCCTGCATTTGACGGCGGTGCCCTTGCCGGGCGCCTGCGTCTCACCTTAAGGAAGATAGGCGTGCGCCGGGCCAAGTCAAAGCCCGGGAATGTCCGGCAGCGAGTGATTGGCCCCTTTGAGCGTACCAGCCAACAGGAATGTGCCGCCGGAGGGCGGCTTCGGCGAGGGTCTGCCTCCCGGTGCACGCTCCCCGGCGCCCTATGCCGCGAGCGCGATCCCGAGCCGCGGCCGCCTGCATGCCGAATCGGATTGCCCGACCCGCAGCCCCTTCCAGCGCGACCGCGACCGCATCCTGCATGCGACCGCGTTCCGCCGGCTGACCCACAAGACGCAGGTGTTCGTCTTCCACGAGGGCGACCACTACCGCACGCGACTGACCCACTCGCTCGAGGTGGCGCAGATCGCGCGCACCATCGCGCGCCAGCTGCGGCTGGACGAAGACTTAGCCGAGGCGATCGCGCTCGCGCACGATCTCGGCCATCCGCCGTTCGGACACGCGGGCGAGCGCGCGCTGGACAAGGTGATGCACGCCTTCGGCGGCTTCGACCACAACGCGCAGAGCCTGCGCGTCGTCACCGTGCGGGAGCGCAAGTACGCCGCCTTCGACGGCCTCAATCTGACATGGGAGACGCTCGAAGGGCTTGCCAAGCACAACGGACCCGAGCCGCAAGGCTCCACCAGCGCGGTGGCAAAGATCGCGCGCGGGCTCGAGCGCTGGCGCAGCCTAGAGCTTGCGACCTATCCGTCCGCCGAGGCGCAAGTCGCCGCGTTATCCGACGACATTGCGTACGTTTCACACGACATTGACGACGGTCTGCGTGCGGGCCTCATCGCCCTTGCCGATCTCGAGGCGCAGCCGCTGGTCGGCCCCGCGGTCGAGGAGGCTCAGCGCGGCCGCGCCGTCGACGACGACGAGGGCCGGCGCGTGCACGAGATCACGCGGCGCATGATCACCGTAATGATCGCCGACCTCGTGGGCGAGACGCGCCGCCGGCTCGCCGCGGTCCCCCCCATCTCGCCCGACGACATCCGCCGCAGCGGCAGCGCCACCGCCGCGTTCTCCGGCTCAATGGCCGATGACATCGCGCGGCTCAAAGCGTTCCTGCTTCGACGTGTCTACCGGCACGAGCGCGTCATGAGCGTCATGCGCGACGCCGAGGGCATCGTGCGCGACCTGTTCGGCCGCTATCTCGCCGAGCCTGCGGCGCTGCCGCCCGCGTGGCAGGCCGCCGCGCACGGCTTGAACGAGCGCAGGCTCGCCCGCCTCATCGCCGACTTCGTCGCCGGCATGACCGACCGCTACGCGCTGGGGGAGCACCGCCGCCTGTTTGACGCCACCCCCAATTTGCGTTAGGCGGGCCGCGACTTATCCGGCACACCAGCGGTCAGGAACTCAAGCCCGATGAACGTGTTCGCGCACGTCGAGGAGCGCGTTGCGGCGGCGCTCGAAGCCCTGCGGAGCGAAGGCGCGCTTCCCGCCGATTTGGCCGTCGCCAAGGTCGAGGTCGAGACCCCGCGTGATCCGACCCATGGCGACCTTTCCAGCAACGCTGCGATGGTGCTGGCCAAGCCCGCGCGCATGAAGCCGCGCGACATCGCCGAGAAGCTGAAGGCCAAGCTCGAAGGCGATCCCGACATCGCATCGGTGGCGATCGCGGGGCCGGGCTTCCTCAACCTCACCATGAAGCCCGCGTTCTGGCAGCGGCTCGTCGGCACGATCCTCGCAAGACGGCGAGGAGTACGGCCGCTCGGGCGTCGGCAAGGGCGAGACCGTCAACGTCGAGTATGTATCCGCCAACCCGACCGGGCCCATGCACGTCGGTCACTGCCGCGGCGCCGTATTCGGCGACGCGCTGTGCAATCTTCTGGCGTTCGCGGGATACGCGGTCACGCGCGAGTACTACGTCAACGATGCTGGCGGACAGGTCGACGATCCTCGCCAAGTCGGTGCTACTGCGCTACCGCGAGGCGCTGGGCGACGACATCGGCGAGATTCCGTCGGGCCTCTATCCGGGCGACTACCTGAAGCCGATCGGGGAGGCGCTCGCCAAGACGCACGGCCGCGCCCTGCTGCAGAAGCCCGAGGACGAGCAGCTTGCTATCGTCAAGGCGGCGGCGGTCGGGCCGCTGCTCGAGGAGATCAAGTCGGACCTCGCCGCGCTCAACGTCACGCACGACGTGTTCTTCTCCGAGGCGACGCTCACCTCGGGCAAGACCGACAAGATCAAGGCGGCGATCGATGCGTTGCGCCAGCGCGGGCTCATCTACGAGGGCCGCCTGCCGCGGCCGAAGGGCCACGAGAACGACGAGTGGGAGGACCGCGAGCAGACGCTGTTCCGCTCGACCCAATTCGGCGACGACGTCGACCGCGCACTGATGAAATCCGACGGCAGCTATACCTACTTCGCCGGCGATGTGGCTTATCACTACGACAAGCTCATGCGCGGCTTCGACCACTACCGCGACGTGTTCGGCGCCGATCACATCGGCTACATCTCGCGCATTAAGTCGGCGATGGCAGCACTGTCGGACGGCAATGCCGACTTCGCGATCCTCGTGTGTCAGCTCGTCAAGGTTTTGCGCGCAGGAGAGCCAGTGCGCATGTCCAAGCGCGCGGGCACGTTCGTCGCCTTGCGCGACGTGATCGACGAGGTCGGGCGCGATCCCGTCCGCTTCATGATGCTGATGCGCAAGAACGACGCCCCGCTCGACTTCGACCTCGCCAAGGTGCTCGAGCAGTCGAAGGACAATCCCGTCTTCTACGTGCAGTACGCGCATGCGCGCGCCGCGTCCGTGTTCCGCAATGCGCAGGAGGTGTTTCCGGAGCTGGCGCCCGAGAGTGCCGCGGTGCGCGGGGCCGACCTCTCCAAGCTGACGGATTCAGGTGAGATCGACCTCGTCAAGCGGCTCGCGTTCTATCCGCGCTTGATGGCCGGGGCCGCGCTGGCGGAGGAGCCGCACCGCGTCGCGTTCTACCTTTATGAGCTGGCGTCCATGCTGCACGCCCAATGGACCCGAGGCAATGATTTGCCACATTTGCGATTTATCCAGGCAAAAGACGGGGTTACGACTGCAGCACGGTTAGCGCTCATTGCCGCCACACAGCAGGTGATATCCTCGGGCCTGAAGGTGCTTGGCGTCGAGGCGCCCAACTCCATGCGCTAGACTCGTGATTCGCGGGGGGTATTTGCTCCGCTACGATGTTTGAGGGGTTACTCCAAGATGGCTCGCTCTCACGGTGCTATGACTAGTCCCGGAAGCCCAGGGCAGCGGCGGCCTGCCGCCGAGCAGGATCCTCGTAACGCCGCGCGAGCTCCGGCTCCCGCGCCCCGCTATCCGCAAGCGCCCCAGAACCCGAGCTACCCGCAGGCGGCCTATCCCGATCCGCAGCCGCAGAACCCCGGTTACGATCCGCAGACGGCCTATCACTATCCGCAGCAGGGGCAGCAGGTCCCCCAGTATCCGCAAGCGGCCCGGCCCCCGGCGCGCCAGCCGAACCCCGACCCCATCACGCAGCCGGGCCCCGCCGACTATAGCTCGTTCCCGGCCACGCAGCCGCCGTTCGGCCATGGCCAGCAAACCCATCCGCAACAGCGCAACTTCGCGCCGGCGCCTGTCGCTCCCAATCCGCCGAACTATCGGCAGCAGGCCGCGCCGCAGTTCCCCGCTCCGTCAGAGCCGCGCACCGCGCCTCCGAGCTACGAATGGGGCGCCCCTGCTCAGCACGCGGATCTGCGTGGACCTGACCCACGCAGCTATGACCTCGGCACCTATTCGCCGAACGGTGGGCAGGCCGCATATGGAACCGATCCGCTGCAGCAGCAGGCCGAATGGGTCCATGCCGCTCCGGCACCCTACGGCGATGCCGGCCTGCACCAGTCGTATCCGGGCAATCAGCACGGCTTCGACCAGCCCCACAATCCGGGCGCGCTCGAGGCTACCCACAACCAAGACGAGGCAGGCGAATACGAGTACGACGAGCCGCGGCGTGGAAGCTGGGTATTGCGCATCGCGGGCGCGATCGTCGTCGCCGTCGGTCTCGGTTACGGGCTGGCGCAAGGCTACAAGATGATCCTGGGCTCCCCCTCGGACGCGACCACGCCGGTCGTGAAGGGCGAAAGCGAGCCCGCCAAGACCATGCCGACCGACCCCGGCGGCAAGCAGTTCGCGCACGCCGACAGCAAGGTCATGGGCCGTCTTGGCGACGGCGCTCCTGCCAGCAGCGATGAAACCGGCAGCGCTACGCCCGCCGACACCGACACCAGCGGCACGCGCAAAGTGCAGACCGTCGTTGTCGGTCGCGACGGGGCGATCGTGCCTCCCGCCGCGCCGGCTGCGGCGGCCGAGTCCGCTCCTCCTCCCGGCGATGGCGTTTCGGTGCCGGGCCTCACGGTCATCGACGGTTTCGGCGGCCGCTATCCGGGCAACAACAACAACGTGACGACAGCCGCCGTGCCGCCGCAGAAGCCCGCGGCAGCGCCGGCCAGCAAGACGGTCGTCAATCCGCCGGCAAAACACGCCAAGGCGAAGGCCGCGACCCCACCGCCGGCTCCGGCGGCCGAGGCCGATGCCGCAGCGATCGAGGAGACGCCGGCGCCCGCCGCGAAGGCCCCTGCTGCCGCGAAGAAGCAGGTCGCCGCGGCCGATCCGGGCGCCGCCGCCCCCACGGCCGGTTCGAGCGGCACCAACGGCTACGTCGTCGTCCTCGCCTCCATCCCGGCGTCGGGCAACAGCCGTCTCGACGCGCTGAAGCGCTTCGCCGACATGCAGCAGAAGTACGGCGCCGTGCTCGCGAACAAGACGCCGGAAGTGCAGGAGGCCAACCTCGGCGACAAGGGCATGTTCAACCGGCTGCTCGTCGGTCCGCCCGGTTCGCGCACGCAGGCGTCGCAGCTCTGCACCGAGCTCAAGGCCGCGGGCTACAAGGATTGCTGGGTGACGGCATACTGAGCCGTCACGCCGGCGTCTGTCGCCGCAAGCCCCCAATGACCGGCAGACCGTTCCTGCTGCGCTTGATCTGCCCAGCGGAGGGGCCATGCGCACCGCTCTGATCTCAGGCGTCGCGGGTGCCGCGCTATCGCCGCGCGAAGCGACCTTCCTGAGGGAGACGCGGCCCGCCGGCCTCATCCTCTTTGCCCGCAATTTGCACAGCCACGATCAAATTCGCGCGCTCGTCGATGCGGTGCGCGCCGCCGTCGGCACGGACGAGCTGCTCGTCCTCATCGACCAGGAGGGCGGTCGCGTGCAGCGGCTGCGGCCGCCGCTTGGGCGCAAGCTTCCGCCTGCCGCTGCGTTCGGGCGCAACTTCAAGCTCGATCCGGCGGGCGCGGTGGCTGCCGCCTTCGCCGTCGCGCGACTCATGGCCGAAGATTTGAAGGCGCTCGGCATCAACACTGACTGCGCGCCCGTCGTGGATCTGCCGGTTGCGGGCTCGCATGAGATTATCGGTGACCGCGCCTACGGGACCGATCCTGTGCAGGTGATCGCGCTCGCCGCAGCCGTGGCGGACGGCCTGATGGCCGGCGGCGTACTGCCCGTGATCAAGCACATCCCCGGACACGGCCGCGCGACGGCGGATAGCCATCTCGCACTGCCCGTCGTCGACGCGAGCCGCGCGGAGCTGTCGGCGACGGACTTCGCGCCGTTCAAGGCTCTGAGCCGAATGCCGGCCGCCATGACGGCGCATGTCGTGTTCCGCGCCATCGATGCGCACGAGCCGGCGAGCACGTCCGCGCTCGTCACGCGTGAGATCATCCGCGACGAGATCGGCTTTGACGGGCTCTTGATGAGCGACGACCTATCGATGAAGGCCCTGTCGGGCGATATGCGTGCCCGCGCTCAGCGCGTCATTGCGGCGGGCTCCGACGTGGCGCTCCACTGCAACGGGAACTTGAGCGAGATGCAGGCCGCGGCGGCGGGCGTGCCTGCGCTTGCGGGCCGGGCGCTGGAGCGCTATTTGGCGGCGCTCGCCATGACCAAAAAGGTGCACGCCTTCAATTCGGCTGCTGCCGAGGCGCACCTCGACCGCGTCCTCAAGTCTGCGGCGGACGATGCTGAAATCAGTGTAAACTCAACACCATATGATTAGCGGATTGGACGCGATACCGCTGTCGCGGCGACCGAATCAACGAGCTCGGAATGAGCGCAGAAAGAGCGCGAGAATGAGCGCAGAAACCGACGCCAGCGCGCAGGCGATCTCGACTTGGGAGGAGCCCGTCGTGGGCATGCCCCTCGATTCGGAAGACGCCCTCATCGTGGACGTCGCCGGCTACGAGGGGCCGCTCGACCTGTTGCTCGCGCTCGCGCGCACGCAGAAGGTCGACATCGCCAGGATCTCCGTGCTGGCGCTCGCCGACCAGTACCTCTCGTTCATTGCGCAAGCGCAGCAACTGCGGCTCGAGCTCGCCGCCGACTATCTGGTGATGGCCGCTTGGCTCGCCTTCCTCAAGTCGCGCCTGCTGTTGCCGCGCGAGGCCGGCGACGCGACCGACGTAAGCGCCGAGGAGCTGGCGCGCCGGCTGTCGTTCCGCCTGATGCGGCTCGAGGCCATGCGCGACGCTGCCGCTGAGCTCATGAACCGCATGCGGCTCGGGCGCGACGTGTTCCAGCGCGGGATGCCCGAGGGCACCAAGACCATCCGCGAGACCGCGCACACCGCCACGATCTACGACCTGTTGCGCGCCTACGCCGACCAGCGCCGCCGCACCATCAAGGTCGGGCACGTGATCAAGGCGCGGCCCGTGTGGTCGATCAAGGATGCGCGCGATCGGCTCGAGCGTTTCATGGGCGACGTGGCCTCCGCCACCGACTGGATGGAGTTCGAGCGCTACCTCAAGCAGCTCCTGATTCCGGCCGAGGATGGCAGAACCGTGCTTGCGAGCTCGTTCGGCGCCACACTTGAGATGGCGCGCGAGGGCCGAGTCGAGCTAAGGCAGGATGGGCCGTTCGAGCCTATCTATATGAGGATGCGCCAACCCGACGCCGAATGGCTGCGCATTGCCTAGCGTAGAGAGCAAATGGCGTAGCTGATCCAATGACGAGAGAGAAACGCATGGACCCGCCTCGCCTGAGCCTGGTGCCGTCGAGCCAGGACGTGAACGACAACATTCCCGACGACGCGGACGCGCCGGGGCCGCATGGCGGCCTGTCCGGCAACGTTGCGGCGCTGCCCTTCGCCGATCATCGCGAGAAGCTGCGCATCCTCGAGGCGCTGCTGTTTGCCGCCGCCGAGCCGCTGGACGAGGCCAGGCTCAAGGCGCATCTCGCCGAGACCGAGGACATCGCTGGCCTGCTGGACGAGCTGCGCGGCTTTTACGCCGGCCGCGGCGTCAATCTCGTGCACGTCGCCGGCAAGTGGGCATTCCGCACCGCGCAGGATCTGGCCTACCTGCTGGAGCGCTTCGCGGTGCAGGAGCGGCGCCTGTCCAAGGCCGCGCTCGAGACGCTGTCGATAATCGCCTACCACCAGCCGGTGACGCGCGCCGAGATCGAGGAGATCCGCGGCGTCACCACCTCCGTCGGTACGCTCGACATCCTGCTCGAGACCGGCTGGGTGCGCTTACGCGGGCGCCGGCGTGCGCCGGGGCGGCCCGTGACCTACGGCACGACGGCAGCGTTCCTCAGTCACTTCGGGCTGGAAAGCATCAAGGACCTGCCGGGGCTGGCCGAGCTGCGCGCCTCCGGCCTGCTCGACGGCAACCTGCCGCCCGATTTCTCGGTGCCGGAGCCGACCGACATCGCGGCCCTGATGCCCGACGAGGTGCCGCTCGATGCGCTCGACGAGGACGAGCCGCAAGACGAGCCCGAGGACGAGGAACTCGAGGAAGGCGATTAGCCGCCAGGAGATCCGCGCGACAAGCAGCCTTGATCGGCGCGCGCATCAAAAGAAAAGCGATGGTTTCGTAACGACTTAGCGCTATACGTGAGGGTTGGCGGCCTTGCGGGTCGACGCGCTTTCTGCAATACCGCGAAACGTGGCCGCGAACCTGGAAAGTGTTAGGAGCAACCGACAATGGGCCTGAGCGGCTGGCATCTGCTCATCCTCGCGCTCGTCGCGCTGCTGATTTTCGGCGGCAGCGGCCGCATTTCGTCCATCATGGGCGACGTCGCCAAGGGCATCAAAAGCTTCAAGAAGGGTTTGTCCGAGGACGAGGACGCAGAGCGGCCCGAGCCGCCCAAGGTCATCGACCATACCTCGACGACAACGGCCGAGCGCGACCGCGACCGCAGCAAGTTGAGCTGACGCGTCGCGCGGGGCCCAAGCTTCCCGCGCGTCTGCGACGGCCGGCCTTGCGCACCTTGCCCAACACGCCGGCCGCATCGGCAACTGGAACGGCGCATGTTCGACATCACCTCCAGCAAACTTCTGATCCTCGCCATCGTGGCGCTCATCGTGGTCGGCCCCAAGGATCTGCCGATCCTTCTGCGCACCGTCGGCAAATATCTCGGCGTCGTGCGCCGGCATGCAGCCGAGTTCCGCGCCCAGTTCGACGAGGCGCTGCGCGAAGCCGAGCTGCAGGACCTGAAGAAGGAGTTCGAGGGTGTCGGCCGCGAGGTGCGCTCCACGCTCGAGCAGGGCGGCGCCGCGCTCGACGAGCACGTGATGACGGCGCGCAGCGACGTGAGCCGCGCGCTGGAGGATAAGCCGCGCGAGCCCGAGATCGTGGCGGAAGCGGTGGACGCTGCCAAGCCCGCGCTCCCGCTCCGCGACAAACCCGAGCCGGAGGCGCCGTGAACGACGTCACCAAGCGCCCCGGCCAGGAGGAGATCGACGCCTCCAAGGCGCCGCTGCTCGATCACCTGATCGAGCTGCGCAAGCGGCTTATCTGGTCGCTGGCGGCGGTCGGGCTGTCGTTCGTCGTCTGCTTCATCTTCGCCAAGCAGATTTACTATCTCCTCGTGCTGCCCTACCGCTGGGCGCAAGGCGGCACTGCGCCGATCGAGATGATCTATACCGCGCCGCAGGAGTTCCTGTTCACGCAGATGAAGCTCGCGCTGTTTGGCGCGGTGTGCCTGTCGTTCCCGATCCTCGCCAGCCAGATCTACAAGTTCGTGGCGCCCGGCCTCTACAAGAACGAGCGCAGCGCGTTCGTGCCCTATCTGGTGGCGACGCCGATCCTGTTCCTCGCCGGCGCGCTGCTCGTCTATTTCGTGGTCATGCCCATGGCGATGCACTTCTTCCTGTCGATGCAGGAGACGAACGGGCCGATCGAGATCCGCCTGCAGGCGCGGGTGTCGGAGTATCTGGCGCTGATCATGAACCTCATCATCGGGTTCGGGATCTGTTTCCAGCTCCCCGTGGCGCTGACGCTGCTCGCGCGCGCTGGGCTGGTAACGCCGGCCACGCTCAAGAAGGGACGGCGCTACGCCATCCTCGGCATCACCGCGGTTGCGGCCGTGCTGTCGCCGCCCGACCCGTTCAGCATGCTCGCCATGATGCTGCCGACGATGCTGCTGTATGAGGCGTCGATCTGGGCGGTGGAGCGGGTCGTGGCCCGGCAAGCGGCCGCGCAGGCGTCATCGGCGGCGACATAGCCGCTGGACTTGGGCTCCCGAGCCGCCCTATAGCACCCCAACAAATACCGCCCGCTGCGAGGCCATATCCCGTGTTCGACATCAAGTGGATCAGAGACAACGCGGAGGCGTTCGACGCCGGCTTGAAGAAGCGCGGGCTCGCGCCGGCCGCGGCCGAGCTGATAGCGCTCGACGAGGCGCGGCGCGGCCACGTCACCAAGCTGCAGGAGGCGCAGGCGCGGCGCAACGCGGCGTCGAAGGAGATCGGGCAGGCGAAGGCGAAGAAGGACGAGGCCGGCGCCCAGAAGCTGCTCGCCGAGGTCGCGGCGCTCAAAGAGACGATCCGCACCGGCGAGGAGGAGGAGCGTAAACTCGACGCCAGCTTGCGCGACGCGGTCTCGGTCATTCCCAACCTGCCGCTCGACGACGTCCCGGTCGGCAAGGACGAAAAGGATAACAAGGAAGTCCGCAAGGTCGGTAAGCCGCCGAAGTTCGATTTCAAGCCGAAGCCGCACTTCGAGTTGGGCGAGGCGCTGGGGCTCATGGATTTCGCCACGGCTGCGAAGATTTCGGGCGCACGTTTCGTCGTTTTGAAGGGTGCGTTGGCACGGCTCGAGCGCGCCATCGCCAGCTTCATGCTCGATCTGCACACGGGGCCGGCGAAAGACGGACTATGGGGCTACGTCGAGAATAATGTGCCGCTGCTGGTCAAGGACCACGCGGCCTACGGCACCGGGAACCTGCCGAAGTTCGCCGAGGACCTGTTCCAGACGGCTCGCCAGCTTGAACTCGAGGACGTTCGATCGGACGTTCTGCCGTTACTGAAAAAACTTAGCGCCATGGCGGTTGCCAAAGCCAGCGAAGCTGAGATGAAGCAGTCGATTGATGAGTTCTATGATCAGGAAGACCGGCATATTGCCGAACGAGTAATGGAAAAACAGGGGCGAGAGCGCTTTTGGCTCATCCCAACGGCCGAGGTCTCGCTGACCAACTTCGTGCGCGAGGAAGTCCTCGACGAGGCCAAGCTGCCCATGCGTCTCACCGCGTGGACGCCCTGCTTCCGCTCCGAAGCCGGCGCCGCCGGTAAGGACACGCGCGGCATGATCCGCCAGCACCAGTTCTCCAAGGTCGAGCTCGTCTCCATCACCACGCCGGAGGAGAGCTCTGCCGAGCACGAGCGCATGACGAGTTGCGCCGAGGAAGTCCTGAAGCGCCTCGGCCTGCCGTTCCGCACTATTCTGCTCTGCACCGGCGACATGGGCTTTGCCTCGCAGAAGACCTACGACATCGAGGTGTGGCTGCCGGGCGAGGACACCTACCGCGAGATCTCCTCGTGCTCGGTGTGCGGCGATTTCCAGGCGCGGCGCATGGAAGCTCGCTTCCGTCGCACGGGGGGCGGCAAGCCGGAGTACGTGCACACCCTCAACGGCTCCGGTCTCGCCGTCGGGCGCACGCTGATCGCGGTCCTGGAGAACTACCAGCAGGCCGACGGCTCGGTCGTCATCCCCGACGCGCTCGTCCCCTACATGGGCGGCCTCACCAAGATCGAGAAGGCCGCCTGAGCCGATGCGGATCCTCATTACCAACGACGACGGCTGGGGCGCCGAGGGCCTCGAGGTGCTGCGCCAGATCGCGGAGCAGATCTCGTCGGACGTGTGGATTATCGCACCGGAGGTGAACCAGAGCGGCGCCTCGCACTCGATGACGCTGCATGAGCCCTTGCGCTGCAAGCAGCTCGATCAGCGCACCTTCATCATCCGTGGCACGCCGACCGACTGCGTGATCATGGGCGTGCGCCACTTCATGCTCGATAGCCCGCCCGACCTCGTGCTGTCGGGCGTCAACCACGGCTCCAACCTCGCCGAGGACGTGACCTACTCAGGGACCATCGCGGCGGCCATGGAGGGCTCGCTGCTCGGCATCCGCTCCATCGCCATGAGCCAGACCGGCGGCTCCATCGGCGAGGGCACCATCTACTGGCAGACGCCGCTGACGCACGGGCCCGGCATCGTTTCCCGGCTGCTCGACGCCGGCTGGCCGACGGGCGTCGTCATCAACATCAACTACCCGCCGCGCCCGCCGCGCGAGGTCACCGGCATCGAGGTGACACGGCAGGGGCGCCGCGACCAGGCGCTTCTGAACATCGACAAGCGCAATGACCCCTGGGGTACGCCCTACTTCTGGTTCGGCTTCGAGCGGCCGCCCTCGAAGATCGTCAAGGGCACCGACCTCGGCGCCATCGACGAGGGGCGCATCTCGATCACGCCCTTGATGCTCGACCTCACCGACGCCGATACCTGCGAGGCGCTGCAGACCGCGTTTCCTTCGGGCGATACCGGCAAGGGCAGCCGCCGCGCTTGAGCGCCATCGCTCCGCCGCCATCTTGTCGCGGCGGCGTCCTCATCGCAGCACAATCGCGACGTACCTCTGATGTGCTCGAGCGTCGGCGCGATTTCGGCAGTCGTCGCTGCAACCCGAGCCAAAGCTGACTGATGAACTCTTGCGCAATTCTGCCGCCCGTTAAGGCCTCTTTAACCCCTTAACGGTTAATCAAAGGTTGGCAGTAAAGGTGCGTATCATGATGCGTTTTAAGCTTTCCCATCGCGGCGGAAGCACGAATGCTTTCCCCGCCCGCTGCGCAGCCGCCATGCTGATCGCCGCCCTTTCTGGCGGATGCAGCGCCTCGATCAGCCGCTTCGATCTCCCCGGCTTCAGTCTCACCGACGACAAGAAGGACCAGACGTCGTCCGTGCAGTCGGCGGATGCGGGCAACCGCGGCCCCAACTATCTCGGCAACGACGGCCAGTCCGGCCAGGCCTATTCTCCGCCGCGCTCCAATTCGGATAGCCGTGTCGCCGTTGCGACCCTTCCCGATCCGCCGCCGGGGTCGACCAGCTACGACCAGCGCGGCCCGCAGCCGTATGACCAGCGCAACCAGTACGATCAGCGCGGCCAGCAGCCCAACGATCAGCGCGGGCAGCAGCAGTACGAGCAGCGCAATGCGCAGCCCTACAACCAGGGTGCGGCCACGCGCACGCCGCCGCCGGCCCTGCGCCGCGGCGAGAGCGTCGACGTGCAGCCGGGTGACACGCTCTACAAGCTGTCCCGGCGCCATCACGTCTCGGTGGCCGAGCTGATGGACGTCAACGGCCTCAGCAATCCCAGCCTGCAGCCGGGCCAGAAGATCTATCTGCCCGAAGGCTACGCCGTGCGCCATGACGAGCCGCGCCAGTTCGCGAGCGTGCAGCCGCCGCCGGCGCCCCCGAGCGTACCCGCGGACCTGCAGGCGAAGTACAACGGCTCCTACACCATGCGGCAGGGTGAGTCCGTCTACGGCATCTCGCGCACCTATGGCGTGCCCGCCGCCGAGTTGCAGCTCGCCAACGGGATCAACGATCCGCGCGGGGTACGCGCCGGCACGGTGCTGAAGGTTCCGGGCGGTGCGCAGTCTGCCCCGCCTTCGTCCGACGTCGCCGACGCGAGCGCGCCGCCTCCCGGCACGTCGCAGGACCCGACCGTCATCAACCGCCGCGACACACGCGTGGCCTCGCGCAGCGAGGACGTGTCGTCGACCGGCGCCATCAGCCCGCCGCCGGCGCAGCGCGGCAGCGTCGCCAGCGACAAGCTGCGTTGGCCGGTCAATGGCAAGATCATCACCGGCTTCGGTCAGCGCAACGACGGCACCCACAACGACGGCATCAACCTGTCGGTGCCGCAGGGCACCGCCGTGCATGCGGCCGAGAGCGGTGTCGTCGCCTATGCGGGCTCCGAGCTCAAGGGCTACGGCAACCTCGTGCTCTTGCGTCACGACAACGGCTGGGTGACGGCGTACGCGCACAACGACGAGCTGACGGTGAAGCGCGGCGACAAGGTGCAGCGCGGCCAGGTCATCGCCAGGGCCGGGCGCACGGGCTCCGTCGATCAGCCGCAGGTGCACTTCGAGCTGCGGCAGGGCTCCAAGCCCGTCGATCCGGTGCCGTTCCTCGAGCGGCTGTAGAGGAGTTCGCCGGTGTCAGATCAAGGGTCTGATTCTGGTGTTGGCTCGCGCGACGAGCGCTCAACGGCGCCCGCAGGCTTCACGCAGCGCGGCCTTAGCACGCTCCGGCACGCGGCCGCGCGTTTGCGGAAGGTGTGCGCCCGCGTGATTGATGTAGAACGTCAGCATCGACATGGCGGAACGGTAGGGCTCGGACTTGCACCGCCGGCTGCGCTGGGGCAAGCGTTTGAGCGAGGCGGCGATCGCCTCGGGATCGTCTTTGGTGAAGACGCTCGCTTCGAGATCGAGTGCGTCGCCATGCCGAGTCATGCACTGCGACCACTTCTTCTTCGCGGCAGCGCGGGAACCGCGCTTGTTCGTCTTGGCCTTGCTCGTCGTCGGGCGCTGCTGCTTGGTCATGGTGTGGCCTCCCCCACGCTAACGTGAGGAGAGCCATTGTTGCGGCACCAAAGTCGGCAGCCTCACGGCTCCAGCCGCTTGCCGAGCCGGCCGGCAAGAGCTTGCGTGAACTGCCAGGCGACGCGACCAGAGCGTGCGCCGCGGCCCATGCTCCACTCCAGCGCCTCGCGCACCAGCTCCTCGTCCTTGACCTTCAGCCGATAGTGCGCCGCGTAGCCGCGCACCATGTCGAGGAAGTCGTCCTGGCTGCAGTTGTGGAAACCGAGCCATAGCCCGAAGCGGTCCGACAGCGAGACCTTCTCCTCCACCGCCTCCGACGGGTTGATGGCGGTCGAGCGCTCGTTCTCGACCATCTCGCGCGGCATCAGGTGCCGGCGGTTGGAGGTGGCGTAGAAGATCACGTTCTCGGGCCGGCCTTCGATGCCGCCCTCAAGCACCGCCTTCAGGGATTTGTAGCTCGTGTCCTCCTTGTCGAAGGAGAGGTCGTCGCAAAAGACGATGAAGCGGTGCGCGCTCTTGCGCAGGGCTGCGAGACAGCGCGGCAGCGAGGCGATGTCCTCACGGTGGATCTCGACGAGCTTGAGGTCGCTCGCTTGCGCGGAAAGCTCCTTTCGCAGCCGCGAGCGCACGTCCGCATGCACCGCCTTCACGAGGGACGATTTGCCCATGCCGCGCGCGCCCCACAAGAGCGCGTTGTTGGCGGGGAGGCGGCGGGCGAAGCGCTCCGTGTTCACGACAAGCTGAGGTGCCACGCCGTCGAGGCCCTTCAGGAGCTCAAGCGAAACGCGGTTCACGGTACCGACGGGATCCAGGCCGTCGCGGTCGGGCTGCCAAATGAACGCCTCCGCGGCGTCGAAATCTGGCGCGGCTGGTACCGGCGCGGCCAACCTTTCGAGCGCGGTGGCGAGCCGCTCGAGCCGTGCAAGGAGGGCGGTTTCGTCGTTCATCTTGCAGTCCCGCAAATGGCCGCCAGCGAGCCGATTTTGCTTGTTCGGCCGCATGGCTGCTTCTATAGCGCGAGCGGCGGCGAAGTCACCCGGCTTCTGCCGTTGCGCTTGCGCCTGGCGATAGTTGCAAAGCTGCCGCACGGCACTATAGTCACGGCGCTTTCAGGCACGGCAGGCGCCGGACGGCTGCGCTCGCGCAGGCTCAACCTCTGTTGCCAACTTCCGCAAGGGGACGGACGTAATGTTCATCACGCCAGCATACGCGCAGGCCGCGGGCGCCAACGATCTATTGGGTGGAGCAGGGGGGCTGCTTTTCCCCATGCTGGTCATGATCGTGATCTTCTACTTCCTGGTCATCCGGCCCCAGCAGCAGCGCGCCAAGGACCATCGTGCACTGGTGCAGAGCGTGCGTCGCGGCGACACCGTCATTACCTCGGGCGGCTTCGTGGGCAAGGTCACAAAAGCGGCCGACAACTCCGATGAGGTCGAGGTCGAGCTGTCCGACAGCATGCGCGTGCGGGTGCTGAAATCGACGCTGATGGACGTGCGCGCCAAGGGCGAGATCACCAAAGAGTCCACCTAAGACGCCGATCCGCCAATCGGGCACAAACCTAAAACGAGATTGTCGAAGCGATGCTGCACTTCCAACCCTGGAAAATCGTCCTGATCGTGCTGACGTGCCTCGCCGGCGTCGTCTTCACGCTCCCGAACTTCTTTTCAAAGGAGACGGTGGAGCAATGGCCATGGTGGTTGCCCCACCGCCAGCTCCCGCTCGGCCTCGACCTGCGGGGCGGCGCGCACCTTCTGCTCGCCATGGACACCAACGAGCTGGAGAAGGACTGGCTATCGACGCTGCGCGATGACGCGCGCAAGCAGCTGCGCGAGGCAAAGATCGGCTTTAGCGGTCTCGCCGTCAGCGGCAACTCGGTGCAGGTGAAGATCTCCAAGCCCGAGGATCTGGACAAGGCCTACGCGGCCTTGAAGAAGCTCGTGCAGCCCATCGGCAATGCGATCCTGGGCACCGGCGGCAACGACATCGCGCTCGAGAAGGTGCCACCCGACGTGATCACGCTGCGCCCGACCGAGCAGGGCATCCAGCACCGCGTATCGAGCGCGGCGAGTGCGGCCATCGAGACAGTGAACCGCCGCGTCAACGCCATGGGAACGGCCGAGTCGACGGTGGTGCGCCAGGGTAACGACCGCATCCTGGTGCAGTTCCCGGGCCTGCAGGACACCAAGCAACTCAAGGACCTCATCGGCCAGACGGCGAAGCTCACCTTCCACTCCGTGCACCCGACGGTGTCGGCGGAGGAGGCAAAGCAGACGCGCGTGCCGCTCGGCTACAAGGTGTACCCGTCGACCGATGCGGAAGGCGGCCGCTCCTATGTGCTGCAGGAAGTCCCCTGTCGTCTCCGGCGAGGACCTCGTCGACGCGCAACCGGGCTTTGACTCGCGCACCAACGAGCCGATCATCTCGTTCCGCTTCAACCAGTCGGGCGCGCGAAAGTTCGGCACCTTCACCAAGGACAACGTAGGCTCGCCGTTTGCTATCGTGCTCGACGACAAGGTGCTGTCGGCGCCGGTGGTGCGCGAACCGATCCTCGGCGGCTCGGGGCAGATCTCGGGCAGCTTCACGGTCGATTCCGCGACCACGCTCGCGGTGCAGCTGCGCTCCGGCGCGCTCCCAACCAAGCTGACCATCGTGGAAGAGCGCACGGTCGGGCCGTCGCTCGGCGCCGATTCCATCGAGGCCGGCAAGCTCGCGGGCCTCGTAGGCTGTGTTCTGACCGGCATCCTGACCATCGTCGCCTACGGGACGTTCGGCGTATTCGCGGTCATCGGCCTGCTCGTGCACGGCTTCCTGATCGTCGCCGCGATGACCCTTATCGGCACCACGCTGACGCTGCCGGGCATCGCCGGCTTCGTGCTGACGATCGGCATGGCCGTCGACGCCAACGTGCTCATCTACGAGCGCATCCGCGAGGAGCTGCGTTCGGGCAAGACGCCGATCGCGGCGATCGAGCAGGGCTTCCAGCGCGCGTTCATCACCATCTTCGACAGCCAGCTCACGACGCTAGCCGCCGCCGTCATCATGTTCTGGCTCGGCTCTGGTCCGATCCGCGGCTTCGCCGTGACGCTGACCATCGGCATTCTGACGTCCGTGTTCTCGGCGGTCACCGTGACCCGGCTCCTCGTCGTCCTCTGGCTCAAGGCGGCGAAGAGCAAGGGCCGTATCGTCGAAGTGCCGGTCTAGAGAGGCAAGCGATGTTCTTTCCCCTTCCCGACTTCAAGGGTTTCGACTTTTTCCCGCACGACCTGCGGATCAACTTCATGCGCTACAAGGGCATCTGCCTCGCGCTGTCGATCCTTTTCATGGCGGCCTCGCTCGGCCTCTACTTCACACGCGGGCTCAACTACGGCGTCGATTTCAAGGGCGGCTCGCTGATCGAGGTGCAGTCGAAGAACGGCGCCGCCGATCTCCACGATATCCGCACGAAGCTCAACGGGCTCGGCATCGGCGCCGTGCAGATCCAGAGCTTCGGCGCCGACACCGACGTGCTGATCCGGGTCGAGCAGCAGCCGGGCGGCGAGGCCGCGCAGCAGGTCGCGATGAAGAAGGTCGTCGAGGCGCTGGGCGACGGATTCACGCAGCGCCGCATCGAGGTCGTCGGACCGGCAGTGTCTAGCGAGCTGCGGCGCACCGGTATCATCGCGGTGTTCTCCTCGATTCTCGCCATCATCGTCTACGTCTGGTTCCGCTTCGAGTGGCAGTTCGCCGCCGGCTGCGTGATCGCGCTTTTGCACGACGTGCTGGTGACGGTGGGATTGTTCTCGCTCCTGCAGCTCGATTTCGATCTGTCGATCGTCGCCGCGCTGTTGACCATTCTCGGCTACTCGGTGAACGACTCAGTCGTCGTGTCGGACCGCATTCGCGAGAATCTGCGCAAGTTCAAACGCATGAATCTCGACGAGCTGCTCAACATCTCGATTAACGAGACCTTGTCGCGCACCATCCTGACCGGCATGACGGCGATTGCAGGCATTCTTGCGCTGCTAATCTTCGGCGGCGAGGTGATCCGCAACTTCTCCTTCGCGATGCTGTTCGGCATCGTCATCGGAACCTACTCGTCGATTTTCATCGCCGCGCCGCTCCTGGGCTACCTCGGCGTCAAGCGTGATACCATCGGCCAGGCAGCAAAGGCGAAGGAAGCTACCGCAAAGACCAAAGAACCTGCTGCCGCCAAGGCCACGGCTTCGCCGAAGCCTGCCAAGGCTCCACAGAAGACTTAAGTGAGGCCTTGGCCGGCCGGAGGACTGGCGGAGGCTCCATGCGCCCGGCTCCTGCCCACTACCCGCAGCGCGCACCGATCGACGCCTACGGCAACGGCGGCTTTCGCTTCGCCGGCATGAGCCATCGCGGGTCGGTGATGATCTTGCCGAGCGGCATCTACGCCTGGGACGTCAACAGCATCGAGGACGTGACCGCCGCCGCCTGCTTGGCGTTCCTGCGCGAGGTCAAGCCGCCGGGGTTCGTGCTGCTCGGGGCCGGACCGGCGCATGCGTTTCCGTCGTCGGATGTGCGTAAGCTGTTCGCCGAAGCGCGCATCGGGTTCGAGCCCATGAGCACCGGCGCCGCAGCCCGCACCTTCAACGTTTTGCTGGCGGAAGGGCGGGACGTGAGCGCCGGCCTCATTGCGGTCGAGTGACCTGGATCATGGAAAAGCACGGCGACCGCGAGGACGAGACGGACGCCGTGGTTGACGCCGCCGCGCGCGCAACTGCGCTCGACCGCTACCTCGCCGCCCGTCTGGCCCCGCGCCAAGCGCGCCGCGATCTAATTGCGCTCGCCGCATTCGTCGGCGAGGCCGCGCGCGTCGTCGCCACCGCGAGCGAGCCTCTGGTGGGCCAGATGCGACTGCAGTGGTGGCGCGACGTGCTGGAGCCCGGACGTGCCGCAGCCGAGGCGACCGGCAATCCCGTCGCGGATGCTCTGCGCGAGGCGATTGCCCGGCATGCGTTGCCGGCGGAGCTCTTCTCGAAGGTGCTCGAGGCCCGTTCGCGCGCGCTCGAGCCAGATTTCGCCAAGCACTTCGCCAAGAACGGCCCCGCGCTCGAGGAGTATCTCGACGAGACCGAAGGCGCGGCCTTCCGTTTGGCCACGCGTATCCTCGGGGTCACGGCCGGCGAAGCCGTCGAAAAGCTGATGTTTGCAGCGGGGCAAGCCTACGGCCGCGTGCAACTCCTGCGCTCCGTCCCAATGATGTCCGCAGCCGGCCGCCACGCATCGTCGCAGGGCGCACTGGTTAACGATTGGGCAGTGCTCGCGCCGCGTATGCTCCAAGCCGCGCACAGCTGGCTGCAGCAGGCGCGCCGGGACGCGCGCCGCGCTCCCGGAGCCATACCGGCGGTGCTGCCCGTCGCCCTCGTGGAGCCCTATTTGGCGGCTTTGGAGAGGCTGGGGCCGGACATCGCTCGCACGCGGGCCGACATTTCTCCGCTGGCGCGAGTGGGGCGGCTCTGGTGGTCAAGCGTACGCGGGAAGATCTGAACGCCGCGCTGGCGAGGCGGAGGTAAGGCATGACCCGATCGATCGGTCGGCTGCGGGCGCTGGGGGCGCTCGCGATCGCGCTCGCGACCTCCGCGGCGAGTCAGGTCGATCCCTCTTCGCCGTCGCCAACCCCGGCCGACACCGTCACGCAAACGCCGCCGCCGCACGCCGATCCCGACGCGCCGGTGATCCCGCTGCAGGTCCCCGATATCACTTGGCGTGTGGAGAACCCCTTCCGCTTCTTCACCGACGCCGCCGATACCGAAGTGCATCGCGCCACCTACCTTGCGCTTACGCCCGAGCAGCGGCTGCGGCACCCAGTGCTCGCGGCGGAGCAGGCGCTGAGCCGACGCCACGAGGACGGCTGGGCCGAGAGCATGTTCCGCAGCACCTGCTGGGACTCGGGCACCAACCGCTTCGTTTGCCCAAGCGCCAAAGACTACATAAACCCCAAATCGCACCGCGTTGTCGCGCACGTCGACAACGTCGACGAGGCGATCGGCTTGAGCTGCACGTGGATGTCGGCGCCGCACGGCGGCAACGAGCTGCGCGGCAAGGTCATCACGCAGCCGTGCAGCGAGGCCGTCAAGTTCGACGTCCCTTATCCGGGCGGCGTGACGGTGGAGGTCGAGATCGGCGGACGCACGGTCGCGACCGAGGACATCGAGGTGCGCGACCTGCTCATCGTCGGCATGGGCGACAGCGTCGCCTCGGGCGAGGGCAACCCCGACGTGCCGGTGCATTTCTCGCGCGAGCGCGCCGCGAGCTACGGCAAGCGCAAGGCCGATGGCGACGATCTTGGCGGCTACCCGGCGCGAGTCGGCTCCTGGCAGCAGATCGGCGACAAGGACTTCATGGAGGAGAACGCGCGCTGGAACGACCAGGCGTGCCACCGCTCGCTCTATTCGCATCAGTTACGCGCGGCCCTAGAGCTCGGCGTCGAGGATCCGCACCGCGCCGTCACCTACGTCGGCGTTGCCTGCTCTGGCTCGGAGGTCACCTACGGCCTGTTCTTGCGCTACACCGGCAACGAATGGGTTCCCAACCCGCCCGACCTGTCGCAGATCTCGCTCATCGCTTCCGCTCAGTGCGGCCAGCACGACGCGCCCACCCAGGACCTGCCCGAGGCCTACCACATGAACGGCACCATCCCGGAGCTCAAGGGCGGGCTGGTGTTGCGCAAGTGCGATCCGATCAACGCGCGCAAGATCGACCTGATGTTCGTCTCTGTCGGTGGCAACGACGTCGGCTTTTCGCGCCTGCTCGCCAACGCCGTGCTCTCGGATGAATCGCTGCTGCGCAAGCTCGGCGGCTGGTTCGGCCAGGTGCACGGGCTCAATGAGGCGAGCGCGCAGCTCGGAGCGTTGATCCTGCGCTACAAGTCGCTGAACCGCGCAATCCATTATCTGCTGCACATCCCGTGGGAAGAATCTGACCGCGTGATCCTCACTGCCTACCCGGAGCTCGCGCTGCTCGGGGACGGCAGCGAGACCTGCCCGGACGGTCGTGCGGGCATGGAGGTGCTGTCCGATTTCAAGCTGAGCGAGGCGAAGGTGCGCACCGGCACCTGGATCGCCGACAAGCTCAACCGTGCGATGGCGGATGCCGCGCAGGAGTACCATTGGACGTTCGTGTCCTCGCATCGCCGCGAGTTCATCGGCCGCGGTATCTGCGCCGGCGAGGCCTACGACGGCGGCGACATCGCCAACGAGCTGCGGCTGCCGCGCAAGACCGACGCCGGCTGGCGCCCCTACAGCCCCGCCGACTTCCGAGCCTATGCCTCGCGCCAGCGCTGGTTCCGCACGCCGAACGATGCGTTCATGACGGCGAACTTCCACGTCGCGCCCTCGCTGCTGCAGAAGGTCCTGAAGCTCAACGCGCTGCAATGGTTCCAGCTCGTGCTGGCCTCGACCTATTCGGGCGCCTTCCACCCCACCGCCGAAGGGCAAGCCGCGATCGCGGACGCCGTCGTCGACAAGGCGCGCTCCGTGCTTGGCAAGTATGCCGCGCCGGTGCGTCCGCGCGCGGGCGTCGAGGCGCCTGTCAACCACGCGGACGGACGCGCGGTCGAATAGCCGAGCTGCGGCGCGGTCACTCGGCGGCTGCCTGAGGCGCGCTTCTGACACCAAGCCAGGCTTCGAGATCGGCCAGCGCCCGTAGCGACACGGCATGGCGCTTCGCGCGCGTCTTGTCCTTGCCCTTGATGCGCTTGCCGCCGCCGTCTTTGTCGGGAAGCAGCGCGGGCGGCAGCAGGCCGTAGTTGATATTCATCGGCTGGAACGAGCGCGCGCGCGGCGCGCCCTCGCCGTCTTGCTCTCCATCGACGAGGATGTGGCCGCCGGTGATGTGGCCGAGCAGCGCGCCGAGCGCGGTGGTGGCGGGCGGCGGCACGCACGCGTGGCCTGAACGCTCCGCCGCGGCGAGCCGTCCCGCGAGCAGGCCGATCGCGGCGCTCTCGACGTAGCCTTCGACGCCGGTGATCTGGCCGGCGAAGCGCAGCCGCGGCTCGGCGCGCAAGCGCAGCGTTTGATCGAGGAGCTTGGGGCTGTTGAGGAAGGTGTTGCGGTGCAGCCCGCCGAGGCGCGCGAACTCGGCCTCTTTGAGACCCGGGATCATGCGGAAGATGCGCACCTGCTCGGCGTGTTTCAGCTTGGTCTGGAAACCGACCATGTTCCACAGCGAGCCGAGCGCGTTGTCCTGGCGCAGCTGCACCACGGCGTAAGCGCGCGCGCCGCCCTTGTGCGGATCGGAGAGGCCCACGGGTTTCATTGGCCCGAAGCGCAATGTTTCCGGCCCGCGCTCGGCCATGACCTCGATCGGCAGGCAGCCGTCGAAGTAGGGCGTCGAGGCCTCCCACTCCTTGAAGCTCGTCTTCTCGCCCTCGAGCAGCGCGGCGATGAACGCCTCGTACTCCTGCTTGGTCATGGGGCAGTTGAGGTAGTCGGCGCCGGTGCCGGCAGGGCCCGCCTTGTCGTAGCGCGACTGCGCCCAGGCGACCGACATATCGATCGACTCGCGGTGCACGACCGGGGCTATGGCATCGAAAAAGGCAAGCTCGCCCTCGCCGGTCAGCGCCTGCACGGCGGCGCTCAGTCCCGGCGAGGTGAGCGGCCCCGTTGCAACGATGACGCTGTCCCAGTCGGCGGGCGGCAGGCCGGCGACCTCGCCGCGCTCCACCGTAACGAGGGGATGGGCGCGCAGGCGCTGCGTCACCTCCGCCGCGAAGGCATCGCGGTCCACGGCGAGTGCGCCTCCCGCCGGTAGCTTGTGGCGGTCGGCGGCCGCGAGGATGAGGGAGCCCGCGCGCCGCATCTCCTCGTGCAACAGCCCGATGGCGCTCGTCTCCCAGTCGTCGGAACGGAAGGAGTTTGAGCACACGAGCTCGGCGAACGCGTCCGTCTTGTGCGCGTCCGTCATCCGCTCGGGGCGCATCTCGTGGATCACCACGGGCACGCCGGCGGCTGTGATCTGCCAGGCCGCCTCGGAGCCCGCGAGGCCGCCGCCGATAACGTGAATGGGCTGCCGATCTGTCATGGCGGCGGACGCTAGAGGAAAACGCTCCTGGTCTCAATGCGGGGCCTCGATGGATGGCACAATGCGCCGATTCACCGCCCGCGTTTACCGCGTCGCAAAGCGGCCGAAATGCCGTCATTGTTTTGCTTTCGCCCCGCGGCTATCGTGCGCCCGCTTGATCTTCCACCGGGTGCCCTCCCAATGTCGCGCTATGCGAGGCGTCTCGACCGTGACCTCGCGCGCTGGCGCGAGGCCGGCTGGATTTCCACCGATGCCGCAGCCTCCATCCGCAGCGACGTAGCCAGCCGCAGCCGCAGCGTCGAGCTTGCGCCCGTGCTTGGCATCCTCGGCGCGGTGCTGATCGGCTTCGGCGCCATGAGCTTCGTCGCGGCGCACTGGAACGAGATGGCGCGGCTGTTGCGGCTCGCGCTCATCTTCGGCGGCCTGTTCGGAGCCTACGGCGTTGCCGGCCTGCTGTTCGACCGCGACCACCCCGCGTTCGCGCACGCCGCGATCCTCACCGGTGTGGCGCTGTTCGGCGCCGGCATCATGCTGATCGCGCAGATGTTCCACATCAGCGGCCACGCGCCCGATGCCGTGCTCACATGGGCGCTCGGCGCGTTCCTGGCGGGGGTCGTCCTGCGCTCCAACCCGGCACTCGCGCTCGCGTTGCTGCTGATGGGTTTGTGGAGCGGCTGGGAAATGTCCGACACCAACCGAGTGCACTGGCCGTTCCTGATCGGCTGGGGCGCGGTCGCGGCGGCCATGCTGTGGCGCGAATGGATCCCCGGGCTGCACCTTGCCGCGATCGTCGTCAGCATCTGGATCGTAACCATCGGCTACTTCCTGTTGGACGGCCATGGGCACAGCGTGGTGGTCGCGATCGGCCTTATCATTGCGGCCACGGGACTGGCTGGCCCCGTGATCTTCGGGCGCTGGCGCACGTGGGGCGCGGCGGCCATCGCCTACGGTATGGCGATAGCGTTTGCGGGGCTGTTTGCGCTGCAATTCATCGAGACCGCTCCGCTCGACAACCTGATCCTATTGGCGATCGTGACGCTCGCGCTCGTCGTCGGCGGCATCTGGATCGGGCTCAAGACCAGCAACGGCGCGCTGCTCTGGCTCGGCTACGTCGGCTTCTCCATCGAGGTGCTGGCGCTCTACTTCAAGACGGTTGGCACGCTGCTCGGCTCCTCGCTGTTCTTCCTCTCGGCCGGCGCCATCGTGATCCTGCTTGCGGCCGCCGCCTATCGCCTGCATTCGCGCGCGAACCCGGGACTGGAGGCTGCGCCATGATGGGCACCGGGCGCCGCAACATGTGGATCGGCATCGCCGCCGTCGCGCTGGCGCAGGCGGCTGTCCTCGGCTGGATGATCTGGCAGCGCGCCCACCTCCTCTCGACCGGGCAAGAGATTGTGCTCGAGGTGATCCCCGTCGATCCGCGCTCGCTCTTCCGCGGCGACTACGTCGCGCTCGGCTACGACATCTCGCGCGTGCCGATCACCGAGGGCCCGCCCCCGATACGGCGCGGCTCCGTCATCTACGTGACGCTGCAGAAGAATGGCGAGCGCTGGCGCCCTCTGACGTCCAGCACCACGATGCCGGAAAACCTTCCTGCAGATCAGGTGTTCATCAAGGGCCGCGTCGAGTACGCCTCCGCGCCGACCCCCAACGGGCCCGGGCAGGCCAGCATCCGCTACGGAATCGAGGACTTCTTCGTGCCCGAGGGCGCCGGCCGGGATCTGGAGAAGATGGTGGGCGAGAAGAAAATCGACGCCCTCATCGCCGTCGACGCCGCCGGCAACGCCGGCATCAAGGGCCTGATGGCCGACGGCAAGCGGGTCTACGAAGAGCCGCTGCTCTAAGGCTGACGAAGGATCCTCCGTATCCGGCAAAGCTGACGTCCGATGTGACTGGTTTGCCGCTCAGCCTGCATATTCAACGGCCTGCAGCCCACGCAGCTATCGAGGATGCGTCAGGAATCTGGCACTCTCTCGCGCCGGGTGGCTTGGGAGCTACGGGGGGAGCAATGGGTTTCAAGGTCGTTTTGGGCTTGGTCGCGGCTGCAGCCGCGCTGACCGTCGGGGGGGCGCCGTCGCAGGCTGACAATACGGGTCTCGCGACCATACACGCCTTGCGCCGCGAGGGCGGGCGCCTGTGCATGGCCGATCACTGGCACTACGGCTCGAGCGGCGCGCAGAATAGCCAGGGCACCGCGCAGCGAGCGGCGATCCGTTCGTGGCAGGAATTCACCGACCTCGAATACGGAAGCGATTGGGCCCGCTATGGGCGTGCTGCCGGTCAGCGGCTGAAATGCTCGCGGTCGTCGGGCGGCTGGTACTGCGACGCCGAGGCTCGGCCCTGCCGCTAGCCGGCCGGTTCTTCTGCCCCAATTAGCCGCCTCCGCCCGCGGGCTCAGCGCTTGCGGGCTCGCGCCGTCTTGAACGCGCCTGCGCCCAGTGCGCGCAGCCGGGCGATCCAGTCGAGCGGCCCTCTCGGCAACGCCAGGTATGGTGCCAGCACGCGGCGGGTCGCCTCGGCGGCATCGCGACCGCCGGGCAGCGGAATGCCCTCGCGGATGCTGTCCGCGAGCCCGACGAGCCGGCTCGATATGCCGGCCGGGCTCGCAAGGCCGACCCCGCCAACGGTGCTTCCGGTAAAGCCGCCGCCGCTTGCGGCGACCTGCGGCAACGCCCTGACGACTGGGGCCGCGTCATTGTCAGTGGTCGCCATGCCGCTCTCACCAATATCGCCGCGCGCCAGTCTCTCGAGGCCCTCGCGGCTCTTTTCCGCCAGCGCCCCCACCAGCATGGCGGCAACGACCGGGAGCAGATACTCCGCGATCATTTCGCTGACGCCGGCATGCGCCGCCGCGTCGCGCGCGATCTTCTTGGTTGCCTCGCGCCCGGCGATCACGTTCAGCGCGTCGTTGCCGAGAACCTGGGTCGAGGTGGCGCCGAGCATCGTCGGGTTTTCGAGCACCTGATGATGTAGGCCCTTGCTGAACAGCTCGATGAGCCTGACGAGGAAGCGCCGCGACCGCACCTTCCCCTCGATCTGCGGGATGAGCGAGGTCACCATGGCCCCGACCGCGGCCTCGACTTTGGTAGGAGGCAGGTGGAAGGCACGCGCCAAGTTGGCGAACGCCTGTCCCCCTTGCGCATTGCTGAGACGATCCTGGATGGGCACGCCTTTTGGGCCTCTCATGCTCGAAAGCCGGGGCTGCCAGCCGAACGCAGCTGGCCAACTATCACCCCCTCCTGAAGGTTCCCCGACGAGCAAGTGCAACTTCTCGTTCCTATATTCACTATCGTCCCAAACGCAAACTGGGAGATCCCGCATGAAACTCGCATTCGCATCGATATTTGCGCTGCTTCTACTGTTTGCCGGCCAAACCCCGGCGTCAGCGACCAGCGCACAGGCGCTCGTCCAAAAACAGGCCGTCGGCCAAGCGCAAGCCATGGTCGACAAGGTGAGATGGCGCGGCGGCTGGGGCCGTCGGGGCTGGGGCGGCTATGGCTACCGCGGCTATCGCCCGTGGGGCGGCTACTACGGTTACGGTTTTTATCCCCCGGTCTATGGCTACTACTATCGGCCATATCCCTACTGGGGCGGGCTGGGCTGGGGCTACGGCGGCTGGGGCCGTCGCGGTTGGCATCGCCGCTGGTAGCACCTGATAGAGCTTGGTGAGCGGGCGCCACACCGTGGCGCCCGCAAATCGTTTTTGCCCGCGAAATTGCGTCGATCCGGCGCTCACCGCTTGTGTTGCAACGGGTCCACACTTTTGGCATGGTCCGCGCGAATCTCGCCCGAGATGCGAGACAAGAGGCGGCTGACCCTCCGGTTGCCGCGGAACGCGCTGGCCGCCAAAGGGGACTTCGGATGACTGAGATTTTGTGGGCTATCGTCGCTTGCGGCGCGCTGGCGCTTGTCTATGCCGCATACACCATCCGCAACGTGATGAACGCGGACGCCGGCAACGGCGCGCATGCAGGAGATCGCCGCCGCCATCCGCGAGGGCGCACAGGCCTACCTCAACCGCCAGTACACGACGATCGCCATCGTCGGCGTCGTCATCTTCCTCGCTGCGTGGCTGCTGCTTGGGCCGCTCGTCGCCGTCGGCTTCCTGATTGGCGCCATCCTGTCGGGGCTCGCCGGCTACATCGGCATGAACGTCTCGGTGCGCGCCAACGTGCGCACGGCGCAGGCGGCGACCCACTCGCTGGCGCGCGGCCTCGACATCGCCTTCAAGTCGGGTGCGGTCACGGGCATGCTGGTCGCCGGCCTGGCCCTGCTCGGCGTGTCGGTCTACTTCCTCGTCCTGACGAGCGGGCTCGGCTTCGCGCCCGATGATCGCACCGTGACCGACGCGCTCGTCGCGCTCGGCTTCGGCGCCTCGCTCATCTCCATCTTCGCCCGTCTCGGCGGCGGCATCTTCACCAAGGGCGCCGACGTCGGCGGCGACCTCGTCGGCAAGGTCGAGGCCGGCATTCCCGAGGACGATCCGCGCAACCCGGCGACCATCGCCGACAACGTGGGCGACAACGTCGGCGATTGCGCCGGCATGGCCGCCGACCTGTTCGAGACCTACGCGGTGACCGTCGTCGCGACCATGGTGCTCGCTGCCATCTTCTTCGGCGGCCAGGCGAACCTCAGCAGCTGATGATCTATCCGCTGGCGATCTGCGGCGCCTGCATCATCACCTCGATCATCGGCACCTTCTTCGTCAAGCTCGGCGCCAACAACTCGATCATGGGCGCGCTCTACAGCGGCTTCATCGCGTCGGCCGTGCTGTCGGTCGGCGGCCTCTACGCGGCAACGCACTACGTGCTCGGCGGCTTCGGCGAGGTCGGCACGGCTGCGGGCACGTCGATCACCGGCCTGCAACCTGTTCCTGTGCGGCCTCGTCGGTCTGGTCGTGACCGGCCTCATCGTCTGGATCACCGAGTACTACACCGGGCATCGGCTACAAGCCGGTGCGCTCGATCGCCAGGCCTCGGTCACCGGCCACGGCACCAACGTCATCCAGGGCCTCGCCGTGTCGCTCGAAGTCGACCGCGCTGCCGACGCTCGTCATCGTCGGCGGCATCCTCGCCACCTACAAGCTCGCCGGCCTGTTCGGCACGGCGATCGCGACGACGACGATGCTCGGCCTCGCCGGCGTGGTCGTCGCGCTCGACGCCTTCGGTCCCGTCACCGACAACGCCGGCGGCATCGCCGAGATGGCGGGTCTGCCCAAGGAGGTGCGCCGCTCGACCGATGCGCTCGACGCCGTCGGCAACACCACCAAGGCCGTGACCAAGGGCTACGCCATCGGCTCGGCGGGCCTCGGCGCGCTGGTGCTGTTTGCCGCCTACAGCTACGACCTGCAGCACTTCATCGACGAGGCCAACAAGCAGGGCTCGACGGCGTTCTACTACTTCAAGGGCGTTCACCCCGACTTCTCGCTCGCCAATCCCTACGTCGTGGTCGGCCTGCTGCTCGGCGGCCTCATCCCCTACCTGTTCGGCGGCATCGCGATGACGGCTGTCGGTCGCGCCGCCGGCTCCATCGTCGAGGAGGTGCGGCGCCAGTTCAAGGCGAAGCCCGGCATCATGAAGGGCACCGAGCGTCCGGACTACGCGCGGCCGTCGACCTGCTGACGCGGCGGCGATCAAGGAGATGATCATCCCGTCGCTGCTGCCGGTGCTGTCGCCGATCGTGCTCTTCTTCGTGATCTACGTCATCGCCGGCGGCGGGGCGGCGGGCAAGAGCGCGGCCTTCTCGGCCGTCGGTGCCATGCTGCTCGGCGTCATCGTCAACGGCCTCTTCGTCGCCATCTCGATGACCTCGGGCGGCGGCGCCTGGGACAACGCCAAGAAGGCGATCGAGGACGGCTTCGTCGACAAGGACGGCGTCAAGCACGTCAAGGGGTCGGAGGCGCACAAGGCCGCTGTCACCGGCGACACCGTCGGCGATCCCTACAAGGACACGGCCGGTCCGGCCGTGAACCCGGCGATCAAGATCACCAACATCGTGGCGCTGCTGCTGCTCGCCGTGCTGGCGGCGCAGTAACATCGGCTGCGGTGGGCGGAACCTTCCGCTCGCCGCTCAGCCGTCTCCGAAGATCTGCTTCGTTCCGAGGTTGCGGAACAGCATCTTCAGGATGCCGTCGTCGTGGCCGCCCGGCGCCGGCGTGGTGCGCGAAACGTAGTCGAACACCCTTCCGTCCTGCATGCCGTAGTTGGCCACGCGGTCGACGGTGCCGCCGGGCGAGAAGTAGACCGCGACAACCTGCCGGTCCTTCTCGGAGGGCAGGAAGAACGCCGACTGCGTCTGCGTGCTCGAGATGTAGTAGAAGGCCTGCCCGTTGTTGACGACCGCCGTGGTCGCGGGCGTGCCGAGGTTCATGCGCACCTGCTCCTGGCTCATGCCGGGCTGGATCTGCTGCAGGTCTCCGTCGTGGAATTGGGTGCCGTGCTTGAGGGTCGTCGACTTGCAGGCGCACAGCGGCAGCGCGGCAATCAGCAGCAGCGCGAGCGTACCGGCGCGGGCCCTGCGGCGAACCGGCAAAGCCTCCTCGGTCGTCCGCAAGCGGCTCCGGCACTGGCGCGCATTCGTCTCTCGGCGCATTATGCTACCGTCTTCCCGAGAATCGATTGGTTGGGCGGTCTGGAGCGCGCTTAGCCTGAGGTTTGTGCCAATGCAACGCGCCCCGTGGCCCCATCCCCCGAACTTTCCCATCCCCTGGCAACGAGTCTCGATGTGATGCTTTTGTCGCTCAAGAGGCGGGCTGAGTTCCAGCGTAAAGCAGGCGAGATTTATGGCGCGATCGTGACGCAGGCGCGGCAGCCGGCTTTTTACGCGCGGCTAGGCATTCCTGACACACCTACAGGGCGTTACGAGATGGTCGTCGTTCACCTTTTCCTGGTGCTGGAGCGGTTGTGCGGCGAGGGCTCTGGCCCCGAGACGCTGGCGCAAGAGCTGGTGGATGCGTTTGTCTCCGACATGGACGATTCGCTGCGTGAGCTCGGCACCGGGGACGTTGGCGTACCGCGGCGGGTGAAGCGCGCGGCCGCCGGCTTCTACGAGCGCAGCAAGGACTACCGCGCGGCGCTTGCTGCCGGTGAAGGCGCGCTGGAGACGGCACTCGCGCGGTATCTGGCGGCGGACGCAGGCGACGGGCGCATCGGCGCGCTTGCCAGTTATATGCGCGCAGCAGCGGCATCCTTGGCCGCCGATCCGGCGGGGGAATTGACCCACGGACGCCTCTCGTTTCCCGATTTGGCCGCCGCCGCGAAGGCCGCGCCATGAGCGGCCCGCTGGCCTGGTCGCAGCGCGCCAGCGAGATCCCCCAGGCGGGCTTGCACAGGGAGGTCGCGGCAAACGAGAGCGCGCGAGCGGAAATTGCCCAGGAACTTGGTCTCGTCTCCTGCGAAGCCGTCGAGGCCGATTTGACGATCCGCGCGCTGGGAGGAGGACGCTATAAGCTCGCTGGCAATCTGAACGCGCGGCTGACGCAGGCCTGTGTTGCCACGCTCGAGCCGCTGCCGCAGACGATCAAGGAGGAATTCGAGGTCCAGTTCTGGCCCGCGGGAAATCTTCCGGAGACGGGAGACACCGAGGTCGAGGCATCGAGCGTCCCCGACGTCGAGCCCATCGAGCATGACACCATCGACATCGGCCGCGTTGTCTTCGAGACGTTGTCGGCGGCGCTCGATCCCTATCCGCGTAAAAGCGGCGCTTCGCTCGAATGGCAGGATCCGGAAAGCGCCGAGGAAGCGGCCGCAGCCGGCCCCTTCGCCGCATTGAAAAAGCTCAAAGAGCAGCCCTGATACAGTGCTCATGCCTGGGTCCGTTCTGGGGCCTGTGGCAACGGGGGCGCGACCCTGCGCAAAACAATGAAAATCGTGTTGTTTCGCAGATGCAAAAGAGTATGGTCCGCACGAAATCCAACGGTAGCCGCACGGGACACGCTGGCTGCCCGTCCGAGACAATAACTGCGAGGCGACCCGCGACATGTCTCAGCCGCGGACGATAGCGCTCGACGCCATGGGCGGGGATCACGGACCGCCCGTCGTGGTGGCGGGAGCCGCCATTTCGCTGCAACGCTTTCCCTCGCTCAGCTTCGTGTTCTTCGGCGATGGAGCGCGCGTCGAAGCCGAGCTCGCGAAGGCTCCGGCGCTCGCGGCCAAGTCGCGCGTCGTCCACACCGACACCACCGTCGGCATGAGCGACAAGCCGAGCCAGGCCTTGCGCCGCGGCAAGGGCACGAGCCTGTGGCTCGCCATCGAGGCGGTGCAGAAGGGCGAGGCCGACGTTGCCGTTTCGGCCGGCAACACCGGCGCGTTCATGGCCATGTCGAAGCTGATCCTGCGCCCCATGGCCGGCATCGAGCGACCTGCGATTGCCGCGATCTGGCCGACCGTCAAGGCCGAATGCATCGTGCTCGACGTCGGCGCCAACATCGGCGCGACCGCGCGGCAGCTCGCCGACTATGCGCTTATGGGCGCGGCGATGGCGCGTGTGCTCTTCCATGTCGAGCGGCCCACGATCGCGCTGCTCAACGTGGGCGTGGAGGAGATCAAGGGCGACGAGGAGGTTCGCCAGGCGCACGCCTGGCTCAAGAACACGGACCTGCCCCTCGACTACCGCGGCTTCATCGAGGGCGACCAGATCGGGCAGGGTGCCGTCGACGTCGTTGTCGTGGAGGGCTTCGCCGGCAACATTGCGCTGAAGACCGCCGAGGGCACGGCGCGGCAGATCGGCGAGTACCTCAAGGCCGCCATGCGGCGGACCTGGCTGTCGCAGCTCGGCGCCATCCTGGCCGCCGGCGGCTTCCGCGTCCTCAAGCAGAAAATGGACCCGCGGCGTGCCAACGGCGGCACGTTCCTTGGCCTCAACGGCATCGCGATCAAGAGTCACGGGGGCGCGGATGCCCTAGGCTTTGCCAGCGCCGTCGATCTCGCGTACGAGATGGCGGAAAGTCGGCTCACGACGCGGCTGGCCGCCGATCTGGCGGCATTCCATCACAAGCTCGAGGCGATGACCGCGAGTTGACGATCGGGCTCTTGTCGGGGGCCGCGAGCGCGCGGGCTACCTCGCCCGAGCACCCCGCGTATTAAAGGTCGAATTGAAAGAGGCAGGGCCTTTGGCAGTCATCCGTTCCGTCATTCGTGGCATCGGCGCGCATCTGCCCAAGCGCGTGATGACCAATGCCGACCTGGCACAGCTCGTTGACACCACCGACGAATGGATCGTCGAGCGGACAGGCATCCGCCAGCGCCACATCGCCGAAGAAGGCGAGCGCACGTCCGATCTCGGCGTTGCGGCGGCCAAGCAGGCCCTTGTGCGCGCGGCCATCGACCCCGTCGACATCGATCTGGTGATCTGCGCCACCGCCACGCCCGACCGCACCTTTCCCGCGACCGCCGTCACCATCCAGAACGCGCTCGGCGTGACCAAGGGCGCGGCCTTCGACGTGCAGGCGGTGTGCTCGGGCTTCGTCTACGCCTTGACGGTCGCCGACAACTTCCTGAAGACGGGCCAATTCAAGCGCGCGATCGTCGTCGGCGCCGAGACGTTCTCGCGCATTCTTGACTGGCAGGACCGCGCGACCTGCGTGCTATTCGGCGACGGCGCCGGCGCGGTCGTGCTCGAAGCCCAGCCGCAGCACGGGACGCGCGAGGACCGCGGTATCCTCGCGACGCGCATCCGCTCCGACGGGCGCTTCGAGGACCTGCTCTACGTTGACGGCGGCCCCGGCTCGACCAAGACCGTCGGCCACCTGCGCATGAACGGCCGCGAGGTGTTCCGGCACGCGGTGCAGAAGATCACCGGCGTCATCGAGGAAACCCTCGTTATGACCGGCTTTGCCCCCGACGAGATCGACCTCTACGTGCCGCACCAGGCCAATCAGCGCATTCTCGACGGCGTGTTGAAGAAGCTTGGCGTGCCGGCGGAGCGGATCATGGTGACGCTCGACCGCCACGGTAACACCTCCGCCGCATCGATCCCGCTCGCTCTTAACCAAGCCTTCGAGGAGCACCGCGTGAAGGAGGGCAGCCTAGTGCTCATGGAAGCGATGGGGGGCGGCTTCACGTGGGGGGCGGTGCTGGTCCGCTGGTGAGGCGCACCGGCTGCGGCTACCCCAAAAATTTTTGTGTGATATCAGACAGTTGAAATGCGCGCCTGATTGACGATAGAGCGCGCTCCCGATAGCATCGCCAAAAGATTACAAAGCTGGGAGGCGATTGGGCTATGGGAGGCAAGACATTAACGCGGGCCGACCTCGCGGAGGCGGTGGTGCGGAAGGTGGGACTTCCGCGCAATGAAAGTCAGGAGTTGGTCGAGTTGGTGCTGGGGGAAATCTCGGCATCTCTGGCCCGCGGCGAGGCGGTCAAGCTGTCCTCGTTCGGCTCTTTCGGCATCCGCCAGAAGGGCGAGCGCATGGGACGCAACCCCAAGACGGGCGACGAAGTCCCGATCACACCACGCCGAGTTCTGGTGTTCCGTCCGAGCAACATCATGAAAGAGCGGATCAATCAGGGCCGGTCCAGACGCAAGGCGGCGGAGTAACGGCGGCGCGTTTGCTATGAAAGCGCCGCAGGCAGCGGAGGCGCAATGAGCAAGACGGCGGAGGCCTTTAGGACGATCAGCGAAGTGGCGAGCGAGCTCGACGTGCCCAAGCACGTCCTGCGCTTCTGGGAAGCGCGCTTTCCACAGATCAAGCCCATGAAGCGCGGCGGCGGTCGCCGCTACTACAGGCCCGAGGATCTCGCGCTTTTGCGCGGTATCTGTCACCTGCTGCACGCCGAAGGCTACACCATCAAGGGTGTGCAGAAGATCCTGCGCGAGCAGGGGATCGACCAGGTCAAGCGCATCAGCGGGCAAACGGAGGCACCCAAAGAGGCGCCCGAGGCAAAGCGTGGCCGCCGCGGCAAGGCGGGGGCCGCGCAAGCTGCACCCTTCGCTGCCGCCGGCGGGCGTTCTGCATCGTCGCGGTCGGAGCCGGCGGGTACTTTGCGGACCGCCATCGCCGAGCTCGAGCTGTGCCGCGACATCCTCATGGGCAAGGCCGTCGAGACCGGCGGCCGCCGGCGCGCCAAGGCGCGCCGCGACATCTCCGCTTGAGCGACCGCGCGACAGGCGCGGAAAAGCGCGTGACGGCGCGCGGCTTCTCCGGCTTCGAGCTGTGGTGCGTCGATACGCAGGAGGCAGGTCCGGCGCTGCGCGCGGTCGACGCGGGCGCGTCGCTGCTTTCGGCCGAGGAGCGCCACCGCGCCACGGAGTTTGCCGACGCTGCACAGGCCGACGAGTGGCTCGCGGCGCACATCGCCCTGCGTATCGTGCTGGAGCGTGCGCTGGGCAACGCCGCGCGCAGCGTTGCGTTCACGCGATCCGCGCACGGCAAACCGCGGTTTGATGGCACGCCGGTCGCGTTCAGCCTCGCGCATATTCCGGGCCTGGCGTTGATCGCGCTCTCGGGCAACGGCAGCGTCGGCGTCGATGTCGAGCGAGCGCGCGCTGTTCGTGTGCGCGAGCCGCGACGCACGCGCATCGAGGCGGCGGGCGCGGCTCTCTCTCGAGGTGAGCAGCTCCCCGGGGCGCCTGATGCGCGCTTCCTGCAATCATGGGTACGGCTGGAAGCCTTCGCCAAAGCGGAAGGATGCGGCGTCGGGCGGCTGCTGAGGCGGCTCGGCATTGGCGGCGAAGGTGCCGAGAGTGACGAGGATCTCCGCGCCTGCGTCGACGGTGTGCTGGCGGAGACCAACATCGCGGCGGTGCGCGATGTGGCGCTCGGCGACGGTCTGTTTGCCGCGGTGGCGTCGGGTGCACGAGCCGCTGAGCTGGAGGTTTTCAGGCTGCCCGCGGGCAAAAGCGGGCTGCTGGCGCTGCTCGCCTGTAGCGCGGCACCCTTAGCCGTTGACCCGGGGGGCGTCGCGGGGCACAAGGGGCGCTTCGGAGCGTAGCGCAGCCTGGTTAGCGCACCAGTCTGGGGGACTGGGGGTCGGGAGTTCAAATCTCCCCGCTCCGACCAATGTTTTTAGGGGTTCCGCGTAGGCACCGCGCTAAGCGATTTCGGCATTTTACAGTTTTTCCGTCGATGTTTTACATTCCGCGTCTTATTTCGTTCCTCCTATGTTGGCTTGCCCTCGTCCGCGAGTTTCTCCAGAAGCCGGCACTCGCGGTCGGTCAGTGTCGCGATCCTTCCGTTAGAAGCGCGTGTAGTCGGCCTCTAACTCATCATGATAGCTCAGCTTCGGCGCCTGCCGTTGTGTTGCGGCTGGTTTAACTGGTTCGCGCGCGGGCAAGAACGTGTCGTCAACCGTCGCGGCGCATTGCTATCCCGCATAGCTTCCGAGCATCGATTTCAGAGGCAACCGATATTTCAGGTCGCAGCCGCGGACGGGCATAACGGTCGTCGGAAGTGCTGGCGCTTTCGACGCCCAGCCAGACCCGAACCGCAACCGAACTGAAACCGACAAACCTCAGCCCAGGAGAATTCCAATGAAGACTTTCATCATCGCCGCACTGCTCAGCATCTCTGCGATCGCCACGGTCGCCGCTCCCGCCAACGCCGACACGTTCGCCGTGCACGGCTACCAGGGCAACAGCTACGGCAACTAAGCCGTCGCCTAGCCCCACGAGAGGACCGCGGCCGCAGGATCCTCCACCTGCGGCCGCTTCTTTTTTCGAGACCGCGCCATGAGATGGTTGAGCGACATCATCACCGTGAGCCTTGGCGCCCTCGCGCTGGTGACGCTCGTCTACGCCAAGGATCGCCCAACCCCAACACCGGGCGTTCGCACCGCGATCGAGCTCATCGGCAACAAGCAGACTTCCTTGGCATGCCAACGCATGGCTCCGCGCCTCGGTTAGCTCTTGACCTCGGCTAGCTCCTTCTCGCGAGCTCGCTGTAAATGCGTCCTGTTCCGGTTCGCTCATTCCCTCCCACGCGTCGAGGGAGGGAAACTGGGGTGCCGTCCGAGCCAACTTTCTGTACCCGATTTCGAATCAGGCGCAGTCTAAGCCAAGGAACGTTCGCCGCCTTGCAGCGGCGCTCATGGGGACGATGGCTGCGAAAAAGGGCCGCCACGAGCTCGTGCTCTGGCGGCCGAGGCGGAGGGTGAGCCGACAGGCACTGGGAGGCGTGTGCAGCCTGTCGGCTCTAGCCGGGAGAGATCCGGCAACCTTAGTTGCGCATCGTTCGCTTGGTGCTGTGATGGCGGACTCGTGGCGACAACGCGACCGCGAAGTTTATGGTTAACGTAACCAAGTCGGCCCTTTCCTCAGGTGGCGCGTCGGCAAGACGAGGGGAGCGACTAAGCTCGTCACTGCACCTTGCCCTCAGCGTTGCCGAAAATCTGACGGAGGGTTTGCCGTCTTAACGAACACTAGTCGCCTTATCCGCACGAAAAGTCAGGCGCGATGTCGTTTTTTTTCGCTCTTCGTCTTTCCCACGCCTGCCGCCTCCCACTTCAGCACAGCCGCCGCCGCAATCATCTGGTCCTTGTCGGACCTACCGGGCGCGGCTCAGCGCGTCCGCTCCTAGGTGATGAACCGACGTCGCCGGGCAGTCGCGCTTAGTTGCGCCTGTGACCCAAAGCTGACTTAGTGGGCGTCGCCTGGGCCGCTGTCACCGTTAATCGACCGGCTCGGACGGCACTGTCACGTTAATCGGAGATTTGCAGGCCAAATGAGCATGGCCGCTACGGTTCACGCCGCGACAGTCGCGTGGCGCCACGTCAGCATAGCCTGAGCACGAAACACGCGCAGGGTTCGGCGGGAGATCAGATGGCGTTGGACGTTGAACACATTGTAGACGGCGGCGTGGATTGAGAGAAAGCGCTGTGCCGACCTGGGCGACTTGAAGCGCTTCATCCGTCGTTCGCGTTGTCGCAATGGCTGGTGGGAATTCTCTGCCCGGTCACTCCTCACTGCGCCGTTGTCATGTCGATGCGCACGTCTGGCCGGGGCCGTCCTCGTCTCAGCTTGCGTGCAATGATCACGCCGAACTTCAAAGCCCAACGGCGTATCGTCTCGTAGGACACGTCGATACCACGCTCGGCGAGCATGTCCTCGACATCGCGGTAGCTCAGAGCGAAGCGGAAATAGAGCCAGATGGCCTGCTGGATGACGATGCTCGGATAGCGGTGGCGATGGTATGAGAGCTTGTCCATACGCAAACGCTATATGGCCCGTGTGTACCAAGCCAGTGCGTTACTGTGACAGTGCCGCGTGACAAAGCGCAAGGTCAAGTTGCACGAGCTGCTAACGAAAGGCCGCCGAGCTGTTGAGCCCCAGCGGCCAAGTTTGTGGACGTTAAGACTGGCTGAGGGACAGCGTCCTCGGACCATGACGACTAGCGCATCGTCAGTGCTCTGTCTGATTTTCACGGTGGCAGGTTTAACAGCCGTTCCACGTACCGGTATGCCAGTGGACTTTTCGCGCCGCGTCCATGGCAACCTTCAATTGATTGCACAGCTGATGCCCGGTAATGGCGTCGGCAAAATGGCCTTCAACGTGGAGCTGATACTTGATCTGACCGACAGTCACATACCGCCCCGTCTTCGCGAGTTCGAAAGCGCGTTCGATGGCGGTCGTATCTGCTCGCATCGCAAGTACCAATGAATGCCGCCGAGCCGATGTTGGCCCAGCGGCCAAGGTCAGGAGGAAGTGCAACGGTTACCGACCGTAAGCGCATCCTCAGTGCTCTGTGTAAGTTTTGCGCGAGCAACCTTAACGCAGGGCGTCGCCACCTATCCAAGGAAGCTCAGTGAAGCCGCAGCGGCGCTCAAGCTGATGCGAAAGCTCTTGAAGAAGCAGGGCGTCACTCCAGCCACGTTGCGCTGCTCTGCACGTCCGCTTCCGAGTGAAGATCCGACATCATTGGGTGTTGCGGTCACTTCCGCCTATCACCCTAAGCGGACATTGGGTCGGACGGTGGATCGCTACGGCTCAACGCACACCCGCCCTGCCGCACAGGCTCGGACACCGCGTCGATGTCGCCATCATCACGCCGCCCGAGGCGCGCGATCGCGCGCTCATGCAGAAGCTCGACCCCGTCGCGGGGCGCATGCTGCCGAAAGGCGACATTAGCGGTGCCGCAACGTAGCTGGGATGCCGTACTTCGGTAGCAGCGTGATCTGCGCCTTGATATCAATCACCGCATCGGGCTCAAGCGTGAATCTGTATTTTTGCCCGACTATGGCAAGCACGATGGCCGCCTCGACGTTGGCAAAATGACTGCCGACGCACATCCGTTGTCCCCCACCGAACGGATAGTAGGCGAACCTCGGCAGTCGTTTCTCCAGTCCATCTTCCCAGCGTTCGGGGGAGAACCGCTCCGGCTCCGGGAAATACTTGGGGTCGCGGTGGTTCACCCACTGGCTCATTAGCACCGTGTACCCGCGCTTCACGCGATAGCCTCCGAGCTCTAGGTCGGTCGTCGCCTCCCGCCCGAGCGCGTAAACGGGCGGGTAGAGCCGCATCGATTCCGCGATCACCGCGGCTGTGTACGGCAGCGCGGCAAGGTCGTCCGCGCCCGGCGCCCGGCCGTTGAGCACCCGCCCCCATTCGTTGGCGAGTTTCTCTTCGACGCGCGGGTGCTGAGAGAGCAGGTACCAAGTCCAGGCCAAGGCCAGAGCCGTGGTCTCGTGGCCCGCGAGGTAGAGCGTCATGGCCTCATCGCGGAGCTGGCGGTCGCTCATCTGCGTCCCGTCCTCGTGCTGAGCGGCTATCATCGTGGACAAGAGGTCGTTGCCTGGGGGGCGCCGCGCGCGGCCCGCGGCAATGAACCCGTCCACGACTCGGGTGAGCGCCGCGATCGCCCGCCGCAGCCGCAGATTGGCCAGCGTCGGCAGCCAGAGCGAAACTTGAATCGGCCAATCGAGCCGAGCGGTCAGGAGATCGAACGCAAGCCGTAGGCTTCCGTCGAGCCGTTCCCGGTCGCCTTGCGCCTCGAGGCCGAACAGCGTCTTGAGTGCGATCGCGCTCGTCAACGCGCTAAATTCGGTTTCGACGTCGACAGACTTGCCCGGACTCCAGCGCTCGAGCATCGCGTTGGTGAGCTCGACCATCGCCGGCACGTAGGACAACACGCGCGCCTTGAGGAACGCCGGCTGAATGAGCCGCCGCTGGCGGAGCCAAAAATCGCCTTCACTGGTGACGAGACCGTTGCCGAGTACCGGTCTGAAGGTTCGCACACCGAAGTGCTTGATGTAGTACTTGGCGTCGGTGACCAGCACTTGCTGGATGAGGTCGGGATCGCTGGCGAGGAACAACCGCCAGCGGCCAACACGGAAGCTGGCCAGTGGACCGTAGGTCTGGGCCAGCTCGAGGAAGAAGTCGACGCGACGCGGACCGACCTGTCCAATGTTGCCGCCGATCAACGTCCCCTTGGGTCCGGGGGGCAGATCGCGGCGCGGGACTACAATTGGTTCGCCCACATCAAACTACCAGGCTAGGTCGGGCGAGGGAGATCTCGGTCCCGATGGCCTCGCTGATCCACCAATATAGGATGTAATCGAGATGGTAGCAGGTTACGGGCGATAGCGCCGCGGCGCTAGGCTGGCTGTGCCTCCGTCCGCTTTTGGCCCATCCCAGACATGGCCGCAACTTGCGTACTTGTCCGTTGTCGAGTGAAGAGCGGACCTGCTCGGCTTGTGAATTCAGGACTCAGAGAATGCCGCGTACCGGGTCCGCGGGGCAGAGGTTCTGCACCGTCCGACGGTGTTTTACATTCCGCCCGAAATATCGAGAATGTTCGCGAGGGCCTGTAAAACAAATAACACGAAATGCCAGGAGGTTAGATCAGGCCGATCATCCTGGGGGACTGGGGGTCGGGAGTTCAAATCTCCCCGCTCCGACCATTAAAATCAATGACTTGTGATTTTCCTTTTTCCTTGAGGGTCGGCGTGGGGTTCCGCAGGGGTTCCATCGACGCAGGCATGCGGTATGCGAGGCTCAATGCTCAACCGAATTGCCGACTTCCTTGCCGGCCGCAGCGCTCCGGTCACGGGTGCCGAGAGCTGTTCCTTGGTCGGCACATCCGACGGCGCGGTCTGCGCGTTTGTCTGTGTTGCGAGGCCCAGTAGAACCGCTGCAACGAATGATTGCTTCATCATTGCCCTCCATTTCTGAGGCGCAAGAGTTGCAAATAAACACGCGGTTCTGTCGGACAGCCAGCGGTTTGAGGCGGGCTTGCCTGATGTCGGCTTGGGGCCAGAAGCAGACATTGCGAAGCTAAGGCGCTATCGTCCTTTGAGACCCTGTTGCGGTGGACAAGCGGACATGAATTCGGTTTTTGTAGTTGTTGTTGCCGGTGCTATCGGACTGGCAGCCCCTGCGCTCGCAGAAGATAAACTGATCGCGATAGACGTGCTTCTAGAGCCAGACGAACGGATGCTCCGTGCTTCGGAGGAATGGAATAAACGTTTACGTGAGCAGTTGCCGGATGGGTTTTCGCTTGATGACACCCATCGCCCGCATATCACACTCCGGCTTGTGAGAACCGATCGCGAGGGCGCGGCGTTCAGGGCGCTTACCGCTTCCGCTGCAAGTTCTTCTCAGCCTCTGCCATAAGCCGAGCGAGTTCCTGCGCCTGATACTTAAAGATGTGGAGCTGGGTCTGAGCGTAGGTGGTTTGGGTGTCAAGCATCTCCTGAAAAGACGTTGCATTTGCTAGGTCGCTTGCAAAGGTGAGACCCGCCTCTATGTTCTGCGTCCCAAATCTGATCACCTGCTCTTGGACAGCGTTGAATCCGGCTGTCATCTCGTTCTGTGGCATCGCGTTCAACCACAGGCCCATCGCTTGCGACATGGCATCCACGAACTGAGTGTAAGCAGCCCGTGCTTGTCCCACGTTAGTCTCGGTAAGCTCGCGCAGGTACTGTGGGAACTCAAAAGGGTCACGGGCCATGGTGGCCTCGTCCCGTGTGATACGTGAGGATTTCGTAAGGTGCTATGGCACACCCAATCTGACGAGCGCTTGATGCAGTCGCCGGCCAATTCAGCCTGCGGTTCGACTATCGCCCGAGTGTCAACTTGAACATTGCGATCACGGCCTCGCGCCCTTCGATGTCATTCACGAGCGGGAGACCACGCAGCTCGCAATTTGCCGCGAGTACTTGGCGTTCGGCTTCAGAGGCATGATAAAACCCGTTTTGGGATAGCAGTTCGCCTGCAGCTCGGTTGAGCGCGCCAGCGGCGCAGAAACGTACGGCCCTCGGGTTGCTACCCCCACAAGGCTTGTTGTCAGCCAGCCTGGCCATGGCGCCGCACGTCCATCTTAACTCATCGGAGATGATTTCAAGGGCCCGGGTGATGATCTGCTTTTGTGGAGGTTTGACCATTGCGCCCTCTTCGATTGGCAGATTACCCCCGCGCAGGCGCAGCCTCAAGGGTCAACACCTTCATAGCCTCTCGGCAACGTTGATGGCATGCCGCTGGATAAGTCCGAAACTCAACGGCTCGATCGCAGGCAGCGTCAGAGGGCAACTACCGCTTAGTGCAGGGCGGGGTGGCGCATCAGAGAGACTTGTTCGCTCTGTTCTTGCAGCTCGCGGCCGAGAGCTTCAGCGTCTTCCACTCCAATGGCGTATGGCGCTTCATTATCGAAGCGGAGCAGCACCATGCGCTCAGCAACTGCGCGCCCTACCGCGAATGCGCGCGGCAGGCGAGTGAGGTCGCCTTTCTCGGTGTTGCGATTGGCCCCCGCAGATTCCAGTACGGGGATGAGGTCGGCCGCGATGGTGAAAGGAATGCTGATCTTGTGCCGTTGCCCCCCCGCATCCACGAACGTCATTTCGAAGCGCGATCGATCTTCGGTAATGGTGCTTTCACATAGTGTCTGCGCCAGGAACGTGTTCATCGCCAGCCCCTCCGCCCATTCGACGAGCATGGTGATAGCAACTCGTTTCGTTCACAAGGGCGTAGGAAGAGGTAGTCGGCAAATCCGTGAAGGCTGTGCTCTAAAGGATAACGCGGCCCAATTTTTGGGCCGCGCCATCGGTTGTCGGAGGATTACGACTGGTTCTGGTTCAGCCAGTCGTCGACTTCCTTCTTCACCTTGTCTTTGGCGTATCCGTAACGGGCTTGAATCTTGCCCTCGAGCTGCTCGCGGCTGCCGTTGATCTGGGTGAGGTCATTGTCGGTCAGTTGGCCCCACTGTTGCTTCACCTTACCCGTGAACTGCTTCCAGTCGCCTTGAACACGATCCCAGTTCATCGCAAACCTCCTGTGGCTTCTAAGCGCTGCGGCCGCCCGGGGGATGGGCGCTTCCGCGAAGGATGGGGAAGTTGCAGCGGAAACAGACGGTACACCTCATTTAGGCACTGTCGTAATCTTAATTTCAGACGCGGCCGAAGTGCTGGACCGCGTCGGACGCTGACTTGTCGAAAGCAGATTTCGCGGGCGCTGATCTGACTAGCGCCAACCCTGGTGTACTCGCGGGGGCCATCGTCGGTTTAGTGCTCGGGTTCGCAATGTCAAAATGAGCGGACAATGTACGATTTCATCGTCCCCGGCCACGACATCAATTGGCGTTTATTATTCGACGTGTGGCTCGCGGAAGATCAACACAAGGCCCGAACTTTACCCGGGCGGGGTCGTGGCCATGCGCCAACGGATACGCGAGAAGCCAATCACGTAGCCGTGGGACGGTTTGGTTAGGCCAATCAGTCAATCAGCGCCGCAAGGCTGGATAAAGTCGCTCTGCGATGGCTGACAGGCACATCGCAGAGCGTTAGCTCGCAAGATCTACGCGGCGATCGCATCCGAAGTGCAGGCCGACAAGCCTCGCGACCGGGACTACGCGACATGATCTTGATCTTGTTGCGGGTATCGTTCTCTCCCCGCGCGACAACGCTAAACCGCACGAGGTTAAGGTGCGGTTGCGCTTCGCTTGAATTGAGGGGCCGCCGGCTCACGTCGAGGTTCTGGACCGCGTTAAGCCTGCCATCTGCGCCGACTGCAGAAAGAGTTCGCGCCCTAGACCGCCAGAGGTGCCGTTATGGTTTATCGAGACCCCCGTCTGGTGCGGTATTGACTCGATATTACTTTAAATTTCCAGGCGCACACAGAAGTCAGGAAATGCAAGCGGAAGTGAGCAGGCCAGGGGAGCCTCCGTAGCAAGTGAGTACTCAGATGAAGCTCGTTGAGGCGTGGCAAGACACAGCCATACGCGAAGGTTTCGCACTAGGGCGCCCGCTAAAAGAGATCGCTGCCGAGACGGGGCTTTCAACCCTGGAGGTCTTCCAGCGACTACTTGTTCTTAAGGCGATGAAGAGCGACCCTGTGTCGTGAGTTCAACCATCTGTTCACTTCACCCAACGCTTCCGGCTGCGGCTTCTAAGATTTTACTTCAATCACTGCCTCCTTTATCGCAATTGGGAGCAGTCGTGAAAGCAAACCTCACTCGCTTTGCCGACGATCAATCCGGCGCCACCGCCATCGAGTATGCCCTCATCGCATCCATCGTCGCCGTCGGCATCATCGTCGGCCTCGGCAACCTGCGCGACGGGTTGAACACCCTGTTCAACAACGTCAACACTACCATGACGAAGTAACGGTCGTAGTCGATGCAAACGCGGACGAAAAAGGCCGCGGCGACTTGTGCTCCGCGGCCAAGGTTGGGGTTGAGCCGCTCAAGCGCCAGGCTCCGGCCGGACAGCGTGAAGATCTGGCACCTCACCTCGACACCGAGGGGGACCCTAATCACACTTCCCCGGCGACACCGCCTCCGCTTGAGCGCTGAGACGATCGCACTGCTGCGCATCGGTGTCTCTGCCGGGGCCGATCAAAATGGTATGGCCTGCCTCATCCTCGGGCCGCACAAAGGCTCGGCGGACGTATAACGCTGCGCACGCTAGCCCCGGGTAAGCAGGTGGCTACAGACAATTTCTTTGTCTGCCGAGAGAGTTTATAAACTTCCAAGCGTGCTTGTGGGTTCATGCCTTTTTCTGGTGCCCCTTACGATAACAAAACGATCAATCTAATGACCGCGGCGCTTGAGACTGTGTGGATGGCCGCGCGCTTGGGGATTCCAGGCATATCTCACGCCGACCGTGCCGACATGGAAACGGCAATTTTAAACGCCGCGGCCTCGGGAGAACGTGACTTTAAGCGGCTTCAGCAGCACGCGGTTGACGCACTGGGCGCACGTGCGGTGCAAGCAGCTGTGAAGCCCGTGGAACGAAGAAAGCAGGTTCGCCTGGTCGAGGGTTCAAAGGATCGAAGGGGATGCTAGAGCCGCGGACGCCAGCGGACGAAGTACGCAAGCTGCGGCCACGTCTGCAATGGGCCAGGAGCGGAAGTGATCGAGTTCTTCGGACGCCGTCACCTCTTTCCCAATAAGCGGACCGGTGGTTTGGCGCGCGGTTCGGCCGACAAGGGCCATGAGCAGACATCAGGCAAATGTCCTCGATGAGCCTTAATCCAGCCGCTCCACGTGGGCAGCCATGTCGGGAACGAGCCGCACCCTGTAGGTGGCATTCTGGCATTTCAGAATCCAGACGGCATCGTCCGAGCGTTCCCCATCCCTCTTGGCGCTCAGCGCTTTGTCACACGAATATCCCTGGCCGCGTATCTGCGCGGCAATGATTTCCGGCGGCTTCTCCTCGGCGGCATGCGCGGGCAGAGTGGTGAGCCGAATGCCACCTCTCACATCACCCAGAAGGAAGACTGAAGCGAACCCAAGACCGAGCGCTGCTGTATATGGAGTGGTCTTCACAGTGTCAGGCTCCTCCTCATGCCGATCAGGTCCAGAACTGGTGCAACCCAGTTAGAGCGAACTGAACGCCCATGGAAAGCACAATGAGCCCCATAAAGCGGGTGATCGTGTCTTGCGCAAATCCGCCTTCGCTGTCCTTGCGGCCTATGCGCGCCACGAGGAGCATAACAAGCCAAGTCACGGCACTCGCGATCACAACAGCCACCAGGGCCGTAATCGGAAAATTCAATCGCGTGTGGGCGGCTGCAAGCGTAATGACGCCGGTGATGGTGCCGGGACTTGCCGCAAAGAGGATCAAGGGCGTCAGGGAGGCCTTAGAGTTCGCGGGCACATCCGGCGGCGGTGAGGTCCCCTTACCGCTAAGCATGGAGAACCCCATCCAGGCCAGAACGCCACCGCCCGCCACCATGAAGGCGTCCAGCGAAACATTAAAATGATCAAGGAGCCGGGTCCCGACCAACGCGGCCAGCACTAAGATCACGAGGATGGCTAGAGCGGCACTTGTGGCCTCGGTGACTTGCTGATCGCGCGGACGACCGGCCTCGACCCTCGCAAACATTGCACCGCACACCACGGGGTTGATGAGTGACAGTACCGTGACAATGGCCTGAAGATGCTCTCTCATGGATGCCGCTCAAGGACTCAGCGTCGAAGGCACTGATCGGCGACTTCTCCTATCCGCGCGGGCGGCTCCCGAAGCGCGTGCTGCAGCGCGGCTACATCCGCACGACCCGATGACTTCCGCCTATGACCCTTTGCAGACATCAAGATCGGGGCCGGCGTCGGGAAGGCGCGCAACAAGATCCTCGGCACGGACCTTACGCCGCTTTCGAGACAAAGCATTTCGGGCTGTGGGATTGAGCGCGCGTTTGCCCGCTTGCGCAAGGCTGCTCAAACATTTGCCACGGTTGTCTCGCAAGTCGGAAACGGATCTAGTGAATCGGCCCGCATCACATGCTAGACGACAACCATTCGCTGCGTGCGGGAGCCTTGGGTTTTGCCCTGGCTTGGCGGCTTGCGCTGCCGGCTTTGGTTGGCGCTGGCGCGAGTCTCATCGTTGGCGCGGCGACCGTGCCGACTGCGGATGCAAAGTCTCCCGGCGCCCGCTACTGCTTCCACGGTTATTGCCATCGCGTCGGGACGCTGGCGCAGACCGACACGCTCGTAGGCTGGCGCGGCTATGTGCTCGCCTCCTACTACGACAGCTGCTATCTCGACCGGTCAAATCCCTGCGGGTTGACGAGTTCAGGAGCCGTCTTCCGCGCCGATCTCCCCGACAATGCCGCAAGCCCGCTGCTACCGGACGGCACCGTGATCCTTGCGTACAATCCTAAAACCGGCGACGCCTCCGTGCTGCGGATCACCAACGCCGGCCCCTATAGCGGAGAGCGCAAACTCGACGTATCGCGCGCCGCCGCAGAGAAACTCGGCTTCCGCCAGCAAGGCGTGGCGGCGCTTGTCATCAGTGTCCTGCAATCTCCGACACAAGCTGAGGCGAACTACGTGAGCCGACGCGTGTACCCAATGGTTCCGGGCTACCTCGGCAGGTTCGCGACCGTCGACATCGCGCTCGAGACGGCTCGAGCTCGCTTCCGACTCGATGAGGAAGGCGAGCAGCTGGCCGAGGTGGTGCCCTCGGAAGCTTCCGCGCTGCAGAATGGAGTTCCGAGGCCACAGCTCGCGGTGTCGCCATCGCTCGCCCGCGAGTTGGTGATGTTGCGCTCGCCCCCGCGACCGGCGAGTCCGAGCCCGAGGCTTGTAGAGGGTCCGAGGCTCGTGAGCCGAGAGGTGCGGCTTGTGCAGGGCCCGCGTCTTGTGAGCCGAGCCAGTTTCGGGGGTGAGCGGTCACTTGCTGACGGTAAGCGGGTTACCGGCAACTAGTCGGCGCGCTTCAAAGCTACGCGCTCTCTTCGTCGAGCGACATCTGATTTAGCCTACAGCGCTCCGCGCGAAATAGCGCGCCAGTGTGGCTTCGGCGGCCTAGTCGAGCGCACTAAGCCATCCTAGCAACGGACAACGGGGTATGGTCTCAGGTTGTTAGGAGTTCCCATGAATACGAAGTTCGCAGCGCTGTTGGTCAGCGCGAGCGTGGCTGTGGTGCTTTTTGTCTCCGCCGCCGATGCGAAGTGTGTCACCCGTCACGGCAAGGGGTGGGCCTGGACAGAAGACATGGCCAAGTTCCAAGCTTGGGAAATCGTGTCGCAGCTTCACGGCAACTGGCCTCTTCCTGAAACCAGCTTCCGGAAAGAACGGTATAGCTGCAAAAAGGACGGCAGCGGTTACACCTGCCTGTCAACCATTGAAGTCTGCAAATAGGCAGCTGACGCTGACATCGAAGCGCCAATTGCTCCTGGGCGCTTCGATTCTCGCAGAGCGACGCAACCGGTCCTGGCCCTTCTCGGGAATGCGAGCCCGCGCTCCAATTTGTCGGGGCTTAGAGGTGAAGCAGACGTGCAGGGGACATACTCGGATCTTCCGTGTCTGACCCAGAGCAGACGCCGCTTGTAGCCGCGAATTGGTTCAGCAACGTTGAAAACGCAAAATGCCGGGTGTGTGGCCCGGCATTTTGACCGTTGCTCCGGCTCGGCAGGTGTCAGCCGCCCCACTTCACGTTGAGCCGCGCTGTGAACGTATTGAGGTCAATTTCGCGGTTGCCGGACGTGAGAATACCGCCCAGGAGTAGGCCGCCGCCGTCGTCCTGCAGGTTCATGCGCGTATAGTCGACGCCGAAGGTCAGGCTGTCGGAGAGCGCGTATTCGACGCCGCCACCGAAGGCGAAGCCGTCGGCGGTGTCGTTCTGCCCGGAAGGAAGGCTGAGCGCGATGATGGGCACGTTGATGCTGGCCTTGTAATCGACGCCCGCAACCGCCCAACCGGCGGTCCCGTAAACCAGCCAGCGGTCCTGCGCGTAGCCGACCCGAGCCAGCGCCGCGGCAACCCAGTTGACCGTCGTGCTGCAGTTGAAGTTGACGAGCGCCGGTACGCCGATGAGCGTCGTCAGCCCTGCGCAGTCGCCAGTCGAGCCATCAATGTTTGCGCCATCCAGCCTGAACTCGCCGCCGATGACGATGTGGTCGAACTGCTTGTTCATGCCGAGATGGACGCCGCCGATGAAGCCGTCGACGTTATTGCTGCTGCTGAAGCTCGCCGGAATGATGCCCAGAAGCTGGATCGGGTTCTCGGTGATGTCACTGTCGCCTGTACCGTAGCCAGCGTTCACGCCCATGTAGACGCCTGACCAATTGTAAGTGAGTGGCACGAAGCCCTTACCCCCCGGCCGGTCGTAACCATCTGCAGCCGCGGCAGACATCAATGCTGCGACGATTATGAGAGACAAACCCATAGTCTTCCGAAGTGCCATTTCACCCCCCAAGCTCAATGATCAACGGTTCACCCGGTGTGCTGATAGATGCGCGCTCGATTCTGGACAAGCATCCAAATTGAGAGCTAACAATCTGCTTGAGGGACGTTATGCGGGCTTTTGTTTTTGTTGCGAATTTGGTTGGCGGGCGAGCCTCAATATTGAGGTACGGGGTTCGCGTGAGGTTGGCGGCGCACAGCCAAGTAGCGACAGGCGGGTCAACGGTGACAGCATTTCAAACGAGCCACGGTGTTTCAGTAAGCGAGAGCCAACCGGGGCTCTAGGTCGTGAACTCATAAACGCGCAGCCATAGGCGCACCGGCCACGAAGGCGAGGTAGTTGGCCGCGAGCTTGTCATAGCGCGGCAATCCGGCGGCAGCGTTTGACCTGTTGAAGAACCGCTCGACCAAATTGCGGTCCTGATCAAAGATACGGGCCGCAGAATGCGATTACTTCCGCTCTTGGCCCAAGGCCGACGTGCCGATTTCGCGGGCGGATGACCGCTCGCAAGGGTGAAGCGGACACAGCTCTTGCGGTGCGTCAATCTTGTTGCCGCGATTTTACATTCGGCGGGAAACATGCAGAGAATTTGAGAGGCGATGTAAAACAAGAAGCGCGAGAAGACAATGCGATAGGTCGTTTTGATCATCCTGGGGGACTGGGGGGCGGGAGTTCAAATCTCCCCGCTCCGACCATTTAAATCAATGACTTATGGTTTTCCAATATCCTTGAGGATCGGCGTGGGGTTCCACAGGGGTTTTCAAAATGCGCTACCAACCACGACCAACAACGCGAGGAAGGCGAGTGCCACTACGACCACGCCGAGGACTAGGAGCATGTTCGCCCTTCGCCGAAAAACGAGAACGATGTGTGCCCTCTGCGATCGGCCATCACCCCGCGATGGACCGACTTAAAACAGTCGTGATTATTACGGCAGAACTGGGACCGCTGCGACGTGGCTATCCGTGATTCGAAGCACGGCGTGTATATCCAGGCACCCTAGTCCGATGGCCTTGCCCTCGGCTCAGACTTGAGCTCGCTGGGAATGTTCGAAGTTGATTGTTCCAGATCCGCATCCGGCCCGGTTACTTTGCGGGTCAACTCGGAACTTTTCTCCGCAACTTTCTGTCCGACCTCGGATGCCTTTTCTGCGGTCTTCTGGATGAGGTTTGACGTCTTATCTGCGAGCCTATGCCCAACCTCCGACATCTTCCCCGCGGCTTTCTGGATGAGATCCGGCCCCCTATCGGCAATCTTCTTTCCGACTTCGGACGCAGTATCCGTCGCTTTATGGCCGAGTTCCGAGGCCTTATCGACTGCGATCTCCGCAACCTTGGATGCTGCGCCAACGGCTCGATGATGGAATTCTGACACCTTTTCCGCGGCCTTCGCTCCAAGTGCAGTAGCGGTATCTTTCAGATGGTCAAGAGACGACGGCCCTGGTGCATTGAATACGGGTGCATCTGCCAAGTACGGCTTGGAAAGGTCGGCGATAATGCGGGGCTTCCCGGCCGTCGCGAACCCAATCGACAACGAGCTGAAGGGAACAGCGACAAGCTTCTCTTCGACGCCGATGAAACTCCCGACTTCGACTAGCGCTGCGCTGAGGTGGCCCTGTTTATCCACGATAAAGTCCGCAACGTCGCCGATTTTCTCGCCAGCTTCATTCAGGACGGGTTGGCGCATGAGAGATGAGATGAGAACGTCATCGCGCATGAGAGCAGCCATCATCAAAGCCTCCAATGCCTAACGCGTCCAGCGTCGCGAGCATCCCATGCTCGCTGATCCATCGCAAGTGGATGCCCGTTGAGGCCAGCACGGGAAGTGGCAGCTTAGATATGACTTCTCTTAGCGCTGTCGCTTAGGGCCAGGCGCGCCCTCCGGGATGGGCCACGTAGTGTCGGGCGGGGCGACTGATTGGGTTAGGCCGTTCATCGGCCACCGACCGGCTCGCGGAGGCCGCGCCCGCCGCTTCTCCGCGGCATCGGCTATCGCCCCTAAACGGCGACAATCTCGCCAAGACCCGCGCACATTCGTAGGCAACATAATTGCAACGGGGCCAACGAAGCGATTCGAGGGACAGGATGGCGGAACTCCCGCCTGGTCAGGCAGATCGAACCAGCTTGACCTGGCGCCGCGTCCGCAAGGTGCACAGGCTCCTCATTCTGATGACGCTACTGCCTATCACCGCGTTTGCCGAAGATCGCGCCACTGCTTGGCACACGGAAACGATCCCGCAGGGAACTGCTCCGGCTCCCGTCGTTTCTGACCAGGCAGCCGCCGCGCCGCGGCAACTGAATGCATTCGAACGACAGGCGGTGGAGACGATCAAAATCACCAACGAGTTTCGCCGCCGGAACGGCCTTCCGGTCTTCGAAGAGGATTCGGTCTGTTCAGCAGCGGCCTTCGATCACGCTCAGGACATGGCAAGGCGAAGTTATTTCGATCATTTCGGACCCGACGGCAGCTCACCCACCAGTCGCTACCAACGCCGCAACATCAGTGGTCAACACGTGATCAGAGTTACTGAAAACATCGCCAGAGGAAACGGGACCACTCCCGAGAGTGCGCTCAGGATGTGGCTCGACTCCTCAGGTCACCGCAAACATCTTGTCGGGAGGGAAATGAACCATATCGGTGTTGGTGTTGCCAACGGCTCCTGCTTCTTTGGACCCTGCACGTACTTCGTCCAATGCTTTTCGCGCTGGCCCTGACGGCCACGCCAGGATTTGCTCAATCGGAAAGTCCTCCGATATAACACGGGTGTCGGCTTCGCAGAGATAGTGGACATCAACAAACGCCGCTCCAGGTCGTGGATGCTCGGCAGCTAGACGCTCCGAATTGAAACATTCGCCGAGCGGCAGCCATGGGTCAGACGCGGAAGTTCCGAGCATACCCGCTGCGTGTCTGCTTTACCCCGCTCAGCGGACCAGCCCTCGTCGGCGTTGGGCTAAGAGCCGACATTAAAGGTCAATCGGCGCTGACTTAACGACCGGGAATCTCGGCTCCCGGGAGTAGCGGCGCCAATGGGCCATCGGCAAGCTTCCATGCTTGAACACCGCCGTGAAGATGGCGCGCGCTCTTGAGCCCCGCTTCCTGGGCCGCTTGCACGGCCATGGCGGACCGCTCGCCAAAGGCGCAGTAAAATACGACGCGCTTGGCCGTTGTCCCCGCGAGCTGATGCAGTAGCCCATCGGGCTGCAAGTTCTTCAGCAGATCGCGATAGGGCAGGTGCACTGAACCAGGAATGACGCCGTGCTTCTCTCGCTCCGACTGCTCGCGGAGATCGATGAGAATGATGTCGGGCTGACCAAACATGTCCCTGACTTCCGCCGCTCCTAAGGCCCAGCCCTTATGGGCGACGGTCTCCTGCGCTAACCCGATCCGCATATTCACCGGAACCGCTACATCCATCATCTTGGGATCAGGGAGATTGAGGTTTGCCATCAGGTCGACGTACTCGTCGACGGATCTGACCTGCAGCCGCGGATTAAAAGTTCGTTCCTCCCCAATAGTGCTGACCGTGTCCCCCTTGTAGTCGTGAGCGGGATACACGAGGGTCTCATCGGGGAGTTTCAACAACCTGCCGAACAGGGACTTATACTGCACACGCGGATTGCCGTTCTGAAAATCAGTTCGGCCGGTGCCGCGAATGAGTAGCGTGTCACCAGTGAAGACTCGATCCTGCATGCTAAAGCTATAGGAGTTGTTCGTGTGCCCCGGCGTGTAGATGACCCCGAGGCTCAAGCCCTCGATGTCGACGTGTTCTCCGTCTGCCACGCGCATCGAAACCACGTCGACGCCGCTCTGCTCCCCCATAACCGTTATGCAGTGCGTGCGTTCGCGCAGGGCGCCAAGGCCCGTGATGTGGTCGGCATGGAGATGCGTATCGACCGCCTTGACGAGCTTGAGATCGAGTTCGCGTAACAGCTGTATATAGCGGTCGACGCGCTCCAATACGGGATCGATGATTAGTGCCTCTCCCCCCGTGCGCGAAGCGATCAGATAGCTGTACGTGCTCGAACTGTTGTCGAAGAGTTGGCGGAAGATCACGGCTGCTCTCGCGAGGGAGTTGACCTGCTGTCACGCTCACGCGTCCATCCGAACTTTAGAACGTTCCCCAGAAAAGGAAAACTGCGGCCACGTTCGCGCCTCACTCGGCGCAACCGGGAGGATCACGAGCGGTGATGCTGAAAATGCGCCAGCGGCTGGCGCCCGATTGCGCGCCACGTTGAAGTCTAGGCGCGGCTCTGATGGGATGAGCGGTCGTGAGCCAGATATTGGTGGACGAATGCAATTGCAATACTTCCCTCACCGACGGCAGTGGCTACCCGGGATGTCGTCAGCTCTTCCCCTGCAAGCTGACACCGCTGCTTGGCGCGCGATAAGTCCGACAAGGCCAGAAGCGGACATTCAAGTTAATGACTCGTCCCCCTTCGGATGCTCTAGTCGAGGCGCTCAAGTTTGGCAGCCATGTCTGGAATGATCTCCCCCAAATCGGGGATGGCATTGCTTTTAGAGCTAGTCCATCTAGCCCACCTTCACAGATGAGAGGTGAGCGGTTAGGCATGCGTATCGGATTCACGGGGACGCACCTCGGTATGACGCCCGCCCAGAAGCGAACTCTCCGTTCGATGTTGTTCGGTCACAGGGGCGCTGCTTTGCATCATGGTGATTGCGTTGGGGCCCACGCGCAGGCCCACGAGGTCGCCTGCTCGTTCGGACGCGAGGTTACGATCCATCCGCCCATAAGCGGGGCCAACCGGGCGTGCAAAACCTCGCCCGACATCCGCACGCCAAGACCCTACCTCAGCCGTAACAAGGACATTGTGCGCGAGACGGACATGCTGATCGCCACGCCAGCCGAAGCCGAGGAACAGCGGCGCTCTGGTACGTGGTCCACAATCCGGTTCGCTCGCAAGCTGGGAAAGCCGGTGTTCGTGATTTGGCCAGATGGTACGGTGACTTGATAGATTCACGCTCCACCAAGGCCAGCAAGTGCCCCTGACGGTAAGTGCCGCCTTCGGCAATGGTCAGATAGTTGGTTTGGCCCGACGAGACACGATCAGTGATATTGCCCGGATTTCAACTTGCGCACTTACCTATTATCTCCGTTGTTTCTCGTCATCGACCCGACGGCACGCCTCCGCCCATTCTTCCCTAGTCATGTGCGTCGTCCGATCCCAGATCTCCTCGCACCAAGTCATCGGAGTGATCAGTATCGACAGCTCGTTGGCATTGCTCTTCTCTGAGACTTCCGCTATCCGCGCGACGACCGCTGGCGGTTCGCGCACGATGGTAATGGTCTGCTCTGAGACTACCGCTATCCGTCCCACCAGTACAGGCGGGTCGCCTACGGCGGCGGTGCTCTGCACTGAAACTCCCACCATCGGTGCGACCAGTGCTGGCGGTTTGTGTACGGTGGCGATGCTCCGCTCTGAGACTTCCACTATCGGCGCGACTAGTGCTGGCGGTTCGCGTACGCTGGCAACGATCTGCTCTGAGAACTCAGCTATCAGTGCAACCAGTGCTGGCGGCTTGTGCACGGTGGCGATGCTCCGCTCTGAGACTCCCACTATCGGCGCGACTAGTGCTGGCGGTTCGCGTACGGTGGCAACGATCTGCTCTGAGAACTCAGCTATCAGTGCGACCAATGCTGGCGGTTTGTGCACGGTGGCGATGCTCTGCTCTGAGACCACCACTATCGGTGCGACCAGCGCTGGCGGTTCGCGCACTCCCGGTATTGGTGCGGGCAGCGCTGGCAGTTCGCGCGCTTCCGCTATCGGTGCGATTAGTGCTGGCGGTTCGCGTACGGTGGCGATGCTCTGCTCTGAGACAATCTTCACCCCGCGGAGCGTCAGGCGGAGTTGCTCGTTCGAGTGTGCCATGAACCCGCGGGCTATGAGCAGCGCGCTCAGCAACACCACAAGCGATAGGAGGGTGCGCACCCGTCACCTCGATGCCAAACGTCAACGCGAGACCGATAGACTTGATCAGGAGCGGGAAGTCTTTTTCATCGCCGCTTGGCGCTAATCGCCAGGACGGCAACTTCGCCCGCTCGGACTCTCGGACTTATGCCGAATTGCCTAAGCGAAGGTAATGCCAAAACAGCAAAGCCGGTTGCACTGGCAATCTACTCACCGCATTGAATGCCATCTGCAGATTCAACGGACGCCTGAGTTACCTCAATTGATTTCACATCGCGCGCGTGTAGCTCGTGGCTGCCAACGCGCAACGACTTGAGGGCATCGTCTCGAAGCTCGCCTCGCAGCCCTATCGCTCGGGTAAGAACCTCGGCTGGGTCAAGGTTAAGTGCCACGGGCGGGACGCGAACCGGGATCGGTGGGGAGATGTTCGAGGGCCGGGGTCGCTAACGGCGTTGCGCGGCCCGACGATCTCGTGGCCATCGCTTGACCTCATAGGCCTCAATCGCGCTCGCGAGACGGTCGAACTCTTCCTCTTGAGGCGAGCCCGTACGGCAATGGGCGAGTTCGGAGGCACGCTTCACCAATAGCACGAACATCCTATCGGCTTCGTTCCAGGGGAACGGCTCGCCAGGTGCGGTCCCGACCGCCATGAACGCTTCCCTTCTCTACCCCGCGTGCAGGTTAGGTGCAGGGCAAAGAGACGGCAAAAGCTTCACGAGATTTATATGAATCACGGACCTGCGAGTGGCAGATCGGCACCGTGGTCAAATGGGCGGCGATTGAGCCGTACAGCGCTGGATCCGACGATACAATCGGGCGACGCTAAATGGTTGCAGTATAGCGAGGTCTGAAGGCATCCAGGAAAATCTAGACGAAAATTGTCTGGGGGACTGGGGGTCGGAGGTTCAAATCCTCTCGCTCCGACCATTTGCTTTCGGCGATTGAGGCCTCCACAAGCTCGCCGCGAGATAGGCTGCCGCCGAGCAGGCGATGGCGACGAGGTAGGGCGCCGGCCACTCGAACACGAAGTGCCCCATCGCCCACACGATGGTGCCGAGGCAGATCGAGAGCCCCGCGCTTAAGGGCCCGCCGATGCGGGTGAACATCCCGAACGCCGCCGACACGAATACCCCGGCGCTGCCGAAGGCGGATGCAATCTCAACCAACCCCTTGATACGGTCCGACGCCAGCGCCAGCACGAACGCGATGGCAGTCAGCACCACGACGCTGATGCGCGCCGCGATCAGCTTCTCGCGGCCGCCCATGCCCGGCACCACGCGCGTGACGATGTTGTGCGAGACCTGTGCGCCCGACGCATGCAGCGCCGAGTGCACCACCGACAGGATCGCCGAGATCAGCGCGCCGCCGAAGATCACGTAGTGCCAGCTCGGCAAGAAGTGCTCCGACAGCACCGATACGGTGCGCTCCGGGTCTGTGAGCTTTCCTGCGAGCTCCGGGTTCGTCTGCACCAGCGTATAGGCCGCGAGCCCGAGGAACACGGGCAGCAGGCCGATCACAATGTACATGACGCCGCCGAGGATGGTGCCACCCGCGGCGACGGCGGCCGAGCGCGCGCCGAGGAAGCGCGAGATGAGCTCGATCGCCACGAACGAGCCGAAGAACGCCACCGCGATCTGCTCGATGCGCTCGAGGAGGGACTCATTCGTCGAGGTGAAAATGCGCAGCTTCTCCGGCTCAACGTGCGCGAGCACATTCGACACGCCGCCGCCCGCGTAGGCCACCGCGATGGTCACAACGACGAGGCCGCTGATGACGGCGAAGCCCTGCAGCACGTCGGTGACGGCGTCGGCAAGCAGCCCGCCGACCGCGGAATAGGACGCGACCAGCAGCGCCGCCACCGTGATGGCGGTCGCGAGCGGCATGCCGGAGCCCGACGCCAGCACCTGCCCGAAGGCGCGGATCTGCGCCGCCGCCCAGAACACCGAGCCCGGCAGCAGGACCACGACGACGAGCTTCTCGATGGCAGGCGAGAACCGCGCGCGGAACGCGTCGGCGAAGGTCGAGACGCCCTGGCGCCAGAGGAAGGCGGCGTAGAGCACGCCCGCTGCGATCACGGCGGAGCCGTAGGCGAGGGGATCGACGAGGGCGCCCGCGAGCCCTTTTTCGTAGACCTCGCCCGAGGTGGCGACGATCGCCTCCGCGCCAAACCAGGTGGCGAACACCGAGAACGCGACCAGCGTAGGGCCCAGGCTGCGGCCGGCAAGAATGTAATCGGTCTCGTTCTTGACGCGCCGCGACACCCAGATGCCGATGGCGAACTGCAACAGCACGTAGCCGATCATGCCGAACAGGATCATGGATACTCGAACCCCCGATGCGGCCGCCGCTCCGCGCTGCTCGCTAACGGGCGCCACCCTTGCTCGCCGCAGACTAGCAGCGATGCGGCCGGCTATCGACGCCGCCGTTGCGGCGCTCGCGCGCCGGCGATCAGGGCTTGGACTTGAGCACGTGGCCGACGACGCGGCCGGCGTTGACGGCCTGCGACCATAGCCGCCGCCAGCGGCCCTCGCTGCCCGCCGCGATGAGCACGCGCAGGAGCCGTGCGCTCTGCGCCTCGGGCATCACGTCGAGGATCTTTGCCCACAGCGTGTCGACGTTATAGACGCCGCGCGCAGGGTCGAGGCATACGGGCACGGCGTCGTCGAGCGGAATGCCGACCTCCGCCGTGACCGCCTGCAGCGCCGCGCGGATCGACTGCGCCTTGGGGACCGCGCCGCTCTCCAGATCGTAGGGCGGGCTCCACTCCTGGAAGGGGCGGAGCTGGTCGATGTGGGTCAGGACGAGCAGGATAGGCGGCTGGCGCCGCTCGAAGCGCGCGGCGATGTGATCGCGCAGGGCCCGCAGCGCCTTGCGGTCGGTCTCGCGGTCGGGCCGCGTTGCCGAGACGACCCACAGCACGAGATCGCAGTGGCTCGCCTCCTCGAGCAGCGCAGCCGTCTGCTCGGCGTCCATGCCGAGCCCGGGGCTGTCGATCAGCAGCGCTTCCGGCGAGCCTTCGCGTATGAGCTGATAGGCTGTGAAGCCTCTCGTGGCGGGGAGCACGTCGGCCGCAGCCTTCACCTCGCCGGCAAGCGCATTGACGAGGCTCGACTTGCCGGCGCCGACCTGGCCGGCGATGAGGACACGCAGCGGCTCAGCGAGGTCCGGCTCGGAGCGGTCCTCGCGCGTCTCCTTGGTGACGTGGCTCGCTAGCGTCGCCGCCGGAACGCTCAGGCGTCCGCTGTAGAGATCGATCGCGGCGCGTCCCACTTCGCGCACGTAGGCGGCGGCGAGCCGGCGGGCGAGCTCCTCGCGACCCCAGTCGTAGAGCTGCCGCGTCACGTTCTCGCGCATCTCCTGCGTGAGCGCGGACGCGGGGTTCAGGAGGCGCACGATGCGCCACAGATCGAAGGCGGATTCCGCGACCCCGAGGATCGAGCGCCACCGGTAGATGGTGAGGAGCTGGCCCACGGTGAGCCGGTCGCCCAGCGGAATGCTCTCGCGCACGAGCGGCCCGAGCTGCGAGCTGACGCGCTCGATGAGGGCCAGCGCCTCCGGCACCGTGAACTTCCATAGCGGGTCCTTCTCGCCCGGGTGCATTTGCTTGGCCACCGCATCGACCGTGCGCGTGCCAAGCGCCAGCACCGCGTCGCGGCTGTCGAGTTTCGATGGCTGCAACGTCTCAATGATGCGCAATACGGAGTTCCACGCAGCCGTCTCGCGTACGTTCCACAGCGGATCAGCCGCGTCCTGCGGATCTGCAGGCGCGTGGACGTTCTTGACCGCGTCGCGCAGGATCCGGCGCTCGATCGCATAGGCCGACAAGGTCACGGTGCAGGCAGCGATCGCCCAATAGAGCACGTAGCCGTTCTGCCAGAGCCACAGCGAGCCCAGGAGAACCAGCGAGATCAGCGGCAGCGCCAGCGCGATGATCAGCATCGCGGCGCGCAAGTACGACAATGCGCGAGTCGGGCGGCTCATCTCACGTCTTTCGGTTCTGAGGTTCCGAGATGCCCCGCTCGCGCGCGAGCTTCAGGGCGGAACCGAGCGCGTCCTTGTAGGCCTGAGCCACACCGGCCGGATCGGTCGCACCCGCCTTGCGGCGCTTGAGGAAATAGCACGCCGCCTTGCCGAGCGCATACGTGGTTGCAAAGCTCATGCCTGCGGCGGCCGCGGCTCCCGCGGTCTGCCCGTAGATGGGGACGAGCTTGGCAAGCTCGCGCGCGCCGAAGCCGGAAGCGACGCGCAGAAGCGTAGTCGCGCCGAGTGCGCTCGCGAACTCGGCGAGCGCGCGGCGGTCCCAGACGATGCCGTAGATGGCGCCGAGCGCGTGCATGAGCTTGGCCTGGATCGCCGGCACCAGCGCGATGCCGGCGACGGGCCACAGGTCGGCGGCGCCGGCGGCGGTGGCATATCCGATGATGTGTGGGTGCGCGCGGTCGGCGAGCGCGTCCGCGGCGTCGCCTGTCAGGTTCGACAAGGCCGAGACGACGGCAGTCGGCGCCACGGCCTGCAGCGCGGCGACGAGCGCCTCGTGTCCGTAGTCGGCGGGCGTCCATCCGTCCTCGGGCAGCGTGAAATCGACCGGCACGAACACGATTGCCCCGTGGCCGGGAACGCCGTCGAAGAGCGTGCGCTGGCGCATTAGGCTGCGCACGAGATCGGGGCTCACGCCGGCGTTGGAGAGCGTGGCGGCATCGCTGGTGGCATAAGGGTAGGGCAGCACGTGGCGCGCGCCTGGGCGATAGCCCTCGTGCAGCGCCGTTTGCACGACGACAATCGGCCACTCGGGATGGCGCCGCCGGATCAGGCGCACGACGTCGACGACCGCCTCCTGCTGGGCATCCAGCGCACGCATGGTGACGATGACGAGGTGCGACTGCCCCTCGCTGAAGGCGAGGTCCTCGGTCGGATCGTAGCCCGCCTCGCCGAGACCGCGGGTGTCGAGAAAACGCACGAGCGGCGCCTCTTCCGGGAAGTCGAAGATGCGCGCTGTCTTAGTGCAGGCGCGGAAGCCGTCGCCGATCTCGACCGCCGAGCAGCCGGTCATCACGCGGATGAGCGAGGTCTTGCCCGATTGCACCTTGCCGAGCAGCCACACGACGGGCGCGAACTCACGCGCGGCCGCCGCGATCTCGTGCTCGGTTGCACTCCCGACCGCAGCCGCCGGCCACAGCGCCGCCTTCACGACGCCGATCGCGCGCGTCAGGCGCTGGCGCATCGGCTCTCTTGCGGGGTTAGCGCTCAATCCGGAAGCTCCCCTGATCCCACGTGTCGGTGCATACGTCGATATCATGCCGCCTAAACGCGGTGGGGGCGAGTTGGTGGCAGCCCCGCCGATGCAAGTTGCGAAAAAGGTGGGTTCCGGGAACAATCTGTCGTAACCGCGCGGCCATTTCTCCAGGCAGGGCAGCTCCCCGCGCCATCGGGCGCCACAGGGGCGCGACATGGGGGCTTGCCCCGCGCCCCGCCCTGGCTGATATGACGGTCGGTGTCAGGACCGGCGGGTTCGTTCGTGGCCCCAGCAACTCATCGGGAGATGCCCGTGAAGGCGACGCAAAAGCTGCACGATATCGGGCAGAGCCTGTGGATCGATGACATCACGCGCGACATGCTGGATAGCGGCCGGCTGCGCAAGTACATCGACGAGCTATCGGTGACGGGCCTCACCTCCAACCCGACCATCTTCGAGAAGGCCGTCGCCAAGAGCACCTGGTACGACGAGGCCATCCGCAAGCTTGTCAAATCCGGGCTCGCTGGCGAGGCGCTGTTCTTCGAGCTGGCGCTCGAGGACTTGAGGCGCGCTGCCGACCTGTTCCTTTCCGCGCACAAGCGAACGGCTAGCGTCGACGGCTGGGTGTCGCTCGAGGTCTCGCCGCTCCTGGCCTACGACACCAAGGCGACCATCGCCGAGGCTAAACGCCTCTCGGCCCGCGCCGGCAAACCGAACCTCTTCATCAAGATCCCCGGCACCAAAGAGGGCCTGCCGGCGATCGAGGAATCGATCTTCGCCGGCGTCGCCATCAACGTGACGCTGCTGTTCTCGGGCACCGACTACCTCGCCGCCGCGGAAGCATATATGCGCGGGCTGGAGCGCCGCGTCGCCGCGGGCTTGAGCCCCGACGTGCGCTCGGTCGCCTCCGTGTTCGTCAGCCGCTGGGACCGTGCGGTCGTCGACAAGGTTCCGGATCGCTTGCGCGACAAGCTCGGCATCGCGGTCGCCAAGGAGGCCTATCGCGCCTACCGTGAGCTCATCGCGGGCGACCGCTGGCAGCGGCTCGAGTCCCTCGGCGCGCGTCCGCAGCGGCTGTTGTTTGCGAGCACGAGCACGAAGGACCCGCGCTCGCCCGACACCATGTACATCACCGCGCTCGCCGCGCCCAACACCGTCAACACCTTGCCAGATGAAACGCTGCACGCCTTCGCCGACCACGGCAACGTCGGCAGCTTGGTCGCGGCCGACGGCGGCGATTGCGCCAAGGTGCTGGGCGAGTTCGCCGGCGCCGGCATCGATGTCGATGCGGTGGGCCGGCAGTTGCAGGCGGACGGCGCCAAGGCGTTCGTCAAGTCGTGGGAGGATCTCCTCAAGTCGATCGACGGCAAGTCGAAAGCGCTGCAATAGGAGATCCGACGATGGCGGAGGCGCTGAACGGGTCGCCGGCGTGGCAAGCGCTCGCCGGCCATCACGCCGAGATCGGGAGCGCGCACCTTCGGCAGTTGTTCGATGCCGATGCCGGCCGCGCCGAGCGATTCACCGCCGAGGGCGCGGGGCTCTGCCTCGACTATTCCAAGAACCGCATCGTCGACCGCACCATGCAGCTTCTCGTCCGCCTCGCCGAGGAGCGCGGGGTGGCCAAGTGGCGCGACGCCATGTTCCGCGGCGACAAGATCAACGCCACCGAGGGCCGCGCGGTGCTACACGTCGCCCTGCGCGCGCCGCGCGGAGCCGTGATCGAGGTCGACGGGAAGAACGTCGTCCCAGGCGTGCACGCGGTACTCGACCGCATGGCCGCGTTCGCCGCCAAGATGCGCGAGGGCTCGTGGACCGGCCACACTGGCAAGCGCATCCGCAACGTGGTCAACATCGGCATCGGCGGGTCGTACCTCGGGCCCGAGATGGCCTATCAGGCCCTGCGCCGCTACAGCGACCGCGGCCTCAGGGTGCGCTTCGTTTCGAATGTGGACGGCGCCGCCTTCAGCGAGGCGACGCACGATCTCGACGCGGCCGAGACGCTCATCATCGTCTGCTCCAAGACCTTCACCACGCTCGAGACCATGACCAACGCTGCAACCGCGCGCGCGTGGCTCGTTGGCAAGCTGGGGCACGAGGCGGCGGTGGCGCGCCACTTCGTCGCCGTCTCCACCAATCGGGAAGCGGTCGAGACATTCGGCATCGACCCCGCCAACATGTTCGGCTTCTGGGACTGGGTCGGCGGACGCTACTCGATTGATTCCGCCATCGGCCTCTCCACCATGATCGCCATCGGGCCGGACAACTTCCGCGCCATGCTCGACGGCTTCCACGCCACGGACGAGCATTTCCGCACCGCGCCCTTCACAAAGAACCTGCCGGTGCTGCTCGGCCTGCTAACCGTCTGGTACAACAATTTCTTTGGCGCCGACACGATCGGCGTGATGCCGTATGCGCAGCCGCTCGCGCGCTTCCCCGCGTACCTGCAGCAGCTGCAGATGGAGAGCAACGGCAAGTCGGTCGCTCTCGACGCCGGCCGCGTCGGCTATCAGACCGGGCCAATCTTCTGGGGCGAGCCCGGCACCGACGCGCAGCACTCGTTCTATCAGCTTATCCACCAGGGGACGAAGTTGATCCCTTGCGACCTCATCGGCTTCCTCGAGCCGCTGAGCGAGCTTGCCGTCCACCACGACCTGCTGATGGCAAACCTCTTCGCGCAGGCCGAGGCGCTTGCGTTCGGCAAGACCGAGACCGAGCTTGCGGCCGAGGGCGTGGCAGCCGCGCAGATCCCGTTCCGCGTCGCCGAAGGCAACCGGCCGACCAACATGATCCTGGCTGAGCGCCTCGATCCGCGCACGCTCGGCGCGCTCGTGGCGCTCTACGAGCACAGCACCTTTACGCAAGGCGCGATCTGGGAGATCGATTCCTTCGACCAGTGGGGCGTGGAGCTCGGCAAGGCGCTGGCAAGCCGCATCGAGCCGGAGCTGAAAGCCAAATCTGAGCCGCAGCTCAAGCACGACAGCTCGACGAACGCGCTGATCCGGCGCTATCGCGCCCATCGCGCGCGTCGCTAAACGGCTTCACGTGCGGGTCGGGCTGTCACGCCGAACCCGCGCGCAATATCGTCAGACGATCGCGACGCCTCTACGACTTCGCCAATGCGCCGGCGAGCGCTTCGGATATAAGCCCGAAGATCGCTCCGCCGATCATCGACAGCGCGATCACCGCCGCCGTGTTGTGCACATCCGGCTCCGTCAGTTTGGCGACACCATCCGTCGTCAGCAGCGCCAGCGCTACCGTCGCGGCATAGCCGTAGACGGTCGCCGGGATCGCCGAGAAGATCGAAAGGTTGCAACCGAGGATCATCAGGCCCACGCCAACGGCGACGCAGATGCCGGCCCACACGGGCAGGCCCAGCGTCTCGGCGAAGCCGAGCTTGGTGACGGCAAGCAGCGTGAGCACGGCCCACACGATGCCCCACAGGTTGGCAAGCACGCTCTTCATGAAGCCTTCGATCTTGCCGCCGCAGTGATAGAAGCTCGCCCACGCGATGAAGGCGGCCCAGATCTGCAGGCCAAGTCCGAGGAAGTCCGAAAGATAGAGATAAGTCGCAACGCCGCCGAGAAGGCCGATGCTGACCGCAAGAGCGGTGACGATACCCATTGTGTTCTCCCCTAAACCGGAGCGTTGGTGCTCTATTGGCGTGCTCCGGCGGCGGCATATTAGCTCAAATTGGTGTGGCCGGATTGTCACTTTTGCTCAATCGTCTGCCCAATAACTGGACACCACTCACGCGCCGACGCTGGAACTGGGCCTGCCGCGGAGGCCGACGCCGCGCCCAATGCCTACAATTCGAGCGATCCGCCTCACAGGCTTTCAACCAAGTCCTGCTACTCCCGATGGCTCCCTGCGGCGCTGCGAGCGCCCGGCCAACGGAGCACGCCTGATGAATGCGATGACCCGCACGTCCATGCTTTTCCGCGGCGTCGCCGTTGCCACGGCGATGACTTTCGTGGCCGCTTCGACCGCCAGCGCCTGCACAGGCATCTTCCTGAAGAACGCCGACGGCTCTTTCGTTCACGGACGCACGCTTGAGTTTGGCATTCCGCTGGCGATCGATTTTGCCGTCGAACCCCGCGGCTACACCTTCGTAGGCTCGACGCCGCTAGGCGAGGGCAAGAAGTGGACGACGAAGTACGGGGCGCTGGGCGCCATCGTGTTCGGCAATCTCGGCATCATGGACGGCATCAACGAGAAGGGCCTGTCGATCGGCACCTTCTATTTCCCGACCTACGCCGAGTACACGCCGACCACGCCGCAGAACCAGGCGAAGTCGATGTCCTCGATCGACTTCTCCAACTGGATCCTTACCCAGTTTGCGAGCGTCGATGAGGTGCGCGCCGCGATCGAGAGCGGCGAGGCGGTGGTGGCACCGACGCTGCTCCCCGGCTGGCCGCCGGGAGTGCAACCGTTCCACTGGATCGTTATCGACAAGAGCGGCAAGAGCCTCGTCATCGAGCCGATCGGCGGCAAGCTGGTGCTCTACGACAATCCGCTCGGCATTCTCACCAACTCGCCGAGCTTCGACTGGCACATGACGAATTTGCGCAACTATGTCGCGCTAAATCCGCGCGACGTGCCCGCCGTTAAGCTCGACGGCAAGACGTTTCAGAGCTTCGGTATGGGCGCCGGCATGCTGGGCCTCCCCGGCGACTTCACGCCGCCTTCCCGCTTCGTCCGCGCCGCCGTGTTCAGCGCCACCGCATTCGCGGCCACCGATGCAACGGCCGGCGTGTTTGGCGGCTTCCACATCCTCAACAACTTCGACATCCCCTACGGTGTTGCGCGCACCAACGAGGGCGGCGGCGTGCATGCCGACCAGACGCTGTTCACGGTCATGCGCGACCCGCAGAATTTGCGCATGTACTACAGGAGCTACGACGACCAGACGATCCGCATGGTCGACCTCAACCGCTTCGACCTCGACGCCAAGGACGTCATGAAGCTCCCGACCGCCTCGGACGTGCAGCCGGTGGTCGACATGAGCGGCAAGTTCCAGGCGCGCAAGACGGCTGCTAGCGAGAAGTAGCTCAGAGCGAGGCGACGAACGCGATCAGCGCGTCGCGCTCGCTCTGGCTGAGCGCGGCAAACCCGTCGCGCGCTGCCTGCGCCTCGCCCCCGTGCCACAGGATCGCTCCCTCGATGTTGCGCGCGCGCCCATCGTGCAGGAACAGCGTGTGGCCATTGACGATCTGCGTGAGCCCCAGCCCCCACAGCGGCGCGGTGCGCCACTCGCGCCCGTCCGCCATGCCCTCGGGGCGGTTGTCGGCGAGCCCTTCGCCCATGTCGTGCAGCAACAGATCGGAGTAGGGCCAGATCTTCTGGTTGCTCAGGTGCGGCTGGCCTTCAACCGTGCCGGTGGTGAACGATGGCGTGTGGCAGCCCTGGCAGTTCAGCGCATAGAACAACGTCTTGCCCTGCGCCACCTTCGGGTCGGTGAAATTGCGCCGCGGAGGCACCGCCAGGTTCTGAGCATAGAACACGACCATGTCGAATAGCTTCGGCGAGACCTCCAGGCCGCCATCGCGCTCGCTGTTGCCGTTGGGGGCATTACGGCAAAAGGTCTGCGCGGGCGTGCAATCGCCCCAAGCGTTAGGCACGACAGGGTTCGACAGCCCGATGTCGCCGGCGAATGCGCTCAGCAGCCTGCTGGCGGATGGAGGATACGCCGGCCTTCCACCCGAAGCGGCCGAGCTCCAGCCGGTTATTCTCGATCGACCACACCTCGTTGACGCGGCCCGAGATGCCGTCGCCGTCCTTGTCGTCGGGATCGGCATGCGCGCGGATCTGCTCCTCGGGGATCGCCTCGATCAGGCCGAGCCCGGTCATGGGTGGCGCGACGCGCGGCGACAGCATGGTCTTGGGATGCAGCGGGCCGTACTTGAGGTCGACGATCGAGTAGGTCGGGCGGCGCAAGCTCACCGTGGTGCCGTCGCCGAGCTTAACCGGCACCTCCGCGTAGTCGATATGCATGTGGCCTTCGTTGTCGAAGCCCTGGATCGCCGTCTCCTGCAGCTGCGAGCCGTACGTCGGCTCGTCGATGGAGTTGACCCTGTGCTCGGCCAGCAGCCGGCGCTGCTCGTCCGTCTCGGGCGGGATCGAGAGCCGCAGGAACATCGATTCCGCCGTGTCCTGCGGATAGTTGCCGTTGGGCGGATGGCCGCGCCCATCCTTCAGGTGGCAGCTCTGGCAGGAGCGCGAATTGTACAACGGCCCGAGCCCATCCGAGCTCGTGGTCGAGGACGGGGCGGACACCCACAGCTTGCGGAAGATGGCGTTGCCGACCTTGAAGCGCGCCTCGCCCTCAAAGCCGATGCCGTGCGAGAAGTGCGAGAGCGCATCGTGCGTGTCGATGCTCTCGTCCGTCGTCGCCGTGCCGCCTGGGAAGGCCTCGTCGACCTCGTCGGGGGGCGGCGCCTTGGGGGCCACTTTGCTTACGCCGGCGGTGCTCACGAGCGCGGCAGCCCAGACCGCGGCAAGCCCGGGCGCAAGCAGCAGCGCCAGCCGTCGGATCGATCTTTCGTTATCGGCCATGCACGACCATCGGCTGCACCAGAGCTATCCGGCGCGCGACTGCTTTTGCTTCTTCGTCTTAGTGTCGCCGCCGCCGTCGAGGCTGTTGGAGCCCTCGAACTCGATCGCCTTCAGGTCGAGCGCCGCGATGCCGCGTTCCAGCTCCTTGGCCTGCGCAATGAGTGCCGAGATCGCCGCCTCGACGATGGCGTTGCCGTCGTCGTTGCCCTCGCCGATGAGCTGGTCGTAGGCCTCTCCCGCTTCAGCGCGTTTCACGATCGCGCTCATGTGGTCGAGCGTGGTGTCGATGGCTGCGCGCGTGCGCTCGTCCGTCTCCGCCGACTTGGCGCGCACGAGGTCGGAGGCGCTGGGACCCGAAACGACTGTTCCATCTGTGCGCTTGTAGGAGCCGGTGTAGATGTTCTTGATGCCGATGGCGTCGTAGTAGAGTGAGTTGTGCGTGTTGTCGGAGAAGCAGTCCTGTTCCTCCTCGGGGTCGTGGATGAGGAGCCCGAGCTTCATGCGCTCACCCGCCATCTCGCCGTAGGAGAGGCTGCCGAGCCCCTTGAACAGTGCGACAAGCCCCGCTTGCCCGTTGTCCGCCATCACGGCCTTGCGCGCGGCGCCGTCCGGACCCCACTGCTCCGCCATCCAGGCGAGGTCGTCGACCAGCAGGTCCGTCGCCGTCTGCAGATAGAGCGCACGGCGGTCGCAATGCCCGCCCGTGCAATTCTTGACGTCGTAGTCGGTTGCGGGCCGGTTGCCAGCGCCGGGCCCGGTGCCGTTGAGGTCCTGGCCCCAGAGCAGGAATTCGTTGGCGTGGTAGCCGGTGGCGACGTTGGATTCGACGCCGCCCGCCTCCTGCAGCTTGTCGGTGAGCAGCTCGCGCGTGATCTTGGAGGTATCGACCTGCTCGCCGGCGATCTTGATCGAGGTGTTGGCGATGACGTTGGCGACATAGAGGTCGTTGGAGGGGGATTCGTTGCCATATGCGGCGGAGACGTAGTCGATGAGGCCTTCGTCCAGCGGCCAGGAATTGACGCGCCCCTCCCAGTCGTCGACGATCTTGTTGCCGAAGCGAAAGCCTTCGGTCTGCATGTAGGGAACGCGTGCGGCGATCCAGGCCTGACGCGCTGCTTTCAGGTTCGCGTCGGTCGGCTCCTTGATCAGCGTGTTGACGGCCGTCTGCAGCCCGCGCGCGCCGGTGAGCGCGTCCGCATAGCCCGCTTGCGCGATGTCGGCGTAAGTCTTGACCACGGCCGCGACGTCGGGGGCAGGGTCTGCGGTCGCGTGGCTCGTGGCGAATGCGGTCGCGGCGGCAAGCGCGGCGGCGAACAATCTGCGCATGGCAAGCATCCTCTCAAGACCCCGGCCGCAGTGTCCGGCTCACCGCGATCAGGACGATTTCGTACTTGCGAAGTCAAGATAGTCCAGGTGAGCAAGGTTTGACCAAGCGCTGACCCCGTCTTTTTGGAGGCGCGACGCTGTGGCGCGGCGACGACAATGATAGGTTGCGGGCTTCAACTGGGGCATCCGACGGGTCAATGCAGAAGGCGCTACCGTGCTGAAAGGGGTAATCGGAGCGGCAACCGCCATCGCGCTCGCGCTGAGTGCCGCCCGCGCCGCCGACGCGCCCACGGCCGCTGCGGCGCCGGCGTTTCCCGCGGCGACGACGGCGAAGGTCATCGATAAGTACCTCGTCCCTCGCTTCGAGAGGTTCCAGAAAGCGGCCGCCAAGCTCGCCGGCGATATTGACGCGACGTGCTCGGGAAAGCCGAAGCGGCTGTCGGCAGTGCGCGAGGACTTCGATCAGACCGTGTTGGCGTGGGCCGAGATCGAGTTCCTGCGGCTCGGGCCCGTGACGGTGACGGGCCGGCCGGAGCGCATCTCGTTCTGGCCCGACCCGCGCGGGATCATGCAGCGCCAGCTCGGCGCGTTAGTCGCGCGCCGCGACGCGGCCGCACTCGAGCCCGGCGCGCTTGCGGGAAAGAGCGCCGCTATCCAGGGCCTGCCGGCACTCGCGAGCCTGCTCACGGGCAAGCCCCCCATCACAGCCGACGACGAGGACGGCCGCTATCGCTGCCGGCTCGCGGTTGCACTCGCGAAGAACGTGCAGAGCATCGCCACCGAGCTGGTATCGGAGTGGGGCGGCGACAGCGGCTGGCGCGCGCGCATGATCGCGCCCGGCCCCGACAACCCCACCTACAAGAACTCCAAACGAGGCCCCGGCCGAGTTCGCGCGCGCGCTGGTGACAGGGCTGCAGATGATCCAGGATCGCCAGCTCGACCCGCTCATTGCCGCCAACGCCGGCAACGCCCCCGCCGCGGCAAAGCCGCCGCAGCCGCCCTTCGCCGCAGCGGGCCTGAGTGCCCGCTTCGTCGGCGCCGAAGTCGGCTCGCTCAAGGCGCTGTATGAGACCATGGGCCTCGGCCGCAACGTGCCTGAGCAGAAGGCCTGGATGCCGCGCTGGATCGCCATGGCGTGGGAAAGGCTCGCGCGCGACGCTCCCGCCGCGATAGAAAAGGGGCCAGGGCCGAAGGGCGATCCCGACCGCGAGCGCGAGTTGCGCTTCGTGCGCTTCCACCTCGAGGGCATCCGCAAGCTGATTGGCCGCGAGCTCGCCCCGCTCGCCGGCCTGACCATAGGGTTCAACGAGCTCGATGGCGATTGACGTGACGAAGATCGACCGGCGTAACTTTCTGATTGGTGCGGCGCTGACCATCAGTTCAGCCTCGCGTGCCTTCGCCGGCGTGCTCCCGCGCGTCGATGCAGCGACTGACGCCAAGACCGGCGACTTCATCGCTGCCTGCCGGCGCCCGGACAACACCTACTCCGTCGTGGTGCTGCGGCTCGACGGCTCGGTCGTGCGCGAGCTGCCGCTGCAAGACCGCGGGCACGACATCGCGCTCGACCCGGCAAACGGGCAGGCCGTCGTGTTTGCCCGCCGCCCCGGCTCGTTCGCTCTCTCCTTCGACGTACGCGAGCAGCGCGAGCCGGTGTTGTTCACCACGCCGCCCAACCGCCACTTCTACGGCCACGGGGTATTCTCGCCGGACGGGCGCCTGCTCTACGCCACCGAGCACGACAACGAGACACGGGCTGGCCTGCTCGGCGTCTACAGCGCCACCGCGGGCTACAAGCGCATTGGCGAGCTGAAGACGTTCGGCGTCGGCCCGCACGAGGTGATCCTGCTCGCCGATGGGCGCACGCTCGCCGTCGCCAACGGCGGCATCGAGACCCACATCGAGCCGCACAACGGGACAGGACGCGAGAAGCTCAACGTCGACACCATGACGCCGTCGCTCGCTTTCATCGACCGGGTCACCGGCGACCTCATCGCCCAGCACAGCCAGGTGGCCGACCTGCACAAGCTCTCGATCCGCCACATCGCGGCGGACGCGCGCGGTACCGTCTGGTTTGGCGCGCAATGGGAGGGCGAGGCGGGGGAGACACCGGAGCTTATCGGCTTTGCCGGCATCGACAAGCCGTTGCGCGTCATCGAGCCCGAGACGCCGCGGGGCGCTGCACTCGCGGGCTACATCGGGGCGGTCGCGATCAGCGGCGACAGGCGCGTGCTCGCGGCCTCTGCCCCGCGTGCCGGGCGCATCGTCTACGTCGATACCGAGAAGGCGGCCATCATCGGCGAGACGCAGCTCACCGACGGCTGCGGCCTCACCGGTATCTCGAAAGCGGAATTCGCGCTGAGCTCAGGCCTGGGCGTGGTGCAGACCGAAGCGCCCGACCACACGCACCTACGGACGGCGTCGTTTCCCGGCCGCTCGTTCGACAATCACCTGCGGCTGCTGCGCTGATGCCAGCTCAGGCCGGAGCGCCGACGATGCCGGGTGCGCGGTACCGACGCGGAGGCAGCAGCTCCGCCGCCGGATGCAGCTTCGCGGGCCGGCGCGGCCACATCGTATTCCACGTGGTCCACGCCGCCTCGAGCGCCGGTTGCGCGGCCGTGCGCGCGCTCATCAGACCCCACACCATCGCTGCCAGCAGGTAGAAGTGGCGCCAGTGATCGCTGTCGATGATGATGCCTTCCATCGCGTTGGCGATGAACGCCGCGTAGGCGATGAGGAACAGCGGCTGCGTCGGGGTCCGCTTCAAGGCGTGGCGAAAGCCCAGCACCGCAGTCAAACCGACGATGATCCAGTAGATGCCGCCGCCGAGCCAGCCGGCGTTGAGCACCATGCTGAGGTACACGTTGTGCACTTCCTCGGGGTGATAGCGCTCGCCGAACTCGAGCGCCCCGAGCCCGAGCGGATTTTCCGTGATGAGCCCAATCGCCTTCTGCTGTCCGCCGAAGCGGCCCTCGCTGCCGCTGTCGTACTCCATCTCCAGGGTCGAGCGCTGCAGCAGCAAATCCGAGATGTAGTCGGTCGAGAGCGCGACCGCGACGAGGCCCGACGCGAACAACGTGCCGCCGGCCAGCAGCGCCATCAGTTTGACGCGCGTGATCGACTTGCGCGTCGTCAGCATGGTGAGGTAGCCGAAGATCGCCAGGGCCACGGCGAGGTTCATCCAAGCGCCGCGCGAGAAGGTGAGCAGCACGGTCAGCATCAGCATGCCGGCAACGCTGAGCGGGGCGATCATGCCGCGCCACGAGCGCTGAAGCGCGACGTTCAGCATGTAGAGAAACGGCCCTACCAGGAAGGGGCCGAACACGTTGGGGTCCTTGAAGGTGCCGGCGGCGCGGCCGAACTTGGTGAAGAGGTCGTAGGCGCCCGGGAAGAGGCCGAAATAACCGATGAGGCCGCAGCCGGCCGCGACGACGGCGGCCCACGTCCAGGCGTTGAGGATGAGGCGCGTGTGCGCCGTCGGGAACTTGGCGATGAAGCCCGCGAACACTACGGAGGCGAGCGTCAGGTAGAGGGTGACGCCGACGTGGGTCAGTGTGATCCCGAGGTCGAGCGACAGCGCGGCAGCGAGCACGGCGCAGGCGCCGGCTACCGTCCACAGCGAGAAGTAAGCGATGAGCGTTCGGTTGAACGCCACGAGGCCCACGACCGGCAAGAGCACGATGAGCCCGATCGTCAGCGCATCGACGGGAGCGGGCTCGGAGAACACGAACCCGCTCGAGAGGATCGTCACCGCGACCAGCGCAAGCAACAGCCGGTGCACGACGCTCTTGCGCTGGTGCGCCGGCGCGACTGCCATTCCGTGATCAGCGATGTCGAAGGTCGCGGCGCGCATCTTACTACTCGGGTGGGCTCGGCTCAGTAGGCGTTCTCGGACTTCAGGAGCGCGAACGGCGTCACGCGCATTCCCATCGGGCGCTTGCCGGGGCTCGGAGACGTGTCTGCCAGCCGTGCGGTTGCGCATCGTGCACGCTCGATGGGCGTCGACGTGTTGCATGGCCACGGGGCCAAGGGCGGCGCCTATGCGCGCCTCGCCGCGCGACTTCTGCGTTTCCAGGGCCATGCCGCCGCCGCGTTCTACACGCCCCACGGCGGCAGCCTGCACTTTCCGCCGGGCTCGCTGTCAGCGTTCGCGTTCATCGGGATGGAAACGGCTCTTGCCCGCATCACCGACGGGCTCATCTTCGAGAGCGACTACATCCGCCGCGAATACGAGCGGCGCGTCGGCGCCGGGCTCGCTCCGACCGCGGTCATCACCAACGGGTTGCAGCCGTCCGATTTCGTGACGCACGCGCCGGCTCCCGATGGCGCCGACTTCCTGTTCGTGGGCGAGCTGCGCGAGCTCAAGGGCGTCGACGAAAATGTGCGGTCCGACTGGTTAACAAACACTGAGCAGATGTGTTTTCTCCGGACGTTTAAGGAAATCCTTACCCCATCCGCTCTATTTTGGAGCATCCATTAGGCGTTCCTTCGAGCGGACCCGTATCCATGAATACCGCCTCACCCGACGACATCGACATCAGCGCAGTCTGGCACTCCCTGCGTAGAAGCGTACCCAGGCTGCTGATGCTGAGCCTCGCCGCCGGCATTGCCGCCTACGCCATTCTCTCCCTCGTCAAGCCCGAATACAGCTCCGAGGCGCAGATCCAGCTCGTGGCGCCCAAGCGCGAGGCGCAGGCGAACGATGCCGCCTCGGCGGAGGCGGTCGCCGCACGCATGGACAAGGAAGCCATCAATACGCACGTGCGTGCGCTGATGTCGCCCGACCTCGGCGTCGAGGTCATCGCTGCGGAAGGCCTCGCCAACAAACCCGAGTTCAACAGCGCGCTGCGCGCCCCCACGCTCGTCGGCCGCGTCATGCATGCCTTCGACTTCGGGCACGGCACCGAGACCGAGCAGGAGCGCGTGCTGCGAGCCTACTTCGACCGCCTCGACGTTTATTCGCCCAAGGAGAGCCGCTTCATCGGCATCCGCTTCACCTCGCAGGAGCCCAAGCTCGCCGCTGCCGTGGCCAACAAGCTTGCCGAACTCTACCGGGTCTCGCTCGCCACGCGCACCGTCGCCGAGACGGACGAGGTACAGAAGGCGCTGCAGCCCAAGATCGACAAGCTGATGAAGGAGGTAGCCGAATCCGAAGCTGCGATCGAGCGCTTCCGCGGCGAAGCGAACATCTTCAAGGGCGGCCCCAACGACACCGGTCTCAACCAGCAGCAGCTCGCCGACCTCAATGCCGAGCTGACCAAGGCCCAGGCCGCGCGCAGCGAGGCGGAGGCGAGAGCCGCAACCGCGCGTGAGATGGTGCGCTCCGGCAACGTGGAATTGCTGCCCGACGTGCAGAAATCGCCGCTGATCCAGAACCTCGTGCAGCAGCGCGTGCGACTCGAGCGGCAGCTTTCCGAGCTGTCGGCGACACTGCTGCCGGGACATCCGCGCATGCGCCAGATGCACGCCGACCTTGACGGCCTACAGCGGCAGATCAAGGCCGAGATCAGCAAGATCGTCGAGGGCATCGACAAGGGTGCGCAGGCCGCCGCCCTGCGCGAGGCCGCAGCGAAGAAGACGCTCGACGATACGAAGGCCCGCGTCGTCAACACGGGCGGCGACCAGGTCAAGCTGCGCCAGCTCGAGGCGGCCGCGAAGTCGAAGCGCCAGGAGCTCGAGCAGCTGCAGGCCCGCTTCGAGGCCAACAGCGCGCGCGCCGACAGCCAGGCCGTGCCGATCGAGGCGCAGATCATCACCAGCGCGCGGCCATCGAGCGTGCCGAGCTTCCCCAAGAAGATTCCCTATGCGTCGCTCGTCGCCGTCGCTTTTATGCTGTTCGGCATCGCCATCGTCGTGACGCGCGCCCTGTTCGCCGCCGCCCGGGCGCCGGGCGCGCTGCCGAAGGGCACCTGGCAAGGCTCTCCCGGCTACGTGGGAGCCAAGCCGACGCGCTTGGGCGGGGAGCGTGCGGCCGCCGTCTCCGCGGGCGTGATCCACACCGTCGATTCCGTTGCCGCTCTCGCGAGCCAGCTGCTGACGCGCCCGCCCGACATCGGCGGCTTCCGCACGCTGATCACGGGCGAGACCGACGGCATCGATGCCGGCGCATCCGGCGTCGATCTCGCGAAGGCGTTGGCGGAAGCAGGCGCCGACGTGATGCTCGTCGACTGGAGCTCGGATGGGCACGGCGTCGCCGAAGCGATCGGCGCGCAGACGCGGCCCGGCCTGGCGGAGCTGCTGCAGGGCAGGGCGCGCTTCGAGGACGTCGTTGCGCGCGTTCCAGGGAGCACCGCCCACCTCATACCGGCCGGCATGGGCGCCACGAGCGCCGCCGTCATGCTCGACCCCGATCAGGTCAACCTCGCGCTCGATGCGCTCGATACGGCCTACGACCACATCGTCGTCGTTGGGTCGAACCAGTCTGCGCGGGCGCTGTTTGAGGCGATCCAGGGCCGCTTCGATGCCGGCGTCCTCGTCTCCGAGGGTAAGCGGCGCGCCAAGCTTGCCGACGCACCCGGCACCTTCCTCGGCTTCGAGGTGGCGGACATCGAGCTGTTCAAGCTCGAGCGGCCGCTTTCGAACCGCGTGATGCAGGACCGGCTCGCACGGCTCACGGCCAAGGGCGGCGCCGAGGCGCGGCTGGCCTGAGCGCCAACCAGCCGGAAGCATCGACTTGTCGCGGATTCCTTAACCAAAGAACGAGACCACGGCACGCATAGTCGGGGTCTCGCGCCCGCTCGCACGAAACTTGCGACGCCGGCCCGCGTACCTGATTTCCCGCGCCTCCGCGCTATCGTTGTGGAACCATGAGCAGGCGATCCACCAAGCTCCTCAAGGCTGCGCTGGCGGCGGTTCATTATTCGGGGGCCGAAAGCCTACTTGCGCCCTACACCAAGGGCGCCGGCGTCATCTTCATGCTGCATCAGGCGCGGTCCGATCCGCCGCAGGACTTCGAGCCCAACCGCATCCTGCGCGTGACGCCCGACTTCCTCGAGGCCGTCATCGATTCCACGTTGGACGCGGGTTTCGACGTGATCGCCCTCGACGACATCCCAGAGCGCCTCGAGGGGGGCAGCGACCGCCCCTTCGCGGCTTTCACGCTGGACGACGGCTACAAGGACAACCGCGACGTCGCCTATCCCATCTTCAAGCGCCACGCAGTCCCGTTCACGATCTACGTGCCGAGCGACTTCGCCGACGGCAAGCCCGACCTGTGGTGGCTCACGCTTGAGGAGGTGCTGCGCACCACCCCGCACATCACGCTGGGCATGAACGGGCAGGGGCGGCACTTTGCGCTCGGCACTGCGGCCGCAAAGGAAGCGGCCTTCCACGAGATCTACTGGTGGCTGCGCTCGATCCCCGAGGATCAGACGCGCGCCGTCGTCGCGGAGCTGGCGGCGGCGCAGGGCATCGAGACGCGCGCGCGCCACGCCGGCATGTTCATGAGCTGGGACGAGCTGCGCGCGCTCGCGCAGGACCCGCTCGTAACCATCGGCGCCCACACCACGACGCATCGCGCCATCGCCAAGCTCCCGGAGGCCGTCGCTCGCGCCGAGATCGCCGACAGCATCGCCCGCATCGAGCACGAGATTGGCCGTCCGTGCCGCCATTTCAGCTTCCCGTACGGTTGTCCCAACAGCGCCGGCCCGCGCGATTTCCGCATCGCGCGCGAGCTTGGGCTGGCAACCGCGGTAACGACACAGAAGGGCCTGCTCCACCCCGAGCACGCGCACGCGCTCACGGGGCTGCCGCGCCTTTCACTGCACGGCGATTTCCAGGACATCCGCTACGTGAAGGCGCTGCTGTCGGGCGTCCCCTTTGCCTTCATGAACGCGTTGCAGCGGTTCTCGGCCCAGCAATCGTCCGCCGCCTAGTCATTCCCTCCAAGCCGCGCCGGTTGGGCGCATTGATCGCGGCGTCCGAGCGCCGTATCACGCTCGCGAGCGCAACCTCGAGGGTTCTCGTCTTGGCCGTTTCAGCCGCATCGCCGGCAACATCGCGTGACGCCGCCGCCGATGGCGATCGCGCCGTGCGCGCATGGCTGTTGGCCGTGGCGCTCTTGGTGTTCGCCATGGTCGTCGTCGGCGGCGCCACGCGGCTCACGGAATCGGGGCTGTCGATCACCGAGTGGCAGCCGCTGCTGGGCGCCATTCCGCCCCTGAGCGCGGGCGATTGGCAAGCCGCGTTCGAAAAATACAAGGCGATACCCGAGTACAGCATCGTCAACGCCGGCATGTCGCTCTCCGAGTTCAAGTTCATCTACTGGTGGGAGTGGACGCACCGCCTGCTCGGACGCCTCATCGGTGTCGCCTTCGCTCTGCCGTTTCTCGCATTCTGGATCGCGGGCCGGCTGAGGCCCGGCTTGCCGCTGAAGCTCTTCGGCATCCTCGCGCTGGGTGGCGCGCAGGGCTTCATCGGCTGGTACATGGTGAAATCTGGGCTCGTCGACCGCATCGACGTGAGCCAGTACCGCCTCGCGCTGCACTTGCTGATCGCGTTCTCGATCCTGTCGCTGCTCGTATGGTTCGCGCTCGATGCCGGACCGGCGCACAAACGCGTGCGCCTGCAGACGGTTACGCGCGCGGAGTGGCGCTTCGCCGCCCTGCTGTTCGCGCTGATCTTCGTGCAGGCGGGCTTAGGCGCCCTCGTCGCTGGCTTGAAGGCGGGCCACACCTACAACACCTGGCCGCTGATGGACGGCCGGCTCGTGCCAGAGGGGCTCGGCCAGCTCGCGCCTTGGTATCGCAACGTTTTCGAAAACGTGACGACCGTGCAGTTCGACCACCGCGTGGTCGCCTATCTCGTGGTGGCGCTCGCGCTCTGGCACGTCGCAGCGCTCGCGCGCTCGGCCGACGACGAGCGGCTCACTCGCTCGGCGGGGCTGCTCGCGGGGGTGCTGCTCGCGCAAATGGGCGTCGGCATCGCGACGCTGGTGCTCGGCGTGCCGATCGCGCTCGGCCTCGCGCATCAGGCCGGCGCGGCGATCGTCATCGCCGCAGCGACTGCCCACCTTCACGGGATGACGCGGGCCGCCTCGCGCGCCTGACCCTTGGCGCCGGCCTCGAGTTCGAGCATCAGCCGGATGTTCTGCACGGCGGCTCCAGCGGCGCCCTTGCCGAGGTTGTCGAGCCGCGCGACCAGCACGGCCTGGCGCACGTCGGCCTTGCCGAACACGAAAATCTCGAGCCGGTCGGTGCCGTTGAGCGGTTCCGCCGCGAGCCGCGACGCCGCCGCGCCGGGCTGCTGCGCCACGCCGATCAGCTCCGAGCCGCGATAGTGCGCGTCGAGCGCAAGCTCGAGGTCGCGCAGGCACGGCTTGCCCGGCAGCTCGTCGAGGTGCAGCGGGATCGACACCAGCATGCCCTGGCGGAAGTTGCCGACGGACGGCACGAAGATCGGCCGCCGCGTGAGCCCGGAATAGCGGTGAAGCTCGGGGACGTGCTTGTGCTCGAGGACGAGCCCGTAGAGCTCGAACGACGGCGCGGTGCCGGCCTCGTAGGCCTCGATCATGCTGCGCCCGCCGCCCGAGTAGCCGCTCACGGCGTTGATGGTCAGTGGGAAGTCGGGTGGGATGATCTCGGCATCGACCAGCGGCCGGATGAGCGCGATGGCGCCGGTCGGATAGCAGCCGGGATTGGCGACGCGCTTTGCTTTGCGGATGGCGTCGTCCTGATGCGTGTCGAGCTCGGGAAAGCCGTAGACCCAGCCGGGGGCAATCGCGGTGCGCGGTCGAAGCGTCGAGGATCTTCGGAGCGTCCGCACCCAACGCATCCGCGAGCGCAACGGCCTCGCGCGCGGCATCGTCCGGCAGGCACAGCACGACGAGGTCGACCTCGCGCATCAGGGAATGACGCGCCTTAGCATCCTTGCGCTTGGCGGGGTCGATGCTGCGCACCTCGACCTCCGGCAGCGCGGCCAGCCGCTCGCGGATCTCGAGCCCGGTGGTGCCGGCCTCGCCGTCGATGAAGATCCTCGGTTTCGCCGAGGCGGCCTTGTCCTGGCGCGCGCCCACGGGTCTCAAGCTCCGGTTCCAATCTCGCGTTGGCTCTAGGTCCGCCCGCCCCGCGCGTCAATACGCCGGGACGGGGAAGGGCTCAGGTGAGCCCCAATCGGTGCAGGATCCCTTGCCACAGGGTCTCCGAGCAGCCAAAGCCGAGCGCGCGGCAACTCACCTCGTGCGAGCCGGCGTAGATCATGTCGAGCGCGACCCAGAGGATGATTGCAAGCCCGATCCAGGCGATCCATGGCTGGCGCACCAGCAGCTTGGCGATGTAGGCGGAGGCAACCGCCATCAGCACGATGGCGATGGCGAGGCCGACGACGATCGCCAGCGTCGAACCTTTGGCCGCGCCGGCGACCGCCAGCACGTTGTCGAGCGACATGGAGATGTCGGCGAGCGTGATCAGACCGACGGCCGACCAGAACCCGATCTCGCTGCCATGCGCGGCCGTACCCTCCCCGTGGATGGGCTGCCCGTGAGCTGGCGGTACATTCTCCAGCACACCCACAGGAGCAGGATGCCGCCTGCGAGCGTCAGCCCGATGATGGACAATAGCTGCACGGTGATCGCCGCGAACACCATGCGCAGCACGACAGCAGCGGCGATGCCCCAGAAGATCACCTTCGCGCGGATCTCGGGTGTGACGCGCGCCGCCGCCATGCCGACGACGATGGCGTTGTCGCCGGCGAGCACCAGGTCGATCATGATGATGTTCAAGAGCGCGAGCCCGTTCTCGCGGTACCAGTCGATGCTGACGAGGTGCCCTGCTTCCTGCCCGAGGAAGCTGATCGCCGTCGCCAGTTCTTGCATCAGCCAGTCCATGAGACGTGTCCCTCGTCAGCCCCGCGCGATAAGCCCCGGAAAGCTATGTGGCATTGGCGGGTGAGCGCGGCAAGCATTAGCCGCAAAGAGAGACGGCGGCCCGGAGCCCGGGCCGCCGTCGATCGAAACCGCCCAAAGAGGTGCTCAGCGCTTGGAGAACTGGAAGCTGCGGCGGGCTTTCATGCGGCCGTACTTCTTGCGCTCGACGACGCGGCTGTCGCGCGTCAGGAACCCGCCCTTCTTGAGCACGGCGCGCAGGTCGGGCTCGAAGTAGGTGAGCGCCTTGGAGATGCCGTGACGCACCGCGCCTGCCTGTCCGGAGAGGCCGCCGCCCAGGACGGTCGCCATGATGTCGTACTGGGTGTTGCGGTTGGCCGCCGTCAGCGGCTGCTGCAGCAGCATCTGCAGCACCGGTCGGGCGAAATACTTGGTGTAGTCCTTCTCGTTGACGGTGATCACGCCCTTGCCGGGCTTCAGCCAGACGCGAGCGACCGCGTTCTTGCGCTTGCCGGTGGCGTAGGCGCGGCCGAGCTTGTCGAGCTTCTGCACGTACTGGGGAGCGGTAGCGGCGGGAGGAGCCGCAACTTTCAGCTCTCCGAGGGCATCGCAGAGACTTGGTTTCCTGCGACATTGCCTTAGGCCCTCGCGTTCTTACGGTTCAGCTTCGCCACGTCGAGCGCCTCCGGGTTCTGGGCGGCGTGCGGATGCTCGGCACCCTTGTAGACCTTGAGATTGCGCATCAGCTTGCGCTGCAAGGGCCCGCGCTTCAGCATGCGCTCGACGGCCTTCTCGCACGACGCGCTCGGGAAACTTGCCCTCGAGGATCTCCCGCGGCGTCGTCTCCTTGATGCCGCCCGGATAGCCGGTGTGGCGGTAGTAGATCTTGTCGGTGTGCTTATCGCCGGTGAAGACGACCTTCTCGGCATTGACGACGATGATGTTGTCCCCGCAATCGACGTGCGGCGTGTAGATCGGCTTGTGCTTGCCCTTGAGGCGGGTTGCGATTAGAGCGGCCAGCCGGCCGACGACGAGACCGTCGGCATCGATCAGGATCCACTTCTTCTCCACCTCGCCGGCTTTGGCGACGTAGGTCCTCATGAGGGGCGCTCCGTTTGCTGGGCTGTGCGAAGCGCGCTAGAAATCAAAACCGCGTGCGATTGTCAAATGCGAGCGGATGCAATCTATGAAAAACCAGCAAAACCAATATATTATTCTGTACGGTAATATAATACCGTAAATGCGGTAAAATAATACCGCCACAACATCCTCCCGGCCACGCCGCTGGGCCGGAAAACGGTCGCAAAATCGTGGCCCTTCCGGCGGCGCAGGTCTATGTCTGCGGGCCGAACAGCACGGAGATGCGATCCATGGGTAATGCGTTGCCTTCGCTGAGGTTGGGCGCGGTGAGCCTGGGGCTGGCCATCGCCTTCGCCATTGCCGGTCCTGCCGCGGCTGCGGACGACCCGCCCGAAGTTGCAATGAAGCAGCTGAAGCTCACGGACAAGCAGGTCACGGACTTCATCGCCGCGCAGCCCGAGCTCGCCAAGATCACCGACAAGCTTGAGGGGACCGACGGCCCTCCCAATCCTGCCACGCAGTCCGAGCTCGAGGGGGTCGCCAAGAAACATGGCTTCGCCGATTTCAGCGAATTCTACGACATCGCCTCCAACATCTCGCTTATCATGGCGGGGCTCGATCCCAAGTCGGACGCGTTCACCGAGCCCGTCGAGGGACTTGCGAAGGAACTCGACAAGGTCAAGGCCGACACCGCCCTCCCAGAGGCCGACAAGAAGCAGCTCGTTCACCAGCTCACCGAGGCGATCAAGTCGACGCCGAAGGTCGAATTCAGGGAGAATATCGACATCGTGAAGGCGCACCGCCCGGAGCTTGAGAAGGTTATGCAGTAGGCCCCGCTTCAGGAGGTTCGAGAGACGATGCAGGAGCGCACGCCGGCGGCGGCGGCCCAAGCTCAGGCCAAGGCTGAGGGGAGCGAGCACGCGCTGCTCCTCGATCGCCCGCAGGCCGGCGTCGCGGTGCTGACGCTCAACCGCTCCGAAAGCCGCAACAGCCTGTCGCTTGCGACTATTGCGGCGCTCAACATCGCCTTTCTCGAGCTCGGCAAGGACCGCAGCGTATCGGCCATCGTGCTCGCCGCCGCCGGCCCCGTGTTCTGCGCCGGCCATGACTTGAAGGAGCTCACCGCCCACCGCGCCGACGCCGACCGTGGCATCGCCTTCTTCGACGAGACGATGACGCGCTGCTCCGCCATGATGCAGGCGATCGTCGCTTGCCCCAAGCCAGTCATCGCCGCCGTGCAGGGCACCGCGACCGCCGCCGGCTGCCAGCTCGTCGCCACCTGCGATCTCGCGGTCGCCGCAACCAGCGCGAAGTTCGCCACGCCCGGCGTCAACATCGGCCTCTTCTGCTCCACGCCGATGGTCGCGCTGTCGCGCAACGTGTCGCGCAAGCACGCGATGGAAATGCTGCTGCTGGGCGAGATGATCTCGGCGGCACAAGCCGCCAACTATGGTCTCGTCAATCGCGTCGTCCCGGATGCGGAGGTGCTGCCGGAGGCGATCGCGCTCGCGGCCAAGATCGCCGCCAAGTCGCCGCTCACGGTCGCAACCGGCAAGGCCGCGTTCTACGCGCAGGCCGAGATGCCGCTCGGCGATGCCTACCGCTACGCCGCACGCGTCATGGTCGAGAACATGATGGCGCGCGACGCCGAGGAGGGGATCTCGGCTTTCCTCGAGAAGCGCAAGCCCGAGTGGACCGGCCGCTAGCGGCGGCCCGGAACGGGGAGGGCCTAGCCGATGGAGCCGAGGCTTACGCTCATCACGCTCGGCGTGAGCGATGTCGGACGCTCGCGCGCCTTCTACGAGGCGCTGGGTTTTAAAGCTGGACGTGCGTCCGAGGATAGCGTCGCCTTCTTTCCTGCCGGCGGCGTGGTGCTCGCGCTGTTCGGCCGCGCCGCGCTCGCCGAGGACGCGACGCTTCCCGACAGCGAACCCGGCTTCTCCGGCGTGGCGCTCGCGCACAACGCGCGCAGCGAAGCCGAGGTCGAAGCCGTGCTCAAGGAAGCCGTCGCCGCCGGCGCCAAGCTCGTCAAGTCTGCGCGCAAGGCGTTCTGGGGTGGCTACTCGGGCTACTTCGCCGACCCCGATGGCCACTTGTGGGAGGTCGCCTACAATCCATATTTCAGGCTCGACGAGCAGGGGCGCGTCGCGCTCGATTGAAGGCAGCCCATGAATGCGCACATGAATGCAGCCATGAACCACGACAGCTACAGCGACGACTACATCGCGGACATCCTCGGCTCCGTGCGCACCTTCGCGTTCGTGGGCGCCAGCGCCAACAACAGCCGGCCGAGCTACTTCGCCATGAAGTACCTGCTCGGCAAGGGCTACACCATCATCCCCGTTAATCCCGGCATCGCGGGTAAGGAGCTTCTCGGCCAGAAGGTCTACGGCGAGCTCGCCGAGGTGCCGGCGCCCGTCGACGCCGTCGATATCTTCCGCGCCTCCGACGCCGCGCTCGCAATCACGCGCGAGGCGATCGGCTTGAAGGACAAGCTCGGGCTGACGACGATCTGGATGCAGCTCGGCGTGCGCAACGACGCCGCGGCGGCGGAGGCGGAGGCTGCGGGCCTGCGCGTCGTCATGAACCGCTGCCCCAAGATCGAGTACGGGCGGTTGTCGGGCGAGATCGGCTGGGCCGGCGTCAACTCCGGAACCATCTCGAGCCTGCGGCCCAAGCTTGCCGCGCACGGCGTGCAGAGCCACGTCATCGCCTCGAAGCGCTAGCCCGATCGGTGGGCTTTAGAGGCTTCGCCAACTGCCGGTCGCGGGGCCAACGCCGCTGCGGCTGCAAGGGCGCAAATCGCACCCATGGCCTGTGCGGCCACGAACAGCGGTACGTCCTGTGGGCGTATGCCGGCGAATGTATCGGAGATGGCGCGCGCGATGGTAACGGCCGGATTGGCGAACGAGGTCGAGGCGGTGAACCAGTAGGCGGCAGCGATATAGAGACCGACCGACGCCGCCAGCGCGGACGGCTTCACGCGCGCGGTGACGAGGATCGTCGCGACGAGGCCGAACGTCGCCGTCCATTCCGAGAACGCTTGGCCGAGTCCGGAGCGCGCTTTCGCCGAGACCTGGAGCAGGGGAAGGTCGAACATCATATGGGCGACCAAGACGCCAACGAGAGCCCCGACAAGCTGCGCGATCGCGTAGGCAACGGCATCGCGCGCACGAATTTCACCACCGACAAGGAATGCGAGCGTCACGGCGGGGTTCAGATGTGCGCCCGAAATCGGCCCGAGCATAGTGATGAGAACCACCAGCATGGCGCCCGTCGGGAAGGTGTTGCCGAGAAGCGCGAGCGCCTCGTTCCCGCCGGCGAGCCGTTCGCCCATGACGCCCGAGCCGATTACTGTCGCCAGCAGAAACGCCGTGCCGAACGCTTCCGCAGCGAGTCGCCTGGTCAGCGGCGGCTGGCTCACTTCGTGGGCTCCGGCGAGGCGATCTTGCTCCGTCCGATGTCGTCCAGCCGCCGCTGCAGCGAGAGCCTGTCCAGCGATGACAGCGGCAGGTTGGTGAAAATGCCGATGCGCTGATAGAGCATGCGGTGGGTATCGGCGAAGGCAAAGCGCCGCTCACTCTCGGTGCCGTCGACGGCGGAAGGGTCGGGCAGCCCCCAATGCGCGCTCATCGGCTGGCCCGGCCAAACAGGGCAAGCCTCGTTGGCAGCATCGTCGCAGACGGTGAAAACGAAATCGAGCTGCGGCGCCTCGGGGGCCGCGAACTCCTCCCACGACTTCGAGCGCAGCCTCGACGTGTCGTAGTTGAGCTGGCGCATGAGGTCCATGGCGAACGGATGAACTCTGCCACTGGGCTGGCTTCCGGCACTGAAGCCCCTGAAGCGGCCGGCACCTAACCGGCTGATCACGCACTCGGCCATGATGGAGCGCGCAGAGTTATGCGTGCACAGAAACAGCACGTTGAGTGGTTGCGCCGCTGTCATCGTGCTCCTCCCTTACTCTTGCAGAGCGTCCGCACCTTTCTGACGACGGTGCCGCAGAGCTCGGGCTGTCCTCGGCAGCAATCTTCCGTCAGGTAGGTCAGCAGCTTTCGCATCCCGTCGACGTGCACGGCATAGCGGACGAAACGGCCGTCGCGGGTCGCGTGAACAAGCCCGGCCCGATCCAGCTCTTTGAGATGGAACGAGGTCGCTGTCGGGCTTGCCTCGACGGCTTCGGCAATCTCGAACGCGGCGAGCCCGCTTGGGCCCTGTCGCACCAGCAGCCGGAAGATGCGCAGGCGCTGGCTGTGAGCCAGCGCGGCGAGCGACGTGACGATCTGCTTTTCATTCATGGCAGATAGCATACAAGGATAATTGAATAATGCAATAAAGGTTCCGAGCCAGCCTGGCTGCTCCGATGCCTTACCCAGAGGCCGAATTGGGCGCCGGGACATGGCCATCGCAAGCGGAGGCGCACAGACGGTGATCGCGGCCGCCGCCGCGATGCTGACACTTTTCGAGGTGCGTGCGCCTGCTGCGGCCGCGCACATCTTATTGAAAAATTAATCGAACGAGCAGTCGGCGTCGTGCCGATGCGGCACTCCTTGCTATTTGCGCACGAGCATGAGATAAGCCCGCATCGCTTCGACACCTCGCAGCGAACATCGGCGCTCCAGCCGCGTGAAAGGACTTGAGTCCGGCCCCTCTCGTTACGAAGTGGCCCCTCGTTTGTCCTCCTGTTGAGCGCCTCTGACATCTTCCTCAATGATTGCCCAGGCCACGCGGGGCATCTCCCGAAATGCCGCGTTCGCTCGCGTGCAGCCGAGATGACTTGTGCTGTCCGCCTTGCGCGGCCGCAATGAAAGAAATGCAATTGACCACATTCACTGAGCTGGGTCTCAACGCCGATCTCCTCAGGGCGCTCGCCGCCGAGGGCTACACGGTTCCGACCCCAATCCAAGCGCAGGCGATACCGAGCGTGATGGCCGGCAAGGACCTGCAGGGCATCGCCCAGACGGGCACTGGCAAGACCGCGGCCTTCGCGCTGCCGATCCTGCACCGGCTCGCTGCCAACCGCCGGCCGGCGCCGCGCCATCACGCGCGCGTGCTCGTGCTGTCGCCGACGCGTGAGCTTGCGGCGCAGATCGCCGACAGCTTCCGCACCTACGGCCGCCACACCGGGCTCACCGTCGCCGTGATGTACGGCGGCGTCGCCCACCGTCCGCAGGCAACCGCCATGAGCCGCGGCGTAGACGTCCTCGTCGCCACACCCGGGCGCTTGCTCGATCACATCTCGCAGCGCTCGGTCGTGCTGTCGGGGACCGAGATCCTCGTCCTCGACGAGGCCGACCAGATGCTCGACATGGGCTTCATCCAGCCGATCCGGCAGATCCTGTCGAAGCTGTCGGCGCGGCGCCAGAGCCTGTTCTTCTCCGCCACCATGCCCAAGGAGATCGGCGCGCTCGCAGCCGAGATGCTGCGTGACCCCGTGCGCGTCTCCGTTGCGCCGGTTGCCACGACCGTCGACCGCGTGCGCCAGAGCGTGATCCATATCGAGCCGCAGAAGAAGGCCTCGCTGCTGGTCGAGCTGTTCGCCGATCCCGCCATGAAGCGTACCCTCGTTTTTACACGCACCAAGCGCGGCGCGGATAAGGTTGCGCGCCACCTCGAGGCCGCCGGCATCGTGGTCTCGGCGATTCACGGCAACAAGAGCCAGAACCAGCGCGAGGCGGCACTTGCCGACTTCCGCGCCGGCCGCATCCGCGGGCTCGTCGCCACCGACATCGCCGCCCGCGGCATCGACGTCGACCTGGTGACGCACGTCGTCAACTTCGAGCTCCCCCATATCCCTGAGAGCTACGTGCACCGCATCGGCCGCACCGCGCGCGCCGGCGCCGAGGGCGTCGCCATCTCGCTGTGCGGGTCCGAGGAGCGCCCCTTGCTGCGCGACATCGAGCGCCTGACGCGGCAGACGATCCCGAGCACGAGCCGCAGCGGCGACGCTGGGCTAGCCACCGTCGGTGCGGGCTCTGGCGACGGGCGCGGGTCGCGGGGCCATGCGCGCCCGCACTCAGGCCGGCCGCAGGGCCAGCGCAACGGCAACGGCGCCTCCAAAGGCAAGCGCAACGGCCAGCGCCCCTCCGGCGGAGCCGGTGAGAGACATGCCGGAGCCGGTGAGAGACATGCCGGAGCCGGCGGCAAACGCGGGCACGGCGGCGGCCGGCCGGCGCGCAGCGGCGCCGCGGCGGCCAAGCGCTAAGCGCGCGCCGCGTCCCTTTCTACAGGCGAAGCGGCAAGCCGAAGACATGCCCGCGGCGCAATCGCGGGCGGGCGCGCCCACCCGAGCCGGGCCAGCGCCGAGCCATAGCGCTTGCGCAGAAGCCCCTCGTGGTGGCGCCAGCAGACGAGATCGGCGCCGAGGCAGCGCTTTCTCCGCCGGCAGCGCTTCAGGGCGCAGACGCGCGGCAGCCCCGCGGCGCACGCGATGGGCCGGCAGACGAGCTCGGCCTCGCGCGCGCTTGCCGCAGCCTCGTTGCCCCCGCTGTCCTTGCCTGCCGCCATGCGTGCCGTCTCCTCGTGCATCACCATCACCAGGATGCCACGCGGCGCGTGCGCGGGGAGAGGGAGAAGCGCACGGCTCCGCCGCCTCGCGGGCGCTTAGCCCCGACCGTCGGAGTGCGCGGCGTTGGTGGTCTTGAGGTCCGACTGCTCGTAGGAGCCGGCAAAGCCCAGCCGCCAGCTGCCCTGCAGAATGACCTCGGCACCGCCGGAGATATTCCAGGCATCCGTGTCGCCGCCGATATTCGTGTTGGTGCGGTCCTGGTTGAAGGTGCGGCCGCCGACCCTCGCCCACACGCATTGGCCCTCGGCGACGATGGCGTAGGCGCCGTTGGTGGTGGGGCAGCTCATCAGGCTCGCGGCGAAGAACAGGCTCGATTGCAGCGTATCCTCGACCTGGGCGAGGTAGTGCTCAGGGTGGAGGCGGTCCAGCGCGGCGAGGATGGCCGCCTCGTTGGGCTCCCCCTTCACAGCGTCGATGAGGGCCTGCAGCGCGGCCGAGGGGCCCGACTGGGACAGCGTGCCGAGGTAGATCGCGACAGCTTCCTGGTTGGGCGTCAACGGTCCGGTCAGCAGGTGGAGAATGCTGCCCGGCTGCCAGTTGAGCCAGAGCTGATTGCCGCCGATGACCGAGAGCGAGAAATCGACGGTCGCGGTGTCGACGGCGATCGCGGTGCTGGTGACGGCGAACGCATCCGCGATCATCACCGATCCCGACGGGGTCACGAGACTGATGACGTTGGGCACGACCTTGCCGGCAAAGTTGGCGGTCTCGGTGACGGTGACGCTGTCAGCGCCGGCGCCGGCCTGGTCAACGTCGACGGTGAAGGTGCCCGTCGAGGTTTGCACGAGTTTCCCGGTCAGAAAGGTTGTCAGCACGTTGCCGGTGCCGCCGGGTGACAGATCGCCAGCGTTGGTCAGCGTATTGCCGGCGCCCACACTGACAAATGGCCCAGAGCGGAAGGCGGCGCCGGCGCGATTGTTGAAGGCGTTGGCGCCGGTGCCGAGATCGACATTGCCGGTGATGAGGTTGTAGTTGTTGATGGTCTCGTTGCCGGTGGTTCCGCGCACGGCAAGCGCGCCACCAGAGATCGCAGCGTAGTTTTTGAGCGTGTTGGCCCCGCCTGCAATGAATGCAACGCCGTTGCTTCCGCCAGATACCGTGCCGCTATGAAGCGTTAGATCGGCGCTGGAACCACCTTTGAGCAGAATCGCCGAACCATTGGCAGTCACATTCCCTGTACTATCTACCTTTACGACCCCCGATCCGGCGTCGGAATAGATGGCAAAATTGTTAGTGCTGCTGACGTTTCCAGTGCTGGTAATGGTGATGGCTCCCGCTCCCAACCCTCGTGCAAAGAGGCCGACCAAACCAGAGACATCGCCGAAGTTGTCAATAGTGGCAGAGCCGCTAGTCGAGCTAGCATACAGGCCAAAAAATCCGGATACGGTGCCGGTGCTTTTGATTGAAGCTGCGGCGGAGCCATAGGTCCGCGAGAAGATGCCGGAACCAGTTGCTGAAATGTCTCCGGTGCTGGTGACTGAGACATTGCCGGTCGCGGATCGAGCAGAAATACCGGTGCCGCTTGTTATCTTGCCTTCGCTCGTGACCTTGACCGCATCGCCGCTTTGGTTGCGCGCGTAGATCCCACCACTTGTAGAAATCAAATCCCCGGTGCTTTAAACGTCACGGCGCCAGCGCGAGCATAGGCATCTATCGCTTTCGACTGCGCTGAGTAATCGAGACCGCAGCATTGCTCACACCTGCGATGCCGGTAGCGCTAGTCTGAACGGCTCCTTTGTGATCAATCGTGACGCCGGTGGAACCAGACGCGTAGATACCATTTCCGGTAGCGACAATGCTGTGCGTGCCGAGGTCGCTATTGATGGTGATGCTGCCGGCCGTGTTCACATTGATTCCGGCGCCAGCCGCAGGAGCAATGTTGGCCGTTAGCGTGTTCACATTGAGTGTGGTGACGGGAAGGGCATTGAAGTCAGTGCCATCAATCACGCCGTTCGACTGGTCGCCTTGGCAGGTCGCGATTGTTCCACCGCCACTAATGACGCAGGCGGTGGGGCCTGCCTTCGCCGAGCGTCCGTACCCTAAGAGCAACGCGCCGGCGGCAACGGTGCCGAGCAGCGACGAGCGCCACGTCTCTGAGACGGAAAAGTTCTGCGAGCCTTGGCCGGCGTCGCCAGCGTAGTTATAGATGGTGCGATAGACGGCGAGCGAGCCGTGCGTGTGATTGCACAGCGGCGGCGGCGCGCTCCGGCGCACGCCCGCAACAGGTAGTTGGCGAACTCGACGCCCCGCCATCCCCAAACTCGCAATCACGCTACAAAATCAATACTTCGCGCCCGATGAATATTGACGCCAGTGCCCCTCAGGACGCAGCATGGGTGCTCGGTGTGCCCCTGAGATCACAGATGCAATGGCGCCCCTGCTCCCCGCGGAAAAGCGCCCCCTGCTCACGCGCCCCCGCAGCCCGCAAAACCCCCGGGCGGCGCGCGGCGCAGCTCCGCGGCCGCCTTGCTAAGTGTCACTCCGCCGGGCTGACGACGGCCGCGATTCCGTTGCCGAGCTTGGCCGGCCGGCTGTGTGCCTTCGGCGCGGCGTCGCCGGAGTCGGCGCTGAACGGGTCGTCCTTGAAGCGCAGCGCCCCCTTGATGCGCGCACCTTCCTCGGCCGAGAACGTCTGGTGGCAGATATCACTGTCGACGCACGCGGACTTTTCCAGCCGCACGCGCGTCGCCTTGACGGTGCCCTTGCTGTTGCCGCGGATGATGACCTCCTCGGCCTCGACGCCGCCCTCGACGAGCGCGTCGGTGTCGATGATCAGCACCTTGCAGCGGATGTTGCCGAACACCTTGCCCTTGACCAGGATGTCGCCCTCGCTCTCCAGATCGCCCTTCATGATGAGGCATTCATCGACGATGGAGTGGCCGGAGGCGCGCGTCTTGTCGTAGGACGAGCGGGCGACGGACGGGGCGGGGGAGGGGGCCGCGAACGGGCTCTCGGGGACGCCGCTTGGGCCGGGTACAGCATCTGCTTTCTTGTTGCTGAACATTTCCAAAGCCTTTCTCTGTTTGGCTGCGACTCGAATTCATTTTTACCATTGCGGGTTGCGGCAAATAAGAAATCCTTCGCATCCGTCGGGCGGCGCGGGCGCAATTGCACCGCCCAATTGGCGACGGCGGAGCTCCACGTCGCCGCGGCCGTAGCCTGCGTGCATCCACAACCCGGCTTGCGGCACCGCGATGGGCGCGTTAGGCCAATGCCATGAGCGATAAACCGGTTCGGCGGAAGCGCCCTCGCCTGCACGCCTCCCACTCCCTAGACTGACCCTCGACCCCCGGCGCCACGCCTCGGGTCGCGATAGGCGAGGAGCACACAATGGGCACGCGATGGGTGGTGGTCATTTTCGCGCTCTGCGCGCCGGTCGCGGGCCTCCTCATCTTCAACGGCTACAGGCAGCATGAGCTCAGCCAGACAATTGCGGACCGCGGCCGGGCGGCCGCGGACATTCAAAGCCGCATCGACGCCCTCAAGATTAGGCAGGTCGATATCAAGGCCCGCTTCGACGCGCTGCAGGCGGAATCGAAGAAGGCTCCCAACGACTCCGACGTGCTGAAGGCGCTGGGCTCGCGCCACCTGGCACTCGTCAAGGAGGACGAGGCCCTGAAGGACGACCTCGACCGCGTGCAGCGGGACCTCGACGCCATCAAGCGCTGACGCGGGCCGCGGCCGTTCGCTGCCGAGGTGGCGGCGGCTGGGGCCGGCCGGCTGGGCCGTTCGTGCATCCACAACCTTAGCCTTGCCGCCCGCCCCCGGTGACGCTACCCCAATGCCATGAGCGATAAACCGATTCTGCCGGGGCCCGACGGCATCGAGCCCATCAAGCTGCAGGATGCGCTGGAAGAGCGCTACCTCGCCTACGCGCTCTCCACGATCATGCACCGCGCGCTGCCCGACGTGCGCGACGGCTTGAAGCCCGTGCACCGACGCATCCTCTACGCCATGAACCAGCTGCGGCTGACGCCGGACGGCGGCTTCCTGAAGTGCGCCAAGATCGTCGGCGACGCCATGGGCGACTATCACCCGCACGGTAACCAGGCGATCTACGATGCGCTGGCGCGGCTGGCCCAGGATTTCGCCGTCCGCTACCCGCTGATCGACGGCCAGGGCAACTTCGGCAACATCGACGGCGATAACCCGGCCGCCGAGCGCTACACCGAGGCGCGCATCACGGCGGTCGCGGCCGACCTGCTTGAGGGGCTGGACGAGGAGACGGTCAACTTCCGCCCCAACTACGACGGGCGCAAGCTGGAACCGGTGGTGCTGCCCGCCGCGTTCCCCAATCTGCTGGCCAACGGCTCGTCCGGCATCGCGGTCGGCATGGCGACGAACATTCCCCCGCATAACGCCGATGAGCTGTGCGCGGGGCTGCTGCACCTGATCAAGCATCCCAAGGCGACCGTCGACAAGCTGGTGGAGCTCATCCCGGGGCCGGACTTCCCCACCGGCGGCGTGCTGGTCGAGCCCAAGGAGCAGATCCTCGAAGCTTATAAGACCGGACGCGGCGGCTTCCGGCTGCGCGCGAAGTGGGTCAAGGAGGATACCGGCCGCGGCACGCTATCAGATCGTCGTCACCGAGATCCCCTATCAGGTGCAGAAGGCCAAGCTGATCGAGCGCATCGCGGAGCTGTTGACGGAGAAGAAATTATCGCTGCTCGGCGACGTGCGCGACGAGAGTGCGGAGGAAGTCCGCCTCGTGCTCGAGCCCAAGAGCCGCACGGTCGATCCGGTGCTGCTGATGGAGAGCCTGTTCCGCCTCACCGAGCTGGAGGTGCGCTTTGGGCTCAACATGAACGTGCTGTCGGCGGGGCAGATCCCCAACGTGCTGTCCTTGCGCGACGTGCTGCGCCAGTGGCTCGAGCACCGCATCGAGGTGCTGGTGCGGCGCTCCGAGTTTCGCCTCAAGAAGATCGAGCATCGGCTCGAGGTGCTCGACGGCTACCTCATCGCCTATCTCAATCTCGACGAGGTGATCCGCATCGTCCGCTACGAGGACGACCCCAAGGCCAAGCTGATCAAACGCTTCAAGCTCACCGAGGTGCAGGCCGAAGCCATCCTCAACCTGCGGCTCAAATCGCTGTCGAAGCTGGAAGAGGTCGAGATCCGCGCCGAGCACGAGAAGCTCTCCAAGGAACGGCGCGAGCTAAAGCAGCTCCTGAAATCGGAAGACCTGCAGTGGGAGCGCATCTCCGAGGAGGTCAAGGCGACGCGCGAGCGCTACTCGAAAAAGACCGAGCTGGGCGCGCGGCGCACCTCGTTTGCCGAAGCGCCCTCAATCGAGGTCGATCTCGACCAGGCCATGATCGAGAAGGAGGCCGTCACCGTCGTCCTCTCCGAGAAGGGCTGGATCCGCGCCCTGAAGGGGCACGTCGACGATCTGGCCAAGCTCGACTTCAAGCAGGGCGATGCCTTGAAGCGCGTGGTGCGCGCGTTCACGACCGACAAGCTGCTGCTGCTCGCCACCAACGGCAAGATCTTCACGCTGGAGGCGAGCCAGCTCCCCGGCGGGCGCGGCCACGGCGAACCGGTGCGGCTGATGATCGAGCTGGAAGAAAGCCACGACTTTGCCGAGCTGTTCGCCTACGAGCCCGGCCGCAAGCTCTTGATCGCGTCCACCGCCGGCTACGGCTTCGTCGTGCCCGAGGACGAATGCGTCGCCTCCACGCGCAAGGGCAAGCAGGTGTTGAACGTGAGCGAGCCGGAGGAAGCCAAGCTGTGCGTGCCGGTCGACGGCGACCACGTCGCGACCGTGGGCGAGAACCGCAAGCTGCTCGTGTTCCCCCTCGACGAGGTCAACGAGATGGCGCGCGGTAAAGGCGTGATCCTGCAGCGCTTCAAGGACGGCAAGCTGGCGGACGCGCGCGTGTTCAAGAAGGCCGACGGTCTCACCTGGCTCGACCTCGGCTTCGCGCACGTTCACGCTGTCGTGGTCGGAGCTGAAGGACTGGGTCGGCGTGCGCGCGCAGGCCGGGCGTATCGCGCCCAAGGGCTTCCCGCGCTCCAACTCCTTCGGGCCGGCGTTCTGAAAGCGTGCCGCTGTGAGCGATAAGAACCTGGCTAATCAGAAGCAGCATTACGTCCCCGAAGTTGTTCTGTCGCTATACGCAGATGGGGCTGGGGAAGACAGACTGCATGTCTTCGACAAACACACGAGTTCGGTCGCTCCCTGGCCCGATAGCGGTCGCGAAGCTCTGCAAGGAAGGCGGCTTCTACACGGCGGAAGCGCCGCACGGAAAGGTCTCCATTGAGAAGTCCTTCCACCGGCTCGAGGACGACTACCGTAGGATCGCTGGAAAAGTAATTCAGGCGGGATCGCTGGCCAGCCTCACAACGCGGGATTACGGAGCCCTCATCGGCTTTGTTTGTGTGCAGTTCCTGCGCGTGCCGCGGACGCGCAAGGCGTTTAAGCAGATGAGCCAGATCATCGCCGACAAAGCCCGCGCCGTCGCCCCGTAGGCTTCTAACCTCGGCGACTTCGAGAAGATGCTGGATGACAATGAGCTGCGACTGCGCCACCTGGAAGTTATCGCGCACGGGGCCGTCGAAGGCACTCGCATGCTCGCTCAATACGCCTGGTTCGTCATGGAGGCCGACGCGGATCATCCCTTGTGGCTCTCGGACTGCCCAGTGGTGATGCACAACGATGAGAAGAGCATTTATGCCGGTCTGGGATTCGCCGCACCAGGGGTCCAGATCTATTTCCCAATAACGCCGAAGCTGCTCTTGGCCTGTTGGCATCCCCTCGTGGCCGGGCGCTTCATTAAAGAGCAGCAAACGAACAAAAGCTTACTCGGTCAGCTGAAGGCGCAATACCTACTGGGTCTGAGCAAGGATAAAGCTGCACTGAAAACTGCGATCGACAAGCTCGAGAAGGCCGCAAAGCCCGTTGACGATATCGTCGCCGCCATCAGATCGCGCGGCTCGGTGCAGGCAACCTCCGACAACGTGCTGCATTTCAACTGGTTGCAGTTCCAGTGGTCGCACCGGTTCATTCTATGTGCGAGAGAGGATTTTGCCCTGGCTTCCAAGATGCTCAGGGAACATCCGGAGCTAAAGACGGGCATGAAGGTTACGGACTCCTTCTCCCCGGCGTTCTAGTCGCCCGGATCATCAGCAGTGCAAACGCAAGGGCAAGCGGGTGCCTGCTCGGCGGGCACCAGGACGCGCGCGTCACTTCTGTCTCGCCTTCCACCTCTCCAGCGCCGCGGGCGTGTTCGCGGCATGCCCGCTCGGATCGAGCGCGGTGACGTGCCGTATGGTCGCCTTGATTCAGCGCCCTATGTTCCGGCGCACAAGATGCTTCGACAGGAGAACTGATCCGTTGCAGCCAAGATCGCTCCTTCGGGATATCGGCAACATCGCCGGCCTTATCATCCTCGTCGCCTTGTCCGGCTCACTCAGATCTTTTGCGGCCGAGCAACCTGCGGATGTTCCCACGTGGCTGCGCACCCATGTCGGCGAGGGCGAAGGTCAAATTGCGCCGGTCGTCTTGCAGCGGGCGCGTGCGCTTTACCTGGACAAGGTGAGCAAAGGCGCGGTCAAAAATCCCTGCTACTTCGCCATGGACGCCACGCGCCCGAGCGAATTCGGGGCGCCGGTTCTACGTCATCTGCGAAGCGGATCAGACATTTCGCGCAGCGTCATCCGGTTACGGCGGCGGCCGCCGGGTGAGCGGCAAGAATTTCGCAAACGGCAGACGGTGCGCAAAGAACTTCAGCAATGCGATGGGCTCCATGCTCACGGCCGGCGGGGCCTACATGACGACCGAGGTCATCACGTCTTTCAAAGGCTATTATCGCGCCTCAGGCAAGGACGCGACCCTGATACGCTCGTTCGTGCAGTTTGAAGGCGAAGGCGACACCGCAAATGCCCGACAGCGCGAGATCGGCGGCCACCCGGCCGTTTTGTTGAGGGGCGTATGCCGCCGAAAAAAGCCGGACAGCCCGTACGCGGACCAAGACGGCTACGTTCCCTATGGAACGCTGGAGGATTACACCGGCGGGCGCAGCAACGGCTGCACCAGTTGGTCGCGGCCGGACGCCGATCAGATTATCCCGTTGATGAAGGACAAGCCGACGACGCTCTACATCTATCCTGAATCAACCGACATCGACGCCGTCGCGCGAGCGGCGAAGGCCGGCCGGTTGCCCGCGCGCGGCGGATTGTATTGGAGCGCCTCCTGCTTGAGAGAAATCGGCGCTCCGAAATTTTGGCCAAAGGAAACGCTTGAGCCGATCCTCGTTCAATACGACAAGGATCATCCGGCACCACCGCCACAGCCAGCTCCGATTTGCAAAGGGCGGTGAAACGTCCCACGTCAAACTCCTTTGGGCCCGCGTATCGAGCGCGCGCCACGGCTCAAGCGGTCAGCAGTCTGACGCAGGCGTCTTCCGTCAAACCATCTTGCCGAGAACTTTTTTCATTTCGGCAAACGAGAAGGCGCGCAGCGTTTCCGAGCGCACGAAGCCGCGCGACGCCACGCTCAGCATGAGTGCCGTCATGGTCTCATCGTCCGGCGCCTCGCAGGTGACGACGGTATCGTGGCGGCCGAGCGTCCAATGCATGTCCTTGACGGTGACACCGGCTTTTTTGGCCATCTCCTTGAAGGCCTCCGCGCGATTTATCGTCTCCTTGACGTTGCGGATGCCTTGCTCGGTGAAGCTGGCGAGCACAACGAACGTAGCCATGGGTAGCCTCCTATTTGGCCCCCCTTCAGTACGTGCTCCCCGCAAAGACACTAGCTTCGCATCGTCGTCATTCCAATGGGTCGGCGGCACCCTCAGGGAACGAACGATCGGCCGATAGCGTTCACTATGTCGAACTCGGCGGCTCCGAAATCCTTCGGCCCGAGTTCCCATCAAGACCTCAAGGAGAACGACCATGCTCAAAGTGCCCGTATTGGCGGCCTTTGCGGTCGCGCTGGCAGTTGCTCCCGTGCACGCCCAAGACAATAAGGACTGGTGCACCGACGCCCACATGAAGCTGATGGACAGCAAGGTGGCCGCGATGACGGATGCCGCCAAGAAGAAGTCTGCCCAAACGCATCTGGATGCGTCGAAGGCCGCAATGAAGGCGGGCGATACGGCGGGATGCGTCGCCCACATGAAGGAAGCCCACAAGGACATGGGCCTCTAATTCGCTTTCGATATCTGTTGCCGACAGGCGGTGACGCGCGGCAAGGCGCGATCCGCCGCTTGGCGCAAATGTGAATGATGTCTTATGTCCGCGCACGGGCTGTCGCGCGCGCTTCTGAGAATTTGCTTCAACTCAGGCGCTTCTTGCCGTCGATCTCGTAAGCTCGGTTGGGTGCGTCTGGCGGGACAGGAGGCGGGGCTGTACGACACCCGGTTCGGCATTGCTCTGATGGTGCTTATGAGCATCACGGTTTGCACGATCGCAGTCGCATCGACCGGCATTACCCTCGACAAGATCGACGGCACCCGCAAGCGTGCCGAACAAGAAGTTTTGAGGCTCAATGCAGGGCTCGAGCGGCGGGTGCAGCAACGCACCCAAGAACTTGCCCAAGTGTCCGCCGAATTGATCGCCGCGAACAAGTCGCTTGAACAGCTATCGCGGCACGACGGACTGACCGACCTCGCCAACCGGCGTTTCTTCGATACGTATCTTGCCAGTCAGATTGCCGTCGCGCGCCGGCAGGCTGCGCGATACGGCGGCGAGGAATTTGCGATGATCCTGCCCGACACCGATTTGATTGGTGCAACTCAGATTGCCGAGGCAGCGAGAGACGCCGTTGCACGGTTGAGAGTTCCGCACGAGCGATCCCCCGCCGCTCCCCATCTCACCATCAGCGGCGGCGTCGCCGTGCTGCCCCAAAACAAGGATTCGACCGCGCAGGAACTGATCGCGGCGGCCGATGAAGGTCTCTATCAGGCGAAACTCATGGGACGCAACCGGATGGTTTCCGTGCCGGGCGAACCGGCATTGCGCATCGCCTCGGCCTAAGAGAGACGAGCCGGCGCTGTTCAATCGTCCGAGCGTCCGCTCGCTCCGGCCACGCGGCTCTGAGCGAGCTCGCCGGAAATCGCGCGGGGCCACACCGAAGGCGTTCTTGAAAGCCTTCGAGAAGTGCGAGACGTCGGAAAAGCCCCAGGCGTAAGCGATTTCGCTGATCGAGCGGCCCGGGCCTGCCGCCAGCGCCTTGCGGCAATTCTCGAGCCTGCGCCTTTGCAGCAGTCGCTCGAGCGATGTGCCTTCCTTGGCGAGAAGCGCATTCGCGTAGCGAAGGCTGATGCCTGCGCGCTCGGCGACGTCCTGGCATTTGGCGTCGCGGTGCGGCAGCGCCTGCTCGATGGCAGCCCGGAGGCGGATCAGCGTCACCGCCGACGCCGATCCCAGCTTCACGCCGCCCAATTCCGCGCGCCGAGCCAGCGCCATCGCTACCAGGTCGAGCACCTGGTTGGCAACCTGGTGTCCCGTTGCCGGCGAGAGGGCAGCGGCGTGCTCGGGGAGCATCCGCATGTAGCCTGCCGCGAGCCCGCCGATGCCGGTGTCGGCCTCCACGGTCAATGCCGTGAGTGGACTGACGGAGCCGAGCCGCTGGCGCAGCTCCGATCTCGCCACGTCGAGCACGAGCTGGCGCGATCGCTCCGCATACGAGAAGACGTAGGGGGTCTTGGTCTCGATGATGCAGAACTCGCCGGGGCCGATCGTTGTCTCTCGCCCGAGCTGGGTGATGTGGCAGGTGCTATCCAACTGCAAGCAGACGAACACGCGGTCGGACGGGGCGCGTTCCACCTGGCGCTGCGTGCGCCACAGGTGCATGGGGGTATTCTCGTAGACCGAGAGCGTGGCCGTATCGAGCTGCGCCGACTCGATCGTGCCCTCGAATGTGCCCGGCGACTGCGTCGTGCACTCGTGCTCCGCGTAAGCCTTGCAGGCGACCTCGTGCCAGAGATCGAAGCGGTCGCAGGGATCGACGACATCGGTGGCAAACGCAAGCTTTAAGGCGCTCATCTCCGGCCTCTGTCGATTGACCCCAATATTGGCCCAGCATGAACTTTGAGGATCGGCCCCAGTATGGCACGGCGGGAGAGAAAACTCACCCGATCCCACGGCGTTGGTTACGGCGCCCACGGACGAGAGGGAGCAGGCGGCGGGCGTGCGATAGCAAAGCGCAAGCTTCCTGATTCGGCTCGAAAGCACCGGCGGCCGAGTGACACCTTTGCTCCGGGCGCGCTTGCCCCGGCCACGTGCGGCGGCTAGGACTGGCAGCATGGGTCGGACGGGCACGTCACTCCGCTTCGCGGCGATCATTGTGCTGACGCTTGCGGTCGCTGCGCGCGCGCAGACGGCGCCGCCAGAGCCTGCCGTGCCCGCGCAGCCGCCGGCCTTCGCGGCGCCCGGGCCCGCACCCGCCGCCGACGGCTGCCAGAAGGACGAGTTCGAGGCCGTCGTCGACGATGCGGCGGCCGCGCTGCGCGACCTCAATGCGAAGAACAAGCCGGATTTCCAGGAGAAGCTGCGCCAGCTCAAGGACAAGCGCGGCTGGAGCCACGATCAGTTCCTGACCGAGGCCGCGCCCTACGTGCGCGACGACAAGATCGCCGTGTTCGACCAGGACTCCGAGCGCCTGTTGAGCGACATCGCCTCGCTGGGACAGGAGGGGGCCGAGGCCAAGACACCCGACTGCGCGCTGCTGCACGAGTTGCGCGCGCGCATGAAGGTGCTGGTCGACACGCAGTCGGCGAAGTGGAGCTACATGTTCGAGAAGCTCAACGCCGCGCTGGCGCAGTAGCAGGGTGGGCCGCGAAGCGGCAAGCGGCCTACTTCAGTACCCAGCCGTTGGGGCCGAGGTGCTCCTGGGGCTGGTAGCGCATCTTGTAGCTCATCTTGCGCGAGCCCGTGATCCAGTAGCCGAGGTAGAGGTACGGCAGCCCGAGCTGGCGCGCGTACGCGATGTGCTCGAGGATCATGTGCGTGCCGAGGCTTGCGGCATCCGCCTGCGGATCATAGAAGCTGTAGACCATCGAGATGCCGTCGGAGAGCAGGTCGCACAGCGCGGCCGCCGCCAGCGGCCATTTCTCGGGGTTCATCTGCAGCGAGTTCTCGGGCTTCACCCGGTACTCGGTGACGAACGTGTTGATGACGCTGTCCTCGACCATCATGGCGTAGTCGAGCACGGTCATGTCGGCCATGCCGCCGTCGCCGTGGCGCGCGTCGATGTAGCGGCGGAAGAGCGCGAACTGCTCCGACGTCGGCTCCGGCGGGCGCCGCAACGACACAAGCCGCTGATTCCTCTCGGTGACGCGGCGCATGCTGCGGCCGGGCTCGAACTCGTCGACCAGCACGCGCACCGAGACGCAGGCGTGGCAGCCCTCGCAGTAGGGCATGTAGGCGATGTTCTGGCTGCGACGGAAGCCGCCGCGCAGGAGGTTGTCGATGAGGCTTGCGGGCTTTTCCTGCGTCAGGTGCGTGAACAGCTTGCGCTCAAGACGTCCGGGTAAGTAGGGGCAGGCCTGGGGGGCGGTGACGTAGAATTCCGGAAAGTGCTTCTGCTGTTCCGTCATCCGTCCCGTCCCTCACGAGGTCGCCAGGCGGCAGGGTGCTGCCCGTGCCCAGGATGATAGTTGAGCGCGGCGGGCGCGATCAAGGCAAAGGCTCGGAGATTGCAAACACTTTTCCAATCGCTATTGCAAAGATGTGAGCCTCTGTTGCGCTGCCGCATGCGGAATTGGCGGCTTTGTCGCAGCAACTTTCGGCCAATCCCTCAGCCAACCCCCTTGGTTTCGGTCTTGCCGTAGGAGGCGTTGGCCTCGAGGAAGCCGATGATGAGGTCGGCGACGTCTATCCCCGTCGCACTTTCGATGCCCTGCAGACCGGGGGAGGAGTTAACCTCCATGACGAGGGGGCCGCGGGCGGAGCGCACCATGTCCACGCCGCTGACGTTGAGGCCGACGGCGGCGGCCGCGCGCACGGCGGTGTGGCGCTCTTCCGCGCTCAACTCCACGCGCACCGCGGTGGCCCCGCGATGGATGTTGGCGCGGAACTCGCCCGGCCGGCCGACGCGCTTGGTCGCCGCCACGACCTCGCCGCCGATGACGAAGGCGCGGATGTCTGAGCCGTTCGCCTCGCGGATGAACTCCTGCACCATGATGTTGACGTTGGCGGCGCTGAAGGCCTCGATGATCGACTTGGCCGAGCCCTCGGTCTCGGCGAGGATGACGCCGACGCCCTGCGTGCCCTCCACGAGCTTGATGACGACGGGGACGCCGCCGACCTCCTTGATCACGTCCTCAGCCTTGCGCGGCCCGTGCGCGAACGCGGTGACCGGTAGGCCGATGCCCTCGCGCGCGAGGATCTGCAGGGCGCGCAGCTTGTCGCGCGAGCGCCCGATGGCCACGCTCTCGTTTAGCGGATAGACGCCCTGGATCTCGAACTGGCGCAGCACCGCAAGCCCGTAGTGCGTGATCGAGGCGCCGATGCGCGGGATGACGGCGTCGTAGATCGGCAGCCGGCGGCCGTTGTAGCGCAGCATCGGATGGTTCGACGTGATGTTCATGTGCACGTGCAGCGTGTTGACCACGTCGATGGAGTGGCCGCGCGTGCGGGCCGCCTCGCAGAGGCGGACGTGAGAGTAGAGCCCTGGGTTGCGGGCGAGCATGGCGAAGCGCATGAAGCACCCCTAGTGCGCAGGCCCTAACCAGTCGTGAAGCCGACGCTATAGGCCCGCCGATGAGTGCATCGGCGGCAATTGAGCACAAAGTGAGGCTAACGCGTTGTTCGCGCCTGTAATCCAACGGCCGTGGCGCATTAGACCCGTCGCGGCGTGACGGATCTGTCCGGCGCATGCCCGGTGGAATTGGAAGGAACGGCGTGCGGTACCGACTTGGCGGCAGGCGTGCCGTCGTCTTCGGGATCGATGGAGGCGTAGAGCAGGCAGGCAAAACCGCCGATCGCGACCACCATGATGACCAGAGCCAGGAGCGTGCGCCGCAGCGCCCAGCCGAGCGTCGGGCCCCTGAGTGCCACAACGCTTCCCCCCTCAACACGCGCCGTCGACGTGGTCGTGCTCATCGCCGTTCGCACTCTCTCGGTCTTGGTTTTTGGACGACTGGAAGGCTTCCCCGGCCCGCCGCAGTTGCGCGAGCGGCTCCATCCATGAAAGAGCCGCGGGCGGCGGTCAAGGATTGTTGCTAACGCTGGATTTTTCCGGCGCTTGACGTGTTTGCCGGGCCACGGTCGTAAGCGGCGAAACCGCCGAAATTAGGCCGCCCGCATGTCAAACCGGCGGCCGCGACTGTGCAGCCAGCTCGTGCGTCGCCTGCAGGTCGATCTTGCCGGAGGCCAGCACCGGTATAGCCTGCACGATGAGCAGCGATTTGGGAACCCACAGCTCGGGGAAGCCCTCCTTGCGGGCGTGCGCCAGCAGCTCGTCCTTGCTCGCGTCCGGCCTTTCGGTGACGAGCAGGAGCTGCTCGCCCTTGCGCGGGTCGGGCAAACTCAGCACCACGTGCTGCACGTCGTTCCACAGGGCCGTCACCAGGCTTTCGATGGCGGCGAGCGAGACCATCTCGCCGCCGAGCTTGGCGAAGCGCTTGGCGCGCCCGCAGATGGTGACGTAGCCGTCGTCCATGGTGACGATGTCGCCGGTGTCGTGCCAGCCGTCCTTGGGCGGCATGACGACGCCGGGTCTGTCGGCGTTGAGGTAGCCGGCCATGATGTTGGGGCCGCGCACGAACAGGCGCTTGCCCACCTCGAGGCCCGGCACCGGGTCGAGGCGCGCCTCGATGCCCGGCAGCAGGCGGCCGACGGTGCCGACGTGATTGTCGCCGCGCTTATTGCAGGCGAGCACGGGCGAGCATTCGGTGACGCCGTAGCCCTCAAGTATTTCGGTGCCGTTCGCCGCCCACAGCTCACGCGTCGGCGCCTTGACGCGCTCGGCGCCGGCAACGACGTCGCGCAGACTTGCGAGCTGGCCCGGCTCGGCGGCGCGGATGTAGCCGGCGAGGAACGTGTCGGTCGCCAGCAGCACGGTGGCCTTGCTGTGCTCGACGAGCTTGGCCACCTGCCGGTAGTGCAGCGGACTCGGGTAGAGCACGCACTTCACGCCTGCAAACAGCGGCGCGAAGGTGGCTGCCGTCAGTCCGAAGGAGTGGAACATCGGCAGCGGGTTCAAGAGGATCTGCTCGGGGCCGAGGATGGCCCGCATGTGGTCGAGCATCTGGTAGGTGTTGGCGAGCAGGTTGAAGTTGGTAAGCACGACGCCCTTGGGCGCGCCCTCGGTGCCCGACGTGAACAGCACCACTGCCGGCGCGTTCGCGTCCTTGGCCGAGCCGCGGCCGAACTTGCCTGCGATCGCAGCGCGCGCGGCGCCCGCGAGCTTGTCGAAGACACTGATGCTGGCGCGCACGTCCTCGAGGGCAACGACGCGCACCTTTTTCCCCGGTGCCCATTCGACGGCGGCGAGAGCTTCCGCCAAGTCCTGCAGCTTGGCCGCATCGAGGAAGCGGCGCGAGGTCAGCACCGTGCGGACGCGCCCAGTGCGCAGCGCCGAGCACAGGTTTTTCTTGCCCGCGGTGAAGTTGAGGACGGCGGCGACGCGGCCGTAGGCGTTGAGGCCGAACAGCGTGACGAGGAGGCCCGCCGCATTCGGCAGCAGCAGCGCCACGGTGTCGCCGGGCTTCGTCTGCTTCGCGATCTTGCCACCGAGCACCATGCTGGCGAGCAGGAGCCGCTTGTAGCTGAGCGCGGTGCCTTCGGCGTCCTCGATGATGACCTTGTCGCGCCCGTTCGACTTGGCGGCCTGCAGCAGGCCGGCAAACAGCGTCGTCTGGGCTTGTGCTGGATCGAAAGGCGGAAGCATTGCGCGTGGGGACTGGGAGGCCCGAGGGCCGGAATGGCTCGCGGTGCGGGCTGCGACATTGAGCCGGGAACGCTGCCAGCGCAATCGCCGTCGGTGCGCCGCGGTGACCGGCGCTAAAGCTGCGGCGAGGGATCGGTTCGCGCTTGTGCGATGCAGCAATGATTGCCGTGCAATTGAGCAGCGAACGGAGCGCCCCCTGTGCGCATTTGCGCAGGGGCCACTACTTTCTGCAGTCGAATGACCAGCATTGGCGGGGCTTTCCGGGGGATCGGGATAAATATATTACTACGCTGTTGCTGAATGGTAATTGGGCACAAGCTGCTCATGTTTGAAACTTGAGCGCCCTCCGATTCGGGACTACGCTTTCAGTCAACAACAGCAAGAAAAGACGAGGACGCACTCAAGGTGGATCGGCCCTCTCACGGGGGGTCATTCGGCAAACCTTGGGGTGCCCCATGATCGAGATTCTCGTTTCCTTCTGCCTCGTCGACAATCCGGACAAGTGCCAGCAGGTGCCCCTGAATTTCGCGGCGGCGTCGGTCACGCCGCAGCAGTGCATGGTGCTGGGCCAGGCCGAGATGGCGAAATGGATGGAAGCCCATCCGAACTGGCGCCCGCGCAAGTGGACCTGTGGCGTGGCCGGCCGCTTCGCCAAGGCCTGAGTGGCGAACTTCGGAACAGCCGGCGGCGCGAGCTCCTGGCTTTCCGCCCGTCCGCCGAGCCCCCGCGCATGACGCCTCTGGCGCGCCGCGCCGAATTTCCAGCTAGGCTGCCGCAACGCAGCATTTCCCGTTGACTTGATCGCCGCCTTCGCCTCCCTAGGGCCGCACGACTTGCAGGCCCTGTTTTCCGTGCATGGAGGATCGAATGCCGGGCAAAACCCCGCCGCCGCCGAAGTTTGCCACGCTCGCCGTGCACGCGGGCGCCACGCCGGACCCGTCCACGGGTGCGCGCGCGACGCCGATCTACCAGACCACCTCTTTCGTCTTCAACGATGCCGACCACGCCGCCTCGCTCTTTGGGCTCGAGGCCTTCGGCAACATCTACACGCGCATCACCAACCCCACGCAGGCGGTGCTCGAGAGCCGTATCGCCGCGCTCGAGGGCGGCACCGCGGCGCTCGCCGTGGCCTCGGGGCATGCCGCGCAGTTCGTGGCCTTCCATACGCTCTTGGAGCCGGGCGATGAGTTCGTCGCCGGCCGCCAACTCTACGGCGGCTCGATCAACCAGTTCAATCACTCCTTCAAGAAGTTCAACTGGAACGTGGCGTGGGCGGACGCAACCGATCCCAAGTCGTTCGAGAAGGCGATCACGGGCAAGACGCGCGCGGTGTTCTGCGAGTCGATCGCCAACCCCGGCGGTGTCATCGTCGATCTGCCGGCGATCGCGGCGATCGCCAAGAAGGCCGGCGTGCCGTTCATCGTCGACAACACGCTGGCCACGCCCTACCTGTGCCGGCCCAAGGAGCACGGCGCCGACATCGTCGTGCACAGCCTCACGAAGTTCATCGGCGGCCACGGCAACTCCATCGGCGGCGCGATCGTCGATTGCGGTACCTACGACTGGCTCGGCGCCAAGCACCGCTACAAGACGCTGGTCGAGCCCAACGCCTCCTACAACGGCATGCGGCTGGCCGAGACGTTCGGCAATTTCGCCTTCGCGATCGCCGCGCGCGTGATGGGCCTGCGCGATCTCGGCCCCGCCATCTCGCCGATGAACGCGTTCTTTATCCTCAACGGCACCGAGACGCTGCCGTTGCGCATGGCGCGCCACTGCGAGAATGCGCTCGCCGTCGCGAGCTGGCTCGAGAAGCACCCGAAGGTCGCCTGGGTCGGCTACGCCGGGTTGCCGTCGAGCCCCTACCACGCGCTGCAGAAAAAGCTCTGCCCCAAGGGTGCCGGCGCCGTGTTCACGTTCGGCTTGAAGGGCGGCTACGAGGCGGGCGTGAAGCTCGTGTCGTCGCTGAAGCTGTTCTCGCACCTGGCCAACATCGGCGACACGCGCAGCCTCGTGATCCACCCGGCCTCGACGACGCACCGGCAATTGACCGACGAGCAGCGCAAGGCCGCCGGCGCCGGGCCGGACGTGGTGCGGCTGTCGGTCGGCATCGAGGATGCGGCCGACATCATCGCCGACCTGGAGCAGGGGCTGGCGCAGGTGGCGTGAGCCGCTACGGAATGGGCATCGCCGCGGCGCTGTTCCCCAGGGAACAGCCGCCTTTTCTGCCGGCCCGCAGGCTTGCAGCCGCGCAGCGCACCCGCTGCCGGGGAGATCTGCACATGACGGGAATGAGAGCGCCACCGCGGGCGCTATGCACGAGCGTTATTGCGGCTATTGCCGCGGCAGTCTTGGTGCTCGCCGCGGCGCGGCCGTGCACGGCGGCACCCTACGTCATCGATCACAAACACACGGAGGTGCGCTTTGCCTACGCCGTGGGGCTTTCAACTCAGCGGGGCCGTTTCACGGACGTCGAGGGCGCCGTGGAGTTCGACTTAGCCGCGCCCGCGAAGACCACGGTGCGGGCGACGATCGCCACGGCCAGCCTGACGACGGGCGAGCCGCTGGTCGATCAGGTGCTCAAGGGCAGCGACTTTTTCAACGTGGAGGAGGCGCCGCACATGACGTTTGCCAGCCGCGCGGTGCGCTCGACCGGCGCCGAGGCCGCGGAGATGAGCGGCGACATGACCATCAACGGCATCACGAGGCCGGTCACGCTGGAGGTGAGCATAGCGCCGCACGACAACCCCGCGCTCAAATACTCGCAAGGTCGGCTCGAGTTCGTGGCGACGACGCGCATCCGGCGCAGCGCCTTCAACATGACGGCCTACGCCTCGATGGCCGGGGACGACATCGACATCGAGATCGACGCCATCCTGCGCAAGGCACAGTGAGGCTGGCGGCAGCAGGGCAGGACTAGTTCAGCCACTTGGGGCGCGGCTGCGTCTCCTCGTCCTCGTCCGTCTGCTGCGGCTCGGGGTGGGACGGGGTGATGCGCGTGGCCGCGTGGGCAACGTGGGTGACAGGGCGCTTGGGCGCGCCGAGGAATCGCCACCAGCGCCGCTTCTTGCAGAGCGCCTCGCGCTGGGTCTCGAGATAGGCGAGCGTTGCGCGCAGGTGCCTAATCAGCGTGTCGAGCGGCACTTCGCCGTTCACGTTCCCGCGCAGGTGCAGCCGCCGCCAGCGGCCCCGCCAGGCGCCGGGCAATTGCCCGATCCAGCGGTTGACGAGCTTGGTCTTCTGATATCCGACCGAGCGCTCCGCCTCGCGCAGCACGCTGCGCAAGGCCGCAATGACCGCATCCACGTCGCTTGTCTGCGTAGCCATCCTCGCCCACCCGTGAGAACTCGCGCGAGACTTTGCCGCCGGCAGCAACCTAGCGGCTCCGCGCTCGCGGCTCAATGTGCTCGTGGTCGAAGCTGGCAGATTAAAGAGGACATTAGGGCACAGCCCTCAGGGCTTGCAAAGCTCGGTCGCCGGCGCCTTGACGTGATTGCAGCGCCCGACGTGGACGAGGATCAGCACGTTGTGCTCATAGCGCTTTTCCTTGCCTTTCCGATAGATGTACTTGGTCGTGCCCCCATCCTGCCAGCTGACGAGCCTTGCGTCGAAGGTGGCGGGGGAGAACCAGGTGTCCTGCACCGCGCGATCGCAAACCTTCTGCGTGGTGTCGTCGAGGGCGAACAGGCTCTGCTGGTCCTCGTTGTCGGCGCGGCATTCCAGGTAGGTGATCTTGTCGGCGCTAGCGGGAGCGGCTAGCGGGCCGCACAGGCAAAGGACAAGTAGGGAAGCGAGGGTTGCGCGCAAGGCGGCGTCTCCCTTCGTTGAACTTCGTTGAAGGCTGGCTTCGCGGTTGCGCCGCGAACCGGTGACGGGAAGGTCCCTACTCCTGCCCGCGGCTGATCTAGGCGCTATTTGTGGCCGAACAAGGCGCGCACGCAAAGTCCGGCGCAATTGCAATATCGAAGATCACCGAATCTTAAATGCGCGGGGCTTAACTCGCACCCGTCTGGGTTGGCGAAGGGAGGCGACGGCGATGTGCGGGCAGTGCAAGGGTGAAGGAATCGACCGGCGCAGTCTCATGGCGCTAGGCCTCGCGGCAGCGGCCACGGCCGCCGGCGCCGCGCGCGTGATCGCTCCCACTGCGGCCGCAGCGGCGTCCGGCAAACACACCTCGCTTACATCCGACCAGGCGCTCTCCGCGCTGAAAGACGGCAACGCGCGCTTTGTCTCCGAGCCGCAGGCCTGCACGATCGGGCTTGCGCAGGCTCGCGCGCGCGTCGCCGAGGCGCAAGCCCCATGGGCGACGATCATCAGCTGCGCCGACAGCCGCGTGCCGCCGGAGCTCGTATTCGGCGGCCTGGGCTTGGGCGAATTGTTCGTCGCCCGCAACGCCGGCAACCTCGTCGATACCGCCACCATGGGCACCATCGAGTACGGCGCCGCGGTGCTGGGCTCGCCGCTGATCGTTGTGATGGGGCACAGCCAGTGCGGAGCCGTGCACGCGGCCTGCGACGTTGTCACCAAGAACGCCACGTTCCCCGGCTCGATCGGGCCCATGATCGACCCCATCGTACCGGCGGCCATCGCCGCTCACGATGCCCCCGGCGACTTCCTCGCCAACGCGACGCGCGAGAGCGCGAAGCGGACGGCTGCGCGCCTCGGCGCCACGAGCTTCGTGCTGGCCGATCTGGTGGCGGCCGGCAAGCTCAAGATCGTCGCCGCTCACTACGAGCTGGCGAGCGGCATCGTCACTTTCCTCACCGAGGGCGAGCCGCCCCGCAGCGCTCCCGGTTAGGGGGCGGCTCGGCGATGGCTGCGTCGGCGCTAGCGATGCCGGTTTGGGTCCAGGTGCTTAGTGCTTCGCCTTGACGTAGGAGCCCGGCGCGTCCTCGATCACGCCAAGCGTCTTGCCCGGCTCGCGCGGCTCTATCCAGTCACCGGACAACTTGGCGAGCCACTCCGCCCAATTGGGCCACCAGGACCCGGGGTGCTCGTCGGCCGTCGCGATCCACTTGTCGAGCGAGGTCTCGCGGGCGCCGTTGGTCCAGTACTGGTATTTGATCTTGCCCGGCGGATTGACGACGCCGGCGATGTGGCCCGATCCCGACAGCACGAAATCGACGGGGCCGCCGAACAGCTGCGCACCCGCAAACACCGACTTTGCCGGCGCGATGTGGTCCTCCTTGGTTGCGAGCTCGTAGATCGGGAGCTTCACCTTGCCGAGATCGAGGCGCGTGCCCGCGAGCGACATCTCCTTTTTGGCGAGGCGGTTGGCGCCGTAGAACTCGCTCAAATAGAAGTTGTGGTTGGCAGCCGCCATGCGCGTCGAGTCCTGGTTCCAGTAGAGCAGGTCGAACGGGAACGGCTTCTTGCCCAATAAGTAGTTGTTGACGATGTAGGGCCAGATGAGGTCGCGCGGGCGCAGCATGTTGAACACGTTGGCCATGCGCGAGCCGTCGAGGTAGCCGCGCTCCGACATAAGCTCGTTCAGCGCCTCGAGCTGGTCGGCGTCGGTGAACAGCAACAAGTCGCCGGCGTGCGTGAAGTCGACTTGCGTGGCAAGGAAGCTCGCCGACTGGAACGGCTCCTCGCCGCGCGCGGCGAGATAGGCGAGCGTCGTCGCTAAGAGCGTGCCGCCCACGCAGTAGCCGGTGACATTGATCTTCTCCGCACCCGTCTCGCGCTTCACTGCATCCGCGGCCGTGAGGATGCCCTCCTGCATGTAGTCCTCGAAGGACTTGTGCGAGAGGTGCTCGTCGGGGTTGATCCAGGAGATCATGAACACGGTCAGGCCCTGGTCGACGAGGAACTTGATGAGGCTCTTCGTCGGCGCGAGATCGAGGATGTAGAACTTGTTGATCCACGGCGGCACGATCAGCAGCGGCCGCTCGCGCACCTTTTCCGTCGTGGGCGCGTACTGAATGAGCTGCAGGAGATCGTTCTGGTAGACGACCTTGCCGGGCGTGGTCGCGAGATTGCGCCCGACCTCGAAGGCGCTGGCGTCGGTCTGGCTTATGCGCAACAGGTCGCCCGAGCGGTTCATGTCCTCGGCGAGATAGGTCATGCCTTTGACGAGGTTCTCGGCGTTGCTCTTGAACGTCTCGCGCAAGACCTCGGGGTTGGTCATGGGGAAGTTCGAAGGCGACAGTGCGCTCGATACCTGGCGCAGGTAGAACTCCGCCTTCTGCCGCGTGCGCTCGTCAAGCCCCTGGGTGTTGTCGAGGAGGTCGTCGGCCCAACGCGAGGTGATGAGGTAGGCCTGCTTCCAGAAATCGAAGTAGGGGTTCTGCGACCAATCCGGATCCTTGAAGCGGTTGTCGCCGGGCTCGGGCTCGGCGACCGGCGTCACCTCCTGGCCGAGCATGCGCAGCACGGCGTTGTTCCAGAGGTCGGCGTAGGAGCGCACGAGCGTGCCCTGCGCCTCCGCCAGTGCGGTCGGATCGGCGAACCAGTGCTGGGTGAGATCGGAGAGCGTGTTGGTCGCCTCCGTGATCTCGGCTGCGGCCGAATACGGTCCCGACTTGGCGTCCGCGCGCTCGATGAACTCGGTGAGCACGCGACCGCCCTGCTCGAACAGCCGCAACAAGTTGAGGCCGAGCTCTTCCGCGTTTCCGATTGTGTAGGCCGCAGCCTCGCCTTCAGGCTCGCCGTGGTGCTTTTGCATCGCTTCTGACCGGCTTTTCTGCTGGCGCGTCCCTTGCGTACCTACTCCACGCCAACGTTTTGCGACATTTGCGAGGCTAATGTCACTTGGACGTGTGGATAACCCATGCGCTACCCTGGCGTCTCCCGCAGGGCATCGAATCGCGCAATTCTCGAAGCTAAGCAAGGGCGGAGACGGTATGCAGGGAATGCGGCCGCGGATCGGCAGTGCCGACGGGGCGCTCGCGAAAGCGCTGCGCGGGGCTGCGGGCCTCGCCTTGGGCCTCGTCTTGGGCCTCAGCCTTGCCGCAATTGCCGGGGGCTGCATGAACTCGATCCAGACGCCGCTCCCCGACATGATCCGCCCGCCGGCCAAGACCGCCCTTACCGACAAGGAGCGGAAAGAGGCCGTCGATGAGCTTGCCAAGAAGCGCGACACGCACGAGCAGGACGCCCAGCAGCAGATCGAGCAGTCGCGTTAGCCAACGTCATTAATGGGCTTGGCCACGCACCCGTGGCGCCGGACTGAGCCCCGGATTGGGCCCTGGACTGGCCCACACGCCGGGCGTAAACACGCAGCTTCGCAAACCGATGAGGCCTTGAGTGGCGCCCTCGAACACCGAGTTCCACCGCATCAAGCGCCTGCCGCCCTACGTCTTCGCCGAGGTCAACCGGCTGAAGGCGGCGGCGCGCGCGCGCGGCGCCGACATCATCGATCTCGGCATGGGCAATCCCGACATGCCGACGCCGCAGCACATCGTCGACAAGCTGATCGAGACGGTCGCCAAGCCGCGCACGCACCGCTATTCGGCCTCGAAGGGCATTCCGGCCTGCGCCGGGCGCAGGCCGCCTACTACGAGCGCCGCTTCGGCGTGAAGCTCGATCCCGGAGACCCAGGTCGTCGCGACGCTCGGCTCCAAGGAAGGCTTCGCCAACATGGCGCAGGCCATCACCGCGCCGGGCGACGTGATCCTGGTGCCGAACCCGACCTATCCGATCCACGAGTTCGGCTTCATCATGTCGGGCGCCGTGATCCGCCACGTGCCGGCGCGTCGACCGGCGAGGAGTTCCTGCGCGCGCGTCGAGCGCGCGGTGCAAGCACTCGATCCCCAAGCCGATCGCGCTGGTGCTGTCCTATCCGTCGAACCCGACGGCGATGGTCGCCGACCTCGACTTCTACAAGGAGGTCGTCGCAGCTCGCGAAGAAGCACGACATCATCATCCTGTCCGACATCGCCTATGCGGAGATCTATTTCGACGACAACCCGCCGCCGTCGATGCTGCAGGTGCCGGGCGCCATGGACATCGCGGTCGAGTTCACCTCGCTGTCGAAGACCTACGACATGCCCGGCTGGCGCATGGGCTTTGCGGTCGGCAACGAGCGGCTGATCGCGGCGCTGGCGCGCGTCAAGTCCTATCTCGACTACGGCGCCTTCACGCCGATCCAGGTCGCGGCCGCCGCGGCCCTCAACGGCCCGCAGGACTGCGTCGACGAGATCCGCGACATCTACAAGAGCCGCCGCGACGTGCTGGTCGAGAGCTTCGGCAGCGCCGGCTGGGACGATCCCGCCGCCGCCGGCGACGATGTTCGCCTGGGCGCCGATCCCGGAGCCGTTCCGCGGCGCTCGGCTCGGTCGAGTTCTCCAAGCTGCTGATCGAGAAGGCCGACGTCGCCGTGTCGCCCGGGCCTCGGCTTCGGCGAGTACGGCGAAGGCTTCGTCCGCATCGCGCTGGTCGAGAACGAGCACCGCATCCGCCAGGCCGCGCGCAACATCAAGAAGTTCCTCGCCCAGGCGCCGGAAACGCATGCACAACGTGATCCCGATGCCGCAAAAAGCCAGCCGGTCAGATCCGTCACTGAGTTCATGCAACCAGCCATTGCCACTGCGGATCGGCATCGCCGGCCTCGGCACCGTCGGCGGCGGCCTGCTGCAGCTGCTGCAAGCAGCACGGCGACCGCCTCGCCGAGCGCGCTGGGCCGGCCGCATCGCAGGTCGCCGGCGTCTCGGCGCGCTCGACGCGACAAGGAGCGCGGCGTCGAGCTCGGCCGGCATCCGCTGGTTCGACGATCCGGTCGCGCTGGCGACCGATCGCCGGCATCGATGTGTTCGTCGAGCTGATCGGCGGCGCGGACGGCGTCGCCAAGGCGGCGGTCGAGGCGGCGCTCGGGGCCGGCAAGCACGTCGTCACCGCCAACAAGGCGCTGCTCGCCGAGCACGGCGTCGAGCTCGCCGAGCTGGCCGAGGAGCAACGGCGTCGCGCTCAACTTCGAGGCGGCGGTCGCGGGCGGCATCCCGGTCATCAAGACGCTGCGCGAGGCGCTCGTCGGCAACGAGATCGCGCCGCGTCTACGGCATCCTCAACGGCACCTGCAACTACATCCTGACCAAGATGCAGACGGAAGGCCGCGCCTTCGCCGACGTGCTCGCCGGAGGCGCAGGCGCTGGGCTACGCCGAGGCCGATCCGACCTTCGACATCGGCGGCTTCGACGCCGCGCACAAGCTCGCGATCCTGACCAGCCTCGCCTTCGGCACCGCGTCGCGTTCGACGAGATCCACGTCGAGGGCATCCAGTCGCATCACGCAGGCCGACATCGAGGCCGCCGACGAGCTCGGCTACCGCATCAAGCTGCTCGGCGTCGCGCATGCGGACCGACAGCGGCATCGAGGCGCGCGTCCACCCGGCGATGGTGCCGCAAGCACTCGGCGATCGCCGAGGTGTCGCGGCGTCACCAACGCGGTCGCGATCGATGGCGACTTCGTCGGCAACCTGCTGCTCGTCGGTCCCGGCGCCGGCGGCCAAGCCGACCGCGTCCTCGGTCGTCGGCGACATCGTCGACATCGCGCGCGGCGACTGCGTGATGCCGCCCTTCGTGATGCCGGCCGCGCAAGCTGAAGCCGTACAAGCGGGCCAAGCTCGGCGCGCATCAGGGCGCCTACTACGTGCGCCTCTCCGTCTACGACCGGCCCGGCGTCATGGCCGCGATCGCCAGCGCATGGCGAGACCGCGAGCGTCTCGCTCGAGAGCATCGTGCAGCGGCGGCCGCGTCGGCGCTGCCGGGCATCGGTGCGCGCCTGAAGCCCGGCGCGCCTGCCGCCGTCGTGATCATCACGCACGAGACGACCGAGGCGGCGATCCGCAAGGCCCTCGACGCCATCGAGCAGCGACGGCAAGGTGTCGGAGCGGCCGCAGATGATCCGCATCGAGAAGCTCAGCGAGGACGCCTGACGCCGTGGCGAACGGAGAGGACCATGGCAGAAGGACAGCGCCACGTCGCGGCCTCGACCGCGTGCTCGTGCTCGAGGTGGCGCGCGTGACCGAGGCGGCGGCGATCGCCGCGGCGCAGCTGCGCGGTCGCGGCGCAGGAGAAGGCGGCCGACAAGGCGGCCGTCGACGCCATGCGCGCGCGAGCTCGGCCAGGCTGCCGATCCGCGGCAACGTCGTCATCGGCGAAGGCGAGATGGACGAGGCGCCGATGCTCTACATCGGCGAGAAGGTCGGCTCGGGCGAGGGGCCCGAGGTCGACATCGCCGTCGATCCGCTCGAGGGCACGACGATCTGCGCCAAGGACGATGCCGAACGCGCTCGCCGTGCTGGCGATCTCCGAGCGCGGCGGGCTTGCTGCACGCGCCCGACATCTACATGGACAAGATCGCGATCGGTCCCGGCTATCCCGCCGGGCGTCGTCGATCTCGATGCGCCGCCCGGCGACAACATCGAGGCGCTGGCCAAGGCCAAGGGCGTACCCGTCGCCGAGATCACCGCCTGCATCCTCGACCGGCCGCGGCACGCCGAGCTGATCGCGGCCGTGCGCGAGGCGGGTGCCGCCGTGCAGCTCATCCCCGACGGCGACATCGCCGGCGTGATCTGGACGACGGATCCGGACCAGACCGGCATCGACATCTATCTGGGCTCGGGCGGCGCGCCCGAAGGCGTGCTGGCGGCGGCGGCGCTGCGCTGCATCGGCGGCCAGATCCAGGGGCGGCTGCTGCCCGCGACCGACGAGCAGCGCGCGCGCGCGCAGCAAGATGGGCATCACCGACGTCAACCGCAAGTTCAAGCTCGAGGACATGGCCTCGGGCGACGTGATCTTCTCGGCGACCGGCGTCACCGACGGCTCGCTGCTGGACGGCGTGCGTTTCCGCGGCGACTTCGCGGAGACCGAGACGGTCGTCATGCGCTCGCGCACCGGCACCGTGCGCCGCATCAAGACGACGTTCCGCAACGTCGGCACGCGCTTCATCGGCTAGCGGGGCTTAGCGGCGAGGCACGTCGCGCATGCGGCGCAGGATGTCGGCGATCGGGTAATCGACCCAGGCGTGGGTGACGAGATCGCGGTGGTTCAGGTTGTTGCCGCCGGGGAAGATGGTGACGCTGCCGGGCTCGAGCCGCGGCTCGAGCGACGTTCCGAAGTAGATCTGGTTGCTGGCCAGCACGCGCTCCATCTCGGCGTTGTTGCCCTCAGTGGAGCCCAGATAGGTGCTGACGAAGAAGGCCGAGCGGTCGCTGGAGATCCACGACGCGAACTTGCTGAGCTCGCCGTAGAGCGCGTCCAGCAGCACGACGCCGCGCACGCGCTTCATGAGACCGCCCTTCGAGGCGCACCACGCCGCGGGGAGATAGCCGCCGCTGTAGGCGACCATCACGATCGGCATGCTGGCGAAGGTGCGCACCGAGCGCGGATCGCCGTGCAGCTTGGCAAGCTTCTGCCCGGCCTCGCCGATGAACTTGGCGAAGGCGCCCGGCTGCCAGAATTTGCCGGCGCTCGAATCGGAAGCATCGGAGGCGAACTGCGGCGCGACGAGCACCGCGTTGACGCCGGAGGCGGAGATCTGCGCGGGCAGCCGCTGGCGTCTCAGCACGTCGCGGCCGAGCGTGGCTCCGTGGCCGTGGAAGTAGACGATCATCACCGAGGGGCGGCGGATGTCGAAGCCCTTGGGGATGTGCAGCAGCACGCGGTCGTCGCTATAGGTCTCATCCTCCCAGTAGGTGTGGCCGTAGAAGGTGCGGTGGCCGAGGCGCCCATTCTCGGAAACGTTGAGAAACGGTTGGTCGGAGCTGGCGATGGTGCCGGAATAGGGGAAGGGCGCGCTGTCGAAGGGAATGATCGCGGTCTTGTCGTTCTTCACGGGCTGGCTGCGCGCGTAGACCTGCTGCGGGATTGGTGGAATCGGCGGACGGATGGCGCCCGTGGTCGAGGGCACGTTGCGTGCGCGCGCCGGCTCGGCTGACGAAGTCAGGCCGAACGCCGCGACCAGCACGGCAAAAGCAGGAGCTAGTCGAGAAAGCTGCATTCCCCCTCCGACGACACGTCGAGTGTGCGCAATGCGCGTTAGTTTTTAACCAACTCGGTGCCGCTTCCGTTCCCCCCGATGCGGCTGCAACAATTCCGACACACGCTTCGGTACAATGAAAAGATGTCAATTCGGGGGAAGCGGCCGCGGTCGCCACCATCGAGCAGGCAGGCAAATGGCCGCAAGCGGGTAGTGATGCAGGGACGCCCGCAGGCGGTGCAATTTGGCAACTTCAGCGCGGCAAATCGGGCGCCCGATTGTGGGACTCTTCACTCTCCAATAGGCTTCCCGCGGGCACAAACCCTTTAAAGACGCAGGCTTCCTGAATGGCAATCGCTAGCACGATCGGAGCGCCCTTGTCGGAGGAGCGCGGACTGGACCTGCGGACCGTTACAACTGTGACCGCGGCGGCACTCGCGATCGCCGACATGATCGGCATCGGGGTGTTCACAAGTCTCGGGTTCCAAGTGCAGGGCATCCCCTCGGCGTTCGCGGTGCTGATGCTCTGGATCGTCGGCGGCATCGCCGCGCTGTGCGGGGCGCTATCCTACGGCGAGCTCGCCGCGGCGCTGCCGCGCTCGGGCGGCGAATACAACTTTCTGTCGCACATCTACGGGCGCAGCATCGGCTTCGTAGCGGGGTGGATCTCGGCGACCGTCGGCTTTGCGGCCCCGGTAGCGCTCGCGGCCATGGCGTTCGGCGGATATTTCGACGGCATCGCGCCCGGAATCGTCGGTGCAGGGACGGTGGAGGTGTTCTCCTTCAAGATCTCGCTTATCCCGATCGCCATCGTCTGGCTCGTCGGTCTCATTCACCTGAGCGGCGTCGCGCTGGGCAGCACGTTCCACAATTTCGCGACGGGCCTGAAGCTGGCACTGATCATCGTCTTGATCTTCGCGGGCCTCGCGCTCGGCACTCCGCAGCCGATTTCGTTCGCGCCGTCGGCGTCCGACTTGCACTACATCACGGGGGCCCCGTTCGCGGTGGGGCTGGTGTTCGTGATGTACGCCTATTCCGGCTGGAACGCCGCCACCTACATCGCGGGCGAGATCCGCGACCCGCAGCGCAGCCTGCCGCTCGCCATCCTCGCCGCGACGCTGATCGTGATCACGCTCTACGTCTCCCTCAACGCGGTGTTCCTCTACACCACCCCGATCGACCAGATGGCCGGCCAGGTCGAGGTCGCGCTCATCGCCGGCAAGCATATTTTCGGCGATGCCGGCGGCCGCCTCGTCGGCGCGCTGATCTGCCTGGGCCTGATCTCCTCGATCAGCGCCATGATCTGGATCGGGCCACGCGTCACGCAGGTCATGGGCGAGGACATCCCCATGATGCGGGTGTTTGCTAAAACATCGAAGAGCGGCGTGCCGGCTGTCGCGATCATCTTCCAGCTCTGCATCACGACGCTGCTGATGGCTACGCGCAGCTTCGAATCCGTGCTCGACTACATCCAGTTCAGCCTCACGTTCTGCTCGTTCCTCGCCGTGCTCGGCGTGATCGTGCTGCGCATACGCGAGCCTGGCCTGAAGCGCCCCTATCGCATGTGGGGCTATCCGTTCACGCCAGCCGTATTCCTCGCGGTGACCACGTTCATGATGTACTACCTGATCATCGAGCGGCCATGGCAATCGCTCGCCAGCATCGCCACAATGCTGGTCGGGCTTATCGTGTATGCGATCTCGCTGACCCAGGCGTCCGCAGGCGCCAAAACGGAGAGTTCAATCGATGCATAGGACGCCCCGACCGGTAACGGCAGTTGCGCTCGCGCTGAGCTTCCTGCTTGTGCTCGGCCAGGCGGTCTCGGCCGAGACCGCGGCTGCGACGGCAGCGGCCACTCCGGACGACACCGGGAAAATCCTCGCGGGCATGCAGCCGTCCGCCAACTCGCCGCTCGCGATCTTCACCAAGGACGCCGGCTGGCAGCAGCACGCCAAGCACTTCGATTCCGCCTGGACCGCGCTCGACAAGCGCCAGCTCTCGAAGATCCACGCGTGGTCGAACCAGTACCTGCCCCCGCGCAAGCAGGCCGTGTTCTACATGTTCAGCGGCCCCGACTTCCTCTACGCCGACGCCTTCTATCCGGGCGCCGACACCTACGTCCTGGCCGCGCTCGAGCCGGTGGGTGAGATCCCCGATCTCACGAAGGTATCGAGCCGGCAGCTGCAGGGCGGTCTCAGCCGCATCGCGGGATCCCTCAACACGGTGCTCAACTACAGTTTCTTCATCACCAAGAAGATGCGCTACGAGCTTTCGGGCGGCTCCTTCAGCGGCACGCTGCCCATCCTCTACGTGTTCCTTGAGCGCTCCGGCAAGACGATCCGCGACGTGAGCCTCGTAGCCCTTGACGCCGACGGCAACGTCAAGCCCGCGAACGATCCCTCGCTGCCGAAGAACCCTTCGCGGGGCGCGAAGATCACCTTCTCAACTGGCGCCGACGGCAAGCCGCAGACGCTCTATTATTTCAGCACCGACCTCTCCAATGACGGCGTGAAGACCAGCGGCTTCCTCAAGTTCTGCGACACCTTCGGCCTGGCCGACAGCTTCATCAAGAGCGCCTCCTACCTCTTGCACTCGGACAACTTCTCGACCATCCGCAGCTACATCGTCGACCACAGCGACGCCGTGGTCGAGGACGACTCCGGTGTTCCGGTACGCTTCTTCAAGCCCGATGAGTGGCAGCTCCTGGCCTTCGGCAACTACGTCGGCCCGCTCGGCATCTTCCCGCACACCTATCAGCCGCAGCTACGCGACCTCTATCGCAAGCGCACGGCCGCGCTCGACTTCGGCATCGGCTACCGCTGGCGTCCTTCGGAGTCGAATGTGCTACTCGCCATCCGCGGCTCCAAGACGGCGCAGCAGGCGCAGGCGCCGCAGACGAAATAGCCTCGAGCCGCCGCGTTCGTGCGGCGGCAAGTTGTTGAAAATAGGCACCCGCGGCTCGCCAGACGGCGCCGCGGGTGTTGCACTTTCTGCAAGGTTTGATTCGGGGGGCCGGCGATGGTCGCATTACGCAAACCGATCGATGCAGCGGCCGAGCCGGCGCCGTTCCTTGGCGTTGCCGCGTCGGCGCGCGGGCTCGTCTGGCGCGAGCGCCTGGCCGTGGCGGCGCAGCCGATCGCCGCCGCCATCAGCCAGCGCCACGGGCTGCCGGAGCTTCTCGGCCGCGTGCTTGCCGCGCGCGGGATCGCACCCGACGACGTGCCGACCGTGCTCAGCCCCACCATCAAAGCGCTGATGCCGGACCCATCGAGCCTGCGCGACATGGACACCGCGGCCAAGCGCATCGCGGATGCCATCGAGGCGCGCCAGCCGGTGGCGCTGTTCGGCGACTACGACGTCGATGGCGCCGCCTCCTCCGCGCTGCTCGCGCGCTATCTCGCCCATCATGGCATGAAGGCGCGCATCTACATTCCCGACCGCCTCTTCGAAGGCTACGGGCCCAACGCCGTCGCGATCGAAAGCCTCATCAACGAGGGCGCGCGCCTCATCGTGACTGTCGACTGCGGCACGACGAGCATCGAGGCGCTCGCGCGCGCTGCCTCGCTCGGCTGCGATGTCGTCGTCATCGACCACCACCAGGCGGATGACCGGCTGCCCGCGGTGTGTGCGCTCGTCAATCCCAACCGCCAGGACGATGTCTCGGGGCTCGGCCACCTGTGCGCGGCGGGCGTCACGTTCCTCGCGCTCGTCGCGGTGACGCGCGAATTGCGCCGCCGCGGGTTCTACGCCCGGGGCTTTGCCGAGCCCGATCTCATCGGGGAGCTCGATCTCGTGGCGCTCGCCACCGTCGCCGACGTGGTGCCGCTGACGGGACTGAACCGCGGCTACGTCGCGCAGGGGCTGCAGGTGATGCGCCGGCGCAAGAACGTCGGCCTCAAGGCGCTAAGCGACGCCGCGAGCCTCAACGAGGCGCCGACGCCCTATCACCTCGGCTTCATCCTGGGGCCACGCATCAACGCCGGCGGCCGCATCGGCGATGCGGGCCTGGGCTCGCGCCTGCTGGCCGGCGAGGACGAGGTGGAAGCTGCGCGCATCGCGATCCTGCTCGATCGGCTCAACAAGGAGCGCCGCGCGCTCGAGAAGGACATGCTCGAAGCCGCGCTTGCCGAAGCCGACGCGCTGGTGACCGCGCGCCCCGACACGCCGCTGCTGATGGTGGGGTCGCACGCCTGGCACAAGGGCATCGTCGGCCTCGTCGCGAGCCGCCTCGTGGAACGCTTCCGCCGGCCCGCGTGCGTGATCGCCTGGGACGACGCTAGCGAGGGGAGCGACGGCACCGGCTCGCTGCGCTCGGTCGCCGGCGCCGACATCGGCTCGGCCGTGCGCGAGGCTGTCGCCGCTGGCCATCTCGTCAAGGGCGGCGGCCACGCGATGGCGGCGGGCCTCACGGTCAAGCGCGCGAAATTCGCTGACGTGCAGCAGTTCCTCGAAGCCGGGCTGGCAGCCAGCGTCGGCGAGGCGCGCACCCGCGCCGATCTCGCCGTCGATGGCGCACTGACGCTTTCGGGCGTGACTGACGAGCTCTTGGACCTCGTGGAGCGCGTCGGCCCCTTCGGCCAGGGCAACCCCAGCCCACGCTTCGCCTTCCCGGCGACGCACGTGCGCTTCGCCAAGCTTGTGGGCGAGAACCACGTGCGCTGCGTGCTCGAGGCGCAGGATGGCGCGCGGCTGGAGGCGGTCGCCTTCCGCGCGGCGGGCGAGCCGCTGGGCGATCTCCTGCTGGGTACCGGCGGCCTGCCGATCCACGTTGCGGGGCACCTGAAGCGGTCGTCGTGGAACGGCCGCGAGCGCATCGAGCTGATGATCGAGGATGCCGCCGATCCGCGGCGCCAGCGCTGAGGCGCGGCCGTGCCGCGTGACCCATGTCGCGCTGGGGCGCGGTTGCTTGCACGGGTCGGCAAACGACCCTATACCGAGCCCCGCAACGGTCCCTTCGTCTATCGGTTAGGACGCGAGATTTTCAATCTTGAAAGACGGGTTCGACTCCCGTAGGGACCGCCAACAAACTCAGGCGACTACGTTTCGCTCGATGCTCGTCTGACGGGCGTAGGTCCCAGCTAGGTCCCAGCAAATAAGGCGGTTGGCAGTTGCAGATTCGGGCGTCGTCGCCACCTCTTCACCGCGACGCAGTTCGGTCGAAAAGGCCACGGTCGGAAAAGCTCGCGGCGTCCCAGGCCGAGCGCAAGAATGTCCGCATTGGGTCCGAAGCAGACGTCGCGACTGACTGTGCTTGACGTCAGCTTTGGGCCAAAAGCAGATAAGCCGTACGTGAACGCGGCGCGTCCACTTCACCCCACTTAGTGGACGAATGCCGAGGCGAGTTTCAATGTCTGCGTTAGGCCAGAAGCAGAAGTCAGACCGCTGGTGGGCCACCGACGGGCAATGGTAGCCCACGCATGGCCGGACAGGGTCAGAGCCATTGTCGGACGGAGCCGGACACGGTCGGTTCGCGTCTATGCCGGACGCAGTCCAGGTTCTCCGTGTGCCGTATGTCGTCACGAACATTCGAGACGACAAGGCTCGGAGCAAATTCTGGCGCACGTCATTCGAGCAGCGCCGCTGCCTCGTGCCGGCGTCATCCTACTGCGAGCCAAAAGGCGAGAAGCCTGCGACATGGCACTGGTTCTCGGTCAATGGTGACGACGCCCGCTCCGTGTTCGCCTTCCCTGGTGTGTGGACGCGCTACCGCGGCCCAATCAAAATTTCTACTGACGGCTCAAAAGGCGTTGGGCGTCGCAGCCCAATCTTCTTCGCAGCCTCTTGCGTCGCTGCTGCCGTGCACTAACTTGCTGAGCATATTGTTTTAATTATCGGGGAAACCATCAGCATCCACTATCGGATCCCCCTCGCTCGCCTTGACAATGGCCATTGTCGGGCGTCCTTTCGAAGAGCTTTAGGCAACTCGTGCTTTGCGTGCCGTCATAAAACGATAAATACTCTCGGGATCTTTGCGCTTTTCTCGGTGGAGAGGAGCGAAGGGCGATGCAACATCACCCACTATTCCCACAGACGAGGCTGATCGAAAGCTTTTCGCCCGCACCCTTGCGACTTGCTCGGGCAGCAGGCGATGATGGTGTCTCCGGGTCTCCGGCGTCCCCACGGACACGGCCCTCCTGTCGCTAGATCCGTCGGCTCGACCCGGATATCCAACCGCCTGATCAAGAGCGGCCCGATGGGAAATCGAGCAGCTTTACACGCTGCTGCAGAGGTACTTCGATGGCCTTCTCAAGACCGTGGCGGCCCATGGCGGCCAACCGCTGATGATTGCGGGTGACGGGCTCTCTGAGCTTCTGGCCGTGCAAAAATCTAACGCCGTGCGAAGCGACTTTGCGCGCCGCCCAATGCGCGGAGGACGTCCTTTCAGGCGAAGCGACTATTGGCCCAGACGGTTGCTTGCTCCAGCTGCATGCCGCGTTGGCGTTCGGCCACTGCCAGACGGTCGAGATCGGAACTAACACCGACCAAATCTATGTAACCCGTCGGAGACAGGGCTGCGCGGACTGCAGGTGGTGACCCAGAACCGCGCCCCAGGCCGGCTTTTGGTGTCTGCCGACGCCTGCAGGTTTCTTGGGCCAGTGGCGAAGGTGTCGCCCGCCGCGCACGGATCCGGGATCCTGATCGGCATTCGCGAGCACCTGCGGCCCATCCCCCTCATGCTCCCACCGCTTCCTGAGCCTATGGTCCATAGGCCGGCCGCTGCATGTCCCACCTCAAATCGCGACCCTCCTCAATTTCAATCAGCTGGATTGGGCGGCGGAACTACGCCGTGTTACGGTAGTGTTTGCCGCCTTACCCGACCTTGATTGCGCTGCTGAGGACATCATAGCGCAGCTGGAAGAGGTCGTCCGAGCACTGACGCCTATAGTGCGGCACTACGACGGCTTATTTCATCAGCTGCGCGTTGACGACGGGGGGACCAACCTGCTCGTGATGTTCGGTACTCCCCCCGTCGCCCATGCCGATAATTCCGCGCTCGGCGTGCGTACGGCGATCGACCTTAGAGATATGCTGCGCAGGAATGGATACCGCAGCACCATCGGTGTAGCAACGGGCCGTGCTCTATGCGGCCTGATCGGCAACGACATCTTCCGCAGCTATATGGTGTACGGCGATGCTATCAATTTGGCTTCGCGGCTGAAGGGGGTGAGCCAGGGTGCAATCCAATGCGACGAAGCCACGATGCGCAGCGCTCGCGGCACGATCACGTTCGATCCTCTAGGCCACGCGCAGGTCAAGGGCGTCGCCTCGCCGGTGTCGATCTCCACGCCACGACGGCACGAAAAGTCGGAAGCCTTGGTGCCCATGCACGGGCGCGAGACGGAACTCGAGAGCCTCGCGTGTGCACTGCGCGCCGCCGCGCCGGGCGCGCGGGGAGCGTCGTCTTGATCGACGCCGAAGCCGGCATGGGGAAGTCACGGCTACTCAACGAGTTTCAGCACCACGTGGCCGACGGCATCGCGCGCGTGCTGATGGCGACCGGCGACAGGATCGAGCGACATGTGCCATACCACGGCTGGCGCGGCATCTACGCGCAACTGCTCGGGATCGACGAACTCGACGACGTCGAGCTGAGCCGAGAGATTGTGCTGCAGGTGCTAGGGGCGGAGCAGCTGATCAGAGCTCGCTGCTGAATGCGGTGCTTCCACTCGAATTCCCCAACTCGCCATACACGCTTTCCCTGTCCGCGCAGCAACGCTCAGCAGCTCGGCACAACCTGCTGCTCTCCCTGCTGCGCGATACGACGGGCAACTCGCCAATCGCTGTCATCATCGATGACGCGCACTGGTTGGACGAGCTCTACTGGGAACTCGCGCACCTCGTCGCCGCGGAGGTGAGCGGCCTCTGCCTCGTGCTGTCGATGCAGCCACTGGAGGACGAGACCACACTCAACCGCCTGGTTGCCGCCGGGGCACAGCGTCTTAAGCTCCGAGAACTGAGTGATGCCGAGCAAGACGGCCTTATATGTGCGCGTCTGGGCGTGCAGCGGCTTGGGCCGGAGGTATCTGAGCTGGTGCGCAATCGCGCGCGCGGTCACCCATTCTTCTGCACCGAACTTGCTCAGACGCTTTTGGAGGAAAACATCCTCGAGGTCGCCGATGGCAGATGCCGGGTCGCCTACATCGACGGGTCAGGACAGCGCTCCCTTCGATACCGGCTGTACAAGCGGGTGAACTCGAGCACATGACCCGCAGCTTAAGACTCGGCCCCCAGCTCACGCTCAAGGTCGCAAGCATGGCAGGCATCCGCGCTTTCCGACCCCGCTCATCGAAGACGTGCACCCGATCGCCGAGGAGCATAGCCAGGTCAGGGAGCACTTAGTTGCACGACCGAATCGGCTTGCTAACTCCTGAACTGGTAGACGACATGGAAGGATACACCTTTCGGCATGGGATTCTGGGATGTCGCCTACGGCCTCATGCTGTTCGCTCAGCGCAAGCAGCTGCATCTCCAGATCGCGGCATGGTACGAGCGCACTTACTCCGTTGATCTATCCCGCTCCTATGAGTTACTCGCCCATCACCTGGAGGCAGCCGACGAGCCCGAGCGCGCAGCCCGCTATCTGATTCTTAGAGAAGCCCAGCGCACCTTCGGTCTTGGCTTGGCGCGACAATCGGTGACGATCGGACTACGCGCGGCGGCGCTGTTTGGCATCGTCCTGCCGACCGATACCGACAGCACCCGCCGCGAATTGGCACGCAAGCTAGATCGGATCGCCGTCCTCCTGGGAGAGCGCCGGCCGGCTGAGCTCGTCACGCTGCCCCTTTGGACGAGCAGAAGGTTGACGAGCTATTACGGCTTCTGGTGACCATTGGGCCATTTGCCTTCCAAAGCGAGCAGATCGAGCTATTTGGCCTCATCATCGCCACGGCCCTGCAACTCACACTAGAACACGGGAACGGCCCGACGGCGGCGGAGGTTTATTCGATGTATTCGGTGGTCGCCGGTGGGCTTTCAGGTGACCGCATCGAGGGGGCCGCTTGGAGCCAGCTAGCACTCAGCCTGCTCGACGACAAGCGCAACGAGAGGTTCGGGCACGTCGCGTTCGTGCACGGCTGGTTCCACAACCACTGGGTCGGACCGCTGCAGGAAAGCATTGCGCTGTCCCGTGCGGCCGCTGATGCGGCTTTGTCCCATGGAGACGTCATCTACGGCTGCTTCAACCTTGCCGCTTGTGTCATCTACCTTGCCGCAGCCGGACGCCCGCTGCCGGAGGTCATGGAGGCTGCGCGCGCCCACTTAGCCCGCATCAACGGACGGGTGATGAACGCGTCCTTCCACGTCAAACTCGAGCTGCAAGTGAGCAAGGCGCTTGCAGGACTTACGCGAGGCCCTCTCGACCTCACTGACGCGGAGTTCAACGAGGCGCGGGACATCGCCTCGATCTGCGAAACCAACTGAGCAACCAGAGCGGCTATTACCTCGTGTCCCGCGCGAAGCTGCACGCACATTTCGAGTGAGCGGCGCGCTTGAGTGGACTGAGCGCGCGCGTGCGTTGCTGCCGTGCTTCAGCGGCCAGATCGCCGAATGCGAGCTAGTGCAATTCCATGGCCTTGCGGCGCTCGCCGAGGCGGTCCTTGGCGCGCCCGGGGATACCGCATTGCGGGAGGAGGGTTTGGATTGCCTTGAGCAACTGCGTCGATGGGAGAAGCTCAACGCTTCGATGTTCGCCCACAAGTCCGATCTGCTGGACGGGATCCTGCAGTGCGCCAATGAGCGGATCGACACAGCCTCAGCGCGGTTCAAACGATCCGCGCTGGCAGGGTCACGCGTGAGGGTTATACACACGATGCAGCACTCGCTTGGGAGTTCCTTGCGCGCTGCTGCCGGAAGGCGGGGCGCCGCTCGGCGTCGTCGGAGGCCCTGCGGGCAGCGCTCGCCAGCTATCGCCACTGGGGCGCACTTGCAAAGCACGCCTACCTGGTGCGCGAGTTCGCCAATGACACGACATGATCGACCGCACCAGTCAAGCCGAGGCCTCCGCCTTACGCAGCAGCAGGGCGTGGGCATGCATGTCGGGGCCGAGCGCCAGCAGCAGCACGTGGCGGGTGGACACCGGCTCGCGCTCCATCGCCCATGCCAGGTTCACAGGGATGTTAGCGACCGTCATGTTGGCGAAGGTCGCGATCGTGCGGACCATCTTATGAGGCTTTATGATCTCATTCCACGGGTCCGGAAGGTCTTTTTGACGCTTGGTGACAAATCAGCGTGATGTCGTCGCCGGTAAGTCCCTGACGCTCCAGCAGCGCCAGTGCCGCTTTTGGCGCTTGGTCCCTTCCGAAGGTAAGGAACGCAGTCCGCCCTTCCGGGGTGATGTGAAAATAGGGACCCGTCCACACCTCCTCTGCAGGCTCGCTCCACTCCGTTCGACGCGTGCCGCCGATGTGTTCGCCGGCCAGGTACATTTTTCCGAATTGGCCCGTATCGGTCAGGACCTCCTGGTCCAGGATGTGCCACCCCATCGCATCGCGGCGGATGCCGACAACGGCTGCGGCCGCGCCGTCGGCGGCACTAATGGCTTGCGGGTCGTGGTCGTCGACGGCCCGGCTCCAGCAACCGCCGATTGCTACAAGGATTGTGCGCGCGCGGTCAGCGCGGATCAATGCATCGGCCAGTACGAGCGCCACGTTGAAGTTCGAGAAGTCGTTTCCCAATGGCACCGCGAGGGTGCGCCGGTCCAGGCCCAGCCTCTTATGCAGCTCGTAGAGGTCACTCGGCACAATATTGCGGCCGGGCGACGTGCAGCCGAGCAGCAGGCCGATGTCGCTGGGCTGCGCTGCTGCTGCTTTGAGCGCCATTTGTGCGGCCGGCTGCATGATGTCGATCAGATTCTCCGTGTCAGCCAGCACATGCCTAGTAACGTATCCAGTGAACAGATCTGTCCCTGGGGGTTCATGCTCCCTCAAGTAAGCGAAGCAAGCATCATCATTCCCGCGGATGTGCTCGGGAAGATGGTAGCCAAGCCCGAGTATGGTGGGAATGAGGTCAGGCATCGTGCCACGTTGCCGCATCTAGCCCCAGGCGCGTCAGCACGTTCTCCGCCGTCTGCATCGCCCCCTCAACCCAGGTCTGGTTGGTCGAATAGGCCTCGCCGCAGACATAGCAGGGAAAATCAGGCACGGGCTTGGTCATGGCCTCCGATACCTCCCACGACTTGTAGCCGATATTCCAAAAGTGAACGCCTCCGCCATAGGGATCCTCGGACCAGTCCATAGACGCCGCGTCGATTGGCTCTGGCGCATTGTAGATCCCATGCATGAGCTCCAATTGGCGGTGCATCTCCGCTATCATCTGTTTCGGCGTCTGCTTCCCGTCTGGTCCAATTCTCTCGGAGCCGAGCGTAGAATCCGGCGTCGGTGGATGGGGCCGCAGCATCTTCATTCTCGCTGGGCTCGAAATATAGCGGCTTCGTGGCAAATCTGCTGCTCACGCTGCGCCGTCGGGCGGCGCCCGGATACAGACCATCCTTGACTGCACGGATCGCGGCCCGGGGTTCGAGGGGCTGAGGGTGCAGGCCGTTCCAAAAGTTCACCTTCAGCCGTCGTCGTACGCCATGATCGCAGAGGGGCCGTCGTTCACCTTTTCACCTGGCCGCTTCTTGCCGACCGTCCAGTAGTAGCATTGCCTGAGCGGGAGGTCAGTCAGCGAGCGCCCAGTTCTCACATCGGCGTCTTGCCACCATGGTCTCGGATAGATCAGGAACAGCTTATGCAACGGGATCGGTGAGACCGCGTTGAGCAGGCCATGCACCTTCTCATTGCCCAGCACGGGGCCCTCTGGCAAAAGCAGCTCAATTGAGCGGCGCGGCATTGCGAGTACAATCGCCCGGGCCGTAACCGAGGCGTCGTGGTGCATAAATCGCAGTGAAACTCCGGTGGTTCCGTCGGGCAATGTCGTCTCGTCGAAACCCTTGAGCCAGAAGTTGGTCTGCACCTTGCCGCCAGCCGCCTCGAACTGCTGCTGCAGGGTCCAGGGCAGCACCTCGTAACCCTGGTCGACCATCCGATACTCCACGCCCGGCGTGAAGTCGAAAAATTCGCCGATCATATCCAAGGCGTTGTAGTTGGCTCCGAGGCAGTCATAGCCAATCGTGGCGCGAGCTGCCATGTAAGCCTCGTTGCTCATGCCGCGCGCAAGCAGGTTCCAGAACCCGTGCAGGTGCACGGGCGTTCCGTCGATTTGGGCTTCTCGCAAGTACTCGCGCAGATTGCCTTTGCCTTGTTCTCTCAGGATGTCCGGCAAGTGGCGCAGCAGCGCTCGCACGATCAACGCGTCAGGCGCGGCACCTTGCGCGGCGATGGAGCTTCCTCGGCCTGCTCGAAGTTGAAGGGTAGCTGCTGGGTTGCCAAGATCGCTGCAGCGCAGCAGGCGGCCGCGCAGAAATACGATATTGCTGGGCACATTGACAACCTGCTTGTGCCAGGGAAGCTTGAGTTCCTTCTCAACCAAGCCTGTGACCAGCTTCTGGGCCGGATAGACGTAGCGCATGCCACCCAGTTCGCAGGTCACCCCGGGCATCTTCAGCGAGAGGGCGAACGCGCAGAGAGCAGACGCCCGCCAACCCGTTTGCTGCCTTCAAAGACCTGGACCGCCAGGGTGCCGAGATCCCTTTGCTTTGCCCAGTCGGCGAGCTGGGTCGTTCCGAGATCGGTCCTCAGCAGGCGCCAGGCTGTGTAGATACCCGACACGCCGCCGCCCACAATCGCGACGTCGAGATCGGGGAGATCAGCGTTCCGTGCCATCAAAGATCCTTTTTGACTATCCCGCGTAGGGCTTGAGGTAGTATGGCGGGCAACGTTCGCGATTGATGTGGGCGACGACCACTTGCGGCCGACCCTCACTAGCGCGGCGCAGCACAGTTGGCATGACGGCGTCCAGTTCTTGAGGGCTGCCAACCCGGTAGGCCTTCGCACCCAAACTCTCTGCGAACTTCACCAGGTCGGGCGCGCCCAGACTGTACAGCCCTTCCCAGCCGTTTTTTTTCCCGGAGTATATCGCCATTCCCTGCGTCACCATGCGTAGGTCGTCGTCCGATAGCACGATCCAGATCGCGCCGACGCGGTGCGCGTGCGCGGTGGACACCTCAGCGCCATGCATCAGGAAGGCGCCGTCACCGACCAGCGCGAGACAGACCCAGTCATTCCTGCCCAGTTTCGCCCCGATCACCGCCGCAACTCCGAACCCCATCGGGCCCATCGCAAGCGTGGGACTGTGGAACTCCTGCGGGGGATCCACGACGAAGTAATGACCGCCCCAGCCAACGCAGTTGCCCGCGTCGATGAAGATCATGGATTTCCGCGGCAAGTGGTGCTGCAGGACACGGACCAATGCAGCCGGCTCGATTGGTGTTGCGTTCAATTCGTAATGCCCCGGCTCGGCGAATGGCGCCGACGA
>CAVSCT010000004.1:0-29846 GCA_963726555.1 uncultured Alphaproteobacteria bacterium | reverse complement strand
CCTGCGCGCGCTGAAGGTGCTGGTGACGCTGCCACCCATCCAGCGGGGAAAGCTTGCGGACGCTGCCGTCCCGTTCCGTTTCGCCATCGTCGATTCAGCCGACGGCACCACGACCTACCACGACGCCACATTCCGAGGTCCCGGCCAATGAGCAGCGCCAGCTCGATCCCCCGCACCCCGCGACGAGGACTACGCGGAGGCCACGTGCTCCTCATCTTCATCGGCTTCTTCGTGACGATCTTCCTCGTCAACGGCATCATGGTCTACGAGGCCCTCTCCACCTTCGGCGGCATCGAGACCGCCGACGCCTACCGCAAGGGGCTGGCCTACAACGCGCGCATCGCCGAAGGCGCGGCGCAAGCTCAGCGCGGCTGGCGCGACAGCCTCGCCTACGTTCCCGGCACGCAACGCGTGCGCGTCGAGGTGACCGACCCCGCGGGCGCGGGCGTGACTGGCCTCGTGCTCGCGGGCGAGATCGGGCGCCCCGCCACCGACCGCTTCGACCGCAAGCTCGACTTCGCACAGGTCGGCCCCGGCGCGTACGAAGCCGACGCCGCCGGGCTCGAGCCCGGCTGGTGGACCGTCGACATCGAAGGGCGCAAGGGTGCAGCGCGAGACGTGCTCTACGAGGCGAAGGAGCGGCTATGGATCAAGCCCTGAAGGCGCACGCGCCCGCGTTCGGCGGGCGCGAGCTTGCCGACGCCCCCTCCGCCGCGCGCAACGCCTCGGACGTTACCCTCATCGTCGCGAACATGCGCTGCGGCGGCTGCATGGCGGCCGTCGAAAAGGCGCTGCTGGCTTCTCCCGGCGTCGCGACCGCGCGCGCCAACCTAGCGGCGAAGCGCGTCGCCGTGCGCTTCGACCCAAGCCGCACCGACAGCGACGCGCTGGCAAGCGTGCTCGAGCGCGCCGGCTTTCACGCTGCCGAAGCCACGCACCTCGGCGACGAGGAGGGCCGCGCGCACAGCGCCGACCTCCTGCGGCGCCTCGCCGTCGCCGGCTTTGCCGCGGCCAACATCATGCTGCTGTCGGTCTCGGTGTGGGCGGGGCTCGCGAGCGACATGGACGCCCCCGTGCAGTCGCTGTTCCACTGGCTGTCGGCGCTCATCGCGCTCCCCGCGATCCTCTACGCCGGCGCAGCCGTTCTTCCGCTCCGCGCGCACCGCACTTGCCTCCGGCCGCCTCAACATGGACGTGCCGATCTCGCTCGGCATCCTGCTCGCGACCACCATGAGCCTCGTGCAGACCATGGCCGGCGGCGAGCAGGTGTATTTCGACGCCGCGATCATGCTGACGTTCTTCCTGCTCATCGGCCGCTATCTCGACGAGAGCGTGCGCGTGCGCGCCAAGGGCGCGGCCGAGAACCTGCTCGGCTTCAAGGCCACGACGGCGACCGTGATCGGGGAGGACGGCAAGCCCTCGCGCCTGCGCGCGCGCGAGCTCGTACCCGGCATGCGCGTCCTCGTCGCGGCCGGCGAGCGCATCCCCGTGGACGGGCGCATCGTCGCCGGCGCGAGCGACATCGATGAAGGCCTGATCACCGGGGAAATCGATGCCGCGACTTGCGGGCGTCGGCGCCACCGTGCACGCCGGCACGGTCAACGCGACGACCGCCATCGAGGTCGTCGCGACCGCGACCGACGAAGGCACGCTCGTCGCCGAGATCGCCCGCCTCATGCACGCCGCCGAGCAGGCGCGCGGGCGCTACGTCCGCCTCGCCGACCGCGCCGCGCGGCTCTATGCGCCCGCCGTGCACGCGCTCGGCGCCATGACCTTCATCGGCTGGATGGTCGCGGGCGCCGGCTGGGAGCAGTCGCTCACCTTCGCGATCTCCGTGCTCATCATCACCTGCCCGTGCGCGCTGGCGCTCGCGGTGCCGGCGGTGCAGGTGGCGGCGAGCGGCCGCTTGTTCGCCGCGGGCGTCATCGTGAAGGCGCCGGACGCGCTCGAGCGGCTCGCCGAGATCGACACGGTCGTGTTCGACAAGACCGGGACGCTCACGCTGGGCGAGCCGCGGCATGACCGATGCCGACGCGATCGATGCGGTCGTGCTGCAGCGCGCGGCGTGCCTGGCGCTCAACAGCCGCCACCCGTTATCGAAGGCGCTGGTGAAGGCGGCGCAGGCGCGCGGGCTCACCCTCAAGCGCGAAGGCCCCGTGGAGGAGATCGCCGGCAGCGGGCTCGTTGCCAAAGCGGCGCAGGGCGAGGAACGGCTCGGCAGCGCCGCCTGGGTCGGGCTCGCCGACGCCGGTCGGCCGGCGACGCTCTGGTATCGCCGCGACGGCGAGGCGCCGGTGCCGTTCCATTTCGAGGACGCGCTGCGCATCCGACGCGGTCGCGGTCATCGCGGAGTTGAAGCGCGCCGGCTACGCGGTCGAGCTCCTGTCGGGCGACACGCCGGCCGCGGCCGAAGCCGCCGCCGCCGCAACGGGCATCGATACCTTCCACGGCGGCGTCCGCCCCGACGGCAAGATCGCGCGCCTCGCCGTCCTGAAGGCGCAGGGGCACAAGGTCCTGATGATCGGCGACGGGCTCAACGACGCCCCCGCACTCGCCGCCGGGCACGCCTCGCTGTCGCCCTCGTCCGCCGCCGACATCAGCCAGACGGCGGCCGGCGCCATCTTCCAGGGCGAGAAGCTCGCCCCCATCGTCGAGACCATCGCGGTGGCGCAGGCGACGCGGGCCATGTCGCTGCAGAACTTCGCCATCGCGCTCGCCTACAACGCGCTGTTCGTGCCGCTCGCCATGGCCGGGCTGGTGACGCCGCTGATCGCCGCGCTCGCCATGTCGCTGTCGTCCATCGCCGTCACCGCGAACGCGCTGCGGCTGCGCACGATGCGCACTGTCGCTCAAGCCCGCGGCGCAGGTGGAGAGCAGCGCCATGATGGCGCTCGTCTGGCTCATTCCGATCGCGCTGTTTCTCGGGCTCCTGGGGCTCGCCGCGTTCCTGTGGGCGCTGCGCTCGGGCCAGTTCGAGGACCTGGAAGGAGCGAGCTGGCGTGCCATCGCCGACAGCGACCGGCCCGGTCCACCGCGCCCGAAATATGAGGCTGATGCTGCGACTGAAACAACTGACCGCCGTACTTTTTGACCAAGCAGGACGACACTCTTGAATTCAATGGGCCTGATCGCAGTCAATGGATTGGTGCTCGGCCTTGCGAGCACGCTGCACTGCGCTGGCATGTGTGGCGCCATCTCATCGAGCCTCTCACTGTGCCAGCCGCCAACACCACAACGGGGATTTGGTGCAACGTTTGCGTTGACGCACGCCGGCCGCTTAACAGCGTATGTTGTCGCAGGTGCTCTCGTTGGCGCCGCTGGTTCATCAGCGATCGCTTGGCTCGATAGGGAGATCGCGTTCCGCGTTCTGCAATGGGCCGGCGCGATCGCACTGATGTGGATCGGACTCTCAACGGCAGGCGTGATGCCAAGTTTGGTTCTCCTAGACCGCCACATGCTCACGGTCGCCGATCGCGTAATGCGCCTTACGGCAGTGCTCGGCGGGCGCATGCCTCAACCGTTCTTTGCCGGCGTGGCTTGGGGTCTGATGCCCTGCGCTATGCTCTACGGTGCCTTGTTCACAGGGATGCTAGCCGGCTCGGCCGGCGGTGGTGCAACCGTAATGCTTGCATTCGGCCTCGGAACGCTTCCCGGACTTTTCGCCGCGACATGCGGTGTACGTGCGCTGCGTGCGTTTTCCGGTCGATTCATTGGCCGAGAGATCGCCGGTTTGTGTATCGCGCTCCTGGGCTTCCTGAGCATTTTTGTTGTCCACCCCACGGTGCGAAATTGGTGCCTGGGCACCACCAGCTCCTCCCGACAAAATAACGCTTATGAAAGCTCGTTTGACGCGATCAATCGGGCAGCTCGTTGACGAAAGGACAACTGCACAAGTCTAGCTAAGTTACGATCTGAGGAACCGAATGCAGACAAGGAAGAGCTTCATCGTGCGGATTGCAACCACGCTCGTGCTGCTAACCTCAATCATGGTTCCCGCGGACGTGCGCGCAGCCGAGGTTGGCGATCCGCAGCGTGGTCTTGTCTATGCGAAGAAGGTTTGTGCGACGTGTCACGCGGTGGAAGCGGGCGATATGTTTTCACCAGAAATGTTAGCGCCAACCTTCACCGCCGTTGCAGGCACGCCAGGTATGACTGAGCGTGCGCTCCATGTGTGGCTACAGAGTGCGAATCATGAGTCGATGCCTAATCTCTTGATAGCCGCAGGGGACCTCGATGACGTCGTCGCCTACATCATGACGCTACGTTCAAAAAAGTAGTCGTCGCCAAGCACAGCTGGCTCAAAGGCCATTCGACAAATGACCGGTTCAAGCCAAAACGGCGTGCCTCGTCAGTTGCGCGCATATCTTGTGAACGCAGCCGTTGCATTGGCCGCGCTCATGGGGGCTGTCGCGGCCCAAGAGAAACAACAAGCACCCGCGCCGCCCGGCTTTGACTACTGGCAGCCCGAGTGTCACCATTGCCCATGCCATTTTTTCCATGGCAGGCAGAACAGTTCTGTGCGTACGAGCGCCCGCCGGCAGCAATGACGTCAGGTGGATGACCCGCGAGCTTTGGGGAATACGAAGGCGCGCATTCAACTGTTGGTCAGGCACCACCGGGCCGCATGCCGAAAGGCATGATGACGAGGTTGTTGCGCCACACGACCTATGTGAATTTAGGCGTGCCAAAGGAGGTGGCACCAAGTTCAAAATAGCCAGAGGCCCAGCATTAAGTTGACTGGCCGCCCCCTTGCGGACTTTTACATTAGGGGGCGAGTTGACCGACCCTTATGGCTGCGCACCTAAGTGCATTAAACGGCGGGCGTGGGCAGAGCAGTGAAAAAACTCATGAAAGTTCGTGCGACCTCACTCGCATTTACTGCGGTCTTTTTCGCCTTTGCCGCCAAGGCTGGGAATGACGCTAACCCAGTCGCTAAAGGGCTAACGATTATCGAGGCCAACTGCGCGCGCTGCCATGCCATCGGCAAGGAGGACGTGAGCAAGCATCCGGAGGCTCCCCCGTTTCGCGAGGTGGTGAAGCGTTATCCGCCAGGCAATCTGGCCGAAGCGCTGGCGGAGGGCATCAGCTCGGGCCATCCCGACATGCCGGAATTCGTGTTCCAACCGCCGGAGATCAACGCCCTCGTCGCCTATCTCAACACGCTTGTCGTCGCGCCGAAGCCGCCGGCAGACAAAGACTGAACGGCGATACGGAGTGAGGATCTGTTATGCCCGTGGCGCGGTTCGACCTGCCTCTTGGTCGCCCTAGAAGGACGCTTGATCACGTCAGCTTTTGGCCCAAAGCTGCCACCTGCGATCGCTGCTCACATGTCCGCTTACAGTGGCGAAGCTGACGCAGTGCACGGGCCGGATCTCCGCTCATGACACAAACCGGACGTTGCCTCAGTACGCCAGCGGTGCGATGTCGTGGCCTTGGCGTTCATCGATAACCACAAGAGTCGCGGGCGGTGCCGCACGACGTGTTCTCGCCAGTTCTCCAATGTCTGCTCCATGAAGTGTAGCATCTCGCGCGCACCAAGACCCTCTTTGAGTTCAGATGAGACCCGCCGCTTCTGTTCGGCGACACGACGCTTCAGATCGGCAACACGCGGTTCCCAGCGAGCCAATTCATCTTGCATCGTCTTAGCGCCCAAAGTCATGTTGGGCTCCCGGTTCTTATCTCGCTCGGTTCTGCCTGTTGTCGATCAGATCGTCGATCACAGCAGGCTCGGCGAGCGTGGAGGTATCGCCGAGACTTGCATAGTCGTCCTCAGCAATCTTGCGCAGGACGCGGCGCATGATCTTGCCCGAGCGAGTCTTCGGCAGCCCCGGCGCAAACTGGACAAGGTCCGGGGATGCGATCGCCCCGATCTCCTTGCGCACAAGGCCCACAAGCTCCTTCTTGAGGCTCGTCGCTTGGCGCTTCCCCGGCATTGAGAGTGACGTAGCAGTAGATGCCCTGGCCCTTGACGTTGTGGGGATAGCCGACGACCGCCGCTTCAGACACCTTCGGATGAGCAACGAGCGCGCTCTCAATCTCGGCGGTGCCAAGACGGTGGCCGGAGACATTGATGACATCGTCGACGCGACCGGTAATCCAATAGTAGCCGTCCTCGTCGCGCCGGCAGCCGTCGCCGGTGAAATACATGCCCGGATAGGTGGAGAAGTAGACCTGCTCGAAACGCTTGTGGTCGCCGTATAAGGTGCGCGCCTGTCCCGGCCAGCTGTCGCGAATAACGAGGTTTCCCTGCGCGGATCCTTCGAGGATCGTCCCTTTGTCGTCGACGAGCGCCGGCTGGACCCCGAAAAACGGCAGCGTTGCTGATCCCGGCTTCAACTTCGTCGCTCCGGGCAGCGGCGTGATCATGATGCCGCCTGTTTCCGTCTGCCACCAGGTGTCGACGATCGGGCAACGCCCCTCACCAATGACATCGTGATACCACTGCCATGCCTCGGGATTGATCGGCTCGCCCACGCTGCCGAGCAGCCGTAGTGAGGAGCGGTCCGTTCCCTTTACGAACTCCATGCCCGCACCCATCAGGGCGCGGATCGCGGTGGGCGCCGTGTAGAGAATGTTGACGTGCCATTTGTCGACGACATCCCAGAAGCGAGAGGCGGTCGGGTAGCTTGGCACCCCCTCGAACATCAGGGTCGTGGCACCATTGGCGAGGGGGCCATAGACGATATAGCTGTGGCCGGTAACCCAGCCCACGTCGGCCGTGCACCAATAGACGTCGCCCGCGTGATAGTCGAACACGTACTGGTGCGTCATCGACGCATAGACGAGATAGCCTCCGGTCGTATGCACGACACCTTTGGGACTTCCCGTCGAGCCGGAGGTGTAGAGAATGAACAGCGGATCTTCCGCATTCATATCGACCGGTGGACAGTCGGCGCCGACCTTGGCGATTTCGTCGTGCAGCCACATATCGCGGTCAGGCGCCCACGGAACGGCACCTCCCGTGCGACGGACTACCAAGACCTTCTCGCCGCCTTTGGCGACTTTCCCCAAAGCCTCATCAATATTCTTCTTGAGAGGGATCGTCTTGCCGCCACGCATACCTTCGTCCGCCGTGACGATGAAGGCACTCTTAGCATCTTCAATTCGGCTGGCGAGGCTCTCGGGCGAGAAGCCGGCAAAGACGACCGAGTGAATGGCGCCGATGCGCGCGCAGGCGAGCATAGCGTAGGCCGCCTCGGGGATCATCGGCAGATAGATGGTGACGCGGTCGCCGCGGTTGACGCCGTGCGCCTTCAGGACATTGGCGAACTTGCAGACGCGCTCGTGCAGTTGCCGGTACGTGATCGTTTCGACTTTTGGTAGGGTCGTCGCTTTCCCAGATGATGGCGACCTCATCGCCACGCGTCGCCAGGTGACGGTCGATGCAATTGGCCGAGACATTGAGTGTGCCGTCCTCGAACCACCTGATCGAGACGTTGTGAGGCTCAAACGACGTATCCTTGACGCGGCTATAGGGCCGCATCCAATCGAGGCGCCGGCCCATCTCACCCCAGAAGCCATCGGGATCGTCGACCGAGCGCTTGTACATCATGCGGTATTTTAGATCATCGAGCCATGCGCGACGTTTCCAATCGGTTGGGACTTCGTACGCGCCGGCCACACTTGAAGTATCCATCGGTCATCTCTTGTTGTTCGCAACTGCCTTGACCCAAGTTGAGAAAGCCCACGCATCAGGAAGCCAGTGCGTGGGCTTGTCTATCTCGCTCAGAAAAAGCCAAGCGCCTTCGGGCTGTAGCTGACCAGCATGTTCTTGGTCTGCTGGTAGTGGTCGAGCATCATCTTGTGCGTTTCGCGCCCGATGCCCGATTGCTTGTAGCCGCCGAATGCCGCGTGCGCCGGGTACAGATGATAGCAGTTGGTCCACACGCGCCCGGCCTGGATCGCGCGTCCGAAGCGGTAGGCGCGATTGCCGTTTCGGGTCCACACGCCAGCCCCAAGTCCATAGAGCGTGTCGTTGGCAATCGAGAGCGCTTCCTCATCGTCCTTGAACTTTGTGACGGAGACGACCGGTCCGAAGATCTCCTCCTGGAAGACCCGCATCTTGTTGTGACCTTCGAGAATGGTGGGCTGGACATAGTACCCGCCAGCCAACTCGCCATCGAGGATCGAGCGCTCACCGCCGGCTAACACGCGAGCTCCCTCGTCTCTTCCAATTTTTATGTAGGAGAGGATCTTCTCCATCTGGTCATTGGAGGCCTGAGCTCCGATCATAGTGGCCGGATCTAGAGGATCGCCCTGCTTGACCTTCTTAGTGCGCTCAATCGCGCGCTCCATGAAGCGATCGTAGATTTTTTCATGTACCAGCGCGCGCGATGGACACGTGCACACCTCGCCCTGATTGAGGGCAAACATGGTGAAGCCCTCGAGTGCCTTATCGAAGAAGTCATCGTCCTCGTCGGCGACGTCGGCAAAGAAAATGTTCGGCGACTTGCCCCCAAGCTCGAGTGTGCATGGGATGATGTTCTCCGACGCATACTGCATGATGAGCCGGCCGGTCGTCGTCTCCCCGGTGAACGCAACCTTGTTGATGCGTTTGTTCTGCGCGAGCGGCTTGCCTGCTTCGACCCCGAAACCGTTGACGACATTGAGCACGCCGGGGGGCAGGATGTCGCCGATGAGATCCATCAGCACCATGATGCTCATCGGCGTCTGCTCGGCTGGTTTTAGGACCACGCAGTTGCCGGCGGCTAGTGCAGGCGCCAGCTTCCACACCGCCATGAGGAGGGGGAAGTTCCAGGGGATGATCTGGCCGACAACGCCGAGCGGCTCGTGGAAGTGATAGGCGATCGTCGTCTCGTCGATCTCGGAAAGCGAACCCTCCTGGGCGCGGATGCAGCTGGCGAAATAGCGGAAGTGATCGACCGCGAGCGGCATGTCAGCCGCCATCGTCTCGCGGATCGGCTTGCCGTTGTCGAGGGTCTCGACCATGGCGAGGAGCTTCAGGTTCTGTTCCATGCGATCTGCGATTTTATTGAGGAGGGCTGCGCGCTCCGCCGGTGGCGTGCAGGCCCACTTCTCACGGGCGACATGGGCAGTATCGAGCGCGAGTTCGATGTCTTGGGCCTTGGACCGGGCAATATCACAGAGCGGCTTGCCCGTGATAGGTGTCAGGTTCGTGAAGTACTGACCATCGGCCGGCGGCACCCACTGTCCGCCGATGAAGTTATCGTAGCGGGGCCGTATACGGATCTGCTCCGCGAGCACTTTCAAGGTTTGCTGTAACATCGTCTTGCTCCATACCGGGCTTCGCAAAAGCGGCAGCCCTCACTTAACGCCAGGCTTCAAACCGGATTCTTGAAGCTGCGCCGGTCCCGCAGCTTGCGCGAACGCAAAGGGCGCCATCGCACACCCTTGTTGATTAGCGATCGGATATATCGCGACGCGTCCGAGGCGGCCTTGCCGCCCGGACTCCTCCAACTGCTTCACTTTCTCTGATTGGCCATCTCTACCTCCGGCAACTCGGCGCGCTACCGCCTTGGCCGATGTCAGAAGAAACAGACGCACGTCAGCGGGGCGTGTAAGGATTGTTACGCTTTGTATTATTGTGCGATGGAAGGTGCTCTGTACCTGCGGGTTCAATAAAAGTTCGGCTAAACGCCCGGAGACTCGCAAACCCGAGTAAGTACCTGTAATCGATCACAATACGGGGCCGATTTTTCGACTCTAGACCAAGGCCGCCATCGCGACATGCGTCATTCGCACTCTAGTTGAACCCTGCGAGCGTTGGGCGGTGTCCAGGAGCGAAGCCATGCGCCTTGATGCGCTCGCGATCGGAAAAGACCCGCCTCGCGATATCAACGTGATCATCGAGGTCCCCGTCGGCGGAGAGCCGATCAAGTATGAGATGGACAAGGCCTCGGGTACGTTGGTCGTTGACCGCTTCCTCTATACGCCGATGCGCTACCCCGGAAACTACGGGTTCGTTCCCCACACGCTGTCGGCCGACGGCGATCCGATCGATGTCCTCGTGTGCAATACGCGCGCGCTCATTCCCGGCGCGGTCATCAACTGCCGGCCGGTCGGAGTGCTCGTCATGCGGGACGAAGGCGGCGGTGACGAGAAAATCCTAGCGGTCCCGAGTAGCAAACTGACGCGGCGTTACGACAAGGTCGCAAACTACTCCGACCTCCCCGCCATATCGCTCGAGCAGATCGAGCACTTTTTTGCGCACTACAAGGATCTCGAGCCAGGCAAATGGGTGAAGATCGATCACTGGGGCGACAAGGATGAGGCGGAGCGGCTGATAAGTGATGCGATTGCCCACGCCAAGAAGAAAGCCGAGGAGTAAGCCATTGCGACACGACGCCCGAGCTCTCGGTGCTCGGGCGCCGGTTCTCCGTGCTGCCGCGTTCGGGCAACGTGCTTGGAGCGCGGTCGTCCTAAGCGGCGGCGCTCTTGAGATCGCTAACGGCATTGGTCGTTGCCTTGATCAACGTGTCGGCCGTTTCCTTGGCGACCTTGAGCGAAGGCTCGATCAGCGCTTTGCCCTGCTCGCCGAGTACGGTCATTTGCGTTTGCAGAAACCGCGCCTGAAGCTGCGCCGCCTCCAGCGGCGTGAAGCGGACGTGCAGCGGACATGCTCGCAACTTCCGCGTCTGACCCAGAGCGGACATCACTCAGTTCGCCTTCCGAAAATTTTTGCCACTCAATTCAGATTGATCACGTCCTTGCCGAGCTTCCGGTAAACGCGAAGGGGACATCGTAAGTGAGGTTCACCGGCGCGCTGGTGTCTTCGCCGACGTCAAGACCTTCCTCTTGCGAGATGCGGACTGGCACGGTCTTTTCGACCCGTCCTTTCGATACCTCCCGGCCGTCAACGGAAATTGTAATCGAGAGCTCTAGAGATGCTCGCCGCGTTTTCGAACCTCAAGCGGTAGCTGACCCCGATCTCTGCCAGAATCAGGAACTGCGTCGTTCCTAAACCTTCGCGCCAACCAAGGCACCAATTCCGGCCGTCAATGCCATGGCAAGCGCCCCCCAGAATGTCACGCGCGCCGTTGCTCTAAGGATGTTCGCGCCCCCTGCCTTGGCGCCTACGGCCCCCAAAAGGGCCAGAAATCCTAAAGATGCCATCGTGACGATGGGTATCAACAGACTTCGTGGCGAGGCGATCACAGCCAGGAGAGGCATCGCCGCGCCGACTGCAAACGTAGCTGCCGACGTCAGTGCGGCCTGCACCGGCCTAGCCGTCGTAATCTCGGAAATGCCCAGTTCATCGCGGGCATGCGCACCGAGAGCATCCTTTGCCATCAACTGGTCCGAAACTTTGCGGGCAAGATCGATATCGAGTCCTCGTCCGACATAAATCTGTGCCAGCTCCTCGCGCTCGAACTCAATGTTGTCTGTCAGCTCTGCCCTCTCGCGGGCGAGATCGGCATGCTCAGTGTCAGACTGCGAACTGACGGATACGTATTCACCGGCCGCCATGGACATGGCCCCAGCAACCAGTCCCGCTACGCCGGTGATAATTATCTCGCTGGGCTGTGCTGAAGCAGCCGCGACCCCGACAATCAAGCTAGCCGTGGAGACGATCCCGTCGTTGGCACCCAACACGGCAGCTCGCAACCACCCGATTCGATCGACGAGGTGATTTTCGGAATGTTTTTTGAGTCTGCTCATAGTGTTGTCACTGTTATCGGGGCGTGCGGCACTGATGTGTACCTTGCCATCTTGCATTGTATGAGATCCGTGTGACGTACACGTACCCCATTGACGGCCACTTCCTCACTGACTTCGCGGGTCGTCGCCCTGCCGGCAAGTCCGCCTTAATCGCTGTATTGAAGGGACCGGCAGGCTCGCCACAAGTGGCGCGGAGACGCTTCGCCTCCTTTAGGCATGGCCGCGCCTGAGTCCGGCTCCCGGAGCGGTCGGCCAGACGCCCTGGCTGACGAGGTAGGCGCGGATACGATGGTCGGCCATCTGCCCCTCGACCGAACGGTCGACGAGCTGTGGAAATAGCCGCTGGACCAGCACAAAGAACCGCTCGGGGCCCTTAGCGTAGACGCTGTCGGCGTCGCGCGCCCCGCCGAAATTTTCATTGAACAGGTGTCAGTTGCCGCGGCAGACAGGACAGTCGACTCAGCGAACTTTTCTAATCTGGTCGAAAGTCTTGGTGGCAGCCGAGTTCATCGTCTCGAACGTCTGCTGGGCGACCTTTGTCGAAAGCTCGAAAAGTTCCTTGGTTTGAGCGCTGGCAACGGCAAACTGATTTTGCAGGAAGTTCGTCTGCAGGCGGACAACCTCGGGAAAGGTCCCAGCGCGGGAAATCGCCCGGGCGGCGTCGAACGCGGCCTCTGTATTGGTTTCCGTGTTGCGGAGGATTTTCTCGCCGATCGTCTTTGCGCCGACCTGGGCAGCGACCATTACGTCCTCTAGAACCTTGACGCCGTCCTTGGCAGCGGAGTTCATCGTGGAGTAGGCCTCGCGGGTCTTGGCCACCGAGTTCTCGACAATTGCCTGGACGTTTTCGGGGATGCGGGCTTCTTTGGCGGCAGCAAAGATTTCCTGGGCCTGTCGGGTGAACTGGTCGGTCATGTACGCTCCACTTGCTTTTTTCGGGAAATCGGTTCGGCCGAAAGTTGTTACGGCCTCAGCGCGGAACAGTCCACACGCCGGGAGCACCCACCGCTTTGATCCATGTCAAATCGAGGTGCGGCTTAATCGCACTCACCAGAAGCGTCTTCCGGCCAGCGCGCGCCAAGAGGACGGCTGCCCTCAGCCCGCCGAGCCCCGATCCGATCACGATCACATCATATAGCTCGGCCATGGCCCGCTCATTTGCCCATCTCTCCGTTATCGTACCCGTCGCTTCTTGGCCGTGCCCTCAATGACGAGCCACATCCTTCTGACGAGACTAATGTTACGGGGAAAGGCTGTTGATGTAGGCGACGATGGTGTCGATCTCCTGGTCAGACAGCTCGAACTTAGGCATCTCGTCGTGCGGGCGCGCGATACCGCGCGTCAAGGGCTCGCGCAGCGCCAGCACGGGGTGGCGATTCGATAAATCACGCCAGCGCGGTGCCCGCGAATTGGGACTGTCGCCGCTCGGCCCGATGGCATGGCACCAGGCGCAATTCTTCTCAGCCAGCACCTTGCCCTGGGCGATGAGCTTGTTGCTCTCCGCCGCCACCGCCGCGGGCTCGCCCAGACGCTTCAGGCCGTTCTTCGCGCCGACGAGAGCGGGGTCGAGCGCCAGCGCACGGCGAAAGTCGGCGGCGGCGGCCGGCTTGTCGCCGCGCGCCTCGTAGATGTACCCGCGGTTGTTGTAGGCGAGCGCGTAGATGGGATTGAGCTGAATGGCGGCGCTGTAGTCGGCGATGGCCTTGTCGAGATCGCCCGTCTTGCGGTAGGCGAGGCCGCGGCTGTTGTAGGCGGCGGCGTTCTTGGGATCGAGGCGCAACGCGACCGAGAAGTCGACCACGGCTTCGGCCGCGTCGCCCTTGACGAGCTGCGCATAGCCGCGCGCGACGAAGAGCCTCGGCGTCGGCTCGCTGTAGCGAATGGCCTGCGTCAGGTCGGAGATCGCGCCGACGGCATCTCCCTCGGCAAGCCGCAACTCGCCGCGGCCGAAGTAGGAGGTGGCGTCGTCGCCCTTGAGAGCAAGCGCCTCGGTGAAGTCGGCGATCGCCTGCTTGTAGTTGGCCTTCTCGGAATAGGCGGCGGCGCGGATGCGGTAGGCCTGCGCCCGCGGATCTGAAGGGGCGGGCTTGGCATCGATTATTGAGTTGCAGGCTCGGATGCGCGCCTCGACCGGCTTTCCTCCCGCGCAATTGGAGGGGGCATCCTCGCCGTCCGCCGACGTTACAGCCGCGGTGAAAGCGGCGAGCAGTGTGAATTTAAAGAGTCCAATTGTCCGGCCCATGAAAAGCTCCCCGGCTCGAGTCGGTGCACGAGCCATCGAACCTCAGGTGCGAGGGATCGGAATTGAGCAAGATCAAGCAGAACCGCGACAAAATGGATTAGCACGCGCAGCGACTGCCCATGAACACGGGCTAGCGCTCGGTCGCATACATTTCCGATGAGCGCTCGCCCTTTGACCCGGCTGCAAACGAGCACTCCGCAGCTGAAGCCAACCACCGACCTTCACCGCCGTCGCAGACACGTGCGCTCTACGTGTGGCTACAGAGCGCGAATCATAAGTCGATGCCCAATCTCTTGATAGCCCCACAGGACCTCGACGAGGTCGTTGCATACATCGTGAGCCTACGTTCAAAAAAGCAGTAGTCGTCGAAGCACAACTGTCTCAAAGGCCATTCAACTCATGACCGGTTTAAGCCAAAACCGAGCTCTACCATCACCGTTCTCCGGAACGATGGCGCGCGGGGTCGTCCTTTGCTCTGCCTCTGTCTAGTAGCGCCAAGGATGTCGCTGCGGCGATCACAATAGCCATAAGGACCAACAAGACCGACAATTGCACCAGACTGAAGTTGGGCGCATCGCGAGCGACAAACCAACCAGCTATTCCGGCAGCGCAGATCATGAGCAGGCGAACAAGCCAGTTCAACATTCGGGTCCTCCTCCCAGAAGCCCCTATCCAACATAGCTCGATTAAAGCTTGAGAACCGTCGCCGCATTGATCAAAGTCAACCATTGTGTGTGAGCGGAACAAGGAACGCTGTGCTGGCAATCAACTCCTGCAGGATTTGATTGCCGACATGGCTGCCAAAGTTGAGCGGCTCGATTGAGGCTCATGGAGGTCATTTGCCGGATGTCCGCGAGTGGCCCAACGGAGACGTTGAGACTTGCCTCAGCATTCGTCCCCTGAGCGGGGTGAAGCGGTCGTGACGGGCACCGTCACGTTAATCGAAAATTTGCAGGTCAAACGGGTCGCGCTCTATGTGCGCGTGAGCACCAGCGAGCAGACCACCGAGAACCAAATTCGAGAGCTGACGCAGTGGGCTGAGCGTGCCGGGCATGATGTTGTCAAAGTATGGCGATGCCGGGATCAGCGGGGCCAAAGGGCGCGACAAGCGGCCAGGCTTTGACGGAATGCTCAAAGCCGCTGCCAAGCGCGAGTTTGATATTTTGGCCGTTTGGTCGTCGGACCAACTCGGGCGATCACTGCCAAACTTGATTGAAGCTCTTTCAGCAGGAAGCCGCGCTTCTCGGCGAATGCCGCCAGATCTTGCTTGAGCTCTCCATGTTCGCGCTCGCGCGCCGCAGCGATCGCCCTCTCAAGCTTGCCTTCGAGGTCGAGGAGTTCTTTGAGCGATAGTTTGTCAACGTTCACGCTGGCCACGAATGTCTGCTGTTGACCCTTGCCGCGTCGTGCACGCGACACGTGACGTCGAGGCCTAACACCGCTCACAACACAAACCCTGACAAGTATGTTCACGCTGCTGGATAAGCGCGCGGCAGAACTCGGGCATCCCGCGAAGGATATTTCCGACAAATATCGAGCAGTTTTTCGGGGCGCCCCGTTAGCCCCCGCTTAACCCCACCAGAGACGACAACAACACGCTCTTGGGTATCGGAAGTAAGCTGTTCGAAGAGCGCTTCTCCTCCCCTGAGAGCCGCCTGTCTCCACAACACGCGGCAGCGCTCGGGCGCCGGCTTTCCGTGCCCTGGAGGCTGGCGCCTTTGCTGGCGCCGCCTTCGGCCGATCCCTGATCCTTCCCTGATATTCCCTGCTGGGACCGAAAAAACGCCGGAAATAATCCGTGCGGAGACTAAACAAGCCGGATCAAGGCCGCGCTAAAAGCCCAAGAGAAGTTGGACGGACCCAAGACATCCATTCTTAACAAGCGAGGTGAATGAGACGGAACACCTGCGCCTTCTGGCAGGACACGGCCTTCTGGCGCCGACATTTGCAACAAATACGCCGACAATGCCGTGCTCACGGCTCTGGTCTATAAGCAGGACTTTTGCTTCGTGGATCCCGCCAACCCGGGGCGGTTCAGCACGAGCCGGAGCGAACATTTCCAGTGGTGCATGAAAGAAGCGAACCAGACGGGTCTCGACAACGAGCGAGCCAACCGCGATATGGGTTTGAACCACTGTCAGAGGAAAAAGGATGGCGGCGCCGGATGCCGTGCCTATGCCAAAGACGCAGTGGAGATCGCAACGGAATTTAAGGAAAACAATTGCTTCGAAGATCCCGCACTTGATGTCCGGTTTGGGTCAAAGGCTGACAATCTATGCGGGACCAAGTCACGACCGCTTCACCCCGCTTAGCAGACGAACGCTGAGGCAAGTCTCAATGTCTGCGATGGGCCAGAAGCGGACTTTTCCTTTTAGCTAGCCTCGTCTGGGTTACGAGGACGTAGCCAACGAACGCCACCGCCATGGTCCCGCCCCTCTGACAGTAGCTCAACCCCGTTCTGTTCAAGGGCGGCAGTGATTTTGCACCACGTGTCAGTGCTGACATGGCCATGCCGAGACTGCGGCGCCACACGGATTAAGCCTCCAACTTCAAGCCGTCTTACGGTCAACCATGCAACGCCGGCCGCTTTGGCCAATCCTCCAATCGTCAGCTTAGCCAATGTCCTCGCAGCTGTAAGCTGGCGGCCGTCGTATGTGAGCTTCTCATTCTTCATTTCGCGGCTCAGATCACAGATCCGTTCCCCAAAAAATAGCTTTGCGGACGCCGGACACTTCGCCTCCCGAGTTCGGCCCGATGCCATGGGGACAGTTCTCAACGGCCTTCGAATGCACGCAACTGCTTGGCCGAGGACGTGCGTCAATCTCAGGCTGAATATACGCGACCGTGGCCCCGAGCCCACATATGCACCGTGGGGTTCACGCGCTCCCGCGAGGTAACTTGACTCTGAGAGTCATAATATGAAACCTGACGACTTTGCTAGTGCTTGTTGCGTTTCAGGGGGGCGTCATGAGTTCCGTTCGCGTTCCGCGCACGTTGCGCGGCTTTCAAGCACAATCAGAGCCATCGGCGGTCCGCAAGGACGCCTCGAAGCTGGGGTTGTTCACTGCGGCCTGCGTTGCCGCCTCGAGCCCAGCCAGCATAGCGCTCGCACAGAACGCGGGGACCGCGACCACGCTCCCCCCGCTCAACGTCGAAGCCCAGGCCGCGAAGAAGAAGGCCGTATCAGCGCCGGCGAAGAAGTCGTCGGGCACGCCGGTCGCGAAGCCCACCCCGGCGCCGGCGACACCGGTCTTGACACCCGACCAGAAGGCGGCCGATCCCTACGCCAACCCGAACGCTCCCTATGAGGTAGAGCGATCCGCTTCCGGCAAGATCACGGAGCCCCTGCTCAATACGCCCAAAACAATCACGGCCATTCCGAGGGAAGTCATCGAGGACAAGCAGGTCCGCGATCTGCGCGACCTGGCTCGGACCACGCCAGGGTTGACGATCGGATCTGCCGAAGGTGGCAATGCCTTCGGAGCTTTTGCCATTCGCGGCTTCAAGGCCGACAACGACATCTTCATGGACGGGATCCGCAATCCGGGCAACGTCATTCCCGATGTGTTTGCCGTCGAGCAGATAGAAATCTACAAGGGCCCGAGCGGCGGCATCGCTGGTCGCAGCACGATCGGCGGCGCGGTCAACCTCATCACCAAGGAGCCCAATCTCGCCGACGACTTCGCCATTGTGACGACAACCGTCGGCACGGATAAGACCTTCCGCACGACGCTCGATGCGAACGAGAGGGTAAATTCGGATTTCGCGGTGCGCGCCAACCTCATGTACGACCAGAACGGCGTCGCCGGGCGTGACATCACGGATAGCGAGCGTTGGGGAGGCCTGTTGTCAGCAACGGCAAGGGTCACCGACGTCGTGAAAGTCACGCTCGACTATTACCACTACCGCAACGATGCGATCCCCGACTGGGGCGTCCCGGTGGGCGTCAACCCGGGCGGCGTTGCACTTCGAGGTGACAATCATTTGCCGGTGACGGAACTTGGCATACCGCGCGATACCTGGGTCGGCATGGCCGGTCTCGACTTCTACAAGGAGCAGGCCGACATCGGCACAGCGACGGTCGTCGCCAAGCTGACCGATGGCGTCACATTGACTAACAAAACGCGCATCGGGGCAAGCCGCGTCGACTACGTAGCCACATCGATGGAGGGCTATCCCTTCGATGTGCACCATCCCAATCGTGATCAGCCCGCGCAACTGTATGCCAACCAGACCGAGCTGAACCTCAAGTTCTCGACGGGAACCTTCCAGCATGACGTAGTCGCCGGTATGGAGCTCAGCCGCGAGGCAATTCAACGAAGCGGCTACCTTTTCAATTTGCCTAACGGGATCGCCCGTCCGATCCAGCGGCCCTTCCCACCCAATCCCTATGGCCTGACCGACCAAATTGTGGCGGAGAGCAAGATTTACGATGCAACGATCGATACGATTGCCGGCTACTTAGAAGACACGGTCCATCTGTCGAAGGAGTGGATCGTGAATGGCGGCATTCGTGTCGATGACTTTACGCGGGACCAGGTTGGTGGCCCGGGTTTTGCGTCTGCTACCACGACGACCGCACTCAACATCAGCAACAATACCGCGAAGGTCCAGGATGACCTTATCAGCTGGCATGCAGGCATCGTCTACAAACCCGTGCAGATTGCCAGCATCTACGCGGCCTACGCCACCGCAGAGGCCCCCGTTGGAAGCGAGCTCGATGCTACCGGTACCCAGTACAATGGCCTCAGCACGGTGCTCGTCGACGTTCCGCCTCAGGAGGCGCGCAGCGTCGAAGTCGGCACCAAGTGGGAGCTATTCGACCGAAATCTGCTCGCGACTGCGGCAATTTTCCAGACCGATGTAGACCACGCACGGACGAATAGCGCGATCGCCACCCCGACCATTTTAAACCCCAACCCCGTCATCAATCCGGCCGCGGCCTTCATGGGCAAATACCGCGTTCAAGGCATCGAGCTAAGCGCCGCCGGAAACATCACTAAGGCGTGGAGTGTGTTCGGCGGCATCACACTGCTCGACACCGTAGTTCTCGGCTCCGACAATCCGCAGGACATCGGACGAAGGCTCGCCAACATCCCGCTCACCCAGTTTTCGCTGCTGTCGAAGTATCAGTTGACCGACGATCTGGCGGTCGGAGGGACGGCGACCTACGGGGGTGAAATCTACGGGGGACACTTGGCGGCCAACGCCGGGAACAACCACACCGTCGACTGGTGGCGCTTCGACGCGTTCGTCGAGTATGATCTGACGAAAAATGTTGAGCTCGAACTGTCAGGGCTCAATCTCACCAATGAGCTTTACTACGACGCCATCTATCAGGCCTTCCCGACGACATTTGCCTTCGTGGCTCCCGGCCGCGCAGGGTACGCGACCGTGAAGTTCAAGTACTGAGTGTCACCCGTTCTGGTGGCTCCGGTACGGGCCGTTTGCGCCGCCATCAGCTGGACATACTCCGCCGGCTGCGGCTCACCCCCGATCGCAGATGCGGCCGGGGGTGAATTTCGTATGAGGTGTTCGTGCTGATTTGCATCCCCAAGGTGCTTACCGCCGAGCAGGTCGCCTATTGCCGGCAGGTGATGGACGCGGTCGACTGGACCGATGGGCGGGTGACGGCGGGCCCGCAGTCGGGCTCGGTCAAGAACAACCTGCAGCTCCCAGAGGGCTCGCCGGCGGCCCAGGAGCTCGGCGAGATCGTCCTCGAGGCGCTGGCCAAGAGCCCGCTGTTCATCTCGGCCGCCGTGCCGCTCAGGATCTTTCCTCCCCTGTTCAACCGCTACGGGGAAGGCAACTACTTCGGGACGCACGTCGACGGCGCGATCCGCCGCATTCCCGGCACCCCGATCCGCATCCGCACGGACCTTTCCGCAACCCTCTTCTTGTCGGAACCTGACGAGTACGACGGCGGCGAACTGGCGGTGGAGGACAACTACGGCGCCCACGAGGTGAAGCTGCCCGCCGGAGACATGGTGCTCTATCCCGCAACCAGCCTGCACCACGTGAAGCCCGTCACCCGAGGCGCGCGCACCGCCTCTTTCTTCTGGCTGCAGAGCATGATCCGCGAGGACAGCGCGCGCACGCTGCTGTTCGAGCTGGACCAGGCAATCCAGGAGTTGACGGCCCAGCGGGGCCACGAGGACGAGATAAACGTGCGGCTGACGGGCATCTATCACAACCTCGTCCGCCAATGGGCGGAAGCGTGACGGAGCAAGAACCTCCTAGGTCCGCTTCGGGTCAGACTCGGAAGATCCGAGTATGTCCGCTGCATGTCCGCTTCACCCCGCTCAGCGGACGAATGTTGAGGCGAGTCTTAACGTCTGCGTTGGGCCAAAACCGGAAATGGCTTACCCGCGCACGGAAGCCAGCGCGTGGCCCATGTACATGATCTGCACCGACGGGAGCCTGCCAAACGTAAAATCGAGCCGCCGATTTATGCCGCGGGGCCCGAGCCCGACGAGCGGACCTACGGCAAGACCTCGCTCCCTTAACTTAGCTCGCAGCTCCGAGGGGCGTATGAATTTCGCCGGATCGTGAGTGCCGCGTGGCAAGAGCCGCAAGACCGTTTCGCCTAAGTGGACGATGACCAGCGACGCAAGCGGTGTCCGGTTGATCGTGTCGAACATAAACACCCCGCCCGGCTTCAAGACGCGCTGAACTTCATCGAGCACCCGGTCCAACTCGACGACGTGCTCCAGGACATCCACACAGACAACGCAATCGACGCAATGGTCGGCAAGGGGAATGCTTTCACCGCTGCCGACCTCGTAATCGATCTCAAGCGCGTGCTTCACAGCGTGATCTTGCGCGGCACGGATCGCTGCCTCCGAGGGATCGACGCCAATGACCGTGGCACCCCTCCTGGCCAGCGCCTCCGACATAAAGCCGCCGCCGCATCCGAGATCGAGCACGGTCTTGCCGCGCCAGGTGCCAACGATGGTGTCGAAATGCTTAAGTCGCGCCGGGACGAGGTTATGCAATAGCCGGAGAAACCGCTGAGAGTCGTCCCACCAATTTGGCGCGTAAGTGCGGTAGATTGACAGATCATTTCGCATCTCGCGTCTCCAAATCACGCATCGCCGAGGTGTGGGCCGGGCGCGGCCACGGAAGCCAATAGGGGACGCGCCGCGCGTAAGCGTCGAATGCCGCCCCGTGAATGCGCCGGAAGCGGGCCTCCTTGAAGAGCGGTCCGACTAGACAGTAAAGGGTCAAAGTAGTGGCAACGACAAGCTGGTCCGGTGTCCACGTCGGTACCGTCCACAAGGTCAACGTGAACGTGACATAGATGGGCTGGCGTGAAAGTCGAAAGAGACCGCGCTCCGGCATCTTCGGATAGACGGGCTTCTTGTTTCTCAGCAGTGCCATCCACCCCAAAGAACCCGTCTGCAGCGACATCCCCGCATCGGCCATCGCCTTGCCGAGTAAGAGCCAAGCCGTCGCGTAGAGCCCTGTCATGAGAGCAAGGCTCGCGCCCTCCGCTTGCCACCAAATCTCTCCGCTAGACGACCACAACGCAAACAGCGCGAAGATCTGAAGGGATGCGATGGTTACGTACGTGGTCGTCGAGAGTGCTGCGCCCGTGCCGGCGGGAGCCAGCCGGACGAGCACGGCTCTGCCCCGGCCGGTGAGCAAAAACGAGTGCATGAAGGGGAACTGAGCGAGCAATGCGATGTTGGCGATCCAGTTCCAGGGTGCTTCCAGCGCGCCCAGCGAGCGGCTCATGCCGAAGAACATCATGATCACCATCGTTCCCACGCCGAGCGCGAAGCATGCATGGCACAAGACGCCATAGAAGAGCGCAATGGCCGGCCGCAGTAGAGGCGAGTTGAATGCGGGCATGTTTGTTTCGCCACGCGCGTTGGTAGTTCCTCGAGGTCATCCGATAAGTCGAGGCGTCCCGCCAATGTTGGCATCGTCGGTAATTTGCCGGACCAATAAGTCGGCGACATCCCAGCGGGAGATGAAGCCACCCCACCAAGACTTGGCGTCGGTCAGAACCCGATAGCGTCCATGTTCGTGTCCTTTTTCCGCTAATCCTGCAGCGTATGTACGAAGACAAGAACGCACAGGAAGAGTTCAGCGACTCCCGGAACGGCACTGGTGGCGGGCCGGCTCAGAACAGCGGCGACAGCACCCAGAAGTACCACCGCTCAGAAGCAAAAAGGGCGGCCTGTGCGGGCCGCCCTCCTGCCGGTCCGCATGGCGGTGCTTGGCTAGTTGGCTAGCGCCACCGTCGTCCCGACCCTAGAAATGTCGAGCACGAGCGCCCCGGCGTCAACGAGTTCGTTGAGCGCCCTCACCTTGGCCTTGAGGGCTCAGAGCCGAAATCTTAAGTAAAGGCCGGCCCCTGATCGATCCCCCCTAGTCCGATCTGGGGTCAGAGGGCGCCTGGTACAGGGCTTTGGGGTCCTCGTCTTTAGCGGATGTCTGCTTTGGGTCAGCAGCGGACCATCCCTGCTGAGGACGCTACATGTCGGCTTGAGTACCAAGAGCGGGCCTTACTGATAGCGGATGCTGACGTCCGCTGGGGCCAACAGCAGACTGGCCGCCGTCAAAGGTCGAAAATGCCTATAAGCACGTCAGGGTGTCACGCTCTGTATGATGTAGCCTCCCGACTTCTCATCCATCTGGAGCTTGAGGTAGCCGCGCTTCTGCGCTTCCTCGAGCAGTTCGTTAAATGAGGCGAACCCGTAAAATGACTCATTAAACCCCGGGTTGCGGCGCTTCAGTGTTTGCTTGACCATCGATCCCTAGAGTTGAGCGGTGTCTCCTCGCTCCGCAAGCAGGGCCGTCGCCGTCTCCAAGGCGAGATCAATCGTTTCTCGCTTCCGGTCCTTCTGCGGCGCCGGCGCTTTAGCAGTAGGTGCACGACGCACTGACTTGCTGTCCCTGCGTGCGGCGGGCACCTCACGCACCAAGTCGTCATAATAGATGAATTCGTCGCAATTGCTGATCAGTAGGTCAGACGTCGAATTTTTAACGCCGACGCCGATTACGGTTTTCGCGTTCTCGCGAAGTTTGCTGACCAACTGTGAGAAATCAGAATCACCGGAGATGATGACGAACGTGTCGATGTGCTCCTTGGTGTAGCAGAGGTCGAGCGCATCCACGACCATGCGTATGTCTGCCGAGTTCTTACCCGATTGGCGGACATGCGGTATTTCGATGAGCTCGAACGCCGCCTCGTGCATGGCTTTCTTGTAGCTCTTGTACCGCTCCCAATCGCAATACGCTTTCTTCACTACGATGCTGCCCTTTACCAGTAGCTTCTGGATGACAAGCCGCAAGTCAAAATCGGCGTATTGGCTGTCGCGCACCCCCAGAGCAATGTTCTCGAAATCGCAGAACAGTGCCAAATTGCGGTCACCGTTTGCTGTTGCCGGTTCTTGTGGTGCGGGCATATTCCTGTCCCTTGGTTCAGCTGGCCCTGCGCGTCTTGTGTTCGCATTTATCCCATGCCACTGACGCAAGCGTACTAGAAAGCGCAGATCAAGGGCGCCGTCAGCAGCATTATGATCCAAGCGATGACGATGCTGCCCCGCGACAGCTAGGTCTTCAAACTCATGCCGTGCCACCCGAATAGCGGCGTACGGTGGCGCACCTCATGAAGGCGGCTTTGCGTGCTTTGGGTCAAACGCGGAACGGAAGTTGCAGGCATGTCTGGGAGGTCCGCTTCACCGCGCTCAGCGGACGAATGCTGAGGCGAGTCTCAACGTCGGCGTTGGGCCAATAGCGGATATCGAAGCGGGTTACGCGGCTGAGCCTCCCGCCAACTAGCAGACGCGAGCGAGCTGAACTATTCTTGAAGGGTGGCGCCCCGTAGGGGAGAACGCGAAGTCAGCAAAATCAGCGACTTGCGAAAAAGTGGGAAAGCAAAACGTTCCAAGGTTTTCCGTGGCGTTCCGTGCGCGACTTTCCCACCAGTCTCCTTGCTTGCCCATCGGAACAGGTGAACCCACTGGGCGAAAAAAACAGATCACCCCGTTCCAAGAACTGCGAGACTTGAAACGGCGCCGCGCATTTGTCGAAGCCTTCCAAGGTCGCCCGAACCTGTTCGTAGCCGTGTTTTCTCAAAGTCATTAGCCGCGACTGATGCCGTAGTGGGGTCGGCGCGAACTCGAGCGCCGTACCTTGTCGGGCTCGCGCGGTGGCTCGGCGGCCGGGTTGCGCCTTCGCCATGCGATCATCATGCCGATGAATGCACCAGCCAGCGCAGAGCATAGAGCGACGACCATGTCGGATACGACGAACCCCGCAATGATGCCAAGTCCCGCACTTAAGAGGATGACTGCTATGTACCGGCGGTTATCCCCTATGGGGCGGGTGATCGCGTAGGAAATTCCCGCTGTGACGAAAAACATGGCGCTCAGGATGATGATAGAGTGGAGCATCTGCGCTCTCTCTGATAAAACTGGCCCAACGCCATGCGGGCCAGGGCGCCGACCACACTGGCAAGACGGATTTAAGCTGAGTCGCGCGGAATCCGTGGCTATCGACCCCTTGCTGCACAAGAATAAGGCCCTCCGGCAGAGCCGCCGACTGCCAATGCAGCAGGCCATGCACCGACAGAGGGAGGCGCGATCCGCGATGGCTTCGCCGACGCGGGTCCCATGGTGGACTTGGCTTTGGCCGATACGGGAGCCACCATGCGCTTGGTCACCCTGCTTTTTCCCTTCCTCTGCGCCCACCCGGCTTTGTCCGCCGACATGACGGCCCGCGAGATCACCGCTTACCTCTTCAGAAGCCCGGCTGGCACCAAGCCCGACTTGTCCCACAAAGACCTGTCGGGGCTCGACCTGAGCGACCTGGATTTCAAGAAGGCCACTCTGGATGGTGCCAACCTCTATGGAAGCGACCTGAGCCGCGCCAACCTTTCCGCAACAAGCCTTCGCGGCGCACGTCTCGACAGAGCAACCCTCATCGATGCCGACTTCACCGAAGCCGATCTCACCGGCGCCAGCATCTTGCGCCCGAATATCTTCGCTGACATGGAAGCCTTCCGGCCATCCAACCACCTCTCGTTCGCCAAGACCCGCATGGCCAATGCCCACCTCAACGGAACCTTCGATGGTGTGAATTTCACAGGTGCCGACTTAACCGCGGCCTTGTTCGGACCGCGCGACCCACGCGAAGAAGTCCTGATCACCCCGATGATGAGCCTTATCGGTGCGACATTTAACAACGCAATCTTGGTCCAAGTGGACTTCAGCGGGAATGACCTGCGCCATGCCCGTTTCATCGGCGCGGATCTGTCCCGCGCAAACGTTCGCGATACCCGCCTCGATGGCGCTGATTTCACCGACGCCACCTTATCGGCGGCCGACTTCACCGGAGCTACTCTGCGAGACACCAACTTCAAAAAGGCAAAGGCCCTGGAACGAGCCATTGGGCTGATAACTCAGCCCCGGCCCTAATTTCCCATCGTGTTAGTAGTTGCCATACAAGCTCTACGTCCGCGAGACACGTCCGCTTCACCCCCCTAAGCAGACGAATGCTGAGGCAAGTTCCCAACGTCCGCGTTGGGCCAGAAGCGGACATTGATACTAAGCTCAGTGCCCCATTGGACAGCGGCAGCGATACCGTGAACATGCCGGCTTCGCCATGGGCGCGGTTCTCGACATCGAACTCGTGGAACAAAGTGACGTTGACGGCTATGTTAGGGTAACAAATTTCAAGGTTGACTTTGACCTGTTCGTGAAGACCTTCAAGGAGTTCCCGCCGCGCTAGTTCCCGCCAAGGAGCTGAGCAGGACTCGGCCCATGAATGATCGTATCGATTACGCCATCGCCCCATGGGATCGCACGGACACTGTAAGCCGCGAGTTGGTCCGACTGATCACTCACAGTACGAATGACGGCATTTGGGATTGGAATCTAGAAACAAACGAAGTCTACTATTCCCCTCGTTGGCTTGAGCTGGTCGGCTATCGGCCCAACGAACTGCCCGGACACATTGATACTTTTGTCAAGCTTCTGCATCCCGATGATCGCGCGAATGCCGAGCAGACAACTGCGGAGTATCTGGCCGGCACGCTTCCCGAATACCGCAACGAATTTCGCCTCCAGCATAAGGATGGGTCTTGGCGCTGGATATTTACGCACGGCGCCGCGCTTCGCGACTCAACCGGCCGCGCGGTTCGACTGGCCGGAACTCATACCGATATTACGGATCGCGTGCGCACCGCCGAACGCTTGGAGGCGATGGTAGAAGAACGCACCGTCGATCTCGAAGCGGCACGGGATCGGGCCGTATTGACGGCCACGGCAACCACCAAGTTTCTTGCGACTGTGAGTCATGACATCAGGCAGCCTTTGCAAGCAGTGGCACTTCAGCTCGGCGGGTTCAAAAACGAAGCTACCACGCCCCACGGAAAGCGATCATTGTTGGCTATTGAACGCTCCCTCGGTTCCGCGATTGAGCTGTTAGATCACCTTCTGGAATATATCAAACTTGATGCTGGAACTCTGGAACCTAAGGTCACGACGGTGAGCGTTCTCACTCTGCTTGAGGGGCTCAGCGACACATTCAACCTTTTGGCCGCACACAAGGGCCTTCGCTTGACCATCTTGCCCACGCGCCTGGCTGTGCAGAGTGATCCGCAACTGCTCGCACGAATTCTGCGTAACCTGGTTTCTAACGCAGTCAAATATACAGACCGCGGTCGCATTTTGATGGGCTGTCGGCGGCACGGTGAGTGCGTGCGCATAGAAGTCTGGGATACGGGTCGTGGCATTGCCCCTCAACAGCTGCGGCAGATTTTTTGGGAGTTTGTGCAGCTCTCAGAATCAGGCCGCCAACAAGGCGGGCTCGGCCTCGGGCTCGCGATTGTTGATCGCCTCGCCAAATTGCTTGGCCACCGTCTCCAAGTTCGCTCTTGGCCGGGGCGCGGATCAGTATTTGCGATCGAAATGCCGTTGGCCAGAGGGCCGTCACCTGCCTCGACCGTTGAGGACGAGAGCGAGCAGCAATCGGGCATGCCACTCGCCTCGAAGCTTATCGCCGTGATCGATGACGACAAGAGCGTTTCTGAAGCGCTGGCTAGTCTGATACGAGCATGGGGCGCGTCCGCGGTTTGCGCGTCTGATGGCGACGAATTATTGCACGCATTAGGAGGACGTAAGCCAGACGTCGTGATCGCGGACCGCAATCTTGGCAAGTCCATTGATGGCTTCACGACCCTAAACCAGTTGGAAGCTCACTGGGGCGGTGCATTGCCATCACTCATTCTTACGGGCGACTATGATGCGAATGATCTGGAGCGGGCTAATAGTGCCGGCCGGCGCATACTCCACAAACCGGTCTGGGCTGAGTCGCTGCTTCAGGCTCTGCGTTTTGAGATTCTCTACTTCGGCCTGCCCGACTGATTGCCACAACAGCCATCTGTTTTTGACTTCTGCTTTGGGTCACAAGCGGTCTTCCGCGGATGCCGACCGGCGCGTCTGCTTCGATGTCGACAGCGGACATGCGGCGACCTTCTGCTGCGCGAAGTTATGGGGGTTTGAGCCCAGGGTGTGTCCAACCGCGGCATAACTAATTGAAATATATTGTTTTTTGTGCTGATTTTGGCGCCCCGTAGGGGACGGGGTCACCCAACACCATAAGCTATTGATATTACGCCAATTTAATATGACTGCTACTGCTACGCACAGTAGCAGATCGCGGTAGCAGTTTCCAATCGGCGATTAGCATAGTCCGCCTGGCAAGAGCTCCGCACGCCCACTGCGTGCGCGATACGAGCGGGCAAACAAGAGCTAGTCTTTCCTCCCGATTTGCGGAGACGAAGGCGTGCAGCATGACTCGGGCGAAAAGCGAGAAATGCGCTCTGCAATCGCGGGCCGAACGTTACCGTTCAGGGAAGGCGCTTCGCTCAAAGGTATCGCGCGAAGTCACGCCGACTACGCCGTGACCGACAAGCGCGATCCAGTGACCATCCTTTCTGAGACGAACCAGACGCGCATCCCTGAACTTCTGCCGATCCGTTACGAGCGAATGGCGGTTTCCCCGTTCGCTTTCCTGCGTGGGGCTGCGGCGGTCATGGCGGCGGACTTGGCGCAAATGCCCCAGGTCGGCATTCCTGTTCAGGCCTGTGGCGATTGTCACCTAATGAACTTTGGGGCCTTCGAGACCCCTGAAGATGACGTCCTGTTCGACATCAACGATTTTGACGAAACGCTGCCTGGGGTGGACTTCGCGGTCGACATCAAGCGGTTGGTCGCAAGCGTCGCAGTGGCCGCAGTCGATGCGGGAATGAGCGATAAGCAGGCAAGATCGATCGCCAAATCGACAACCCAAGCCTATCGAGAATTCATCGGGAACCTCGCCAAACTGGCACCGCTTGAAGTTTGGCACACCCGCATGGAGCTCGAACGTGAGGTCAAGCTGATTGACGATGTCAAGCTACGCGGCAAGATCTTGGGAACGCTGAAAAAGGCCAAAAGGGATTTGGCGGCTGACGACAACTTCCCGCATCTGGCCAGCACCAAGGGCGACGGTCCTCGTATCGAGGATCGCCCGCCGACGATCTATCATTTAGACGATGCGGCGGATGCACGGCATACAATCCGAGCGCGCTCGGCATTTTCGGCCTATCGCGAAACACTGCCTCCTGACCGGCGTGTTCTTCTCGACCGCTATAGGCTCTGCGATCTCGCCTTCAAGGTCGTCGGCGTCGGCAGTGTCGGGACATTCTGCGCCGTTGGCCTCTTCGTGACGGCCGACGCTGAGCCTATGTTCCTTCAGATCAAGGAGGCTCAAACATCGGTCCTTGAAAGGATCGGCAAGCGGAAGACGCGAATCGCCCATCAAGGTCAGCGGGTGGTCGAGGGTCAGCGGATCATGCAGGCGGCCAGCGATATCTTCCTGGGCTGGACCGAAGACCAGAAGGCGGGGCGTTTCTTTTACGTCCGCCACCTCAAGAACCGACGTCTGGGGTCGATTGGCGAAGTCATAGAAGGCAACGCGCTCTGGGCTTATGCGACGTTATGTGGCCGCACACTGGCGCGCGCCCACGCGCGCTCGGGCGATCCCGTCGTTCTCGCCGGCTACATGGGCAGATCCGAAGCACTTGGACGATGCTTTGGCGAGCTTCGCAATGGCCTACGCGGAGCAAACCAAGCAAGATCATGCGCGCCTAACAGCCTGGTTGGCCGGCAAGAACCGCAAAAAGCCGAAGGCGGGAAAGAAGCACTGACGCGCCGTCTCTCACTTCCGATGTTCAGCCAGCAGTGCGCTACGGCGAACTGCAATTGGCGCCCGTTCCCACCATTTTACTCGTCGTCTGCGGCCATCACTTAGCGCCGACAGTATCCGCAATACACTTCTTCATGTGACTATCGAGGGCCGCCCCCGCGAGTTTCTGCGACTTGCCGTCGACGTCGCACGCTGCCGCCGCATCCTGCTCGCACTTCTTCATGAAGCTATTGAGAGCGGCGCCAGCGAGCTTCTTCTCTCCCGCTTGGCCCTTGCACGTCAGCGAGGCCTTATCGCCGACGGCGTCGGCGATGCACTTCTTCATGTGACTGTCGAGGGCGGCGCCCGCGAGCTTCTGCGACTTGCCATCGGCATTGCAAGCTGCGGCCGCATCCTGCTCGCATTTGGTCATGAAGCTCGTCAGTGCGGCACCCGCGAGCTTCTTTTCGGCGGCTTTAGTTGTGCACGAGGCGTCGGCCAGCGCGCTCGCACTGCACACACAAAGAGAAACAGCGATCGCAATGCATCTCATCATGGGCTCCCTTGTTGAGAGTATATTGTCGCATGATTTCGCCGTTTGGATGTCGAAAGAACCCGTCCATAAGCAATAGCTCCGTTCGTCCAGCGAGGACTGTCCCGGCGAAGTCTGGTCCTGGCTGTCGCCTCGCCCACCGCGACCAGCGCGCAGACGCCTGCGACGAGAAGCGCGGAGCGGACGAACGTGAGAACAAACCAGAGCGAGAGATCGTCGAGCATGGCC
>CAVSCT010000003.1:0-10574 GCA_963726555.1 uncultured Alphaproteobacteria bacterium | reverse complement strand
GATGAAACAATCGATCCGCGTTTCGGCAGGGTCGGCAAGCAGACCATCGAGGATACCGGGCCGCTGACAAAAAAGCGCATGGAGACCGTCGATGACGAGACGCTAAACGCCGCTGTGGCCTTCATCGAGCGGCAGGTGAATGACGGCAAGCCGTTCTTTGTTTGGTGGAGCGGTACGCATATGCACTTCCGTACCCACGTCGCCGACAAGGACCGCGGGATTTCCGGGCAGGACGAATATTCAGACGGCATGGTGCTGCACGACAGGGCAGTCGGCCAGTTCCTGCAGAAACTTGACGACCTCGGCATCGCAGACAACACCATCGTGTTCTATTCGACTGACAACGGTCCGCATCAGAACACTTGGCCGGACGCCGGGACGACGCCATTCCGCAGCGAGAAGAACACCAACTGGGAAGGCGCATGGCGTGTGCCGGCGATGGTGCGCTGGCCGGGGCACATCAAGCCAGGCTCCGTCTCCAACGACATCATGCATCACATGGACTGGCTGCCCACCTTTGTTGCGGCAGCGGGCGATGCTGGCGTGAAGCAGAAGTTGCTCGATGGCGCGAACGTCGGCGGCACCACCTATAAGGTGCATCTCGACGGCTATAATGCGCTGCCCTATCTGACGGGGCAGGAGAAGAAAACCCCTCGTAAGGAAGTCTTCTACTTCTCAGACGATGGAGACTTGATGGCCCTACGCTACGAGGACTGGAAGGTCGTGTTCATGGAGCAGCGCGCCACCGGTACCTTGCGCATCTGGGCTGAGCCTTTCACGCCGCTCCGGGTGCCGAAAATATTCAACCTTCGCCGCGATCCTTACGAGCGGGCCGACATCACGTCGAACACGTACTACGATTGGATGATCTCACGCGCCTATGCTCTCGTGCCGGCGCAGGCCTATGTCGGAAAGTTCCTCGAAACTTTCAAAGCCTATCCGCCTCGGCAAAAGCCCGCGAGCTTCAGTGTCGGAGGCCAGATGGAGGCTCTGGAGAAGGCACTCTCTAGACTTCAAGGTGACATCGACTAGAGCGGGCAAATGAGCCGGCCGGCGTTGCTTCGCTGGCCGGCAATGTCTGCTTAGGGTCAAAGGCTGACGAGGTGTGGGTGATCGCGTCACGTCCGCTTAACCCCAACCATCTGACCATTACCGATGTGGCGCTCGACGTCAGCGTTGGGCCAAAAGCTGTCGCCAGCGTACGTTGCCCGCGCCGCTGTCGCGAAACGACTGGTTGGTCTGGGCAATGGCGACGTCGAATCGTCGTCATGCGCGGCACGACGCGGAATGTCTCGAACTGTGTCGTGCCGTCTCACGGTCGGCATGCTCTCGCCCTGTTGCTCAATCTGCCGCCACGCTTATGACGCCGAAGCTCCGGTTGAATACTTCGCCGGCTGAGGCAGCAGCGTGTCTTGAGTTTGAACGGGCGGTTCGCCTCATCTCGTAGCTGTATACCCGAACCGCGATGGAAGATGGTTGCGAATTGGGTCTAAGGGAGCCATCAGCGGCTGATGCGATATGGGTGGGGGATGCAGGCTCAACCAAGTCTTCCTTCTCAACAAGATCGAGCCGAGCAGCAAGGAACTTGGCGGTCGTTGGGGGTGCTTCTAACGCGGCAACCCGGTTCCTCACTTCACTAGGTCGAAGTGGAACTGCGAGCGCCGCATCGATACTCCTTCGTTCCATGAGCGACAGCTTCGGGGGACTATTGTCCAAATGCGGCAGGGCAAGAATAACAGCCTGTTCCGCCACAACCCACGAAAGCTTCGTCCCCGATAGGCCGATGCCTGTGATTGCGAGGAGATAGATCGCGATCCCCGTACACTGGCTGATAGGAACTTGCACCATCATTGCACCTCGAACTCTTGAGGCGACGCACGGAGGAGATTAGTGCCGGAGCAGAATGCTATCCGCCGATGATACCCGCCGCAGTTGAACCTAAGTATATGTGTTTTCACCCTAAGTGTCGGTGCATCGAGCATTTGTGGTGCTAGTGTTGGTTGGGGGGAACTGCCTGTAAAGGAGCGTCCTCATGCCCGCAAATTTGGTTTCCAGCGTAACCAAGGTTCTGACGCCAGAACTCTTGGGCCGTATCGCGTCGGGGCTCGGTCTCGATCGAGCGGTTGTCGAAAAAGCCACCACTGCAAGCGTCCCTGCGCTACTTGCGGGGCTCGTGTCCCTTGTTGCAAAACCAGGTGGTACAGCGAAGCTCGATGATGCTGTCACGCAGCAACAGCCAGGGGTCCTCACGAGCATCGCCAACGCCATCGGCGGATCAGGTCAGCAGGCACTGATAAATAACGGCGCGAGTGCCCTGACATCCCTTTTCGGCGGCACGACCATGTCTGCGCTCACCAACGCAGTCGGTCAGTACTCTGGTATCGGCGCTGGTAGCTCGAAAAGCCTTATGGGCCTGCTTGGGCCGGTCGTGATGGGCGTGCTGGGACAACAGCAGCGCGCGAGCGGGCTCGATGCTACGGGCCTTGCAAATCTTCTTGCCTCACAAAAAGACAACATTGCCCGTGCGCTTCCAGCGGGTTTCTCGAAGTATCTTGGCGAAGCGGGCTTTCTGGATAGCCCCGCGTCGACGGTATCTGATTATCCCGGATCCTCGAGGCCCAGTTACGCCGTATCCCCGAAGTCAGAAGCGCCCTCTTCGCAGTGGGGCTGGCTAATTCCGGCCCTGGCCCTCCTGGCATTCGGCGCTCTCGCCTGGAACCTGTTTTCACACACGGGCCCGACGGAGACAGCTGCGGTGCTTCCGCCGACCAAAGTTGAGGCACCGATGCAAACGCCTGTCAGGACGACCTTCATCGTTACGGAAGACGGCGCAAAGAACTGGATCGGCAGAGCGGCCTACAGCAGTGACAACAAGAAGATCGGCGATATCATCGAGATCAAGCGCGGTCCCGACAACAAGGTCACGGAAGCCTATATCGATACCGGTACCTTCCTCGGCATCGGCGGCACACGCTATCGCGTCACGTCTGACCAAATTCAAGAGGTCAAGCCTGATGGCCTCGTGCTGACGCTCAAGGAGTCAGAGGTCAAGAGCGTGCCGCAGGCTGCCGAGTAGAAGCAATAAAAGAGCACCGCGGCGCGGATTTTAACATCCGCGCTGCGGCGAGCTACGAGTCCCTGCGGAGGGGCGACAAACCTTTTTGGTAATCACATGAAACCGCTGGCCCTGATCGTTGGAGTAGCGCTACTGGCCACCTCCCCCGGTCACGCGCAAACATACTCCCCCTGGGGAGAAGCGCCTTTTTGGGACCGCCCGCCGACGAAGAGCGACCCCAATCGGGAACACCAGCGACCAGTCAGGCCGCTTGATCCCACCACCATCGGCCGCGGTGAGCAGCCGAACGTGGCCAACGACAATCGAGATGCAGAGCGAGATGAAATTACTTTGTCCCGCCCCGCTGGGGCGCCTCTCATGGCAATCGTTTCGCTCAGCAAACAGCGGGTCACGATCTATGATGCCGACGGTGCAATCTTGCGTGCGCCCGTCTCTAGCGGGCGGGCCGAATACGAAACCCCCGTCGGCATCTATAGCGTTCTGCAAAAAGAAGCGGAGCACTACTCCAATCGCTACGATGACGCCGCGATGCCCTTTATGCAGCGAATTACCTGGTCGGGTATCGCACTACATGCTGGGGCGTTGCCCGGTTACCCCGCATCTCACGGCTGTATCCGCATGCCCTTTGGGTTCGCCCAGCGTCTATTTAACGTGACCAAAATCGGCATGCGAGTCATCGTCGCCCGCGACGATGTCGCCCCCGTGACAATCTCACACCCGCTTCTCTTTAAATCCGAGCCAACGAAGAACGTCGTTGCCCTTTTTAGACAGGGCGCAGAACGCCCTGCGAGCAGCCTTGACGAAACTGACCGGATGCAGCTCGGGGTCGCTCCGTCTCAATCTAACGAGCGGGTAGGGGCTGACCCTCCAAACCAGCTCGCGCTTCTAAAAGCGATCGCAGACGGCAAAACGGCAGAAGCCGAAACAGCGAGAAAAAAGGCCGACGACGCTAGGGTGGAGGCTGCACGGATTGCCACTGAAGCAGCGCAGCCTAGGAAGGTGCTTCACGCGGCTGAGGGCTCCAAAGCAGCCGCAGAGGCGCGATTGAAGGACGCCGAGCGCGAGCTTCAGACGGCCACTTCGCCAGCGGCGATCAAGCGAACCGAGAACGCGAAGGCTAAGGCGGCCGCCAAGTTGGCCGAGACACAGGCGCAACTGGAGGCCACCCGCATTGAAGTTCAGCCTAAGATCGACGAAGCCGCGCGTGCTGTCGAACTGGCCAAAGCGGCAGAAGCCGCAAAGGCTGCTGCCGTGAACGCGTCGCGAGATGCGAAGCGCAAACTATGGCCCATCTCCGTTTTTATCAGTCTGAAGACACAGCGCCTCTACGTCCGCCAGGCCCTAGAGCCCGTGTTTGAGAGTTCGGTTACCATCCGCGATCCCGACAAGCCAATCGGCACGCACATCTTTACCGTGCAGGCCTCCGCCAACGATGGCGCGGATGTGTGGTGGAATGCGGTATCTCTTGGTAGCAAGCCGAACCAGTCGAACGCCAGTAACGCCGAGCCCGTCCCAACTGACTTGAGCGCGGCCACGGCGGCGCTCGATCGTGTGACGATCCCGCAAGATATCATCGACAGTATCTCGGACGTCGTATTGCCTGGCTCTTCATTGATCATCTCGGACGAAGACATCAGCAAGGAGACCGGTCCGGCTACGGATTTCATCATCCTCAAAAGCGGCGAGCCCCAAGGAGGTCTCAAAAATCGTCCACGCACTAACAACTCCGATCGCTATAGCCGCGAGCGCTTTTACCGGCCTCACTCCCCCTACGGCGGCCCATTCTTTGGATGGTGGTGAATGGGCTCCTGGGTTGTGCAATCGGCCATTGTCGTTGGGCACGCGGCGGTTGGACTGCCTTGTCTAAGTGCGGACCAACCCTTCAGGATGATCCACAACACGGCTGTGCCTCGAAGTAGCCGGTTGAAACGGGAATGTCCGCGTTGGGTCAGACGCGGACGATCCGGGCATGTCCGCTGTACGTCTGCTTCACCCCGCTCAGCGGGCGAATGTTGAGGCAAGTCTCAACGTCTGCGTTGGGCCACTTTCAAACTCTTGCGTTGCAGCAAGCCACGCCTCGACGATCGAAGGCAGACCTGACGCTGGCGGCAACCGGCTTCGGGGGCATGCATCCGCCAACGTGAAGATCGCTGGCACGGATCGATTAGGCGGTGCTCTTCAGAGCAGCGGCCAGAGTAGAACTGGAACTCAAGGGCAGAGTTGCTGAGGCGAGCGGCGCTTCTCTCGCCTAAGCCCTCATTGCGTGCGGGACGTTCCCATCGTAAATCCGAAGCATTGAAAGCATTGAGGGGGGTGTCGCATGCTTAGAGCTGCTTCGTCGCTGGCTGCGCTCGCCGCGCTCAGCGCGTTGCTGATCACGGCCGTTTTTGCCCAGGAGGATGACGAGGACGACCCCTGCTTCGACCTCGACGGCGACGCCGGGATTGCGGCCTGCACGCGGGACATCAAGTCGGGAAGGTTCTCGGGCGAAGACCTCGCGGGCAAGCTTGTCAATCGGGGGCTGGGATACAGCAGAAGAGACGACCTGGACCTCGCGATGAGCGACTACAACCAGGCGATCCGGCTCGATCCAAAGCTGGCTGAAGCGTTCAACAATCGAGGATATATCCACAAAGCGAAAGGCGATCTTGACCGCGCGCTAGCAGATTACAGCGAGGCGCTCCGGCTCGATCCGAAGCTCTCCACCGCTTTGCACAATCGCGCGAGCCTATACCTGGAAAAGGGGGATATCGACCGCGCGATCGCCGACAACTCGAATGCAATTGAGTTCTATCCCAAGGACGCCGACACATGGGCCGACCGCTGCTGGACGCGGGCCGCCGGAAATCGTGACGTTGAGCGGGCACTGGCTGACAGCGATCACGCGCTGCAGCTAAGTCCCGATGACCACAACGCTTTGGAAAGCCGCGGTCTGGTCTACGTGCGGCTGGGGCGCCTCGATGAGGCGATCGCGGACTTCAACGTTGCGCTGAAGCTCGATCCGACGCGGGCTGGCTCGTTCTACGGACGTGGCATCGCCAAGCTGAGAAAGGGCGATAAGACCGGCGCCGACGCCGACATCGCGGCCGCGAAGGCGATTAGGAGCGGCATTGCCGAGGAATACGCCCGATACGGCGTCATGTGATCGCGACTGTACCCAGTGGCTGTTCAGGTCGCACGATGCGCCTAGTCCTGCGGACGGCGAGAACGGCTCATATCGCTCAACTTCAAGCTTTTCTGTGCGGCTCCCACGTAGCACCAACGTCGGTTTCGGGTCAAAGGCTGACGATCTATCCGTGACCGAGTCACGTCCGCTTCACCCCACTCAGCGGACGAATGTTGAGATGGCTCGCAAGGTCTGCGTTGGGCCAGAAGCGGACATGCGCCCGGCATGCGAACCCGTTTGTATCTGCGATCCCCAGCTGCGCCTTGGATCCAACCTGCTCGCGGAATGGTGACGCCAAATTATCGATAGTCAGCCGGTGCGTGGCGACGACTGTCTCGTGGGCACCGGTCCCGCAAGCTTAAGTCTAACGCTGCGTTGTCGCTTCCGCCTGTAAAAGGCGACGTAATCGAAAGCACGAAGGACGGAAAATTCGTCGCTGAGTGCAAAGGCGGAATCGTCAACACGACTCACGCCGGGGGGTACACTTGGCCGCCTACTTCCAGATTGAGCTGCTGGGCGGCACGGTATGCCGCGCGCCCGGGCATAGCGGCATAGGTGGGAAATGAGAGCGGAACCCGGGCCAGGTCGTCCACTCGCATCCCTGCGGCAATGGCGACCGCAACCACCTGGACGATCTCGACCGCCCGCTCGCCAACAACGTGGCAGCCCAGGATCGCGCAGGTCGCGCGGTCGGCGATCAGCTTGCAGAACCCGGCCGTCCGGCCGTCGATAATCGTGCGGGTGGTCTCGTCGAAGCGCACCACGGCAACAACCGCATCGTGGGTTTCGCGGGCCTTCGCCTCGGTCAGGCCTACTTGGGCATATTCCGGGTCGGTGAAGCTGCCGATTGGACTTACCAGGTCCACAGGAGTCGTCGTCGCGCCGCGCACGGCGTTCGTGGCTGCCACCAAGCCGCCCTCGATCGCCTGCGGAACCAACATCAGGCGGCCGGTGATGTCGCCCGCTGCGTAGACGTGCAGCGCAGAAGTCCGCAGCGAGGAGTCCACGCGCACATAGCCCCGCGCATCGGTCTCGACGCCTGCCCTCGCCAGATTGAGCCCTGCGGAGTCGGCCACCCAGCCCACCGCGACGAAGGCGACCGCGGCCTCAGCACTGTCCCGTGTGTCCTCCTTCGAGAAGACCATCCGCACGCCCGCCTTCTATCCTTCCCGCCCAGCGGGGGCATTATCTCGGAAGGCGCCGCATCTTCGGCAAGGATGGTGAGTTGGCGGCGGAGCGGTTGAGCTAACCTATGTTTATGCGGTGAGTTCAACCATCTGTTCACTTCACTCAACGCTTCCGGCTGCGGCTTCTAAAATTTTACGTCAATCTCTGCCTCCGTTACCGCAATTGGGAGAGCAGTCATGAAAGCAATCCTCACTCGCTTTGCCGACGATCAATCCGGCGCCACCGCCATCGAGTATGGCCTCATCGCGGCTATCGTCGCCGTCGGCATTATCGTCGGCCTCGGCAACCTGCGCGACGGGTTGAACACCCTGTTCAACAACGTCAACACTACCATGACGAAGTAACGGCCGTAGTCGAGGCACCAGTTGGACTCACGTCCGTTTACCGGGGGCGAAGCGGACGCACCCTGGCCGAGATTGATCGTCCGGCATTGGCCCATCGCAGTCGTTGAGACTGGTCTCAGCCGTAGTCCGCTGAGTGGGGTGAACGTGATGCGGTTACGCACATCTCGTCAGCCTTTGACCCAAAGCAAACATCACCCAATTCGCCTTCCTAAAATGAGGAAGCGCCGGTGCTCACGCCTTGCGTGGAACCTCGTAGACCAGCGCGGGCTTCATCGTGTCGATTTCTTCGACGGGCTGCGGCGGGCGCCACAGGAAAACAGAGAACGTGATCTTGTCGGGCGTTACGCCGATGACCGAGAAGCCGTTCTTCTCGGTCACCTTGAGCACTTCATCCATGCCGACCAATTGCGACGGCTTGGATTCGACGCTGCGGAACGACGACGGAAACACAAGATCGCCGGTGCCGAGCGTGCCGGTGAGCACTGTATGCACGGGCTGCGCCAGCGTAAGTTCGCCCGAGCGGAGCATCTTGCCGACGCCCGTTGCGTGGAAGTCTCCCTGGACGATCAGCGGGGTGCGCTTTTTCTGGGAGGCAAGCGCTTCCTTCGGCACGAAGGGGAAATGATTCAGCCCCGCAGCCTGGCCAGCATACCGCCGCTATCGAACCACATCACCCAATTAATCGTTGCTGCGTTGTGCATAGTTCGACGCTTGCGTCACAACAAGGAGTGGAGGAAATTCTTCGGCGATCGGCGCCCGATGAAAAACGCGTCGACGGCATTAGGGAGGATCGTCAATGGACGTCACATCGTTGATCATCCAGCTCGTTAGCGGCGCAATCGGTGGCAATGCCGCCGGAGCGGTGTCGAAAGACACAAGCTTAGGAACGGTAGGCAACACAATTGCGGGCGCACTTGGTGGCGGCGTCGGCGGACACATCCTCAATAGCGTGCTCGGTTTGGGCGGAGCGGCCGCGACCTCCGGGCTGGATTTAGGCACCGTCGTTTCCGGCTTCCTGACGGGCGGCGTTAGCGGCGGCCTCACCGCCCTCGTCATCGCATTTATTAAATCCAAAATGACCAACCTGTGAGGAGCGCCACTGCAGGAATTGGCGCATGACTGCTTTCTGTGGGTAGAGCTGACCTAGTCCGGGTGCAGCGTGCCGCGATGTCCGCTAATGGCCCATCGCAGACGTTGAGACCAGCCTCAGCACTTGTCTGCTAAGTGGGGTGAAGCGGCCGTGTCGCGGTCACGTGCATCTCGTCGGCTTTTGACCCAAAGCGGACTTCAGGGCGCGTCGCGCAATAGTGACGGTGCGATGCCTGCACCTACGTCACTCGCGCCCTCTTGGCGCTCGCGGCCGCAGTCACGACAGTACAGCCAGAGCAGCTTGCCATCGTGGGCGAGGTCGTTGAGGGTATATAACCTTCGGAAGTCTAAGGCCGCGCAGATGATCACCCTAGATGACGTTCAGGATTTCGGCACGAGCTGGTTCAACGCGGTCGCTAGGGGAGCGTCGGCTGCGGAGCAGGCACAATTCTTCTTTCACCCTCACGCGCGGATCTACGTGGTCTGGAACGGCGCGACCATCAGCCTCGAGGATCACGAGAAGCTGCACGCCCAGTGGATCAACGAGCGACACCGCTTCGGCCATTTCGATCTCACGCCGCTGAATGCATCGCCAGAGCGGGTGCGTGCGAGAGGCACCGTCTATTGGCAGGCAGAGTTTCCGGACCAGCCTGCGCCGAACGTAATCAAGGCCGTCGTCGGCGAGGACTGGCTCCTCGAGCGTGCGACCTCCGGTGAGCTAAAGTTCGTTCTCTACATCAACACCTTTCACCACACGCTCCCGGAGTCCGCGCCGCTCGATTTGTGATCAGATAGGCTCGCGGCCAGAGCCGGCCAATGCTAATTGAGGGTCCGCGTTGGGTCCGCTGGTCCCCGTTGAGGACGAGCAGAAACGCGAACAAGAGCTTTCGCAGCTGAGCGGTGCGGTCAAGACGATAGACGAGGTCTCGGCTGACAAGAAGTGCAGTTGAACCCAAGCCGACAAACGACGGAAGCCTAGGTCAGAAGCCGTTGTGCCGGCATGCTACCTCGGTTGCGGCATTATGCATTGCCGATGCTGGCCTGCTGTGCGGGCGGTTGCTCCATGTGGCCTTGGCAGACCGTCACTCCAGCCAGTGTCGCCAACGATCAGTACGTCGGCATGAGCTGTGAAGAGCTGATTGCCGAGAATGACCGGCTGCTCGTAGAAGCCGTCGATCTCCGTCCTCAACTGGCCCCGGGCCAGGGAGAAGATCAGCGCAAAAAGGATTTCGCGTTGATCAGCGGCGAGATGGACGCCCTGAATAGAGTTCGAACTTCCAAGAAGTGCTAGCCCGGGAGCCCTGTGCGCAGTTTCCGTGAATTGCTACTGGAACGCGAGAATTGGCGCATGGTCCGCGCTGTCTCCTAGTCCCGGCGACCCGCCTAGCCCTCTTGGCGGTCTGAAATACGGTGAGCCCCGGTCACAAGCTGGGGCTCATTGCATTTCAGATTGGCCGGCAGCAAACGCCGGCCTTCGCGCTTCTGGTTGAGGCACTGAGATACCGCCCATCAAAGCCCACTGGGGAAAAGAAGCCCAGGGCTATCCGCCCTTCAAAAGCGCTGCGTTATGGCCAGACCTAAGATCCGCTACTGGCCCTTCACAGACATTCTGGCCTGCGCTCCAGATCGTCCGGGTTTAGGGGTGAAGCAGACGTGCAGCGGACATGGTCGGATCTTCCGATTCTGACCCAAACCGGACATCACGCGACGC
>CAVSCT010000002.1:0-21538 GCA_963726555.1 uncultured Alphaproteobacteria bacterium | reverse complement strand
GGCGGGGCTGGCGCTTCTGCCTTGGCCCTGGCGGCAGGGCTATCGCTGAGTGCAGGACCAGCCTGGGCCATGCCGAGCTTTGCCCGTCAAACGGGGCAGCCTTGCGCGACTTGCCACAACGGAGTGTTCCCCCCAACTGACGCCCTATGGTCGTCAGTTCAAGCTCAATGGCTATACGTCCGGTGGCACGCGATGTCACGACAGCGTAGCTGCGGATCCGACCCCGCAGATCCCGATCTCCGTCATGCTGGTGCCGACCTACACGCACACCCAAAAAGATCTGGCTGACTTGCCGGTGAACCGGAAGGAAGAGCCGAAACGGTTTAAAAACGAACAACAATGTCATGCTCCAGAACTCCAGTATCTTTTACGGAGGCCAGATCTACTGCCAGCTGGGCGCGTTCATTCAGGCGACGTATGATCGCACCGATGAGGCCTTTTTCCTCGACAACACCGATATTCGCTACGCGAATAGAGCCAAACTCGCCGATATCGACCTTATCTATGGCCTGACAGCGAACAATAACCCGACGGTTGAGGATCCCTGGAATACGACGCCCGCCTGGCGCATCCCCGGCGGCGGGTCGATCTCAAGTGCGTTTGCTCCAGGGCCTTTCACTCCGCTGATCGAGAGCGTGGGCGGCATCGTTGCTGGAGGTGGTGCTTACGTCTTTGCGAACAACATGTTTTATGCGGCCGTTTCCGCCTACGATACACTCGACAAAGGCGCGCTTCAGGCGCTCGGCGAAGGTCCACCCAGCATCGGGTTCGACGGGGCAGCGCCCTATTGGCGCTTGGCAATCGAGAAGACCTGGGATGTTTACTCGGTCATGTTCGGCACGTTTGGCATGAACGCCAACGTCATCCCTGATGTGACTATGGTGTCTCCCGCCGACAAAATTACCGATGTTGGGTGGGATGCGCAGTTCCAATACCTCAGCGATGTGCATTTCCTCACGGCGAGGATCAGCTACATCTATGAATGGGAAAAGCTCGATGGAAGCGTCTTTAACGGCGCCGCAGCTAATCCAAAAAACCACCTCGCAGAGTTCAATGCCTCAGTAACGTATGCGTATGACGCCCGGTATTCAGTCACACTCGGCTATTTCAACACAGCTGGCAGCACGAACTCAGGTTTCGATAGCGATGGCAATCCTTTCAGCTACTTCGGTACCGATAACGGCTCACCCAACACACGCGGAGAGGTCATCGATATCGGCTACTCGCCTTGGAGCCGAGGCGGCCCCGCGTTTTGGCCTTGGCTCAACACGCGCCTTGGCGTGCAGTACTGGCATTACGACAAACTGAATGGGGCGAGCACCGATTACGTGCAGAACGCGGATGGCACATTCCGCAACGCCAGGGACGACAACACTGTCCTGCTCTATGCGTGGACGGCGTTTTAGGGGTCACGATGATAAGGGGACCAAATCTTCAGTGTACCCTAAGACTTAGCGCAACGCGCACAGCCCTGCTTAGGGTCGCTATCTCACAACTGGCAGTGCCAGTGGCAATCCTGGCAATTGGTTTCTCCGGCATAGGCCATGCGGCCGATATGGGTGGGCCCGGCGTTTACGGGGCAGGCTCGCAGGGCAAGATAGACTATTGCACCGACTGTCACGGACCGTCAGGGCAAGGTTATCGCGGATTTTTTACGATGCCGCGGCTCGCAGGACAGACACCGGAGTACCTCGAGAATCAATTGCGGGCGTTCGTCGAGGGAACGCGTGAAAGTCATAACGGTATGATCATGTCGCGAGTACATGGCGTTGGCCCGTCGATGGGATCGGCGCTTGCCGAGCAGTTTGCGGATCTCAGCCCTAGACCCTTTGGCAGGGCTCCGCGGGAGCTCGTCGCGGAGGGAAAGCTAATCTATGAAGAGGGTGCTCCCAATGACAACGTTCCTGCGTGCTCGGTCTGTCACGGTCCTGAGGCGAGGGGTCACGGGCCAATTCCTCGTTTAGCAGGCCAGCTCTATGGCTACACCATAAAGACATTGGTGAATTGGAGCAGAGAGCGGGGGCAGTATGCGGGGGCGTCCGACAATCCGATGGTCATGCAGCAAGTCGCGCATAGCTTGTCCAAATCACAAATCGAAGCCGTCGCAGCCTATCTCAGTAACTTGAACTAGGTCTGGTCCGACCATGAAGCTTACGAAATCGACGATAGCAATTCTTACCCTTTTAAGCTCCGCTGCCGCTGCAGCACCTGGGGACGGGGAGACCGTGAGCTTCGGGAAAGCATTCGCTGACAGCAACTGCGCCTGGTGCCATGGGCCCTCAGGCCAAGGTTACGCGACTGCGCCTAAATTGGCCGGCCAGAGAGGCCAATACATTGAAACCCAGCTTCTGAGTTTCAAAGTTCATAGCCGCGATAATCCTCTTTCTCAGCAGTACATGTGGCCCGCCGCGGCGCCTCTCAGCGCGCAGGAGGCACACGATTTAGCTGCCTATTTCTCGACGCTTTGTCCTGAGCCTGCAAACGACGGCTATAGCCGGCTCGCCCCTGCCGGAGAAGCCCTCTATCGCGGGGGAAGTCCAGCCTCCAATATTCCATCCTGCGTCGCGTGCCACGGGCCCAATGCTGAAGGGATCAGGGCAATTCCTCGCCTGGCCAGCCAGTCCTACTACTACCTGAAAAGAAAGCTCGCTCAGTGGGGTGAGGGATATCACGCGGCGGCTGCCGTTCCAATGCCGGGAATTGCCAGCAAACTATCGGAAGATGAAATCGAGGGCCTCGCGTCGTATCTCAGCTTTGTAAAGTGAGCGCTGTTTGCGCGTGAGGCGCCAAAGAGCGCAATGCGCCGTAACTCGCATATTATGACCTCTTCTTGGCACAGATACGCTCGTTGTTTTGTCTGGCCCGCGAGCTCCGGAACGACATGGGTTGGGGAGTGAAGGACGCTCGATGGAGTACGCCGCTAAGTTCAAGGAAGCGCTGCAGGCAATCCGCCAGGAAGGCCGCTACCGCATCTTCGCCGACCTGAAGCGCCGCCGCGGCGAGTTCCCGGCCGCCGAGCACTTCAAAGTTGGCGCGCAGAGCCATCCCATCACCGTCTGGTGCTCCAACGACTACCTCGGCATGGGTCAGCACCCCGCCGTGATCGCCGCCATGCACGAGGCGATCGACGCGGTCGGCGCCGGTTCCGGCGGCACCCGAAACATCTCGGGCACCTGCCATTATCACGTGGAGCTCGAGGCCGAGCTCGCCGACCTGCACGGCAAGGAAGCCGCGCTGCTGTTCACCTCGGCCTACGTCGCCAACGACGCGACGCTGTCGACGCTGGCGCAGCTGCTGCCCGGGCTCGTGATCTTCTCGGACGAGCTGAATCACGCCTCGATGATCGCCGGCATCCGCCATGGCGGCGGCCCCAAGCGCATCTTCCGCCACAACGACCTCGATCACCTCGAGGCGAAGCTCCAGGAATACGACCGCGCAACGCCCAAGCTCATCGCGTTCGAGAGCGTCTATTCGATGGACGGCGACATCGCGCCCGTCGCCGCGATCTGCGACCTCGCCGCAAAGTACGGCGCGCTGACCTACCTCGACGAGGTGCACGCCGTCGGCCTCTACGGCCCGCGCGGCGGCGGCATCGCCGAGCGCGACGGCGTCATGGACCGCGTCGACATCATCGACGGCACGCTGGCCAAGGCCTTCGGCGTGATGGGCGGCTACATCGCCGCGTAGCCGCGACTGCTGCGACGCCATCCGCTCGTATGCCGCGGGCTTCATCTTCACGACCTCGCTCGCGCCGGCACTTGCCGCCGGTGCGCTCGCCAGCATCCGCCACCTGAAGTCGAGCGGGATCGAGCGGGCGCGCCATCACGAGCGCGCACAGACGTTGAAGCGGCGGCTGGCGGAGGCCGGGCTCCCGGTCATCTCGCAACTCGAGCCACATCGTGCCGGTGACTGGTCGGCGATCCGGTGCACTGCAAGCCGGTGACCGACGCCCTGCTCGACCGCTACGCGATCTACGTGCAGCCGATCAACTATCCGACCGTCCCGCGCGGCACCGAGCGCCTCCGGCTCACGCCGTCGCCGGTCCACACCAATGCGCAGATGGACCACCTCGTGCACGCGCTGACGGAGCTGTGGGAAGCCTGCCCGCTGGCGCGGGGCGAGACCGTCCGGCTCGCTGCCGAATAGGGCGAGGGGGCGGGTCGAAGAACCTGGGGTGCAGTGGGCAGTTCGCCGCCAAGTCCATTATCGAGGATGATGTAACATGGGATTCAGCGTGTACTCAGACGCTAACACCTCCCGCGCGAGGGCCTCGTTATGAAAGTCGTACCTGCAAAACTGGCATTGCCAGCGGCAATCCTAGCTATTGTTTTCTCGGGGGAAGTTCGTGCGGCCGACACGAGCGCGCCCGCCGTTGCCACGCGCGCCGTTGAGGCCAAGATTCAGTATTGCAGCGAGTGCCACCAACCTTCTGGCCAAGGCTATCGGGGAGCTACGGCTATCCCGCGTCTCGCGGGCCAACAAACCGAGTACTTTCAGAACCAGCTACAGGCCTTTATCGAGCGCCGCCGGACAAATAAGTTTATGTTTAAGGTGGCGCACAGTCTGAGCCCCGAGATGCTTGCGGCGCTGGCTGCGCATTTTAGCGAGCTCAATCCGAAGCCATTAGGCGGTGCTCCACGTGAGCTCGCGGACACGGGAAAGAAAATCTTTGAAGAGGGAGTCCCTGACGCCAATATTCCTCCATGCTCTAGCTGTCACGGGCCCGAGGCCAAGGGTAATGGAGCATTTCCTCGTCTCGCGGGACAGCTCTATCCTTACATTATCAAGGTATTGACGAATTGGGACAAAGAGCGGGGCCAAGATGCGAAAAATCCAGACACTTCAGCGATCATGCAGCCGATCGCGCATAACTTAACTGCGGCACAGATTAAAGCCGTGGCAGCCTATCTCAGTGGCCTCGAGTAACACGATTGCAGAACGCGGTTCGAGCGGCGAACTTGCATAAGCACGGACTCGGCAATCGTTGAGCACCTGAAAGTAAAAATGCGGGTCCTACTGCGGTTCAAAGCATTCATGGCATCCCAGGCCGAAGGACCAGAGCGGAGGGACTTTCTCATCCTCGTGGCCAACGCCTTCGTTGCCGTCGGCGGCGCGGTGGCACTGTGGCCGTTCATCGATCAGCCTGTTTGCTTGGTTCGTGTTCTTCCTGCCCGACTACCTCGGCCACGCCGACAACTACACGCCGGCCAACCCCATGGTCACGCCCCCGCACATCGTGCCGGAGTGGTATTTCCTGCCCTACTACGCGATCCTGCGCGCGATCCCGTCGAAGCTGTTTGGCGTCATCGCCATGTTCTCCTCAATCGCGGTGCTGTTCTTCGTGCCGTGGCTCGACACGAGCAAGGTGCGCTCGACCAAGTACCGGCCGATCTACCGTTGGTTCTTCTGGCTGTTCGTGTTCACCTGCGTGGCGCTAGGCTGGCTCGGGTCGAAGCCGCCCGATGAGGTCTACGTCACCTGGGCGCGCATCTTCACAACCTACTACTTCGCGCACTTTCTTGTTGTGTTGCCGCTCGTCGGCCGCCTGGAAAAGTCGCGACCGTTGCCAGGCTCGATCACCGAGGCGGTGCTAGGCAAGGCAGCGGTGAAACCCGTGCCGGCCAAAGCCGCGGCAAAGGTCAAGGTCTAGGGGGCTTCCATGAGCAGAGCCGAGCCGGTTTGCAGGTTCGCCGCGGTCGTTTGTCTCGCGCTGGTCTCGCTGGCCGGCGCGGCGGCCGTGAAGGCCGAGGACGCCGCCGAGGAGCATGCGACCGCGCGCCAGACCTGGCCGTTCGCCGGCTCTCCGCGGCCAGTACGACCTGGCGCAGCTTCAGCGCGGCTTCCAAATCTACCAGAACGTGTGCAGCGCCTGCCACGGTCTGGAGCGCGTCCGCTTCCGCAATCTGTCGAGCCCGGTGGCCCGCAATTCCCCGTGGGTGCCGTCAAGGCGCTCGCTATCGGCTGGCCCAACAAAATCTCGGGCGAGTTCGACGATGCCGGCAACCCCATAGACCGGCTGCCCGGCCTTGCCGATGCCATCCTCGGTCCCTTCAAGAACGACAAGCAGGCGCGCGCGGCGCAGAACGGCGCGCTGCCGCCCGACCTCTCGCTCATCGTGAAGGCGCGCTCGCTGGAAACCACTGCGCCTTGGTATTCGCACTGGTTCTGGATGCTCGCCGACATCGCCAAGGGCTATCAGGACGGTGGTGCCGACTACGTCTACGACCTGCTGACGGGCTACACAGATCCGCCGGCCGGGGTGCGGGTCGCCGCCGACATGTACTACAACGTGACCTTTCCCGGACATCAGCTGGCGATGCCGCCGCCCCTATCGAAGGATAACTTCGTCGAATACCAGCCCGACGCCAGTGCCACGGGCTCGCTCGAGCAAAATTCGCGCGACGTGACGGCGTTTCTCGCATGGGCGTCCGACCCCCATTTGGATGCCCGCAAGCGCATCGGCTGGCACGTGCTGCTCTATCTCGCCATGACCACGGCGCTTCTCTATCTCGTCAAAAGGCGGACCTGGAGCGGCAGGCAGCACTAGCCCTCGGATTCTCCGGGTGGAGCGGCCAAGTCCGTCCTAGGAGCGGCTTCTATCGTTTGCTGCGATCAAGGGTCCGAGTAGGCGAAGGTCTCGAGGCATCAGCGAGCGGCTCTACGACGGGCTTACTGCATCTTTTTTCCCGCGGCGTCGAACTGTTTTAGAAATGCGATCAGATTCTTGACTTTCTGGTCGTCCTTAATCCCAGCGAAGACCATCTTCGTGCCGGGTACTTTGACCTTGGGATCCTTGAGATACTCCGTCAAATTTGCCTCGTCCCAAGTGATGCCGGACTTCTTGTTCGCGTCCGAGTAGTTATAGCCCTCCACCGAACCCGCTTTTCGCCCGACGACACCATTGAGTTGAGGGCCGATAGCGTTTTTCGCGCCTTCGCCAATTTGGTGGCAGGTCTTGCAGACAGCGAACGCTTTTTCACCCTCAGCTGGATCTTGGGCATTGGCTACTTTGGCCAATGCGGTAACGGCCACGATGGTCAGCATGATTTTTCGCATGAGGAGTCCTCCCAACGAGTGGATCGCGGTAACGCACGGTTCAACTATTGATTCAGGTATGACCATAGACTGGCGACGACCCTCCGGCAAAGGGGCCGCTCAGAGAAGAAGGGGAACCACTCCCAATCGAAGCGCAAGGACATCGTCCGCGAGCACTCGTTTACGCGTCCCCCCGTGACGTACGATCCCTCGCTCATCACCGACCCGACGTTACTCGCTCGTGACTTCCTCCGCGGGAGCCCGAAGGGTCGCTCGCTTGTGTTGCTCAATGTTCAAAACGTCGGGGGCCATTGACCACGCCGGCAACTCTGCGCGATGCTGAAGCAGCCTCTCGATGATCCTCTATTATTCACCGGCGCGTGCAGGGTTGCGGGAGCCATTGGGTTCGGAAATCCTACGTGCCGAAATTGCAGCCTCCTCAGCGAGCGCAGCGCATCCAAGCGCCGCCTCCGTTCCGCTCCGCAACTGAGGAGCGCGCTTCCGTCGGAGGAATGTCGTGAACGTCTTGATTGTTTACGGAACGACCGAAGGGCAAACGCGGAAAATTGCCGAATGGGCGGCAACGCACCTTCGGAAGCTAGGGCACGAGATCGAGCTGCGCGATAGCGCATCGCCCGCGCCCGATTCGGATATCCCAACCTTCGACGCGTTCATTATTGCCGCTTCGGTCCACCAGGAGCGCCATCAGGATACCGTTATCAACTTCGCGATCGCGCATCACGAGCTGCTAAACGCCAAGCCCGCGGCATTCATTTCCGTCAGTCTGTCCGCAGTGTTGGAAGACGAGAAGAAAGAAGCGCAAAAGTACGTCGATCGTTTTGTCTCTGTGACGGGGTGGCAGCCACGCATGATCCTCCTTCTCGGGGGTGCCTTGCGCTTCACTGAATACGATTACTTCCAAGGGCAGATCGTTAAGTTCATTGTTATGAAGCGCGGCGCTGAGAGCATCGGGCGCGATCATGAATTCACTGACTGGAACGCGCTCGCTGGCTTTGTCGATGGGTTTCTTGAGACGGCCGTCTAGATGAGGAGAGGCCAGATTTGATCTGGTGCAAGGCGTCCGGCGGAAAAAACTCACCAAACTCACCAAACTCATCTCGGAAGCACCGGGAACTCGCCCAACCATGCGCACGCTCATCAGCGGCGAAAGCATCCTGCTGCACCAAGCCAGTGCGTTAGCGTGACAGTGCCTCTCAGCGGATGATCGCGATGGGCCACCCCGCTCTCTCGCGTACTCATACCACCCAGTTGACGGTCAATGCATCGATGGTGGGCGCGTTGGGGCAGTAGCTTCGCATGCCAGCCTCGACGTCGCCGCTGGCCAGGTCTCGCGCACAGAACCGCTTCGACTTGCAGGACTCACACACCCTCTCGAGCTGTTGGTAGACCGATGTGCAGCACACCTTCAAGTATTCCGGATCGAGTTGCAGCTGCTGGAGCCGCAGTGAGACGAGCTTGCTGTCGGCGTCGCCGTATAGCTCGGTTCCTGGTTTGCCATTAAGGCCAACAGACGAGCGCTCTACACAGGAACCGAAGAACTTAGAGTTTCGACAGAAATCTGCCGGTGAGATGCCCGCGTCTGAGCCCTCAAGCCAATCACAGCATGTGCCGACATCGCGGCAGAAGATGCATTTAGTGCAGGCTTCTAACCAAGCGAGACCCCCATCGACGCTGACAGCCTCGGCCGCGCCCACGCCCGTGCGCTCCATCATGCGACCCATCAACTCGGGGCATTGAAGATACCGAATAAGCATCGGCCGATGATTGCTAGGTTCGCCCATTTTGCCGCTCCTTTAGAGGGGCTTTACTCGAACCCAAGGATAACCACACACTTTGCTCGTCGCGCCGACGCGGAATGACCCTCAATGCACGTAGAGGTCGCCGCGGACATAGGTCTCCAACTGGCCGATCGTAAAGCGCTGGTCATCGATGATGCTCTTGACCAGATCGCCGATCGAGATGATGCCAACCACGACTTCATCATCAACGACCGGCAGATGGCGTACGCGCCTCTCCATCATAAGCGCCATGCAGTATTCGACCGTATCATCAGGTTCCACGCACGCGACTTGCGTTGACATGATGTCTCTGACGAGCGTCTGCGGAGAACTCCTGCCCTTTAGCACAACGTTTCGCGCATAATCGCGTTCGGTGAAGATACCAACGAGCGTTGCCCGATCCATGACGAGCACCGACCCGATATTCTTACCCGCCATTTTCTCAATGGCCGAATAAACGGTATCGTCAGGCCCGACCGAAAAACAATCGTGGCCCTTCAATTTCAGAAGTTGATTAATCATTCTCATCGGGCGTCTCCTCCCAAATCCCAAAGAGAGTTCAGTTTCCCGACTGAAACAATTCTATTCCTTCATCGCCCCTCGCACATTGACTTAGGTCAAGCTCCTCTGCGACACATTTGACGGTGTTGTCACGTTGCTAGTTGACGGCCGCAGATGAATTTCAGCTCTTCGTCGGGTCGATGCACGCGCATGTTTTCGCCCGTCACGGCGAAAGGCTGTTGATGTAGGCAATGATGGTATCGATCTCTTTGTCTGACAGCTCGAACTTAGGCATCTCGTCGTGCGGGCGCCCGATGCCGCGCGATAGCGGCTCGCGCAGCGCCAGCACGGGGTGTTTCTTGTAAAGGTCACGCCAGCGCGGCGCCCGCGGGTTGGGACTGTCGCCTGCAGCTCCGATCGCATGGCACCACGCGCAATTCTTCTCAGCCAGTACCTTGCCTTGGGCGATGAGCTTGTCGGTCTCCACCCCCGCCGCCGCGGTGAGTGCGAGGGCTGGTAGTTGCGCGAGATCAATCACGACCTCGATTGGAGTGCGTTACCGGCGGAGAACAGGCGCTCGATGTCGGAAAGCTCAGTTCCACGTCGTAGTTTCGGACCCGAAAACATCCTACCGTGCCACGACGGCGTCGTAGATATCCTCTTCCTGCGCCGTATGGATGCGCACCAGGGCCTCAATCGCCTCAATCACACGCTGGGCATCGCGAACGAGATAACGGTCGATCTTCTCCAATGGCAGGTCCTCGACCACACGAGCGAGCAAGCGCGCGAGGTGCAGGATCTCGCGGTGCGCCCGGCTCATGGCGGAGAGACCATACCCATCCATGAGAACCTTCGCGAGCCGCGGATAGACGCGGCCCTCATCGTCGCGCTCATGCTCGACCACCTGTTTCTGGACGACGGCATTCGCTTCCACGATCAGCGCAGTCGCGCTCTCGGCCGTGGCATCGTCGAGCGCGTCGGCGATCGATCGCAGCCGGTCCAGGCTGCCAATGAGCGCAACGTGGCTACGATGCAACTCGCGCCCGGTCGCTGCCGGCATGCTCTGCCTAACGTGACTATGGGCTGGGCTCAATGCGCGCAACGCATTGAGGATCACCGCCACGTCAATCACTTCCTGAACGATGGCCGCCGGGACCGGTGCCAGCCAGCCGACCGTCGCCGCCAGCATCGCGAGAACCGACAGGCCCATGCCCGCCACGATGCTTTCGACCGCGATACGGCGCGCACGTTGGGCGATCGCGATCGCGTCTCCGACCCGATCGAGGCGGTCGGCGAGGATCACCACATCCGCCGCCTCCGATGAGGCGCTCGCGCCCAGAGCACCCAGCGCGATTCCCACGTCGGCCGATGCCAGAGCCGGCGCATCGTTGATGCCATCGCCGACCATGATAGTCGGATTTAGCCGCTGCTCGATGCGCACAGCGTCGACCTTGTCGGAGGGAACGCGATCAGCGAGCACAGCGTCGAGATCGAGCGCGGCGCCGATCGCCTGCGCGGCGGCAGCGCGATCGCCGGTGAGCATGACGATGCGCGAAACGCCCGCCTCGCGCAGCATGCGTATGGCCCGTGCGGCGTGTCTGGGCGCAGCTCGTCGGCCAGAAGCAGCGCGCCGATCGGTCGCCCCTCGACGGCGACAAACACGATAAGCGCCGATCGCCACGAGGCGCGCCGCATTGCCCGCAGGGCCCATTCGGTGGCCTGCTGGCGTGCAAAGATCATGTCGCGGGAACCCGCGCTCACGCGCCTTCCATCGACGACGCCGTGCAACCCCGAGCCCATTGATTCACGCACCTCCTCCGGCATCTTCACCGCCAGGCCATGCTCGGCCGCCGCTTGCACGATGGCGGCGGCGAGAACGTGTTGCGAGGCCTGCTCGAGCGAGGCGGCGAGCATCAGCACCTCCTCGGCCTCCTCGCCCGGCGCGACCTCGATGGAGAGGAGACGCGCACCGCCGACCGTCAGCGTACCGGTCTTGTCGAACAGCACCGTGTGTGCGCGCGCTAGCGCCTCGAGCGGACCACCGCCCTTGACCAGGATGCCGCGCCGAGCCGCCTGGGCGACGCCGGCGATGAAGGCGACCGGCGCCGCCAGAATGAGCGGGCACGGCGTGGCAGCGACGAGCACTGCAAGGCTGCGAATGAGATCGCCCGAGATCAGCCACGCGACGAAAGCGACCACGAGCGTAAAAGGCAGGAACACCAACGCATAGCGGTCGGCGAGCCGCACGAATGGCGCCTTGGCGGTCTGCGCCGCCGTCACAAGGCGCACTATGCCCGCATAGGTGCTTTCGCCGGCCATCGACGAGGCGGTCATTTCGAACGTCTCGCCCGCGTTCAACGAGCCGCTGAAGGTACCAGTGCCTCTGGTCTTGACCACCGGGATCGCTTCGCCGGTCAACGCCGACTCATCAATCGTCGCCGTGTCCGATGTCACGATGCCGTCGACCGGAACGACTTCGCCCGCCCGCACCAGAAGCCCGTCGCCGACCGCGACCCCGCCGACGGGCACGTCCTCGATGCCGTCGTCGACACGGCGATGTGCCACGCGTGGCGCGCGATCGACCAGCGAACGTAGATCATGCTCAGCGCGAGCAACGGCGAGGTCCTCGAGCACGTTTCCGCCGGAATACATCAGTGCTACGACGGCGCCGGCCAGTGGCTGGCCGAGCGCGAGCGCGGCGCTCATCGACACGAGCGCGATTGCATCGACGCCGAGCCGCCCAGCCAGGAAGTCCCGCACGATCGAGATCGCGAGGCCGGCAACCACCGGAGCGGTCGCTAGTGTCCAGCACAGATCGGCAAGGCCTGGTCGGCCCGCCATGTGGGCGAGAATTCCCGAGGCCAATCCCGCAATCGCGATCGCGACAAGGGCCCACCGCAGGACACGCTCAAAGGACATCGACCTGGTCCGTGCTCATGACCCCTCGCAATTCATGAAGAAACGGCCGCTGAAGAAGTGTTCCCTCGCGGGCTGCCCGACAAGTGGCCGTCTCGACCCTACGTATGCCCGATGTGCAATCTCTACTCGATGACGCGCAACCGCGAAGCCATCCTGCGCCTTTTCCGCGTCGCCCATAACCGCGCGGGTTCCTACGAACCCCAATCCGCGATCTTCCCCGGCTACCAGGCGCCCGTGGTGCGCAAGGCTGCCGACGGTGAGCGCGAGCTTGTCGTGCTCAACTGGGGCTTCGTCCTGCGCTGACGTGGCGCCAGTGCCGTCTTTGGGCGATTGTTCTGGTGCTCCTCTTTTGGCCCCACACTTTGAAGTGATCGGGAACTTCAAAGCCCGACGGCGGACCGTCTCGTAGGACACGTCGATACCGCGCTCGGCGAGCATGCCCTCGACGTCGCGGTAGCTCAGAGCGAAGCGGAATAGAGCCAGATGGCCTGGCGATGCTCGGATAGCGTTGGCGATGGTATGAGAGCTTGTCCATACGCGAAACTATATGGCCCGTCTGTACCAAGCCAGTGCGTTACTGTGACAGTGCCTGCGCGACGTACCGGTAGAACATGCGCTTCACGACCTCGACCAGCGCCAAGTAAGCGGCCACCGCAGCGACGAGGAAAAGGTAAAAAGACGGAGGCAGGTGCACCAACCCGAACCAGGCTCCAACCGGCGTCCAGGGAAGGATGAGCCCAACCGTCACCACGCCGAGCGAAAGGGCGCCCAGTATTGGATGCGGACGGCTGCGCCAGAAACGGCCGCGCGTGCGGATGACGAAGACCACGAGCGCCTGGGTTGCCAGCGACTCGACGAACCAACCGGTCTGGAACTGAGCCGCATCGGCTCCGAATAACCGCAACAGCACGAAGAATGTGAGAAAATCGAACAGCGAGCTCACCGGGCCAAGCAGGAGCATGAACCTTTCGATCAGCGCCGTGCTCCATTGCGCCGGCCGCGCCAGCGCGCTCGCGTCGACGTGATCGAAGGGCACACCCAGCTCGGAAACATCGTAGAGCAGGTTGTTCAGCAATACCTGCACGGGCAGCATCGGAAGAAACGGCAGGAACAAAGCGGCACCGGCCATGCTGAACATATTGCCGAAGTTGGAACTCGAGCCCATCAGGATGTATTTCATCACGTTCTCGACTGTGCGGCGTCCCTCCTTGACGCCTTCGTTGATCACGGTCAGATCCCGCTCCATCAGCACCAGATCGGCGGCCGCCTTGGCGACGTCGGCGCCGCTGTCGACGGCGATGCCAACGTCGGAAGCATGAATGGCGGAGGCGTCGTTGACGCCGTCGCCGAGAAAGCCAACGACCATGCCGCGCCGCTTCAACGCTAACAGCACGCGTTGCTTCTGCTGCGGCGTCACGCGACAGAACAGGTCCAGGTCGGGTAGGCGCGCGAGCAAGGCTTCGTCGGAGAGATGGCGCAGCTCCTCGCCAGTGAGCACTCCTTTCACGGGCAGGTTAAGCTCGCGGCAGACATGACGCGTCACCTGCACGCTGTCGCCGGTGAGTATCTTGATGGCCACGCCCGAGGCGGCAAGCTGCGCGATGGCTCGTGAAGCACTCGACTTCGGCGGGTCGAGGAAGACGACGAAGCCCGCAAAGATCAGATCGTCCTCATCGCCGATCGCAGCAGTTTGCTGGTTGGCGCCGACGTTGCGAAAGGCAATGCCGAGCGCTCGGTACCCTTCCTCGCCGAAGCTCGCGAAGATATCGCTCGCGTGTGTACGTCCAGTCTCGTTCAATGGCACCACATCGCCGGCAACCGACTCATGATGCGTCGAGTGGCGCAGCACGTCCTCCGGTGCCCCCTTGACGATGAGGAGCCGCCCGGCAGTACCGCGGTGTTCCAGCAGGACCGAGACGCGCCGACGCTCGAAGTCGAAGGGAATCTCGTCCAGCTTGGTCCAGTCGCCGATTTCCGGTTGCGAGTGAGCGAGGATCGCATCGTCCAGCGGACTGTGAATGCCCGTCTCGAACGCACTATTGAGACAGGCAAGCCGCAAGACCTTCGCGCTATCGACGCCGTCGGCATCGACGTGACGGATCAGCCGGATCTTCGCTTCGGTAAGCGTGCCGGTCTTGTCGGTGCACAGCGTGTCCATGGCGCCAAGATCGTGGATGGCCGGCAGCCGTTTGACGATGACGCCGTGACGCGCAAGACGCAGGGCGCCGCGTGCGAGCGTGACGGTGACCACCATGGGTAGCAGCTCGGGGGCAAGCCCGACCGCGAGCGCTAGCGAGAACATAATCGACTTCAGCCATGGCCGTTGGAACAGCACGTTTGTGGCGAGCACAAAGAGCACGAGAAAGAAGGTCAGACGCAGGATCAGAAAGCCGAACTTGCGTACGCCGATCTCGAAGGCATCGGGCGGCCGGCGCCGGCCGAGCTGCTTCGCGAGACCACCAATGCGAGTCTCGCGGCCCGTTCGGCAGACCAGCGCGGTTGCGTTCCCGCTGACGACGGAGGTGCCCATGAAGACGAGATTGGTCTCCTCGGTGGACTGCTCGGGAACCTCGCCGTCGTGCTTTTCTGCCGGATACGGCTCGCCGGTCAGTAGGGCCTGATTGACGAAGAGGTCGCGCGATTTGATCAGCCGGCTGTCGGCGGGAACAATATCGCCGGCGGCGAGCTTGACGACATCGCCCGGCACCAGCTCCTCGAAATGCAGCTCGCGCTCGCGCCCCGCGCGGAGAACCAGCGCTTTAGGCGCCACCGAGCGGCGCAGCGCATCGACGGCGTTCTGCGCGTGCAACTCCTGCACGAAGTCGAGCGTAACGCTGAGCGTGACGATGACAACGACGATGAGGAAGCTTGCCGTGTCGCCGGCAAGCGCCGACAACGCGCTGGCAAACAGCAGGATCAGAATGAGCGGATTGAAAAAGCGGAGGATGAAGCGCACCGAGAGCGGCTGCCCCTCGTGCGCCATGGCGTCGTTGGGGCCATACCGCGCCAGACGCGCCTGCGCTTCGGCCTCGGTCAGCCCTTCGCGCGAGGTTTGCAGGTCGGAGAGGCAAAGGTCGAGAGGGATGCTCGCAAGAGAGACGGCGTTGTCCATCGTCATCCGCCGACCAATACATCGGAACCAGACTGCATGCCCAAATCGAAATCAGCTACGACGGGCGCATGATAGGACGCCGCGGAGTGCAGGGATTTAGCGTAGCCCAGCGCCTCGTCGCCGAGCCACTCATTGTGCACCTCGACGCAGCGAAAGTAACCGTAGAGCGCGCGGCTTGCCAGAATGTGATCGACCATTTGCGGGCGCCCATGATGCAGTATGCTCCAACGGCGATCCTGCGAAACAGCGCGGTCCAGCACGACCAGCGAGTTGGCAGCAAGCTCGCTCGCCCCCAGATCTTCCTCGGGCGCAACGGCGATGAGCAAAGCCGTGCTCGGATCGGACGCGTTAAAATCGCCAGCGACGGCGATGAGTTTGGCCGTGTCGGCGTGCAGCATCTCCTCCAGAAGCAACCGCAGCTCAAGCGCCTGTGCGTCCCGCTTCAACGCAGACAGGAAGAAGCCTTCCGCCCATCCGCTCACCGATCGCCAGGCAAAGGGGCCGCTCTTCTGGCCCGAAACGGGGCTTGCAAGCGGAGCGCGCAGGTGCGCGTTGATGACCGACAGGCTGAGGCCCCCCGGCACCCTGATCTCGGTAAGCAACAACGGCCGATCGAAGCGCACCTCTTGCAGCTCGCCGCCCGGCCTGCCTTGCACGAGCCGCATACGCTCGAGCACAGGCACGAAATCGTGCAGGACCTCCCGGTGACTGACGATTGGGAACCGCGAGAGAGTAACGAGGTTGTGGACGTCGGCTATGCCCGCGCCGCCCGGGGACGCGGTTGCGCGCATGTATTCTTCATAGCGTGTGCCCGCGAGCAACCGGTTGAGCGCAATGAGTTGTCGCCCTTTCTGGCCGGGGGTCCGCTGCCCGTTTACCTCCTGCAAGCACAGCACATCGGCTGCGAGACGTTCGAGCACCGGCCTCAACACCGCAACGCGCGTCTCCAAATCAACATGCGCCTTGGCGCCAACATCGAGACTTTCAATATTGAAGGTCGCGACACGCATGAGTGGCCCTATGACGCAGAAGAAGAAGCCTCGAAGCCCGTAGTCGGAAGCGGGACCTGATCGCTGGTTAGGCGACGCTAGGCCAGCCGCCCGCTCTTGCAACATTCGGGGTGGGTCGCGAGGAAGTGGCGCAACGCGGCGAAGAGTTCGCGTGCGTGCGCGCGGTCGCCCCGGTGCAGCGCCGAGCGGATATCTTCCACGATCATCTCGTGGATTTTCTCGGGCCCGCGCCGTTGCTTCAACAGATATTCGGCGAGCGCGGCGGCTACGATCTCGGGTATGTGCTCATGCTCCGCGAGAGCGAGGACCTCGGCCTCGGTCAATCCGCTGAACGCGATGCAATCTTCGAGGGTAATCATGGCACTCAAGTCCCGGCTACTTGCCAAAATTGTGCAACGAGTCCCCCTCGCAAGTCATTGTATCCCAGGAGGGGGCGGATGGCGTTGACCTCACTCAATTAACCTGCGCTTACGTTCCGAGCACATATGAGCCCGGCGCATCCGCCAGCGGCAGCCAGCTCGCCGGCTCTCCCACCGACCGGTATAGCGGAGACGAACGCGCCCGAATGCTCTGTGAGCCACGATGTCCACACCGGCCACCACGAGCCCGGCACCACATCGGTGTTACGCAGCCAGGTGTCGGGATCGACATAGCCATCGCGCGCCCGCTTGGTGCTCACGCGGTGGCGGCGGCCGTTGTTTGCAGGCGGCGAAACGATGCCGGCGTTGTGGCCGCCGTTCGCGAGAAGGAAGGTGACGTCGGTGTCCAGCAACAGGCACAGTTTGTAGACGGAGTGCCACGGCGCCACGTGATCGGTCTCGGTGGAGACCGCAAAAACGGGCGCACGAATGTCGGTCAAGGCTACCGGTCGATCGTCGACCTTGTAACGGCCTTCGGCGAGATCGTTGTGCAGGAAGAGCCGACGCAGATAATCCGAGTGCATTTTATAGGGCATGCGCGTCGAATCCGCGTTCCATGCCGACAGGTCGAACACCGGCTGACGCTCACCCATCAGATAGTCGTGGACGGCCCGCGACCAGATCAGATCGTTGGAGCGAAGCAACTGAAACACGCCCGACATCTGCTGCGCGTCGAGATAACCCTGCTCCCACATCATGTCCTCGAGGAAGGACACCTGGCTCTCATCGATGAACAGGCCGAGCTCGCCCGGCTCCTCGAAATCAACTTGGGCGGCGAGGAAGGTCAATGTCTTGAAGGTGTCGTCGCCATTGCGCGCGAGCGCGGCGGCAGCAACGGCAAGCAGTGTTCCCCCGAGGCAATAGCCCACGCCGTGCACTTTCGCCTCAGGCAGGATCGTCCGGACGGCATCGAGCGCAGCCTCGATGCCTAGCTTGCGATAGTCCTCCAAACCAAGGCCGCGGTCTTCCGAGGTCGGGTTCTTCCACGACATGATGAAGACCGTGAACCCCTGCTCGGTCAGATATTTCACAAGCGAGTTCGAGGGGCTGAGGTCGAGGATGTAGTACTTCATAATCCAGGCGGGCACGATCAGCACGGGCTCGGGCCGCACCCGTTCCGCCGTCGGCTCGTACTGGATGAGCTCGATCAGACGGTTGCGGAAGATCACCTTTCCGGGCGTCGTCGCCAGCATCTCGCCCACCTTGAAGGCATCCATGCCGAAGGGCTTGCGACCGTTTGCATCGCGTTCGCTGTCCTCCATGAAGTTCCAGAATCCGCGCACAAGATTGCTGCCCCACTCCGCTTGCGTCTTCTGCAGCACCTCGGGATTGGTGAGGATGAAGTTTGACGGTGAGAACACGTCGAGCATCTGCCGTGTGGCGAATTCGACCTGCCGCTCGTGTTGCGGAGTGACGCCACGGACGCCCGTGGTAGCGTTGTGCCACCATTGCTGCTGAAGCAAAAACGCCTGCTGGAAGATGTTGTAGGGCCATGACTTCCACGCTTCTCCAGCGAACCGTTTGTCGTGCGGGAGCGGCTCGATGCAGCACTCGCCTTTGCCGCCGGCGATCGAGCACGATGCCATGTAGCGTCCGAGCCGCATCCACTTGCGGAGCGCCTTCTGCCAGAGCTGGCTCTGCTTGCCGGGCGCGGCGGCGAGATGAATAAGCCAGTCGAAGTAAGCTTCGGCGACGGCCGCTGGTGAAAGACCGAGCGTCACCCGTGAGACGGCGTAATTGATGGTGCGATCGATGACGTCGGCAAAGTCCAGCGAGGGGTCGCCGCGTTCTTCAGCAGCTCTGGGCACGACGATCTCGGCGGGGGTCGCCGTCTTGCGGTTGCCGGAGGACGGCGCGTCCGCCCGCGGCGCTTCCTGCGCCCGTCCAACAGCCCTTGCGTGCATGTTCTGCGGCATGGAGTGTGGTGGCTTCCAATTCGACACGGAGCATAGCGAACGACTGCGCTCGCGGCCCAGTGATGCCAGTCACGTCGCCACTCGCCGCTCCCGGATCCGCAAAGGCTCTAGAATGCCTTCCGCAAGCGGACGTATGCGTCCTTTAATTCAGCTCCGAGCTTCTTGACGGTGCCACTCAGCTCTTCGCCACTCTTGTGAAGTTCCGCCTTCGTCCTGAACGCGTGCCAACGCTTTTCGAGTTCAGCCCATTCTTCCTGAACCTCCTTTGATCCGAGGTGGATCTTCAGCTTGGCCTCGTCACGTGCCGTCTTGAGGTCGTCGATGAACTTGTGGATGTCAGGCATGATGCTTTGGCTCCAGACAAGGCTGATTGTTTTGCTCATAAACATCATCTTTCGCGAGCACACCGCACTGAGCTGGATCAACGGTTTGAATGATCCGGTAACCAATTCGAAGCTTGATGCGCGTCAAGCTGGACCGCACTTTCATCGGAAAGGCGGCAACTCCATACAAATCCTGAGGGAAAGGCCGGCGCCATACCAGCGAAGACGGGCAAACTCCGGGGGACGCAGCGGTTCGGTAGCGAACTTAGCAGGCATTCGGGGGGCTGGATTGATGGGGATCCACGACAGGTGTCGCACCGCGAGCGGCGAACGCTGACATGGTCACGATCATTGTTCGAGGCCCGCTTGATCCGGATCAACGCCGGCGAAGCGTGGAAAGCGGCAGGGTCATTTGCGTTGCCTGGCGCGGGTCTCTCTCATGATCGATTTTCAGAAGCAGCGCCGATACATGGTGGAGCATCACATCGCCGCCCGCGGTGTGCGCTCGCCTCTCGTGCTGGAAGCCATGGGCGCGGTGCCGCGCGAAGAATTCCTGCCCGCGCACTTGCGTGAGGATGCTTACGAGGACACGCCGCTTCCGATTGGAGAGGCGCAGACGATCTCGCAGCCCTACATCGTTGCCTTCATGACCGAGGCCCTCGGCCTCTCCGGCGGTGAGAAGGTGCTAGAGATCGGTGCAGGCTCGGGCTATGCCGCCGCAATCCTCTCGCGCATCGCCGGCGAGGTCTTCACTGTAGAACGCATCAGCGAGCTCGCCACCAAGGCCGCGGCGAGGCTGGCGGATCTTGGCTACGACAATGTGCATGTGCTGCATGCCGATGGCACGCGCGGTTGGCCCGAGCACGCCCCCTACGACGCCATCATCGTCGCGGCCGGGGGACCCGATGTGCCCAAGTCGCTCAAGCAGCAGCTCGCGGTCGGTGGCCGCCTCGTCATTCCCGTCGGCACTGATCCGCGCGCCCAAGAGCTCATTCGAGTTACCCGCCTGAACGAGGATGAGTTCAAGACAGAAGATATTGCCGATGTCCGCTTTGTCCCGCTTCTGGGCGAAGAAGGCTGGGCGGAGCCGAAGCCGCATAAACATGCTCCCGCTGCCGCGCGCAGCCGGGGTGCTGATCACGAGCTGATCGAGGCCGTGAGCGCGCATGCGGAGCCGTTCGGTGCCATCGACCTGGCAGACCTGCAACCGCTCCTGAGCCGCATCGGCAATGCGCGCGTCGTGCTTATCGGCGAGGCGACGCACGGCACCTCAGAATTCTACCGAATGCGCGAGCAAATCACGCGCAACCTCATCGCTAAGAAGGGGTTCACCTTCGTTGCCATCGAGGGTGATTGGCCGGATGCCGCGCGCATCGATCACTACGCCCGTCATTTCGAGTTCCCGGCTTCGGAATGGACGGCTTTCGCGCGTTTCCCCACGTGGATGTGGCGCAACAACGAGGTGCGGGATTTCGTCGAATGGCTACGCGAGCACAACGCCGAACTGGAGCCCCGCAGGCGCACGGCGTTCCATGGACTGGACCTTTACAGTCTTCACAATTCCATTCGCTCTGTGCTCGATTATCTCGAAGAGGTCGACCCGGCAGCCGCGCAGGTTGCGCGCGAGCGCTATGGCTGCCTGACGCCTTGGCAGGCCGATCCGGCCACTTATGGACGCGCGGCCATAACGGGTCGCTACCGGTCCTGCGAGAATGAAGTCGCGCTGATGCTCGCCGGCATCCTTTCACGGCGGCGCGACTACGCGCTGCGAGACGGTGAGCGCTATCTCGACGCCGTGCAGAACGCCCGGTTGGTTACGAATGCGGAGCGGTACTACCGCACCATGTATTACGGCTCGCGCGCGGCGTGGAATCTGCGCGACACGCACATGTTCGAGACGTTGAAGACGCTGCTCGAGTTCTATGGCCCCGACAGCAAGGCAGTCGTTTGGGCGCACAACTCCCATGTCGGGGACGCTTCCGCGACCGAGATGTCCATCCGCGGCGAGTTCAATGTCGGCCAGCTCTGCCGCCGCGCGTTTGGCGACCAGGCATATCTCATCGGCTTCGGGACAGATCGGGGCACCGTGGCAGCCGCATCGGACTGGGACGGCCCGATGCGGATCATGTTCGTAAGACCGGCAATGCCCAGAAGCTACGAAAGGCAATTCCATGCCGTCACCGAAGAGACCGGCAAATCAAAATTCCTGCTGCCGCTGAGGTCGACCGCCGCTCTGCGCGAGAGCCTTGCGGTCCCACGCCTCCAGCGCGCCATCGGGGTCATTTACCGGCCCGAGACGGAACTCGCGAGCCATTATTTTCAGGCGGTTCTCCCTCGCCAATTCGACGAGTACATCTGGCTGGACGAGACGCGGGCTGTGACGCCTTTTGCAACGAAGGATCTGGAAGGGATGCCGGATACGTATCCGTTCGGCCTGTAGTGCGCTGCTCGACGAGAGCAGTTCTTCCAGGCTCGTGGCCATGGACCCTGACCTACATCAAAGC
>CAVSCT010000001.1:0-180038 GCA_963726555.1 uncultured Alphaproteobacteria bacterium | reverse complement strand
TCGACATAGCGGGACAGGTTGTCGATCTCCTCGGTCAGCCGCTCGAGCGGGCGCTGGGACCCGATGAGATGGGCAGTGAAATTGCGCGGCCCCTGGAAATAGTCCCGCAGGTGGGTGGTGTAGAGGTCCATGATCCAGGCGTCATGGGGCAGCCCCGGCAAGGCGATCGCAGCGGCGGCCGGATCGGCCTTGGCGACGGCGGCGTGGACATCGCGCGCCAGATCGGCGCGGAGACCAGGGATGCGATCATAGCCGATGTTCTCGTCGATGCGGCGCTTGGCCTTCAACGACCAGGCGAGATAGGTGCCGAAAATGCCGCTCAGTGCGACAACCACGAACCCCGCCCACAACGCCCATTCGAAGCAGGTGTCCGGCAGAGAGAAATTCGAATGCGAGATGAAGGCAGCGACCAGAACATAGCCGAGAAAAATATGGATCTTCCGCCAGCGCATGGCAGATTTCGGCGACAGGCTGGCCGTCTTGATGGCGATGTGGAAATAGAGCTGCAAGCCCATGCCGCAGGCCAGCACCCAGCCGTCGAGATAGCGCGGGTCGCGCAGCCCGCTGCCATAGATCCAGACGAGCCAGAATAGGCCGCCGGAAATGGTCGCGATCAGAAGGCCCTGGACAATCTGGCTGGTGGGAAATCTCGCCGAGCGTCCGCCGATCGAGGCGTCAGATGTCACGGGAGCCCCTCAAAATGATCCATCGCGGTGGTTCTGCCCCCGGCAGCCAACTCGGGTTGTTGTCGTCGCCACCAGCCGGTCAGGATCAACGCCCGGTTTTCTCGCCGTGCCTTTGTATTTGTCCGGTCCGGGGATTAGGCTGTCGAGCCCCCCCATTGTGCTGCCGTCATATTTTTCGGTGATGAGGATGAGCTGTTTGGATACGCCGTCGGCGGCTGCCGTCAGGCGGCGCTCATTGTTCAGCTTCAGCCCCGGCCGAGTAGGAAAATTTGACAATCTCTGCGATTTCCGGCACGGCCGGCGCCGCTTTGGCCGCGGCGGCGAGTTGTTTGCGCGCGCGGTCGACGCGCTTGGCCATTTCGAAGGCGTAGAGCCATCGGACCTTCGCACGGCTGATCCCGCGGATTGCGGTCTCGAGCTCGACGCCGAGGCCGACGAGATAGAGCATCCGCTTGCGCGCCGCGTTCGCCGGGACGTTGTCCTTGCCTTTGGAATACCAGGTGTTGTGCAGCACCTCGCCCTGCGACCAGGACACAAGCTCGAAGGCGCTGCCGGCCCGATGGCCGCCTTTGTTCACGAGATCCTCTTGCGGCACGACGTGGCAGCTGTAGCAGTTCTTCGCCAACTGATAGAGCGAGCGCGGCCTGATCATCCCCTTGGAGTTCGGCGAGCTTCCAGCGCGCCTCCTCCTCGGGTTTGGTCTCGGTCGGCGCCGTCTTGCCGCTGAATCCGCCATGGACCTTGAGCCAATCCCGCCCGGCGCTGTGGCACGATTCGCAGGAGATGCCCGACACCGGCTCCTCCTTGTTGTCCTTCTGCTGCACTGTGAAATTGCTGGCAGTTCAGGCACAAGCTCTCGGACTTGATGCGCCGCACCCCCATTTTTTCCGCGATTTCATTCGCCTCGGTTTTGCGTGGCATTTCACGAAAGGTCTTGAAATGATGCGTGCCCTTCCAGGCTTCGACCTCCTGCTTGTGACATTCGGCACAAGCATTGGGACCGACGGTCTTGGCCGGATCAGACGCAACTGCGCCGTCCGCGGCAAAGCCGAAGACCATCAGCAAGCCGCAGAGACAAAGCACGGAAGACCGAGTGGATTCCTGGGCCCGAACCCGATCGACCGAAGGCTATGCGCTTTGAGGACGATAATGGCTCCTCACTCTTGCTTCAGCCATCGTATGGGTCTGCATCGGCTGCTCCTGCCGGTTGCGGGAGCGATTGATAGCGTGCTGGCCCATCTGCCGAAACTTCGTGGGCACAGCGAGCCACCCCATCGCGCGGGTTAGAAGGCTTTCCTCGACCGGGTCGTCCTTGGTCGCCAGGAACGGGTCTGCGTAGCAGACCGCGCCGTCGCGCGCCGCGATCGATTTGATCGAATTGACCATCCCCGGCGCGCCGCAGACGTGGAGCACATCGGTCGGCAGCAGGTGCGGCAGATAGTCGGTCGGCCGGCCCGGCAGCACTGCGGTGGTCAAGGTCTGTGGCGTACTGCAGACAGGCACGACGAGGACATTGGGGAAGCGGACTAGCCCCCTGAGCGCCGGGCCCATATAGAGCGACTCGATCGTTCTGCCGCCAGCGATGATCATCATCTTGCGTTCCGGGTTCTCGCGCAGCGCAGCGACGGCGATCGACCAGATCGGCGCAAAGCCGGTGTTGGTGGCGACAAGAATCAGGCGGCTTTCCAAATTTGGCCGGAAATGCGCCGAGCCATAAGGCCCGGTCAGCTTCGCCCGGTGGCCCGGCTTGATGGGCTTGCCGAGAGATGAGGTGACACGCCCATCCTTCATGCGCCGGACATGGAACCAGACCGAGGGGCTGTCCGGATTGCCTCGCAAGGGATGGGTGATGCTAAACGGACGGCTCGGATAGCCGCTGAAGCGAACCTGCGCATATTGTCCTGCATGGTAGGGCAGCGCGCGGTCCGTTCTGATGCCGACTTCCATCACCTCGCGCGACAGGGGGAGCAATCAGCTCAGCTCGCCTTCGACGGTGCGAACACACGACGGCTGCCCCCCTTCGATCACCGCATCGCCGACGATCCGGCACTGACACGCATGGACGATGCCGGGCCCGGAGCCTTCGCCGCCCCGCATCTCGCCGGATACCAGCCGCACGCAACAGGTGCCGCAGTAGCCGGCGCGGCAGTCGTGGGGCAGGTCGATACCGTTACTCAGAGCGGCGTCGAGCAATAACTCGCCGCGGCGCGCCAGAAAGCTGCTGCCATTCATAGTAATTCTGTGACTGCTTGGCATTGTCTAATTCCGGACGGTTTTCGAAGGATGGGTTCCAAACATGTGTGGTCTTGCCATGACAATCAGGCGAAAAGAGCGAGCCAAACTGGCGAGAGAGTGGTCAACCGAAATGCATTGTGCTCCACAAATGACTATGAATGCACTTATGCTGCACTAATGACTATGCTAGGGCAATCTAAGTGCGAAAAGCTGGAACCCGGCATCGAAACCTGAATTGAAATCGTCGATTTCCCGTCGGAAGCGGTACAGACCAAAAGAGCAAAAGGTCGCCCACGCCATCGGGCGAGCCAAGGTCTTCGACCCAAGCAGCCACTGCCATAGTCGCTGATGACCAGACTTGGATTTCGCGAGATTAATCGGCCGTGAGATCGGTTTAGAGCAGCACCGCCACACAACGTATAAGCCCGGCAACGGTGGCAATAGCAATCACAACAGCGAATACCGTGGTCACTGCCTCGTCGAAGTGATCGTCCTCTGACAATTGTCCCTTGCGATGACGTGACATTGCTCAGTCCCTCGACCTGCTTTGTGGGCGCCTCCCGCTGAACCCGCGACAATGAGTAACTTCCCCCTATCTGGCGGAAATGCGGCTTACCCACCGACCCCGAGCGGTTGGCGAATGAGTAAAAGAAAATTGGAGCAATTGTCTTCGCCCCGTAATGCCCAGAAAGGCCCTTTCCGGTCCGATCGCTATTTCGTCCGATTGCGGCTCGGTGGCCCGCGGACGTAGCGAACCTTTATCTCAAGTTAGCCTTTTCGGCCGCGACTTGACCTATAGACGTGGCCATATGACGGCCCCTTTTCGCGCATTTATCTTTCGTCTGGAAATCCTGAACGGCGGCTGGGCGCCGTTTTCGCGCGAGCGATGCAAATCGGGATGCCGCCCTAAAATCTATAAGACGGGAAGGCGATGAAGCGATTGCCCGAAATCTTGATGCTTTCATGCGCTCTCCCGAGCGCCATGGTGATAAACGCAGCATTCCTAAGCCAGAATGCAGTCGCCGCGTCCCGCGAGGCTGCGGGGATTCCAACCAAACAAGCACGGCCTGGGTTGAGACTCGCCGAGAATAAAGGAGTGACCGTAGCAACCGATGCGAACGCCGCGCTCGAAGCTCTTATCAAGGAGGACGAGAAGAGAAGAGCCAAGGCTGAAAAAACGGCTGAAAAAACCGATGCCTCGAACGGCGAGCCCGATGACCACAGCAGCCAGGTCAAGGACGAGACCCTCTATCCCACCGCTGCGCAATGCGGGGAGTGCCATAAGCAAATTTACGAAGAGTGGTCTTCGTCGCAGCATGCCTATGCGTCGATTTCGCCGATGTTCCACAAGTTCGATCAGAAGTTCCAGGAGCTGACACAAGGTACGGTCGGCACCTTCTGCGTGCGCTGCCACCAGCAGGTCGGCACCCAACTTGGCGAGGCGCGCGAAACGCCGCTCTGGGCGCGCAGCCAGATCTCGCGCGAGGGCGTGAGCTGCATCACCTGCCACCGGGTCAAGGAGCAGTACGGCAAGGTCAACGGCGAGCGCCGGGTCGAGCCGGGCAAGATCTACGAGCCAGTCTACGGCAGCGGCAAGCAGAGCGTGATCAAAGATGTGCTGGCCGACAAGGAAACCTACTCCGTCAAAACCAGCACAGACGGGCGCGGCAACGACATCCACAAGGGCATGATCACCAACGACCAGATAACCAAGTCGGAGTTTTGCGTCAGCTGCCACCAGGTGGCCGTCAACCTCGGCATCAAGCTGGAGATCGTCTGGGATCAGTATCGCGACAGCCCGGCACGCAAAGCCGGCGTCACCTGCCAAGACTGCCACATGGGCAAGGTCGCCGGAAAGCCCCAGGGCTATGCGACCGCACCGTCCGCCGTGGTCGGCGGCAAGGAGATCAACCCGGGACGCAAGCATGCCAATCACCGCTTCATCGGCCCGGGCTATTCGATCGCCCACCCCGGCATCTTCCCTCACAACACGAAAGCCAAGGCCTACAGCATCCAGGATTGGCTGCAGTTCGACTGGCGCGCCGGCTGGGGCGCCAGCGAGTTCGAGGACAAGGTCGCCGGCGGCAAGATCAAGGTCGATTTTCCAACACGCTGGGCCGATCCGCTCGACCGTGAAGATGCCCGCCAGATCATCGACGAAAATCTCGCGAAGCTCGACGACCGGGACGAGCTCAGGCGGCAGGTCCTGGAAAACGGCAGCCACATCGGTGGCCCCTACATCGAGGGCACGCCGAGGGTCGGCACGGAACTGGCGTTCTCCTACAAGATCAAGAACACCAATACGGGGCACAACCTGCCGTCCGGTTCCCTGGGTGCGCAGCCGCAGCTCTGGGTGAACGTCGCCCTCATCGATCCTGACGGCAAGAACGTCTGGGAGTTCGGGCTACGTCGACGGTGACGGCAACATGGCCGATCTGCACAGCCTGGAGGTTGCGGCTGGCAGAATCGAGACGGACCAACAGCTGGTGCATTTCCAGACCAAGTTCCTGACCACCAACGTCAAGGGCACGGATCGGGAAATGTACCTGCCGGTGAACTTCGATATCGACCCGCTGCCGTTCCTGCGTCCGCCGCAAGTCCCGACCACCGTTCTCAACCATCCGCCGCTGGTGCGCATGGAGAACCACTCGCTGACGCCGCTAGGTGAGAAGCAGGCCAAGTATCAAGTGCCGGGGAACCTGATCAAGAAGCCGGGCAAGTACCGCCTCGCGTTCCGCATGCGGAGCCGTGCCGAACCGATCTATTTCATGCGCTTCGTCGGTTCCACCAAGGAAATGGAGCAGAGCATGAACGAGCGGATCATGAACTTCCATGCCTTCGCGGTGGAGCTCGACGTGAAGGGCTAGCCGAGGGTTTCGCATTGGGGACCCGCAAGGGGTCCAGAGAAGCGCCTGCCCACATGACTTGTAACGCGTACCGTGCCAGGAGAACGATCTCAACCATCGCGCTGCTAGCCGCTGGTTACCTTGTGATGTCCGGCACGACTGCAGAACCTGCTGCCAGCCAAAGCAGCAGCGAGGCCCGCAACGGAGGCTGGTTGACCCAAGTGCGGCTCGGCAACTCACGGGTCGATCCAGCCGAAAACCAAGCAAATGCGCAGTACGTAGACTCGTATTCCGAAAAGAAGACTGCCGATAACACCGCAGACCCGGCGGCACGCACACACAGCAACGTGGACGGCAAGGAAGACCTTTTCCGATCCGATCCGCAGTACGAAGCGAACTACAATCCCCAGGGCCAGGTCGACATCTACGGTGCGAAGAGCGCGGTCGAACCGGCGCGCCCGCCGGTTGAGCTCGGTCGCCAGCAATACACCTCAGGCTTATACGACGAGAGCAGCACCCTCCTGGGCGAATTGAATCCGCTGCTTCCGGGCCTCGCCATCTATGGCGACTGGCGGACGGCGGTCGCCTACAACAACAACAACGGCAAGGATATTGCCCAGATCGCGACCCGGCTGAACATCGACGTCGACTTCAAGATCACCGGCACCGAACGAATACACGCCTTCTTCACGCCAATTCAGGAGGACAATAAGAAATTCACTCGCTTCGAGTTCGGCGGCGCCGACGGCGATGGGAAGTTCAACGACCAGTTCGACGCCAACCCGCAAACGCTGTTCTTCGAAGGTGATGTCGGCTCCCTCTATTCCGGTTTCTCCGGTCAGGAAGCCAGTTTCGATTTGCCCTTTACTGTCGGTCTCTTCCCGCTATTCCTGCAGAACGGGATCTGGGCGAACGACGCGATCCTCGGCGGCGCGGTGAGCCTCCCCGCGAAGAACTCGGCGGCGCTGGGCCTCGCCAACTTCGACATCACCTTCTTCGCCGCGTTCGACAACGTCGACAACGCGGGCATCATCGGAGCGAATGCCCATAACCACAACGCCAACCTCGTTGGCGTAACCGCCTTCATCGACGCGTTCGACGGCTATATCGAAGCGGGGTACGGCCTGATACAGGGCCGTGACGAAAAGGACGGTCTACTCACGCACTTTCTGACCGCCGCTTACAGCCGGCGCTATTACAACACCTTGTCGAACTCGACCCGCCTGTTCGCAAACTTCGGGGAAAACCCCGAAGGGGAAAGCGACGGCTTTGCCATCATTTCGGAGAACAGCCTGATCTCGGCCTTGCCGAGCACGCTGCTCCCGTACGCGAACTTCTTCCTCGGCTTTGGCAACCCTCAGCCGCTGGTCGATGGCAATGGCGCGGGCATACTGAAGAACGTCGGCATCAACTTCGAGACCGATGCCCTGACTGGGTACCCGAAGCTCGACGACACGGGCTCGAACGCCTTCGGCGGCGCGATCGGCTTGCAATATCTTTTCAATCTGGATCAGCAGCTCGTCTTCGAGGTGGCCATGGTGCAGCCGTTCGAGGATGACCGCATCGGCGCCAAGGAACCGCAGTACGGCTTTGGTGTCCGCTATCAGATCCCGATCGACCGCGCGTGGCTGTTCCGCGCCGACGCCACTTATCAGATCCGCGAGGGCGCCGACGAAGACAACTTCGGCATCCGCGCCGAGGTCCGCAGGAAGTTTTGAGCGTGCGAGGCAATCTCATGGGTAGTCACAATTTCTTCGCATCTATTCTAATGGCTTGCTTGCTGGCGGTCGGTTTCCTCGGCATTGCGCTAGTAGCCAATGCCGCAGCAATTGGGCAGTCCTTCCCGAAGCCCCGCGAAAGCGACAGCAGCCATGTTATTGAGATCAAATATAGTGGCCGCGGCGTAAGGATTCACCTGCCTATGGGTCCGGGCTATGTCTACTATGATTATCCCTACTACTACAGCCGCGGTTATTATCCGAGGCATATAGGGGGCTATGTCTATTATCCCTACTACAGCCGCAATTTTTATCCGAGATACGGCGACCGATGCTCCATTTGGCACCGGGGATGCTTCGCCAAGGGCGGCCGCCGCCAGAGGGGAGCTTGCAGATGTCTTTGACGCTCCTGGGTTGGCTCCTTGTCGTCTCGTCAATCGCCGTATTGGCGCTGCTCATCTTCCGGCTGCGATCGAGGGGCTGGCAACGCGAGCAGCTCGATCTAGAGGCCAGCAAAGCTCGTCTCGAAGATATCGGATCTCAGCTTAAGCTTGGGAAACTCAACGAAGCAGAGGCGGACACGGCGAGACTTGCTCTCCTCTCGCGGCCGCGGTCATCGAGTTGGGTGTTCGGACAAAACCTTCGAGGGGCCGGGGCGTTGATCGCGCCTGCCGGGGTCTTTCTCCTCGTTGCAGGCGTTGGCGCAGTTACTTCTTATGTGGGGGATCGTCCCGAGGCGGCCACCGGCTCACGGGACACGAACTCATTCTCGCTGTCGGCTTCCGGACCGGATAGCGAAATGCTCGCGCGCCTCAACGACTACACACGTTCGCTTGGAACCGAAGCACCCACGTCTGCGGCAGCAGCTGACCAGCTGCAGCCTGACGTGAACACGATGATCGAGCGACTAGCGGCTCGGCTCGAGACCGCGCCAAAGGACATCGAAGGCTGGCGGATGCTCGGTTGGTCCTACTTCAACACAGAGCGCTATGAAGAGGCTGCTTCCGCCTATGCGAGAGTTATTGAGCTTGATCCGAGTTCCGCCGAGCTCAAACGCTTATACGAGCAGGCCAAGGCGAAGGCCTCCCAAAGCGACAAATCAGAGACAGCTGTGTCTTTGCAAGCCGAGGCCCCTGCTAGGGGCGGCCATGGACCGGACTTCGAGAAAATTGCCAACTTCTCGGCGATGCCTGCGGGCGAGCGTGACGCCGCGATCCGATCGATGGTCGATGGCCTGGCAGGTCGCCTGGAGAGCTCTCCGCGAGACGTCGAGGGCTGGACCGGCCTCATGCGCTCTCGCGTTGTGCTGGGCGAGAGAGAAGTCGCTGCAATAGCGTTCCGCAAGGCGCTTGAGATCTTCAAGGACGACTTGGCAGCATCGGGCAAGATTACGGCCGCGGCGATCGAGCTCGGCCTCAAGGCCGAATGACTGCTCTCTATCGAGGAGGTTGAGATGAATTTTGAGTGCTTGCTCGAGCAGCGGCTCAAATCCCTTCATCGAGAATGTCGATATCGCGTGTTTGCTGATTTGAAGCGCCGGCGCGGGTTCTTTCCAGTGGCGAACCATTTCGCGGCAAATGGCTCGCGCGAGGTCACTGTGTGGTGCTCCAACGATTATCTCGGCATGGGTCAGCACCCCGCGGTACTGGTGGCCATGCACGAGGCGATCGATGCCGTGGGAGCCGGCTCCGGCGGCACGCGCAATATCTCTGGCACAACCCACTATCACGTGGAGCTCGAAAGCGAACTCGCCGACCTGCATGGCAAGGAAGCCGCGCTACTTTTCACCTCAGCATACATTGCCAACGAAGCGACCCTCTCGACCCTTCTCAATCTCGTTCCCGGCACGGTCGTCTTCTCGGACGAGAAAAACCACGCCTCGATGATCGAGGGCATCCGCCACGGGAAGTGCGAGAAGCACATCTTTCGTCACAACGACGTTGCCGACCTCGAGGCCAAACTTAAGAAATCTCCGAAGGGCACGCCCAAGATCATCGCCTTCGAGAGCGTCTACTCCATGGACGGGCACATCGCGCCGATCACGGCGATCTGCGATCTCGCCGAGAAGTACGGGGCGCTGACCTACCTCGATGAGGTGCACGCGGTCGGCATTTACGGCCCGCGCGGCGGGGGCATTGCCGAGCGCGACGGCGTCATGGACCGGGTCGACATCATCAACGGCACGCTCGCCAAGGCATTCGGCGTCATGGGCGGCTACATCGCCGGCTCCCGCAACCTCTGCGATGCGATCCGCTCATTTGCTCCGGGGTTCATCTTCACAACATCGCTCGCGCCCGCGATCGTGGCCGGGGCGCTTGCTTCCATCCGCCATTTGAAGACGAGCGCGCTCGAGCGTGCCCGGCACCAGGAGCGGGTTCGCACACTCAAGGTGTCCCTCAAGGCGAAACGTTTGCCGGTTATGGACAATCCAAGCCATATCGTCCCTGTGATGATTGGATGCCCCATTCATTGCAGGGCAGTGACGGACGCACTGCTCCGCCGATACGGAATCTACGTACAACCGATCAACTATCCGACTGTGCCGAAGGGCACCGAGCGGATGCGTCTCACGCCATCGCCAGTGCACTCGGACGAGCAGATGGCGAACTTGATCCATGCGCTGGGTGAGCTCTGGGCGGCTTGCCCGGTCCCAAACGGCGCCTACGTCGCGCTGGCGGCGGAGTAGAATTCTTCGCGCATGCCCACCGATGCTCGGTTAGCGAAGCGGTTCTCCTCGCCGAAGGCTGGGGCGCGCTGACAACAAAGCTCACTTGATCTTGCGTAGGATCGCGTCGATCTCGATGTCGATATCGTCGCCGGCCATCGACGCAAAGGCCGTCATGTTGAAGGCGCTGCGCTTGATGCGCGTCCGCGCCAAGAACTCGAGCCGGCCTTGCGAGTACTTGAGCTCCGGATTGCCGTGCGGCGCGATGCTGACCTGAAGCTTCACGGGCTTGGTGATGCCGTTGACAGTGATGTCGCCCATCATCTCCGCCGTTTCCGCGCCGGTTGAGCGCACCGAGCGGCTCGTGAAGGTCATCTGCGGCTGCTCCTCCACGTTGAAGAAGTCGCTGCCTTTCAGCGTCTGGTCCATCAGCGGCTCGCCGGTCGTGAGGCTTGTGGTGGCGATGGTCGCGGCTACCGTGGTCTTTTCCGGCGCGGTCGCATCGAACTCCATTTTGCCTTCAACGCTCGTGAAGCGGCCGCGCTGAGTCGAAAGCGCCACGGTGTACGCGAAGCGGACTTCCGTGTGCTTCTTGTCGACGACATAGCCCTCGGAGGCGCAGGGCTCGGCGGATACGAGTATAGAGACCACGGCGGCTCCGAGCGCATAAAGCCGCGCGATGCGCCAGTGGTTGGCTGTCATAGCAAAGATGTCCCCGGAAGCGGGCGCGCTGTAAGGGCCGCAAGTGTTAGATATTTCGTTGTGGCTCGTTCGAACCGCGGTCCCTCAACGTCAACAAACTCAACGACGAATTGGACCTAGGAATGGCGCGGGTGCTCGCTCGTGCCCTAAGCCGCGGCGACTGCTCTCGCTCAACAGTTGCGATGGGGCTTGGGCCAAGACCGCAATTCCGGTCATGCACGATCAGACATTCGAGTGAGCCGACCAAGCCTACGACGTGGGCGTCCAAAAATTGACGGTTCGGCCAACGAAGTCGGCGCAAATGGCCTGGAACCATTCTGGGTCTGTTGGGCCAGTCGGATGCTCGTGTTTGGCAATCGCCAGACAACTCATTGATATCGTTTGATGCGATTTTGCACCTCGAGACTGCCTAACGTATTGAGACGGTTCAAGACAGGCGCTTTTTTTCAATCTTGAAAGACGGGTTCGAACTCCCGTAGGGACCGCCACGAAGTTCAGCAAGTTAGCAATTCAAAAACTGCCGTTTGGCAGTTTTCGTCAAGCGTGCGCCGAGGCGAGATAGTCCGAGATTTCCTTATGAGAGCAACCCCCTCAGCACGTTGCGCGCGAAGTTGGCGATTTCGCGAGGCAACCTGCCGAACTCTCCCCGCCGGGCAACCAGCGTCAACCGACGCGTGACCTGGGGGCCTGGAAGGCGCCGCATGGACACGCTGCCCGCCGGCAAGGACGCTTCGGCCACGCACAGCGGGGTTGTGATCGCGAACCCTGACCCGGCGGCAACCATCGCCGTTGCCCCGAACGGCGCGTCAAATTCATAGCTGCGTGGTAGATCGAGGCCCAGGCGGCGCAGATGTCGCTCGATTTCGAGGCCGGTCTGCGATCTCGCGCTGAATCTAATTAGTGGAACCTCGTGCGCAAATTTCTTGAACTCGGCGAGAGTGTGCAAGCGTCTGGTCCTCGAGGGGACGAGGAGAACATACGGCTCGGTGACAAGATCCCACCGTTCCAAGCCCGGGAGATCTTGCAAGTCGGCGACACCGAGGAAGAGGTCCAGTCTACGCGTCAACAGTTGGCTCGCGTGCGAAGCGGTCAAACCGGACAAGAATGAAACTGGCCCAGGTGAGTTCTCTCGTACCAACGACAGCTGATGAAAGCAGAGCGGACGTGCGCGTTGTCTGACTTCGACGTCTGCTTCTGACCCAAAGCGGACATCGCTGCCCTTATCAGTCAGGCCCCACTCTCTCGTCCGTCGAGCCGACTTCAGCGCTACACTGTCAACGTTTGACGCAGACCCAACAGTGACTTCGATTGTTTTGGTGCCAATTCCTATCTCTACATGATCGTGGTACTCCCTTTCGGGCGTTCAGCGCGTCGGCATGGGGGGTGGTCATGCGTTTCTTCACGGCATTGCTTGCGGTCGCCGTATCTGTCGCGCTCATCGGCGCCGCCCCTGCCGCGAGCCGGCAAGATCAAGAGGATTGTCTGCAAATAGCCAATCCCGACCGCAACATCGCCGGTTGCACGCGAATTATCGAAGATCAGACTGAAAGCACAGACATGCGCGCTGCCTCCTACAGCAACCGCGCCGCCGCATAATCCATCAAGAAGGACTACGACCGCGCCATCGCCGATTTCAGCGAAGCGATCCGGTTCGATCCCGATAAGGCCGACCACTATTACGTTCGCGCCCACGGGTACTTCCGCAAGGGTGATAAAGACCAAGCTATCGCCGATCTCAGCAGGCGGCCGATCCCCCCCAGCAGGGTCGCTGCTTGCACGCGCCTTATCCGGCAGCAGGGCGAAACCACGACCAATCGCGCGATAGCCCACAACTTCCGCGGCAACGTCTATCAAAACCTGGGAGACGGTGACCGCGCCATCGCCGACTACAGCGAAGCCATCCGCCTCGATCCGAAATTTGCCGCCGGGTATTACAATCGCGGCCTCGTCTACGGTGCCAGGGCCGATTTCGACCATGCGATTGCAGATTTCAGCGTCGCAATTGGTCTCGCACCAAAGGACGCCGCCAACTACAACATGCGTGGCTACGCCTATCGCGGCAAGGGCGACAACGACCGAGCAATCGTCGATTTGACCGAGGCGATCCGGCTCCAGCCGAAGTCCGCCACCGCGTACTACGACCGCGGCCTCGCCTACGCGGCAAAGGGCGACAACGCCCACGCAACCGACGATTTCAACACGGCGCTCAAGCTCAAGCCCGACCTGTCGCAGGCGCGCGACGAGCTGAACAAGCTCGAAGCGGCGCATCCTGCGAGCCAGCAAGATATTGACGACTGCGACCATAACACCGATCGGGAGCGCGTCATCGCGGCCTGCACGCGGCTCATCCAGGATCCAAGCGAAAGCGATGTCAATCGCGCCAGCTCCTATGCCAATCGCGGCGACGCCTATAGGGCCAAAGGCGATTACGACCGCGCCATCGCCGACTACGGCGAGGCCATTCGGCACGATCCCAAGTCCTTCGCCGGCTACAACAACCGCGGTCTCGCATACGCACGCAAGGGCGATAACAACCGCGCGATTGCCGACTACGGCGAGGCCACGCGGCTCGATCCGAAGGCCGCGCATCCCCACAACAATCTGGGCAGGGTATACGCGGCCAAGGGCGACCACGACCGCGCCATCGCCGAATTCACCGAGGCCATTCGGCTCGAACCGAAGGCCGTGCCCGCCCACCGCAATAGAGGCATATCGTACGAAGCCAAGGGCGACCACGACCGCGCCATTGCCGACTTCAGCGAGGCCATTGGCCTCGACCCCGAGGCCGCACCCAACTATTTCACCCGAGGCAGAGCATACGAAGCCAAGGGCGACCACGACCGCGCCATCGCCGATTTTAAAAAGGCGCTCCAGCTCAAGCCGAACTCTTCGGAAGTGCAAAAAGAGCTGAGCAAGCTCGGCGTGGCACGGTGAACTCCTTGGCGCCGGATGCTGAGGGCATAAGCCGCTTGGCATTTACCCGAGACTATCAATTCACAACTTTGCGAAGTTTGCACTGGGCTCAGCGCTCGTGCGATATTGAAAGGTGCGAGTGGTCCACCCGCCATCGGCCGCAGGCTTAGTGAAAGGCGTCGCAGGGACACTCGCGCTGCCACTCCAATCCGGCTCGACAAGAGCTGCGGTCGGTTGCACGGTGGAAAATGGCTGCATCAAGGTCGCGCAACCGCTGCTCGCCGTCGCAAAGAGCGTAGCCACCAGCACCCGCACAATCCTCATTGCCTGAGCGGTGATACGTTCCACTTCTTGAGCAATCTCAGGCATTTTGCCCTCCACTCAGGCCGACGCATTGGTGCAGTTGAAGACTCATTCTTTCAGGCGCGACCCGGTCCACCAGTGACTTGACGGAGGAAAAGGCGCCCTTTCCGGTCGGTCAGCGGGCACCAACCGACATTCGCCCCGACAGAGACGATGTCGGCGCGTCTGTTGGTGGTGTTATGTCGGCGAGCGCCTCTCTGGTCGCTGTCGCCGGAAAATTTTTGGGCACAGGGCAGCGACCGTCCTCCGCAGGCTCACCCACTGCGCAGGTAACAACAGTGCGCCATGCGGCGGACTCTGCTGTTCGCGCCGCCGAGCCCTGTGGTTTCCGCTCTGGCACAAGGATTGAAGCAAAGCGGAGGTCCACTCCTTGGGGCGCAAAACTTCGGATGACCTCGGCTTCGCCTAACTCAGTCACTGGTCCTACTCTAGTGGACACGGTGGGCGATGTTGCCTGGGCGCCCCGATCGCTGTCTGCCATGAAAAATACGGCTACACCGATTATTGGTCCTAGCAGCGCTGCCGCGGTCGATATCAGGATTGACTTCACGAGCATGACGCAACTCCATAGTGCACGCCGCGAGGCAAGCGTGCCTTTCCAGGCTTGGGTGACTACAGCTCAAAACGTCTGATTTTTCGGGAACGCGCCGGACTTTGAGCGCCCTCAAGGCCGCAGCTCGCGCCTTCGGTTTCGTGCGCGCGTCGCCGATACATCGCTCGCGGGGTCTGCACCAGATCAATGACGTTGCCCGCAACTACCGCGCGGCGATCAATCTTCGCAAGTCCGCGGCGAAAGAACAGACTTAGATCGGGGCTGGCTTTTGCGACCGAGGCTCGCTCAGCCGCGCTGAGCGCATTCCATTCGCGCTGGCGCAATTCGATCGCATTCAATTCATCGCGGGCCTTGTCAGATTTATCCATTGGCCGCCCCCTATCCAGAAATGGAAACCAAACAACCTTGCGATTCAATTTCGGCAAGTTGAACGGATGCGACTCGCACCGCCGGCGATTAGAGCCCTGGCGAGCACTCTTGGCTCGTGGACTGGTCTGGCCGAGTGCACGGCGCAAGTAACTCGCGGCCGTCGGCCAGTTGTTCGAGGGCAGCGATGTCATTGAGACGGAGGCCCGAGGGCAGGCAATTCTCGATCAGCCCCCGCTCCTCAAGCTCGACGAGTATGCGGGCCAAATCCTCGACACTCAACGCCAGATAGCTGGCAACAACTCCGCACTTCACCGAGTCGGTGATGATGTTTGGAATTCTTCCCTCGTAGCTGTTGCCACGAGAGAGCCCTACAAAGAAGGCCGCCACGCGCTCAATTGGATTTCGGTGACCAGACTTGACTAAGGTGTCGCGGACAAACTCGAGTTCATCATCAATCGCTCGTTCGAGCCGATCTCGCGCGAGAAGGCTACCTTCGGTAATGCGATCTACCGCACTCAAAGGTAAGCAGGTAATCCGTGTCTCGCTTATCGCCCGCGCCGAACGCGTGTGATTTTCGAGGTAGCCAAGCCCGAGCAGATCGCCGGCGAAGGCAAACTCGATAACGACACGATGCTCAGCACAGTCGGGCTCATAAACGCAGAGAGAGCCGCTCTCAACCCTGTAAAGATGCGTTTTCACGTCGCCGGCCCGGAACAGGACATCTCCCTGATTTAGACACCGAACGGGCGCGCGCAACTCGATGATCTCGCAAGTCTGGGATCGATCGGGCGTCCGCTGCTCTGGCGCGATTGGAAATTCGGCTGAGCCCTGCAAATTGCGAGAGATTACGCTGACTGACATAACGCCGCCCCCTTAACCCCGCATCGAATTCCCTTGCCCTATTGCATTTACATCACATGCCGCGAAAGTACGCAGTAGTACGTACGTACAATTCCGATATCCAAAGGGCTTGGACGACCGATACCTAGGTTTAGGGCGGTTTGACTCAGACGACGGGTGGCCCAGCTTGCTTGAACCTGGGGTCTCAAACCTGGCCATGGCTAGGCCGTGCGCCGCCTGAGGCTTATCCGGTGCTGTCTACGTCAACCCGAACACAATAACGAATAAGGGCCACGACTTGTCGGACCCGCGAGTGGACGTGCGATGCACGGATGCTCAACCCTGAGACTCGGCTGGCCGCTCTGCGGCAACAGCAGCATCGACCGGATTACGCCATCGCTTAATGCGCTGAAGGTCGGGTGTCGTGGCGCTTCAGAGCTTTCGCGAGGCAATCGATCAAGCATTCGTCGTTGAAGGGCTTTCTTAGAAAGCCAACCGCCCCGGCCTCAATCATCTGGGTCCGAACGCTCTCTTCCGGGAATGCCGTGACGCCAATAATCGGCATATTCCGGCCTTGGGCGATCAGCTGGCTCTGCAGTTCAACACCGCTCAAACCTGGCATTTGAACGTCTGTGATCAGACAAGATGTGTCATCCAGTCGATCCGACTCCAGGAAGTCTTCAGCCGACGCGAACGCGGCTACGTCGAACCCAAGCGATCTCACCAGCGCACTCGTTGCGTCGCGCATCGACAAATCATCGTCTACAACTGAGATCATGGGCACCTTCAGCAAGTTGATTCCTTCGCAAAAGAAAGAGCCGATATCGCAGAACAACGCAGCTGTACTTGGGGAAGGTTCACCTGATTGTATAGGTCGGGCCTACTATACATAGGTTTAGACGGCTATGCGTTTGTGCGCCGAAGCCCCAGAGCGTCAGCCATCCTCACCAAATCAGCCAGCGACTTCGCACCCATCTTCTCCATGGTATTGTGGCGATGAACCTTTACGGTGACCTCGCTGACGTCCAATTGGGCAGCGATCTGCTTGTTCATGAGGCCCGCCGTGACCAGGGCCATCACCTCTCGTTCGCGCGGGGTCAATGACTGAAAGAGCGCCTGCAGATTTTGAGCGGCCTTGTCGTTTTCACGCCTCGTACGGTCGAGGTTGAGCGCGACCCCAATGGCGTCGAGCAGCTCCTGGTCGCGAAATGGCTTGGTCAGGAACTCTACGGCTCCCGCCTTCATGGCCTTGACAGACATTGGAATGTCGCCGTGGCCCGTGATGAAAATGATCGGAACATGGATTTTCGCCTTCGCCAGCTCGCTTTGAAAATCCAGCCCGCTAACCCCCTGCAACCGCACATCCAGCACAAGGCAACTGACGACATCCGGGAGCCTTGTGTTCAGGAATTCCGCCGCCGAACCGAATACTTGGACCTGTAAGCCGACGGATCGGAGGAGGCTTTGCAGCGCCTGGCGCACGGATGCGTCGTCGTCGATGACGAAAACGGTCGATTGCGCCTCGGACCACTCTTTCTTCATGCGGCACGCAACTCGCAGGTGGGCAAAACGACTTGAAAGATAGATCCGTGAGGATCTCCGGGCGACGCCCCAATGCGGCCATCGTGGGCTTCGACGATCGAACGGCAAATGGCCAAGCCTATTCCCATGCCGCGCGACTTTGTCGTGTAAAACGCATCAAAGATGTGGTCCTTGCTTTTCGGGTCGATGCCCCCTCCCAGAGTCTTCCACCGTGATCACAACACCGCCGGAATCGTTCGTTTCGGACCCCACCCGCAGCACGCGTGGGCGCTCCGTTATGGAGCCCATGGCGTCGATTGCATTGGTGATGAGATTTAAGATGACCTGCTGCAACTGCACGCGATCGCCTAAGACGTGGATCGGTTGCGACGCCACTTCGCTTTTGAGCAGAACCCGTTGAATTCTGCAGCTCACCCTGCATCAACCCGATGACTTCTTGAAGCAGTTCGTTGACATCGAATGGAGCTTTGTTCTGGCCGCCCTTTTTGAACATCGATCGGATTGTTCCGATCACTTGGCTCGAACGATGACCGTCACTGACGATACGCTTTAAGGCCGCCCGCACCTCGTCGAGATCCGGCGTAGCATTTGCGAGCCAGCGCAAGCCCGCATTGCCATTGGTTACGATCGCGGCCAGCGGCTGGTTGAGCTCGTGAGCAATTGAAGCCGCCATCTCGCCCATCGTGGTTAGTAACGTCTGCTGAGCGGTTCGAGCCTGATCGGCAATTTCGCGCTCCCGCCCGGCGGCAAGCTCGGCCAGCATATCGTTGAACGCGCCAGTGAGCGAATTGAACTCGTCTTTGGTGTTTCGATTGCTCGCAGCATTCGGGAGCTCGTACTCGCGAACCTTTGCTACGATCTCCTCGAGATTACCCAGCGACGACACGATATGTCGGTGTGTCATTGTGGCGAGAAGAATGCTGATGCTTACAAGAACCCCAACTAAAGCGAGGCTCAGGCGCAAATTCCTCGCGAAGTTGTCGATTCTCAATTGGAGAAGCCGATCGAGATCGGTCTGCGCGATCGCCCAATTTTTGACCGTGCTATCAACGGCCCGGGAAAAAGCACGTTCGACGGAAGGGAGATCGAAGTTCTTGATTTCACCGCCGATGTGGAGTGCATTGGCCGCACCCAAATAGTCCTGTGTGCTTGCAATCAGAGTCTCGAACGCCGTATCGACATTCCGTTTCAGGTCGCCATCGGTATTTCCGCGGTATGCCGCCGCAAGATCGCTTTTCACTCCATCAGTGGTCGCCCGTATCGAGGTGTCGAGAAAGACAAGACGCGCGATGTGCTCGCTCGCCAACGAGCCTTTCGCAATGGCCGCTCGGATCAGTGCCTGCATCTCGCCCAGCTGGCCGACAAGTGCCGGGAGCCTTTCGATCAGAATGTTCTGCACGTAATACGTGTCGAGGTCCGGATCGAGCGTGAGGTTTAAGTCGTCGCCGACGCGCGAGGCCAGCTCCTGCGCGCTTGCAAGCGCCTCCAAGACCGGTTGCGTAGCATTCTGGACGGTTTTGTCGGACCAAAGCTTGCGGAGGCCTTGTGTAAGAGCCTGCTCGAGCTCGGCAGTTTGCAAACGGCCAGCCGCTTCGGCCTCGGCGGCGGCAAGTCCCTTCAGAAGTTCGTCGGGGGAGGGCCTCGGCCGCGCGAATGAAAGATCAACTTGTTGGATCAATATTGCGGGGTAAATGTCGCGAACGGCCGCCAAATATCTGCTGCCGACCAACTCCTTGCGCGCGAACGCAATAGCAATTTGCTTTTCCGCGACCAGCGCGGCAGTCGTCACGGCGATTGAGATGCCGAACATGCCGCACAGAAGTAGAATTTTTGTACTTGTGCGCAGGCTCTTGAACATGGACGGTCCCACGAAGCAAAAAGCGTGAATGCTCGGCAGTGGCTATGCAGGACAACGAAAGGGGCGATCCGCGACGGCTTGGGGGAGTGCCCTGAGAGGGAAGTCTGCGATACAGAGGGCACGTTTGGCTAGATGGGATCGCCAGCTCTGCCATACAACTTTAGCCCACATCTTCAACACCATGAATTTCCAGATGAGTTTTAACCGCAACAGCCCAGCGATCGATAACCAGTTCGGCGCAAGATCATGGACTGTATGCGACTGCCTCTTGAGTGCCGAATGCCAACGGCCCGGCGCCGACAGAGACACCCACTTAACCGCTGGTCCGCTAAGCGGGTGAAGCCATCGCGACGCGGTCACGCACGGGGGTCGCGGCTTAACTAGCGAACGGGACCGCGGCTGCAGCGCTTTGAAAGCTGGGCTGCCGTTAATTGGGGCCCAAAATTCACGCTGGAATGCAATTATGGCTGCGTCTAGCTTTTGCGGGCCCTACGCTCCTTACAAGACCCAAGTATGCTTGAACGCGGCGCCTGTTCGTCACTCTTCACCAGCGGGGCGCTTCGCCACTCATCGTGGAGGTCGCTATGTACATCAGAGTTGTTGCACTCGCCTTTGGCATCGTCCTGCTATGCCCATGCCCGCAGAGTGCATTCGCGCAAAGCCAGCAGCCAAAGCAGAACGCGCCGAATGAGGCAGACGTGATCTTGCAAGACTCCAAGAAGAACACTCCGGAGACCGCCAAGGAGCTCGCCGAGTGCATGAATCAGTGGGGACCACAGACGCAAATGACCAAGGAGGAGTGGGCAGCGAGCTGCCGGAGCACACTCCATTATTTCCCAGAGAACCCCTGACGTTTTTGCGGTTGTGCCGACACACCAATTCAGTAGACGTCCGCATCTGTCTGCGTATGGACCGAAGCTGCCGTCGGGAGCGCAATGCGCGATCGGCTGAGCGCCCATACTTAGGCCGTGCACCTGCTGTGCCTGCCTAGTCCTCGCTCCCTTCGAGAAAATCGGCATTGACGTTCGCTTGATCTGCCCGTTCGTGCTTGACGCAATAAATCTGCGTCTTGGAGCTGAGCGGAGCTTGGTCACGAAGCAGCGTGGCTGCACGCTCGCACTGGACCGCGCTCGGAAACCCACGCGTGCTGGTCCGGTGCTCGCCCGAGATCAAAGTAACGATCGTGTAGAGGGTTGCGGCGTCCATTTTCTGAGGCCCAAACCTTAGTCTGCTACATCCTTATGCGCCGCCCGCTTCTTCCTGGCTGTAACGCAGGGAACAGCGATGCACCCCGGCGACACAGATTGTGCTGCGCCCGAATAACTCGACCGCGGCGGTCGTTCTCGCCACGAGGGTGTCACTGTTGGGGCCTAGCCCTGCCGCGCACGCCGACACAACAATGGAGGATGGATTGCGCCTCTCATTCATCCATCTCCTGATTGTCGGTGCCGTCGCGATCGCGGGCGCGAAAGCCTCGGCGCAGCAAGGCAATTTGCATCAAGCACAAAACGCTGAACTTGCGAGCACCTACCTGGCGTGGCAGCAGGCGCGCGATACCGAGGAGAAGATAGGACTGGGCGAACACGCGCTCGCCCTGGAGGCGGCAGTTAAATCATGGTCCCTCGCGACCCCGCGTCAACGTTTCAAGGCCGAGCTTTCGTTCGGGCTCGGCGCCCTCTATGTCGGTCGCACGCGTGGAGTGTCTGCCGACAACATCGAGAAGGCGATCGGCTATCTGCAATCAGCCCTGACAATCTTGACGCGCGGGACGGATGGCCAGGACTGGGGGATGGCGCACAACAATCTCGGCATCGCCTATTGGCAGCGTATCCGCGGCGAGCGCTCCGACAACCAAGAGACGGCAATCGCGCACTTCGAGGCGGCGCGGGAGGTGTTCTCGCGCGAGAACGACCTCGAGCTTTGGGGGCAGCTGCAGAACAATCTCGCTATCGTTTACTGGGACCGCATTAAGGGCGACCGCGCGCAAAACTTGGAGGACGCGATTGCGCGCTTTGAGGCAGCGCTGACGGTGATCGGGCGCGACAAAGAGCCCGACCGTTGGGCCGCGGCACAGAACAATCTCGCCAACGCATTTGGCAAGCGGCTGCTCGGCGAGCAGGCCGACAACCGCGAGATGGCAATCGCCCACCTCGAAGCGGCGCTGTCGGTGTTCTCGCGCGATACTCATGCCGAACAGTGGGCGCAGGCGCAAAACAACCTCGCGATCGCCTATCAAGGTCGCATGCGCGGAGACAGGGTCGACAATCAGGAGAAGGCTATCGCGTGTCTGCAGGCGGCTCTCACCGTTTTCACGCGCAAGTCGACCCCGCAGCTGTGGGCCCAAGCTCAACGCAATTTGGGACAGACGTATGCCGCTCGCACTCGGGGAGAGCGGGCCGGCAACCGGCAAAAGGCGGTCGAGAGCTTTAGGGCGGCTCTCACCGTGTTCACGCGCGATGCCGCACCGCTCGACCATCTGCGCACGTCGCGGCTTTTGGGTCGAGTGCTCATGGAATCCGACGAATGGACGCTCGTCGCACCGATCCACGCCAGCGCCCGCGAGGCATTCCTATTGCTTTTCGGACAGGGTATTTCGGACGCGCAGGCGCGGGCTCTCATCGCCGACGCCGGACCACTGTTTGCCGAGTCCGCCTATGCCGCCCTGCAACGGGGCGAGACGGAGGGGGCCTTCGGGCTCGCCAACGAGGGGCGCGCGCGGCTGCTCGCCGTGGCGCTGAAACTGCAAGCCAACAATCTCTCCGACGATCAACGGCGCCGTCTCGATGATCTGCGGGTTGCCATACGCGCAGGTCAGGAGGCCGCGGATGCAGCGCGCGGAACCGAGCTTGCGGCCGCCATCGACAAGCTGATCGCTCTTCGCCGCGAGCTGTTTGCTCTCGTTGACGGGGCCGGCAAAGGCATAGGCGAAGAGACGCATGCGCTCGCCGAGGCGCGCCGCGTCGCCGCTGCCGGCGGTACGGTCGTCATGCCGGTGGTGACGGATTTCGGAGGACGGCTACTGGTGGTGAGCGCGGCCAAGGCCGGCACGGAGCTCACAGTCCTCGACGTCCCCGCACTCAACACAAGCAGCCTTACCGAGCTACTTGTCGGGCCCAAGGACGTGCCGAACACCGGCTGGATCGGCGCCTATTTCGTCAACTATCTGGAAGGGCAAGACGCCGAACGGCGGTGGCCCGAATGGACCGCGGGCATCGACCGCATCGGACCTGATCTCTGGCGTCTTTTTGGCGGGAAGCTCGATGCAGCTCTCAAGGAACGCGGGGTCAAGCGCGGCACGCGGCTCGTTTGGATGCCATCGGGGTGGCTCGGGATTCTGCCATTCGGCCTCGCGCAGGATCCAGTGAGCAAACGGCAATTCGCCGACGACTACCAGATTGTCTATGCGCCAAGTCTCGAAGCGCTCGCGGCGGGGGATGAGCTTGTGGCCGGTGCGAAACGTGCGACACTTGCCGCCGTCGTCAATCCGACCGGCGACCTGCCCGGCACCGCGAAAGAAGCCTCATTTGTTGCCTCTCACTTCGCCGACGCCGATCGCACCGTGCTCGAGGGCGGGGCGGCGACGCCCGAGGGGGTCCTTGCTGGCCTCAAGGGGAGGACGTACTGGCATTTCGCCTCCCACGGCTCGTTTTCGTGGACGGATCCGCGCCAGTCGGCGCTGCTCATGCACGACGCGGCGCCCCTCAGCGTGGGGCGGCTGCTCGAAGCTGAAGGGCTTGGCCGCCCGCGGCTCGTCGTGCTCTCGGCGTGCGAAACCGGTCTCTACGACATTACCAGCAGCCCCGACGAGTTCATGGGTTTGCCCGCCACCTTCATCGGGCTCGGCGCCGCTGGCGTGCTCGGGACACTGTGGCCGGTATCAGACGCGGCAACCGCGTTGCTGATGGCGAAATTCTACGATCTGCACCTGGAGGGTGGCTTGGATCCACCCGCGGCGCTGAACCGCGCGCAGACGTGGCTTCGCGAGGCGACCCAGGACGATCTCAACGGCTACGCTAATGTCGCCGCGGCGCACGGAACTCTGCAAGGCGCTCAGCTAGCATCGATTGCGCAAGAATTGAGGTCCGCATCGGTGTCGCGGCCGCGGCGCGCTCCGGTCGAGCTGACGACGGGAAGCAACGAAGCCCCCGCGGCGCCGATCACGCCCCCACCTGGGCCCGTTCACCCCTACGCGCATCCTTATTTCTGGGCGGGCTTCATCTTCACCGGACAATAGAAGCTGCTGGCGTGCCGCGAGTGCGGAGCGAACTCAGCTGCGTCCAATGCGATCCTTGCTGCGGCTGTACATCACGACGCGCCCGCCTTGCAGCGCGCTTCGATGTCGCCGAGCGTGCCGCGTCGCAGTGAAAACGCGATGGGCGCGCGCGTGTCTGGATGGCCGCCGATCACGGTCGTAGTGTCTTCGCCGGCCTCGTTCCTCTCCAATCGCGTCGTCGTCGGTATGCCGGGCGCGACCAGCGTGGTCGTCAGGTTCACCTGATCGCCGCTCCATTTTCCTTCGACATAGAGGAGGTGAACCTCGCTCTCTTCGGTTTCGCTCATCTTGAGGTAGAACTGCGTCCCGCTCCGATTCTCGACTCCGCCCCAGACTTCGTAGTGGCGCACCATCTTATCCGCGCTGCAGGTGGCGGCGCGGCCTTCGATTCTAGGAGCAGCGGCGGGGGCACGCACGCGAGCACCAGGGACGCGGATTAGCCTGCGCGAATTTCTCGCCCTCGTTCCCGTAACTGCCCGGTTAGTGATTGCGTTAGCTCTTATATACGTCATTGCTACATTGTTCTTTTTGGTTCCGTTGACCGGAATGGGGGATCCGACCGTGCAAGACGGCCGGTTCTTCTTTAACGACCACGGCATAATTCGCGAGGTCACCAACTCACAGTTTCGGTTGCAGCGCAGCCTGTCGTTGCGGCTCAATTCCGCCGTTTGGGTCTATCTGTATCTCTTCGCTGCAGTCTATATGCTATGTGCGAGAAGACCGGCTAATCGATAGCGCAAAGTGTGTTGCCGTCTTCGGGTAGTGCCAGTCGTGGTCCGACGTCTCACGCGCTCGGCGCGTGAATTGAGGGAGCATCCCGCCTTGACGCTCCCTCTCGGCTCAGCACGGCTTCCCTGTAGCAACGATTTTCACGCTGCACTTCGCGACGATCTTCGTGACTAGGAGATGCGCCTGCACGCCTTTCACGCTGAGCTTGGCAAGCTCCTTGAGGCGCCCGGCTTCAGCGGGTGCCATTGGCATGGTAAGCGTAAGCGCCGTGAGGGCGAGAACAGCAATTCGTATCGGCATGAAAGTCTCCATGGCTGCATGCTCGACATGAGCACGCTAACCCTAGGTGGCTCGAGAGACCCTCCGATGTTCCCCTGGAAACACCCGCGTAACACGACGTCGTGAAGGAGGCAGACCTGGAGCCGGGCCCAGCCTTGCCACGCTCGCTGCCGAGTTAACTCGGGACGGCCGAATGAGGTGAGCGCCTTGGCCGGCGCGGTTTCGCGGGCTGGGCGGCGTCCTTATCCGCATCTTTGCCGAAAATACCGCAGGAAACGAGCGCCCGGAACACGATTCCCTCGTGGCAAATCGGATTTACTCGGGGCCGATTGTGGCGAACCCGGCGAGGCGGATGAGGCGGCTTCTGCGCAGCGCGGTGATGGTTGTGCTTCTGGCGGGGGCCGGCGCGTTGCCGGCTGCCGCCGGCGACGGAACGGGCGCGCGGAAATCGCTGGAAATCGGCATCAAGGCCTATCGCGAGGGCGCGGTCGAGGCCTCCATCGAGGCGCTGAGCGGCGCCCTCGAGGAAGGTCTGGGCTCGCACGATACTGCGCAAGCGCTCTACTACCGCGGGCTCGCCTATCGCGCGCTTGGCAAGCCGGGCCAAGCAATCGCCGATCTCACCGGCGCCATCGCGGAGAAGAACGGGCTGGCGCCCTCGCAGCTCGCCGACGCCGCGGACAATCGCACGGCCGCATACGCGGAGGCCGGCATCAGTAGCTCGGAATCGGTGGTGGTGGGCAAGCCCGCCAAGCGCTTGCGTACGTCGGCTCGCGGACCAAAGCCGCAGAGCTTCCTGACAACCACCTCGATCGACCCGATTAAGTCCGCGACATCGCTCTGGGGCGCGGCGAGGATCGTGCCGCCGACGGTGCCCGCGGGAGAGCCGACAGCACACGCGGAGGCCGGCATCAGCAGCTCGGGATCGGTGGTGGTTGGCAAGCCCGCTAAGGGCTCGCCTGCGTCATCGGTTCGCGAGCCGAAGTCCCAGAGCTTTCTCACAACGACCTCGATCGACGCGACCGCGCCGGCCAACCCGCCCTGGAACGCGGCGACGATAGCGCCGCCGCAGGCGCACGCGAAAGAGCCGACAGTCTTCGCGACCGAGGTGCTTTCGAGCGACTCCCCATCGGCTGCGGCCGCGCGTGGCATCCGCTTGCAAGTCGCGCGCGTGCAGACCCAGAGCGAGGCCTATGCGCTCGCGGTACGCCTCGTCTCCCAGCACGGGGCCGAGTTCAGGTCAGATATGCTGAGGATCGAGCGGGCGGTCGCAGAGAACAAGGGGCCGGTATTTCTCGTGCGGCTCGGTCCGTTCGCCAGCGCCGACGAGGCCCAGCAGCGCTGCTCGGCCTTGCGCCGCGGCGGCTTTGATTGCGTCGTCCAGTATTGAGCGATCGGGATCAGGCGTCCGCATCCGTCGCGCTCGGTGGAGCGGGCCGATCGCTGTCGGCGAAGGTATGCTCGGTGGGACAGCTACGGCTTCGTAACGCCTTGCAACTGCGCCTTGAAACGCCGTTCGCAAATCCCGCTCCGGGCATTTTCCTGCCCTTATTGGGGTGCACGGCTCTGCGCCATGTGGATGTTCGGCGTAGGCTCGAAAGTCGCGTGCGTGTCGCCGCTGTCTGTGGCCATGCGATGTGCGGCGCCGCTCGGGCTGGCGCTCGTCGCCGGCGGGCTTGCGAGCTGTGCCTCATCCGCTCACACCGACATCCCGCCGGCCGAAGTCGCCGCGGACAAATACCAGAACATGACGTGCGAGCGCATGAAGTCCGAAGCGGGGAAGCTCAACGCGCGCAAATCCGATTTGGCGCCGGCGCTATTTCCCTCGATCAGCGAAGAGGAGCGGGAGAATCGGATCGCCGAGGTCAACGGCGAGCTCAAGACGCTGTCGCTGGTCTCGTCGGAGAAGTGCAACACGCGCCGGTAGCGCCCAAGCGTGCTCGCTACGATGCGACCACGCCCGCCATCGCCATCGCCGCGGTCAAGCGCCGGCTTGAGCTTTTCCGCGGCCGAATTTTTCGCGCAGGTAGCTGCCGAGCCCACAGCCGTCGAGGTTGGACGGCATCACCAGCCACGCGCCCTCGGCATAGAGCTTGCGTACGTAGCCGCGGCCAGAACCCTGCACGACGATGAAGCCAGGTCCGCCCTCGAGCACGAGAGTGTCGCTGCGGCTCATGGCGGCCATGGTCGTCGCCTCGGGGCCGAACACGATGACGGTCGGCGACAGATCGGCGACGTAGGCGAGCCCGGCGACGGCGGCGAACCACGCCAGCACGACCGCGAAGGCCGCCGCTGCGAGCTTGGCCCCGCGCCTGAGCAGCGATGGCTCGTGGGCCCGGCCGTCAGTAGTCGTAGACATGCTCAAGCTCGACTTTTGTGGTGGCGAGTTTGCGGATCAGCTCGGTCAGCGCCGGTACCTTCACGTCGAGCCCCACGCGGCGCCAGCCGGGCTTGGCCTGGATCGGCACCTCGAACAGCGGCGTGGCGCCGGCGAAATCGAGGGGCTCGCCCGGCGGCGCTTTCACCGTCACCAGAATATCATCGTTGCCGGCGATCTCGGTGAAGTTTCGCCCGCGCGCGGCGAGCCCGCGGATGATCTCGGTAAATGTGCGGTAGCGCGGCGTCTCGATGATGGTGCGGCCGTCGTCGAGGATCTTGATGACCGTGATGCGGTCGTCTGCAGCCATATCGCTCTTGTCGAGCCTCGCGACCACGCTGCGGATCTTGAGCGGGGCGGGATCGAGCCCGGCGAGGGCGCCGAGCGCCTTGGCGTAGACGGATTTGACCGCGTACTCGAGCGACAGCGCTCCGCGGCGCTCGATCTTGCGGATGACGTTGCCGCCGATGAGCGGCGTCTCCGCCCAGAACGCCTTCAATTTTTCGCCGAAGGGAAAGCGGTACCATGGGGTCTGGCGTAAAAAGAGCGCGTACTCGTCGGCGACCTTCAGCGCGAACGCGTCCTCAGGCGTGCGCTGGGGCCCGCGCAGCCACGAGGTCACGCGTCCGACCGTCTCCTCGTAGAAGCCCTTGATCCCCATCTCGGCCGCGAAGCTGACGCCGATCACGTAGAGCACGGTCTTCGTCTCGAACGGTACCGGCGCGCGCGAGGACGCGATGCGGCGGATGCGGCAGAGGTTCGACCAGTAACTCGCAATCGAGCCGAAGTAGCCGAAATCGGATTCGCTGCCCTGGCGCGTGACGGCCGCGAAGTCCTCGTAGGCATGCACGATCGACCATTCGGGGTAGGTTAGGTAGGTGTTGACCTCGTCGCGGCGGTCGGCCGGATCGAGGACGGACTTGAACGGCTCGACCTGCGCGTCGGCCGGCGCGTTGCAGACGGTTTCGGTGAATACGACAGGGATCAGCGCCGCGACGATGAGCGCGGCAAGCCCGATGGCGACCCACTTGAGCACGCGCAGCATCGGCTCAGTCCTTACCCAGCACGAAGCCCGCGAACATGGCAACGCCGCCGAGGACGAGGTGCGGCGCGCTGGCAAGCAATTTGAAGCTCATAGGCCAGTCGAGGATGCCGTTGCGGATGATGCCGAGGTCGAGGAACCCAGATCCGAAGGCGAGGCCCATGGCACCATCGAGGAAATAGAGCGTGCCAAAGATCTTGAGGAACAATACCGCGGCGCGCTTCGAGATGAGCCCGGCGACGAGCGCCCACGACGCGGAGGAGGAGTGCAGGATGTCGTTGAACAGGTTGAGCTTGAAGATGCCGAAGGTGCGCCCCTCCGCATCTGTGAGGCCGGGGATGAAGCCGAGCGCGGTCACGAGCGCGAGCACGACGGCGAAGCCCAGGGCGATCTTTTGCGTGCGGTCCATCGGCGGCTGGTCCCAATGCGGAGTGAAAGATTAGGGTGCGAAATACGCCTGCCACATGGCGTTGCGGAATAGAAGGCCCGGGTCGTAGTGCAGCTTCTTCTCCACGAAGCGGGGCGTGTTGGCGTAGGCCTGCCAGACCTGGTCGCGGCGCGCGTGCAGTCGGTAGGGCAGGTAGAAGCTGCCGCCGATGGCAATCATGCGGTCGATCATGGCTTCGGTGAGCTGCAGCATCTCGGCCTCAGCTTCCGGCGTGATCTGTTGTGAGAACGACATGACCGCTGCGATGCGGCGCTGGGGCGCGTAGGCGAGCACGCTCGTCTCGTCGGCGCCGACGTAGCGCAGGGTGACGTTGAGGAACTCCACCATCTTAGCCGGAATGATCTCGCGGCAGGCCTGGAGGAACTCGGGGAAGCGGTCCACCGGCACGAAGTATTCGTGCAGGATGTCGGTGCGGCTGCGATCGTCGCTGGCGAAATTCGAGACGGGCTCGTTCATCAGCGAGTTGCGCGTCGCGATGCCGGAGCCGATCGCGGGCCCGAGGTCGATCTCGGCGAACCAGCGCACGCGCTTCAAGAGCTCGGAGCCGACCTGCGCGCGATAGAGGTCGCGCGAGATCGCCGTCATGGCGCCGCTGCTGACTGTCGCCTTCGGCAAGCCGTCCTCGGGCGTCGGCAGCGCGCGGTAGGTGATCATCAGCGCCTGGCGGAAGAAGCTATCGCGGTCGACGTTGAGGCGCCCGTAGGCCATCTTGACGCCGGTGTCGCCGTCGATCGCCTCGGTGAATTTGCGCGCAAACGTCTCCGCCGGCGCCTCCTCGAACGCCGGCTTGAGCAGCAGGTTCGGCACCATGTCGACCTCGAGCTCGAGGATGATGCCGAAAAAGCCGTAGCCGCCCATGGCGAGCCCGAACAGCTCTGCGTTCTCGGTGCGCGAACAGGTGAGGATGGTGCCGTCGGCGAGCATCAGCTTGATAGCCCGCACCGTCGAGCCGAACGGCCCGTAGGGAACCGGCCAGCCGTGCGCGTTGACGCAGAAGGTGCTGGCGACGCCGAAGTCGGCGTTCGACTGCATCACCGCGGGCGAGAAGCCGAACGGGTCCAGGGTCGAGATCACCTGATGCCAGCGCGTGCCGGCGTCGACGAGGTAGGTCTTGGCGCGCGTATCGGGCTCGCAGCGGAACGTCTGCATGGTGATGGCGGTGCCGTCGCGCGGGATGCTCTGGCCGCCCATGGAGTGGCGCGCGGCGGCGACTGCGACCGGGCGCTTGGCAGCCGCGGCATCCTTCAATTCACGGCGCAGGTGCTCGATGAAGAAGCTCTGCTCGTCGGAGCCCACGATCCAGTGGCGGTAGACCGGCGTGGGGTTCAAGCGGCTCGCGTCGTTGACGATGAAGCGCTTGCCCGTGGTCTCGGCCGCGAGTGCTGCGCGCGGGAGCGCGGCCACGGCAGCCGCGGCCGCCGCCGTCTTGAGAACCTGGCGGCGCGTTGGGCGGCGCGTGGCGGACGGCATGAAGGTCCCCGGCAGGAATGTGTTCGGGAGCTGAGACAACCTGGCGCAAAACCATGCCACACCGGCGTTAGAGCTCGGTTGGCAAATTGCCTAAATGTTGAACGAAGCCGCGCGGACGACGCGACGTCAGGCCCCAGCGAGAGCCCGGGCCTATTTGCGCGCGGCCTGCGCCTCGTCGAACGCGGCGGCGAGGTCCTTGGCACCCTGCAGCTTCGCCTCCTCCAGCATCTTCGCGTCAGTTGCGCTAAGCAGCTTGGCGACGGTGTTGTTGCGCTCCGCAACCGGGTTGCGCTCGTAGCCCCCGCGCTGGAAGAAGTTGGAGGTCGGCACCTTCTCGCGCATATCGTGCGGCATCTGCACCATATCGAAGCCGCTGCCGTCGCCGGTCAGATTCATCATCTCGAGCTCGGCCGCGGTGAGCGGTGTCGTATAGCCGAGACGGCGCGCGAACTTGACCGAGGTGAGCAGCTTCTCGGTCTGTAGGAGTGGCCCAACATCGACGTCGAGGTTGAGCGCGTGCACGCCAAGCCCCTTGCCGGTCTTGCCGAGGCGGTCGTGGGCGTTCCAGTCGTCGGGCACGGTGCGCGAAAAGGCGATCATCTTCTTCAAGACGGCGAGCTTGTCTTGGAGCTGCGCCTTGCGCTCACCGCTCGCGCTTGCTGCGGCCTTCTCGAGCGCCGCGACGAAGCCGTCGCCTGCCTCCGCGAGCAGCTCCACCGAGTTGGTGGTCAGGAGCTGGTTGTAGCCAAGCGCGGTGGAGATCGCGTGCGCGCCGGGCGTGTCGTACTCGAGACCGGCCTGCACGTCGTACTTGCCGTTGCCGCCGGATTCAAAGCCGTAGATCTTGACGGATGCCTCTTTCGTCAGGCCGGCTGCGGAGGCGACCTTGGCATACGCCTTCTTGAACTCGACCTCGCTCGCGGCCGCCTGCGGCTTGAAGCCGAAGTGCTCCTTGGCGTTGGCGAGGAAGTCCTCCACGACGGGAATGGAACGGGGCGGCGGCTTCTTCTCCTCCTCCGGGTTCTTCGGCTTGGGCGGCCCGCCGTAGGCCGGCGGCTGTTTCAACTCGTAGTCCTCGGCCGTGATCGTTCCGCCGCGCGCGCGCTTGGCGCGGCGCGCGCTGCGCTTCTCGGTGACCGAGCGCCAGTAGGGTGACGCGACCTTCTCGTAGGCGTCCCACGCCTTGTTGTATTCGGCGAGCTTCTTGCGATAGACCGCCATGCGCTTCTGCATGTCGGCCGGCGCTTCCGTTGCGGCGGGATCGGCGCGCGCGGCATCGGGCGCCAGCGGCGATATCAACAGCAGCCCGGCGATCAAACTCAAGATGCGCCGTCCGCTACCGGAGCGAGCCATTCTGCCTCCCTTGGGCGCGTCTTTGCGCGATCCCCGTTCCCTCGGCCCCGGCGCCGCTCCCCCGGCTGGCGCGGGGGATTTGTGCACGCCTGCTCCCGCCTGGCCGAGACCTGCGGTCCCGGCATAACGAGGCTCGGCCGAATCACCTTAAACGACATCGGCAACGCCCGGGCAAGTGGGTCGGAGGACAGACATCGTGGCGGCGATCAAACGTAATTGGCTGCGCATGAGCTATCGCTGTTGCGGTATGGAGTGGACCGACGAGTGGCCCGTCGCGCTTAGGCTCGAGTGCCCCGAATGCGGCGAGAGGGTCGACGCCTACGATGTCGCTGAATTGCGCCCGCGTCGGGGCGAAGGGGTGCAGTCTCGCCGGGTGCGAGAGCCCGAGGCGGTGGGCGAGGAGTGAGCGCGTAGAGCTTAGCTGAGCAGGAACTTGGGCGGCGCTGGCGCATTCAGACAAGATGCCTACCAAGCCGCAATCCCCGCCATCAGAGCCCGATGCACCCATCCCGGAGCCGCCGGCGACGGAGCCCGATGCTCCGGTGCCCGAGCCGCCGCGGGGCGAGCCGCCTCCCGATCATCCGGCCGAGCTTCCAGGCGCTCCCGGCCACCGCGTGGAGGAGCCGCCTAGCTCGCCCAACACGCGACGCTGAAGCGATCCTTCGCCGATCGTTACTCGCAGGGGACCGACAGAGTCATGCCGACGGAGGAGAAATACTTCTTGCAGCTCTTGGCATCGGCGGACGCTACGCTCTTCGACTCCGACTTCTTAGGCTCGGCAAACTCCGCCTTCTTCGTCTCGGTCTTGGCCTCAGTCTTGTCGTCTGGTTTGCCGGTGGCATCGGCCGTGCTCTTGGCAGCTGGCGTCGCCGGTTGCTCCGGCTCGGCGGCCGCCTGAGCGCGCGGCTGCTCGGGCAGGCTCGCCTGGCGCGACGCAAATCCTGCACCATCCTCGAGTGCCTCGGCACGCGCCTCTGCGCGCTCCTCGGCGTAGTCCCCGTCGTCACAAGCTTTTTGGACGAGCGTCTTGGGGCTCAGGGAGGGCACGGTGAAGCCGGCCTGCGCCGCCGGGGTCAAGGCCAGCGCGAGGGCAGCGGCGCTAAGGGCGATCAGCATCTTGTTCATCGGTCGTCTCCGCGGGTTTGGGCTGTCTCTGGACCCAATATTGTCGCGGAGGTGTTCCTCTGGCTGTTCCGGCGGGAACATGCGCCGGGTTGCGCAGCAATTTAGCGAAGGCCCGGCAACTCCGGCCCCGCGTCGGACAAGCGAAATGCCGCCGGCCTTGCGGCGCGGCGGCTTGGTTTGCGTGCGGCTGCCGGAAGGCCTTACTCCAGCGGCGTCTGCACCCGCCCCTCGCGAAGCCTGACGGGCGGCCGGCCCCAGATATTGTGGTCGCGGTTATGCCCGCCGCGCTGGGCGCCGTACCAGGCTGCGGCGAGGCCGACCAGGAGGGCGGTCGCGGTCAGCAGGGCGGTAAGCGCCGCGGCCTTGCGCGCGGTGTCGACGGCGCGCTGGGCGTCAGCGAAGGCGGTATCGACGCGCTTCTCGGCCTCGGCCGCCGGAACGCCGGCGCGCTGGGCCACGGCCTGCGCGAGATAGCTGCGGTCATTGGCACTCATCTGTCCGTTGGCGACGGAGGCCGCGAGCACGCGCGCAACCTCGTCGCGGCTCAGCGGTGCGGGTACTGCGGTCGGGGAGGCGCGTAGCACCGTGTCGGTGGCGGTCGAGAGCACGCCGTCGCCCCGTGCAGCGGCGCTAGAGGTGACCTCTGCGCTCAACTGAGCGGTGGTGATGGCGGCGAGCATGACGAGCAGTGCGCCGAATACGATGCTCACCGACCACACGAGGAAACCGTGTATGCCGTCACGGAAGGCGACCTCGTCGGCTCCGCCCTCGCGCCAGGACGAGCGCAGGCGTCCGGCGATATAGCCCCCGAGCAGGAACGATCCGATGGTCACGATGAGCGACCACAGTGCGGCGACGGTGCCGCCGGTCTTGGCGTAGGAGTGGCTTGGATAGGCAGAGATCAGCGACAGGCCGAGCGAAGCGGCCGCGCTCAAGAGGACAAACGAAAGGGCCGCGGCTGCGAGCGCTCCCGCAAACACCGGGCCCCATTCGACGTGGCTGGTTTCCACCCGGACGGCGACTTCTTTGGCCATGCCTGCTCTCCCTGTTAGCGCAGACCTAGCAGGCTCAACACGAACATGACCACCACAACCAATCCGATGAGGTAAATGATCTCGTGCATCTCTGGCCTCGTTTCGACCGCTGGAGAGGAACGATGTGGACGGACTTAAGTTCCGCTGAATGTTGCTCCCGAGGGCGGTGTAATCGTACTCGATGCCGAGGGTTGCTCGGCTCGAGCAGCCTGCGTTTTGCTTGCATTGCCACCGCGCATGAAAAAACAACGCAGCGGGCGATCGCTGCGTTGCTCTGCTGCGGTCCGTAACGGGCGCTGTTTACTCAAGCGCTGCTCACGATCGCTCTCGGGACCGCTCTACGGTTACGACTGGCCGTGCTGCTTGCTCTTGTCGCCTTGGCCGCCCTGCTGGCCTTGACCCTGACCGCCCTGCTTCTGCTGGCCGCCGCGCTGGTCGTCCTGATGCCCGCCCTGCTGGCGCTTGTTGGGGTCGTTCTGCGCCTCGCGCTGCTTGTTCGGATTCGGGTTGTCGCCGCCTTGGCCGCCCTGCTGGCGGTTGGCCTGGCTCTTGTCGCTCTGGTTGTTGGGGTTGTTGGACATGACGCTTCTCCTTGTGCGGGGAACAGGTGCAACGTCGCCGACGGCCCTTGGTTCCGGCAAGTCGCGCGGGTTCGCATGCCGTCTCGGGGCAGCACTTGCGCCCGCCTTAGGCGCGAGGGAAGCGATGGGCTGGCCTTACGCTTAACGGAAGGTTTCTCGTCTTCGCCTTAGGCCTGCTGAGCGGGCGATTGGCGCGGAGCGTGCACGCGCGGCCGGGTTCCCGAGCTCTACAACTTGCGCTTGCCGCGCACCGCGGCGTGATCGTTGGCCGGGTACTGCCGCGTGCTCTCGCGCAGCGCCTCCTTGAGGGTCGCCGGACGCTTGTGCTTCTTCAGGAGGTCGCGGAAGGCCTCGTCCGCCAGATCCTGCAGGTCTTTCATGGAATCGGAGGCGAGCAGGTCAAGCGCGCGCAGCGTCTCGGCATCGAACTCGATGATCTTGCGCGGCATCCGGCATCCCTCCCGAGCGGCGGTGCGTTAGGCTCGCTTCTTCGCCGCCGACTTCTTGGCCGGCGTCTTCTTCTTGGCGGCCGCCGCCTTCGCCTTCGACTTGGGCCCTTCCTTGTCGCCAATGCTCTTGCGCAGGGCGGCCATCAGATCGATGACCTTGGCGCCGCGCGGCGCCTCCTCGTGCGGAGCGGTGATCTTGTGGCCTTTCATCTTCTTCTGAACCAGCTCGCGGAGCGCGGTGGCGTAGTGGTTCTCGAACTCGGTCGGCACGAACTTGCCCGACTTGCGTCCGATGAGCTCGACCGCGAGGTCGACCATCTCCTTGTCGGGCTTGCCGGAGGGTACCTCGTCGAAGAACTGCGCGGGCTTTTTCAGCTCGTCGGCGTAGCGCAGCATCTCCATGAGCAGGCCATCCTCCGAACGGCGCGATCGCGACGAGCCACTCGCGCCCCGAGATGGTGAGCTGAGCCAAGCCCACCTTGCCGGTCTTCTTCAGCGCCTCGCGGATTACGACAAAGCCTTCGCCCGAGTGCTCGTCGGACGGAGCGATGAAGTAGGGCCGTTCGAAGTAGCGCGGGTCGATGTCGGCAGCGTCGACGAAGCGGACGAGGTCCATCGTCTTCTTGCTCTCGAGCTTGACCGCGTCGATCTCCTCGGGCTCGAGCGTGACATAGGTGTCATCGCCGACCTCGTAGCCCTTCACGATGTCGGCGTTGTCGATCTCGCCGATGCCCTGCACCGTCTTGGTGTAGTTGACGCGGCGACCCGAGGGCTTGTGGATCTGGCGGAAGGAAATTTCGGCCTTGCTTTCGACCGCGTTGTAGATCTCTACGGCGATCGAGACGAGGGATAGGCGCAGGAAGCCCTTCCAGTAAGCGCGCGCGGCCATGACGAACTCCGAAACGAGGTACTTTAGGCCTCCACACTAGGACCTGGATGGTATCAGAAGGGTTCAGAAACCGGAAAGCCGCTAGCGGCACCGCCGCCCAGCCGCAAGGCGCCCGATCCCTACCGCGAGCCGGCCTTCCTCTGGGGCACCTTCTTGCCCCTGCGGCGCGCCTCCGACAGGCCGATGGCAATCGCCTGCTTGCGGGTCTTGACCTTGCGGCCGCTGCCGCTCTTCAAGGTGCCCCGCTTCTGCTTGTGCAGCGCTCCCTTGACGTCCTTCGAAGCGCTTTTGGAATACTTGCGGGCCATGACGCGTCTCCTTGCCGACTGCCCTCGCCTGGACGGATAAATCGATGACAGAGCGTAAGGTTCCCGCGAACGCCGGCGGCGCGGTCAGGCTTGTGCGGCGGCGATGAGATCGAAGTCGCCGCGCAGCACCGCGTCGAAACGGCCGCTGCGCCAGCCCGCCGTCATGTCGCGCACCAGGGGTGACGGGTCGCCACGGTAGCGGCGCACCACGGTGGTCGGCACGCCGCCGCGGTCGAACGCGTCTTTTAGTGCCCGGCGGAGTTTGTCCGGCGAGAGCTCGCCGAGCGGAGCGGCGACCACGCGTACGCGGGCGGTCGCGCGGGCCGGGCCGTCGTCGTCGGACAGCTCGAGCACGTGCAGGCCCGCCTCGCGGCGCAACAGCCGGTGCGCGCCAAAGCCGCTGATCAGCAGCATCGGCAGCGTATCCGCGTGGTTGTCGCCGCGCGTTTCCGTCAACTGCATGTTCCGGTTCTTTGCCCAAGCGCGGTACATGTCGAGCATCTGGCCGCACCAGGCGCGCGTGGCGTCGCGCTCCGCCGGCTTGTCGAGGGCCGGCTCGATGACGAGCGCAAGCTCGATGGGCTCGCCCTCGAATGCGTCGCGGATACCTTCCTTGACGAGGTGGAGCTGCATCGCAAGCCGCGCGATAAGCTCGCGCGAGGATTTGCCGGCGCGCTCGGTGCCGCGCGCGAGCCGCGAGCGCAGCGACTGCCCCGTATCGGCCGCCGCGCGTATGCGGTCGAGCAGCGCCAAGCGCGCGAGCGTCTCGAAGCGGTCAGGCCGCGACCAGAACCCGCTCTGCTCCATCGCCGCGGCAAGGTGCGCCTTGAGCTCCTCCCACTCCGGCGACAGCATGGCGGCCTCGACGGTTGCACTCTCGCTCTCGAGCGCGGCAAGCTCCGCGTCGCTGCCGCTTGGCGCCAGCATCATCGACGCCAGTGCCGGCAGCTCGCCGGGCTCTGCGGCCGACGCGGGCTCCGGCTCGGCGGTATCCGCATCGGGGTCGACGAACTCGGCCTGGATGGCGCGGCCGTCGCTCCTCACGAACACGAACTGATCGCCCTCGGGAAACCGCTTCTCCACGATGGTCGCGGCGAGCGGCGCGATCACGTACTGGTCGATGGCGCGCTTCAAGGGTCGCGCGCCCATCTCGGGCGTGAAGCCCTTCTCCAGCAGGAACTCGAGCGCGGACGCTTCCCATTCCACCGCCCACTCGCGGTCCTTGAGCCCGCGCCGCTCGAGCACGCGCGATAGCTCCTTCTTGAGGATCGAGCGCATCAATTCGCGCGTCAACGGGCGGAATACGATGACCTTGTCGAGCCGGTTCTGGAACTCGGGCCGGAACGTCTGCGCGACCGCGCGCGCGATCTGCTCGCCGGAGAAGCTATCGGCCGCGGGCGAGAAGCCGATGCCGCCCGAGCGGTGGCTGGTGGCGCCGAGGTTGGTCGTCAGGATGATGATGCAATGCCTGAAGTCGCCGACCTGGCCCAGCTGGTCGGTCAGGCGTCCGTCGTCGAATACCTGCAGGAATAGGTCCCACACGTTGGTATGGGCCTTCTCGAACTCGTCGAGCAGGACGACCGAGAACGGCTGCTTGCGCACCAGCATGATGAGCGAGTCCGTGGGCTGTGCGGCCTCCGAGCTGCCGAGGATCTTCGACGTGGAATCCGGCGTCTGGAACTCGCTCATATCGAGCCGGATCATACGGTCGGGCGAGCCGAACAGGAATTCGGCGAGCGTCTTGGCGAGCTCCGTCTTGCCGGTGCCGGTCGGCCCTGCGAACAGGAACACGCCGATGGGCTTGCCGCCGTCGCTCAGGCCGGCCTTCAGCATCGCGATGCGCTCGACGATCGCCGATACCGCCTCGTCCTGGCCAATGACGCGCTCGGAGAAGTAGCCGCGCACGGCGGCGAGATCGACGCGCTCCTTGTTGTCGAGCAGCGAGACGGGGAGGCCCGTGAGCTGCGCAAGCGTGACGACGACATCCTCCGGCCCGATGCGCGCGGTGTCGCCCTTGGCGCCGCGGCCGGCCGTGAGTTTCAACAGGTCGAACACGGGCCCGGGCAGGCTCGAGCCGCTGAGGTATTGCTTTGCCAGATCGAGGGCAGTCTTGACGCAGGCATCGTCGATCTCGACGCCCGCGGCCTCGCCGAGCCCATCCATCAGGTGCAGCCCGAGTTTGAGCGTCTCGTCGGCCTCGAGGGGCTCCATGCGCGCGATCTCGAAGGTATTGCGCAAGGTCGGGCGCAGGCGCAGGAGCCGCGCGGTCACCGCCGGCGAGGCCTCCGTCCATACGATCAGGCGCCCAGCGCCGATCGCCGGCAGGATCTGGTCGAGGATGCTCGCCGCCTGCCCCTGGTGCGTACCGCTCATGGCGATCTGCAGGATATCGGGGATGTACCAGATGAGGCGCTTGGAGACGTGGAGCTCCTCCAGCGCCTTCTGGATGCGGCCCTCGAGCTGTCCGAAATACTGCTGCCCGGCCATGAGGTCGGCGCCGCCCGCCTCGAACACGGTCCACCCCTCGCGCTCGAGCCGCTGGCCGAGGATGCGCAGGAACGACGTCTTGCCGACGCGCGTCTCGCCGCTGACGAACAGCGAGCGGACGGAGTCCTCGCGGGCGGTCGCTTCCGCTTCGTCGAGGGCCTCGCCCCACGCTTCCGGCACGAGCAGGATGTCGTGGCCTTTCGGGCTCGTCCAGAAGCGGCCGAACGAGGCGAGGAACGTGCGGTCGACGCTCTCGCGCCGCAGGCTATCGAGGCTGAGCGAGAGCCGCGCCGCCATCGGATGGTGCACGCGCTCGAGGAACTGCTTGATCACCGCGTGCTGGGCGGCGGACGCGTTCATGACTGCGTGGTCGAGCGCGGGCGTGTCGCCCAGACGCTCGCGCTCGGCGAAGTGGTCGCGGAACAGCGGGGCGATGAAGATGTTGTCGCGCCACCACTCCTTGGCGTGCGCGAGCGGGGCACCGACCGCGGGGCGCGGGTTGCAGGCTAGGAAATAGGCGAGCGCGAAGTGGATGCCCCACGGCGTGATGTTGTCGAAGTAGTCGAGGACCTGGCCCACAACTTCGTTGCGGTCGGGGCGCTTGGCCAAGGCCGCCAGCGCCGCGCACGAGAGCACCCACCGCGGCCCGAGCGCGTAGTCCTTGACGGTGTCGACCGGCACGCCGGGGTCTGCGAGGAGCTGCACCGCTTCGACGAACTTGGGATTGTTCTCGAACGCGCGCGGGTGTGCGGCCGAGCTCGCTTCCGGCTCGATGACGAGCTCGAGTGTGTGCAGCTGGCTTGCGAGCGCCTCCGGAGCGAAGGCGGGAGCGGGCGGCAGCACCTCGACCAGCGTGTCGGGTATCTGCGTGGTCTGGCTCGGCACGATGACGGAGCCCGGCGCAGTCGGTGGCGCCAGCTTCTCCAGCCACGCCCACAGCGCCGCGTTGTATCGCTTCCACAGCACGCCGATAAGCACGCCGATCAGGACGCCGTACGTGAATGTCACCGAGGGATCCATCTTCAGGCGAGATCAGACGCGCGGGCGGAGACTGTCAGGTCTTGAGGTTTTGTGTCAACGAAGCGCGCGTCTGCGGGCAATTCGCGTGGCCGAGCCAACTCGAAGGCCATTGAAAAGGCTCAGGAGTTTGCGAGGTGAGCCGGGCATGTCGCAGGAGCAGGCGCGCGGCCTTTGCAGGCTTTCGCATAACGACTGCAGAATTTGTTGTTTGGGTGGCGGAACACGCCGGCCTTAAAAGTCCGTCATGATGCTTAATGCCCGGGAGGCGCGCATGTCGCCGGCCTTTTTGTTCTCTTGGTCGTGCCTGCTGCTCAGCCTGTTCTTCATTACCTACATCTGCCTCGCCGTCTGACGGCTCGAGGCGTGCGCGCGCTGTTGCGCCAAGCTGCTGCCCACTGAACCTTCCCGATCACTCGCCGGAGAACACGCCGGTCGAGCCTCCGGCCGGCTCCACGTACGTCACCACGACGTGGATGACAGTGTCGGCGCCGTCGAGGTTGCGATAGCTGCGCGGCACGTCGGCATGGAACGCCGCCGCGTCGCCTTCGGGCAGCACGATCGGCTGCTCGCCGCCCACGGTCAGCTCGAGCTTTGCCCTGCACGACGATAAGGTTCTCCCGCGCTCCCGTGGCGCGCGGCTCGATCAGCTCGCGATGCTGGGCCGAAAGCCGCACCTCGTAGAACTCCGCCCGCCGGTTGGCATCGAGGGGAAACAGCGCGCGCGAGGAAAAGCGCCCGGCGCTGGACGAGAGGATCTTCGCGCGCGAGCGCGCCAGCACGGCGGTGGCGCGCGAAGCCGACGTCACCAGCAGGTTGGCGATGGGCACGCCGAGCGCGTTCGCGACCTTCGACAGCAGGCTGATCGTCGGAACGCTCTTGCCGGTCTCGATCTGGCTCAACATGGCGCGGCTGACGCCCGCGATGTTGGCCAGCCGTTCGAGCGAGTGGCCCTGGCGGGTGCGCAGGCGCTTCAGGTTTGTTGCTATGACCGTCAGAAGCGCGGCGGATGGATCGAGAGGAGAGCGCATGCGCGGGGTTGCGCGGGTCCGCCCAGCCTTTCCCCCCTTCGCCATCGCGATGTCTGCCGACCAGCTCAAGTGTGCCGCCGCTTGTCGAGTGTGCCGCCACGCAAATCGACGTTAACGACGCCGCGAAGCGCGCGGAACTCATAAAAACAGCTAAGCTTATGAGGCGCGATCGCTGCCGTTGGAGCGGTCGCTGCAACGAAAAAGAGAGCCGCGCTTGGCGGCTCTCCTACTATCAAGTTGATCTCGGCGGAACGCCGACGGTCAGAAGTTGATCTTTGCGCCGGTGATCACTTCTTGGAAGGCGTCCAGGTCCGTCCTCCCGCTCGGAGCAAATTTGGCCCCGGCTGTCTGCTTGTTGCCAAGGATATAGCCGTCCGCGTGCTGATAAACGACATAGAGCGACATGTCAGCTGCCTCGATATTTTGAATGATACCGCCCTGCCAGAAGTTTATGTTCGCTCCCACGGTCTTGCCCGGGTTGGAACCCGCATCGTCGTGGCGATACTCGCCGAAGATGTTTGTCCTTCCGAGGTCGAACCACTTGTGCTCGATACCGGGCTGGATGAACCACACCGTGCTGTCCGGCTCAACGAGCCGAGCAGTCGTTGTGGCGTTATCGTCGACTTCGACGCGCTGCTTGCCCCAGCCACCATAAACGAACAGGCCTGTGGGATTATGCATCACCGTGGCACCAGCCCCACCCCACGAGCACTCAAAATGGCCAACCGACGCTGAGGTCGTGCTTGAAGATATGCAGGTGCTGCCTCCTGCCACATAGCTCGTCGGAATATCCGTCGAGGCAGCGGATGGCCCGACTTGATGTCCTGGATCGGTGCTTTGACCGTAGCCTGCGCGCGCCAGGACGCTGATGCCATTCCACTCGCCCTTGTAGGTCAATGCCACATCCCAGAGGTCATCCTCCCCCCAGGCGGCACTGCCGGTGAAGCCGTGCAGAATTGGGCTGTCGTAGCGAATAACCTGGCGACGGCCGCTGTCGCCTGGGGTGGAGTTGTTGAAGCCGCGCAGCGCGTCCGTCCACCGCAACGGGAAAATACCAGGACTGATCGGGAGCCCGTTGGCCCTTAATTGGAAGGCCGACATGTAGATCGCAGCGCCTTCAGCGTCATCGACGTTGCGCGTGAGCGTAGGGTCGGCGTCGTCAAGAAGATGATAGGTGGCCGTGCCATTCAGGCCTACCGAAACCTGGCCGAATGTCTTGCTCTTGAGGAACCAGTTGCTCTTGCGGACCAAGAGAGCGTAACTGCCGTTGCTGGGATTGATATTCGAGGAGAAGGGCGACAGCTGGTTCCACTGATTTGAGGGATCGCCTTGAAGACCAATTTCTAGGATGTAGCCAGCGGACCACGTCTTGATCGATCTTAGCCTCGCCGAGAAACCGAAACCGCGATTGCTCGATCATCGTTCGTGCCGGCATAGACGTTGTGCTCCGTGCCGTCGTCCCACCAGAACACCGCCTCGTTGACCCCCCCGAGACTGTGAGGCTGACCTTGCGGTTGCCTTTGCGCGCCGTAGTCGCCTCGAGTTCGGCGACGCGCTCCTCAAGATCGGTGCAGCAATCTCCCTCCGAGGTCTGCTGACAGTGCAGGCGTTGCTGCGAAAAGACCGACGGCTCCAAGAACCAACCCCCAGTTGGTTCTTCCCCCAAATCCCCCGTACATCACTGAACTCCCACTCTGCAAACGCCACTGACTGACTGACGAAACGCACTCCGGAACTCGCCTTGCACTCACCCCCGAACACGCCTCGGAACGTCTCTGCTGTGTTGGAAATAATCCGCTATAACATATTGATATATAATGATTTTTTAGCCATCCGGCCTCCAGGTCAAGCGCTCGTCTGACACCTCGGTGAAGTTGGTCTGGCCGCGGTGCTCCAGAGCAACGGCGCATTCAATCGTGCTGATCCCCATCACAAGTCTCCGAGCTGGCGATAGAGCTCGTCGGAGCGCAGATGCTCCGGCACGAACTCAATCTTCTCGCGCTGCAGATCGCGCAGGATCGACAAGCCGCGCGGCCAAGCGCCGTACCCCGACTGCGGATTGATATGGCCCGCTGGCCCGAGGTTGATCAGCTCCGCGCCCCAGTCCTCCGCCCGCTCGACCGCGGTACGGAACGACATCCACGGATCGTTGGTGCTGGCGACGACGACGGCGGGCACGCCGAGCGACCGCTCGGGGATCGCCGGGCTCAGCCCGAACCGCTCCGGGTCGGCCGGCGCGACGAGCATCAATCCATCGATGCTCTCGCGGTAGTCGAAGGCGGCCTGCACGGCGGCGAGGCAGCCGAAGCTGTGGGCGACGACGGTGACGCGGCCCGGCGCGCGGGAGAGTTCGCGGCGCAATTTCGCCGACCATCGCGGCAGGTCGGGCTCGCTCCAGTTGGTCTGCATGACGCGAATGCAATCGGGCAGCCGGTGCTCGAGCCACGTCTGCCAGTGGTCGGGACCGCTGCCATGAAGTCCGGGGACGATGAGGGTCGTATCCATGGGGAACCTCGCTTCGCTTCTCGTCGTTTGGGTCGTCGCGTCAGCTCGGTTGCGCCGTCTTCCCGCGGTACCGTCCCCCGGATCCCTCCCCGGGGAGACGGCGCACACCGCTGCGGCCGGCGTTGGTAGGTTTGCCCCGCGGGAAGTGGGCGTAGGTTGGGCTTGCCGCGGGGCTGCCGACCGGCAGCCCCGGGGAACGCGATGCCCGCGCTCCCCGGGAGCCGTTGCGAGATCTCAGCTCTTGCTGCCGTAGATCTGGTCGAAGATGCCGCCGTCGTCGAAGTGGGTCTTCTGAGCCTTGGCCCAGCCGCCGAACACCTCGTCGATGGTGAAGAGCTTCACCGGCGCGAACTGCTTGGCGTACTTCTCGGCGACCTTGGCGACCTGCGGGCGATAGAAGTTCTTGCCCGCGATCTCCTGGCCTTCGTCGCTGTAGAGATAGTTGAGGTAGGCCTCGGCGACCTTGCGGGTGCCGTGCTTGTCGACGAACTTGTCGACGACGGAGACCGGCGGCTCGGCGAGGATCGACAGTGCAGGGGTCACGATCTCGAACTTGTCGGGACCGAGCTCCTTCACCGAGAGATAGGCCTCGTTCTCCCACGCGATCAGCACGTCGCCGATGCCGCGCTCCACGAAGGTCGTGGTCGAGCCGCGCGCGCCGGTGTCGAGCACCTTGGTGTTCTTGTAGATCTTGCCGACCAGCTCCTTGGCGGCGGCATCGCTGCCGCCCGGCTGCTTCAGCGCGTAGCCCCACGCGGCGAGATAGTTCCAGCGCGCGCCGCCCGAGGTCTTCGGGTTAGGCGTCACGACCTCGACGCCTGCCTTGGCGAGATCGGGCCAATCCTTGATGCCCTTGGGGTTGCCCTTGCGCACCAGGAACACGATCGTCGAGGTGTAGGGCGAGGCGTTGTTGGGCAGACGCTTCTGCCAGTCGGCCGGGATGAGGTTGCCCTTGGCGTGGAGCTGCGTCGACGTCGCCGGCGAGAGCGAGCGTCACGACGTCGGCCTCGAGCCCGTCGATGACGGCGCGCGCCTGCTTGCCCGAGCCGCCGTGCGACTGGTTGATCTTGACGTCATCGCCCGTCTTCGCCTTCCAGTACTTGGCGAAGGCGGCGTTGTAGTCCTGATAGAGCTCGCGCGTCGGGTCGTAGGAGACGTTGAGCAGCGTCGTCTCGGCGGCGTAGGCGAGCTGGGCTCCGCCTAGGACGCCGGCTGCCACGGCGAGCGCGATGGCCTCGCGGCGGGAAAATGCAAGCTTCATAGTAGCATCCTCTGTGTTCGTGACCTCACCCGATGAAAGGGTACGAGAAACAGGTAGCGGCGCCCCCGTTCACCACGAACCAAGAAGAACTGCTGAGCTTATTCGGTTTCATGGGCCGGCAAAGGGGTCGGCACATGCAAGCGCCTTTTGCTCCGGAAAATTGTTTCCGCGTTGCGCCGCTTCCGCGCGATTCCGACCCGCGGGCGGCCCGCAACCCGCGCATTGTCTTCTGGCGAGAACCGCGCTCGCAGGTCGCCGTTCCCCGCCACGCTATTGCGCCGCGAATGGGCCCCAGTGGTACACAAATGCATCATCGCGTCGATCGCCGCTCGTCTTGCGCGCCTAGCGCTCGCCGAACGGACCGGCCTGCATGGCGCCGCGCACGGTCTTCTCGGTCAGTTGCGGCGAGCACAGCTCGATGAAGCGGAACACATAGCCGCGCAGGAAGCGGCCGCGCCTTATGGCGAGGCTCGAGGTGCTGGTCTTGAACAGGTGCGCGCAGTCGAGCATGCGCAGGGCGGTGTCGCGCTCGGGATCGAATGCCATCGAGGCGATGATGCCGACGCCGAGCTCCAGCTCGACATAGGCCTTGATCACGTCGGCATCGAGCGCGGACATCGCGATCTCGGGCGCGAGGCCGGCGCGCGCGAACGCGTCGTCGATGCGCGTGCGCCCCGTGAGGCCCTCGTCGTAGGTGATGATCGGCCATTCCGCGACGGCTTCCAGCGTCAGCGGCTTGACGCTTTCCAGCTCGTGCCCGGCCGGCACGATGACCGCGTGCTCCCATGTATAATAAGGGAAGGGGATCAGCCCGGCGTTGGCTTCAAGCGCATCCGTAGCGATGCCGATGTCGGCCTCGCCGTCGAGCAGGATGGAGGCGATCTCCTTGGGGCTCGCCTGGTGCAGCACGAGGCGCACGCTCGGGAACGCCTTTTTGAAGCGCGCGATGACGGGCGGCAGCGTGTAGCGCGCCTGGGTGTGCGTGGTCGCGATCTTGAGGATGCCCTGGTCGCCGCTCGATAGCCGCCCCGCGATCTGCGCGAGGTTTTCGGCCTCCAGCAGCATGCGGCCGACGATCTCGACCGCCTCCTTACCGGCTTCCGTCAACCCGAGCAGGCGCTTGCCGCGGCGCACGAACAGCTCCACGCCCAACTCGTCCTCGAGGTCCTTGACGTGCTTGCTGACGCCCGACTGCGAGGTCAGCAGCGCGCTCGCCACCTCGGTCAAATTGAAGTTGCAGCGCGCCGTCTCGCGGATGATGCGAAGCTGCTGGAAGTTCATGCGAGGCCGCCCCTGCCCGCGAGATGAGGCCGGCGCGGATGCGCGCAACCGGCGATTGGCGCGACCCTAGTACGGGGAATTGCGCCGCCGAATAACGATATTCCGATTAGCTTATGCAGAATTGTGCAATGGGCGCGCACGCCATCACGGGCCGGTGCTGCTAACGTTTGCAGGTATTCTTATTTGACGCTTCGCTCGACGCGAGGCTCTATGGATGCGTCGGCGAGCTCATCGTCGGCCGCGGTGATTTGCAGAGCGAGTTTGCGCCGCGACACCAAACGCTAAGAGGCCGCGCTTATCGCGCCGCTTCAGCTCCGAGGAGAAGCCGCATGGCTGCACGTTTTGAAATCTCGATCGTGAAGCGTCGCACAGCGTCCCGCCCGGGAACCGCCTGTACCTGTTGCGCGTGTTGTTGAAGCACGACGCAAGCGGCCCCTGAGCCGCCGTTCCAATCGATCCAAAGTATCGATGCAAAATTGAACGCAAGGACGCCGGCCGCGAGCCGGCGACAGGTGAACTGATGCCCTCACAAGCCTACATCATCGAACTCGGCAGCGACGCCGTCGGCATTGTCGTGCGCGAGGCGGGCGACCACGCCTTCCACTTCCACGCAGCTGTCGACGAATTCTTCTCGCTCGACGGCAAGACCTTCGCGACCCCGCAGGCAGCCCAACGCGCCGCCGCCGCGCATGGCGCCAAGCGGGCGCGCGGCGGCCTCGCGCTCCAGCAGGGGCGCACGCCATGAGCGAGCCGGTCAGCTTCTCCGAGCAGTTGCGCGCCTGGCGGCAGCGAACGCAGGCCCGCGTCGCAACGCATACCGGGACACGGGTCACCGACAACCTGCTTCCCTTCCGGCGCCGCTTCGATGCCGGGCTGGAAGATGAGCCCAACGGCAAAGTGCCGTGGCTCGATCGCCTGCGCGCTGAGCCGTTTGTCCCAACAGTTGAGGATTAGCCGGCTGAACTTTTGGATTTTCCCTGGTGCTCCGAGCCCCCAGCTCCCGCTGCTGTGGGCCGACTGGGCCCGGTCCCGCTCAGTCTCCTGCGGGCCGGGCCATTTTTTTCGCGTCCGCCACTCCGGCCAAAAGTTGCTCGCGAGCCACATGGATTTACGATTTCGGCGAAGAGGGCGGTGAAAGCCACGCGAACGCCATACATAGTCGGCAACGAAGCTGCTGATTTGCCGGAGGGAAACCCGATGCGACAGTTGCCGATCCTGGTTGCAGCGTTCCTGAGCCTCGCCGTGCTGGCGCCGCCCGCGATGGCGTTCGACATCGATACCAGCACCAGCACCAACCCAGACGGAACCGCGCGCTACGCCGATCCCGACGACAAACCGATGACCGGTGCCCTGGGCGCGGTCACCATCGGTCCGAGTTCGAGCTTTGCCGGCGGCGCGTCCTCACCGTCGTCGATCCCGCAGAGCTGGCAGGATCTCGGCTGGGCCAACCCGCTGCCCGATCGCCGCGCGAAATAACCACTACGCTCCCCTGACTTTGACGGCCGCGACGGAGCGTGAGCTCCACGCGGCCGCTTTTATTTGCCGGCATGCGATCCGGGCTGGACCGCGCGCTCCGGCACGCATACCCGTTGGGTTATTCCCAGGAGCGCGTTGATGGCGGCGACGACTGACGGCACGGCGAACGTTTGGAGCTGGTCCTACCTCAAGGATCAGCTCGCCACCGCGCTGCTCAATCCAATCCGCGCCTTTCGCCCGCGCTATCTACCGCTGCTGATGGTCTACTTCGCCTACGGCGCGCTGGGCCTCATCGCGGTCGCGGAAAGCTTTTGGGTCAAGAAGGCGCTTACGCTCAGCCCCGCCGAGCTCGCCGCCTTGAGCGTCTGGCTCACGCTGCCGTGGACCGTGAAGATGGTGTTCGGCGAGCTCGTCGACGCCGTGCCGATCCTGGGCTCGCAGCGGCGCTCTTACGTGTTCATCGGCGCAGCCTTCATCGCGCTCGGCTTGCTGATCCTCGCCGGTGCCGCCGGTGGCTGGCTCACCTTCGCGAGCCTGGAAAACCTCTACCGTCTCGGCGCCTTCTTGAGCGTGCTCGGCGTCGTCATCCAGGATGTGGCGGCGGACGCCATGAGCACCGAGGTCGTCGACCGCGAGAACCCCGACGGCACCCCGCGCGACAGAGGCGAGGTCGACCGCGAGCTTGGCATGGTGCAGGTGCTGGGGCGCCTCGCGCTGTCGTTCGGCATCTTCCTCGTCGCCGGCGTCGCCGGGTGGATCGCCTCGGCCTACAGCTACTCGACCGTGTTCCTGGTGGGGCTCATCATCCCGGTCATCTCGGCGAGCGGCGCCGCGCTGGTCACCCTCAAACCGGTGGAGAGCAGCGCCATCGACTGGCGCATCCTCGGCGGTGGCATCGCCTACGGCGCCTTCGTGATCGTTCTTGCGCTGACGGGCATCCCCTACAACCAGGAGATCGTGTTCGTCGTCTCCATGGCGGTGGTGTGCGCCATGCTCATGCGCGTCGTGCACGATCTCGACGAGGCGACCAAGCGCACGATCTTCTACGCTGCCGTCATCATCTTCATCTACCGCGCGGCACCGCTCGTCGGGCAGGGCTATACCTGGTTCGCGATCGACGTATTGGGCTTCGACGAGGCGTTCCAGGGCACGCTCGGCCAGATCGGCGCCGGTCTGGCGCTGCTCGGCATGTGGCTGTTCTCCGACGCCATCACGCGCCGCTCGGTGCCGACGGTGCTGCTGTGGCTCACGATCGTGACGACGATCCTGTCGTTGCCGGCACTCGGGCTCGTGATGGGGCTGGCCGACTGGACGGAGCGGGTGTTTGGCTTCGGCGCGCGCACGATCGCCATCATTGACACGGCCGCCACATCGCCCTTCGCGCAGCTCAGCATGATCCCGCTGTTGACGCTGTGCGCGATCTACGCGCCCAAGGGGCACCGCGCCACATGGTTTGCGCTCATGGCATCGTTTATGAATCTCGCGCTCGTCGCCGGGCAGTTGCAGACGAAGTATTTAAACGAGATCTACGTCGTCAGCCGCGGCCATTACGAGAACCTGCCGTATATCGTGGCGTGGTCGCTCGCCATCGGGTTCTTCGTGCCGCTTGCCGCGATCTTCGCCTTCGGCCGCCGGCTGGAGGAGCGGGACGTATTGAAGCGCTGACTTGCACGCGCGGTCGCGGCTATGCTGCGCCGATCGAAATCCTCTCTCGGTGAGCAGCCAGTGTCGGACCTCGATACCGTCGTCCACGAAATCGCCGACGAAATGCGCGGCATGCCCGATCGCGGCGAGGTCGCGAGCTATATCCCCGAGCTTGCGCGCGTCGATCCGTCAGCCTTCGGCCTTGTCGTCATCGAAGCCGACGGCAACGTCGCTGCCGCCGGCAACAGCGACACGCCGTTCTCGATCCAGAGCATCTCCAAGGTGTTCACGCTTGCGCTGGCGCTGGGCAAGGTCGGCGACCGGCTGTGGGCCCGCGTCGGCCGCGAGCCCTCGGGGAGCCCCTTCAACTCCATCGTCCAGCTCGAGCGCGAGCAGGGCATCCCGCGCAACCCCTTCATCAACGCCGGCGCCATAGCGGTGACGGATGCGATCTTATCGGGGCATCAGCCGCGCGAGGCGCTGGGCGAGATCCTGCGCTTCATGCGCTTCCTCGCCGACGACCCTTCGATCGTCATCGACGAGGCCGTCGCCGCGTCTGAGCAACGCTCGGGGTATCGCAACGCCGCCCTTGCCAACTACATGAAATCATTCGGTGTCCTTGACAACCCGGTCGAGTTCACGCTGGGCGTTTATTTCCACCATTGCGCCATTGCCATGTCATGCCGGCAGCTCGCCATGGCCGGGCGCTTCCTGGCGCAGTTCGGCAGCAACCCTTCGACCGGATTTTCGGTGGTGCCGCCCGCGCGCGCGCGCCGCATCAACGCGCTCATGCTCACCTGCGGCCACTACGACGGGTCCGGCGAGTTTGCATTTCGGGTGGGGTTGCCGGGCAAAAGTGGGGTCGGTGGCGGCATCCTGGCGATCGCGCCGGGCAAGGCCTCGATCGCCGTGTGGTCGCCGGGGCTCGACGCGCAGGGAAATTCTTTGCTGGGACAGCTCGCGCTGGAGAAGCTGAGCAAGCGGCTCGGCTGGTCGATCTTCGGGGCGTGACGCTCATCCGAAGGAGGCCCTCGGTCAACGCGGGCCGGCGCGTCGCAACGCGCTTGCGTCAGTGGCGATCGACGAAGTGACGAACAGGTCTTGCACTCTCGCTCGCGCGCTCGGCTTCCTCGACGGCGGCGTCGTGATACCAGCCGCTGCCGTACTCGGCCTTCGCGAACTTCGGCGAGGCCGGATGCGCGGCGCCTCTCGTGCTTGCGCGATTGCGGCTGGTGCGGCCGGCCGCGGGGAACTCGTAGATCTTCGCGGAGTCTCGAAGCGTGGTCGTAGTCATTGGGCGACTTTCGTTTTCTGCATCTGAAATCACGCTAACAGACTTGCCTCTTGCAATCTTCTCTTGATTGTAGAACTGCCTGAAATTCAAACAGCAAATTGCCTACATTATGGGCAAGATTGTTTTTGCATATTTCGCTAGCATTCCTCTCGGCGCGAACACTTTGCGACGGTCAAACTCCTGGTGCCGCCGCCGGTTCCGCCACTCCGCCGTTTGCACCGGATGGGTTTGCAATCGAATGACCAAGGAAGTCGGATGCTGAGCGGCGTGCCTCAGGATGGGCGGGATCGCGTCCGCACCGAGAGGTCGTCTGGCTGTTGCACCCGTCCGCGCCGTCGCATTGCGACGTGCGCGCGAGACCTCGGCGCGTCCCCATCCCACCCACAACCGCAGCGCGGGCCCACGTGCGCTGCCGTGCGCGCATTCGCAATCTCAGTGACGTAAACAGCAGGGAGAGATCCGCAATGACGAAATACAAACTCGAGTACATTTGGCTCGACGGCTACGCGCCGACCCCCAATCTGCGCGGCAAGACGCAGATCAAGGAATACAGCGCGTTCCCGAGCCTGGAGGAGCTTCCGCTGTGGGGCTTCGACGGCAGCTCCACGCAACAGGCCGAAGGAAGAAGCTCCGATTGCGTGCTGAAGCCCGTTCGCGTGTTCCCCGATGGCGCGCGCTCCGACGGCGTGCTCGTGCTGTGCGAAGTGATGATGCCCGACGGCGTCACCCCGCACGCCTCCAACAAGCGTGCCACCATCCTCGACGACGAGGGCGCGTGGTTCGGCTTCGAGCAGGAGTACTTCTTCTACAAGAACGGCCGGCCGCTAGGCTTTCCAGATTCCGGCTATCCCGCGCCGCAGGGCCCGTATTACACCGGCGTCGGCTACAGCAAGGTCGGTGACGTCGCCCGCAAGATTGTCGAGGAGCATCTCGACCTCTGCCTCTATGCCGGCATCAACCACGAGGGCATCAACGCCGAGGTGGCGAAGGGCCAGTGGGAATTCCAGATCTTCGGCAAGGGCTCTAAGCGCGCCGCCGACGAGATGTGGATGGCCCGCTACCTGATGGAGCGGCTCACTGAGAAGTATGGCATCGACATCGAGTATCACTGCAAGCCGCTCGGTGCGACCGACTGGAACGGCTCTGGGATGCACGCCAACTTCTCGACGACCTACCTGCGCGAGACGGGCGGCAAGGATTACTTCGAGAAGCTGATGAAGGCCTTCGAGGATGCCCGCGCCGAGCACATCGCGGTCTACGGGCCCGACAACCACATGCGGCTGACTGGCCATCACGAGACGCAGTCCATCCACCAGTTCAGCTACGGCGTCGCTGATCGCGGTGCTTCGATCCGTATCCCGCACAGCTTCGTGAAAAACGGCTACCGAGGCTATCTGGAGGATCGCCGCCCCAACTCGCAGGGCGACCCCTATCAGATCGCTTCGCAGATCCTCAAGACGATCGCGACCGTCTCGCTCAGCACCGCCGCCAAGGCCGCGGCATAGAGCGCTCTGCGCGGCGCCGGCCCTCGGAGGTCGGCGCCGTGGCCGCCTTTCGCGCCTCTGTCCAAAGTATATTCGTCCAAAGTATATTCGTGCAGGGACGCGCAGCATCGGTGCCCGTCCGACTGTCCGGCACCGAAAAATCGCGCCGCAGCGCGCAATTGCAGGCAAACACGGGTCTTCGACCCGGAAACTCCCGCGCAGCGTGCATCAAATCGCAGGCAACGACTTTACGGAATATTGGTCCGACCCGGCCAACGTGGTGAGCCCTTCATCGCCACGCAATGGACTAGGCCCTTGTATCGCGTTCTCGGCTGCCTGACAGACCAGCACGACTACGGGCTCGTTCTCCTTGCGGCTGCAATCTGCGCCGCGGCCGCAATCACCGCATTTGGCATCTACTCGCGTATCGGACACGCGCGGGCCCGCATGCGCTGGAAATGGCTGGTGCTCACCGGCATGTGCACGGCGAGCGGTGTTTGGGCCACGCACTTCGTCGCCATGCTCGCCTACAAGTCGGGTGTACCAACCGCCTATGATCCGGCGCTGACTGCGATCTCGCTTTTCATCGCAATGCTGGCGACAACGCTCGGCTTCGCCGTGTGCACGGGCGGATCGCTCAAGGAGGTGGCGCTCGGTGGTGCCATCATCGGGCTCGGCATCAGCCTCATGCACTTCACCGGCATGCGGGCTCTGGTGATCGCAGGTCACGTCGAGTGGGACCTCGTTGTAGCGATGGCCGCGGTCGTCTTGGGGGTGATGCTTGCCTGCGCTGCCACGCTCTCCTACCACGCACTCAAGGGCAAGACCGCGATCGCCGCCGGCGCCGCGCTGCTGACGGTGGCGATCTGCGTCATGCACTTCACGGCGATGGGTGCAGCGGTGATAGTACCCGATCCGACTATCGACATTTCGCACGGCTTCTCGGCGGATGCCCCGACGATGGCGCTTGCCATCGCTGGGCTCACCGTGATCGTCACCCTTACAGGTCTTGCAGCGGCGCTCATCGATCACCGACCATGACCGACAATGTCGGGCAGATCCGCGAGCTCGTCGACGCGGCCTCGAGCGAAGGCATCGTCATCGCCGTCGATGCGCGTCGAGTCGTGAACGTCAACCGGCGCGTAACCGCAGTTCGTGTGGTCGCCCTCTCGAGCTGCTCGTCGGTACGAGAGTGTCGGGCGATCTATGCGCGACGATTTCGACCTGGAGACTCTTCGGAGTTGGAGCAGACTCCGGGACGCAAGGAAGCGCTGCTGCAGGCGCGCGAAGACGGACGGTCAATTCCCGTCGAGCGTCATACGCCGGCAACTTCCGCACCGGCGTGCCTCGACGCTGACGCTCATCCCTAGAAGTCCCTGCTCATTCAGGCGGACATGGCGCTCTACAGCTCGAACGCGGCAGCCGGGCGCGGCACCTACAGCTTCTTCGAGCAGGAGATGAACACGCGCGCGCCACGAGCGCCGCGAGCTCGAGCGGGATTTGCGCGCTTGCGCTCGCCAACGGCGAGCTCGTGCTCGAGGGCTATCAGCCCCTCGTCAACTTGGAACGCAACCGCGATCAGCAGCGATCGCACGGCACTACTTCGTTGGCACCACCCGCGAGCGCGCCCGTGACGGCCAACGATCTGCGCCAACAGGAAGCTTTCAGTCAATCCTGTAAATGCGGATCAGCCGAAAAACATCAAGGTCGCGTGAAGCCTGCGCTGCTTCATGCCTATGCAACCGGGCCGGCGCCGTCGGCTTCGGCCACGCTGCTCACTTCTTCGGCTTCGGGGTCGTGGCGAGGCCCCAATGGATCCCGAACGGATCGCGCAGCTGCCCGTAGCGGTCGCCCCAGAACATGAGCTGCACCGGCATGCGGGGCTCCGCCCCCGCCTTGGTGGCGCGGTCCCACCACGCATCCACGTCGTCGACCTGCAGGTGCAGGTTGAAGCCCTGCGGCTCTTTCCACGGGTGCCCGTGCTCGGGGTAGCAATCGCTCAGCATCAGCGAGCCGCCGTTGACGTAGAGGTGGATGTGCATGGTGCGGCCCTTGTCGTCGGGTGGATGCCGGGCAACCTCCTCGGCGCCGAACGCGCGCTTGTAAAATTCGGCGGCTTTGATGGCGCCGTCGACCATCAGATAGGGCGCGGGGCCGCCCTTCACTTGCGGGTTGGGGCCCTTGCGCGCGGGCGGCGCCTGCATGCCTTCTGCGGGACAGCTCTGGTCGGCCGCGGCGCCCTTGGCGCCGGACTTGGACGCGGCGGTCAGTGTTTTCTTGGCTTTGGTGGCCATGGCAATCCTCCTTGGCTCTGGGCCGAACATTGAGCGTGGTGGACCTAGGACGAGCGGAGACGGCGCGATCCGACACCCGCGATCGGGTGTTTTTGCGACTTGGCCGGTTAGCCCTTCGTCACAAGCTCCGCGAGCTGGTCGGTGCACCGCCCCCAGCCCTCGTGGAAGCCCATTTTTTCATGCGTCTCGCGGTCGGCGGCACTCCAATGGCGCACGCGCGCGGTGTAGCGCGTCTTGCCGCGTACGTTCTCGAAGGTGACGATCCCGGTCATGAATGGTTTCCCAGACGGCACCCAAGCGGTCGTGTAGGCGTCGGTGAACACGATTTTCTCGTTGGGCACGACCTCGAGAAAGATGCCGGGGCAACGCTCCTCCTTGCCATCGGGGCTGCGCATGACGATGAGGCTAGTGCCGCCGGAGCGCACATCCATCGCCACGCGCGGCGTCGTCCACGGGCGCGGCGCGAACCACCGCTTGATGAGCTTGGGCTCGGTCCACGCGCGGTAAACGGCTGCGGGCGGAGCGTCGATGATGCGGGTGATGACGAGCTTGTCGAAATCAATGAATAAAACAGCCGGAACCGGGCGTTGGAACATGACGCCGCTCCCCCAGGAATATCGCGCCGAGCGCCGCAACCTGTCTAACAGAACGGCGGAAGCGCTGACAGTACGGCGCGGCCACAGCGCTTGGGGAACGGCGGTTGACATCGCGCGGCGGAGCGTGGCCGAGAATTCTTCCTGCGCGTTGCCTAGCGGCAGATCAGCAGCGGGACCGTGCTGTGGGTCAGGACGCGCGTCGCCTGGCTGCCGAGCACGACCTTTGCCAGCCCGCGCCGTCCGTGCGACGCCATGACGATGAGATCGGCTCCGAGCGCCTTGGCCTCGTCCACGATGCCTTCGGCGGCAAACTGGTCCTTGACGTGGCGAGTCGCGCAAGCGACGCCGATGCGCGCCGCCGCCTCCGTCACTTGTGCCAAAATCCTCTCCGCGTTGGCAGCGGCAGCCTTCTCGTACTCCTCGACGGGAAAGGCGACCGCCCACTCGCCCGAGACGGCAGCCGTCCACGGCTCCGTGACGGTGATCGCGGTGACCTTCGATTTCAGCGTCTTGGCAAGTGTAAGGCCCTGCTCGACCGCGCGGTTGGCGATCTCGGAACCGTCAGTGGCGATCAGAATATTTGCGTACATGCTGTCCTCTTGCACCGAGCCGCCGGGCTAGCGTCGGCGGCAACCGGCATCTTGCTCTGCGGACCCTTAAGCGATCGCGACTTGTGCCCCATCCCAGGGTCGCGCGCCTTGAGCCGGGTCAAATGACATTTGCGCGAGCCGCATATACGGAAGTTTGGGTGGGCCCGCGCCCGCGACATGCCGTAGTCTTACCCAGGCACTGCAATAGTGGTTCGTAGCGACATGTCGGACCAACCATAAGACATGCACAAGAAGACATGCACGAGGACATGCACGGCATGCGCAGAGGGGATATTAAGCAACGCCGCCAGTTTGCTCGTGGCTTCGCGGTCGCCGGCCTGGGGCTGCTCGGCCTGGCGGTGGCGCGGGCGGCCGAGCCGCTTGCCGAGGTCGACACCGCTCTCATCGTCGCGGTCGACGTCTCGAACTCGGTCGATGATGCGCGCTACAAGCTGCAGATGGAAGGCATCGCGCAGGCGCTGGAGGATCCGGGCGTCATCCAGGCGATCATGGGCGGGGCGAAGGGCGGCATCCTATTCTCGATGATCACCTGGGCCGATCATGCCAAGGTCAACCTGCCGTGGACGCGCATCTCCAACGCGGAGGAGGCGAAGATCGCGGCCATGCGCGTGCGCGCGCTGCCGCGCCAGGGCGGCGAGTTCACGTGCATGTCGCGCATGATGCGCTACGTTTCCGACAAGGTCGTGCCGCAGATCCCGGCCAAGGCGGTCAAGGTCGTGCTCGACGTCTCCGGCGACGGCCGCGACAACTGCAACGAGCAGGAGCCGGTCGAGAAGGTGCGCGACGAGCTCGTCAGCTACGGCGTGACGGTGAACGGCCTGCCGATCCTGGAGGGCAACGAGGGGGAGGGCGAGGGGCCGGGCGGCGTGCCGACGCAATCCTATCTGCCGGCGCCGGCGGGCGAAGCCGAGAACGGCAAAACCCCGCTCGAGGACTGGTACCGCGACCACGTGAAGGGAGGCCCTGGCTCCTTCGTGCTGCCGGCAAACGGGTATTCCGATTTCGGCCGCGCCATCCGCCAGAAGTTCGTGCTCGAGGTCAGCAGCCTGTTCGGCGTCAAGCACGCCAGCGCACGCTAGCGCACGTAGGCGCGATCGAGGTTTTTCATAGTGTCGAGATTGCGCGCGCTGTCCTTGCCGCGCAGCGACTCGAGCCGCGCGGAGTTTACGTCCGCCTCGTTGAAGTTGGCGCCCGCCACATCGGCCCCCGTGAGATCGGCGCCGGCGAGCTCGCTGCCCATGAGGTTAGCCCCGCGCAGGTTGGCGTCGCGCAGGCGCGCATATTCCAGCACCACGCGCGCCATGTTCGCATTCTCGAACGACGCGCCTTCGAGGTCGGTCGAGCGGAACACGCCGCGCATCAGCCCCATCGACTGGTTCTTCATGTCGGCGGAAACGTCGGCGTCCTTGAAGTTGGCGCCCTTCATGCTGGCGCGCGAAAAGTCGGCGGCGACGCGCGCGCCCTCGAAATTGGCGCCGTCGAGCTTGGCCTCGCGAAACTGCGTGGAGAACAGGCTCGCGCCCTTGAAGCTGGCGTTGGTGAAATCCGAATTGAGCGCCCAGGCCTGGTCGAGCACTACGCCATCGAAATTGGAGCCGACGAATTTGGCGTGGTTGATGCGTGTCGACTGCAGCTTGAGCCGGCGCAGATCGAGGCCGGAAAGATCTAGCCCGTTGAGGCGCCGGCCGGAGAAGTCGGCGACGCCAGCGGCGCCCGCAGCCGTGACCGCCGCGACGACCTCGTCACGCGTCACGTCGGCCTTGGTGAACTCGTCCGACTTGAGATCGAGCTGGTCGATCATGTCCTGCGCGAACGCCGCGCCGCCGGGCACGAGCAGCGACGCTGTCAAAAGCACGGCATGGATGAGACCGCTTCGCATGGAACCTCTCGATGGTCGCACGTTGGCCCGCCGCCGGAGCCGTCGCCTCAAAGATCCTCGGTGCCCGCGGGGAGGCAGCGCCAGCGGGCAATGCGCCAGCCGGGATGGGCGTCCGCCCAGGTGGCGAAGTGGGGCGGCGCATCCGTCATGCAACGGGTCGCATCGATCCCGCTCGCGAGCGGAATGCGATAGTCCTTGCACACGCCGGGATCACTGAGGAGGCAGGCTGAAATCACGATCGCAATCATGCGATGCTCCTGGTTTGTTTTGGCCGACGGGTCTCCACCGCCAATGGCTATATACGGCCGAGGCTTTGGATGGATGCACACCCGCCAGCAGACGCTATTCGCCGCTGCCAGGCAATTGTTACCCCGGCGCGGTGAAGGCCAGGCAATCCGGATAGTTCAGCCGGCGATCAGCAGCTCGCCCTTGCCGATGGTGGCAAGGTCGCCCGCGTATTTGCGCACCGGGCCCGAGATGGGGCGGGGGGCAAGCGGCCCTAGCGTGGCAACGAGATAGCGCGAGAGCACCCGCAGGATCGTCAGGTCGTGCCTGCCGGTGTCGACAAAGGTCGCGAGCAGCTTCTCGAAGTTGGGGCCGATGAGGGTGCCGCGCCGCATCAGCAACCCCGGGTTGGCTCCGAAGCCCTGGTCGGTCCAGATGGTGCCGCCGAGCATGCGCGTGCCGGCGATGGCGCCGCAGCGCCCGCGCACGATGATGGTGCCGCGCCGCATGCGGTCGCCGACGCGGTCGCCGGCCTGGCCCTCGATGACCACGATGCCGCCGGCCATGCCGAACTTGTCGCCGGCGCGCTGGGCACCGACCTGGTTGCCGGCCGAGCCTTTGACGGTGACGAGGCCGCCCTTGAGGCCCGATGCGAGGTAGGCGCCGGCGTCGCCCCGTATGTCGAGGCGGCCGCCTCTCATTTCGCGGCCGGCGTAGTCGCCGACGTCCCCGTCGACGATCACGGACCCCTCGTCGAGGTGCGCACCGATGAAGTCGAGACGCGCCGACCCGCTCTCGAACGTAACGCTGTCTCCGGCGCGCCCGCCGAGGGTGAACACGTCGCCGACCTTCAGCTGGCGCTTGGTCGAACCGACGACGACCCGTTCGATGTCGCCCTGCGAGAGCGCCGCGAGGCGCCGTGGGGTGAGTTCGGAAACGTCGATGCGCTCGTCGAGAGCGGACTTCAGGCGAAACGTCAACCCGCTCATGGCAGCAGCTCCCGCAGGTGGAATTGTGAAGCTGGCCGAGCTTGCCGCCGTAGTTGCCGGCGGTGATCGTGACGCCCGTCGCCGGCCCAATCTCGATCAGCGTCTTCAAGGCGGCGCTCATGGCGTCGGCGACGTCTCGACGTCAGCCCGTCGATGACGAATTCGAGCACGGCGACGGTATCGGGGCCGAGCTCGCTCTTCACGCGGCCTTGCAGCGTCGGGCAAAAGGCATCGTTGGTCGAGGCGACCATGCCCTTGTACTTGGAGCCGACCTTGGAGCCGGAGCGCACGACGCCGCCGGGAAACGGCGTGATCATGTCGGGCACGTCGCCGATGGCGGCGACTGCGGCCTCCGCGGCCGTCAGCAGGCCGGCACGGTCGTTGCCGAGGATCAACACATTACCGCCGCCGACCGCGTCCGTTACAACGCCGATCGTATCCTCGCAGACGAACTCGCCATCCATCACCGGAATGCGCCAGTAGCGGTCGCTCGCCGAGCATCTTCGCCGATCTGGAAGCCGTCGCCGAAATAGCGCAGCCTGGCCGAGCCCGATGCGCTTCTCAGCCTCGAGGCCGGAGAAGCAGGCCGAGCCCGGGGTGGTCAGCACGCACTGGCCGACGCGGATCTGAAGCTGTTTCTGCAGCTCCTTGGAATTGATGGCGAAGATCAGCACCGTACGCCCGGGCGGCCGTCGGGCGTCTCGCTCGGGCTGCGAGACGCTTTCGATCCCGGCCTCGGCGCCGCAGGCGATGACGGAGGTGGCGAAGCCGGTCAGGCTGCGCGCGGTCTCCGCCCAGCGGGGGTGTCGGCGGTGATGATCAGGCGGGTCGCCCTCATGCCGAAGGCCTCGGCGAAGGTGTCCTCGATGGTGACGCCCTTGATGATCATGAGAGCCGCGCCCTGGTGGGTTGGACCGCGAGCCGGCCGCGACCGCGCGTCGATGATCTCGCTGTTCGAGAACGCGGAAATTCTCCATGCGCATCGTGTGATAGCGGTCGAAGTGATCGGTCAGCCGCGTCTCGATTGCGGGATCGTACTCCGGCCTCGCGACATGGGTGGCGCCCTGGACGACTTTCACGACCTTGCCGTCGCGCACCACCACCCGCCGTCCTTGAAGACAAGTCGGGCGTGGCGAACATGGCGGCCTTGTCGGACTTCTCGGTATAGACGGTGATATCGCCGCACGCGCCCGGGCCGAGATGGCCGCGGTCGGTCAGACCGAGGATGCGCGCCGGCCCGGCCCGCGTCATGATCGCGATCTCTTAAAGGGTATACTCGCGCTCGAGCGAAGGCAGCGTGCTCTTTTGCGCGCCTCAGGGATATCCTTCAGCATCTTCCTCGCGGAAGCTCGTCCATCAGCAGGCGGATGAGGTGGGGATAGGTAGCGAAGGGCGCGCCATTGGGATGATCGGTCGTCAGGAAGATGCGCCAGGGATCGCGGACCAGCAGGAAGAGCTCGAGGCCGATCGCCCACTGCAGGGCATTGCACGAAATTCTTGTCGCGATAGCGGAAGGGCACCAGGCCGCAGCCGCCGTCGCATTCGATATCCATGCACCACCCAGCGGATGGGTCAGCACATGGCGCCGGTACTGCGCCATGGTGTCGCCGGACGCGGTGCACGTCTGCCCGAACATGATCTGGCCGACGTCCAGGTGACATGCGGGATTGCTTTGACTGCCTCGGCGATGGGGGCGGCGCCCGAGGAGAAGTGGCGGTCGCCCTCGGTGCCGTAGCTGTGGAACTGGACATGCGTCAGATGGAACGGCAGGCCATCGGCGGCGCGGATGGTCGCGAGCGTCGTATCGACATTGCCGGGAACGCCCAGTGTTGCAGCCGTGCACGTGCAGGGGATGGGCGACGCCGAGCTCCTGTACCGCGCGCGAGCGTCAGGACGATGCGCGCGGCGTGACGCCGTAGTAGACGTGCTGTATGTCGAGGTCGAGCCCGCGGTCGTTGAACTTGAAGGCGCTGATGCCGCCGGGGTTGACCACCTTCACCGCGACCGAATGCGTGGCGTGCATCGTCCAGGCGACATAGTCGTTGATCAGCTGGACGTCGCGCTTTGCCGCGATGAGCGCAGCAGGAAATCGTCGTTGCCGAGCATGACATAGCAGCCCTTGTCGATCATCGGCGTGTCGGCGAGCTCGACATGGGTCTGGCGCGCGTTCGCTCGGCACCATCGCCGGCTCGAAGCAGGCGGTGTAGCCGATCTCGGCGTAGCGATAACCGGTGACCATGGTCGAGGGCAGCGCGTGCCCGGTGCCGGCACGCGTGAGCGAGGTGTGCGCGACCTCGTCGTGCTCGTGGTCCTCCGGCATCAGCGTGCGCGCGATCGTGACCTTGCCGCCGCCGATGTGGGTATGGGGGTCGATGGCGCCCGCCATCACGACCTTGCCCCGCAGATTGTACTCCTGCACGATGCGCGCCTCGGGCGCGGCCGGGACGACGCGGCCGTCGGCGATATAGATGTCGCGCACCTCGCCGTTCACCCCATTGGCAGGGTCGTAGACTTTTCCGCCCGTCAACTTGATCATCATTTAAGGGAACTCGCGTTCAGAGAGCCGCTTCGATGGCGGCCAGCACGTCGGCACCGCGGGGAAGCGATGACCGGCCGAGATTGGTGAGCGGCAGGGATACGACGTTGTCGCAACGGACCATGCAGCCGGCGTGGTCGACGCCCGGCGTGCCCACGGGAATGAACACGGCGGGAGGCTGGCTCAGGCGCAGTCCGGGCGTGCCGAGCACGATGGTCGGAAGCTTGGTCGCCGGGGGTCCGAGGTCGGGATTGAAGGAGGAGACCCATGTGAGCAGGTCGCCCTCGTTTTCGGCGAGCATACGGCCGATGGCATAGCGGTATGAGTCGTATTCCGGCTTGCCGTTGGCAAAGCTCACGCGCAGGGGAAAGCCCGTCTGCCATGTTGAGATAGAGGCGGCGCTGGGCGCGCCGTCGTTGCCGCCGAGCGAAAGGCCGGCTGAGCGCGTCGTGAGGTTCAATTCCTTCACGATGTCGGCGACGAGCAGCACAGCGAGGTCGGCCTGCGCGAATGTGAGGCCCGGCGGCGCCCACACGAATACGGAGTAGTTGGCGGCCTTGCACTTCTCGGCCACCGCATCGATGTCGGACAGCTTGACGCCGGCAACCTCGGCGGCAGCCGTGCCCGCCTCCCGCGACGGCAGAATGGATGACAGCAGCCCGCCGCGCTTTGCAGGCGCCGCTTCGCGCGACTGTACCGGAAACCCGCGAAGGCGGGCGTGCAGCGCGCCCAGCACCTCGGTGAGTCTGTCGTTCGGACACTGCAGGTTGATGACCTTGCCGATGCGGTCGCCCTTGGCGCCCGAGGTGTCGAGCCCCTCGCCGATGAAAACGACGTCGCGCTTCTTGGGCACGTCTTCGAACATGGAATGGCCCGGGCATACGACACGGTCGAAGAAGCGTCCGTGCAGCTTGTGCACGTCGCTACCGACGATCACGAACAGGTCGGCGCGGTTGCGCGCCTCGGTGAGCGTCGTCATGATCCATCCGCTCATCTGCACCACTTTGATGTTGCGGTACTGGCCCTCGCTGAGCGCGTGGTCGATGACGCCGCCGGAGCGGTCGGCGAGCGACATGATCGCGCGGATGCCGCCGACGTCGGAGGCCATGCCGCCATAGAGCGGCAGCGCCGACTTACGGATGAGGGCAGCCGCTGCGTCGATGGCGGTCTTGAGGTCGACGTCGGCGCCGCGCACTTGCGGCTTTACTGCGGGGAGCGTGCGCTGGAAGCCGCCGATGGCGCGGCCGCAGCCATTCTTCAGGACCTTGAGCGTGCTGCCGGTGCGGGAAACCTCGAGGTCGTCGCAGAGCAGGCCGCAGAAGGGGCAGGTGACATTTCGGTAGACCTCGGAAGCGCTACCCTCGCCTTCGGCCGGTGCGGTCATGTCGATCTCGTCTCCCTCGCGCGCGGCGCAACAAAGCACGGACGCCATGCCAAAACAACACCGCCCCCAAATGCGGCTCTTTGCCTGAGCGCCGGGAATTGCGCGGCTATATCCGCGCCACTATGGTTTTGTCTAAAGACACAGCGAATAAAGAATGTCCCGGAGGACGCCGATGGTGAGAGCTCTAGCAGTTGGGTTGGCTGTGCTGGCCCTGTTTCCCGTTGCCGCGTCCGCACACGGACCGAGCCGGCAGAAGGTGACGGAGACGGTCGAGATCAACGCGCCGCCGGACAAGGTCTGGGCCGTCATCGGCAACTTCCAGGACATGAGCTGGCACCCCGCGGTTGCGAAAGTCGAAGGGCAGGGCGGAAACGACGCCAATGCAACGCGAACTCTGACGCTGAAATCGGGTGGCACCATCGCGGAGAAGCTCGACGCCTACGACGCGCCGAAGATGCAGTACAAGTACGAGATCACGAACGTCGACGTGAAGGTGCTCCCGGTCAACAACTATTCCTCGACGCTCGACGTCAAGGGCGACGGCGGCAAGTCGATCGTCGAATGGAAAGGCGCGTTCTATCGCGGCTTCATGAACAACGAACCTCCGCCGGAGCTCAACGAAGAGGCCGCGATCAAAGCCGTGTCGGGCGTCTATCGCGCGGGCCTCGATGCGCTGAAGAAGAAGCTCGAAGCCGGCGGCTAAGGCGAAGCCGCGTGCGGGCGCGCTTGCCGCTGCTGTTGGGTTGCGCGCTGGCGCTGTTAGCTTGCGCTGGGGCTGGAAGCATCGCCGCGGAGCCGCAGAGCGTCAGCGAAGCCTTCGTCACCAACCAGACCGACGACTCGCTGTCGATCGTCAGCCTTGCCGACCTGAAGGTCGCCGAGACGCTGAAAATCGGCGGCAAGCCGGCCGGCATCGCCTTGTCGGCCGACGGCAAGCAGGCCTTCCTTACCTCGCCCGAGGGCAAGGAGGTCGTGGTGGTCGACGCCGTCGGCGCGCAGAATAGTGCGGCGGATCAAAGTCGGTGAAGGCCCGCTCGGAATTGCCGCGCATCCGACCAACGGGCGCATCTACGTCGCCGACTGGTACACCCACAAGCTCGCCGTCGTCGATCCGCAAGCGGGGACCACGCTTGCGGAGGTGGCGGTCGGTCACTCCCCGTCGGGTGTCGCCGTCACGCCGGATGGGCGCCTCGTGCTTACCGCCGACCGCGACAGCAATGCGGTCTCCTTCATCGACGCGCGAGACGAACACGCGGGTTGGCGGTGTAACCGTGGGCGAGCGCCCCTTCGGCGTGACCATCGATGCGAGCGGCGCCCGCGCCTATACGGCCAACGTCGGCAGCGACGACGTGAGCGTTATCGACATCGCCGCGCGCTCCGTCGTCGCCACCGTGAAGGTCGAGCGGCGGCCCTACGCGGTAGCGCTCGCGCGCGGCCTCGCGTTCGTCACCAACCAGTATGCGAGCACGGTCAGCGTCATCGACCTCGCCAGCTTGAAAGCCATCAAGTCGATCCCGGTCGGCGATCACCCCGAGGGCATCGCCGCCGATCCGGCGGGCAAATACGTCTACGTCGCCTGTTGGTTCGACAATGTCCTCATGCGCATCGATACTGACAAGCTCGCGGTCGAGGGCGAAGCCGCCGTGGGCGATGGCCCGCGGGCCTTCGGGCTGTTCCTGCGCTGAGGTTCTGAGCCCGGTGCACGATTTGCGAGCATCGCTAACGGCTCCTCTTTGCGCCGCAGCATGACCAAGAGTTAAGTTTCTGCCAGTGGACGCGCGCGCGTCTGAAAGGTTAGAACATGCGCCAACAGACGTGGCATCAAAGTCTTGATAAGGAAGGAAGCTTGAGTATGCGGCTCTTTGGAGTGTGCGCTGTCGTGGCGCTTTCCCTCGCGGCATCGACCGTAGTAGCGGCGGCTGCCAACGCGGCCGACCAGCCTCCCGCGGCCCCTCCGACTGTGACCGGCGCGCAGCCCACCGTTCAGAATATGATCTTCGAGCACAAGCACCTATCGAACGTCGAGCAGGGTGCTGCGCTGGGCTACCGCTTTAATCGCATCGTCTCCAATCCTGAGCTCCTGGGCCCGCCGTTCTCCGACGCGATCACGGTGAAGGTCGTGGGCGTGAAGCCGACGGGCGAGAAGGACGTCGACCTGCAGATTTACACGGGCGATCGCGCGCGCGACCTGCAGAAGATCCCGAACACGACCATCAATCCGGTGTTCGTCGTCTACTTCGATCTTGCGATGAGCTCGCTCACCCAGTTGACCGGTGGGAAATACGGATATCTGAAAACCGTGTTCACCCATGGCTTCAAGGACAAGTCCAAGATCGAGCCGATCAAGCTCGGGTACAAAGGCAAGACCATCGACGCCTACCGCATCACCATGGTCCCCTACGTCGGCGACCCGAAAGCCCCCACGATGCAGGGCTACGATGGCGTCACGTTCACGATGGTCGTGAGCAACGAGGTGCCGGGTGAGGTCGTTCAGCTTACTTCGGTCTACGAGAGCACCCTGAAGGAGGCGCCCAAGCTCGAGGAGCGGATCACTCTCGACGGCGCGGAGGTGAAGTGATGACCAACGCTCGTCAACTAATCGCCGCGCTTACTGCGGTGATAGCGGTACCGACGGCGACGGTCGCCGTGGAGCTTCCGCAGAACGACTACCCGACGTCGGCGCGCGCCGATTACGTGTTCGCCTGCATGCAGACGAACGGGCAGACGCGCGATGCGCTCGAGCGGTGCTCCTGCTCCGTCGATGCGGTCGCAGCGATCATCCCATACGCCGAGTATGAGTTGACGCAGACGATCATGGCGGTCGGTCAGCGGCCCGGCGACAACGCGGAAATTTTCCGGTCGTACGGGCCGTTCAAGGAGCAGGTCAAGAAGCTGAAGACCGCCCAGGTCGAAGCGGAGCTTCGCTGCTTCTGATCTGGCAGAGCTGCGCTGCTTCTAATGGCCCAACTTCGTCAATAGCCATGAAAAAGGCACCGCATCGCGGTGCCTTTTTATTTGGTCCATTGCGATGAGCGGCGGACTTAGGTGGCCTTGTCGGCCGAGGTGCCGGTGAATGTGCGCCCGTCGGTGTCCTTGGCCGTCACCTCGATCGGCGCGTCGCCGGCGGCAGCATAGGTGAAGCGGAAGTTGGGGTTCTCGGAAATCGAGATGCCGCCGTCCACGCTGAAGATGAGCTCGCCGCCGCGCCTCACCTCGATCTGCTGCACAATCTTCATCGGCGTGAACTCGCGCGTGAGCTGGTCCATCTGCATGCCGGTGAAGTTCGGGTGCCGGATCATCACCTGTGCCTCGCGCATGTCGGGCGAGCTCGTGGGCGCGACGGCGGGCTCGAAGGTGCGGATCTGCATCTTGCCCATGACGGCCAGCGCCTCGTCCATATCCTTGCCGGCGGCAGCCGAGCATCCGCCCGAGGCCTTCACGTACTTCGTCGCCATGTGCAGCTTGCCGTCCGTGGTCTCGATGACCGCGCGGACGTTGGAGTACATGTCGATGCGCACGCGCGTCGACAGCATGCGTTCGCCGGCGCCTGCCCCCTCGCCAAAGTGAAAGGTTGCGGCCACCGGCGCGGGATTCTTTTCGATGATGAGAGTGAGGGTCTTTACGTCGCGGGCGACGCTCGCGGGGATGCGCATGGTGAGGGGCACCACCGCGGCGTCCTCGGCGCGGTAGGGCGCTTCGAGCGATATGGTGCCGTCGTCCTCGGCGATGTCGCGGTTGTCGAACACGTCGCGCTTGATGTCCGGCCAGGAGTCGTCGGCGCGCACCGGCAAGCCCGAGAGGGCCACCACCGCCATCGCCACCAGCGCCAGAAGAAATCCGCCGGGGTTCACCGCTGCCTGCATGCCGCTTCCTCCGCCTGCCGTTTTCCGGTCATTCCCATTCGAGTTCGGCAAACGCCGCCGAGACGTTACGTGCATGATACTCCGGGAAGAGCAGCCACGCATCCTTTTCGGACAGCCCGGCGGTGCTCATCGCCTCGGAAATCGTCTTGCCCTGCTTGATCATGGCGCGCACGTCCTCGGCGATGCGGTCGAGGTAGCGCCGCTGCGCCTCCATGGCCGCGGGCCAGGCTACGGAGTTCGGGTCCGTGCCCTGGCACTACGCGGGCAATGTCGGTGCGCTGCTTCAGGTGATCGAGCAGCACGAGCCAGCCGCGAATCGAGCCGTCGAGCGCGGGGATGTGCTCGACGAACAGGAGATCGCCGAGGAAGAGCGTGCCTGTCTGCTGGTCGAACACGGTGAGGTCGTTGTCGGTGTGCGCGGTCTTCTCGGCCACGAGCTGAAGCGTGCGGCCACCCAGATCGAGCTCCAGCTTGTCGTCGACGAGCAGCGTCGGCGCGATGATGCGCTCGCCCGCAAACGCTTCGTCTCCCAGCAGCTCCTTGTTGATAGCGAGGTAGCGCTCGGCGCGCGTCGCGAGCGCGCGCGGCAGCTTGTGATGGCCAACGAATGTCGTCTTCTCACCATCGAAGGCGACGTTGCCAAACACATGGTCGGGATGCATGTGGGTGTTGATGACGTACTTGACGGGGAGTTGCGTGCGCGCGCGGATGGCAGCGAGCAGCGCCGCGCCGATGCGGGGGCTGCCGCCCGTATCGATGACGGCGACGCCGTCGCGGCCGACGATGAAGCCGGCATTGGAGACATCGCCCTCGTTGCGCGGCGTGAAGAGTTCATAGCGGCCCTGATGTACGAATACGCCGGGCGCGATCTCGCGGACGGAGAGCGGCTCGCCCGGCGCGGCGGCTGCGGCCGTGGCCCACAGCAGCACGGCGGCGAGCAGCGTAAGACAGGTGAAATTTGTGGGGCTTTTTGGCACGGTTCTGGGCCTGGAAACGGTCGATGCCGATATAGGCTCGGCAGATCACGGCGTCGAGAGCGCTCCGTGATACGCAACGCTACGACATACCAATCGCCCACGCTGGGAGAAAGTGCCCGATCCTTCGCACGTTGGTGGCATTCTGGTCGGGAACTCGTGGCAAGGGTGAGCGGCAAAGCCCAATGAATTCGCGGTGTGAACACAACTTTGTCGTGCGCCGCACCATTTGATATTGCAGTGCAACAAGCCGCGATGGAATGCGGAATATTTTAAGTCAGCCCTCTTGTCCTATTCACGGACGCGTGAGTTTCCGTTACCAACGCGGCTTGCGGACGTGAAAAAAAAGTGCGTAGATGTGCCGCGGTGGTGACATGGCTTCCAGGGCCTAGTGGCAATAGCCAAACAAGAGCCCGGTCGATCGCCAGGGAGGAAGAAGGGGCAAACCCCATCCCAAATTTTGGGTGTGAGGCGCTGCCGGACATCACCGTTTGCAAGCGTGGCAAGAACCTTAAAATGGAGGAAGCGCAATGCGCAGAAGCGTATTCGCAATAAGCTTACTCGCAACTGCTGGCCTGGCTTCGCCCGTTCTGGCGAACGACAGCGCTACGCAGGCGGCGAGCGATCCGAATAACTGGGCTATGCAGCGTGCTGATTACTCAGCGACCGGCTATTCGAAACTCGATCAGATCAACACGAAGAACGTCGGCACGATGAAGGCCGCATGGACCTTCTCCACGGGCGTTCTGCGCGGTCACGAGGGTTCGCCTCTCGTTATCGGCAACACGATGTGGCTGCACACGGCGTTCCCGAACATCGTGTACTCGCTGAACCTCGATGGTGACCCTTACACCATCAACTGGAAGTATGAGCCGAAGCAGGATCCGTCCGTGATCCCGGTTATGTGCTGCGACACGGTGAACCGTGGCGTGCAGTACGGCAACGGCAAGATCTTCCTCCACCAGGCCGACACGGCGCTCGTGGCGCTCGACGCCAAGACCGGCAAGGAAGTCTGGAAGGTCGTCGACGGCGATCCTAAGAAGGGTCAGACCGGCACTGGCGCTCCAATCATCATCAAAGACACCGTCATCATCGGCGTCTCTGGTGCTGAGTTCGGCGTTCGCTGTTGGGTTTCCGGCTACGACATCGAATCCGGCAAGCTGAAGTGGCGCGCTTACTCGATGGGCCCGGATAGCGATATCCTGGTCGATCCAGAAAAGACCATGATGCTCGGCAAGCCGGTCGGCAAGGACAGCTCGCTCAAGACGTGGAACGGCGACCAGTGGAAGATCGGTGGCGGTTCGACTTGGGGCTATATGTCCTGGGATCCGGCGCTCAACCTGTTCTACTACGGCACCGGCAACCCGTCGACCTGGAACCCTGCACAGCGTGCGGGACCGGATGGCAAGCAGATCGACCAGCTGTATTCGATGACCCTGTTCGGTCGTAATCCGGATACCGGCATGGCCGCCTGGGCCTACCAGAAGACCCCGTTCGACGAGTGGGACTATGATGGCATCAACGAGCCCATCATGGCCGACATCGACGTGGCCGGCGCGAAGCGCAATGTCGTCGTTCAGTTCGATCGTAACGGCTTTGCCTACACCGTCGACCGCAAGACCGGCGAACTGTTGGTTGCCGAGAAATATGACCCGGCGGTCAACTGGGCGACGAAAGTCGACATGGACAAGTCGAGCAAGACCTATGGTCGTCCGCTCGTCGTGGCCTCTAAGTCGACCTTCTTGAACGGCCAGGACGTCAACACCACCGACGTCTGCCCGGCCGCTCTTGGCTCGAAGGATGAGCAGCCAGCGGCCTTCTCGCCGTTGACGAACCTCTTCTATGTGCCGTCTAACCACGTGTGCATGGACTACGAGCCCTTCAAGGTCGAGTACACCGCTGGTCAGCCGTACGTTGGCGCCACGCTGTCCATGTATCCGCCCAAGGGCGAGACCAACATGGGCAACTTCCTTGCTTGGGATGGCGGTAAGGGCAAGATCGTCTGGTCCAACAAAGAGCAGTTCTCTGCTTGGTCCGGCGCTCTCACGACTGCTGGCGGCCTTGCCTGCTACGGCACGCTCGAGGGCTACCTCAAGTGCGTCGATCAGAAGGATGGCAAGGAGCTGTTCAAGTTCCGTACGCCTTCCGGCATCATCGGCAACGTGTTCAGCTATGGACACAAGGGCAAGCAGCACATCGGCGTCCTGTCGGGCGTTGGTGGCTGGGCTGGCATCGGCCTCGCGGCCGGCCTGACCAACCCGACTGATGGTCTGGGTGCTGTCGGTGGCTATGCTGGCTTGAACAACTACACCGCTCTCGGTGGCACGCTCTCCGTGTTCACGCTGCCATAAGTCGACGATCAGAACTAAGGACCGGCGCGGGGCAACCCGCGCCGGTCTCCTTGTCAGAAACGGGTTGAAGCTTCACCAGGCCCCGCTGCGGCGCGCACTCAACCTTCCGCACCGCAAGATCACACGCCCTTGATCGTTGCGGCCTTGTGCCGGCTGGCCAAATACCCAAATTCTGGTGTAGATCGCTGCAAGCAAAAAAAGCAGATAGGGGAAACGCGTGAGAAGGATCAGTTTCGCAGCCGTTGCCGCCCTCGTCCTGGCGGGTGCTTTCGGTGCTCTAGTCAAGGCCGAGGACAAGCCTGGCGGCCTCGCTCCGTTCGTCACCGACAAGGACGGCTGCTTCACTCAAGAAGGCGCCAAGTTCGAGAACGACAGGTGGGTTCTGCCGGACGGCACGCCGACCTTCCACATCTGCAAGAAGGAAGGCACGCTTGTCGTCGATTGGTCAACCTATAACGGGTACCGCCGCTACCATTCGGAATGCCACGTTTGTCACGGCCCCAATGGCCTGGGCTCGAGTTACGCTCCCGCGCTCGCCACTTCGCTCAAGACGATGGATTACGCCACCTTCCTCGGCACCGTCGCGAGCGGTCGCGTGCACGATGAAGCCGGAACCAAGTTCGTGATGCCGTCGTTCGGCGACAACAAGAACGTCATGTGCTTCATCAGCGACCTCTACACCTATCTGAAGGCCAGAGCGTCCGACACTCTGCCTCCAGGCCAGCTTGGCGGCCGCAATCACGTAGATCGGCCTGAAAGCTCGAAGGTTGAGGAGAAGGGCTGCCTTGGTTCGTAAAACACTCATAGGTTTGCTCACGCTGGCAGCCGTCGCGTTCTCGCTCGACGGCCGCGGGCTCGGCGCCGCGTACGCGGTCGAGGGCCACCGCGCCGATCTCGTGAATCGCGAGATTCTGCGCATCTGCGCCGATCCGTCCAACCTGCCGTTCTCCAACGACAAAAAGGAAGGCTTCGAAAACAAGATCGCGGCCATCATTGGCGAGGAGCTGAAGCTCCCCGTCGAGTACACTTGGTTTCCGCAGGTGACGGGCTTCATCCGCAATACGCTCGGCGCCAAGCGCTGCGACCTCGTCATCGGGACGGGCCAGGGCGACGAGTCGATGCTCAACACCAACGCGATCTACAGCTCGTCGTACGCGCTCCTCTACAAGCCCAACAGCGGGCTCGACGGCGTCGACAGCCTGTTTGACCCGCGCCTCCAGGGCAAGCACATCGGCGTTGTCGCAGGCTCGCCACCGGCTAACCTCATCGCCAAGGCCGGACTGATGGGATTGGCGAAGCCGTTCCAGCTCGTGGTCGACCGCCGCTACGACTCGCCTGCCGAGGACATGGTCAAGGACATCCGCTCCGGCGAGATTGCCGCCGGGGTGCTGTGGGGACCGATCGCCGGCTACTTCGCGGCTAAGGGTGGCGAGAAGCTCACCGTGGTGCCCCTCCTCAAGGACGCCAAATCCAACCGCCTGATCTTCCGCATCACCATGGGCGTGCGCCAGGGTGACGACCTGTGGAAGCGGCAGCTCAACGACATCATCCGCAAGCGCCAGGGCGACATCGATCGCGCTATTCTCGAGTTCGGCGTGCCGTTGCTCGACGACGAGGGCCAGCCCGTCACCCAGCCCCGAGCTAACGGGTAGTGCGAGCTTAGTCTCGCAATCGGACGACTGTAGAGAGCCTTCCCGAAGCCGGATCTTCATGCAGCGCATGGTGCACATCTTGCGCGGGTGGATCGGCGCAAAGGGGGGCGTTCGGCTGCAGCCGGTGTGTGCAGCGCTCAGGACGGCACGCTCCGCCGCGAAACCGACGATTTTGCTGCTGCTGGCGGCCGGCGTATTGGGTACCGCCACCGCGCGAGCCCAGGGGCCGGCTAGCGATCCCCCGGCCGCAGATGCGCCGGCCAACTCACAGCATCCAGACGCCAAACTGCCAGAGGGTCAAGCGCCACCCAGCGACGTGCCTGCCCCGGAGCCGCCCGACTATCGCATGAGCGACTTTAGGAGTGCCGTCCCGGCGACACTGCGCGGCGCCAAGGTGCTGAGCGCGGACGAGGCGGCCGACCTGTGGAACGGCAAGAGCGGGGCGATCTTCGTCGACGTCTACCCGCAGGCGCCCAAACCCGCGAACCTGCCACCCGGCACCTTCTGGCGCGAGCCCGCCCACCGCAGCATCGAGGGTGCGCACTGGCTGCCCAATGTCGGCTACGGGGCGCTGTCGCCATCGATCGAGGAGTATTTCCGCACGCGACTCGAGGCCCTGACCGGGGGCAAGTCGGACGCGCCGCTGGTGTTCTTCTGCCTCAAGAACTGCTGGATGTCGTGGAACGCCGCCAAGCGCGCGATCGAGGCGCACTACACAGAAGTGATGTGGTTCCGTGACGGCACCGACGGCTGGCAGGAGCTGGGGTATCCGCTCGTCGACGTGCGCAAGGTGCCCTAGACGCGGGCACGCAAGACGCGGCCTCGGCCGGCACCGACCGGACCGACCGACCTTAGCTCTTCATCTGCGCGCGGATCAGCTTGGCGATGTCGAATGCGCGGGCCTCGATCAGGCCTGGAATATCGCAGGCGACCGACAGGTTCGCCTGGCGGTCCTGGAAGATGCGCGCATTCCAGTTGTAGGTTTCTTGCTCGGGCGTGAGCTTGAAATCGGAGGCGCCGGCGCCGGGCGAGTCGGGCGAGGGGATCGGCTGGTTTTTCTCGCCGAGCTTCTGGCCTTCGCGCTGGAGCTCGGCTGCGCGCCCCTTCTGCCGCTTCTGGAACTCCTCGATGCGGCCGATGACGAACTTGCGGTCGGTGTTGATCTTCTCCAGCACGCTCGAGAAGAGCTGCGTGAGCTTCTTGTCGCGCTCGCCCTCGGGCTGCGCCTGGGCAAATTCCTTGATCGCCTTCTCGGCGTCTTCGAGAGAGACGCGGCGGCTCTCCAGGATGCCGGTGAGCTCGTGGATCTTGTCGTCGTTCTCCCAGGCCTTCGCGTCCTCGAGTGGGGGGCCGTCCCATACCTGCGCCGCGGAGATGGATTCGACCTTGCGCTGCATGCACGGCCAGTCGGGGCTGCCCGCAACCTCGGCTGGCGTGGCGACGGGCGCAGGGGCCTCGGCTTTCGCCGCACCGGGCTCCTGCGCGCGAAGGGCGGTAGCCAGTGCAAGCGGGACCGCGATCCCGATGCACCCGATGATGAGGGCAGTCTTTTTTACTATAGGCATCTCATGCTCCTGCGCCTGGACCGCCACGCCGCGCGATCAGGCCTTTTGATGGGTTGTAAGCGTAGATGGCACCGCCGAGGAACACCACCGTGCAGGCGATAACGACAGCGAGCGAGCTCCAGTCCACCTGCCCGTAGAGAGCAAAGCGGATGAGCTCCACCGCATGGGTGAAGGGATTGAAACGGCAGATCTCGTAGAGGACGACGCTCGACTCCTTGACGCGCCACAGGGGGTAGAGCGCGGAAGAGGCGAAGAACATCGGGAAGATGACGAAGTTCATGACGCCGGCGAAGTTCTCGAGCTGCCGGATCACCGAGGACAGGAATAGCGCCATAGAGCCCAGCATGAGCCCCGACAGGATCAGGGCCGGCAGCACCGTGAAGTAGCCGTAGATCGGCGGCTCGATCTCCCAGAAGTAAGCGACGAGGAGGTACGCGTAGACCTGCAGCAACGACACCGCGACGCCGCCCACGAGCTTCGACAGCAGCAGGAACGAGCGTGGGAGCGGGCTCACCAGCAGCGTGCGCATGGCGCCGGTCTCGCGATCGTAGACCATCGAGAGCGAGGACTGCATCGCGTTGAAGAGCTGGATCATGCCGATCAGACCCGGCGTGATGAACACCTCGTAGAGCACGTAGGTCTCATAGGGCGGGATGATCGAGACGCCGAGCGTCTGACGGAAGCCGGCCGCGAAGATCAAGAGCCATACCAGCGGGCGCACAAGGGCGGAGAAGAAGCGCTCGCGCTGGTGCAGGTAGCGCAGCACCTCACGCCAGACGATACCCTTGAAGCAGGTGAGATAGGCGCGCAAGCCGAGCTTGGGCGGATCGAGATCCCAGGTCGCCGCCGCGGGGGGCGCCGCTTGCCAGCCGTCTTGCGCTGTCGCCGGGCTCGATATCGTCATGCCGCCATCTCCGTATGCGCGGTGCCGGTTAGGGCCCGGAAAGCGTCGCTGACGTTTTTCGTTCCCGTCTTGGCGAGGAACGCAGGGACCGTGCCTTCGAACAGCAGGCGACCTTTGTGCAGTACCGCGATGAGGTCGGTGTCGCGGACCTCATCGAACAGGTGCGTAGCCCACAGCACACCGAGGCCCTGGTTCTTCACGAGCGAGCGCACGATGTTGATCACGCTCTCGCGCGAGCCGATGTCGAGGCCGACGGTCGGCTCGTCGAGCAGCAGAAGCCCGGGTCGTTGCAGAAGTGACCGCGCGATCTCGACGCGCCGCGCCTGGCCGCCGGATAGGTTGCGCACTTTCTCCTTGGCGCGGTCGGCGAGCCCCACGATCTCGAGCGCGCTCTTGGTGCGCTCGCGCGCCTCGCGGCCGCGGATGCCGTGCAGCGCGCAGTGATAGAGCAGGTTCTGCCTGAGGCTCAGGTCGAGGTCGAGCGTGCGGCTCTGGAACACCACCCCGAGCCGCTGTAGTGCGGCGGAGGCGCGGCGGCGCACGTCGTAGCCGAAGATGCGGATATCACCCGTCACGTTGTCGTAGAGTCGGGTGGCGAGCGCAAACAGCGTCGACTTGCCGGCGCCGTTGAGGCCGAGCAGCACGACGAAGGCGCCGCGCGGCACGTCGAGCGACACGTCGTCGAGCGCGACAGTGTCGCCGAAGCGATGGCTCACGTTGCGGACGAGAAGGGCAGGTGCCGTCTCGGCCTTGGGTTGGGGTTCAGATGACATGTCCATGGCGACGGTGTTCGATCCAAGGTCTCTCGTCAAGCCGCTGAAACATCTAGCGTTTTCTTCTGGCTTGAACCGCGCAGAAACCTGAGCCTCGTCGTCTTTTCCTCCAGCGAGCTTTATCCTTCGGGGAAGTGCTTTTAGCGCGTCCCAACGGCGGGCAAAATCAGAACGGCGCGACCACGACGCCCCAGGGGTAGCGGCCCACGCGGACCGACTTGACGACCTTCAATGCGGCAACGTCAATGAAGGAGACGTCGTTAGAGGCGCCGTTGGTCGTCAGCAGGTACTTCTGGTCGGGTGTGAAGGCGAGCTGCCACACCCGCTGGCCGACGAGCAGATACTTGACGACCTTCAAGGTCGCCGTGTCGACCACGGCGACGCGGTTGGCCGGCCCAAGCGCGACGAATGCGAGCTTGTCGTCCTTGGTGATGCGGACGCCTACCGGCTGGATCGCCTCCTTGGTGATGCCCGGGATCTCGAAGTTGACCTTGCCGATGACCTTGCGGTCCGCCGGGTTGATGACCGTCACCGTGCCGCCGACCTCGGAGCTGACCCAGAGCTGCGTCCCGGCGGTGTTGAACATGGCGACGCGTGGCCGCGTGTCGACCAGCACGTTGTCGAATGTCTTGTGCGTAGCGGTGTCGATGAAGTGGGCCATGTTCGTCGTTTCCGACGTGTTGACCAGCACCTTGCCGTCGGGGCTCATGCCCATGCCTTCCGGCTCCACGCCGACGGGGATGTCGGTCAGCACCTTGCCGGAGTTGATGTCGATCACGGTGACGAGATTGTCGTCCTCGTTGGCGACGTAGAGCGGATTGCCGGACGGGTGCAGCGTCAGGAGTTCCGGGTCGGGGCCAGACGGCAGCTTCTTGATGAACTCGTACGTCTTGGTGTCGTAGACCTGGATAATATTGTCGTCGCTGGTGCAGACGATCAGCCACTTGGCGTCGTTGGAAAGGATCACGCCGCGCGGCCGCTGCCCGACCTTGAAGGTCTTGATGACCTCCATCTTCTCCGTGTCGAGAACGGAGACGGAGTTGTCCTTCTCGTTGGTGACGAAGGCGGTATAGGCGAGCGCCGCCGGCGCGGGAACCGCGATGGCTGCCGCGGCGCCAAGGAGTGCTGCGAAACCGAACTTAAAACGCATCAGACAACGTCCTCCTGGATCTGGTCGGTCACGTCTTGGTGCCGCGCGTGCCGGTCATTGTGTATAGGCCTTGCATTTTGTCTCGGGCTTATCGACACCGAGTGTGTCGAGCTCGCTCGATTGATGCAGGAAGCCCGGCTGCGGGGATACGCTGACGAGAAGCTTGGGTGTGACGACGGGCACGGGCTGGCGGACCTGCCCGTTCCAGTTGCGCACCGAGAGGCCGACTCCCTTGAAGCCCGCGACCTCGAACTGGGGCGACTTCAAGTAGGTGAAAAGGTCCCTGAAGCTCCCCGACTTAGTACGCGACGCGGCTTCGCCGACCATGCGCGCCGCGAGCCAGGCGTTGTAGTCCTCGGGCCGCAGGTTACGGTCAGACGAGCGCTTGAACCTGTTCTGGAATTGCGTGCCGCCCCAGAGCTCGATGGCCGGGTGCCAGCTCGCCGCGATGAGGCCCGCCGTGCCGGCGACGGGACGCGCATCCCAGGTGCGATAGGGGAAGTAGTCGCCGAAGACGTTGGCTTCGTCGGCGATAAGCAGGACGTCGTACTCCGGCGCGCTCTGGGTGAAAGTCGGGATCTGCTGCTGGATCTGCTCGTAGCCGCCGTCGGAGCGCCGGCTGCTGCCGGTCTCGTAGACGAAGGGACGCTCCTCGACGATCTTGCCGCCGAAGCGCTTGGCGGATCGACGGATGGCGTCGGCGAACAGCTTGTCCTCGTCGCGCGGTCCGAGAACGAGCAGCCAGCGGTTCCACTTCTTCCAGATGAGATACTGCGCGAGCGCATCCGCGAGCATGCTGCGGGTGGGCGCGGAATGTAGAACGTTGGCGCGGCAATCCTCCTCGCGCAGGCGGTCGTCGGGCGCGCCGTAGTTGATGATGACGGCGTCCTTGCCCTTGATGGCATCAGCGAGCTTCAGCAGCGTCGCCGGTGCCATGTCCGCGAGGATGAAATGCGCGCCCGCGTCGACCTTCGCCACCACGTCCTGGATCAGCTTTGCCGGGTCCGCGTCCTCGAGCTCCTCCATGGTGAACTTCTGGTTCATGAAGCGGCCGGTGGTGTTGTTGTCGGCGACGGCGAGCTTGGCACCGGCGACGCCAAGATCGGCGGGGGGGAGATCCAAAAGCGAAATGGGCAGCGGCTCGTCCTGGAGCTCGCGCGCGATCAGCAGCGGGACGACAACGGCATCCTTGTTTTCGGGCGTTGCGGCTTCGGCGGCGTCCTTTGCCACGGGAGCTGCCGGTACCGCCACTTGGGCCGGCGCCGGGCTAGCGGGCGCATCCTCGGCATGAGCCGGGGAGATGGCTACCGCCGGCTCGCGGGCAACCACCAGCGCGAGCGCCAACCCACAGATCGCGATCAGGAATTTGCCGACATAGCGCCGTCGCAGTGCCGCCTTGGGACCTGCCATCAGGTTTCAACTCCTCCCGCCGAGAGCGCCGCTTAGATTTCTCTCGGGTGGCATGTTATTATGTTGCACTAAAAGGTGCTCGGCGCCCCTTTTGTCAAGGTTGTCTGCTGACCCTCTCGGAGTTGTGACCTCTCCCGGCGCGAGGGGCCGCAACAAGCCTCTTGCAAAACCAATAGTGTTCGGCACACGTAACCTAATAACACAACGGAACAGCAAGTCTCCAACAAGAGAGACGCCCACGCTGCAGAGGAAACGCGTTGACCGTTAATCGTATCCTGGCCATGGCCCTGGCGCTTGCGACGATGCCCATGGCCGCCCTCGCCGGGCCCAAGGCCGTCATCTTTCCCTTCGATCTCATCGACGAGAGCCAGCTGCAATACGAAATCGGCGTCATGCCCAAAGGCATCTCGGACGAGGAGAAGCGCCGGCTCGCGATGATCACCGGGGAGCTCACCAAGCTTATCAAGGACGGGGGGCGCTACGACGTCGTCGATTCCGCGCCCATCGCCAAGGACATCGACGACAAGTCCCCCATGTACAAGTGCAACGGCTGCGAGGACGACCTTGCCAAGAAGGTCGGCGCCGAAGTGGCCTTCATCGGCACCGTGCGTAAGGCTTCCGACGTACTCTTCACGGTTAGCGTATACGTGCGCGACGTGGGCCAGGAGAAAGTGACGCGTCAGGCCTCGAGCGAGATCTATGGCAATACGGACGCCATGTGGCTGCGCGCCGTCCACTACATCGTGCAGAAGCGGCTTTTCCCGGAAGGAGCATCGCAATGATCGATCGCCGCAGCGTTCTCGTTGCCGGCGGAGCCGCGCTCGCGGGGCTGAGCTTCGGTTTGCCACTGCGCGCCGCCGATCAAGCAGGCACCCTGCGCGTTGCATCCTTGAAGTTCGGCTCGCTGAGCTGGGTCCTCGAGACGATCAAGGCCGAGGGCCTCGCCGAGCAGGCGGGGCTGACGCTCGCCGTCATCGATGTCGCAACCAACCAGGCGGGACCCGTCGCGCTCCTGTCGGGAGATGCCGACGTCATAGTAAGTGACTGGACGTGGGCGCTGCGGCAGCGGTCCCAGGGCGAGCATCTGAAGTTCGCGCCGTATTCGTCCGCGCTCGGCGCGCTTATGGTGCCGATGGATTCCACGATCGCCAAGCTCGCTGATCTGGAGGGCAAGAAGCTCGGCGTTGCCGGCGGCGCCATCGATAAGAGCTGGCTGCTGCTCAGGGCCTACTCGCGCCAGACCATCGGCAAGGATGTAGCCAAGATGACCGAGCCCGTGTTCGGCGCCGCGCCGCTCTTGACGGAGGAGATGCGCAGCGGGCGACTCGACGCCGTGCTCAATTTCTGGACCTACGCCGCGCGCCTATCAGGGAGCGGCTACCGCAAGCTCGTCGGCATGGACGAGGTTTTGAAGGCGCTGGGCATCGATCCGGTGCCGTCGCTCGTCGGCTTCATCTGGCGCGAGGAGACCGAAGCAAAGAAGGGCGTGGCGATCGCCGCCTTCCTCGACGCGGTCGCCAAGGCCAACGCCATCCTCGCCAAGTCCGACCCGGCATGGGACCGCATCCGCAACCTGGTGAAGCCCGAGAACGACGCCGAGTTCGCCGCCATCAAGGCCTTCTATCGCGAGGGCATTCCGCCGCCGTGGTCGGCCGCCGACACGCGTGCGGCCGAGAAGCTCACCCAGGTGCTCACCAGCGCGGGTGCCGCCGAGCTGATGGGCGGCGACACGCGTTTCGATCCGAAGCTTTTTCATGCTGCAGGTAGTTAAGGCTCCCGCGCACGGCTTCAGGCTGGGGCGCGTCGGATGGTCGCTCGCCTCGCTGGCGGTGCTGGTCGCGCTGTGGGAAGTGATCGCGCTGATCGCCGCTAGCCGCTACCTCCCTGGCCCCCTCGCCGTCGTCCAGGTCATGGTGCGCGAGGCCAAGGCCGGCGAGCTGTGGGGCAACATCGCCGCGACGCTTGCCCGCGTCGCCTTCAGCTTTGTCGTCGCCATGTTCATCGGCTCGGCCATCGGCGTGGCCATGGGGCGGCATCCGAAGGCCGATCGCTTCTTCGATACCTGGTTGATTTTCTTTCTTAATTTGCCGGCCCTCGTCATCATCGTGCTTTGCTACATCTGGTTTGGCCTCACCGAGGTCGCGGCCATCACGGCGGTCGCCGTCAACAAGATCCCCAACGTCGCCGTCAACATGCGCGAGGGTGCGCGCAGCCTCTCCAAGGACCTGGCGGAGATGGCGCTGGTCTACCGCTTCGGATGGTGGAAGACGCTGCGCCACGTGACGCTGCCGCAGCTCGCGCCATATTTCGCCGCCGCGGCGCGGTCGGGCCTCGCGCTGGTGTGGAAGATCGTGCTCGTAGTCGAAGCCTTCGGGCGCTCGGACGGCGTAGGGCATCAGCTCAACATCGCGTTCCAGCTCTTCGACGTGCCCATGATCCTCGCCTATGCGCTGGCCTTCGTCATCGTCGTGCAGATCATCGAGATCGCGATCCTACAGCCGCTCATCGCAAGGGCGAACAAATGGCGCCGGTGAACCGCCCGCTGTCGGTCTCGATCCAACGCAAGGTTTTTCCCGCGGTCGGCCAGCGCGGCGAGAGCTTCGTCCTCAAGGACATCAATTTCACGGTGCAGCCGGGCTCGTTCGTGGTGATCACGGGCCCGTCGGGCTCCGGCAAGTCGACGATGCTCAACATCGTTGCCGGGCTGGATAAGGAATTCGAGGGCAAGGTCGACCTCGGCGGCGGTGGCGACAGCGGCATCACCTACGTGTTTCAATCGCCGCGCCTGCTTCCCTGGCGCACGGTCTACGAGAACATCGCGCTGGCGCTGCCGCCGGGCGACGCACGCCTCGCCCGCATTCCGGAGATTCTGCAGCGCGTTGGCCTCACGGAGGCAGCGTCCGCCTACCCGGAGATGATCTCGCTCGGCATGCAGCGGCGTGCCGCGCTCGCGCGGGCCTTCGTGGTGGAGCCGGAAGTGCTGCTCATGGACGAGCCGTTCGTGTCGCTCGACGACCCGACGGCGCATAGCCTGCGCGAGCTCCTCGTCGAGCTGTGGTCTCGGCGGCCCACAACCGTGCTGTTCGTGACGCACGACCGCGCCGAGGCCGTGATGCTGGCGACCCGCATCTTGCGCCTGTCGGCCGGCCCTGCGACTATCGTCGGCGACATCCCCGTTTCCCTGTCCGTCGCCGACCGCTTGGACCGCGAGAAGGTGCGGACCGAGCAGCGGCGGATCTTCGGCGAAGCGTAAGCACCCGCGCCGCGCAGAATAAAGAGTGGAAATGCACAAGCCCCGCCGCCCGGTGAGCCTGCTCGCCAGCGTGACCAACGAGAGCGAGGCTCGTCTGTGCGCTTCGCTCGGCGCCGACATCATCGACGCCAAGGACCCTACCGCGGGCGCGCTGGGTGCGCTGCCGGCAGAGCGCGTGCGGGCGATCCGCGCCGCGGTTCCGGCGCACGTGCCTGTGAGCGCGACCATCGGCGATCCTTGCGACGATCCAGCGAGCGTCGTGCAAGCCGTGCGGCTGGCGGCGGCGACGGGCGTCGATTTCGTCAAGATCGGGTTCTGGCCGGCATCGCAGGCCGCGGAGGCGATCGGCGAGCTCGGCCGGCTCTCCCTGAAGGGGCCCCGCCTCGTCGCCGTGCTGCTGGTCGATCAGGGCCTCGAGCTGAAGCTTGTCGAACCGCTGGCACGAGCCGGTTTCGCCGGCGTGATGCTCGATACCTTCGACAAGAGCGCGGGCGCGCTGCCCGATATCGTCGCGGCGGCTTCGTTACGGGATTTCGTCGGCGCCGCGCATGCGACGGGGCTGTTTGCGGGCCTTGCCGGCTCGCTGCGCCTCGAGCACGTGCCGCTGCTGCTGACGCTGGGAGCCGATGTCCTCGGCTTTCGCGGCGGGCTCTGCGTCGGAGCCGCGCGAACCGCCACCATCGACCCCTCCGCCGTGCGCGCCGTGCGCCGGGCTTGCGGCCCTGCGCTTGGCGGTGCTATTGCGCCCCTGCAAAGGGAACGCGCGCTATGAGCGATCAGAATATCGGCAAGCTTGCCGGGCAGAGCCGGTTCGACGGGGTGACCCGGGACCGCATTTTCGTGCGCGGTCTGGTGCTGCCTGTTGCGATCGGCGTCTACGACGAGGAGCAGGGCGTCACGCAGAAGGTGAGCTTCACCATCGAGGCCGCCGTCGCGCCAACCTTGTCGCCGCAAAAGGATGCCCTCGCCCATGTGCCCTCCTACGACGATCTCGTGGGCGCGGTGCGCGCCGTGGTGGCCGCAGGGCATATCAACCTCGTCGAGACCATGGCCGAGCGCATCGCGGACCGCTGCCTGAGCGACAAGCGGATCGTGTCGGTGCTCGTGCGCGTGGAAAAGCTCGAGCGGGGCCCGGCGTCCGTTGGCGTCGAAATCGTGCGTCCACGAACGGCGGTGCCGGCCGGTGACCTTGCGCATATCAAACACTAGCCGCTCGCCGAAAGTGACGGTGATCAAGCTCGGCGGCAGCTTGGCCGAGAGCGGGCGGCTTGCGTCTATTGTCAGCATTGTGATGGCGGCGCGCGTTCCCATCGCCGTTGTACCCGGCGGCGGGACCTTCGCCGATGCAGTGCGCGTCGCCCAGGCGGATCTGGACTTCAGCGACGCTGTTGCCCACCATCTGGCGATCCTGGCGATGCATCAAACCGCGCACATGCTGGCCGGGCTGGATGCGCGCTTCGCCCCCGCCGAAACCATGGCCGGCATCAAGCGTGCTCTGGCAGAGGAGCGGATTCCGGTCTGGCTGCCGTGGAAGATGAGCGCACGCGACACAACCATCCCGGCCGACTGGTCGGTCACCTCCGACGGTCTTGCCGCGCGCCTTGCCGAGCGGCTTGGGCGGGCGCCTGTGGTGCTCATGAAGTCCTGCACCGTCCCGCCCGACGCCGCGCTCGATCGTCTGGCGCTCGCTGAAGCCGTCGACCCGACGTTCGTGGTGATCGTGAAGCGCGCGCGGTTAACCTGGCGCGTGCTGGGCGCCGGTGACGAGGCGGAGCTCTCCAAGCTGCTACGTTTCGAGCCCGGCCGCGCGTTTCGCCGCAAAGCCGGTCGACGGCCTGCCCCGCCGCGTGCTATCGCGCGTCGGAAGTGAAGATGCGTCCTTTCGAGCGCCGCGGCGCTGGGCCCCGACTATGGCCAACAAGCTCCTGTTTCTGACCGGCCGGCTCGCCGAGCCGAGGCTTGCGCGCACCGTGGCCGGGCTCGGCCTGCCGGAGGGCTCGTGGCGCATCGCCAACGTGGGCGTGAAGGTGGCGGCGCTGATGACCGAAGCGATCGTCCGCAACCGCCTCAAGGCGCCGCTCGATGCCGACCGCGTCATCGTGCCGGGCCGCAGCCGCATGAACCTCGGCGAGCTCAAGGAGCATTACGGCATTCCCTTCGAGCGCGGGCCCGACGAGATCATTGACCTGCCGCAGTTCTTCGGCAAGGGCGGCAAGCCGCCCGATCTCTCCGGCTACGACCTGCGCATCTTCGCCGAGATCGTGGATGCGCCGGCGCTGACGGTGGAGCAGTTTGTCGAGCGGGCAAAGAAGCTCGCGGCCGAGGGCGCGGACGTAATCGACATCGGCTGCCAGCCCGACGTGCCGTTCCCGCACCTGGAGGAGACGGTCGCGGCGCTGCGCAAGGAGGGCTTCAAGGTCAGCGTCGATTCCGGCAACGTGGAGGAGCTGCGCCGCGGCGCTAAAGCCGGCGCCGACTATGTGCTGAGCCTCGACGAGACGACGCTTGACGCCATCGACGGCACAAACGCGGTTCCCGTGCTCGTCCCCAAGCCGCACGGCGATCTCAGCTCGCTCATCCGCGCCATCGACCTCGCCAAGGCGAAAGGCATCCAATGCCTGGCCGATCCGGTGCTCGATCCCATCCACTTCGGCTTCATGACCTCGCTCGAGCGCTACGCGACGCTGCGGCGCGAGCGCCCCGACGTCGAGATCCTCATGGGTACGGGCAACCTGACCGAGCTGACCGACGCCGACAGTCAGGGCGTGACGGCCGTGCTCATCGGCATCTGCTCGGAGCTTGCCATCCGCAATGTGCTCGTGGTCCAAGTGTCCCAGCACACGCGGCGTACCATCCAGGAGCACGACGCCGCGCGCCGCCTCATGCATCGCGCCCACGAGGACGAGAGCCTGCCCAAAGGCTACGGCGGCGGTTTGCTGTCGCTGCACGATCTGCGCCCCTACCCCGATACGCCCGAGCAGATCTCAGCGCGCGTGGTGCGCGACCAGAACTACCGCATCGAGGTGGCGGAGGACGGCATCCACATCTACAACCGCGACGGCCACTTCGTGGCGCGCGATGCCTTCGAGCTGTTCGACAACCTCGGCGTCGAAACCGACGGTGCGCACGCCTTCTACCTCGGCTACGAGCTCGCCAAGGCGGAAATCGCCTACGCGCTGGGCAAGCGCTATACCCAGGACGGGAGCCTCGATTGGGGCGTGGCGGCCGACCGCAAGGCGGAGGATCTCACGCGCCACGCCGGCGAGGGCGCCACGCTGAAGGCCGCGCGCAAGGAGAAGGCGGATGCCGCTTATCGTCGAAACAATCGTGACGACGAAGACCGCGACGGGTGAAGTGCACATCGCGCCGCTCGGCCTGATCGCCGAGGGTGAGAGGTGGGTGCTGGCGCCGTTCCGCCCCTCGCGTACGCTCGACAACCTGCGCGAGGTGCCGTTCGCCGTGGCCTCCCACACCGACGACGTGCGCGTGTTCGCGGGCTGTCTCACGGGCCGCAAGAGCTGGCCGACGCGGGCGGCTGACAAGATCGACGGTGCGGTGCTCGACGGCGCCGTATCGCACTGGGAGCTCGCGGTCGAGCGTGTCACCGAGGACGAACAGCGCCCGCGCTTCTCCTGCCGCGTGGTGCACGCCGCGAGCCACCGGCCGTGGAGCGGCTTCAACCGCGCGCAAGCGGCCGTGCTCGAGTGCGCGGTGCTGGTGTCGCGCCTGAAGATGCTGCCTGCCGACAAGGTCGAAGCCGAGCTCAAGTATCTCGAGATCGCGATCGCCAAAACCGCGGGCGCGCGCGAGGAGGAAGCGTGGGGCTGGCTCATGGAGCGCATCGCGGAGTGGCGTGCGGAGCAGCGGCAAAAGGCCTAGGCCTGCATCTGCGCGAGCAGGGCGATCGCCGCTGCGGGCGCGCAGCGCGTGGCCCAGTCAAAGCAGTCCGGCGCGGCGTTGGCGATCTCGCCGAACGGGTGCGCCGGGCGCCCGACGCGAAGGGCAAGGTCAAGGATCTGTGTCGCGCCGATGCCGGCGGCGATGATGGGCGCGTCGATTGCCGCGGTCGTCAGCGTGGAGACAGTCAGCAACGCCAGGCGAATGTCGTCCATCTGCTCCGCGGCAATCAGGCGAGCGGCGTGGCGCCAGTCGGCGAGGCTCGCATCCCTGCGGTCGCGTCCGAAGCAGCGGGCGAAGCGGGCCAGGCTCTCCTCGAGCGACTTGCCGCGGCCGTCGGCCGTATCGTGCTGGTCGACGCCCTTCGGCCAGTTCGCCGAGGATGCGCCGCACATCGGCCATGGTGGCGAAGTCGCCGGCGGCGAGACGTTGCGTTGCGGCCGCGGAATGTAGCGGTGCGCGCGACCGCGCTGACGTCGGTACGGGTCAGGCCGGAGTAGACGAGCTCGCCGGTGGCGAGCCGCTCGCCGTCCGTGACGGCGCGCGGGGCAGGCGCATGCCGGCAACAGGAATGATGTCGGTCGTCGTCGAGCCCATGTCGATCAGCACCGCCTCGTCGTAGCGGCGGGCGACGAGCTCGGCTGAGGCAAGGAAGTTGGTCGAGGCGGCGCTCATGGGCTCGGTGCGTGCTTCGTCCGGCGTGCCCAAGCCGCGCGGGCCCATCCAGATGCGGATGTCCGGCCCCAAAGTGCGACCAAGCCGATCGACGATTGTCCACGACGCCCGTCGCGCGATCCGGAAACAGCTCGCACAACTCGCCCGTCATGGTCGCGGCATGGGTGTGAGCGCGCGCGACCAGCGGCGCCGCTTGCGCGAAGGCTGCATCCAGGCGGTCGAGGCCCTGCCACAGCGGGCACGCGATCTGCGCCGCCGCGATGGTGCGGCCGTTCTCGGCCAGCGCCACCTTCAGATGCGCCCCGCCCACGTCGTAGCCGGCCGTGATGGCCATCGCGCCGCTCCGAGCTGCCGGCGCCTTCGCCGGATCCGGGCGCCCGCGACGTGATACACGACGCGGGCGCGGAGGCAAGCGACAATGGACATCATTCCGGTCATCGACGTGCGCCACGGGGTGGCCGTGCACGCACGTCACGGCCAGCGTTCCACGTACCGGCCGCTTGCCACTCCCCTGGCGCAGGGCTGCGATCCGGTCGTGGTCGCCCGCGGATTTCTTTCGCTGTTTGCGTTCCCGACGATGTATGTGGCCGATCTCGACGGCATCGAGGGTCGCGGGCGCAACGCCGAGCTGCCTCGGCAGCTCGCGGCAGCCCTCCCCGGCGTCGCGCTCTGGATCGATGACGGCAGCTCACCCGACGAGCTTCTGTCGGGAGGGGGAGCGATGTCCGTGATCGGCTCCGAGAGCCTCGGCGGTGCCGACGACCTAAAGCGGCTGCGCGATAAGCCGGCCGACCACTACGTGCTGTCACTCGATTTCCGCGATGAGACTTTCCTGGGCCCGCAAGCGCTGCTCGAGAATGCGGCTCTCTGGCCGGACCGCGTCATCGTCATGACGCTAGCACGCGTGGGTGCCGGCGAGGGGGCCGACCAGCGAACACTGTCCGCCATCGTTGCGAGGGCCGCTGGGCGCCGCGTCTACGCCGCGGGTGGTGTGAGAAGCCTCGCCGACCTCGAAGCCCTGCGCGCGGCCGGAGCGGTCGGTGCGCTCGTCGCCACGGCGCTGCACGCCGGAACGATTACGGCCGGCGATCTGCTTGAGATCGCCGGCCGTTGATGTCGTCCCAAGAGAAAGGCAGAGCAGAACCCGAGAGCCCGGCTCTATCCTTTCCAACGGCCAGAGAGCAGTCTACCCAATCGCTGCAGCAGACCCCCCTTCATCGGAGGGGCATTATCCTGCTGTGGACGGTTTCCGCTTCAAGTCTTCGCACCGAACGGATGCTGAGCCGTGTTGCGCTGGCGCCGGTCGCTTCGGCTGCAGTCGGCTTGCCGGCGATGGCGCGCGCGATCAACTCCTTCACGGCGCGATAGTTGTAGTCCTGGATCTTGGCGTCGTCGGCAGCTTCCCAGTGGATGAACACGCCGACGCAGATGAAGACGTCGTCAGCTTCGGAAGCCGGGATCACGCCCTCGGCGACCGCAGTCCTGCACGGCCTTGGCAACGGCGTACTGGGCAGGTCCGAACATCTGCACGGCCTGACGGGCGTCCTTGATGGTGACCTTGTTGTAAAGGATCGTGTTCGGCTTGCACGGCAGGTTCGGCGCGATGACGGCGAGCAGCGTCGTGAAGCCGTCCTTGTTGTTGGTGAGAGCGTTGCAGAACGCGGTCTCGGCAGCGCTGCCGCGCGGTCCGATGAATGAGGTCGATATGCGCGACTTCGTTGCCGTCGCCGACGAGCGACTCGCCGACCATCACTTTATTGATCTTGGCCATTTACGGGGTTCCTCCCATAGCTAAAAACACCACGAGCACCAACGCGACCCCGCCGTAGCCGGGCACATGCCGGTTCTGCCCTATCTCTTAGCTATCCCTGTTGTCTGCGATCGAAGACGATAGTCCCCGAACCGGTTGGCCGGATAGCGGCGCGCCTTAAGCACCGCCCCTAGATAGCGCCAGCGGCCCTCTCTCGACAAGGGGTTACGGGAGGCTTGACAGGCCCAAACGGTCGCGGATCGAGGCGGCAAAAAGGGTGGCTACAACGAAGTCTGCCGTAGTACCCGGATTGAGGTTCCTGCGCTTCAAATCGGCATCGAGGGCGAGAAGCTCAGCAAACGAATTAGGCGTGGCCACAGGGCTCCAAAGGCGCTTATGCCGCAACGCTTCCTTTCGCACTTGCTCAGCGGGTTCGCTGCCGAATTTGCGTGCAATGTGACTGTCGGGGAGCTGGGCCAAGTAAGCCATGTGCAAAGTGGTAACCATCAGGCTCGGATTGGCGGCGAGCGGGCGGACGTGGTCCAGCGTCGGCAGGCCGAAGTCGAAGATTTCCGCAAAGTTTGTGACGTAGGCGCGGGCGATGCGGTCGCGGTCGGCGGCGAGCGTCATCGCCTGGAGCAGGCCCGCGGTGGGCGGCGCGGCGACGTCCTGTTCGGGAGCGGTGCCGAGGCCGCCGGGGTTTGCTCGGCGGATGGCCGCGAAGACGGCGGTCGCGTCCTCCTCATCGAGCCCTGCGAGGATGCGGGCCACGTCCTCGCGCAAGCCGTTGGTGGTCGCGTATTCGGCGGCCAGTGCAAGAGGCGCCGACAAGAGCAGGATGCCGAGGTTGGCGTTCAGCCCCGCGGCGATGATCGAAGCCTCGACAGCGCACTGAACGCGCAGGCCGACGTTGAGAGCAATGTCTGCGATCCACGGAGCGGCGGCAGCGGCGCCCGCCTCGAAGTGCGCCGGCTCCATGCCGTGGCCGCTCGCGTGGACATGCACGTTGCCGGGTTTGAGCGCGTCAAGCTCGGCGCGACAGGCGGCGAGGAACAGCTCGGCCGTCTCGTCTTGCGTTAGGCGGGGCATCGGCGGGCGCGCTGGTGCTCGCCGACCGCGGCGAGGAAATCCTCTACGATCGCCTCGGCGACGTCGAGGTCGGAGACGCTTTGCAGTCCGCGCCAGGCCGGGATGCCGTTGACCTCGATCACCATCGGCGGCCGTCGGGGTCGCGGATGAGGTCGACGCCGGCGTAGTCGCATGCCGATCGCGTCGACGGCGCGCTCGGCGAGCCGCGTCAGCTCCGGCTCCGGGCGTGGCTTCGCAGTCTGGCCCCCTGGTGCCACGTTGTGCACCCAGCTGCGGTCCGCGCCGCAACATGGCGGCGACGCCTCGCCCGCGATCACGAACACCCGGTAGTCCCGAAGCCTCGCCGCTGCGGCTCTCCACGAAGCGCTGCAGGTAGTAGACGTCGTCGGGCTTCGGGCCCGCGGGCAGGTCGTCGGCCTGCGCCCCAGCAACGCAGGCCCTTGCCCTGCGAACCGAACAGCGGCTTCAGCACCAGCCGATGACCGGATTCGGTGTCGCGCTTCAACGTGGCTCCCGCGCCGGACTCACGCTCGGTCACCCAGGTCGCAGGTGTGGTGATGCCCGCCTTGCGCAGCAGCATCGAGGTCATCGATTTGTCCACCGTCCGCTCGATGGCGCGAGCGCTGTTGCAGACCGGCACTTCCACTCCGCCAGCGCGTGCAGCAGGCCCAGGCGCAAGGTCACCTGCTCGAAGCTGCCCTTGGCGATCTCGCGCACGAACACACCGTCCGGGAGCTGCGATTCGAAGCCGGGCACGACGATGCCCCAGCGGTTCGCCTCCAGATCGACGCGACAGTCCGATAACGACGCGAAACCGCCGCCTCGGCCCCGAGCGCTGCCAGCGCCCGTGCCAGCGCCGCCCGTGCCAGCCCGGCTCGTCGGTCAGGATGGCGACGCGCGGTGCGTGGCTCACAGCCCGAACGACTCCGCCAGACGCACGCCGTCGCGCGCCCCGCCGCGGAAGAGCGCCCCGGAGGCGAGGTTGCACACCCGCACCTCAGCCGGCGCGAACAGCATCGGGTCGATGCGATAGAAGTCGAATTCGAAATCCTTGAAGATCTGCGCGAAGGGCCTGCCATAGTCGCGCGAGGCCGAGGCGGGAAGCGTGGCGGCGAGCTGGCGCGCCTGGTCGTCGGAGGCGTCCACGAACAGCGTCACGCTGCCGCCGAACAGGATGGCATCGTTGGTGCGGCCCATCGCGGAGAGGAAATCCGAGGCGGGTGGCGGGAGCGGTGCGACGCCCGCGCCATCGACGATGCGCTCGAGCGGGAAGTGCAATGCGTGCGCCTTGTGCAGGGCGACTTCCAGCACGCGCGCAACGATCTGGACGGTGCCGGCGAGGCTGCGCGTGGGCGTGAGGATGAAGCTCACCCGCTCGGCCGGAAGATCGCAGTCGCGCGCGACCTTCTCGATCAGCGGCGCGGGCGGCGACGCGATCGACTTCCAGCACGAAGACGGCTCGCTCGAAGCGGTCCGAATAGTCCAGCTCGTCGTAGAGCGTCTCGCGCCGTGCGATGGCGCGGCCCGGCCCGGACGCGAGCGCACGGAAGGCGTCCTTGCCTTCGCCGTGGCTCAGGCTCCAGCCGGCGTACTGGCTGGCGAGGCAGGCCAGCACCGGGTCGGCGCTGTGCACGTGCAGCTGGGCGCAGACCGTTGACCCCAGATCGCCTGGCACGAGGGTGACGGTGCCGAGCCCGCCCATGCAGATCTCGGCGATGCGGCGTCCGGCCTCGATGCCTCCCTGCGCGGCGGCGCCGAGATCGACGCGGCGCTCGCCGGCCTCGCCGATGCTGACGATGCAGCGCAGCGCTCCGGCATCGGCAACGAGGGCATCAACGAGCTTGGCCGCTCGTGCCGAGACGCTCGGTGCCGGGCCGATGTACTTCTGCTGCATGCGTGCGCTCCCTGTTCCGCGCTCGTGCATACAGCATGTGAGCCAGTTCGTCCAAGCGGCGGACGCAATTCAGCTCGGCCTCCGCCGCGTCGGCGCCGTCGGCAAAGACGGTGGCAATGGGGCGGTAGCCGGGGATGCGCGTGCCGGGCGGGGGGCGGTCGGCGGACCAGTCGGGCCAGGGCGTGGGGCCGACGATCAGGGGGGAGGAGCCGGCGTAGAGGACCGCGGCCGCGCGGGCCCCCGCGGTGGCCGCAGGAAGCACGACGGGGAGGCCACGGCAGGCCGCGACGTGAGCCTGAAAGAGGGCACCTATCGCATCATCGAAAACGTCGATGGTTGCACCGGCGCGCGGGTTTACCTCCAAGAGATGGGGAACACCGTTCGCCAGCAGGAAATCTAAGGAGACGAGGCCGGCGAGCGCAAGCTCGCGGCACACGGCTTCGGCCACCGCGGTCATGCGCTCTTCCAAGGATGGACCGAGAGCCACGGGGCCGGTCGCGCCGCCGTACCGGTAGGGGCGGACCGCGCCGCCGACGGTCCACTGGCGGCTGAAGCCGACAATGTGGAGAGCGTCGCGCGCGGCTACTGCGAGCAGCGAGACGGGGGTCCCCTCCATGCGGCGCTGGTAGTAGCGGCCACGGCGCACCTTCGCCGCCGCGCAGGGGAGTATATGCGCGCCGCCGCTGCCGCCGATGCGCTTTGACAGCCATGCTTCCGGGTGCAATGGCGGATCGAGCCGCGTCTCGGGATGCGGGATCGACAGGCGATCGAGCAGCGGAAAGAACGAGGCGGGGTGCTTGGAGCGTGCGATTGCATCGCCGCCGTTGCCGATCAGGGGGAAGTGACGCGCCAGCGTGTCAACGAGCTTCGGGGTGTCCTCGAAGCCCGACCCCAGCACAAGGCCGACCGGGGGATGCGCGGCCGGTTTCGCCAACGCCTCGAGCGCGGCCAGCAGCGGTCGCGCGCGAAAGCCCGTTCGCGTCACCTCGTCAAGGCGAGTGAAAGCAGCCGCACCCGCGCGCGCGTCCTCGTCGCCGAACGCGTCGACGACAAGCGGCTCAAAGCCGGCGCGCCGGGCACTGGCTGCGAGGGCCCGCCCGGTCAGCGCGGCGATGAGAACGCTTGCCCGCGTCAAGTCGTGAAGGTCCGTGCAAGCTGGAAGGCGTCGCGGAAGTCGAAGTGCACCGGCTTATCGGAGGCGATCATGCGCTTGAACAGCCCCAATTCCGTCTTGTACTTCACGTCGCCGATGGCGAGCGGACCCACGCCGAGCGCGTTACAGCCGGGCAGCGGCGCGCCGTCCATGAACAAGTCCATGCCTTCGACGCCGGGCGGGGGCACGGCGTTGACGTCAGCGACGACGAGCAGGTTCTTGGCCTGCGTCTTGTTGGCGGCGGTGATCACGCGCACGCCCGCGGCGGCGGCGGCAAAGATCACTTCCGCATCGGCGATGATCGCCACTTTCTGCTCTTCGGTTTCACCCGACTTGGGGATGAGATCGACCCCGAACCGCTTCTTGGAGATTTCGGCCGACTTGACGACGCGGTCGAAGCCGCGGTGAGCAACAAGGGTCACCTGCGCGCCCTCGAGCGCGGAGATGATTGAGGAGGCGAAGCCGACGACACCGGTTGCGCCGAATACGGCAACGCGCGTGCCCTTCCAGCCCTTGTTGAATTTCGTGCGCAGCACGCGCTCGACGCAAGCGACCATGGCCGCAGCTGTCGTGAAGGATCCCGCGGGATCGGCGAACGTCGACAGCCCGAACGGCGGCACCAGCGCCTTCTTCGCGGCGTCCATCATGTCGAGCGCCAAAATGGCATCCTTGCCGCCAATGAAGATGCCGGTGCGCACGCCGCTGTCGGGGGGGCGCGAGAAAATCGCATCCTGGGTAAGACCCGTCACTTCCTCGAGCGTCACGTTGATGTAGGGCACGATCACCTTGTAACCGGCATCCACGGCCATGTTCACGTCGAATGGGCTCATGTGCTTCTGCGGCGAGAGCATGTGCAGGATCGGTATGGCGTTGCTCATTCTTGTTGTCCTCGTTTCCCTAGAATTCCGCGCCCGCGATCCGCTCAACTGAGGCGCCCTTGTTGCGCCCCGCCGCGATTAGAATTTCGAGCCCATCGGCTCTAGCGGCTTCGATTAAAGAATCATAGAGGCGTTCGGCATTTTCTTCAGATGATGTGTAAGCGAACCCGGTCGGCCCCCACGAGCTTTGCCCGATGCCGAATGCACCCTGCTCCCTCAGGTTTTGTGCGACGCGACCCACGGCGGGACTGGCCCAAGGGCTGCCGCCCTGAGCACTTGCGAAATGCCCGCCGACAATCGCCTGGATCTCGGTTATTGCGGCGCCGAAGGTTTCGATGTCGGCTTCCATCAGGCCGGGCACGAGCTGCATGAGCACGAGGCGGCAGACGTGTGCAGCCGCACTGTCCGATAACGGAGGAAGCTCAGAGAATGCATTAGCTTCCGCTTCACCATGAACGCCGGCAGTGCGCGGATCAATTATCAGTAGGATGCGCCAGGCTTCGGGAAAGTCGGTGCGCAGGAGGATCGGGGGTGCGTGGTCCTTCGCACCGCGTCCGCCGTCGACGATGAAGCCGCCGGTCGCGAACGCTGCCATGCCGATCGCCGACCGCGCGCCGCGGTTCATGAGCTCGCCCGTCTCGCCGGCGCTGTGATCGAGCCCGTCGAGCGCGGTCAGCGCGGCGCCCACTGCAAGGGCGAGCTGGGTGCCGGAGCCGAGCCCCGCGTGGGAGGGAATGGCCGAGCGGACGTCGATTTGGTAGGCGCCACCGGTGCCATAAGATTGGGCAACGCGCTTGAGGATTTCGAGCGCCCTGCGGCGGTCGGGCCCCTCCGCCTTGAACGAGCGGCCGCGCGCGAGCACGAGCTCGGTCGCGGGCCTGTCGATGGCAAGTCCGATGCTGCCGAAGCGGCGCCCCAGGCTTCCGTTGAGGTCGAGGAATCCCAGGTGCAGCCGCGCCGGTGCGACGACGCGCACGGCCCCTGCCGCCGGGGGTGCGCGCGTCGGCGCGGGCGTCCCCTCCGATGGCAGCTGGGTTTGCGTTGCGTCGGCCAGAGGCATAAGGGTGAACCTAGGGAACGAGGTCGGAAAAGGCGAGGAGACGACTATATGGCGGCGGAGCGTGAAAAACCCATGCCGGATGCCGAGGTGAGCGCGTGGCTGCAGACGAACCTGCCCAAGTGGAGCCTGGAGGATGGCTGGATAAGGAGAACATACAAAACGGGAAGCTGGAAAGGTACGCTCATGGTGATCAATACGGTTGGTCATCTCGCCGAGGCGGCCTGGCACCACCCCGATATCACCGCCTCGTATGCCTGGGTCGAAGTGCGCCTTATGACGCATACGGCCAAAGGCATCACCCCCAAGGACCTGGAGCTGGCGCGGAAGATCGAGGACGTCGTGCACTGGCAACCCGGCAAGGAGGGGCGCGGGCTCGAAGGCACGCCGGCGGGCGATGCGCGCTTTGCTTACATCAAGTACGACTGAGAGTGACGATGACGGGGAGGAAAGGCGCTGCGTCAGCGACCAGCTTTGACTGCATCATCGCGCTGGGGTCGAACCTCGGTGACAAGGTCGGCAACATCGACCGGGCGATCGAATTGTTGACGGCGAACGGCGACATTTCCCTCCTCAGCCGCTCGCGCAACTTCGCCACCGACCCGTGGGGCAAGCTCGACCAGGACTGGTTCGTCAACGCGTGCGTTGCTGTCACGACGAAGCTGGCGCCGCGCGAGCTGCTCCTTCGCTGCAAGGACATCGAGCGTCGCATGGGTCGGGTCGCCGCGGAGAAGTGGGGGCCGCGCGTGATCGACCTCGATCTCCTAATCTACCGCGACACCGTCCTGCACGATCCCGACCTCGTGCTGCCGCATCCCCACATCGCCGAGCGCGCGTTCGTGCTGGCCCCGCTGATGGACATCGCGCCCGATCTCAGCGTCAGGGGAAAGAGCGTGCGCGCGCTGCTGGAGGTCATCGATCAGGAGGGGGTGCGCCCGCTTGCGTGATGGACGCGACCCACAAATGCAAAGCGCCGCGGATTTTGGCCCGCGGCGCTGCATGAGATCAAACCTTGGCGATCGTTATTTCTTCGGGCTGCCGTCCAGCGCGAATCCGGCGAGATAGGCGTAGAGGTCGTCACGCTCGGTCTCGTCCTTGACGCCCGGGAACAGCATCTTGTTGCCGGGGACCTTCTTCTTCGGGTCCGTGATGTATTCCTTGAAGATGGCCTCGTCCCATACCCAGCCGGCATTCTTCATGGCGTCCGAATAGGCGAAGCCTTCCTCGCTGCCAGCCTTGCGACCGATCACGCCGTTGAGGTTGGGGCCGACCTTGTTGGTCGCGCCCGGGCCGATGGAATGACACGGCGCGCACTTGGTGAAGACCTTCTTTCCGGCATCGGCATCCTGCGCCAATGCGAGCGTCGGCAGAGCAAGCAGGGCGCCTGCCGCGACAACCAACCTGAGCATACTGAGTTTCCTTCCCTATTGTTCCCTACCGGCGTGACGCGCGACACGTCATCTTCTTATGGCAATCGGGAGTGTGCCAAGAAGTTTCTGAACTGCGACTGAACATGGTGACGCACCCCGTGGCTTGGGGGTGCGTCAGCGCAACCCGACGGTGCGGCGAAAGGGAGGCTAAGCCTCGGTCGGAGCCGGGGTTTTTTCCCTGGCGGGCTTTGGCGTAGCGCCGCCCGGACGCCGGTAGACGAACTCCGGCGACGCGACGTGGGACTCCACCTCGGCGACCTTCGCCCACTCTGCATGCATGGGCGAGAGCGAGCAGGCCGGATCGGTGTTGGCCGCATCCCCCGTCAGCGCGAAGGCCTGGCAACGGCAGCCGCCGTAGTCGACCTCGCGCCGCGGGCAGGTGCGGCAGGGCTCCTTCATCCAGCTCGTGCCGCGATACTTCTGGAACGCTGATCCGCCGAGCCAGATATCGGCCAGCGACTTGTCGCGTACGTTGTCGAACTCGAGGCCCTTGATCGACTTCCGCGGCGTGGCAGGGAAGCACGCGTCCCTGCGGCGTGACGTTGATGATGCCGCGTCCCCAGCCGCCCATGCAGGGCTTGGGAAATTTCGCGTAATAGTCGGGCACGACCATGTCGATGACGAGCACGCCCTTCAGGCGCTCGCGCGCCTTCTCGACCACCTTGGCGGCGGCCATGAAGTCCTCGCGGGTCGGCATCAGGGCCGCGCGGTTCTTGAGCGCCCAGGCGTAATACTGGACGTGGGCGATCTCGACGCGGCCAGCGCCGAGCTCGACCGCATAGTTGATGATCGCCTCGACGCTCTTGATGTTGTGGCGGTGGATCGGCGCGTTGATCGTCAACGGCATTCCGAGCTCGCGCACCCAGCCGGCGACGATCTTCTTCTTCGCGCTGCCACCTTTGTAGCCGGCGATGCGGTCGGCGTTCTCAGCGGCGGTATCGACGTCCTGGATCGAGATCTGGACGTGGTCTAGGCCCGCTTCCTTGAGCTTCACGAGCCGCTCGCGCGTCAGCAGGACGGCGGCGGTGATGAGGTTGGTGTAGAGGCCGGCATCCGCCGCGGTCTTGACGATCTCCTCGAGATCGCGCCTGACCGTCGGCTCGCCGCCGGAGAGATGGATCTGCAGGATGCCGAGCAGGGCCGCCTGCCGCATCACCTTCTGCCATTCCTCGGTGCTTAGCTCGGTGTTGACGCGCTCGAGCTCCAGCGGATTGGAGCAATAGGGGCACTGCAGCGGGCAGCGGTGCGTGAGCTCGGCCAGCATGCCGATGGGCGCGCGCGCGCACGCGAGATCGACCTGCTCGGGCGCCGCTGCCGAGTCGCAGCGCATCTCGCCCGCGTCGAGCGTGACGGTGGCTTCCTTCACATGGGTAGGGGCAATTTCGTTCATGCCGTCACTACTCCCTTGTCCGCGAGATCCTGGAGCATCGCGGCGATGTCGGCGACGATCTCCTGTTTGGGCGCATTGTACTCTCTTGCAAGCTCGCCCGCGATGTCGTCGACCGAGCGCGCACCATCACAAAGCTTCAAAACTGCGACAGCTACGTCGTCCGGCTCGAAAATGCGTTCGGGTGCGAGCACCAGCCACTTGCCGCGGCCCGCGTCGTGACGCAGCTTGATGTGCGGCGGCAGTGCCGGCCGCGAGGAGCCGGTCACGATGGCGCGGGTCCGTGGCGGCGCCTCACCCATTTTTGGCCTCGGGCCGGAAGGCTCCCGGCGGAATGTGGCCCTCGACGTACGCATGCTCGAGCGCATCGAGCTGCACCCAGAGCACGTTGCACTTGAAGCGCACGGCGTCGACGCAGGCTTCCTGCTCGTCGCGCGTCTTGGCGTTGTCGAGGACGTACTTCAGGGCGAAGTCGGCGTCGCGCGGCGCCTGCGTGAGGCGGCGCTTGAAGTAGGCCATGACCTTGTCGTCGATGAAGTCGTAGTTCTCGAGCATTCCCGCGATGCGCTCCTTGTGGATCTTGGGCGCGAAAAGCTCGGTGAGCGAGGAGGCGACTGCGACGGTGATGGGCTGCTCGCGTACGAAGGTGACGTAGGATTCCACCGCGAAGCTGGTCGCCGGCAGGGCGCCCTTCATGGAGATGACGTAGTCGCGGTTGAGCCCGAGGCCGTCGGTCAGAACGAGCCAGCGCTCGATGCCGCCCACCTCGTCGCCGTAGCCGTCGTGGTCGAGAAGGCGATGTGTCCACTCGCGGCGCAGCTCGCGGTCGTAGAGGCGGCTCACGAGGGCAGCGTCCTTGCGCGGCACCGCCGACTGGTAGCAGTAGCGGTTGAGTGCCCAGGCCTGCACTTGCGGTTTCTTGAGCTTGCCGCCGTGCAGCATGTGATGGAACGGGTGCTTGTCGTGGTAGCGCTCCGCACCCACGGCGCGGATCGCGGCCTCGAAGCCGGACCGGCTCATCGGCTCGTCCGACTTGCGCTCGGCGCTTCTGCGCTCCAGGCTGACCGGCTCAGTCATAGGCGTACCTCCAATCCGTCGTATCCCACTTCCCAACCGGCTCCTTCGATCGATTTTCGCGCCGCCGAGTTCTCGTCCAGCGCCGGATTTGAGTTGTTTATGTGCACATATATGAGCCTTCCCACCTCCAGTTGCGAGAAGGCGGAGATGGAGCCGGCGGGCCCCGACATACTGATGTGGCCCATGCGGGCGCCCGTCTTGTCGAGGAGGCCCTGCTCGATCATCTCGTCGTCGGTGAACAGGGTGCCGTCGAAGAAGACGACGGAGGTGCCCTTGAGGCGCTTGGCGAGGCGCTCGTCGATGGCCGCGCAACCGGGGATATAGAAAAACGAGGTCTTGGCGGCCGTGTCGGTCACCTTGAGCCCGATAGTGTCGCCCTCGTGGGTGCCGAGATCCTTGCCTGCTGCGGCGTCCTCCAGATAGAGCGCGATCTTGCCCGGCACGGCGAATGCCTCGACCGTGAGGCCGAGATCGATGCCGGCACCCTTGAGCGCGACGGGCTGGTCGAGGGGCAGAGAGATGCGCGGCACCAGCGGCTCGGCCAGCACCTGGAACACCGAGTTCGCCTTCAGGATGTCGAGCACGCGGCGCGTGCCGTAGACCGTGAAGGCTTGCGCCTCGCGCAGATTGATCAGTCCGATGATGTGGTCGACATCGCCGTTGGTGAGGATGACGGCCTTGATGGGGCTATGGCGCAGCCCCTGCTTCTTGTCAGCGTGGAGAGCGGGCGTTCGCTCGAGCTGCTGGCGCAGGTCGGGGGACGCATTGAGCAATACCCAGCTGCCTCCGTCGCGGCTGACCGCGAGAGACGATTGCGTGCGTACCTTGAAGCCGGGGGCGCCTGAGCGGACCGCCACGCAGTTGTGGCAGTTGCAGTTCCATTGCGGAAAGCCGCCGCCTGCAGCAGACCCCAGAACCTTGATGATCATGGAATCTTCTAGTCTAGGGGCGCGCCGACGCCTGAAATGACAACGGCGGTCGAGGTGTCGACCGCCGTCGTCGGAAACTCACAGAGTAGGTGAGTTGATCGACAGTCGTTAGATGATGTCGATCTCGGCCGGCAGATACGAGGTGACCTCGAGGCCGACTTCCTGCTCACGAACTGCGGGCTTGGTCCAAACCTTCATAACGTTCCTCCTAATTCGGCAAGTTGCCTTCCACTACAGATGGCCCCGCCGAGGGTCCACCCACTGGAGCACACTTTCATTTGTTGAAGTGCGACCCCAGTCTGCGGATCAGGACAAGATAGTCAAGTCCGGACCGCCGTGGCCGTTATAGACCACACCTCTCATTCGAGCGGCAAGTCAAAACTGGCTCACAAACTCGTGTCTGGATGGGGGTTCTCGGCGATTGCCGCGCGTCCCTGTGAGCGTGCCACGACAGCTCTTGCGCGACGCAATTTGACCACGCCGATGCGTGATGCTCCGAACACTGACTAGTGTGCGCTGCAACGTTGCCGCCGGTGAGGTGCGCCGATGCCGGTGCGAACGCGAGGAGGCGGAACTGCTCCGATCTGGGCGTGCATCAAGGCGGGCGAAACGCGCTTCGGCCCGACCGGTCAAATCTCGATTTGAGAGAAACCACTTCTCGCGTCCTGAGGTTTGGCAGAATTCGGTTCTTATTTCTTCCAAGACAATGCGGGGCAATAGAAAATTGTACTTCGGTATCTTATAAAACCCGGCAGGGCGGCATGCGCTGCGCAAGCCTTGCCGCCGCTCCCCTTGGTTGATGAAGGCACAAGCTTAACGCGCAGCGAAAGGTCGGCCTCTTGCGGTATTTCCCCATCCTCGTCGACCTCGACGGCCGCGAAGTCCTGATCGTCGGCGGCGGCGAGAAGGCGTTGCAGAAACTGCGCCTGCTTGCCAAGTCGACGGCGCGCATCCGCATGGTAGCGCCCGAGTTCGATGCCGGCATCCTGGAGCTCGCGCGCGCGCCGGCGGTAACGCTAACGCGCCGCGGCTTCATTGCGGGCGACCTCGCCGGCGCGGCCATCGCCTTTGCCGCCGACGATGACGGCAGCGTCAACTCGCAGGTGGCGCTGGCTGCGAAAGAGCAACGCATCCCACACAACGTGGTCGATGGTCCGGCCGAGAGCAGCTTCATCATGCCAGCCATCGTCGATCGCGATCCCGTGGTGGTTGCCATCGGCACCGAGGGCACCGCCCCCGTTCTGGCCCGCGAAATCAAAGCAAAGATTGAAGCCTGGCTGCCGGCGAACTTTGGCCGCGTGGCCGAGGGTGCGATGGCGCTGCGGCGCCGGGTGCAGGACGCGGTGGCCGATCCGGCCGCCCGCCGCCGGCTGTGGGAGACCCTGCTGCACGGCGTGTGGCGCTCTAGCGTGCTGCGCGGGGAAGCGCCCGCGGCCGAACGCGAGTTCGAGCGCAGGCTGCAGGCGGCGCGCTCGGAGACGCAACTGGCGGGTAGCGTGACGCTCGTGGGCTGCGGGCCGGGCGATCCCGATCTGCTCACTCTGAAAGCCCAGCAGTGCCTGCAGGAGGCGGATGTCCTCGTCGTCGATCGTCTGGTCAATCCGGCTGTCCTCGAATACGCGCGCCGCGATGCGCAGCGCATCGACGTCGGCAAGGAGCCCGAGGGCCCGTCGGCCGCTCAGGACGACATCAACCGCATTCTCGTGCGCGAGGCGCTGAAAGGCCAGCGCGTGGCGCGCCTCAAGGGCGGCGACGCCTTCGTGTTCGGGCGCGCGGCCGAGGAGATGGCCGCCGTGCGCGCAGCCGGCATCCCCGTCGAGGTGATACCGGGCATCACGGCCGCGCATGCGTGTGCCGCCGGCATCGGGCTGCCGCTGACGCTGCGGCAGCGGGTGCGCCAGTTCGCCGTTGTCACCGGCGCCTCCGCCGATGGGGCCATCGATCTCGATTGGAATGCGCTGGCCAAGCCTGGGCAGGCCTTCGCGATCTACATGGGGGTGCGCAGCGCAGGCCGCTTCCGCGACGAGCTGCTCGCGGCGGGTGCCGGCGCGCAGACTGCCGTGGTCGTCGTCGAGAACGGCACGCTGGCGAGCGAGCGCGTAATTGCGACCGAGCTCGGCCACCTCCCGCGTGCCATAGAGGACTTGGGCGTCATGGGTCCCGCGATCATCTTCGTCGGGCTCGACTGGGCCGCGGCCGGCCTTTCGCCACCCGACAAGCTCGAACGCTACCAGCCGCAGGCAGCGAGCGTGACCAGGGACTTCGAGAGGCGCTTGGCGACGCAGGGCTAATGCATCGCCGGAAGTGCTAGGCTCTCCGGCGTTGAAGGGGTTTGAAACGATGGCAAGGAGGCGTACGTGACCGCCGCACCGATCCTTCCGCGGAACGCACCGTTCTCGCCGGAGGACATCGATACGTTGAACGGCGTCGTCTCGCGCACGACCGCCCAGCAGCGCAGCTGGCTTGCGGGCTTTTTCGCTGGCTACGAGGCCGCGCAGGGAGGCCAGCAGCTGCCGCAAGCCATCGCGCCGCCCAAGGCCCGGCAGCCGCTTACGGTGCTCTACGGCAGCGAGAGCGGCAACGCCGAGGCGCTCGCCCTAAAGACGAAGAAGCTTGCGCAGAAGCACGGGCTCGACGCGCGCGTCTACGACATGGCCGACGCCGACATGAGCGTCTTGAGCAAGGCCAAGAATCTGATGGTGTTCGCCTCGACCTGGGGCGAGGGCGATCCGCCTGGCCGCGCGGTCGACTTCTATAATGCTTTCATGGGCGATGGCGCGCCGCGCCTCGACAAGAACGTGCGCTTTGCGGTGCTCTCGCTGGGCGACACCGCGTACGCGCAGTTCTGCGCCATCGGCAAGGCGATCGATGCCCGCCTCGAGGCGCTGGGCGCCTCTCGCGCCGCCGACCGCATCGACCTCGATCTCGACTTTGCCAAGAAGGCCGCCGAGTGGACTGAAGGCGCGCTGGCCAAGCTGGCGCCGGCCGAGACAGCCGTGCCCTCGGCCACCGTTGTGCACGTCGACTTCAAGGGCGGCGCACTGGCCCCCGATGACGACGAGCCGGCGTTCACCGCTGAGAACCCGCTCGAAGGCGAGATCGCCGCGCTCATCAACCTCAACGGCACGGGCTCGACGCGCGAGACCTGGCACGTCGAGGTCACTGCGGATGCGCCGGGCTTTGCGTATCTGCCGGGCAACTCCATCGGCGTGCTGCCCGAGAACGATCCCACGCTTGCGCTCGAGCTGGCCGAGGCCGTCGGGCTCGGTGCCGACGGAGGCGTCGTGCAGAAGCTACGCCGCAGCTTCGACGTGACGACGCTGTCGCGCAACCTGGTCGATGCGTACGCCAAGCTCACGGGGCGCGGCGACGTGGCCAAGCTCGCCGACCCGAAGGCCTTCGCCGAGTTCGCGGCCGACCGGCAACTCATCGATCTGTTCGAGACCTATCCCGAGAAGCTCGTCGCCGACCAACTCTACGGTCTCCTGCGCCCGCTGCCCGGCCGCCTCTACTCGGTCGCCTCCAGCCTTGCCGCCCACCCCGGCGAAGCGCACCTGCTTGTCGGAACCGTGCGCTGGCAGTCGCACGGCAAGGAGAGAAAGGGCGTCGCCTCCACCTACCTCGCCGACCGCAGCCGCATCGGCGACAAGGTGCGCATCTACGTGAAGCCGAACCGCCACTTCCGCCTGCCGGAGGACAATGCGCGCCACGTAATCATGATCGGCGCCGGTACCGGCGTGGCGCCCTACCGCGCCTTCATCGAGGAGCGCTCCGAGCGGGGCGCCAAGGGCAAGAGCTGGCTCGTGTTCGGTGAGCGCAACTACAGCCACGACTTCCTCTACCAGCTAGAATGGCAGGAGTACCTGGCGAGCGGCGCGCTCTCGCGCATCGACGTCGCCTTCTCGCGCGACCAGCCGGAGAAAATCTACGTGCAGCAGCGCCTGTGGGAGCACCGCGACGAGATCCTGAAGTGGATCGAGGACGGCTCGCACATCTACGTCTGCGGCGACGAGAAGGGCATGGGCCGCGACGTCGACGTGATGCTCGGGCGCATTCTCGCGGAGGCTGCGCGTGGCGATGAGGAAACGGGCCGCGCCAAGCTCAAGGAGCTGGCCAAGTCTGGGCGCTATCAGCGCGACGTCTACTGACGAGAGCGCATGCTCTCACCTAAGGGGTTAGCGATGGCCGGCGACAAGCGCTCGCGCAACGAGTTCATCAAGGAGGAGAGCCGCTTCCTGCGCGGCAGCATCGCGGAGGGGCTCGCCGACGTGGCGACCGGCGCCATCTCCGAGGATGACGCGCAGCTCACCAAGTTTCACGGCACGTACCTGCAGGACGACCGCGACTTGCGGCCCGAACGCGCGAAAAAGAAGCTCGAGAAGGCCTACAGCTTCATGATCCGACTGCGGCTGCCGGGCGGCGTGGCTACGTCCAAGCAGTGGCTCGCACTCGACGCCATCGCGGGCACCTATGCCAATCACACGCTGCGGTTGACGACGCGGCAGACGTTTCAGTTCCACGGCGTCATCAAGTCGAACATGAAGCGCACCATGCAGGCGATCAGCGCCGCGCTGCTCGACACACTTGCCGCGTGCGGCGACGTCAACCGCAACGTGATGGCGGCCTCCAACCCATATCTCTCGAAGGCGCACGCCGCGGCGCACGAACTTGCCGTCGAGGTCAGCGAGCATCTGCTGCCGCAAACCGGCGCCTACCACGAGATCTGGCTCGAAGGGAATCTCGTCGTCGACAAGAGCGGCGCGGCCAAGAAGGATGTGGAGCCGATCTACGGCACCCACTACCTGCCGCGCAAATTCAAGATCGTGGTTGCCGTGCCTCCCTCCAACGACGTCGACATTTTCGCGCACGACCTCGGCTACATCGCGATTCTCGATAAGGGTAAGGTCGCCGGCTACAACGTGACGGTCGGGGGCGGCATGGGCATGACCCACGGCGAGCAGGACACCTTCCCGCGCACGGCCGACGTGCTGGGCTTTTGCACGCCCGAGCAGGCCGTCGACATTGCCGAGAAGATCGTCACCGTGCAGCGCGACTGGGGCAACCGCGAGCTGCGCAAGCGTGCCCGCCTCAAGTACACGATCGAGGATCGCGGGCTCGACGCCTTTCGCGCAGAGGTCGAGCGTCGGCTCGGCTACAAGCTGGGCAAGCCGCGCGCCTACAAGTTCAAGACGACCGGCGACAAGATCGGCTGGGAGCAGGGCGCCGACAAGAAGTGGCACCTGACCATGTTCATCGAGAACGGGCGCATCAAGGATACGCCGGGGCACGCGCTGCGCACGGCGCTGCGCGAGATCGCCGAGGTGCATACCGGCCCCTTCATCCTGACCGGCAACCAGAACCTCATCATCGCCAACGCCTCGGCGAAGGCGAAGCCGAAGATCGAGGCCATCCTGAAGCAGCACGGCGTGACGCCGTACGCGTCCTCCGCCTTGCGTCGCAACAGCATGGCCTGCGTCGCGCTGCCGACGTGCGGGCTGGCACTGGCCGAAAGCGAGCGCTTCCTCCCCGATCTCATCTCCGCGCTCGAGCATCTGACCGATAAGGCGGGGCTCAAGGACGACGACATCGTCATCCGCATGACCGGCTGCCCCAACGGCTGCGCGCGGCCTTACCTTGCCGAGATCGGCCTCGTTGGCCGCAACCCGGGCCTTTACAATCTTTATCTCGGCGCGGCGTTCGACGGCTCGCGGCTGAACAAGCTCTACGCCGAGGACGTCAATGAGGCGCAGATCGTACGGCTGTTGGAGCCGATCTTCACGCGCTACGCCAAGGAGCGCGACGAAGGCGAGCGCTTCGGCGACTTCACGATCCGCGCCGGCTACGTGCTGCCGACGACGGCTGGAAACAAGTTCCACGCCGACATGAAGCCCGTGAAGGTCGTGAGCTGAAGCGGCGCCTATCGGGCCGCCGGCTGTTCAATGCTTGGTGGCCATCAGCAGCGAGTAGGCCGCCCACAGCAGCACGGTCGCCAGCGCGATGCGCAGGAACCAGTCGGGCACGAGCCCGGTGATGCGCGAGCCGAGCGCAATCCCAGGAACTGATCCGACCAGCAGGATGCCGAGGATCTGCAGGTCGACGTTGCCCATGCTGAAATGGCTCATGCCGGCCAGGAACGTGAGCGGGATTGCGTGCACGATGTCGGTGCCGATGAGGCGGCGAGCCGACAGCGAGTGATAGAGCGCGGTCAGCGCCACGACGCCGATGGCGCCGGCGCCGACCGAGGTCAGCGCAACAAGCACGCCGAGCACGGCGCCGAGCAGAAGTGTGGGCGCGCGCCGCACGACGGGCGCCACGGAGGCATCCGGGGCGCGCATCGCGTAGCGCTTCAGGAGCGGGTAGCTGGCGACGGCAGCGGCGCTGACGACGAGCGCGCCCGACAGGATCTTGCGGATGAGCGTTGCCAGCAGCTGCGTGTCGGGCGCCGCAAAGTAGATCCACGCCAGCATCGCGAGCGCGCCGGGTAGACTACCGGCCGCCATCCATCGCACGATGGGCCAGTCGACGTTGCCAAACGAGTGGTGGCGCCAGGCCGCGCTGGCCTTGGTGATCGAGGCAAACAGGAGATCGGTTCCGACGGCCAGCACCGGCGGGACCCCGATGCCGGAGATGAGAAAGGGCGTCATCAGCGAGCCGGCGCCGACGCCGGTCAGCCCCACGAGGAAACCTACGCAGAAACCGCCACCGATGATGAGGGGCCAGGAGGCGGAAACGTCTACCATAACGGATAGGGCTCTTACGCTCGGGCGTCCGCGTAAGGGGCGGACCTTTTTCTGTTATATTGGAAAGGGCCGCCAGGAAAGCGCAAGCGGTGGCTTGGCCTCCGGCTTCCGCGTCCCCTGTGTCCTAAAGCTCGAGCCTGACATCGACGCCGGCCGCACGCAGCAGCAGCGCCGCCTCGTTGGCACGGCGCTGGAACTCGCCGCGTTCTGCTTCGCTATCGCCGAGGTCGCGGCAGACCCCCTTCGACAGCATCTCCCGGGTCAGCCGGAACGTGGAGGCCCCGTCGGCGCCGCGATCGCTCGTCGCACTGGCGATCACGCCGCCGGCGACGGACGCCCCGGTGGTGGCATCGACGATCAGGAACGCGCCTGTGCCAGGATTGGCGGAGAAGGCATCGACCGCGACGGGCCGGCCCAGCGTGATGCCGGCGAGCGCGATGTCATTGACGGAGGCACCCTCCGCCGGCTCGGCGATGAGTGTCTCCAGGTCGAGCAGGGACTTGATCTGGATCGAAGAGATCGGCGTGAGGTCGGTCGCCGTGCGCAAGAGGTAGCCGGCGCGCGGATCGAACGGCGTCTCCCATAGCCACACGAGGCGCGCCTCGATGTGCGTCGCGACGGTGGGTTGGGTTTGCGGGCACGAGAGAACGGCGCCGCGCGCAACGTCGATGTCGGTGTCGAGCTGCAGAGCTACGGCCTGTCCCTGCTGCGCGACCTCGAGGTCGCGGCCCATGGTGGCGATACGCAGGACGTGTGCGCTCTTGCCGCTGAGTGCATCCGTGATGCGGTCGCCGACGCATACGCGGCCGGAGCTGACGGTGCCGGCGAGGCCGCGGAAGTCGAGCCCGTCGCGTAGCACGAACTGCACGGGGAGCCGGAATGGACCCGCAGGCGTGGTGTCGCGCGCGGGTATGCGCTCCAGGTGCTCGAGCAAGTAGGGCCCGGTGTACCAGGGCATGTGCTCGGAGCGCCGGGCGACGTTGTCGCCGCCGACGGAGGAGACCGGAATGGCGACAGCATCGCGGAAGCCGAAGCGCAACGTGAGCTCGCGGAAGTCGGCCTCGATGGCGCGGAACTTGTCCTGCGACCAGTCGACGAGGTCCATCTTGTTGACGGCGAGGATTACGCGCTTCACGCCGACGATGTCGAGAATTCCCGCGTGCCGGCGCGTCTGCCGCTTCACGCCGTGGCGCGCATCGACCAGCATGATGGCCACGTCGGCGTGGGAAGCGCCGCTCGCCATGTTGCGCGTGTACTGTTCGTGGCCGGGACTGTCGATGATGACGAAGCGGCGCGTATCGGTGTCGAAATAGCGCCAGGCGATGTCGATGGTGATGCCCTGCTCACGCTCGGCCACGAGCCCGTCGACAAGCAGGCTGAAATCGGGCTGCGTGCTGCCACCGGCGGTGCGCCCCGACTTCTTCAGCGTCTCGCGCTGGTCGTCGTAGAGGTCGGAGGCATCCCACAGGAGGCGGCCGATCAACGTCGACTTGCCGTCATCGACCGAGCCGCAGGTAAGCACGTGCAATACGCCATTGAGCTCGGGGGCCGGTTCGGGCGCTAGCTTCGGCTGGCGGATCGCGGAGAGCGCGGTCATCAGAAATAGCCTTCCTGCTTCTTGCGCTCCATCGCGCCGGTTTGGTCGTGATCGATGAGGCGTCCCTGCCGCTCGGACGTGCGCGCGCTCAAGGTATCGGCGACGACGCTTTCGATGTCGGTCGCGTTCGAGGGGACGGCGGCCGTAAGCGGCCAACAGCCGAGTGTGCGGAAGCGCACCTGCTTCATTTGCGGGGTCTCTCCCGGCTGCAGCGGCAGGCGGTCGTCATCGAGGACGAGAAGCTGGCCGTTGCGCGTGATGGTTGGACGGCGCGCCGCGAAATAGAGAGGAACCACGTCGAGCCTTTCGCGCGCGATGTAGCGCCACACGTCCCGCTCGGTCCAGTTGGAGAGCGGGAAGACGCGCACGGTCTCGCCGACGCCGAGGCGGCCGTTCAAAAGGTTCCACATCTCGGGCCGCTGCCGGCGCGGGTCCCAGCGATGGCCGGCCGAGCGGAACGAGAACACGCGCTCCTTGGCGCGCGAGGCTTCCTCGTCGCGCCGCGCGCCGCCGAAGGCAGCGTCGAAGCCGTGGGCGTCGAGCGCCTGCTTCAAGGGCTGCGTCTTCATCACGTCGGTGTAGACGGAGGGCGAGTAGTCGAACGGATTGATGCCGCGCTCGAGGCCCTCCTTGTTGGTGTGGACGATGAGGTCGAGCCCGAAATCGCGCACAGTCTTGTCGCGGAAGGCGATCATGTCCTTGAACTTCCACGTCGTGTCGATGTGGAGCAGGGGAAACGGCGGCTTCTGCGGGAAGAACGCCTTGCGGGCAAGATGCAGAAGCACGGTCGAGTCCTTGCCGATCGAATACATCAGCACCGGCTTGCGGAACTGCGCGGCCGCCTCGCGGAAGATGTGGATCGCCTCCGCTTCGAGCACGTCGAGATGAGAGAACGGCGCCGTCATGCTGCTTTTTCCTGTTTGCCCGGTCCCGGTTTGCCTGGCCGATTGTGCAGCCCGCACTCCTTGCCGTCCTCGTTCTCCCACCACCAGCGCCCGGCGCGGATGTCTTCGCCCGGCAGAACAGCGCGCGTGCACGGCTGGCATCCGATCGAGGGGAAGCCCTTCGCGTACAGTGGATTGACCGGCACCTTGTGCTCGGCGACGTAGGCTTCGAGCTGTTCGAGCGTCCAGTCGGCGATGGGGTTGAGCTTGACCAGCTGATGGTCGGCGTCCCATGCGGCAAATGGCACCGCGGCGCGCCCTGCCGATTGATCGCGGCGCAGACCGGTGACCCAACCGGCCGCGCCGGCAAGCGCGCGCTTCAACGGACGCACCTTGCGCACCTCGCAGCAGGCCTTGCGGTTCTCGACCGCAAGGCGGAAGCCGAAGATGCCGTCGCGGTCGACGAGCTCCTCGACTTCCCTGGCATCCGGGACGACGACGTGAATTCTGGTGCCGTAGCGCTGCTCGCTGGCTTGGAGCGTTTCCAGCGTCTCGGGGAAGTGCCGCCCGGTGTCGAGCGTGAACACGTCGATTGCGGCGCCGCTGGTGGCGATGGCGTGCAGGATGGCCTGGTCCTCGAGACCGAGGCTCGTCGAGAAAGTGACGCGACCGGGAATGGTGCGGGTGATTTCCAGCAGCCGGTCTTCGAGGCTGGGCAGCTCGGCAAGCCGCTCATTAAGGTCGGCGACGCTGCGCGCAGCCTCGGCCGGCCCCGCGCCGCCCGCATCTGGGGCTTTGGACGGGGAGCGCAAAGCGCTTTTGGCGCGGGTCGCCGGAGCGGCGCCGCGCCCGGCTGACGACTTCGCCGGCATCTCGGATCCCTTGCGGTTAACGCCCATCAACGTAGTGAAATCAGGTTCCCGTATAAAGACTATCTTGCAAATAAAAATAGGATCGCATTCCTGCCGCGGAGCAGATGCGAAATTTTTTACCAGGACCTACCTTGTTGGAACGCCGTGTTGCAGGCGAGCTGTCACGGCGCTCGCGCTCCGGTAGCAGGCAGAACGGTCAAGGAATCCACGTTGAGCCTTACGGCGCTTACCCGCGAATCAATGCGCAGGCAAGTCGTGCAATTGCCGCCAGTATTTCTTCGCGCAGAGGTGCCGCCGAATGCCATTTCGGCAAGACCTTGGCGAATGTTGGGGACGAATCGGGCAGACAGAACCTCCAGAAATTTCAGCACGTTAACCAATGTCGTCATGTGGACATCACGTGTGTGTCCCAAGGCGCAAGTTGTTGGCAGCATAATGCCGCTGGCGGGGCTGGGACTTGATGGTATTCTCCGCGCGCTTCGTGACGGGGCCGGTTTGTGGGAGAGGGCAATCTACCACATTCGGGCGCGTCGGTTGCGAGGCAGCAGATGCAACGTTGAGCAGTAGCGGGGTACCGAGATGGGGGATTCCAAGCGTCCCGATTTACCGCAATTCGAGAACCCAATCGAAGGCATTCGCGAGGGCGAAGAGGCCGGGATTGAAGTCTTCGAGGTTGTCGGATCCATAAAATGGTTTGATGCATCAAAAGGTTATGGCTTCATAGTTCCGGATAACGGGCTGGCCGACATCCTTCTGCACGTTACTTGCCTAAGGGCGGGGGGATATCAAACGGCCTACGAGGGAGCTACGAGTCCACTGCGAGGTGCTGCGACGCCCCAAGGGCATGCAGGCGTTCCGCATCCTCAGCATGGACGAGAGCACGGCAATCCACCCATCGCAGCTTCCGCAGCGGACGCACGTCATCGTCACGCCGGAGAGCGACTGGGAGCGGGCGATGGTGAAATGGTTCAACCGGGTACGCGGTTTCGGCTTCCTGACACGGGGCGAGGGCACGCCGGACGTCTTCGTGCACATGGAGACCTTACGCCGGTTCGGTTTCACGGAGCTGCGCCCGGGCCAGATGGTGCTGGTGCGTTGGGGTCACGGCTCGAAGGGCTGCATGGCAGCGGAGCTGCGGCCCGACGGACAGCCGGGGCTACCGCCGACGCACTGACCGAGCCAACCTCAGCAACCAGAGAATTCGGAGCGGGGCTGCCCTTTGGGCGGCCCTGCTTTTTGCCATGGCCGCGCTCCTGCTGCTTCTGGCCGGCCCGGTATGCGCGCGCATGCGCGTCGAGCGGATGTGGCTTGTCACCGGATCGGGCCAGGAGAAGCCGATCGACGTCGAGATGGCGGAAGCGCCAAAGGAAAAGGAGATCGGGCTCATGTTCCGCACCGAGCTCGGCGACAATCAGGGCATGCTCTTTCCCTACGACGCGCCGCAGGAAGTGAGCATGTGGATGCACAACACCTACATCCCGCTCGACATGGTCTTCATCCGCGCCGACGGCATCGTGCACCGCATCGAGCGGCGCGCCGAGCCGTTGTCGGACCGGGTCATCAGCTCGGAGGGGCCCGTCTCGGCCGTGCTCGAGATGGCGGGCGGCGCCACCGAGCGGCTAGGCCTCAAACCCGGCGACCGCATACGCCATCCACTCTTTGGCGGCCGTTGATGCGACGCCAATGCTGCGCCGCCGCGGCCGGCCTTGACCTAAGTTGAGCGAAGCGGCACACAAAGCTGCACGCTCAATGTCGGGGCATAGCTCAGCCTGGTAGAGCACTTGCTTTGGGAGCAAGGGGTCGCGAGTTCGAATCCCGCTGCCCCGACCATCGAGAACGTTCGTTCGCAGCTGCAATGAAAGTGACACGGCGATGATCGCGCGCATTTTCATGCCGGCCCGCACCGCGATGCAGTCGGGCGAAGCCCGCACCAAGGCGTGGGTGCTGGAGTTCGCGCCCGCGAGCCCGCGCGAGATCGATCCGCTCATGGGATGGACCAGCTCGCGCGACATGAAGGCGGAGGTGGTGCTCGCCTTCGACACCAAGGAGGAGGCGATCGCGTATGCCGAGCGCGAGGGGCTCGCCTACCAGGTGTTTGAGCCGCAGCCGCGCCGCCAGATCCGGAAATCCTACGCCGACAACTTCAAGTACGGGCGCATCGGCCGCTGGACGCACTGAGCGCGGCCGCACGCCCGGCTCATGCCTCGAACGTATAGAGTTTGTGGATCTCGTCGTTGAGGAAGCCGGTGGCGGCGGGCCAGCGCACACCCGGCAGCACGGCGATGTCGAACAGCTCGCTGACGCCCCCTTCCAGCCTGATCCACTCGACAATGTCGCCCGAGGCGAGATTGACGATCTGCACGCCGCACCAGGGATCGGCGTCGCGCTTCTTGAGCTCGCCGTCGAGCGCCAGCCCCGAGAATGAGCCGTCGCGCGGCAGCGACAGCCCGACGATGGCGTGACCGTTGTGGAAGGCGAGGCCACGCAGGGCAGCACGCGTGTCACTTCTTCTCGAGCAGCAATTTTGTGCGCTCCTTGAGGGTGCTCTGCACGGCCTCAGCGAACTTCTGCAGCACCCACGGCAACACGACCTCGAGCCGTACATCGCTGTCGCCGACATCGACCGAGCCCGAGACCGCCTGCCCGAGCGCATGTGCCCGGAACGTCATGTGGTCGTCGGCCCAGGTCTGGTCCTCGAACTTCAAAAGCGGAATGTTGGCGGTGGCGCGCGCCATGCCCGACTTCAGGCGACGCAGCGCCTCCTCCTTGCCGAGCGAGTGCGGGATCGAAACGATCAGCGGCTTCGACATGCTGTGAAGCTCCAGCTTCCGGGATCGGCGGTCAACTCTGGGCCAGCGAGGATGTCAATCGAACAGGACCAGCGCCTTCTCGACCGTGTTCCAGATGCCCCACGCGAGCGGAATGCCGACGAGCATCCAGAACAGTACGGCCTTCAAACTGAGCCCACCCATGCCGATGCCGTACGAGCCCGTCGCATGCGGAGCCGCGGCCGACGCGTGCTTGGCCTGCGCGACCGCGACGTCCGCTTCGCTCATGTGCCACTTCGGATTCACCGGGTGCACGAGCAGGTTGGCGAGGAAGCCGGCGACGAGCAGGCCGGCCAACGTGTAGAAGATCGGCCCGTAGATCTGGTCGGGTGCGATGCCCGAGGCTTGCCGCGTGTCGTGCATGTAGTTGACGATCACCGGGCCGACGATGCCGGCCGTCGACCACGCGGTGAGCAGGCGCCCATGAATGGCGCCGACGAATTGCGTGCCGAACATGTCGGCGAGATAGGCGGGGATGGTCGCGAACCCGCCTCCGTACATCGACGCGATCACGCAGATTGCGCCGACGAACAGCGCGAGGATCTTCCAATCGGCGGCGAACGAGGCGAGCACATAGAGCGCGGCGCCAAGAACGAAGAATATGAAATAGGTGCTCTTGCGCCCGAGGCGATCGGAAGACGACGCCCAGCCGATGCGTCCGAAGATGTTGAACAGCGAGATGAGGCCGACGAAGCCCGCGCCGACGCCGGCTGCCTTGGCCGCCAGCGCCACGTCCTTCTTGATGTCGAGATAGCCGAGCGCCGACTGGCCGATGAGCGCGCCGCCGAAGGTCTCCTGCAGCATCGGCGAGGCCGCCCCGATGATGCCGATGCCGGCCGACACGTTGAGGCAGAGCACGAGCCACAAGAGCCAGAACTGCGGCGTTTTATGCGCGTCTTTCAGGTGCACATTGTTGGAGGTGATCATGCGGTGGCTGGTGGAGGAGGCCGTCCACTCATCCGGTTTCCAGCCGGCGGGCGGCAGCCTGTAGCCGAAGGCGCCGATCAGCATGAACACGAAGTAGATGGCGGCAAGCGCCACGAACGTCTCCCAAACGCCGACGTCGGTCGCCGAGCGGAAGCCGGTCCAGGCTACGGTGTGGGCGATCCCCGTGAAGGGAATAGCGAACGTGTAGGCGCCGTTCTGGAAGCCGTTCATCAGGATCGTCGCCAGCGGCGAGCCGATCATGGCGCCGCCGCCGAAGCCCATGATGGCCATGCCGGTCGCCATGCCGCGGCGGTCGGGGAACCATTTGATCAACGTGGACACCGGCGAGATGTAGCCGAGCCCGAGGCCCACGCCGCCGATGATGCCGGCGCCGAGCCACATGAGCCACAACTGATGGACGTAGACGCCGAGGGCGCCGGTCAGCAGACCGCCGCACCAGCACAGCGCGGCGACGAGACCCGCCTTGCGCGGTCCGGCGCGTTCCAGCCAGCCGCCCCAGATCGCCGCCGAGATGCCAAGCAGGAGGAAGAAGAAGGTGAACATCCAGCCGAGATCGAACTGGCTCCAGTTGCATCCTGTGGCGAAGAGCGCTTTCAGCGTGCCGGCCGACTTTTCGCCGAAGGTGACGGCACCAGCCGAGCATTCAGGGACGGCCTTGCCGTCGGCGCCGATAACCGCGTTCTGCAGCGGCTTCCAGAACACCGAAAAGCCGTAGGCCATGCCGATGCAAAGATGGATGCACAGGGCCGCCGGCGGCACCAGCCAGCGATTGAACCCCGGCTTGGCGATGATCCGCTCCCGTGAAAGGAGCGCAGGCGAGGTGTCCCCCGCGATTGCGCCGGCGGCCGTCATTGCACGCTCCCCCTGTCCGATTGAGCCGCGCACCCCTCAGAGCACGCCGCTTTTCCTTGTTCTTCAACTATTTCTGCCACGGCTTTGCCGTCACGATCAATGAGTCTCGATACGGCGGATGCGGCGCATGGCGGGGGCGGCGGAGGTGGGGCCCATCGGCGCGGCGCGGGCGCTGCCGCCTAGGCCGCACTGGTGGGCAGTTGCCCGTGCGCTTGCGTTTGGGGGGCTTGGGGCGTATCCGAGGTTTCGGCGCGTGAGAAGCGGCAACGCAGGTGCCTCGCACGATCCCGTAGCTCAGTTGGATAGAGCATCTGCCTTCTAAGCAGAGGGTCGCAGGTTCAAATCCTGCCGGGATCGCCAATCACTCATGCTTCGTGCCTTGAACTTTCGCATCGCCGACGGCGTCGGCGTCACCTGTCCTCCGTTCTACATTTCGATGCAAGGCCAATGTCGAGTTCTTCTCGCGCCTCCAGGGAAGGCCTCTCGGCCGTTGGTGAGGCTATGCCTTGCCTTTTGACGTAGCTGATCCAGTGACTGAGCTGTCGCGGGTTATGGCTTGATGTCGGCTTCTGGCCCAATGCTGCCGCTCTGGCCGCGAGCGGATACGTCCGCTGTTTTGAGGTTGGCGTCGCGACATCAAGCGCAACGGTAACGCGTAAGAAGGTCGCTGGAATAGAGGTGGCGCCCTTGCTTGGACTTTTGTTTTGACTGTTGAACAGAACGTCCAGCTCCTTTTGCAGATCGCCGGCTCGGCCGTTCTTTTCCGCCGCCTCGAACGCATTCATGGTTGGCCCGTAGTATTTTCGGAATGCATCGACGAGCTCTGACGGTGGGCCGGGAAAGTTGAACGTGTAGGTGTCTCTGACGAACGATATCTTCTCGGCTGGAACTCCCGCGCCTCCAAATCGCTCGATCACATTGCTCTCGACCCCCCACGTCATGGGGCTGACGACGCCTTCCGGCGGCGGTGGTGAGTACGTGGAGCTGATCTTCAGGATTTGCGCGACCAATGTCGAATCGTTCGGGATCCAGTTCCCCATAACGATCCGCCCTCTGGGCCGGGTCACGCGCACCATCTCCTTGGCCACATCAAACGGCTTTGGCGCGAACATGGCTCCAAAGATGCTCACGACGAGGTCGAAACTACGATCCTTCAGCTCGTGCAAATTGCACGCATCGCCTTCCTGAAACTTGCAGTTCGTGAGGCCGTGCTCCCGCGCACGTCTGTTCCCGGCCTCAACAAGATTCTTCGCGATATCGACGCCCAACACGTCCGCTCCGAGTCTCGCCTCAGGCAACGCCGTCGTTCCATCACCGCATCCAAGATCCAGCACCTTGAGCCCCTTGGTGATTCCGAGGCCCTTGACGAGCGCGTCTCCGCTCTCCCGCGTGCTGTCCGCAATGCGCGTAAAGTCGCCCTTTTCCCAAAGTGCTTTGTTTGGATTCATTGGAGCATTCACTCCCTTTTCCGGGGCGCCTGTTGGCCAAACGTCCCAAGGTGCGTCGAAGGAACCGGCATCGAGTCCGAAGTTACTCGTTTCTTGCCATGTCACCCCGCCGCGAATGAACCGGCGCTATAAACGTTGTCAAATCACAGCCGGGTCCCGATTTCGAGCACAGACGACACGCTGAGCACGGTGTCCTTCCGGCTCGGCACCGGCGCCAGTTTGACCTGGCGTTCGCAGTGTTCCGCCGGACGCCCTCGATCAGGGCAAACAGTTGCTCGTCATTGATGCCATTGACGACGGCGGGTTCGGCGATCTTCGTTTAGGCAACCATGATAGATCTCCTTTGCTTGGGTGGTGGCAGGAGTTCCCGCCGCACTATTGGAGCGTGGCGAGCGCCGCCTGAATGCGCTGGCCTTGCTGCTCGGTGATCAGGCTGGATAGCACCTTCCCGAAGTGCGGGTGATTGGCGCCCGAGTGGATATATTGCCATCGGTAGGCCTTGAGGAATGCGGCCTCGATCGCACGCGCCTCGGCCTCTTCGATTGCGCGACCGCACGTCGCCGCGAAGTAGCCTGCGTCGGCTTTGGCCTGGGCTTGCAGGATGCCGTCCACCGCGGCGACCAGCTCGATGAATTCGTCTACCGCCCAGTCGCGTTGCTCCGCTGTCAGACCGGCGTCGCAGCGAACCCATTCGAGCTCGTCGAGGATCGCGTGCTGGCTCTCCTCCCTCCAGTGATAGAGGAACACGTCCCTGAACAGTTCGGAGAGCTCGGTGTCGGGATCGATGCTCTGACGGTAGTGGAGCTGAGTGAACAGCTCGATGTCCAGTGTCAGGCCCAACACCGCCCATGTGCTCTTGCCGAGCACGGCGTGGGCGACGCCGTTGGGGTCGATGTCGAAGCGATAGCCCGCGGGCAGCACCTCGCCGATCATCGCGTCAATGCGCCGGAACAACGCCTGGTGCTTCAGTTCCTCGTCGCTGAACCGAACCAGCGCCTCGAGTGCAACCTGGTCGCCGAACCAGTGATCGTGGCTCAGCTCGAGGACCTTGGCATTGATGAAGCGCTCAACCAGCCCGAAGATATTCGCATACGTGCGGCCCTGGATCTGGCCCACGAACCGCTTTTCATCGGCCGACAAAGTCGTGAACGCATCGGCCAGGCAAAGCCCGTCCGGGAGAAACTTGTGGGCGGTATCAAAGCGGCGCCCCCGGATGACGTCCTTGTCGATATCCCATCGCATCCGCTTGGACGTCTGAATGCAGCGTTCATACCGGTCGCTGGTGGATATCTTGTCGATCGCATTCATGTTCGTCTCCTTTTCTGGGTGGCTTGCCGCGCGGCATGGACGAGCCGTCCGGCCGATGCCGCGATTTGTAAGTGGGCAGGGGGCCGGCAATCCATGACCGGCGCGCCGGGAGACATGACCGAAACGCCGGATCTTGGTAGGAAGGGGTATGGACGCGTTGTCCGACGTCTTGAGGGTGGCGCACTTGACCGGCGGCGTGTTCCTGCACGCTGACTTCTTCGCGCCGTGGTGCGTGGCGGCGCGCGTCCCGCGCGAACAATGCGGACCTGCTCTTGGGCCGGCCTCCCATCTGATCATTTATCATTTCGTCGTGGAGGGAGAACTTCACGTCCGCGTCGAGGGTGCGGATGGGAAGGACGTCACCATCGGCAGCGGCGAGGTCGTCGTGCTGGCGCGCAACGATCCGCATCTGATGGGCAGCGATCTGAGCCTGCCTCCCGTGCCGGGCACGGATGTTGTCCGGCCGCCCAAGGACGGCGGCCTTTATTCCATCCATCACGGCGGCGGCGGTGAACGCACGCGAATGATCTGCGGATTCCTCGGTTGCGCCAGCGCCGTCGGCAATCCGGTGATTTCGGCGTTGCCGCCTCTGCTTAAGCTCAACGTCGAGCAAGGTGGGGCGGCGGAATGGATCCGCTCGACGTTCCAGTACGCCGCCGAGGAGGTCGCCGCCGGCCGCGCAGGATCGGAGACGGTGCTCGCCAAGCTATCGGAGTTGCTGTTCGTTGAGGCGGTGCGGCGTTACGCGGAGGCCCTACCGGACGGCCAGACCGGATGGCTTGCGGGTTTGCGCGAGCCTTACGTCGCGCGGGCATTGGCGCTGCTTCATGGCGACATCACGCGTCGTTGGACGGTCGACGACCTCGGCCGGGAGGTCGGCTTGTCGCGTTCGGCGTTGGCCGACCGCTTCATTCGCATGATCGGCGTGCCGCCGATGCACTACCTCGCCAATTGGCGCATGCAGATCGCGACCCAGAAGCTCCGCAACACCAGCGCGTCCCTGGCCCAGGTTGCCGAGATTGTCGGCTATGACTCGGAGGCAGCCTTCTCCCGCGCGTTCAAGAAGGTGTCCGGTGTGGCGCCAGCCACGTGGCGACGTTTAAACAGCTAAAGCGCTTCGAGGCGAAGAACTTCTGCAGGTGGTTGGAGCCACATGGGTCTGGTTGCGTGTGTCCGAATTCGACGCAGTTGATGCAGTCCGGCCGGGATCGCCACGACGCTTGCCGTAGCCGCACCGGGGGCAACGATGCCTTCCGCAACCAACTGTGCCCCGGCGTTCGACGCTCCACCGGCAAGATTCAATCGGCCCACCCTCGGGCCGAGCCTCAGTCCTGCGCGAGGGCTTCCAATTGAGCGGAATCGATCGAGCCGGTTGCAGCCTTCAACTCGTTCATGCTGGCGCCGCGACCCTCGGCTTTGACCAACAGCTTTTCGCCGACCATGAAGCTGTGGATTCCAGTGTTTTCGTTGAGGTCGATTTCTTCGAGCGTCATGCGGCCGTCGACCGAGCCCAGGCGCCGGTAGCCGTGATCGGTCATCTCATTGGCGTTTTCGCCGAGTGAATCCGCGAGCGATGCCAACGCGCCCGCGGCGCCCAGTTCGGTGATCGACAGCGTGATCGTCTTGTCGCCGCTCTTGTAAACGGCTGAAGCCACGGGCAGGCCGGCTACGTCGACGCGCGAACGCGATAGTGCAGCTTGTCCCAATAGTTGCTCGCTTCTCTAGTAATCGGCGAGGCAAGACGGAAGTCGAGTGGGAGTAGCGGAGCGCGTCGTCGCCGACATCGGGCGCGCGCTCGGCGAAGGGCGGGACGATCCGGCGGGAGAGTGGAAAGTGCTCGCGCGATCCGGGATCGACCTCGCGCCGGAGCAGTCGGCGTCGGTTGGCTCCACCGGGACGAGCCGCTAGCGGTTGCGCTAACGGCCGCGGCGCCCAACCAAGATGATTAGCAGCCCCAGCACGAGCAGCGCCGCGCCGGCATAGGCCCACTTGGCGTCGTCGATCATGAAGCTGTAGGAGGGATACGGGAAATATCCGGTCCCTTGTCCGATCCAGACCGCGCCCACGAGGATCAGCACGATGCCGGCGATCAGAAAGGCGATCCGCATGGTCGCTCCATCGTCATCTCGTCAAGCTCGCGCGATCAGGCGGCGATCTCGGCCTGCGCGGTGCTCCAGGACGATGGGATTGTAACGGGTGGCATAGCTCCCGTCGATGCCATGATAGGTGGTGGCGCCAGTTCTCTCCAGGGGAGGTCAGGAGTACAAGGATGGATGGCACCGTTGCGAACGAGCCCTCATTCCATGAGATCACCACACCCAAAAGCTCCGGGTCTTGCGGCAGGCGTCGGCGAGCCGATGATCCGCGATCTCGTGCACGCCTTCTACGCCAAGGTGCGTCTCGATCCGCTGCTCGGCCCGATCTTCAACGCCCGCGTCACCGACTGGGACGAGCATCTCGCCAAGCTGGGCGAGTTCTGGTCGTCGGTGACGCTGCTCACCGGGCGCTACAAGGGCCAGCCCATGGTGGTGCACGCGGGGCTGCCCGAAATCGCTGGACCGCATTTCGACCGGTGGCTCGAGCTCTTCCGGGAGACGGCTGTCGAGATGTGCCCGCCCGCCGCGGCGGCGCTGTTTGTCGATCGCTCGCTACGGATCGCGGGCTCGCTGGCGCTCGGCATCGCCGCGCACCGCGGCACGCCCGGGTCACTGCGGCGGGTCGGCTGATGGGGTTGGCTACGGCGCTCACCAAGCGACTTCGGCATCGAGCATCCGATCATCTCGGCGCCGATGGCATTTGCCGCGGGCGGCAGGCTTGCCGCGGCGGTATCGACAGCGGGCGGCCTCGGGCTGATCGGCGGCGGCTACGGCGATGCGGAATGGCTCGCAGAGCAATTTCGCGCCGCCGGGAACGCCAGCGTCGGCTGCGGCTTCATCACTTGGTCGCTGGCCGGCAAGCCGGAGCTGCTCGATCAGGTTCTGGCGCACAGCCCGCGTGCAGTCTTCCTCTCGTTTGGCGATCCGCAGCCGTTTGCAGATCGCATCAAGGGCTCCGGCAGCCTGCTCATGTGCCAGGTGCAGACGCGGCGCGACGCCGAGCACGCGCTCGACTGCGGCGCGGACGTGATCGTGGCGCAGGGCTCCGAGGCCGGCGGACACGGCGAGCGCCGCTCCACGTTCACGCTGGTGCCAGAGGTTGCCGACCTCATCGCCGGGAAGTCGCCGGACACTCTTTTGTGCGCTGCGGGTGGTGTCGCCGATGGCCGCGGGCTGGCCGCCGCGCTGATGCTCGGCGCCGACGGCGTCGTCGTCGGCTCGCGTCTGTGGGCGTCGGCCGAGGCCGAGGTCAGCCCGCGCATGCACGCCGCCGCGCTCGCCGCGTCGGGCGACGACACGATCCGCTCAAGCGTCATGGATGTGGCCCGCCGGCTCGATTGGCCACACCGCTACACGGCGCGGGTCTTGCGCAACGCGTTCACCGAGCGCTGGCACGGTCGGGAAGAGGATTTGCTCGCCGTTGCCGAGGCGGAGGCTGCCAAATACCGGCGGGCGTGGATCGAGGGCGATCCCGACAACGCCAATACGTTCATCGGCGAGGCGGTGGGGCTCATCGACGCCGTCGAGCCAGCGGGTGATATCGTCGGGCGCATGGCGCGCGAGGCCGAGCGGCTGCTGTCGGGCGGCGCCGGCACCGCGCCTGGGTGAACTTGGCTGGACGCCGTCGCGCTCTCCCGCTAGCCCTGATAAGGTGCGCCGCCACGATCTCCGAAGCCCATGAGAAGGCCGCGCATGTTTCCGCTGTCGCACATGCTGAAGTCGTTCGTCCGCACCGGCACCCTGACGGTGATCGACGCCGACGGCGGCGTCCACACTTTCGGCGGCACGCCCGGCCCCGAGGTCACCATGCGGCTCACCGACCCCACGCTCTATCGCAATCGCTGTTCTTCAATCCCGAGCTTGCCGCGGGCGAAGCCTACATGGACGGCCGCCTGAGCTTCGAGAACTCGACGCTGCGCGATTTCCTGACGCTGTTCTCGATCAACCGCCTCTCGCTCGGCGTCCATCCGATGCAGAAGGTGCTGCGGAAGTTTCCGCGGGCTGAAGCGCTTCCAGCAGGCCAACCCGGTCGGCAAGGCGCAGAAGAACGTCGCGCATCACTACGACATCGGCAACGACTTCTACAAGCTGTTCCTCGACGAGGGCATGCAGTACTCGTGTGCCTACTTTCGCAACGACGACGACACGCTCGAGCAGGCCCAGCAGAACAAGCTGCGGCTGATCGCCGCCAAGCTCAACCTGAAGCCGGGCCAGAGCGTGCTCGACATCGGCTGCGGCTGGGGCGACCTGGCGCTCTATCTGGCGCGCCTGGAGAACGTCGACGTCACCGGCGTCACGCTGTCGAAGGAGCAGCACGCGCTGGCGAACGAGAAGGCGCAAGCGGCAGGGCCTTGCCGACCGCGTGCGCTTCGAGCTGCAGGACTATCGCGAGCTCGACCGAGACGCTTCGACCGCATCGTCTCGGTCGGCATGTTCGAGCACGTCGGCGTGCAGCCACTACGGCGAGTTCTTCGCCAAGGTGAACGAGCTGCTGACCGACGACGGCGTCATGCTGCTGCACTCGATCGGCCACATGAGCCCGCCCGGCACGGCGAGCCCCTGGCTGCGCAAGTACATCTTCCCCGGCGCCTACTCGCCCGCGCTGTCGGAAGTGTTCACGGCGGTCGAGCAGCAACAGCCTGTGGGTGACCGATCTCGAGTTCCTGCGCCTGCATTATGCCAAGACGCTCGCGCACTGGGACGAAGCGCTTCGAGGCCAACCGCGCCAAGATCGCCGCGATGTACGACGAGCGCTTCTGCCGCATGTGGGAGTTCTATCTCATCAGCGCGGAGATGATGTTCCGCACCGGCAGCCAGCTGGTCTTCCACATGCAGCTGGCCCAGAAGCGCGACGCCGCGCCGATCGTGCGCGACTACATCACCGACCTGCAGAGGGCCTACCTGCAGCGCGAGCGCGAGCGGCTGGCTGCTGCTGGGCCCGATAGCGGCGGGCTATCGACTCCGTAGCCCTTCGGCATTTCAATGTGGCCGCCGCCCCTTGCAAACTCGAGCATGCAAGGAGCGAAACCGATGAGCCGCGGCACCGCATACCCGTCGATCCCAAAGCGCCGTCCAAAGACCGCGTTCGTGTTTGCCGGCGGCGGCAGCCTGGGGGCGGTACAGGTTGGCATGCTGCAGGCTTTGATGGAAAACGGTGAGACGCCGGACCTGGTGCTGGGTTCGAGCGTTGGCGCGATCAATGCCGCCTATTTCGCCGCAGATCCCACGCTCGACGGCGTGCGCCGCATGGGTGAGCTTTGGCGCAGCGTCAAACGCAGCGATATTTTTCCCATGAGCTGGCGCAGGGTTCTCGGCTTCCTCTGCCGACGCGACCATCTCGTGGAGTTGGAGGGCCTGCGGCGGCTCATCGAGATTTACCTGCCCTACCGGAACCTGGAGGAGACGCGGGTCCCGGTTCATATCGTCGCCACCGACGTCCTCACCGGCGCGCCCGTATCCATGACGCACGGCTCCGCGACGCAAGCGATACTCGCCAGCAGCGCCATTCCGGGTGCCTTCCCGCCGGTGGAGGTCGCTGGCCGCCTGCTCTGCGACGGGGCCATCGCGAGCAATACGCCGGTTCAGGCGGCAGTGGCCGCGGGCGCACAGCGCCTGATCGTTCTGCCGACGGGCTTTGCCTGCGCGACGGAACGCGCGCCGCGCGGCGCCATAGAGAGCGCATTGCGGGCGATCACGCTTCTGACGGCCAGGCAACTTACGAGCGATCTCGCCCGCCTCGCACCGTCCATAGAGTTCCACATTGTGCCGACGCTCTGCCCGAACGGAATTTCGCCATTCGACTTCACACGCGCAGGGGAGCTGATGGAGACGGCCTACTCCAATACGCAACGTTGGATCGGCGCCGGCGGCATGGATCGGCGCGAGATACCCCCCGCTCTCCGACCGCATACGCACGTTTCGTCGCGCAGGTTGCGGCCGGCAGGGGGTCGCGGCGGCGCTGCCTATGCCGCGGCGAGCGCGATGTAGGTGCCGTTCGCGGCCGGTTCGTCGAATGCCTGACAGCAGCCCCCGCTGTCGCTATATTCTAACGTATATGACGCTCGGGCGGGGCCGACCCCTGCGCGAAAGGGGTCGCATGTTCGTTCGCCAGCTCAGCTACCTTGTCGCGCTCGCCCGCGAGAAGCATTTCGGACGCGCGGCCGAGAGGTGCAACGTCACCCAGTCGACGCTCTCCTCCGCGATCAAGAGGCTCGAATCCGAGCTCGATCTGCCCCTCGTCGTGCGCGGGCATCGTTTCCTCGGCCTCACCGCGGAAGGTCAGCGCGTCGTCGATTGGGCGCACCAGATCATCTCCGACTACGACAGCCTGCGCCAAGACATCGATGGGCTGCGCGGCGGCTTGCAGGGCACCCTGAGGCTTGGCGTCATCCCCGCCGCGATGCCGACGGTCGCCTTCCTGACGCAGCCGTTCTACGCAAAGCACCCCAAGGTCACGGTCGATGTGCGCTCGATGACCTCCATCGCCATTCAACGCGGGCTCGACGAGTTCGAGCTCGACGCGGGTATGACCTACCTCGAGAACGAGCCGCTCGTGAACGTGCGGCGCAAGAGCCTCTACCGCGAGCGCTACCTTTTCATCACCAACACGAACGGCCGCCACGCTCACCGGCGCAGCATCACTTGGCGCGAGGCCGTGGGGGAGGAGCTTTGCCTACTGACCGAGGATATGCAGAATCGCCGGGTGCTCAACGCGCTGGTGGGATCCATGTCCATGACGTTGACGCCGACGGTCGTTACGAACTCGTTCCTTGGCGTGTGCTCGCACGTCTCGCGCGGACCGTGGTCGAGCATCGTGCCGCACACGTTCGGCTGCATCTTCGCCGATTGCCGCGAGATCCGTATGGTCGAGCTCATCGAGCCCGTGCATTCGCAGGCCGTGGGCCTCGTCGTGTCCGACCGCGATCCGCTCGCGCCTCTGGCCAAAGAGTTCATGGCTGGTGCCGCGCGTCTCGTGCTCCATGAACAGCTCGGCGAGAGCGGGCCCGCTGTCGCGCGGTTGATCGATGCCGTCAATGGAATGACAACTTATAGTCATTTGACGCGCGAACCCGCGCGGCAAATAGCTGATGGCGCCGAGGCTCCCCACCGCTCGAAGAAGCGGAACGGCCGAGCCCAGGCGAGGAAACGCCGGCGACCTAGCTGACCACTAGGCACGGTCTAGACGACCGGGCCTCGATCGCCGGCAGACGTGAATGCACCCCGGCACTCACGGCGCTTCCTCTCGTCGGCAACACTCGAGGAGCAAGCCATGGCAAAGGTAGTCTGCGTTCTCTACGACGATCCCATCGACGGCATGCCGAAGAAGTATGCCCGCGACGACATCCCCAAGATCACCAAGTACCCGACGGGCAGACGACCCCGACCCCGCAGGCGATCGATTTCAAGCCGGGCGAGCTATTGGGCAGCGTCTCCGGCGAACTGGGCTTGCGCAAGTTCCTGGAGAAGGGCGGGCACACGCTCGTCGTGACCTCCGACAAGGACGGCAAGAATTCGCGGCTCGACAAGGAGCTCGCCGACGCCGAGATCGTCATCTCGCAGCCGTTCTGGCCCGCGTACATGACGGCCGAGCGCATCGCCAAGGCAAAGAAGCTCAAGATGATCGTCACGGCCGGCATCGGCTCCGACCACACCGACCTGCAGGCGGCCATGGACCGCGGCATCACCGTTGCCGAGGTCACCTACTGCAACTCCAACAGCGTGGCCGAGCACGTGGTGATGATGATCCTGGCGCTCGTGCGCAACTACATTCCGTCCTACAACTGGGTCATCAAGGGTGGCTGGAACATCGCCGATTGCGTCGCGCGCTCCTACGATCTCGAAGGCATGAATATCGGCACCGTCGCGGCTGGCCGCATCGGTCTGCGCGTGCTGCGTCTTTTGAAACCGTACGACGTTCATCTGCACTACATGGATCGCCACCGTTTGCCCGAGGCGGTGGAGAAAGAGCTCAACCTCACCTATCACGCGACGCTCGAGAGCCTGACCAAGGTGTGCGACGTGGTGACGCTGAACTGCCCGCTGCACCCCGAAACCGAGCACATGATCAACGACAAGACGCTGAAGAACTTCAAGCGCGGCGCCTATCTCGTGAACACCGCGCGCGGCAAGCTGTGCGACCGCGACGCGATCGTGCGCGCGCTCGAAAGCGGGCAGCTCGCCGGCTACGCGGGCGACGTGTGGTTCCCGCAGCCGCCGCCGCAGGACCATCCGTGGCGCACGATGCCGCATCACGGCATGACGCCGCACATCTCGGGCACGTCGCTGTCGGCGCAGGCGCGCTATGCCGCCGGCGTGCGCGAGATCCTCGAGTGCTACTTCGCAGGCAAGCCGATCCGCAACGAATACCTGATCGTGCAAGGGCGGCAAGCTCGCCGGTGTCGGCGCGCACTCCTACAGCGCCGGCAACGCGACCGGCGGCTCGGAAGAAGCTGCCAAGTTCAAGCGCTGAAGCGACGGCGGAGGACCGGGATCGAGCCGCGCCCTCCGTCTTCAGTCTATTTGGCCGGAGGCACCTCATGCGGCGCGAAGAGCTTACCGAGAAGATCCTCGACATCAAACGGACGAAGGGCTGGAGCTGGAAGCACATCGCGGCGGAGATCGGCGGCGTGTCGCCGATTCTCGTCGTCGGCGCGCTGCTGGGGCAGATGAAGCTCGTCAAGCCGCTCGCGAAGAAGGCTGCGGCGCTGTTTCAACTGTCGGAGACCGAGCAGCGGATGCTCAACGAGGTGCCCTACCGCGGCATGGCGATGCCGCCCACCGATCCGCTCATCTACCGCTTCTACGAGCTCGTCATGGTCAACGGGCCCGCATGGAAGGCGCTGATCGAGGAAGAGTTCGGCGACGGCATCATGTCCGCGATCGACTTTGACATGGAGATCGAGCGGCAGCCCAACCCCAAGGGCGATCGCGTGAAGATCACCATGTCCGGCAAGTTCCTGCCCTACAAGTATTACGGCAGCGAGCAGGGGATCCCGGAGACGGGCATCAAGGAAGCCTGAACTGCGGGGTGGCTAAGCCTTTGTGCAGTTGGGGAACACGCCCTTCGTGCCGGGCGGACAGGGCTTCTTGGGTACCTCGATCTTTTTCGGCACTACGATCTTCTTCTGCGGCTCGGTCTTTTTCTGTGGCTCGATGCAGCGCGCGCCGGTCCAGGTCCAGCCCTTCTTTCGGCATTCCGCGGCCCGGTCCGGAGGCTGGATGCATTTGCTTCCGTTCCAGGTCCAGCCTCTCTTTTGGCAATCCGCCGCCGGATTCGAAGGCTCGACGCATTTGCTCCCGTTCCAGGTCCAGCCTCTCTTGCGGCAGTCCGCAGCCGGGTCCGTAGGCTCAATGCAGCGCGCGCCTGTCCAATTCCAGCCTTTCTTACGGCAGTCGGCGGCGGGGTTCGAGGGCTCGACGCAGTTCTTGCCGTCCCAATTCCAGCCTTTCTTGCGGCAGTCCGCAGCCGGGTCCGTGGGCTCGATGCAGCGTGCGCCGGTCCACGTCCATCCCTTCTTGCGGCAGTCGTCGGCCGGGTCGGAGGGTCTGACGCAGCGCTTGTTGTCGTCGCGCACATACCCGCCCCTGCACACGCACTGGCCGTCGTCGTTGCGATACTCGTTCGGTCCTAGGCTCGCATTTCGGACTTGGCTTTGTGACGCAGCGTCCGTGCTCTTCGCGCTCGTAGCCCTGCTTGCAGACGCAGTGGTCGTTATCGTCGCGGTACTCGTTGGGGCCTGGCTCGCATCTGGGTTTGACGCAGCGCTTGTTTTCGTCGCGCTCATAGCCGCGCTGGCAGACGCACTGGCCATCGTCGTTGCGGTACTCGTGCGGGCCCGGGTCGCACACGGGCTTCTCGACGCAGCGTCGCTCGTTATTGTGCACATAGCCGCGCCGGCACACGCATTCGCCGTCATCGTTGCGGTATTCGTGCGGACCGGGGTCGCACGCGGGCTTCGTTTGCGGGCAGTGGCCATTCTTGGGGACCGGGCTGCCGTCGGGGCAGCGCGTCGGCTCGAAGATGCTGATGCAGGTGCGCTTGCGATCGCGCAGGAATCCCGTCTTGCAGACGCAGGCGCCGCTCTCGGTGCGCAGCTCGTTGTCCTTGGGCTTGCAGCGCGGCCGGTCGGGGCGCTCGCATCGCGGCGACGGAATCTTAGTTGTCGCCGCGTCCACATCGTCGCCAGTCTTGTTGTTGAACCGCGTGCCTGCGGCGGGGAAGATCGTGGCGGCCTTGTTGGTGAGCGCGCACTGCTTGCCGGCCGGCACGATGACGGTCACGGTGAGCTCGACGCTTTTCTTATCGGCGTCTTTCGGGTCGAGATCAACGGGGGGATGGAAGCACTGATAGCTGGCGCCGCCGCCGACGCAGCCCCAGGAAGCAGAGAACGTCACCGATTGCGGATCGAGGCTGAGCTGCTCGCCGAGATTGATGGGGCCGTGGTAGGGGTCGGGCCCCATGTTTTCGACCGTCACTACGAACTCGCAGCGGAAGCCGCCGCCGGCAGGGACACAATCGCCTTTCGAAGTCTTTGTGGTCTTGAGGTTGCTCGGATCGCAGGTGACGTGCGTGACGCCGAAGCCGTCGACCCACTGCAGGAACGCATCTGCGATGGCGATCGAGCTGTCGTCGCCGGCATCGTAGTTGTCATCCACACCGGCCGCTGGAGCCGCGATAGCGGCCGTGTTGGGCAGCGCGCATCCGGCGGCCTCGAGCGGCGCCAGGGGTATGCTGATCTCGACCGGGATCGAGAGTGCGCCGCCGACCGGGATGTCGACGGGCCCGGGCGGATTGGAAGTGCACGCATAGACCGGTGGCCCGCCTGCGCAAGTCCATGCCGGGCTCAAGACGGAGAGCGTCGCCGCCGCCGGTACGGTGTCGTTGACCGTGATCGCGTCGTGGAACGGCGAGGGGCCGTCGTTGATGAGATCGATCTCGTAGTCGCAGAGAAGAATGTCGCCGGGCGCCTTGCTGCATTTGGCGGCGTTGAGCGCCGCCTTGACTATGCGCAGGTTGCTGAGCGCGGCCGGTGCACCGACCGGCACCCAGGCGCAGCTCGTCGCGTTATCGACGACCCCCGACGGAGGTGGCAGCGCGGGCGGTGGCATTCCGGGCGCCGATGCCGAGATGCAATTGTGTACCCAGTAGTCGGCCGGAGGGGCTGCCGGCATGGTGATCGTGATGGCGAACGGCTTCAACTCCCCCGGCGCCAGCGTCATCGGTGCGACGCAGGAGAACGGCACTGCTGCCGGCACCGGGTTGCAGCCGAGCGGCGGTAGGATCGCCGTGATCGGCGCGGGCATCGGCGCGCCGGCCCCCACGAACGCGGCGTCGGAGAGCTGCACGTCGCCGCTGAAGGGCTGGCTGCCGGTATTGGTGATCGTCACGCCGAAGGTGCAGTCGGCGCCGGCTACACACGACGCTGGCGCCGTCTTGATGATCACGAGGCTCGTGCCGCCGTCGGCGCAGGCAACGCCGTGCTCCGGCCACTGCAGGCTCGCGCAGTTATGGAACCCGTGGTCGCCGGCGGGCACGAGCGGGCCGGTGTCGATCGTGACGTCGACGACGTGGCTCGCGCCGGGCGGCAAGAGCTCGGGCGGCAGGCTGCAGGAGAGATCGGGCGCGGGCGTCGGCGAGCACAGCCACTGCGGCACGTCGGGGGCGGCCGCGAGGATCGTGACCGCGCCGCCGGCACCGGGGCCCGCGAGGATCGTCGCCGCGTCGAAGAACGACACCGGCGCCGCGGGTATCGTGTCGCCGCTGTTGGTGACGGTTATCAGGCAGTGGATGACGCCGCCGAACGGAGCGGGCAGGCACTCCTTCTTGGTCCACACGCCGGCTTCGGCCGGCGTCGGCATCGGGTTCGGGATCGGCGTGATCGGCGTCTCCGGGGCCTCGGCAACGTGCGCGTCGCACGGCGCATATATGGCGAGGCTGCCGATGCGGCCCCAAACGTTGGCGTCGTCGAAAAAGCCGGGGTCGTCAACGAACCACGTCTCGTAGGGCGGCACGTTGCCGGGGCGGATGTCGGACTTGTTGTTGCCCTGCAGGCCATGCACCGTGCGGGCGCCGCCTTTCGCCGCGCGGTCCTTGTCCTCATCTTCGCGCAAGTGTCCGCCGGTCGTCCACAGCGTCTCGCGGCACTTGCCGATCTCGACGTTGCCGGAGGCGTCGTAGCCGTAGCTCAGCGCTATGCCGCCGTCGGTCGAGCGATGCGGCGTCTTGAGCCCGATGGCGAATTCGTCGGCGTCCTCCGACCAGCGTTTGTCGCCGTCGCTCCACGAGTAGCGGCGCACCACGGGCGTCTGCAGCTTGGCAAAGACGCTATAGTCGTAGCTTCCGGCGAGTTCGCTGCGTTGCGAGAGGTAGAGCTTGTCGGCGCCGTCGAAGGCGATGTCGGTGACGAGATTGGCACTGGGCGATCCCGTGACCTCGATCTCGAGGCGCGGGTCGTCGCCGAAGCTGCCATCGGCGTTGAGGCCGACGGACCAGATCTGCGGCGGCTTCTCGACCGAGTAGTAGAGCCGCTTGTTGGCGACCGCGAGCGCGAACACGAGGCGCCGCGCATCGGCAAAGCCCCACGTGAACGGATCCTCGATGTCGAATTCAGGCGTCTGAATGCTGGCGCGCGAGGATGCGTCGTAGGCAATCGCATCGAGGCCGGCAGCCTTGCGGCCGGCGACGCCGTGGTCGAACGCTCCGCGGTCGCCTCCGTCGCGGCCGAGGCGATGGATGAGCCCGAATTCGAGATCGGCGGCGAACAGCTGGTCGGTAACGGGGTCGTAGGCGAGCGCGCCGAGCCCCGGGGCGGCGTTGTCCTTGCCGCCGTGTTTGAGGTTGGCGAAGAGCGAGACGGTGCCGGTGGTGCCGTCGATCTTCCAGATCGAGCCCGGGCCGCCGCCGCTGCCGACGCCGAACTGCCCAGGCATCCAGTGCGCGCCGGGCTCGCCCTTGACGAGGCGCCCGCCCTCGGACGAGACGATCTGCAACCCGAACAGCGACGTTGCCGCAACGTAGATGTTGGGCGTCTTGGCTGCCGTCTCGCTGTCGAGCGTGATGCCGAACACCTGGCCCACGTCGCCGGCGATGGCGCGGTAGGTAGCGGGCGCGTTGGCGATTTGCCCGCCCGGCGGACCGCCGAGCTTCGACAGGTCGAAAACCTGGAGCACGGGGCCGCTCGTATCAATGAAGGTGCGGTCGATCGGGAGCACGTCCGTCGGCACCTCGCCCCACACCTTGGCGCCGGAGAAGCCCGTGACCGCGGCATCGCCCTGGCGGATGATCGCAGGCCCCTGCGCGCGTGCCGCGATCGGCATCAGCGCGAGGGTCGACGCGAGCAGCGCCGCGATCCACGATCTTCCGTTTGGCGGATGGCGGCTGCGGGCGAGGAAATCTGCCGGCCGGCGCAGCAAGTTCCCGACTTGAAAACACGCTGTAAGCATCGTTGCCCCGCCGGCAAGCCGCACGCGCGTCCGACAGAAGTATCGGCGGAGAATAGGCGCAACGGCGCAGCGCGACAATCGCGATGCTCGCAGCACGGAATAACTGAGCGGTCGTGCGGGCTTACATGTTGCCGCCGGATGTCTTGCGCAGGGAATGCCCCGTCGGCACGCCGCGCAAAAGCGCCAGGCGCGCAGCGCGTCGGCGTCAGGCGACCTCGGGCTCGCCCTTGGGCGTCACGCTCGAGCGGATGAACGCCTCGGTGAGGTCGGGCGAGCACAGCTCGATGAAGCGGTAGGCGTAGCCGCGCAGGTAGCGGCCCTGGCGCACGGCGATGCGCGAGGTGTTGAGCGGAAACAGTCCGGTGGCGTCGAGCAGCCGCAGCCCCGTGTCGCGCTCGGGCTCGAACGCCATCGAAGCGATGATGCCGACGCCGAGCCCAAGCTCCACGTAGGACTTGATGACGTCGGCATCGAGCGCCGACATGACGATATCGGGCGCGAGCCCTGCGGAGGCGAAGGCGGTATCGATCTTGCCGCGTCCGGTGAAGCCCTCATTATAAGTTATGAGCGGAAACTCGGCGAGCGTTTGCAACGTGAGCGTCCTTTCGCGCTCGAGCGCGTGGCCCGCGGGCACGACGACGGCGTGGTGCCAGGAGTAGTAGGGGAACGCCACGATGTCGGGTGTGTCGATCAGCGCCTCGGTGGCGACGCCGATGTCGGCCTGGCCGTCGAGCAGCATGCTCGCGATTTCCTTGGGGCTCGACTGGTGCAGCGCGAGGCGCACCTTGGGATAGGCCTTCTTGAACTGCGCGATCACGGTGGGCAGCGCGTAGCGCGCCTGCGTGTGCGTCGTCGCCACCACGAGCTCACCCTGGTCGCTCTTGGCGAACTGCTCGGCGAGCCGCTTGATGTTCTTGGCGTCGAGCAGCATGCGCTCGACGATGGCGACGAGCTCCTGCCCGGGCTCCGTCATCCCCAGGAGGCGCTTGCCGCGGCGCACGAAAAGCTCCACGCCCAGCTCGTCCTCGAGGTCCTTGATGTGCTTGCTCACGCCCGACTGCGACGTGTAGAGCGCGTTGGCAACCTCGGTCAGATTGAAATTGCGGCGTACGGTTTCGCGAATGATGCGAAGTTGTTGGAAGTTCACGAGCGCGCTCCGCGTTCGAACACGCGCAAGCGCCCGCTGACGAGACGGACGGGCTGGCCGGTGGCGAGGTTGAGTTCATTCAGCCTCTGCGGCGTCAGCTCGACTTCGAAATACTGCGTCGGGTGCGGCGTGCTCGAGCCGTTCAATGCCGCAAGCTCCACGCGCGCGATCGAGCCGAGCCGCATGATGCGCTGCACCTTCGCCGCGATGCCCACAGGTGCGCCCGCCTGCTCGGAGATGATGTCGATCTCGTGCGGCCGCGCATAGGCGACGACTTCCTTGCCTTCGGCAAGCGTGCCGTTTGCGTTGGGGAGCACGTCGTTGCCGATGCGCAGGTGCGAGCCTTCCACGTGCCCGCTGAACTCGTTGACGGCACCGAGGAACGAGTAGACGAACGGCGTTGCCGGGCTCGCGTAGACGTCGCGCACGCTTCCGGCCTGCTCCACCTTGCCCTTATTCATGAGCACGAGCTGGTCGGCGAGCTCGAGCGCCTCCTCCTGGTCGTGGGTGACGAACAGCGAGGTGATATGCAGCTCCTCGTGCAGGCGCCGCAGCCAGCGCCGTAGCTCCTTGCGTACCTTGGCATCGAGCGCGCCGAAGGGCTCGTCGAGCAGCAGCACACGTGGCTCGACCGCGAGCGCGCGCGCCAGCGCTATGCGCTGGCGCTGGCCGCCGGAAAGCTGCGAGGGGTAGCGGCTTGCGAGCCATTCGAGCTGCACGAGCTCCAAGAGCTGGTTGACGCGGCGGCGGATCTCGGCGTCGGACGGACGATCGCGCGAAGATTTTACGCGCAACCCGAAGGCGACGTTCTCGAACACGGTGAGGTGGCGGAACAGCGCATAGTGCTGGAACACGAAGCCGACCTTGCGCTGGCGCACGTGCGTTCCCGAAGCGTCCTCGCCGTCGACGACGATGCTGCCCGAATCCGCGAAGTCGAGCCCCGCGATAATGCGCAGGAGCGTCGTCTTTCCGCAGCCCGAGGGACCCAGCAGCGCCACCAGCTGGCCCGTTGGGATATCGATGCTCACGCCGTCGAGCGCAACGAAGCGGCCGAACGACTTGCGGATGTTTTGAACTTCGATGCTCATGCGGCTTCTTCTATCTCGACGATGCTGCTTGCGGCCCGCCATTCGATCATAGTCTTGATCACGAGCGTCACCAAGGCGAGCAGCGCCAGCAGCGACGCAACCGCGAAGGCGGCGGCGAAATTGTACTCGTTGTAAAGGATCTCGACGTGCAGCGGCATGGTGTTGGTTAGGCCGCGGATGTGGCCCGATACGACCGACACCGCGCCGAACTCGCCCATGGCGCGGGCGTTGCAAAGGATCACGCCGTAGAGCAGACCCCACTTGATGTTGGGCAGCGTCACGCGCGTGAACATCTGCAGCCCGGAGGCGCCGAGCACCAGCGCCGCCTCTTCCTCGTCGCGCCCCTGCGCCTGCATGAGCGGGATGAGCTCGCGGGCGACGAACGGCACGGTCACGAAGATGGTGGCAAGAACGATGCCGGGCACCGCGAAGATGATCTTGATGTCGTGCTCGTAGAGCCATGGCCCGAACCAGCCCTGCGCGCCGAACACGAGCACGTAGATGAGACCGGCGATAACGGGGGAGACGGAGAACGGCAGATCGATGAGCGTGATCAGCAGCTGCTTGCCGCGGAAGTCGTGCTTGGCGACGGCCCACGCCGCGGCGATGCCGAATACGACGTTGAGCGGTACCGCGATGGCCGCCGCTAGCAGCGTCAAGCGGATGGAGGAGAGTGCGTCCGGCTGCACGATCGCCTGCCAGTAGGCCTCCCATCCTTTGCGCAAGGCTTCCGCGAACACCGCGATCAGCGGCAGCAGCAGGAAGCTGACGAAGAACGTGATCGAGACGACGATGACCACCCATTTGACGAGGAGCGGCTCGCGCGCGGCTGGGCTGTCCTCGAAGCGGGTGGCGCGCGAGCGGGCGGGGCCGAAGGTCGGTGCAATGACGGCCATCAGCGGGCCCTCTCGCTGGAACGTGCGCTCCAGGCCTGCAGGCCGTTGATGATCAGCAGCAACACGAAGGAGATGATGAGCATGACGGCGGCGACCGCAGTGGCGCCGGCGTAGTCGTACTGCTCGAGCTTGGTGATGATGATGAGCGGCGTGATCTCCGACACCATCGGGATGTTGCCGGCGATGAAGATGACGGAGCCGTATTCGCCAACCGCGCGCGCGAACGCGAGCGCGAACCCAGTGATGAGCGCCGGGGCCAGCATCGGCAGCACGACGCGGCGGAATGTCTGCAGGCGGGTGGCCCCGAGGCTCGCGGCCGCCTCCTCGAATTCGAGGTCGAGATCCTCCAGCACGGGCTGCACCGTGCGCACGACGAACGGCACACCGATGAATATCAACGCGACCAGCACGCCAAGCGGCGTGAACGCGACCTTGATGCCGAGCGGCTCGAGCCATGCGCCGAGCCAGCCGTTCTTGGCGTAGAGCGCGGTGAGGGCAATGCCGGCGACGGCGGTTGGCAGCGCAAACGGCAGGTCGATCAGGGCGTCGACGATCCGCCGCCCGGGGAAGCTGTAGCGGACAAGGGTCCAGGCGAGCATAAGCCCGAACACCACGTTGATGGCGGCTGCGAGCAGGGACGCGCCGAAACTCAGCCTATAGGAGGCGATCACGCGGGGAGAGGTGACAGCGGCCCAAAATTCGGCCGGCGACAGGTTCGAAGCCCGGAAAAAGACCGCGGTAAGGGGGATCAGCACGATGAGCGACAGGTAGCCGAGGGTAAAGCCCATCGACAGGCCAAAACCCGGAAGTACCCTGCGCACTTTCGTCCGCTGCATGGCGTGCCTCATCACCACCCTGGATGGACCACGCTGCTTGCGTCAAGCGTCGAGGATTGCAGGTTCAAGGACGTTGGGCCGCCGCAACGCGACCGATGTCGGCAGTTGTTCGGCAGGCATTGACGGCTCCCCCATGGTAAGCGAGGGAACTTAGTGAGGCCTCTGTTCGGGGCGAACCACGAAGATGTGATTTCTATATTCGTCCCAGTGATAAGGGCTGATGCCTGCAATTTCAGGCCTTACCGCGGCCGGAGGCCCGCGAGCCGCTCGAACCCCGCTTCGAGGTCGGCCTTGAGGTCGTCGACGTCCTCCAGCCCGATGTGGAAGCGCAGCGCCGGGCCCTCGGCCTGCCAGCGCGTCGCCGAACGATAGCCGCTGGGGTCGAACGGGATCACGAGGCTTTCATAGCCACCCCACGAGAAACCCATGCCGAAGAGTTGCAGGCCGTCGAGCATGGCCGCGAGCGCCGTTTGGCTCACGGGCTTCAGGATCACGGAAAAGAGCCCGCTGGCGCCGAGGAAATCGCGCTTCCAGATCGCGTGCTGCGGATGGCTCGGCAGGGCCGGGTGGATGACGCGCGCGACCTCGGGGCGGGCTTCGAGCCAGCGCGCCATCTCGAGGCCGGCGCGCTGATGCTGCGCCAGCCGCGTCGCCAGCGTGCGCAGGCCGCGCATGCCGAGATAGGTTTCCTCCGAGCCGGGGCAGACGCCGAGGAGCTCCTTGGCGCGGGCGACGTGCTTTGCCGCACGCGCATTCGACGTGATGGCACCGAGCATCGCGTCCGCGTGGCCGACGATGTACTTGGTTGCCGCGTCGATGACCACGTCGATGCCGTGATCGAAGGGCCGGAAGTAGAGCGGCGTCGCCCACGTGTTGTCGAGCAGCAGCCACAGCTCCCGCCTCTTCGCCACCTCGGCGATGGCGGGGATGTCCTGCACCTCGAGGGTCTGCGAGCCCGGAGCTCTCGGTGAAGATAAGGCGCGTGCTGGGACGAAAGAGCTTCTCGATGCCGGCGCCGACGAGTGGATCGTAGTAGGTCGTCTCAACGCCGAGTTTCGTCAGCAGCCGGTCGCAGAAGTTGCGCGTCGGCGCGTAGACGCTGTCGGAGACGAGGATGTGGTCGCCGGATTCGACGAACGCGAAGATCGCCGTGCTCACCGCCTGATAGCCCGAGGCCGTGAGCGCGGTCGCCGCTCCGCCCGAGACCTCCGCGATCGCCTCCTCGAGTGCGCGCACCGTCGGCGTGCTCGTGCGTCCGTACGTGTACGCCTGATCGCGCTTCCACAGCTTCTCGACCGTGGGAAAAAGCACGGTCGAGCCGCGGTAGACGGGCGGGTTCACGAAGCCATGGCAGGCTTGCGGGTCGCGGCCCGAGTGGACGACCGCGGTCGCGGGCTTGCGGCGGCGCGGCGGCTTCTTGTTTGAAGGTGACATCGGGCGGATCCTGATCGCCGCGGCAGGTGGCCCGTGTGACGCAACTTTGCCCTTCGGTCAAGGTCTTGACCGTACGTCGTTTACGCGGGATTGGTTCGCCTCACCGGGGTGCGCATCCTGTAAAGCCTTTACCCTCCGCACGACCTTAGCACGGGCATCCCTTGCGCCCTGCCGTCCGCCGTCCCAAACTGAATGCGATGTGATGAAAAAACGCTACCAGCTCCGCTGCTTCGTTTCCGCGGTTCTTGGTGCGGGCGCTTTTCTCCTGACCTTCGACGACGCCGCCGCCGCCGGCACAACGCTCGATGCCATCCGCGCGCGGGGCAACATCCTATGTGGGATCGGCGAGCCGGAGCCGGGCTTCTCCGAGAGCAGCGAAACGCGGGTGCGCTCGGGCCTCGACGTCGAATTCTGCTCTGCGCTCGCGGCGGCGGTATTCGGCTCCAAGGAGGCGGTGAAGCTCTGGCCGCTGGCTCCCAACGATCGCTTCAAGACGCTGCAGACGGGCGACGTGGACGTGCTTGCACGCGGCGCCACCTGGACCTTGAGCCGCGATACCGAGCTCGGCGCGCGCTTTGCCGGCGTGCTCTTCTATGACGGTCAGGGTTTCCTCACGCGGCGCGGAAACGCGGTCGCGAGTGCGCTCGAGCTGTCGGGAGCCTCCATCTGCACGCTGCCCGGCCCAATGGGCGAGCAGGGCGTTGCCGAGTTCTTCAACGCTCAGCGCATGCGCTACCAGATCGTCACGCAGGCGCACTGGGACGACGTCGTCAAGGCCTACGCGGCGGGAGACTGCACGGTGCTTTCGGGCGACATCTCGATGCTCGCGGTCGCGCGCAACAAAATGAAGCAGCCGGCCGATCACATGATCCTGCCGGAACTCATCACCAAGGAGCCGGCCGGGCCCGCGGTGCGCCAGGACGATGCGCAATGGTTCGCTGTCGTGCGCTGGACGCTGATGGCGTTGATCGAAGCGGAGGAGCTCGGCATCACCAGCGCCAACGTCGACGCCAAGCGCGCGTCCAACGAGCCCGAGGTGCGCCGCTTCCTGGGCCTGGAGGCGAACCTCGGCCAGGCGCTGGGGCTGCCGCGCGACTGGGCCTACCAGATCGTCAAGAACGTCGGCAACTACGGCGAGATCTTCGACCGCACGCTGGGCGCGAGGTCTAACCTGAAGCTCGCGCGCGGCCTCAACAATCTGTGGACCAAGGGCGGGCTGATGTATGCGATGCCGTTCCGGTGAGCCGCAGGACCCTTCGCTGAGGTTTGACGCCCGATCGTTTCGGCTACAGCGATGATGGAGCTCTTCGCACAGCGTGGCGAACTCGCCGCGGCCTTCGCCGGGTTGCTGCTCTTGGCGGCTATGATCTTGCTGCTCGCACGCGCGCGGGGGCGAAGGCGACGCGACCGGGCGGTCGCGCCGCTCATCGTGCAGTCCGCGCCAGCGCCGGGCCCTCCGACACAAAGAATCAAGGCCGATCCGGCGGTGCTACTCGCGGCCGTGAGTGAGGCCGAGACCGCGGGCCAGCGCGACCGACTGCCGGGGCTCTACCTATCGCTCGCGCAATGCCGCATCGAGGAGGGTGACAGCACACAAGCGGAGGACCTCTTGCGCAAGTGCATCCTCGGCGCGGCCCCTGCACGCCATAAGGCCACGCACGCGCAGGCGCGGCTCGCGCTGGGTGATCTTGCGCATATCGGCGGCGACCCGACGACGGCGTGTGAGCACTGGCAGATTGCGCGCGCGCTGTTTCACGAATTGAAGCAGGCGTCCGATCACGAGGCGGCCGAGCAGCGCATGCTGCGCAACGGTTGCCCGACCGACTGGGTGCTCACCGACTTTTAGGAACGCGAGGCGCGGGTCCCGGCGTTCAGCGCATCAGGACCTCGACTTGCGTCGCCTCGCCGTCGGCAACCGTGAAATCGCGCTTGAACGCGCGCGTGCCGGATTTGGCGATGACCGTATAGCTTCCGGGCGCGATGATGTGCGTCGGCAGCGCGCCGACGCTGCGCTTGATCACCTCGCCCTCGGGCGTCTGCACCGTCCACTGCGTGTCGGGCAGCGCTTCCCCGCCCTCGCGCGCGACGAGTTTGAAGGTCACGCGCGCTGCCGAATGCGCGACGGTGGCTTCCGACAGCTTGCCCGCCTCGACCGTCACGTCGGCCTCGACTTCGGCGTTGGCGTCACCGTAGGTGGACACGATGCGGTAGATGCCGGCGTTGAGCCGGACGACGACGTCGGGCTTCAGGCCGCCGACGACCTTGGTGCGGTTGTCGGATTGGTCGCGCTCGCCGGAATAGAGGTCGTAGCTCACGGTGTTGGGTGCCGGCACCGCGCCGTCGACGAGCGCCTTGACGCGAAGTCCGCCGGCGTTGAGCACGAACTTCTCGCTCAGGGTGGCGCCGGCAGCGACCATGATCCTGCGCGTCAGGTCGGCGCGTCCGAACGCGGCGTTGACGATATATTCGCCGGGCTTGAGGCTGACGGTCGGGCTCGCGTTGCTCTTGGTCATCAGGAGCTTGGTCTCGCCTTTCTTGCCGGGCGTGGCCTGATAGATGCGCCACGCGAGCCCCTGATCGATGCGCTGGCCGTCCGCGGTCAGCAGCGCGACGAGATTGACCTGCGCGGGTGCGTTGGATTCCGGTACGGTTTCGCCGGTGCGCGGAACGACGGTGGTGTTGGCCGGCACCGTGACGGTGGTGGGTGAGTCGCCGGGCCCGGCCTCCTCGCTCGAGGGAGGAAGCCCGCCACGCAGTGTAACGCCGCTCTCCCATTGCCCCTGGTCCTGCGCGCTCGCGTCCGTGTGCAGCGCAAACGCCAGCAGCGCCGCGGCGGCAGCGCGCGCGGTCGCGTGAAGCAGGCGGTTTACAGGTGTCGCCATCACGGCCCCATCGAGAACGTTCGCACTGCCGGTGATACGCCACAGCCAGCACGGGTCACGAGCATGTCCGAAATATGGCTGACGGCTGCAGGCTGCCGCCTCAGCCGCCGATATCGAGGGTACGCGCCTCTCCTGCCTTCAACTCGAAGGCGCTGCGCAGCTGCTTATCGCGCGTCTCCGAGGTCACGACGTAGCGCCCGGGCGCCAGCAGCGCGGTCGGCTGCGGCTCGCTCGAGCGCATCACGAACTGCTTCTTGTCGTCGCGCACCTCCCAGAACACGTCGCCCGCGTTGGTCGCTTGCGCGTCGGCGAGGCGCAATGTGACGCGCCCGGCATCGAGCTTGAGCGCGACCTTCTGCGGCTGCCCGGCCGCCAGCGTCACCTCGGCTGCAGCGCGGACATTGGTCGCACCGAGCGCGGCCTCGATGCGGTAGCGTCCCGCGGAAAGCTCCAGATCCGGTTCCTTGGCCTGCGTGCGTAGGAGCTCGCGGGGCTCGCCGTCGAGGCGGAACACCGTGTAGGTGAGCGGCAGCGCGTCGAGCGACGCCGCGCCATCGATCTTGGTCGAGAGGTTGAGGTGTACGAGGTTGAGCGCGAGCGTCTTCTTGACCACGTCGCCAGCGCCAATCGCGATCTGCTCCTTCACTTCCAAGCCGCCCGTGCGCGCGGTCACGTAGTAGGTGCCCGACGCCAGCGTGAACACGGGCGAGGGTGCGGCCGAGCGCGTCACCTCGCGGCGCCCCTGTGGCGCGTCGGGATCGTCCTCGTAGACGATGAATGTCACGCCGCCCGCTGCCGTATCGGCCGGGTCGCTGCCGTTGCCGCGCGCGGCCGAGAGCTCGAGACGGCCCGTTGCCAGCATGGCGTCGAACGTCGTCCCCGTCGCCGCGGCGATCTTGACCGTCTGCTCCTGGCGCGCGAGGCCGTCCTCGGCCGTCACTTTGTAGTCGCCGGCGGGCAGCACGATCTCGGGCTGCGCCTCGCGGCCGATCCACAACGGAGCTGCGTTCTTTTTTGCGTCGGCGCCATCGAGCGCGGTGACGGTGAACACGGGCGCCGGCAACGGAGGCGCGTTCTTGGCGGCGCGCGCGAGCAACTTCAGGACGCCCGCGTTGAGATCGAGGCGGACCGAGGTTGGTCCGTCCGCCTTCACCTCGACCGTCTGGTGCGCGCTGGCCATGCCGAGCCGCGCCTCGACCTCGTAGGAGCCTGCCGGCACCTTCTCGATGATGGCGGCGGCACGCGTCTCCTGGATCACCTCGCCCTCCGGTCCGGCCTTAGCGATGCGCCAGCGCACGGGGCTCTCGAGCGTGGCGCTGTCGGGCCCGAGGCCCGCGGTCAGGTAGAGGCCGGGCGGCGCCTCCGGCGCGGGCGCGGTCTCTTCCTTCTTGCTCGTTTGATCCTTTGGCGTCGCCGGTGCGACGCCCGGCTCGAGGTTGGCGAGCTTTAGGATCTCGTCGAGCGCGGTGTTGAGACCCGCGATGTCCTGGGTGTCGTAGGCGCGGCCGCCCGTGGCGCTGGCAACGCAGCTCATCTGCTGCAGCTTCTGTGGGCCGAGGCCGAGGCCGATCGAATAAATCGCGATGTTGGGGTTGGCCTTGGCGATTTCGGCAGCGGCGGCGCAGGTATCCGGGCTGCAGTTGTCGACATCGTCGTGGATCATCACGATGGTCGCTGGCGCGGAGGCACCGATCGCCTTCGCCGTCTCGCGCAGCCCCATCGCGAGTGGGCCCATGCCGTTGGCGTTGAGCTTGGCGAGCGGCGCCGTCACCTTCTCCAGGTTGTTTGCGTCGGGGGGCACGATGACCTCGACGTCGGCGCAGTAGCCGCGCCGGCGGTGCCCGAAGGAGGAGAGGCCAAGCCGTGCATCGGGGCGGATGCGGGTGAGCGTCTGCGCGAGCGTCTCGCGGCTGACCTCGAACTTCGGCCGCCGATCGGTGCCCAGCGGCCCCCACATGGAGCCCGAGCCGTCGAGCAGGATCATCACGGTCGGGGCCGCATCGGCTGCGCGTGGCGCGCTCGTGCGGCCGAGCGCGACGAGCGCCAGCAGGCTCAAAGCGATGGTGAGGCGGCGAAGCGGCATGCGAGTTCCCGATCCCTCGGGAGTTGCCCCGAGATTCGGCCCGGAAGATAGCCCATCCGGCCCGGCAACGGCACCCCAGCACAGGAAGCTTGCGGAATGACGGCGCAAGCCTGCGACGAAATTGGGTTGGCAGCCGCCGGGCCCTGCGGCTAGGAGGTTTCCCATGGAAAATCCCGTCATCGCGCTCCTCTCCTCCCGCCGCTCCGTGAAGCCCGACCGCCTGCTGGAACCGGGCCCCAAGCCGCAGGAGCTCGAAACCATGCTGCGCATCGCCTCGCGCGTGCCCGACCACAAGAAGCTCGCGCCGTGGCGCTTCATTGTGATCGAGGGCGACGCGCGCGCCCGCATGGGCGACGTCATCGCAGATGCCTGCCTGGCGGAGGAGACGGAGCGACCCTCCGAGGTGCGGCTTGCCATGGAGCGCGGACGGCTGCAGCGGGCGCCGCTCGTCGTTGCCGTCGTCTCGCGAGTCACGCCTCACCGCAGCGCGCCCGAGTGGGAGCAAATCCTGTCCGCGGGGGCCGCCTGCTTCAGCCTGTGCCTCGCCGCCAATGCGATGGGCTACGGCACATCGTGGATCACCGAGTGGATCGCCTACAGCCCGCGCGTGCGGGCGGGGCTCCATCTTGCCGACAACGAGCGCATCGCCGGGTTCGTCTATGTCGGCACGCCGGCGGAGCCGCCGCAGGAGCGCGAGCGGCCGGCGCTCGCCGACATCGTCTCGCGTTGGGCCAAATAGCCGCTTCGTTCCGTTTTGCCACGCCGGTTAACCCCGCGTTCACCCTTCGCCGCTAGCTTGGCGTGGGGCTCTTTGTTCGTGGGCTCAAGCGTTCGTCCGTTTCGTTGCCGTTGCGGAGTGAAACTCTTGAGTTCCCTTTTTGACGTCCCCGCGCAGCTTGCGCTCGTGCTGACCTTTGCCGCCTCCGGGCCTAGCAGCGGCACCCCGACGCCTGCGCCGCCGCTCGAGATCGCAGCCATCGCACCGACGCAGGCGCTGCCGGCCCCCCAACCCCTCGAAGGACCCTATCGCTTCAGCGAGAGCAGCTGGCTGCGCGCCCTGCGCCAGGCTTTGCCTGCTGCCGAGGGCCAGTATTCGGGGCGCATCTTCAAGACGAGCGGGGGTCGCTACTACGTCCCGGTCGCGTCCGAGCGCCAGCAAATCCTCGAGGCGCGTGCTAACGCCGCGCTTGCGGCGCGCGCGGCGGAAGCGTTCGCAGTGGACAACGCGGCGCGGTTGCGCGTCGCCTTACACCGGCCGGCCACCGCAGGCGATCTCTACATCGCGCACGTGATTGGTCCCGAGGCGGCGATCGCCCTCATCCGGCTCGCCGATGCGAAACCCAACGATTTGGCGGCCAAGCAGGTGCCGGGGCTCGCGCAGTCTGCGCCGGAACTCGTCGCGACCACAGATGCGCCGGTGACCCTTGCGCAGCTCTACATGCGTCTTACCGAGCCGATGCGCAAATTCGCGCGCAGCGCTGGCGCGCAGGCCGCCGTGCGGGCGCATGCGCGCGAGCAGGCCGCGGCATTCGATCTGAAGCCGACGCTTGCGGAAGCAACGCGGCAGGAGGCCGTTTCCGAGCAGAAGCCCGCGGAAGCGTTCGCGTGGCACGCCGAGGTCAGTGCTGCGCGCAGCGCGGTAGTCACTCAATAGCGGAACTGCTCGGCCAGCACGCGCTCGTCCAGGCTGTGGTCGGCGTCGAACATCATGAAGAGCTCGACGTTGCGCGCCTTCTCGACATCGACGCGCAGCACGCCGCGCGTTTCGCGGTGGTCGGCGACCGCGCTCACGGGCCGCTTGTCGGGCTCCAGCACGTGGATCGAGATGCGCACCTTGTTGGGCAGCAGCGCCCCGCGCCAGCGCCGCGGCCTGAACGGGCTGATCGGGGTCAGCGCCAGCAGCGGCGCGTTGATGGGCAGGATCGGCCCGTGCGCCGAGAGATTATAGGCAGTCGAGCCCGCCGGCGTCGAAACGAGCACGCCGTCGCAGATGAGCTCCTCCATGCGCACGGTATCGTCGACGAGTATCTTCAGCTTCGCCGCCTGATAGCGTTCGCGAAACAGCGACACCTCGTTGATGGCGAGCGCCTTGTGTGCCTTGCCGTCGCGGTCGTACGCGATCATCGACAGCGGATTGATGCGGCTGACCTCGGCCGCGGCGAGGCGCGCGCCAAGATTGTCCTCGCTGTAGTCGTTCATGAGAAAGCCGACGGAGCCGCGGTTCATCCCGTAGATCGGGGTGCCGTCGTTCATGAAGCGGTGCAGCGTCTGCAGCATGTGCCCGTCGCCGCCGAGCGCGACGATGGCGTCGGCGCTCGCCGGTTCGACCTTGCCGTAGCGCGCGACAAGCCGCTTCTTGGCCTCGACCGCCTCCGGCATGTCGCTCGCCACGAAGGCAATCTTCTCGAATTTTCTTTTTGGCTTTGGCATGCTGGCAGCGTACGCGGGAAGCGTGGAGGCTCGCTTAAGTGCAGGAAAACGACAAGCCCGTTCTCATCTACTCGACCTTCCCGACCCCGGAAGCCGCGGCCGCGGTCGGCAACGCGCTGGTCGAAGCTCGCCTTGCGGCTTGCGTGAACATCATCCCCGGCATGACGTCGATCTATCGCTGGGAGGGGAGGATGGCGCGAGACAACGAGGCGGTCATGGTTATCAAGACGCGCCGCAGCCTCGCTGGAGCCGCGATTGCCGAGGTGAAAGCGCGCCACTCCTACGCCAATCCGGCACTCGTCATTATTCCGCTGGACGGTGGCTCGGCCGACTACCTCGCATGGCTGATGCAGGAAACGACGCCCGAGTGAGCGGCTCGCGGCCGGACGATCAACATGCAGCAGGGCTCAGTAAACCCCGCCGAGGCTCAGCATCAGATTGTAGCGCGGCGAGCCGGGGCCTTCGCGGCGATAGCTGCGACCGGACGAGTTTGACGCGCGGTGCTTGGGCTCCTTGACCGCGGGGGCCGTCACCGCGGGCGCCACCGCGGCAGGTGCGTTGGGATCGAGCGCGGCGGTTGCCATGCCCTTCGGCGCGATCACGACGCCCGGCGTAGCCGGCATCACAGGAGCCGCACCTTGCGCATCGACCGTCGACGGGATCGGGCCGCCGATCGCCATGCGTCCCGGCAGCGGCTCGCTCGAGACGACCGTCGTTGGCACCGGCTTGAACAGCGGCTGTCCGCCGGCGACGCCCGGCCCCGACGTCGCCCTCCAGGGCAGCACTTCCTTCGGCTGTGTCGAGGCGACCTGCGCGGCGCCCGGGCGCGTGGCTTGTGCCGTGATCGTCTGGCCCACGCAGCGGCCCATTGCCGACAGCGACTGTCCGGCCGGGCAGGCGCCGCACGTCTTCTCGGCGTGCGACTGGATCAGCGTGAGCTGCACGTAGTCGGGCTCATCGAGCGGCAGCGCCGCGTTGACGCGATCAGTGAACTCCTTCATCGCGTCCTTGGTGCCAATGCCCCACGAGCCGTCCATGCGGCCCCAATAGCAGCCGACGCGCTTCAGTTGCTGCTGGATGTCGAGGACGAGCTTGTAGCGCGCCTCGGGATCGTTCGGCGCGAGCTTCGTCGCTTGCAAGGCCGGCGTTGGCGCCGGCGCGGCGACGGAGACCACCGTCTGCCAGCCGGGCTGCGCTTGTGCCACGACGGGCGCGGGGGCAGGAGCGAGCGTCGGTGCAGGTTCGACCTTGGCGACGTTGCGCGATCCACGGCGCGCGGGCATCGCGAGCGCGATCGACGGCGAGAACGCGCTCAGCCGCGCAACCGGAGTGAACTTCTTCGGCGGCGGCAATTGCGCCGCGCGCGAGGCTGCGACGCGCTGCAGGTGGTCGAGCGAGGTTCCGCTGTCGACGGGCGCCGGCAGATACACAAACAACGCCACGCCAATTCCCGCGAGCAGTATGAAACCGCCGAGGCTACGCATCAACTTCACTCCTCACGCCCGCAGGCGCCGATCCACGCAGGGGACGCATAGTTAAACAACACCCCTAAGGGTCGTGCCGGGATGCTATTTGGAAGCGATGATAATGAGCTTAAGGCAACCCTGAAAATCGCGAATTTCCAGCTTCCAATCTGTTAACAAGGGATAAATCCCCCCTCTGTCACGTGCAATAGCAAAAACACCTTCGCCACCTGGGCGCGAAGGGGGCGGTCAACGCCCCTCGCCGCCGGGGAAAGCCGTCCGTCGGACGGCGTTCCTGGGGGCGTTCCTGGGGATATGCTGTGGAGCACCCGACAGCGACCGCGGGCGACGAATTGGCCGTCACAAAATCGCCTTGTCTGGGGCCCCCGCAGCCTCGCCTGCTAGGGGGCTGAATCCGTTAACAAAAGGTTAGCGCCGCCGCCTAGAATCGCCGTAGTAAAGGCAACTGAGGGGGCAGTATTGCGTTCGTAACCTTGTCGCCTTCGCGCGTGAAGGTCGCTTTTGCACAGTGGGGATCGAGCGGCGATAACCGCCTGTGCCTGAACACCTTCCAGCGAAGGCTCCAGCTCTCGGCGCACCTTGATCGGGGCGCGGTTTTCGGCCTGCCGGATGCCATTGGGGATGGCGCCGGAGCTCACAGTCCGAGGCGACCGCATCGTTGATCGAACGTGTGCCCCGTTTTGTGTACGAGCTGGAAGATCTGCCGATCACCCGCCCTCTTGGCAGCGACAAGACGAGCGCCGGACGTAGCGCGTTTGCTCCGGCGACCAAAAGAGAGAGGGCAAACATGAGGCATGCTCTAGGCGTGTTAGGGGTTCTCGCGGCCGGCGTTCTACTCGCCGTATCGGCTGCGATGAACTGGCGATTTGGCTTCAGTCTCGGACGCACCGAGCTCGACGGCCAGATCTACGGCGCGGCCAGCGCGGCCGCGGATTGTATGAAGGCGCTTGTGCCGTTCTTCTTCTTCGCCGCAATTCGAAACCGGATGTGGTCGCAGGCAGCAGCCTCGGCACTCGTCTGGGTCGTGGTCACGGGCTACTCGCTGACCTCGGCGCTCGGGCACGCGGCGTTGAACCGTTTCGATTCGGCCGGGCACCGCGCCGCTACCGTTGCGGCCTACAAGGACCATCGCGTCGATCTGGCGCGTGCAGAGGAGCAACTGACCTGGATTCCACAGCATCGTCCCGCTCAGACGGTGCAGGCCGAGATCGATGCGTTGAAAAGCGATCGGCCGTGGACATGGACAAAGGAATGCACGGAGGTGACCGGCAGCAAGGGCCGGACGTACTGCCAGAACTACCACGCACTGGCGGCGGAGCTTGCATCCGCCGAGCAGTCGATCGCGCTGGAAGCGCGCATCGCCGACATACAGGGCAAGATCGACGGGCAGAACGGCGCAACGGTGATGTCGGAAGCGGACCCGCAGGCTGCGGTTCTCGCCAAGCTCGCCGCACTCATAGCGCCGGACGTCAAGGTCGAGGACGTGCAGACCGCGCTCACGGTCTTCATCGCACTGTTGCTCGAAGTCGGTTCAGCGTTCGGCATGTACATCGCCTTCAGTCAGTGGCGTCTCTATGAAAGCCACACGCCGGCCGCACCTCGTATGGTGCCGGTCAGCACCGCTGCGGCAGCGGTGGCAGCTCCCAAGGCTGTTGCGCTAGCAAAGCCGCGTTCCGGCGCCAACGACAACAGGTCGTCGCCGGCTCAGGGACTGATCGCTCCCGAAACGGATGTGGAGCGCTTCTACAAGGAGAGAATCGAGACACAAGATGGTTCGAGCTTGACTGCAACTTCGCTATACGAGGACTACTGTGCATGGTGTGAGGAACAGCAGAAAGAGCCGCTGGCACTTCCAACATTCGGAAGGGAATTCGGCGAGCTCGGAGTTCAGAAAGCAAGGATAGCAGGCAGAGTGCGGTACATCGGCATTGCGCTGAAGTCCGCCGGCGAGCTCGAGGAGGATAAGAAGCTGACGGCCTTCGGTGTGCAGGCCGCCTAGCAATAGGTCTCGACGAAAGGCCGCGAAAGCGGCCTTTCTCATTTTCAGAACCACAACGAGGGCCGCTTAGCAGCGGCCCTCTTTGCGTTTCAGCGCCCCGCAGCCGAGCGTTGCGAACTGGGCCGTGAACACAGCGGCGGTCTTGGCCGCGAGCGCCCGCTTTAGATGCGAAAGCGGCCCTTGTCGAGCCATTGACCTGGGTCCGAGAAGGGCCATCAGTTGAAGAGTATTAGTGCCCGGACGAAGTTTGCGTCTTCGTCCGGGCCTTTGGACAGAATGCTGCGTTAGGGCGTAACTACTTTCCCCACTTCTGGCCGTCCTTTAATGCCTTTTCTTGGGCTTTTTCTTCCGCAAACGAATTATCGCAAGCCTCGTTGCAGCCCGCCCCAGCCGCCTTGGCATGGGTGGTGGCGAAAACTAGTGGAGCAACGACGACAAAAGCGAGTGCAAGCAACGTCCTCATGTGCGTCTCCTCTGATCGACACTCTTTTATGTTGAAGCCGCAAGCGCGGCTCGCCGAGGAGTAAGAAAGGGGTATCAGCGCTGGTCAATCGGCTATTTGAAAATGGGAATTTCGCTATCGAATATCGGGCACTTGTCCCGGACTAATTCGGGATAAAGCATCGAGCGAAATGGCGGCCGCCATAGCGGCAGGGAGACGCCATCGGGGAAGCGCTCGCAGCAATTGAGGCATGCTTCTACCCGATTGCCTGATGCTGCACCAACCTCGGTAACGGGTCAAACTGCGAAGTCGCTCACCCTTGTGGCAACGTTCGCTTAGGCCCGCAAACCAGACAACACGCAGTCTTCGCGGACTGTGCATGAGACGCTGCGGGGGTCGTTATGCCGAGCTGACACTCATGCGCTGTGAACCTTCCGACAGCGCATGAAGCATGAGTGAGCGCGCCCGCGAAAGCTCAAGCCGCCTGCTCGCTCTCGCCGGCAGGCGACGCGGCGGCCTTGCCCGTGATCTTCAGCGCGAACGCGTAATCGGCCGCGATCTCCTTTAGCTGCTCATAGCGTCCCGACGCGCCGCCGTGGCCCGCCTCCATGTTGATCTTGAGCAGGATCAGGTTGTCGCTGGTGTTGAGCTGGCGCAGGCGCGCGATCCACTTCGCCGGCTCCCAGTAGGTGACGCGCGGATCGGTGAGGCCGCCGTAGGCAAAGATGTGCGGATAGGGCTTGGCCTCCACGTTCTCGCACGGGCTGTAGCCGCGGATGGTGTCGAAATCCTCTTTGCTGGCGATCGGATTGCCCCACTCCGGCCACTCCGGCGGCGTCAGCGGCAGGTCCTTGTCGAGCATGGTGTTGAGCACATCGACGAAGGGCACGTCGGCGATGATGCCGAGGAACAGCTCCGGCGCCATGTTGGCGATCACGCCCATCAGCATGCCGCCGGCCGAGCCGCCGTTCGCCACGATGCGCCCGCGCTGTGTGAGCCCTTGCGCGACGAGATACTCGCCCGCCGCGATGAAGTCGGTGAAGGTGTGCACCTTGTTGGCGAGCTTGCCGCCTGTATACCAGCGATAGCCCTTGTCCTTGCCGCCGCGCACATGCGCGACGGCGTAGATGAAGCCGCGATCGACCAGCGACAGGCGCGCCGTCGAGAACGAGGCCGGGATCGAGATACCGTAGGCGCCGTAGCCGTAGAGGAGCAGCGGCGCGGACCCGTCGAGCGGGGTATCGCGGCGGTAGAGGATGGAGACGGGCACGGTCTCGCCGTCGGGCGCCGGGGCATAGATGCGTCGCGTGACGAAGTCGGCCGCGTTGTGGCCGCTCGGAACCTCCTGGCGCTTGCGCAGGGTCCGCGCGCGGCTCTCCATGTCGTAGTCGTAGGTTTCGGCCGGAGTTGTCATCGAGGAGTACACGAAGCGCAGGCTCGTGGTGTCGAACTCGTAGCCGGGCGCCATGCCGAGTGCGTAGGCCTCCTCGGGGAATGCGATCGAGTGCTCGGCGCCGTCGCCGAGACGGCGGATGACGATGCGCGGCAGGCTGTCCTCGCGCTCAAGCCGCACCATGTGATCGCGGAAGAGCACGGTATCGAGGATGAGGCAGCCGGAGCGGTGCGGGATGACCTCTCGCCAGTTCTTCATCGCGGGAGTCGCAAGCGGCGCCTCGCAAATACGAAAGTCCTCCGCGCCCGCCGAGTTCGTCGTGATGAAGAGGCGGTCGCCGTGGTGCTCGACGCCATACTCGTGGCCGTGCTGGCGCGGCTCGACCATGCGCAGCGCCGCCGTCGGCGCATCGGCGTCGATGAGGTAGATCTCGCTCGTCTGGTGGTCGTGGGCCTCGATGAGGATGAACTTCGCCGACTGCGTCGCGCCGAGCGCGACGTAGAACCCGACGTCCTTCTCCTCGTAGACCAGCACGTCGTCCTGCACGCGCGTGCCGACCACGTGGCGGTAGACCCGCAGCGGGCGGTGGTGCTCGTCGAGGCGCACGTAGAACAGCGTGCGGCTGTCGTTGGCCCAGGCGAAGCCGCCGCGCGTGTCGGGGATCTCATCGGGCAGATCGCGGCCTGAGCTCAGATCGCGGATGCGGATGGTGTAGAGCTCGGAGCCGCGGTCGTCGCTCGAGTAGGCGAGCAGCGCGTGGTCGGGGCTGTGCTCGGAGCTGCCGAGGTCCCAGTAGCGCTTGCCCTTGGCCTCCAGGTTGCCATCGAGCAGGACAGTCTCGGGGTCGCCGTCGCGCGGCTTGCGGCAGAGCAGTGGGTACTGTCCGCCGGCGACGAAGCTCGAGAAGTAGGCGTAGGGGCCGTCGGGCGACGGCACCGAGCTGTCGTTCTCCTTCAGCCGGCCCTTCATCTCGGCGAAGAGGTCGGACTGCAGCAGGTTCGTGTCCGAAAGCTGCGCGTCGCAGTAGGCGTTCTCGGCGTCGAGGTAGGCGCGGATCTCAGGCGCGAGCTTCTTGGGGTCGCGCATCACGTCCTGCCAGTTGTCGTCCCTCAGCCAGGCGTAGTCGTCGACCAGCTCCTCGCCGTGCCAGGTCGTCGTGCGCGGGCGTCGGGGGGCGACCGGGGGCTTGGCGAGCGCGTGTCGATGGGCTGGGCCGTGCATTCTACTCTCCACGCTTACGGGAGTGAGGGGAGGGGACGCCGCGTCGGCGTGCCGGGAACTCGGGTATCGAAGGGGGCGCCGCCGGGTGCGTTTCGCGGGGTGGCGGGCTCAATCAAATTGTCCGCCAGAGGCGTTGTCAACCATGGGGACAGGCAACTTGAGCAGCGGCTTTTGCGGCGTTGGGCGGCGCGCCAGTCTTGGGGTATTGAAGGCGCGCAAATCGCGCATGTCGGCCAGTTACCCCGCAATGTACGTCAACCAACGCGTAGGCACGTTAACCCAACGCGCGGCTATTCGCGGCAGTTCGGGGGTTAGTGAACATAGGTCAGTCCGGCTGTCACAAATTTCGTCTATCCGCATGTGGTCATATCAAAATGTCGTGCAAGTGCCGGGGACGCTGAATGGCGTTCTGATTAGGCTTACCAAGTGTATGCAGGGCCGTTGTTGTTGACTTTACTTCGGAGCGGTGCGACAGAAAGCTCCGCAGCGATAATCGGCGCCGTGTTTTCCGATGAGATCAAATACCAACTAAGTCGAAATCAACCGAGGTCTCGCCGACGCTTGGTTTAGATTTGGCAGTACGGTGCGTCGCCTTAATCTTTCAGCGTTCGCGCCTTTCGAGGGAGGGAAGCCGGAGTGGAAGATCCAACACCGCCAGAGCTGGTCGAGTTGACCGCCAAGATCGTCTCCGCCTACGTGAGCAACAACACGGTCGTTGCCACCGATCTCCCCCACCTCATCAGTGAAACGCACGCCGCGCTGAGCCGGGCGACTGGAAACTCTGCCCCCATCGAGCGCGAAGAGCAAAAGCCGAAAGTGCCGGTCAAGAAATCGGTGATGCCAGACCACATCGTTTGTCTGGAGGACGGCAAGAAGTTCAAGTCGCTGAAGCGGCACCTGCGCACGCACTACAACCTGTCGCCGGAGGAGTATCGGGAGAAGTGGGGCCTGCCCCACGACTATCCGATGGTCGCTCCCAACTACGCGCGGGCGCGCTCCGATCTCGCCAAGAAGATGGGCCTGGGGACGCGGCGCGAGAAGTAAGCTCCGCGCAGGCTACAGCCCGCCGTCAATCTTCCGTTTACTGGGCGTGAGCGCGCTCACCGCCCCTCATCATTCTCCCGCACGTGATCCTGCAAGCACGCCGCCACCTCCGCGCGGTAGGCGCGCAGGAGCTGCGCGTGACGCGTGAGGTCGTAGGTCCAGTGGCCGCCGAGACCGCGCTGGCGCTCGGCACGCAAAGCCCGCCGCAGCCGCGCGAGCAACAGCGCATGCTCGGCCTCGCTCGGCGTCTCGAGCTCCCACTCCCACAGCGGCAGCAACTTGGGCAGATCGCGCGCGTGCTCGTAGTCGGCAAACTCGGCGATCGGCTCGGGGTGGGCGAGCGAGGGCAGGCGTGCGCCGCCGCGGCCGGAGGATCGGGACTGCGACATGGGCTGCGCTCCGGCACTTGTTGAGCCGGGCAGTCTCGCATCGCGCTAGCGCACGCGGATAAGCGCCATCGCGCGTCGCGCCTTGCGCCGCGCGAGCCGAACGCGCCCGCAGACTTATCCCCCTCGTTCACTCCCGAACTAGTTTGAAAATCAGATTTCAGCACATCGGCGTATGATGCTTCCAACGACATCGCGACGCCTGCCCGTTAACGCTCCATTCGGACTTTTGACGATGCTGCAGATCAACGACCGCTCCGCCCGCGCCAGCCGCCAGGCCTGCCGCACACCCGCCCCGCCGGCATTCCCAATCCACCCCGCGGTGCACGCGCCGCGCGAGGCCATCGAGCAGGCCGTCGTGCAGGTGTTCGGCGTCGGCCAGGACGACCTGCGCCGCATCACGCGCGGACGCGCCAACGTCGCGCTCGCACGCCAGGTGGCCATGTACCTCGCCCACGTCGTGTGCGGCCTGACGCTCACCGACACCGGCCGCCTGTTCGGCCGCGATCGCACCACGGTCGCGCACGCCTGCGGCGTCATCGAGGACCGCCGCGACGATCCCCTGTTCGACCGCGCGCTCGATCTGCTCGAGTGGGTGGTGCCTGCCATCACCACGCGCTTGCCCGCGTCCCCGCACCTGTCATCCTAAAGGCGCCCGACGATGCCCTCCGCACCGTCGAAGCCGGCGGCGGCTGCGCCGCGCAACGACGCCAGCGTCAATCCCGCCGAGAGCCCGCTCGCGTGGCTGCGGCGGCGCAAGGATCGCGACGGCGCAGCGATGATCTCGCAGCCGCAGTTCGATGCCGGCGAGCGGCTGCGCGCCGACTTCTGGTTTGCGCAGATGACGCCGCGCGTCACCAGGAACTGGTCGGCCATGGCGCCCTCGCAGCGCCGCCGTCGCGCCGGCATGACGCTCAGGCCCGACGGCGACCTGCAGGAGAACGTCGCGGCCTCCCGTGAGCGGGTACGCCGCGCGCTGGGCGCGGTGGGGCCCGAGTTCGCCGGGGTGCTGATCGACGTCTGCTGCCACCTCAAGGGATTGGAAGAAGCGGAGCGCGCTGCCGGTTGGCCGGCGCGTGCCGGCAAGGTGGTGCTGCAGCTCGCGCTGACACGGCTCGCGCGCCACTACGGCATCGGCCCGGCGGCGGGAGCGCAGGGCCCGCGCGCGGCGGCCGTGCGCCATTGGGGCAGCGACGACTATCGTCCGCTGTTTGAATTGCCCGCGGAGTGAGAGCGCATCAAGCCGGCGCGTTCGCGGCCATCGCCGCGGCGGCGTCGGCCTTGATGCGGGCGACCATCGAGACAAAGCCGTTGGAGCGCTGCGGCGTCAGATGCTCCTTGAGGCCGAGCTGCGCGAAGATGGGATTGGCATCGGTCGCCAGGATCTCGTCGGCGCTTCTGCCGTCGTAGATCGCAAACAGGATGGCGATGAGCCCGCGCACGATGTGGGCGTCGCTATCGCCTTCGAACGTCAAGCGCGGCGCGCTGCCGTCCGGCTCGACCTTCGTTGCAAGCCACACCTGGCTGGCGCAGCCGCGCACCTTGTTGGCGTCGGTGCGCAGCTCCTCGGGCAGCGGATCAAGCCCGCGACCGAGCTCGATCACGTAGCGATAGCGGTCCTCCCAGTCGTCGAGGACGGCAAAATCGGAGCGGATCTCAGATAGCGTTGCCAAAGCCGGTTTCATCTCCTTGGGCAGCGTCTGCATACCTAACACATAGGTCGCGGCCGGGAGACTGTGCAAGGGAGGGCGCTCAGGTCGCGGGGTGTGTGCCGCCTGCCAGGAGAGGACGTACCGGTCTCAGACGCCGCGGCGGGCGCCGCTGCCGCGCCAAGCCGGCTCCAGGTCCTCAGGGCGCAGCGTGTCGATCGCCGGCGAGAGGGCGGACGAGGGGGCGGCATATCCACCCTCGGGCTTGGAATACTTCTGCGCTAGCGAGTAGGCCATCTGCGCGCCGAACTGAGCTTTGGTCATGAAAGCCGACCACATGGATGCGGCCTGCGTGCAGGTGGGGCCGTTGCGATCGCAGAAGGTTGCCGTCCAGTGCACGGCGTTGGCGGCACGATCGAAGAGATGCGCCTGCTGCTGGCGATCAGCCGGCAGCACGGCCACCACGGCCGCTACCAGAAGGCCAGTTCGAATGATGGACATGGGACGCTCCAACTAGAACCCGGTCCGAATTTCATCAAGTGCTGTCTTATCAGCTCGATCTCAAAAAACTGCCTTACCTCAACGCAAAACTATCCGCCAATTTCTAGCAAATTGTATGCATCGGCCTCGCGCCGCCCGTGCAGCACCGGCATCAACACCTCGTAAATGAGAGTTAAGGTTTCCTTTACGCGATTGCCTGCACACTTCCCGCAGAGTGAGCAGCGCGTAAGGGGTATGCCATGCTGCGTGGTCGACTGAAGCTGCAGTTCGCGGCTTTCTTGCTGTTGAGCGGCGGGCTCGCCGCCAATCTCCTGCTCCTGCAACCTCTGCTGCGCGAAGGGACCGCCGCGCGCTCGGCATCGTCGGGCGACACCTGGCTCGCTGACGCACAGCTCGCCGCCTTCGGCGACACCGGCTCCATCACGACCGCCAGCGCGCCGGCAGCGAACGGCCGGGGCAACCAGCCCGGCGTTATCGAAGCGTTCACCAAACCCGACACGAAATCCGCCGGCGCCGCGCTCCCTGCCGATGCAACCGAGGTGGCGCGCGCCGTGCAGCGTGAGCTCAAAATCCGCGGCTACGAGACGGGCCCCGCCGACGGCACGACGAGCCTCATGACGCGCGCCGCCATCATGGGCTTCGAATACGATCACGCGCTGCCGATGACGGGAAAACCGAGCCAGCGCCTGCTCGAGGTCATCGTCATGGGCGACGGGGCACGCGCAGCGCGCCCCGTGGGCTCAAGCGGGCAAAGCAGCGAAGCCGCGGACGTCATCCGCTCGGTGCAGGGTTCGCTCATCAAGGCCGGCTACCGCCCCGGGCGCGCCACCGGCAAGCTCACTCCTGAGACCATGCGCGCGATCCGCGCCTTCGAGGCCGACCAGGCGCTGCCCGAGACCGGCCGCGTCTCGGGGCCGCTAGTCTCGCGGCTGGCGCGCGTCTCCGGAGAGGGGAAGGTTGCCGCCGGCCTTTGATGGGCTTGCGCGGCATGGAACCGCCTTGCATGGCGGCGCCCCGGACCTAGAGTGCGAGCGCCATGCGTCTCAGAACCGAATTCTGGGTGAAGGGCTACCTTCGCCGCTGCGCCATCGAGGGCGCCTCCGCGGTTGTCGCGCGCCACGGCGACGACGATGCCGGCGCGATCTTCATCAAGGTCAACCGGCTGGATGGCGTCTGTTTCGTGTTCAGCCCGGCGCCGGCCGGGCTGTCGGGGGCGGAGAGCGACCGGCGCTGGGTCGCGAGCCTGCAGCGCGAGGGGGTGGCGGAGGCCGTGGCCAACTCCTTCCTCGCCCGCGAGACCGGTTTTGACTCGGACCTTTGGCTCATCGAGGTCGATGACCGCAGGGGTCGCCACTTCCTCGACGACCAGCTCGACCCCCCGACTGTGTGATCAGCGCCTCAGCGATCAGCGAACACTAAAGCGGGCATAAGTTTCTATTAACTATTGGAATCGCCCAATTGTAAGCTCTGATTCGAGCCGTCGGATCGCCATTTCGATCGGACGGCGATCGGGGGACCGCCATGTCACGGGGGAGCGCATGGCAACGATACTGACCTTCCGTAAGATGGAGTTGCGACGGCACGACAGCGGCGACATGGCGGGGGCCGTGTCGTGCGAGGTCATCATCTTCCCAGGAATCCGCTACGAGCGCTGGAACGAGGTGAGGGCCGAGGGCGAGCAAACTGTCATCGCCAAGGTGCGGCGCCAGACGCGCGACGTACTCGAGCTCGCGGAGTAGCTCCGCGGCGGATATATGTTCGGCGCCCGCGCGCGTGTGCGCCGGCGCGCTTAAAAATGCGTGGCTGTGCAGCGCGCGGCGCTCAACGCCGCTTCCGTATCGCGGCGGTAGGAGAAGCCGCGGTCGGGCGCGCGCACGACCACGATGCCGCGCTTGGCCGCCAGCGCGACGGGGGGCTCGCTACCCCGCGCGATGCCATGCGCTTCCGGCGTCACGCCCAGAAAATGCTCCTCCGACGGAACCAGCGCGAGCATGATCGGCGTCGGGCGCCCGGGTGTCGATGCCGAGGCGTAGATGTCGTCGCCCTGCGGCGTCATCACCGCGAGCATCCAGCCGGGATCGGGCGGCAGCGTCGCCGTCACCGTCACCGGGCCGGCGGCGGTGTCGAAGCGGCAGAAGGCGTAGCGCGCGTCCGGCGATAGGAAGGGCAGCGGCGCGGCGCCGGGCCCGACTTCCGACAGCACGTGCATCTTGTTGACGGGCAGCCCCGGCGCGAGTCGGCTGTAGGCTGAAATCGGCTGTGAGATAAGGCGCAGCGAGCGTGGCGCAGATATGCAGTATGCCGGCGGCCACCGGCGCCGCCAGGATGAGTTGCCAGTTGGCTTGCCCCAGCCTGTCGCGCAGCGTCACCGGCATTGCACGCGCCGGATCGCCGGCAGCGGCTTGGGCGCCGCGCCGGTTTTGGTCAGCACCGGCGCACTGGCGTCGATGGTCGTGAGCGTGAGTGCCAGGCGCCCCGCGCCTCCCGTCGGCAGCCAGTTGCCGGGCCGCGCGTCGCGCGCGAGCGCCACCACGAAGGTGCCGTCGGGGCGCATGGCGATGGTTTGGCTCGTGAAGTCGTAGCGCTGCGCCGGATTGGCGATGAGCTCGCCGCGGTCGTTGAAGACGGTGATGCTCCACCAGTTGGTGCCGGGCTCGCGGCCTTCAACCGAATAGTCGCACGAGGAGTGCAGGCGGCGGCCGTCGCTATCGGTGTAGGCGATGTAGGTGAGCAGGTTCTCGGCGCTGAGCTGCAGCGCGCCGAGCCGCGTGAAGTGCGCGCGCGTGTAGGGGTCGGCATCGGCGCGGCCGCCCGAGACCCAGCCGAGCCACGGTCCTTGCCGCACGGTCGTCAGCGGCGTGCCGACGTCGATCATGTACCAGCTCGTGCCCAGCCCCAAGATCAGCACCGCGCCGATAAAGGCCGCCCAGTCGCCGAGGATGCCGAAGACAATAGCAATCCGCTTCTGCACTTTGTGCAGCACGACGTGCACGGGTGTGAGGGCACTATGGGACAGCACGGCGGGGCGTCTGGCCGGGCGCCGGCGTCACGGCTCCCACGGTGTCGTTGCGCGGATAGGCGGGGCCCGGTGGCGCTCCGTCGGCGCGCTTGGCGGGTACGGGGGCGGGCGTGGTGGCGGGCGTGGCGCCAGGCGCGGCCGGCGGCTTGGTGCCGGGGAGCCGCGGCGGGGTGGGCTCGACCGGCTCGGCGATACCGGCGGCCTTGCGCAAGGATTCCGCCACTTTCTTGAGCGCCTCCCGCGTGGGGTCGGACATCAAGCTCGATGTGCCGCGTGCATCACCCGGCGCTGCCGGAGCCGTGCCCTCGGCCCGCATGGCGGCGATGCGCTGCTGCTCGGCGACCTGGACGGGATGCGGCTCGAGGCCGGGGATGGTCGGGATGTTCATGTCGGTATGCACGACGGACATGAAGGAGTGCCACACCGGCGCCGCGAAATGGCCGCCCGTGGTGCCGCCGGCCATGGGACGGTTGTCGTCGTTGCCGAGCCAGACCGCGCCTACGTACTTGCCGGTGAAGCCGACGAACCAGACGTCCTTGGGCCCGGTTGAGGTGCCCGTCTTGCCGGCGACGTTGGTGAAGTCGAGTGCGGCCGCGGTGCCGGTGCCGTCGGTCACCACCTTGTTGCAGCATCCAGTTCATGCCCTCGGCGACCGAGCGCTTCAGGACCTGCGGCGCCTGCGGCTCGTCGCGGTCGCGGCTGTAGACGAGGTCGCCCTTGGAGCTGACGAGGTCGAGGATGGCATAGGGCTTTGCGAGCTTGCCGCCGTTGGCGAACGTGGCGACGCCGCCCGCGTGCTCGAGCGGGCTGATGCCGTAGTCGCCGAGCGCCATCGAGCAGGTTTTGCGTATGCCGGTGACGCCCAAGCGCCGCGTCATCTCGATGACCTTGTCGCGCCCGACTGCGAACGACAGCTCGGCCGCGACTGTGTTGAGCGAGCGCGCGAGCGCCATCCACAGCGGCATGCTGCCGCCGCCACCGTCGCCGCCGCCGTAGTTCTGAGGGATGCCAGTTGCCGCACGAGCGCGAGGAATCGCGCACGGTGGTCGTCGGCTTGTAGCCGTTCTCGAGCGCGGTGGCGTAGACGTAGACCTTGAACGAGGAGCCCGGCTGGCGTCTGGCATGCGTGGCGCGGTTGAACTGGCTCTCGCCGTAGTCGGGACCGCCGGTGATCGCTTTGACGGCGCCGTCGGTTTCCAGCAGCACGATCGCTCCGCTGGTGATGTGGCTGCCGCGGTACTGCTTCAGCGCGGTGGCGAGCGCCTCGTCCGTCGCCTTCTGCATGGTGAGGTCGATCGTGGTGCGCGCGGTCAGCACGAAATGGCCGCGGCCCGCCGCGACGCGCTGCACTTCCTCGAAGGCCCAGTCGAGGAACCAGTCGGGGCTGTTAGGGTTGCGCGTCTCGATGATCTTGGCCGGATTGACGCGCGCCGAGTGCACCTGCCCCGAGGTATAGAAGCCCGAACTCCACGAGGTTGTTGAGCACGTCGTTGGTGCGCGCGCGCGAAGCTGGCAGGTTCACGTGCGGGGCATACTTCGTCGGCGCCTTGAACAGGCCCGCGAGCAGCGCCGATTCCGCGAGGTTGATCTGGCGCACCGACTTGCCGAAGTAGTACTGCGACGCGGCCTCGACGCCGAAGGCGCCGCCGCCCATGTAGGCGCGGTCGAAGTAGAGCTTCAGGATCTCGCGCTTGGACAGCCGGCTTTCGAGCAGCAGCGCGAGGAACACCTCCTTGATCTTGCGCTGCAGGGAGCGTTCCGACGACAGGAACAGGTTCTTGGCCACCTGCTGCGTGATCGACGAGCCGCCTTGCACAACCTCGTTGGCCTGCAGGTTGGTGAAGAGGGCGCGCGCGGTGCCGATGACGTCGATGCCCCAGTGCTCGAAGAAGCGGCGGTCCTCGGTGGCGAGCGTCGCCTTGACGAGGCTGTCGGGGATCTCGTCCAGCGGCACGGCTATCGTTGTGCAGGATGCCGCGCTTGCCGATCTCGTTGCCGTTCTGGTCGAGGAACTTCACCGCGTACTGGCCGGAGGAGAACTTCGCCTCGTCGAACTCGTGCAGCGCCGGAATGGCGAGCGCGAAGGCGGCGACGAGGCCGCCCATGCCGAGCGTCAGCCCCTCGGACATGAACTCGTTGGCGATGCGCTTCCAGCCGGTGAGCCGGAAGCGGGCGAAGTAGCTGGTGCCGGCGTTCCAATGGTCGCGCATCGACGCCCACGTCTCGGCGAGCATGGAATCGATCTTGGAATCAAGGCCGAGCCAGTTGATCAGCCGTTCCCGGCGGCCTTGCTTGAAGAACCAATCCTGCACTGCTTGGCGTCCCGGCGTCCGATTTCGCTCATGATTGACCCCCGCGGCGCCGTCGATGCGGCCGGCGGGAGCGACTCAAAGTGATACCGCAATTGTGGTTATTTATACCTTCGCGGCGATGCGAATGTTAAGGCGCAAACGCCGTTTTGCATGAATGTGCGGCGGCGCACAAGCAGCAGCAGACTGAAGCAGATTTGTTCTGGTAAGGCCTGGAAACCTAGTTCCTCCGATGCGCGTCTAGCTCGAGGCCGAGGCAGTGTCCGCGGTTTATGGTTGCGCCGCGGCCAGCGAGTTTTCTGGTAGTGTTCCGGCTTGCGGAATCGGTGAACTGGCTCCTGACGGGGGATGTCGCTATGGCAGTGATCGTCGCCCGGTACTTGCCGGTGATCCTTCTCGCCGCCGGCGTGTTGCTGCTGGTCATCACGGGGCGCCCGTTATGGGGTAACGGGGGCCTCGCGGCAAAGCATACCATTTTCAAGTCGCTACACAGTACGTCACCTGTGCTCAACGCCCTCATCGCGCTGGCGGTGATCGGAAAGCCCTTCCTCGAGCATTTGCAGAAGAACTATTGGGAGACCGATCTCGTCCCGTCCGAGCTGGTCATGCCGCTTGCGATCACCTTCATCCTGAGCCTCTACGTGATGCTCGGCGCGGTCGTCTACTTTTTCTTGCGAGCCATGCGGAACATAAATTTCTTCAACGGCTCAAAGTTGCGCTCTCCGTATTCAGCGCTGCTGATGCTGATGCCCATCACCAACTTGATCACCATCCCCTACCTGCAGTATTTCACCTATCAGCGGAGCCGCGCATTTTCCGTGTCGCAAAGCGCATCGAAGCCACGCGCGGCCCTGCTCGCCGTTTCAGCCTTCGCCCTAATCGTGACGAGTGTGGCGCTCGGGCTCCCGAGTGATGATGCCGCTGTGGCGCCAACCTACGATGCGTTGAGCCTGCTGGTGCTGACGGCGTCCACTGCGGCTGCAGGGGGCATCCTGACGACGCGAATAATTACCGGCATTGCACGCTCCCAGGAGCTTTCGGCGCAGCAACGTGGATTGCTGCCCGCCTGCGCCGTAAGCGCGACGGCCGGTAGACGCTACAGATTTGTCGAAATGCTGAAATCTGTTGCCGTCGGCATCTTGCTGATTGTCGCCGTTGTCACCGCCGTGTCACCGACACTGCCTTCACGTGCCGCGGGCGCGCTCCACCGAATGGGATCTGTTCAGTGAAACTAGCCGCGAGGTCGGTGCTAGAGCGGCGTGCCAGTTCGCCTTAGCGTACGCAGTTGTTAAACATGTCCCTAGCACCGGCGGGGCACCGCGCACGGACCGAGCGCGAGAGGCTAGCGTGCGCCAGGGTCGCATACAATTATATGATGATGGGGGGACGTGGCATCGGGGCGCGCAAGGAGAAACGAGAATGCGCATCATGCACAGTGTGTTGAACGAGGAGGAAAAGCGAGAAGCGCGAGACCTGGGCGAGCGGCTCCGCAGGGGCGATCAAGATGCCCTAGCGAAACTGGAACTGCGTGTTTTGCGAGCGACCAAGGACAACGAGCACTTTACCGAATGGTTCTTGGAGGTGGTTCAGGACATGATGAGCAACGAGGTGCGGGCGAAGCTGTCCGCGGAGCTCCCGGTAAGCGAGGCGGTCCATCGGCGGTGGCGTCACAAGGAGTAGTCCGCGAGCTTTGGGAGTTCAGTATGCGTTGCGTAGTGCTGCCCGTCGCCCTGGCGCTCAGCGTCGTCACCGCGGTTGCCCGGACTGCTGCTGAGACGGACGACCGGCCGCTCAGAGCCGCGTATTGCGTTGGCGTGTTCGAGGCACAGATCGCAGCAAACAAAGCCCAGCCGCCAAGTTTTTCGTATTGTGAGCAATGGCAGTCGAAAGGGTTCCCATCGCAAGCCGCCTGCAATGCGCAGGGTCAGCGGATCGGCCTTTCCAGCTTCCAGTCGCACCTCGATCTGTACACCCAATATCTCTCGGTCCACCTGCGTACCATGTCGCCATATGCAAAGGCGCAAGTCGCAGTCCGCCAGAAGCAGGGCGGACTTGATACGCGCGCAATGCGAGGGCGCGAGCCGACGGCGCAGGAAAAGAAGTGCATCGGCGCGTGCGCGGGCAAAGACGTCTCAAGCTGCGTCGCTGGCTGCTATGACCGTGAGCATCCAACGGACGCAAGCGTCATACGCTGCGGCGAGAGCCCGTTCTGAATATGAGTGCCGTCGCCCTACTCGCAGGGGACCTGCATCGTGCGACCGGCCGTGGGGTAGTATCTTGAGCAGAGGACCCCGCGCGAGCTTGCCGCTTTTTCCACGGGACTTTCGGCCTGTGCTGCGACGGTAGCCGATCGCGCGGGCTCAGCGGTGCGGGGAACACTGGCGATCGAGGAGTTCTCGAGCTGTACTACGACGGTAGCCGATCGTGCAGGCTCAGTGGGGCGAGGAGCGCTGGCGATCGAGGAGTTCTCAAAGTGCAAGTTTGTCTTGTCCGGCTTCCCGGCCAGGACGGCAATGGATGAATTCTCGTTGGCCTGACTCTTTGCCGGCGCGGCAGTCGCCGCCTTGTCGTCATCGTTGGCATTTTGCCTTTGCTGACGCCGCGGCTTGCTCGGCTCCTCACGGTAAGACCGCGCCCTCGGACGGTATTCGCGAGGCGGATCGGCGGAGCGAAATCCTGGTCCGATTCCTCCCGGTCCGATCGTAATGCCAAAACCAATCCCACCTGCCGAAGCAGCAAGGGTGCTGGCCAAAAGAAAAGTCCCGGCCGCTAGGATGGCTTGTCTAGACATGAGGAACGCTCCCGCCTTCGAGGTCCTTATTAGAGCAGCCTATCACCTGGCGCCCCGGTTGGTCCATTCGAGACTATCGGCAGCGTTTGCGCCGTGAGCCGGGGAACAGGTGGCGGTAGGGATCGGCCCTGATGGGAGATGTTAAGGCGAGGGTGTGGGCCAAAAAATTGACGTGGAGGCGGTGTTTCGAGTCGGCTCGGCGCCGGACTTAGCGTCTTACAGTCTGGATGGCCCCGTCATCAGGCTTTTGAACGAGAAAGCGCGGTGGCCGGCTTTCTATGAGCAGCCTTCGGCAGAGAGGAGCAGACAATGAGCCGTGTGCGGGTTCTGGTGGGGACGCGGAAGGGAGCGTTCGTTCTTAGCGCGGACGGCACGCGCAAGGTGTGGACGATCGATGGCCCGCACTTCCCGGGCTGGGAGATTTACCACGTGAAGGGCTCGCCGGCCGACCCCGATCGGGTTTATGCGTCCCAATCGAGCGGCTGGTTCGGCCAGCAGATCCAATGTTCCAAGGACGGCGGCAAATCCTGGGCGCCTGTCGGCAACAAGTTTGACTACGACGGCGAGGCCGGTACGCACCAGTGGTATGACGGAACCCCGCATCCCTGGGAGTTCAAGCGCGTCTGGCACTTGGAGCCTTCGCTTACGGATGCGGATACGGTGTACGCAGGCGTTGAGGATGCCGCGATCTTTCGCACGACGGATGGCGGCCAGACGTGGACCGAGCTTGCGGGGCTGCGCGGCCACGGGTCGGGGCCGCGCTGGCAGCCTGGAGCCGGCGGCATGTGTCTCCACACCATTCTGCTCGATCCGTCCGATCCCAGCCGCATCTTCATCGCCATTTCGGCCGCGGGCGCCTTCCGCACGGACGATGGCGGCAAGACGTGGCGCCCCATAAATCGCGGGCTCAAATCCGAGTACATCCCCGATCCAGAAGCCGAAGTCGGCCACTGCGTTCACCGCATCGCCATGCATCCCTCGCGCCCGAACGTGCTGTTCATGCAGAAGCATTGGGATGTCATGCGCAGCGACGACGCCGGCGATACCTGGCGCGAGGTGAGCGGCAACTTGCCGACAGACTTCGGCTTCGTGATTGACGTGCATGCGCACGAGCCGGAGACGATCTATGTCGTCCCGATCAAGAGCGATGCGGAGCACTATCCGCTCGAGGGAAAGCTGCGCGTCTACCGCAGCCGCAGCGGCGGCAACGAGTGGGAGGCGCTTACCAATGGCCTGCCGCAAGCCAATTGCTACGTCAACGTGCTGCGTGACGCGATGGCCGTCGACAAGCTCGATGATTGCGGCGTGTATTTCGGCACGACCGGCGGCCAAGTATATGTATCGGGCGATGCCGGCGATAGCTGGACGACCGCCGTGCGTGATCTTCCCGCAGTGCTGTCGGTAGAGGTGCAGACGCTGCCATGATCCGTGTGATCCTGCCATCGCATCTGCGCATGCATGCCGCCATCAACGGGGAAGTGAGCCTGCCGGTCGAAGGTGTGGCGACCCAGCGGTCCGTGCTCGATGCGCTCGAAACGCACTATCCGGTGCTGCGCGGAACCATTCGCGACTACGCCACCCAGCGTCGGCGTCCGTTCCTGCGGTTCTTTGCGTGCCAGCGGGACCTTTCGCTGGATGCGCCCGATACGCCTCTACCGGAGGCGGTCGCGCGCGGCGAGCAGCCGTTTCTCATTGTGGCTGCGATTGCGGGCGGGTAGTAGCTCGGCACAGCGTCAATGCGCCTGGCGCTACAGTCAGCCCGGGAACAGGTGGCGGTAGGGATCGGCCTCCCTCACGGCGCGCGCGAACGGCGGTCGCGCCAGCAGGCGCTCGAAGTACGCCGCGAGGCTTTTGTGGGCGGCGAACGGCTGCACGAGGTTGGCATAATAGAGGGCCGGCGCCGCCGCGCAGTCGGCGAGCGTGAAGGCTTCGCCGGCGGCCCAGGTCCGGTCGCGCATCTCCGTCTCGAGCATGGCGTAGGACGTTTGGAGCTGGGCGCGCGCCTGCGCCACGCCATGCGGATCGCCGCCGCCCGCCGGGCGCAGCCTGTCGCCGACGATCTTCTGCATCGGCAGGTGAACGTAGTTATCGTAGAAGCGGTCGCGCAGGTGCACCTGCCAAGCGAGGTCCGGTTCCGAAGGGATGAAGCGTGTGTGGCCGGGATAGAACTGCTCCAGGTACTCGATGATGACCGTCGATTCCGGGACCGTGCGGTCGCGCGCGTCGTCGCGCAGCACCGGAAACTTCCCGATCGGCCAGAGCTGCTTGAAGCGCTCGGCCGAGGCGGCATCGCCCAGGTCGACCAGATGCGGCTTAAAGGGCGTGTCGTTCTCGTAGAAAGCGATGAGCGCCTTCTGGCAGAACGAGGAGAGCGGATGCAGGTGCAGGGTCAGCGCCATCGTTGGTCTCCGAGCCAATAGAACGGTGGCGGCCTAGCACATTCGGCACCCGATTGCCTGCTATATTGAGCGGTTTTCCGTAATTACTTTAGAAACGCCAGTAAAAATCTGATCATCAACAGTAATTCGTGGTGACAGCGTCACGCTCATCCAGTAGGTTTCTTGTATAAGGCGACACGTGCGCCGGCGGCAACTGCAAGCCCCGTGCTCCCGCCTCTCCCGACAATCCGGCACATCAAAGCGGCATGGCGCTCGACCTCGCAGCTAAGGCGGAGATCGAGCGTCTCTACTGTGAAGGCCGGCTCACGCTCTTCGAGATTGGACAACGCTTCGGCCGCTCGCCGAGCGCGATCTCGCGGCTCGTGCGGTCGCGCGGATGGCCGACGCGCCGGGATGGGCGACAGCGATAAGGGGCTTCCAGTCGAGCCCGCCTTCGAGCAGCAGCGGCCGGCCCGCGTTCTTCGCGCCCTGGAAGGTCATGGATTTCGTGGAGGCCAAGCACGCGGCCGCGCGCGAGATCGCACTCGCGCTCGGCGTGCCGCCGATGCTGCTCGGCATCCCCGGCGACAACACGTATTCTAATTATCAGGAGGCACAGCGGGCGTTCTGGCGGGCAACCGTGCTGCCGCTCGTGTGCCGCATGACGAAGGCGTTCTCCGCCTGGCTCGGGCCGGCGTACGGCGGCTCACTCGAGATGCGCCCCGACCTCGACCAGGTCGAGGGCCTCTCCGGCGAGCGCGAGGCCTTGTGGGCGCGGCTTGACAAGGCGGCGTTCCTCACGGTGGACGAGAAGCGTGCCGCCGTCGGATACGCTCCATTAGCGCGCCTTCGGCACGACAGCCCGCTGCCGCGCGAGGCGGAGCTAGCCCTGGCGTTCGGCGACGGAGGGCCGGGGATGAAGTTCAGCCCCGACCAGCCGCGCGTGCCGGCGGGCTCGAGCGGCGGCGGCCGGTGGACCAGTGGCGGTGTTCCGTCCGGCCGCGTGCGCCTCGCGCAGGCGGAAGACTCGCAGGAAAGCCAAGTTGACATCCTTCAAGAAGACAGGCTCGGCGGTCACACCTTCGAACGGCATGTCAACGAACCAGAGGAATACCTGAAAGCCAGAGTTCTTGGCAGCCGTCGCAATATTCCTTTCATCGTCAGTTACGGTGAAATGAGAGCTGGCTCGTTCACATCCCTCGAAGCCGCCAACAAGCTCGCGAATGGTACACTCTCTCAGAACCGAGTGGCGATAAGTCCTTTGTCGCTGAAAAATTCCCCTATCTACTCTCGTATATGTACGTCTATGCCGACTTCGAGTCGGTTGCGGGCTACGAGGCGTATGCGCCCAATGACCGCGCTCAGCCGATCATTCGTCCAACTTATGGGGTGACGGTACATATCATACGGTCAGCCAGCAGCAAGAAGGGTTACTACATTTTTCGGGCGTATCCCGGGAACAGAGATTAAACGATGGACATCGAGCTTCCTATTGAGTTCAGAATGGCGTGCCGCAATCTCACGCAGGGCACGGAGGTGGCGACTGCTGACGAATTGGTTCAGCAGGCGCTGATTGGAATCGATCAGCAAGACGCACGCGGGATCAAGGCGTTTCTCGATGATCTTCTGCGCAGGCAGTACAGTGCAGATCAGCTCAAGGAATTCTGGTGGTCGACTCCCGCTGACGTTGTTTTCTTCGAAGGCGAAGGAGTTAGGACCTTTCTCACGTTGATGCGTGACGCGCTTGCAAAGCCACCGTACGTGGGGACGCAAGCTTTATAGCAGCGCCAGCGCAGCGGGCATTCTGGCGGGGCACGCTGCTGCCGCTGATCGGGCGCATGGCGAAGGCGTTCTTGGGCTGGCTTAGCCCGGCCTTAGGCGGCGGTGACCCAAACAGATTACGATCTCCGCCGAGTTTAGGAAAAATTCGGCGAGCACTGCGAACTGACGAGCTTCCGCCGTAAGCGCTGCAAGCTACAACGTCTGAAATGTAGCCCAGTGGGCCACGTTTCTGAGCATTTGGTCGGGCTCGCGTGCACATTCCGCGAGCTCCCATAATCTCAGAACGCCGCTAAGGAGATGTATGCGTCGACGATCGAGAGCAAGCCCAGTCAGGTGTTCATACGCGTCGATGATACGTGCCGTGAGATCCGGCGAGATAAAGCTCGAATAGATGACGTCCTGACGCAGTGGGCCAAACCCAAAGTCGCCAAAGTCGTACACGCCGTTGAGACGATTGCTTGTGTGGTCGAAGGCCATGTTCCAACCGTGCCCATCGAAGAAACCATAGGTTGTCCCGTGCGGGTCCGGCGGCAGACGCTGCCAGGCGGCAATGGTCTCTTCGGCAATGGGGTGAAGCTCTGCGGGCAAGATCGGCTCGATCCTTCGCAGAATGTCGTCCGGCTTTAGCCAGGGCCTTATCGGGCCGCCACCGGCCACCTCGACGTCGGCAGCATTGAGATGATGAAGCTCCGCGTAGAAGAGCGCCAAGTCGGCCGCAAGCCGCTCGCGCGCTTCAACGGGAAGGCGTTCATAGTGTGCGGCCACGAGATGCTCGCCCTTGAGCTTTACATGCCGGGAGAAGAGCGGCGGACCGGGACAAAGGGTGAGGTGGGGGACTGCCATCGTCACCTCAGGGCGGACGAGAGACAAGAGGCTTGCCTCGGCGCGGAGAGCCTTCTCCGCCGCCGCATGCCGGGGAAACTTGAAGATGAGTGCTTCGTCGACGTCGACGGCGACGCTGTCCCATCCCGTCGTGAGAAGCGTGAACCGCGCGTGGGCAAGCTCCGGAAACGAGCGGAGAACGATCGCGCGCAAATCCTCTAGGGTCGCCGATGCCATGGCGTTGCTCCTCTAGGCCGGATCGGCCGCACGGGCAACAGACGGGCCAAATCACCGACGACGAATACAACAATTCGAAAAATCCGGAGTTGAGACGCATGCTCTCGCAGCTAGCGGGCCCGGCGCAGCCGCGGCACGAGATGAAGTTTTTGTCGCTCGACCTCAAGGGCGTCGACACCGACGGCAGCTTCGAGGGCTACGCCAGCCTCTTTCACCGCGAGGACCTCTCGCGCGACGTCGTCATGCCGGGCGCCTTCGCGGCGAGCCTGCGCCAACGCGGGCCCGCCGGCATCAAGATGCTGTTCCAGCCAACCAGATCTACGGCCGTGCGCGTGCCACGCAACCGCTTGCGCGCCGCGACATGACGGTGAAGTTCTAGCGGCGGAATCCCGGCGGTGCGCATTCATGGCGAGTTCAGCCGCGCCCAGCTAAATCAGACGGCGATGCTGCCCCCCGAGATTTCCATGTCCAAAATAGTTGCCGCCTCGATGCTCCTCGCCCTCGCACCGCTGCCGGCGCACGCGGGCGGCTGCTACGCCGACTGGTCGGAGGCGGCGCCCGTTGTCATGAAGGAGGGCCTGACGACGATCGAGGCGCTGGCCAAGACCGCGCGCGGCAAGCTTTCCGGCGACATTGTCAAGACGACGCTGTGCGAGGAGAACGGCAGCTTCGTCTATCGCCTCTTGATCCGCGAGCAGGCGGGCCGGCTGGTCAACCGCACGGTCGATGCGCGGCTCCCCTTCCCGCCATAGTCGATTTGCGCCGCTTCTGCGTTATCCTGGCGTGCCTGCAACTCGAGGCCAACGACAGGAGGAGCGCATGCCCTATGTGGATGGGTTCATAGTCCCGGTGCCGAAGAAAAAGCTGCCGGCCTATCGGCGCATGGCCCAGAAGGCCGGCAAGATCTGGAAGGAGCACGGCGCCCTCGAATTCCGGGAGTGCGTGGCCGACGACGTCAAGGTCGGCAAGCGCACCTCGTTTCCGCGCAGCGTGAAGCTAAAGCGCGGCGAGACGGTCCTCTTCTCCTATATCGTCTTCAAGTCCCGGGCCGACCGTGACCGGGTCAACGCCAAGGTGATGGCGGACCCGCGGTTCGCCGAGATGATCAAGAAGGACATGCCGTTCGACGGCAAGCGCATGGTTTACGGGGGCTTTGAGGTGATCGTCGACCTCTAGCGCTAGGATGATGCCGCCCGCCTCGCTATATTCGGCTGGAGCCGAAGCAACGCGAGCGAGGGGAATGTGCGTGTCCTTGTCGTAGAGGATGACAAAGATCTGAACCGGCAGCTCGTTACCGCGATGTCGGATGCCGGTTATGCGGTCGATAGCGCGTCGGACGGCGAGGAAGGCTATTTCCTCGGCGACACCGAGCCTTACGACATCGTCATCCTCGACATCGGGCTGCCGAAGATGGACGGCATCTCCATCCTCGAGCAATGGCGTCGCTCCGACCGCAAGATGCCGGTCATCATCCTCACCGCGCGCGACCGCTGGAGCGACAAGGTCGCCGGCATGGATGCGGGCGCCGACGACTATCTCGCCAAGCCCTTCCACATGGAGGAGCTCTTGGCCCGCGTGCGCGCACAAATGCGCCGTGCCTCGGGCCACGCGAGCAGCGAGATCGAGTGCGGGCCTCTGCGCCTCGACACCAAGAGCGCGCGCGTCACCTGCGCCGGCCAGCAGATCAAGCTTACCTCTCACGAGTACCGGCTGCTCGCCTACCTCATGCACCACAACGGCCGCGTCGTCTCGCGCACCGAGCTCGTCGAGCACCTCTACGAGCAGGACTTCGATCGCGATTCCAACACCATCGAGGTGTTCATCGGCCGCCTGCGCAAGAAGATCCCCGTCGACCTCATAGAGACCGTGCGCGGCCTCGGCTATCGCCTGAGCGAAAAGCCGGACCAGGCCTGAGCCACAAATGCGCTTCAACTCGCTCGCGTTCCGGCTGTTCACCACCGCTGCAGCGTGGACGCTGCTGGTGCTGCCGATCGCCGGCTTCATCATCTACGGGCTCTACCGCGACGACGTGCAGGCGAGCTTCGACGGCCAGCTGCAGAAGCTCGTCAACGCCATCACCGTCGACAGCATGGAAAACGCGCAGGGGCCGCCGTCACCGCCGGCAAACCTCTATGAGCCGCTGTTCGCGGTGACGCATTCGGGCTGGTACTGGCAGATCACGCCGCTCGACGATGCCAACGCCCGCAAGCTCGTCTCCGCCTCGCTGGCAACCGCGAGCCTTCCGTCTCCCACGAAGAAGAACGTCGCGCCCGACCCTTCCGGCGCCCGTTGGATGGACGCCAAGGGTCCCGCGGGCGAGCCCCTGCGCCTCGTGGAGGTGATCGACACCCTCGGGCACGAGCCCGACAAGCCGCGCTATTCGATCATCGTCGCCGGCCCCGCCGACTGGCTCGACCACCTCGTGGCGAACTTCCGCTACCGGCTGACGACCGCGCTTGCACTCGCCGGCATCGGCCTCGTCGCGGTCACGCTGTTCCAGGTCCGCTTCGGCCTCTTGCCGTTACGCCAGATCGAGGGCGGCCTCGCCGCCATCCGCTCCGGCGCCAAGACGACGCTCGACGGCGAGCTGCCGGCCGAGATCGAGCCGCTGCAGTCGGAGCTCAACGCGCTCATCCATTCCAACCAGCAGATCGTCGACCGCGCGCGCACGCAGGTCGGCAACCTCGCGCATGCCCTGAAGACGCCGCTTGCCGTCATGGTCAACGAGGCGCGCGGCGACAAGTCCGGGCTCGGCGCCAAGGTCGTCGAGCAGACGCAGGTCATGGGCGAGTCGATCAAGCGCTACCTCGATCGCGCGCGTATGGCGGCGCGCACTGGCGTTGCCGGCGGCGTGACCCCGGTCGCGCCCGTGGTCGAGCCGCTGGTGCGCACGCTCACCCGCATCCACCAGGACAAGAAGGTCGAGATCGCGGTCGTGTGCCCACCGGATGCACGCTTCCAGGGCGAGCGGCAGGATCTGGAGGAGATGCTGGGCAACCTGCTCGACAACGCCTGCAAGTGGGCGCGCCGCAACGTGGTGCTGAATGTGGACGTCTCGCCGGAGACCACGACGGCGCGCACGCGCCGGGGCAGGCGCCTCTCCATCACCGTAGCCGACGACGGGCCCGGGCTCACCGACGACCAGCGCGCGCGAATCGGCAAGCGGGGGATGCGTCTCGACGAGACCAAGCCCGGCTCGGGGCTGGGGCTGTCGATCGTCATGGACCTCGCGCAGTCCTACCGCGGAAGTTGTGAGCTGGCGCGCGCGCCCAAGGGCGGCCTCGCCGTGCACCTCGAGCTTCCCGCCGCCTGAAGCACGGCGCCTGAAGCTCTCCGGCAACGCCTCCCCAATTCGCCGCATTGCTGGCCGCATTCCGCCTTGAGCGCTGCACATTCGTTGGCTAAGGCGCTACACTGTGTCCTGGAGTATCGAGCGCCGCTCGTGAGGCGGCCGATAGGCTCAATCGGGGGATAGATACTCATGCGCCACGCGCGCATCGCCGCCATCGCCCTGCTGCCGGTTCTCGTCGGTGCCTGCGGGCCCGAGGGCCCGAGCAGGGCCGACACCGGCCTCGTCGTCGGTGGTATCGCCGGCGGCATCATCGGCAATCAGGTCGGCAAGGGCTCGGGCAACGTTCTGGCCACCATGGCTGGCGCCGTCGTCGGCGGCATCGTCGGCAGCGAGATCGGCCGCTCCATGGACGAGCAGGACCGCATGTACGCGCGCCAGGCCGAGCTGGCGGCGCTCGAGGAAGGCGAATCCGATCACCCGCGGCGCTGGCGTAACCCCGACAACGGCCGCTACGGCGACGTGGTCCCGGGCCGGCCCTACAAGCGCAGCGGCCTCGATTGCCGCGACTACACCCACACCGTCTATATCGACGGGCGGCCGCAGACGATGCACGGCACCGCCTGCCGCAATCCGGACGGCAGCTGGCGTAGCGTCGCTTAAGACGCGCGTTCCGCAAATTCCCGAAATTGCTTAACCGGCGCCGCGCCGCCGCGGCACAACGGCTTCCCCGTGGGGCGAGGCTTGTCAGCCACGCCAGCTCGCCCTATTCCAGCCTCTGGCGGGGGCTCGGATGGCGCGATGCTGGTTTGGATCGGGTTTGCGATTTTAGCAGCCGCCGTCACCTGGGCGGTGACACGGCCGTTGCTGGCCCACTCGAAAGCCGCGGCAGCCGCGCACGACAGCGACCTCGCGGTCTATCGCGACCAGCTCGCCGAGATCGAAAAAGAGCGTGTGCAAGGCCTCATCGTCGGCACGGAAGCCGAGGCGGCCCGTGCCGAGGTGGCGCGCCGGCTGATCCGCATCGCCGAGGAGCATACGCGGCTCGCGCAGGTGCCTACCGGCGCTTTTGCGCGCGCGCGCCAGGCTGCCTTCTACGCGGCGGCCGCCATCCCCATCGTCGCCATCTCGCTCTATCTCACGGTCGGCTCGCCGTCGCTGCCGGGGCGCCCCTATGCCTCGCGCATAAACGAGCCGGTCGATCAGGCAAGCGCCGCCGATCTCGTCGCCAAGGTCGAGGCGCACCTGCGCCAAAATCCCGACGACGGCCGCGGCTGGGACGTGCTCGCTCCCGTCTACATGCGCATGGGCGATTTTTCGCGCGCGGACGAGGCCTACCAAAACGCGATGCGCATCCTTGGCGAAACTCCCTCGCGGCTTGCGGGCTTTGCGCGCGCGACCATCATGGCCGAGAACGGCATCGTCAACGAGCCTGCGCGTAAGGCGTACGCGAAACTGCTCGTCGCCGATGCGCAGGCGATCGAGCCGCAGGTGTGGCTGGCGATCGCGAAGGAGCAGGACGGAGACCTCGCCGGCGCGAGGGCGGAATACCGCCGGCTGCTGGCGCTCGAGCAGACCAAGGACCCGTGGCGGCAGCTGCTCGATGAGCGCCTGAAGAGCACGACCGCGAAGCTCAACAGCGAGCCGCAACCCGGCGATGTGGCGGCGATGACCCCGGAGGCGCGCCAGAAGATGATCGACGGCATGGTCGCGGGCCTCGCTGAGCGTCTCAAGAAGGACGGCAAGGACCTCGCGGGCTGGATGCAGCTCGTGCGCGCCTATACGGTGCTGGGCAAGAAGCAGGAGGCGACGACGGCGCTCGGCGACGCGCGGGCCTCTTTTGCCGGCGACGCAAAGGCGTTGGCGCAGTTGCAGGAGCTGGCGCAAAGCTTAGGGCTCGGCTCGTAACCGGCGATCGTAAGCCGGGGCTCGTGAGCGGCACCGGCAGGGAGTGGGAATGACCAGGAAGCAGCGGCGGGGGACTTTGATCGGCGTATGCCTCGCGGTGTTGATGACGGCGGTGGGGCTGGTGCTGTTCGCGCTACAGGACTCGATCATGTTCTTCCACACGCCGAGCGACATTGCCGAGAAGCCGGTCGCGGCGGGGCAGCGGTTCCGTCTCGGCGGGCTCGTCGCCGCCGGGTCGGTGAAGCGCGGCGAGGGCGCCAAAATCGATTTCGTCGTGACCGACACGCTGAAGGAGATCCCGGTGACGTACGAGGGCGTGCTGCCCGATCTGTTCCGCGAGGGCCAGGGCGTGGTGGCGGAGGGCAGGCTCACGCCCGACGGCCGCTTCGTCGCCGACACCGTGCTGGCCAAGCACGACGAGACCTACATGCCGCCGGAGGTGGCGAAGGCGCTGGAGGCGAAGGGCGTGAAGCTCGGCAAGGGCGCGACCCATCCCACGGGGCCAATCAGCCAATGATCGTTGAGCTGGGGCATTTCGCGCTGGTGCTGGCGCTGCTGGTCGCCATCTTCCAGATGGTGGTGCCGGCGTGGGGCGCCTACGTGCGCGACCGCGAGCTGATGGCGACCGCCGAGCCCGCCGCGCTGTGTCAGCTCGCGCTCCTGCTGTTCGCGTTCCTGTCGCTCATCAACGCATATGTGACGTCGGATTTCTCCGTCGCCAACGTGGTGGCCAACTCGCATTCGACCAAGCCGCTGATCTATCGCATCGCGGGCGTGTGGGGGAACCACGAGGGCTCGATGGTGCTGTGGGTGCTGATCCTCGCCCTGTTCGGCGCCGCCGTCGCCGCCTTCGGGCGCAACCTGCCGCCGAGCCTCAAGGCCAACGTGCTCAGCGTGCAGGCCTCGATCGCGGTGGCGTTCTGCCTCTTCATCCTGCTCACCTCGAACCCGTTCCTGCGCATCGACCCGCCGCCCGCCGACGGCAACGGGCTCAACCCGATCCTGCAGGACCCCGCGCTCGCGTTCCATCCGCCGTTTCTCTACACGGGCTACGTCGGCTTCTCGATCGCCTTCTCGTTCGCCATCGCCGCGCTGATCGAAGGCCGCATCGACGCCGCCTGGGCGCGCTGGGTGCGGCCGTGGACGCTGCTGGCCTGGATGTGCCTGACGATCGGCATCGCCATGGGATCGTGGTGGGCCTACTACGAGCTGGGCTGGGGCGGCTGGTGGTTCTGGGACCCGGTCGAGAACGCCTCGTTCATGCCGTGGCTCGCCGGCACCGCGCTGCTGCACTCCGCGCTCGTCATGGAAAAGCGCGACGCGCTGAAGGTGTGGACGATCCTGCTCGCCATCCTCACCTTCTCGCTGTCGCTGATGGGCACGTTCCTCGTGCGCTCGGGCGTGCTGACCTCGGTGCACGCGTTCGCCGTCGATCCGCGCGCGGCGTGTTCATCCTCGCCATCATGACGCTGTTCACCGGCGGCGGGCTCGCTGCTCTTCGCGCTGCGCGCGCGCGACCTGCGCCAGGGCGGCACTCTTCGCGCCGATCAGCCGCGAGGGCGCCCTCGTGCTCAACAACATCCTGCTGACGACGGCGTGCGCGACCGTGTTCATCGGCACGCTCTATCCGCTGCTGCTCGAAGCCTTGACCGGCGACAAGATCTCGGTCGGCCCGCCCTACTTCAACATGACGTTCGGGCCGCTGATGGTGCCGCTGCTGCTGGCGCTGCCGTTCGGGCCGTTCCTCGCCTGGAAGCGCGGCGACCTCCTGGGCGCGGCGCAGCGGCTGATGTTCGCGGCGATGCTCGCCGTCGTGGTGCTGGCGGTCGCGCTTGCGGGGCTCTACCGCGGGCCGATGCTGGCGCCGTTCGGCATCGCGCTCGGCGTATTCGTCATGGCCGGCGCGGTCTCCGAGCTCGCCTATCGCGCGCGGCTCGGCAGCGTGCCGCTGGACGAGGCCTGGCGCCGCCTCGCCGGCCTGCCGCGCTCGGCGTTCGGCTCGGCGCTCGCGCACTTCGGCGTCGGCATGCTCGTCGTCGGCGTCGTCGCGACGAGCGCCTACCGCGAGGAGCTGATCCTGGTCATGAAGCCGGGCGAGAAGGTCAAGATCGCCGGCTATGACCTCACGTTCCGTGGCGTGGCGCCGGCGACGGGGCCGAACTACCGCGAGTAGGTCGGGCTGTTCGACGTCACGCGCGGCGGCGCGGCGGTGACGAAGCTCGAGCCGTCCAAGCGCATCTACGACGTGCCCCCGCAGCCGACGACGGAAGCCGGCATCCACGCGGCCTGGCGCGGCGACCTCTACGTCGTGCTCGGCGACGCGCAGACGGCCGGCGGCTACGCCGTGCGCATCTACTTCAATCCGCTCGTGCGCTTCATCTGGCTCGGCGCGCTCGTGATGTTCCTCGCCGGCGCAGTGTCGCTGAGCGACCGGCGCCTGCGCGTCGGCGCGCCGGGCCGCGCGCGCCGCATCCCGCAGCGCCGCCCCCGCCGAATGACGCGCCCTGCCGCTCGCATCGGGTGGCTCGCCGCGCTCGTCGCTCTGCATCCTCGCGTGCGCGCCCGCGCTTGCCGTCGAGCCCGACGAGATCCTGCCCGACGCGCAGCTCGAGGCGCGCGCGCGCGCCATCTCCTCGGGCCTGCGCTGCCTCGTCTGCCAGAACCAGTCGATCGACGACAGCAACGCGCCGCTGGCGCGCGACCTGCGCCTGCTCGTGCGCGAGCGGCTGAAGGCCGGCGACAGCGACACCCAGGTGATGCGCTTCGTCGAGGATCGCTACGGCGAGTTCGTGCTGCTGCGGCCCGACGCTCAACGCGCACACCCTGCTGCTTGTGGCTGGCGCCGCTGATGGTGCTGCATGGCGCGATGCCGATCGGCCTGCGCGCGCGTCGCGCGGCGGACGCCGCCAGGCGCCGGCGCAGCGTCGCTCACGATCGCCGAGGAGGAGCAAGCTGCGCGCGATGCTGTCGGCGGAGAAGGACGCCGCGCCGCGACTAGCGCGACGTGCCGCCAGGTCGTCGCCGGTCTTGCGGGGATCTTGCCGGTCACGACCTGGCTCGTCGCCCAGCAGCGCCTGCAGCAGCGGCTGCGTCGCCAGGCCCGTCACCGGCATGTCGGACGCGCGCTCGAAGCCTTCGATCGCCGCCTTCGTCTCGGCGTCGAAGCGTGCCGTCGCGCGGACCCTTGTAAAGGCCCGCTCGCGCGAGCCTCTCCTGCAGACGCCGCACATCGTGGCGGGTGAGCAAGCATCTCGGCGCCGAGCAGCGCGTCGAGCGACGCCGCGAACGCGAGCGAGTTCACGCCGGTGTTGGCGACGTCGTCCGACTTGAAGCGGTGCAGCACCTCGCCGTTGAGCATGATCACCTTCGACTGCACGTAGGTGCCGACGTTGATGCCGACGACCTCGGGCCCGTCGGGCCCGTCGACCAGCAGCGGCGAGCCCGACGAGGCGCCGCCGGTGTCGCAGGTGTGCAGCAGCAGCTGATCGGGGTCGGAGAAATCGCGGCGGATCGTCGGTCCAGTCCGCGTCCTCGAAGTTGCGCTTCACGACGCAGCCGGGTTCGAACATCGGTTGCCACTTCGGCAGGTCGCGATGATAGGCGACGTTATAGACACGGCCGGCTTCGGCGAGCTTCATCACCTCCGCGACCGGCTTGCGGCTGACCTTGAACGATCCGCCCTTGCAGACGGGTTGGGCGAGGCGCACCAGCGCCCAGTCGCGCGTGGCGTCGATCGGCGGATGCACGTTGAGGCGCGTCGAGCCGGCGATGACGTTGGTCTCGGGCGCGCCGTCGGCCGCGCCGGCGATGCTGCGCGCGTCGTGTGCGAGCCGTGCAGCTTGAAGGTGAGGTCGGTGAGGCGCAGCGGCTGTTCGTCGCTCGTGCGGTAGAGGCAGTGCGCGGCCGTCGCCACGACGTCGGGCGCGACGCAGAAGGCGGTGCAGACGGAGTGCGAGCGCGGATCGTGCAGCACGCCGATCTTGGCGCCGATGGAGCGTAGAGACTGCGGGAGCGGCACGCGCTCGTCGCTGCCGAACACCGACGCGGCTGCCGGAGTGGCTGTAGGCTCCCCGCGAGTATGATGAGAAGAAGCGCCGTGCCGGAAAGGGACACCCCTGCTGAGGCGAGAAGGCTGCGGTCGCAGAGCTCATGCGGCTGCTCTCGTCTCGGCGGACATGGTGAACAAGTCCTTTATTACCAACTGTTAAGGCAATCGAAAGGCTGTTGTAATGCCGAACTCGCTACCCGGTTGAGCACGACGAAATATCCCTGCCTCGCAGAATGATGGAGGTTCTTGCGCATGCTCTCCCACCCCAGGTCGCCTGAGGACGTAGCAAAGACCGGGCCAACCGGTTCCTCAGCCGGGTCTTCTGGCCGCGACTGGCGGCGCCTCGCCGCTGCCGTCGTTCTCGGCGCCGGTCTGATGGCGCTTGGCGTTGCCGAGCGGTCGGCTCCGGCCATCGCCCAGTTCAAGGTCGGTACCCCCGCCGAGACGCTGTCGTTCGCCGACATCGTCGAGCGGGTGAAGCCGGCCGTCGTCAGTGTCTCGACCACCAACGACGTGCCGAAGGTCGCCGACAACAAGCCGCGCGGGGGCCGTCCGTTCGAGGGCATCCCGGGTCTGCCCGACGACCATCCGCTCAACGAGCTCTTCAAGAACCTCCCCGGCGCCCAGCCGCAGCAGCCGCAGCGTCCGCGCCAGGCCGCAGGCTCGGGCTTCGTGATCACGCCGGACGGCTACATCGTCACCAACCAGCACGTCGTCGACGGCGCCACCAAGGTGAAGGTGGCCTTCGACGATCAGGAAGAGTTCGAGGCCACCATCAAGGGCACCGACGAGCGCACCGATCTGGCTCTGCTTAAGATCGAGCCGAAGAAGCCGCTCACGGTCGTCAAATTCGCGGAGAAGACCCCGCGCGTCGGCGACTGGGTGCTCGCGGTCGGCAATCCGTTCGGCCTCGGCGGCACGGTCACCGCCGGCATCGTGTCGGCGCTCGCGCGCAACATCGGCGGCCCGTACGACTACATGCAGATCGACGCGGCCGTGAACCACGGCAACTCCGGCGGGCCGTCCATCAACCTCGAAGGCGACGTCGTCGGCGTGAACACGGCGATCTACAGCCCGACGGGCGGCAACGTCGGTATCGCGTTTGCGGTGCCGTCCGAAACCGTCAAGCGGGTCGTCGAGCAGCTGCAGAAGGGCGGCACGGTCAGCCGCGGCTGGCTCGGCGTGAAGATCCAGGACGTCGACAAGGATCTCGCCGGCAACCTCGGCCTCAAGGAGCCGCACGGCGCTATCGTCAGCGATGTGCTGCCCGACGGCCCGGCCGCTGCTGCTGGCCTCAAGGTCGAGGACGCCATCGTGCAGATCGACACCAAGAAGATCGACGATAGCCGCGACCTCGCGCGCACGATCGCCGACCTTCCGGCCAAGTCCACGGTCGACGTCAAGATCTGGCGGAACAAGAACGAGCAGACCTTGAAGGTCAAGCTCGGCACCTATCCCAACAAGGAAGAGGCCGCCGACAAGGACGACGACAAGGAGGACAAGCCCGAGGACACGAGCTCGACCGTCGACCTGAAGCAGCTCGGCATCACGCTGAAGCCGGCGCCGAGCGGCAAGGACGGCGTCGCGATCTCGGAGGTCGATCCGAACTCGGACGCTGCCCAGAAGGGTCTGCGCGAGGGTGACGTCATCCTCAAGGCCGCGGGCGAGAACGTTTCCTCGCCGCAGGATGTGGTCAAAGCCCTGAAGAAGACCAAGGACGAGGGTCTGTCGGCGGTGATGTTCCACATCAAGAAGGGCGGCGACCAGACGGTGCTGGTGGCGGTCCCGATCGGCAAGGGCTGAGCCACAGAGGCCAGTTAGGTGAACTGAAGCGGCTCGCCTCTCGAAGAGATGGCGGGCCGCCTCGACGTTCGGGGCCTGCGCGGGCACAATGCGATTCGGCTGGCCCTGGGCGCCAAATAGAAACGAAGCGGTGACGCACAATGCGCGTGCTGGTGGTCGAGGACGACAGGGAGACCGCGCACTTCCTTCAGAAGGCGCTGAAGGAGAGCGGGCATGCCGCCGACCTCGCCGAGGACGGCGAGACGGGTCTCTCGCTGGCCGAGGAGGCCGTCTACGACGTGCTCATCGTCGACCGCATGCTGCCCCGCCTCGATGGGCTCTCGATGATCAGGGAGCTGCGCGGCAAGGGCATGCGCACGCCAGTGCTGATCCTGTCGGCGCTGGGCGAGGTCGACGACCGCGTAAAGGGCCTGCGCGCCGGCGGCGACGACTACCTGACGAAGCCCTACGCCTACTCGGAGCTGCTTGCGCGCGTCGAGGCGCTGGCGCGGCGCGCCGTCCCCGAGGAGCAGGAGACCCGCTACGCCGTCGGCGGGCTCGTGCTCGACCGTCTGCTCGCACCGGGTGACGCGCGACGGCGAGCCGATCCACCTGCAGCCGCGCGAGTACCGGCTGCTCGAATACCTGATGAAGCACGCCGGCCAGGTGGTGACGCGCACCATGCTGCTGGAGCACGTCTGGGACTATCACTTCGATCCCCAGACCAACGTCATCGACGTGCACGTGTCGCGCCTGCGGGCCAAGATCGACAAGAACTTCGACAAGCCTCTGCTGCACACCGTGCGCGGGGCCGGCTACACGATCCGTGATGGACCTGGCTAGCCTCACCCGCCGCGCCGTTTCGACGAGCGCCTTCCGCGCCGCCGCGCTGGCGGTCGCGGCGTATCTGGTGTGCGTGGGGCTCGTCGTCGGCCTGCTCCAGTGGCAGACCAACCGCATTCTCACCGATCAGGTGCTGGCGACGCTCGCCGCCGAGGCCGAGCTGCTGCGCGCGGAAGCGAGCCGCGGAGATACCCCCGCGCTCGTGCGCGCGGTCGAGGCGCGCAGCCTCCCCGGCAGCGCCGGCCTCTATCATCTGGCGGACGCGTCGGGCAAGCAGCTCGCCGGCAACCTCAACCGCATGCCGCCCGAGATCGGCGCGGCCGGCGGCGTATTCCGCTACGCACCCGACGGCGCCACCAGCCCGCATCTCGGCGTCGCGATCCCCGTCGAGCTCGGCTCAGGCCTGCGGCTGATCGTCGGGCGCGACGTGGAGGCGCAACGCCGCTACGCCGACGAGATGCGCAACGTCTATTTCCTCGCGCTGGGCTTCCTGTCGCTCACGGGGTTGCTGGCCGGGCTGGTGATGAGCCGGATGGCACTGAGGCGCATCGAGACGATCAACGTCGCCACCCGCTCGATCATGGACGGAGACTTGTCGCGGCGCATGACGATCGTCGGCACCGGCGACGAGTTCGACGTGCTGGCGACCAACCTCAACGCCATGCTCGACCGCATCGAGGCGCTGATGAACGGCCTGCGCGAGGTCTCCGACAACATCGCGCACGACCTGAAGACGCCGCTCTCGCGCCTGCGCATCTCGGCGGAATCGGCGCTCATGGACCCGCGCGGGGCCGACGCCTACCGCGAGGGGCTCGAGCACACCATCGACAAGGCGGACGAGCTGATCAAGACGTTCAACGCACTGCTGCTGGTCGCGCGGCTGGAAGCTGGCGTACTCGAGGAGAACGCCGAGCAGTTCGATCCCGGCCGGCTGGTGCGCGATTTCGCCGAGCTCTACGAGCCGGTGGCCGAGGAGCGCGGCATGACGCTCGCGCTCGACGTGGCCGAAGGAAGCCGGCTCACCGCCAATCGCCAGCTCGTGGGGCAGGCCGTGGCCAACCTCATCGACAACGCCATCAAGTATTCCGGCAAGTCGAAGACACCGACGATCGAGATCGCGCTGCACTGCGACCACGACGGCATCGAGATTGCGGTGGGCGACCACGGCCCCGGCATCGCGGCCGAGGACCGCGAGCGCGTCTTGAGGCGTTTTGTGCGCCTGGCAGGACAGGCTTGTTGTAGTAGTTGACCGCCTCTTCGCGCAGGGCGGCGACCTCGTCCGAGTACCAGTAGCGCTCCCAGTCCTCGTGCCTACTGCAGATGGACGCCTGGCGGAAGTGGAGCGGGTCCTCCTCGTTCCGGGTCAGGGACCAGCCCTTGGCGCCGAAGGCCATCGCGCGAGCGGCGGCGGGCTCCCAGATCTCGTACCAGCGGTCCGCCCGGAACGGGGTGATGTGCCACTCGACGTAGACGATCTCGAGCGCGCCGTTATCGCTCACGCGCCGACCTCCGCGCGAATCGCCCCGGGGCCGGGTCCTCGAGCTTGCCCTCCTCCTCGCTGGTGGCGCCGACGAGGATCGAGATCTTGCCGAGGTGCTTGTTCTCGTGGAGGAGCTGGTGCGCCTCGGCGACGCCGTCGAAGCCCATCACCCGCCAGAGGACCGGCTGGATCTTGCCCTCCCCATCAACTGGTTGGCGCGCATGCACTCGTAGGCGTTGGCGACGTGCGAGCCGATGATCTGCTTCTGACGCATCCACAGGTAGCGCACGTCGAAGTCGAGCGTGTAGCCCGAGGTCGCTCCGCAGATCACGACCTTGCCGAACGGCTTGACCACGAAAACGGAGGTCGGGAAGGTCGCCTGGCCGACGTGCTCGAAGACGATGTCGGGAGAGTCGCCGAGGATCTCCTTGACCCTCTTGGCGAAGCCGCGCGACTCCTTGAAGCGGGCCTTCTCCTGGTCCGGCGTCTCGTCGCCGGTGCGCATCATTCCCGAGAACTCGTTGCGGTTGATGAAGTCGACCGCCCCGAGGCGCTTGACCAGCTCGCCCTTCTCATCGGAGGAGACGACGCCCACGGCGTTCGCCCCGGCCGCCTTGCAGAGCTGGGTGGCGAAGACGCCGAGGCCGCCGGCCGCGCCCCAGATCAGGACGTTGTGGCCCGCCTGGAGCTTGCACTGGTCCATCAGCATCCGGTAGGCGGTGAAGTAGGTGAGCCCGTAGGCCGAGGACTCGGCCCAGGAGAGGTTCTTGGGCTTCGGTAGCAGCTGCTGGGCCTGGACCTTGGTGAACTGGGCGAAGGAGCCCCAGGTCGTCTCGTAGCCCCAGATCTGCTGGCTGGGGGCGGCGAGCGGGTCGAGGCCGTGTACCTCTACGTCCTCGTAGGACGCCTGGTTGCAGTGGATCACGACCTCGTCGCCGGGCTTCCACTTGGTGACGCCCTCGCCGACCTTCCAGACGACACCCGAGGCGTCAGAGCCTCCGATGTGGTGGCCCCACTCGGGATGGTCGCCGTAGCCGAACACGGAGACGGGTTTGCCCAGGGCCGCCCAGACGTTGTTGAAGTTGACGCCGGCCGCCATCACGCGGACGATCACCTCGAAGGCGCCCGGCTCGGGGACCTCGATCTCCTCAACCTGGAAGGCGTCCTTGGGCTCTCCCTCGCGCTCCTGGCGAATGACCCAGGCGGCCATCTTCTCGGGCAGCTGACCCGGGCTGGACTTCGAGCTTGGATACGTCGGCGATCTCTACGGCCAATGTGACTCCCGCGTCGGTGGTCGTGGACGCGAGGGATCGTAGTCAACGTCGCCTCGTCAGGTTCCCGTCCGAAACCGCGACTACGTTGATAGGTCCTATGGAAGCGTCTGAGAAGCCACAGCTGCCGCTGGAGACGGACGTCGCGGATGACGCGGTTCGTGCGATCGGCGATCGACTGGTCATCGATTCGCTGACGATCAACGACGAGCGATCCGCGAGGGTCGTGCGTCAGCGTTCCAAGTCCGGTCAGGAGGCATCGGAAACGGTTGCCAAGGCGATCGAGATCGGTGCCCGGGTGTTGGATTGCGAGGAAGTCGCGGCGGAGGTGGACTACGTCAAGCGTGAGTTCGAACGGCTCCAGAGTCTGCACCGCGAGACGGTTGCGCAAGAGAACGAGGAGGCCGTCGAGCGGATAGAGGAGGCCCTTCGGCGGGCAGTCGGGGCGGACGATGCACCTGGGGCGCTTGGGGCTGCGCTTGATTCACACAGCGGTGGCCTCGCCGAGTTGATCGCGGACACGTTCGGCGAGGACCGCGAGGGTGCCGTTCAGTCTCAGATCAAGCGGATTCTCGAGGAGCGAGATGAGGAGTTCCTACGCCGGCTCTCAGCCGAGGACGACCGCAACCCACTGGCGCCGATGCTCACGGCCCTTCGCCGCTGGACCGCTGAGCGCAAGGACGATCAGGACACCCGCGACATCAAGCTTGAGCAGAAGCTTGATGAGTTGCTGAAGGAGGCAGCGCAGCTTGCGGGTATCCAGCGCGGGGCTGAAGACCTGGAGGCGGCCATCGAGGCAGGCACCCAGAAGGGTTTCGTCTTTGAGGATGCGGTCCACGAGGAAATCGAGCGAATTGCCTCAGCACGCGGCGATGCCGCCCATCACGTTGGCGCCGTTAGCAACGAGGCGGGCAGCAAGAAGGGCGACACGCTCGTAGAAATTGGCGGAGCGACTGGTCCCCCCAAGGCACGCGTGATCTTCGAAGCCAAGGACAAGAAGCTGAGCCGAAATGACGCATGGCAGGAGCTGGACGCCGAGCTGGAGGGTCGCGACGCGGCCTTCGCCGTCCTAGTTGTCTCCGGCAAGGCGAAGCTCCCGGCTCGGACCGAGGAGTTGCACGAATACCAGGGCGACAAGATGGTGGTCGTCCTCGATAAGGATTCGCTCGATTCACTGGGTCTCGAGCTTGTCTACCGCTACGCCTGCGCACGGGCGCTCATGGGATCCGAGGCGCAACTCAACGTCGACGCTTCCGGGGTGAGTGCACTCGTTGAACGAGCGGCCGCGACTCTCAAGCGAGGGAAGGGGCTGCGCGACAACCTCACCAAGGCTGAGCAGGGGATCGACGGAGCCCGCGAGAGCTTCAACTCGATCGTGGCCGATGTTGAGGAATGCC